>NZ_NBNX01000001.1:0-1228766 GCF_002213225.1 Thioclava sp. IC9
CCGGTGTTCTTCGAGGGCACGTCGAAGAAGTTCGACAGAACCAGCGCATAGGTGAAGAAGATCGCGTTGTAGAGAAATGCCTGCGAGCTCATCAGGATGAGGCCGAGCAGCGCCCGTTTGCGGTGCGTCGAGAACATCGCCTTGACGATCTTCATCAGAGAGAAGGATTTCTGCGGCCGGATCTTGATCTTGTCGTCGTCCGGAACCTCCGAAAGCTCCTCGCCGGTTTGCTCGCTCGTGCGCTTCTCGATGTCGCTCACGACCTCCTCGGCCTTGTCCAACCGGTCATGCGTGGCGAGCCAGCGCGGGCTCTCCGGCAGATGGCGGCGCATGTAGAGGATGATGCCGCCGAGAACCGCGCCGATACCGAAGCCCAGACGCCAGCCGATATCGATCGGGAGGTAGTCCGGGTTGAGCAGCACGATCGTCGACAGCGCGCCGAGGGCCGCGCCGAGCCAGTAGGAACCGTTCACGCCGAGCGCGACCTGGCCGCGCACCCTCGCCGGGATCATCTCGTCGATCGTGGAGTTGATCGCGGCATATTCGCCGCCGATGCCGAGGCCGGTGATGAACCGGAAGGCGACGAAGCTCCACAGGTTCCACGAAAAGGCGGTCAGCAGCGCACCGACGAGATAGACGGCGAGCGTGATGAAGAAGAACATCCTGCGCCCGAAACGGTCGGTGAGATAGCCGAACAGGAGCGCGCCAAGAACCGCGCCGGTGATGTAGAACGACGCGATCATCCCGATCTGCGAACTCGTGAAGCCTAGGCTTTCGGGTTCCTGAAGAACGCTGGAGACGGCCCCTTTCAGGGTGACTTCGAGGCCGTCGAGAATCCACGTGACGCCGAGCGCGACGATGATCGTCAGGTGAAATCGAGACCACGGCAAGCGGTCCATGCGGGCGGGAATGTCAGTTTGAACCGTTTTGCCGCTCTCGCCAGCCATGTCTGCCTCCTATTCCTATCGATCAAATCAGCTTCAAAACAACAAGATCTGATCCAGAATGTTCCTGCGAGCGTACGCGACCGGTGGCGCAAGCCGGGGCTCCGCTGCGGATATGGGAGGCTGCAGGGCGCCTCTCTCCTCGGGGGCGCGCATTGTGATACGTTTGAAATCGTTGACAAACCGTCGCGGGGCTGAGCGAGCGATCACGCCGCGCTCGTCGGGCTCAAGCTTTTTTCGTCTCGTCGCGGCGGGTCGTCACGCGCGCAGCGTTCGGGCTTTCCGGGCCAGCCTCTTCCCGAAGGCCCATAGATCGAACCGCGGCGCCGCGGCGTCAGCCGATCGTGTCGTGGTCGTCGGCGAGACATTCCGAATGGTCGCGCAGCACCTCGAGCACCCGGCACTCCGAGGTCGGCCCGCCCCGACATTCGCCGATCATCCGTTCCAGTTCGCGCTTGAGCGCCTCGAGCCGCGCGATCCGGGTCTCGACCTCGCGCAATTGCCGCCGCGCGATCGAATCTGCGGCCCCGCAATCGCGCGCAGGGTGGTCCGACAGGTCCAGCAATTCGCGGATCGCTTCGAGCGGGAAGCCCAGCTGGCGCGAGTGCCGGATGAAGGCGAGCCGGTCGAGATCGGAATCGCCGTAGCGCCGCTGGCCGCCCTCGGTCCGCCCGGGCTCGGGCATCAGGCCGATCTGCTCGTAATAGCGGATCGTCTGCACCTTGGTTCCGGTGCGGCGGGCCAATGTTCCGATCGTATGCATGCTGTACCTCCCTTCACGGTTGCGTGAGTGCGGATTTCCCCCTTGAACCTATAGTTGCTGTAGCTCCTATCTTCCCCTCTGTCGAGAAAACCACGCGAGAGGACAGCAGATGACCGAGACAGCAGACCTTCAGGAATGGCGCGTGACGGGCATGGATTGCGGCGCCTGCGCGGCGAAGGTGCGCGGCGCGGTCGAGGCTCTGCCCGGTGTCGACGGGGTCGAGGTGACGCTGATGAACGAGCGTCTGCGGCTACGGCTCGATACGGCGACCACCTCGCGCGAAAGCGTGGAGAAGGCGATCCGCCGCCTCGGCTACGGCGTCTCGGCCAAGGGGGCTGCGCCGGAAAAGCCCAAGGGCGGCTTCGTTCTTCCCGAGGGCGCCCTTCCGGCGGCGGGCGAGACGGATGAGACACCTGCGGTCGAGAGCGCGCCAACGCCGCCCGCCGATCCCGCGTGGTATGCGACCCCGAAGGGGCGCTACCTGATCGCGACCGGGCTTCTGCTGGCCGCGGCCTGGGTGGTGGAGCTGCTGGTCGGCGGCCCGATCGCGCATTGGGTCTTCGTGCTCGTCACCGTGATCGCCGTTGCCCCCGTGGCGCGGCGCGCCGCCCTGATGGCGCGGGCGCGGATGCCCTTCACCATCGAAATGCTGATGAGCATCGCCGCGATCGGCGCGCTCTTCGTCGGTGCTGCCGAGGAAGCCGCGCTCGTCGTCTTCCTGTTCGCGGTGGGCGAGATGCTCGAGGGGCTTGCGGCGTCGCGCGCCCGCGGCTCGATCCGGGCGCTGGCCGATCTTGTGCCGAAGACCGCGCGGCTGGTCACGGGTGAGCGCATCCGCGAAGTTCCGGCCGACAGCCTCGCCATCGGACAGATCGTGCAGGCCCGTCCGGGCGATCGCATCCCGGCGGATGGCACAATCGTCTCCGGCAGTTCGGGCGTCGATGAAAGCCCTGTGACCGGCGAGAGCGTGCCAGTCCTGAAAGAGCCCGGCGATGCTGTCTTCGCGGGCGCGATCAACACCGAAGGCGAGCTGCGCATCCGTGTCGAGAAAGCCGCCGAGGACAACACCATCTCGCGCATCCTGCACCTCGTCGAGGAGGCCGAGAGCGCGCGCGCCCCGGTGGAGCGGTTCATCGACCGGTTCAGCCGCGTCTACATGCCCGCGGTGGTGGGCGTGGCGCTTCTGGCCGCGATCGTGCCGCCGCTGGCTTTCGGCGCGCCCTGGGAGACGTGGATCTATCGCGGCCTCGCGCTCTTGTTGATCGGCTGCCCCTGCGCGCTGGTGATCTCGGTTCCCGCCGCGGTCGCCGCCGGGCTCTCGACCGGGGCGCGCCGCGGGCTGTTGATGAAGGGCGGCGCGGTAATGGAGACGGCGGCCAAAACCAGCCTCGTCGCCTTTGACAAGACCGGTACGCTGACCGAGGGCCGGCCGCAGATCACCGATCTTCTGCCGCTCGACGGGACCGAGGCTGAGCTTCTCGCCACCGCCGCGGCGGTCGAGACCGGCAGCAGTCACCCGCTCGCACAGGCGGTTCTCGCCCGGGCAGAGGCGCGCGGGATCGCGGTGCCGCAGGCCACCGCAGCCACAGCGATCCCGGGCCGTGGTGCGCGCGCCGAGATCGACGGCGCGGTCTGGAATGTCGGGGCGCCGCGGCTGGCGACCGAAACAGGCGTGCTCAGCGCCTCCGACAGCGCCACCGTCCACCGGCTGGAAAGCGCGGGCAAGACCGTCGTCGCCGTCTTCACGCCCGAGCGCCTTCTGGGCCTCATCGCGCTGCGCGACGAGCCGCGCGCCGATGCGGCCGAGGCGGTCTCCACCCTCAAGCGCATGGGGGTCTCCTCGGTCATGCTGACGGGCGACAATCCGGTGACGGCCCGCGCGATTGCCGACGGGTTGGGCATCGAAGCCCGTGCCGGGCTGCTGCCCGAGGACAAGGTGACGGCAGTGCGCGATCTGGCGCGGGATGCGCATGTGATGATGGTGGGCGATGGCATCAACGACGCCCCGGCGCTCGCCACCGCCCATATCGGCATCGCGATGGGATCGGGCACCCATGTCGCGCTCGAGACCGCGGACGGAGCGCTGCTGCGCGACCGGGTCACCGATGTCGTCGAGCAGATCCGTCTGGCGCGCGCGACGATGGCTAACATCCGTCAGAACGTCGCCATCGCGCTCGGGCTGAAGGGGGTGTTTCTGGTGACGACGCTCCTCGGTCTCACCGGTCTCTGGATCGCGGTGATGGCAGATACCGGGGCGACCGTGCTGGTCACGATGAACGCGCTGCGCCTGCTGCGGTTCAAGGCAGAGGCGAATGGCATCTGACGCTGGGCTTAAACTAAGGCCACGCCTGCGAAATATTCATGCAGGTGCAGCAGCGCCATATAGGCCACGAGGCCAAGCGCTGCACGCCCGAGATCGGCCAGCGTAAGCCCCGCGAAGGGGGGCGCCGCTTTCGTCCGGCGCAGCGTCTCCGCCCAGACCTCCGGACCCATCTCCCGGCGGCGTTTGCGGTCGATCAGGCGCATTCCGAGCAGGGCGAAGCCGCCGAGCGCACCGAACAGCAGGACATGCGCCAGATCGCCGTTCGGCAGCAGGTGCAGCCCGGCCCAGCTCGCGAGGCCCAGCAGCATCGGGTGGCGCGTGAGCCGCACGAGGCCGGGACGCTCGGGGGCGAAGCTTTTGCGGCGGCTGCCGCCGAAGGAGAACGGGTTGGCATGGCCAAGCGCGACGGCGAACCACATGCAGACCAGCGCCATCCCGATCTTTGTTGCCTCCATCGCCCAAAGGGTGGTGGGCCAAAGGTAAATCGGGTCCGGCCATGCGGCGGCGCGGATCAGGATCAGCAGCATTGCCGTCGACAGCAGCGAATAGCCCAGCCCGAAGCCTGCGTGTCCGAAGGCAGCCACCAGCCGCGCCCTCACCGTCGGGCGTGTCGGGATCGAATGGGTCGCGAGGAACGCCGCGAACACTCCGCCATAAGCCAGCCACATCATTGCTCCCTCCGTCTGGGTTGCCACAGCACCGGAGCATAGAGGATCGCGAAGCCGAGGAAAGCACCGCACCACGCCACGCCGGAGACCGAATAAAGCGCGCTCAGGGCGAGCCAGCCCGCGAGGAGCCGCGCGATCATCGCGACGAAGAGGGCTGCATAGACCGCGACGGTTCCGGTGCCGGCCTCCAGCGGGCGACCGGTATGGCCGAGCGAGGCACGGCTCATCACCGCCAGCGTCATCCCGCCAAGCGCGCCCGCCGTCCACAGGTGCATCGCGGTCGCGGGGGCGAGGGCGGCGGGAAACAGGATCGCGAACCCAAGCGCCAGCGCGCCGAGCGGCAGGCAGGCATAGGCCAGATGGAGAACGAAAAGGATCGGCGCGCGCAGCGTCAGCCCGCCTTTCCAGCGCCACAGCCGCGCGAGATGCAGCACGGCGGTCGCGAGCAGCAGCGCGGCGGTCAGCCGCGTCTCTGGCGAAATGACCCACGCGAGCAGTGCCGCGCCAGCGACCAGCATCGCGAGCTTGTCGAAGCGTTGCATCGGGGGGGCGGGTCGCGCCGGGTGGTTCTCCTTGACCAGCCAGTTGCGCGTGAAGGAGGGGATGATGCGCCCCCCGATCAGCGCGACCATCATCAGCACCGCGGCAAGACCCAGCCGCATCCCGATGCCGTCGGCGGCATAACCGCCACGCGCGGCTTCGATCAGGAACAGAAGGTCGGCGAGGGTGAAAACGCCGAGCAGCCCCAACACAGGAAGGTTGCGCCAGTTCTTCCCTGCCAGGATCTCACGCAGCACGACGCCGCCAAGCGCCAGCGGGAATGCGAGATCTATGCACGCGACCAGCGCGAAAGGCAGATGCGCCGAGGCCAGCAACCCCAGCCGCCCGAGCGCCCAGAGCGTGACGAGGCCAAGCAGCGGCCAGCCCACGACCGGCAGTCGTCCGGTCCAGTTCGGCACCGCCGTCAGCAGAAAGCCCGCGATCGCCGCGCCGAGATAGCCGAAGAGGAAGGCATGGGCGTGCCAACTGACCGGGTCGAGCCGCGTCGGCAACGCGATCAGCCCGGTGAGTGCCGGCACCCAGAGCGCCATCGCCAGAGCGGCCCAGACGGCGCCGAAGAAGAAGAACGGGCGAAAACCGCCCGACAGCAGCGCCGGGCCTTGCCAGCGGCGCATCTGCTCTGCGGAAGACATGGCCATGATCGGCTCCTTTCAGTTTTCGGCGGCGTCCATCAGCCGTCGGATGTGACATGCGAAGGCGTAGGTCGCAGGCACGGCAACTACCGCGCCCAGCCCCAGCGAGACGACCGGAGTCGCGACCGGCAGCCCGACCCACGACCCGATCAGCGAGGCGAAGAACACGTTGACCGCGAAGGCGCCCCAGCCGAACGGGTAGAGCAGCAGCGCGATCCGGGCAGGGGACCAGCGCGCACTCATCGCCGGGCGACCACCCGCGCCACCACCGCAAGCGCCGCGACGAGCGCGAGCGCCGCCAGCGCGAACCAGAACTCGGCGGTGGCCGATTGCGCCTGCGGGATAGGGCGATCGAAGCTTGCCGCCTGTGCGGTGAGTGGGGCGAGGGCGAGAAGAAGGGTCAGTTTACGCATGTCAGGTCTCCTGTGTGAGCGAGCGGTAAATGTCGGGCAGGGCGCGCAGCAGCCGTTCGGGCCGGGGCAGCAGGGTGAAGCCGCCGCGCCCGAAGATCCGTGCGAACCAGTCCTGCCCGTCCTCGTCGATGATGACGCCGTGCAGGCTCTGGCCCGCGCGGCGGGCCTCGCGCACGGCCATGTGGCTGTCCTCGATGCCGTGCTGGCCCTCGTAATGGTCGAGGTCGTTGGGCTTGCCGTCGGTCAGCACGATCAGCAGCTTGCGGCTCGCGCTTTCCTGCGCGAGCTGTGCCGAGACGTGACGGATCGCGGTCCCGAGGCGCGTGTAATGGCCCGGGCGCAGCGCCGCGATGTTGGCGTGGATCGGCGGGGCCATCTGGGCGTCGAAGCCTTTCACCCGCGTCAGGAACACCCGGTCGCGGCGGAGCGACGAGAAACCCCAGATCGCGAAACGGTCGCCCGCCGCGTCCAGCCCCTCGGCCAGCGCGGACATCGCCTCGCGCGCTATGTCGATCACGCAGCTTTCGCCGATCGCGGCTTCGGTGGAGCGCGAGGTGTCGATCAGGAAGGCCACGGCGAGGTCGCGCTCGACCTTGCGCAGGCTTTGCCAGATCCGGTCGCTGCCCCGCCCGGTCGCGGCGAGATCGGTGCGGCTCGCGATGACGGCGTCGAGGTCCAGCTCGGTCCCGTCGATCTGGCGCGGCCGCAGGATGCGGCGCGGTTGCAGCGCCTCGAACTGACGGCGCACGGCGCGGATATAGCGCGGATCGGCGCGGAAGGTTTGCGCGGCTTCGGGCCGCGCGGGCGCGTCGAGCACCCGGCAGTGGCCCTCCATGTAGGCGCGGCTGCGGTGGTTCCATTCGGGATAGACATGCTCGCCCGCCAGCGCCTCGTGCTCCGCCTCGGCGGGCGAGAGGTCGAGATGCAGCCGCAGCCGCGTCGCGGCCTTGCGATCATGCCGCGTCAGGGAGATCTGGTCCTGATCCTCGGCGGCCTTGGCGGCGTTCTCCTCGTCATCGTCGTCGACCGAGCGATTGACGTTGAGCGCCTCGACCCAGGACAGGATCGACTCGAAGCGGTGGATGATGAAGCTGTCGCGGCGGCGCGCCTGATCGAGATCGCGGCGCTCGCCATGCTTGCGCTGCGTGCTGGCCATCGCGGTCGGGGCAGAGGCGGGGGCATCGGCCTCTTCCGAGGCGGCGCTGCGGCCTGCGGTGTTGGGGGCAAATTGCAGCCAGATCGGCACCGGGGCAAGCGGCATGTAACCACGTGCGCCCTCCGCCGTCTCGGGCAGCGGGGCGGGGGTGCCATCGGCGGAAAGCTGGTCGCAGAGCGCGGCCTCCAGCGCGGCCTCGGCCGCCGGGCGCGACAATCTGCGGCGACGTGCGAGGGTGAGCGCCGCCATCTCGTGGTAGGGCGCGCGCAGCCCGATGCAGCGGCGATAGGCCAGATCGCAGGCTCGTGCATTGGCACGGATCTGCGCGCAATCCATCGCCGGGCCGTCGGTCTCGTCGGGCAGATCGGGCATCGCGTCGCGGCTGAGCGCAGCCAGTGCGGTCAGCCAGAAATAGGCCGCGCGGTTGAGATCAGATCGGGGGAAGACATCCATCACCGGCGGCAGGCGCAGCCGCGCGCCGTCGAAGCGGGCGACGCGCTCGGTCTCGCGCCCGGCGCCAAGGCGACGCCGGACGGGTTGGCGGTGACGGACCGGGGTGGCCGGGGCCTCGACGATTTCGACATCTGCACCGCCGCCAAGCGCGCGCAGCAGCAGCGCGAGCGAGGGGCGCAACGCAGCCAGCTCGACCGCGGCGTCGGGATGGCGATCGTCCCGACCGATATCCTTGGCCAGATCGTGCCAGATTTCGCCTACGGTTTCCTCTGGCTCCATCAGGTCCATCAGTTTCATGGCGTGCTCCTCAGCCGTAGATCGTGGCGATCAGGTCGCGCAGCGCCTGCTGCACGTCCGCCTCGTCGCTGAGCGCCTGGACCACGGCGGTCTCCAGCGCCTCCTCGATCGCGATGCCCGCGCCGATCAGCCGCGCGGCATAGACCAGAAGCCGGGTCGAGACGCCTTCCTCCAGATCCATGCCCGAGAGCTTGCGGATATGCCCAGCGAGGCGCACCAGCGGCACCACCTGCGCCACCGGCAGGCCGGTCTCGGCGGTGATCACGCGGGTTTCCGCATCGGGTTCGGGAAAGTCGAAGGCGATCGAGAGGAACCGCTGCCGGGTCGAGGGTTTGAGCCGCTTGAGTACGCTCTGATAGCCCGGGTTGTAGGAGGCCACGAGCATGAAGCCCTCCGGCGCGTCCAGCTCCTCGCCGGTGCGGTCGATGATCAGGCGACGCCGCGAGTCGGTGAGCGGGTGCAGCACCACGGTGACGTCCTTGCGCGCCTCCACCACCTCGTCGAGATAGCAGATCGCCCCTTCGCGTACCGCCCGGGTGAGCGGCCCGTCGACCCATTCGGTCTCGCCGCCCTTGAGCAGATAGCGCCCGATCAGGTCCGCCGCCGACAGGTCGTCATGGCAGGCGACGGTGTAGACCGGCTTGTTCAGCCGCGCCGCCATATGCTCCACGAAGCGGGTTTTGCCGCAGCCGGTCGGCCCCTTCAGAAGAAGGGGCAAACCGTTGTCATGCGCGCGCTCGAACAGGGCACATTCGCGGCCGGTGGGGTGGTAGTAGGGGATGCGGTCGTTGGTCATGTCGAGGGACATCATCATTCTCCTGCCACGGGGGTTGCGGGACCGGGGGCGATGACTTCACGCCGGCGCACCACGACGAGCGAGTAGATGAACAGAAGCGCCCCCAGCACGACCGCCGCTCCCGCGCCGAAGCGCATCAGGTAGAAGATCGACAGGCTGTCCTGCACATCCATGTAGTAGTCGCCCACGACCCGCTGCATGTGGGTCTGGATCGTGCCTGCGAAGGTCAGAACGAAGGTCATGAAGGCCATGCCGCCGGTCATCAGCCAGAACGCGCCCATGTTGAGGACCTGGTTGTAGGGATCGCGCCCGCGCAGCATCGGCATCGCGTAGGTGAAGACCGCGAGGTTGAGCGCGACATAAGCCCCGTAGAAGGCGAGGTGCCCGTGCGCCGCGGTGATCTGCGTGCCGTGGGAGTAGAAGTTCACCCCGTGCAGCGTGTGCAGGAAGCCCCAGACGCCCGCGCCGAAGAAGGCCACGGTGGACGAGCCCAGCGACCACAGGAGCGCTGCCTTGTTGGGGTGGTTCTTGCGGCCCTTCCAGACCATCACGAAGGCGAAGGACATCATCAGGAAGAACGGGATCACCTCGAAGGTCGAGAAGATCGAGCCCACCCATTGCCAGTAACCCGGCGTGCCGATCCAGTAGAAGTGGTGCCCGGTGCCGAGGATACCGGAGAACAGTGCCGTCGCGACGATGACATAAAGCCATTTCTCGACTACCTCGCGGTCCACGCCCGTCAGCTTGAGCATCAGGAAGCCGAGGATCGCGGCCATCACCAGTTCCCAGGTCGCCTCGACCCAGAGGTGCACGACCATCCACCAGTACATCTTGTCGAGCGACAGGTTGTCGGGGTTGATGAAGGCGAAGATCCACAGCAGCGACAGCAGCCAAAGGCCCATCAGCAGGACGTTGGTGATCGCGGTCTTGCGACCCGCCAGCACCGTCAGCGAGATGTTGATCAGGAAGATCACCGCGGCGACGAGGATGCCGAACTTCACCCAGAGGGGCTGTTCGAGGAACTCGCGCCCGCCATGGATACCGACGAGATAGGAGCCGACTGCGCCCAGCGTTCCGATCATCAGGATCGCGAGTTGCAGATAGGCGAGCTTGACCGAGAAGATCTCGCGCTCGCTTTCCTCGGGCACGAGGAAATAGGCCGCGCCGAAGAAGCCCAGCAGCAGCCAGACGATCAGCGCATTGGTGTGGATCATCCGGATCACGTTGAAGGGCAGGACTTCGGACAGCGTGTTGGGCGAAACGTAGATCCAGCCAGCCAGAAGTCCGCCCAGAACCTGTACGCCGAACAACAGCATCGCGCAGTAGAAATAGGCTTTCGCCACGGATTGGGATTGGTATTTCATCTGTTTGTCTCCTCAGCCCGCATCATTGGGCGGCCAGCCCTGCGTGTCGGTGTGATCGGCCCAGCGGAGGAATTCCGCGAGTGCGCGCATGTCCTCTTCGTTGATGTCGAAATGCGGCATCTGGCGGCGGCCCTCGATGCCGGAAGGCTGCGCCGCGATCCAGGCGTCGAGCGTCTCGTAGGCGCCCTGCGGATCGTCGGCGACGCCCCAGCGGGTCATCACGTTGCCGACCTCGGGCGCGAAATAGGCACCTTCGCCATGCAGGGTGTGGCAGTTGATGCAGGAATTGCGTTCCCAGACGGCCTTGCCGCGCGCGACCTGTTCGGTCAGCGGGGCGGAGGCGGTTGAGTTGTTCACGATGTAGAAGTGGCTCTGCGCGGTCAGTGCGATGAACACCAGCACGAAGAAAATGGATCCTCCGTAAAAGATGTTTCGCGCCCGCGACTTGGTCAGGATTTCAGCCATTGGGGCCTCCCTTGGGGTCAGTCGATGGCCCGAGGGATAGCGGCGTTCGCGACTGGGAAGTTTGCGCCAGCACAACGTTTGATGGGATTGCCGGGATTAGCGTGGTCGGTAGAGAGGTCCCGCCATGTCAAAACCCAGCTGGAAGAACCCGGATGTCACGCTTGACGCGCTGATGCGCGAATGGCCCGCGACGATAGAGGTGTTCATGCGTCACAAGATGCTCTGCGTCGGCTGTCTGGTGAACCCGTTCCACACGATCGACGATGCCTGCACCGAGTATCACCTCGATCTCGATGGGTTCATCGCCGAGCTGGGCGCGGCGATCGAGGCGGCTGCCTAGACGACTATCGGGGCAGCTACCGAGAGGGGGGCAGCTCCCCGCGGCAGATCAGCACCAGACGATGCGCATCGGTCACGGTGATCCGCTTGCGGCGGCTGGCGACCAGCCCCTGTTTTTCCCACGCGCTCATCAGCCGCGAGACCGTGTGCAGCGTCGTTCCGGTCATCTCCGAGAGATCCTGCCGGGTGATCGGGAAATCGATCTCGATTCCGGCCTCGACCTTGCGCCCGGTCTGATTGATCAGTCGTAGGAGCGAATTGGCGACCCGCTGCTCGACCTGTTGGGTGGCCATCTCGACGATGCGGTTGTTCATCTCGCCAAGACGCTGTCCGACGGTCTTGTAGGTCTCTGTCGCGAAGCCGTCATACTGCGCCACGAACTGATCCCAGAGCCGCATCGGCCAGCCCAGCACGATCGCCTCCGAAGCGGTGACCGAAGTGGCGGGGTAGGTGGTACGCCCGATCGCCTGCGCGATCCCGAACAGCTGCCCCGAGGGGATATGCAGCGCGATCACCTGCTCGCCCGTGGGGGTGATCCGCATCACCCGGATATAGCCGTCGAGCAGCATGTAGAACCGTTCGGCCGGGGCGCCTTCCTCGAAGACGGCCACGCCCTCGTCGAAGCGGCGTACGCTGGCGAGATCGAGAATCTCGCGAATTTGCCGTTTCTCCAGTCGGGAGAACGGGGGCATCGGCGTCAGCAGGCTCTCGTCGAGCCGCGGCATGGTCTTGCGGGGGGCAGGCGCGCTCATGCCTTCTCTAAACATACGGCCCCCGCCACGTCCAATACGAAAAGTCACGCGCGCGCGAGCGGCGGGTGAAAAAAATATCGCGATTTCGTGAAAAGCGCCGCGAAATTTGCGCCAGAGCAAAAAACGTCGGCGCGGAGATCGCTAAACCAAGGGCAATCCAAGGATGCAAGGAAAGGACAAGAGATGATCCGCACCCTGATTTCCGCCCTCGCGATGACCGCCCTTCTGGGCGGGGCGGCAAGCGCCGAGACCTATGAAGTCCACATGCTCAACAAGGACGAAAAGGGCGTGATGGTCTTCGAACCGGCCTTCGTGAAGGCCGCCCCCGGCGACACGATCCGCTTCGTTCCCACCGACAAGGGCCATAACGCCGAAACCATCGACGGCATGATCCCGGACGGGGCCGAGGGCTTCGCCGGCAAAGTCAACAAGGACGTCGAGGTCACGCTCGACACCGAAGGGCTCTACGCGGTGCGCTGCAAGCCGCACTACGCAATGGGCATGGTGATGCTGATCTCGGTGGGCGACGCCAAGGCACCCGAAGGGTTCCTCGATGGCCGTGTGCCGAAGAAAGCCAAGGAACGCTTCGAAGCGGAATTGGGCGCGCTGTGAGCGCCCGCGGCAGGAAACGCGCGACAACTTCCTGCTACTTTTAACCATCGGAGGCTAAAATGCCTAAATTTATCAATCCAGCTCTCGTGAAAACCAATCGGCGCAATGTGCCGCGCGGGTCGCTTCTGGCAGGTGCCGCGGCGATGACCGCAGGGGCCGGGATGGCCGGAACCCCGTCCAAGCGCATGGCGCCCCATGTCGCGCCGCGCCCTGCCGCGCCGAAATTCATCCTCGCCGAAGCCGAGGCGCAGGTCGCCGCTCCGAAGGTGGACCTGTCGGGCTATACCCGCGTCCGCCAGGAGCTGGTCGCGCCGCCTTTTGCTCCCGCACACGAACAGGTCGCGACCGGTGGCCCGAAAATCGTCGAGATCCGGATGGAGACCAAGGAGGTTCTGCTGACGGTGGACGAGGATACCGGCGCGAGCATCTGGGCGCTGACCTATAACGGCTCGGTTCCCGGCCCGCTAATCATCGTGCACCAGGACGACTATGTCGAACTGACCCTCGCCAACCCCGCCGACTCGCAGATGGAGCACAATATCGACTTCCACGCCTCCTCGGGCGCGCTGGGCGGCGGTGGCCTGACCCATGTCTATCCCGGCGAGGAAACGGTGCTGCGCTTCAAGGCGACGCGGCCGGGCGTGTTCACCTATCACTGCGCGCCGGGCGGGGCGATGATCCCCTACCACGTCACCCACGGCATGAACGGCACGCTGATGGTGCTGCCGCGTGACGGGCTCAAGGATGCCGAGGGCAACCCGCTGCGCTACGACACGATCGCCTATATCGGCGAGCAGGACTTCTATCTGCCGATGGACGAGAACGGCGATTACAAGACCTACGAGGTCGCCGGCGAGGACTTCTCCGACAGTGTCGAGGCGATGCGCACGCTCACGCCGACCCACTCCGTGTTCAACGGTTCGGTCGGGGCTCTGACGGGCGAGAACGCGTTCAAGGCCAAGGTCGGCGACACGGTTCTGATGATCCACAATCAGGCGAACCGCGACACCCGTCCGCACCTGATCGGCGGTCATGGCGACTATGTCTGGGAGAACGGCAAATTCGCCAATCCCCCGCAGAAGGATCAGGAGACCTGGTTCATCCGCGGCGGCAGCGCGGGGGCGGCGATGTACACCTTCCTGCAGCCGGGCGTCTATGCCTACGTCAACCACAACCTGATCGAGGCGGCCCTGCTGGGCGCGACGGCCCACTTCGTGGTGGACGGTGCCTGGGACAACGCCCTGATGGAGCAGGTGATGCCGCCCCACGTGGTGGAAACCTGATCGAAGGAGACCGGAGATGATCGCCAAGCTCAGTTCGCGCGCACCACGTCTTTCCCTTCGTCAGGTGCTTGCGGCGGGTGCGGCGATCCTCGCCCTCGGGGCCGCGTGGGGTTTCCTGCGCGGCCCCGATCTCGATTACGTGCCTCAGATGGCCGAGCGGGCGGTGACGCTGCCCGACGGCCACGCGCTCTACGTTCAGAAATACGAGGTGACCGTCGCGGAGTGGAACCGTTGCCACGCGGACGGCGCCTGCGAGCTTGCCTTGCGCGCGCCGCACGGCAGTGCGCCGGAGGCCACCCCGGCGACCGGGCTGAGCCATGTCGACGTCGAGCAGTATCTCGGCTGGATCAACCGCAAGGCGCGTCACGAATTTCGGCTGCCGACGATCGCCGAGTGGCAGTTCATGGCCAAGGACGTGCTGCCAGAGAAGGAAGACCCGATCTTCACCGATCCTGACCTGACCTGGGCCTCGACCTACCTGACGAGCGGTCTCGCGCCGCGCAAGCTGTCGCCGCGGGGCAGCTTCTCGACCAGCGCCGAGGGGATCGTCGATCTCGACGGGTCGGTCTGGGAATGGACGCAGGACTGCTATGGCGGGGAGGGCGGCGGCCCGGTCGATCCGAAGCGCTGCGCGGCCTTTTTCGCGGGCGGCGAGCATGTCGCAGCTATCCCGTTTCTGGTGCGAGATCCGGCGCGGGGCGGCTGTGCCGTCGGAAGCCCGCCCGCGCATCTGGGCCTGCGCCTCGTCAGCGAGACCCGGATTTGATGCGCAAGGGTCTGGGTTGTCGGCCCCGCGCCATCGAGCCGTCACGAGCGCATCAGACCGTCCGCACCAGCCGCAGCGCGTCGTAGATTGCGGCGTGAGTGTTGCGCGCCGCGACCGCGTCGCCGATCCGGAAAAGCTGATAGGTGCCGTCTGGGTTCCGCGCGACCCTCTGCGGTTCGCCCGCGATCAGAGCCTCGTAATCGACCTCGCCCTGATTGCTCGAGCCATCGCGCAGATCGAAATAGATATCGTCCAGCGGTCGGGTGCCGTGATTGACGACGACCTGATCGACATGCCGCTCGCGGGTGAAGTCGCCGTAATCGCTGCCGATGGTCGCGACCAGGCCGTTGCCGGCCTTCGCCACGCCCGTCAGCTTCCAGAGCACGGTGAAGGTCACGTCGCGGGCCTGCAATTCGCGCAAGGACGGGGTCAGGGACATCGCCATGACCTCGGAGGAGAAATTGCGGTCGCGCGTCATGACCTCGACCTTGGCACCGCTGGCGGCGAGGGTTTCGGCGGCCTGCAGGGCGGCGTAGTCGCCAGCGTCGTCATAGATCAGCACGTTGCTGCCGGGGCGGGCGTCACCCGACAGGATATCCCAAGACGAGAGGACAAGATCATCGCCTGCGGCCAGCACCTCGGTATGCGGCAGCCCGCCGGTCGCGATCACGACGACATCGGGCTGTTCTGCGCGGATGGTGTCCGCGTCGGCATAGCTGTTGAAGCGGAAACTCACGCCAAGACGCGCGCATTCCGCGAAACGCCACTGGATCAGCTGGATCATCTCGTGGCGGCGCTTGGATTGCGCCGTGAGGCGTACTTGTCCGCCGGGATCGTTGGCGGCCTCGTGCACGATGACCTCATGGCCGCGTTCGGCGGCCACGCGCGCGGCCTCCAGTCCGGCCGGACCGGCGCCGACGATGACCACCCGGCGCGACGCGTCGGCCTTGGTAATCTCATGCGGCATTTCCAGTTCGCGCCCGGTCGATGGGTTGTGCAGGCACAGCGCCATGCCGCCCTGATAGATCCGGTCGAGGCAGTAATTCGCGCCCACGCAGGGCCGGATACGCTCTTCCTCGCCGCGCATGATCTTGGCGACGATATGGGGGTCGGCCATGTGGGCGCGGGTCATGCCGACCATGTCGAGCTTGCCCTCCGCGATGGCGTGCCGCGCGGTGGCGACATCCTGAATCTTGGCGGCGTGGAAGGTCGGGAACTGGGTGGCGGCGCGGATCTCTCCGGCGAAGTCGAGATGCGGCGCGCTGCGCATGCCCTGCACCGGGATCACGTCGGTCAGACCCGCTTCGGTGTCGATATGGCCCTTCACCACGTTGAGGAAATCGACCATGCCGCTGTCTTTCAGCCGCCGCGAGATTTCCAACCCTTCTTCGCGGGTGATGCCGCCGGGCAGATCCTCGTCGCCGGTGTAGCGCACGCCGACGATGAACTCGTCGCCCACCCGCGCGCGGATCGCCTTGAGCGTGTCGAAGGTAAAGCGCAGCCGGTTCTCCAGGCTGCCGCCGTAAGGCCCGTCCAGTTCGTTCGTCAGAGGCGACCAGAACTGATCCATCAGGTGGCCATAGGCTTGCAGCTCGATCCCGTCGAGCCCTGCCGCTTTCATGCGTTCGGCGGCGTCGGCATAGTCCTCGATGATGCGCGAGATGTCCCAATCCTCGGCCTTCTTCGGAAAGGCCTTGTGCGAGGCTTCGCGTTCGTGGCTGGGCGAGACGACCGGAAGCCAGTCTGCCTTGTCCCAGCGGGTGCGGCGTCCGAGATGGGTCAGCTGGATCATCACGGCGCAGTCGTGCTCGTGGCAGGCATCCGTCAGCTCTTTCATCCAGCCGACGACCTCGTCTTTCCAGGCGAGGATGTTGTTGAAGACCGGCGGGCTGTCGCGGGCGACGGAGGCAGAGCCCGCCGTCATCGTGAGCGCCACGCCCGCGCGGGCCCGCTCGACGTGATAGGCACGGTAACGCTCCTTCGGCATCCCGTCCTCGGGATAGGCGGGCTCGTGGCTCGTGATCATCAGGCGGTTCTTCAGCGTCAGATGCTTGAGCTGATAGGGTTGCAGAAGCGGATCACTGGACATGGGCGGACTCCTTGAGGTCGGGTCTTGAGGGCAGGGGGCGTCAGGCGTCGATCGAGACATCCCCGATCGGGTTCGAGCAGCAGGCGAGGACGTAGCCGTCTTCGATCTCGTCATCGGTGATGCCGCCATTGTGGACCATGTGGACCTGACCGCCCTTGGTCTTGATCTTGCAGGTGCCGCAGACCCCGAAAGTGCAGCCGGACGGCAGCGGCACGCCCGCAGCTTTCGCGGCGGCGAGCAGGGTTTCGGTCTCCTTGATCTTCGCGGTCTTGCCGGATTTGGCGAAGGTGACCTCGACGGCGGCATCCTCGTCGGGGGTCACGTCGTCTTCGGGCTCGACGGGGCGGTCGGCGACCGGCGCGTTGAAGCTCTCCTGATGGTAGTGGTCCATGTCGAAACCCAACCCGGTCAGCGCCTCGCGCACCGCGCGCATGAAGGGCTCGGGGCCGCAGCAGAACACTTCGCGCTCGAGGTAATCGGGGGCTGCGAGGCCAAGGATGAGCTGGTTCAGCTGCCCCTTGATCCCGGTCCAGGGCGCGTAGGGATCCTGCTCTTCAACCACCCATGTCAGTGCGATGCCGGGCAGGCGCGAGGCCATATGCTCCAGCCGCTCGCGGAAGATGATCTCGGACGGACGACGCGCGCAGTTGATGAAGACGATGTCCGGGTCGCTGCCCGCATCATAGAGCTGCGTCGTCATCGACATCATCGGGGTGATGCCGGAGCCTGCCGAGATGAACAGGTATTTCGACGCCGGATGCACGACGTTCGAGAACATCCCCGCAGGCCCCAACGCCTTGATCCGCATGCCGGGGCGCAGATTGTCGAGCATCCAGCGCGTGCCGAGCGAGGTCGGCTGTGCCTTGACCGTGACTGTCAGGGAGGTGGGCCGCGACGGCGAGGAGGAGATCGTGAAGGTCCGGTGCAGCGGGCCGCCCGCCACCGGCAATTCCAGCGTCACGAACTGCCCGGCATTGAAGTGGAACAGCGCGCCCGAGGGCGGACGAAAGGTGAAGCTCGCCGTATTCGGGGCCTCGGGCAGGAAGTTGACGCATTCCAGCGGTTCGTCGTCGGTCCAGAACTGAAGGAGCGGTTGAGCATTTGCTGCCATGAGCCTACTCCGCTGCGAGGCTGCGCGGGGCAATCGCGCGGGTCATGGTGGCGGCATACCAGTCGACGAACTGGATCACGCCCGATTCCCATTCCGGGCTGTAGGGGCCCGGCGTATAGGCCGGCGAATTGATGCCGCGCTGGTTGTCCTCGACGATCTCGCGATCCTGATCGTTGGTGGCGATCCAGACTTCGGTCAGCCGTTGCAGATCGTAATCGACCCCCTCGACCGCATCGCGATCCACGATCCAGCATGTGGTGACCTCGGTCTGCGTGGGGCTGATCGGCATCACCCGGAAGGTCAGCGAAATGTCGGGCAGGAAATGGTTCCAGGTCGACGGGTAGTGGAATTTCAAAAGCGAGCCGGCATCGGGCAGGGCGACGCGGCCGAGGGGGCGGCGCACCGCCGCCCGGCCGTCCATTGTGTAGCTGACGGCGTTGTCCTGCAGCGGCATCCGCGCGAGGCGGTATTGGCCGTCGCTGCCCAGACGGAACTGCGCCGGGGCGCCGGATGCCTCACAGCGGTCGAAATGCCCCTGCAGCCGGCTCGAGATCGAGCCATCGGGGGAAACGCCCGCGACTTCCGGGTCGAGCGGGAAGGAGTTGCACAGCTCGGGGTGGTTGCTCGAGCAGTGATAACACTCGCGGTTGTTCTCCCAGACCAGCTTCCAGTTGCCTTCCTCGATGATTGAAGACGTGAAGGCGACCTTGCCCCGGTGCAGGTCGTGGACCTCCAGATAGGGGTGGGCCATCGCGGCGAAGGCCTCGAAATCGGGGGCGTCATCGGCAAGGCAGATATAGATCAGGCCGCAGAGGTCGCGGGTCTGAACCGGGCGCAGCCTGTGCGCTGCCGGGTCGAAATCCGGCCCCATGTCGCGCGCCCAGAGCAGGCTGCCATCGAGATCGTAGGTCCACTGGTGATAGGGGCAGACCAGCTTGGCCACGCGGCCCGTGGAGGCCTTGCACAGGATCGAGCCACGGTGACGACAGGTGTTGTGAAAGCCCCGGATCTCGCCGTCGCTGCCCTTGACCAGAACGACGTCATAGGCCCCGATCTTCAGGCGCGCATAGTCGCCGGTCTTGACCAGCTGGCAGGCGGGAATGGCGAAGAGCCACTGGCGATAGAAGATATGCTCGAGATCCGCCTCGAATATGCCCGGGTCGGTATAGAAGGCCCGGTCGAGCGAATATCCGGGTTTGCGATGTGCGAGCAGATCGGCAAGAGGAGGTGTCACGGGCGCGGCCTTTCCTATCCAAGCGTGATTTCACCTCATTTCAAATTTGCTTTTTTGTGCCTCTCAACGTCATAAATATTCATCCGGGGTGAGTTGAACTCACCCAAGACATATTTCGACATGGAATGGTTCGAAACCGACATCATGCAGCGCCCCTATGATCTTCCCTCGCTTAGCTCACTGAATTGTTTCGAGGCGGCTGCCCGAAAATTAAGCTTCAAGGCGGCGGCTTCAGAGCTGAACGTGACCCCGACGGCCGTCAGCCATCAGATTCGGGCGCTCGAGACGGAGCTTGGCCAGCAGCTTTTCCGCCGCCAGCATCGCGGCGTCGAACTGACCGAAGCCGGGGCCTATCTGTTCAACGCGGTGCAGCGCAGCTTCGAAGCCATTTCCGACGTGGTACGCGACATGCGCGGGCCCGTCGCGGAAGACGACGTGATGGTGCTGGCCTCGACCGCGGTGAGTTCGCTTTGGCTCACCCCGAGATTGACGGAATTCTGGCTGACCCACCCGGAAATTAACGTCTCGCAGATCGTGAGCGACGCGGTGGATTTGGAAGCGACCGTCGATCTGAGCCTGCATTACGGCGTGTTCCCCGAAGGGGACGAAAGCTGCACGCAGCTCTTTCAGGACCGTATCTGCGCGGTCGGCTCGGAGGCTTTTGCCGCGCGTTACGGCATCGCCTCCGCGCATGACCTGCACCGTGTCCCGCTGATCCACATCACCCGCGAGCGCCATCGCTGGACCGAATGGCCCGACTGGCTGTCCGAGCTTGGGTGCCCGCAGCCGACCGGCAAACGGATCACCGTCAACAATTACATGATCGGGTTGCAGATGGCGAAGGAAGGCATCGGCGCCTTGCTGGGCTGGGACGGCCTCGTGGGTCACCTGATCGAGGCCGGAGAGCTCGTCACGCTCGGGGCGGAAAGCGTCGTGTCACCGCAGTGCTTCTACATCAAGGTTCACCGGCGTGCCTCCGCAAAGGCGAAGAAATTCCGCGACTGGCTCGTCGCGCAGAGCGTCACGACGGACAGCGCCCGAGCGCGCATCACCGCGATGTCGGGCGATCAGGGTTGACGTCAATGACGCCGAAACTGCTGGAATCGCCTTGCTTGCCGGCCTCTCCGATATAGCCTTCGGCCCCGAGGCCGCGTCGGAGCAGTTCGCGAATGGCGGCAGCACGGCTCGGCATCCGCTGGGAAAAACGCCAGTCATCCAGTGCTTTGATTTCGTCGTCCGAAACCATGATCTGGAGTCTGGTCAGGCGCTTGCCGCGGTCGTTCGCCATGAAACCCTCCGGACCGACTAAACTTACTCAACTTAAATCAGCTTACCCAAGGTTAGTATCTTCGAGAAGTTTGTCAATTGAGGGCAGGGAGGTCGCGAACTGCTCGCAGTCAAAGTTGTCAAGTGGCCGAGGGTGTTAAGTTTATGTAATTGAAATGAATACCGAAAACGTCAGATTCATGCTAGACTTCACACATGGAACAGAAGAACGCAGAGACATATCAAGGCGATCTGGTTCGTTCTCGCCCTGTTGTGCTTTTTACGAGTGAAACAGTCCTCGCGCTCGACCTCGAGCAGGTGCTGGAGGAGGCCGGATTCCGCGTCGCGCATCGCGCCACGTGCGATGTGAGTGAGCTGAAGGCGTATGGCCCGGGCGGGATTCTGGCGGCGGTGATTGACGTCACGCTGCACGAAGCCGCCGCTGCCCAAGCGCTTCCCTGGCTGAAACGGCACGGGATTCCCGCGGTCATCGTCGGCAGCGGTGCGGAGGTCGTCAATTTCGAACGATCCAAGTTCCCGAACATCGTCGCGGAATTCGAAAAGCCGGTGATCGCCGACGAATTGGTCCGGCAGTTCCGGCGTTATCTCGAGACCGCGCCGCCCGACCTGAGGCCCGCGTCTTCCAGCGCCGTCTGGCACCGGTCCGACGGCTGATAACGCGATCTCGTCGCCGACTGGTGGGCCGAGAAGGCGAACCGGCCGATCGCATTTGGAAAGGTCGGGTCACATACAGACACGCGCCCCGGTTGGGGGCGCGCGTCCGTTCGCAGCCGCGTCATCCGGCCTCGGCCGACGCGATCTCGGGAGCGGCGATGTCAGGCCGCTTTCTCGGCAGACGGGGCCGCCGAGAGGGAGGCGATAGGACGGACCCGCCTGATCAGAAGCAGCGCGAGGCCAAGCAGAACTGCATCCGCAATCGGAAAGGCGAACCACAGGCCCTCGATACCGGCCAGCGCATTCATGAGGACCAGCAGGGCCGGCACCAACAACCAGGGCTTCACCAGTGTCAGCACCGCCGTCCGCAGCGGATGGCCCATCGCCTGAAAGTGCATGGCGAGAACGAGGATCGGCCCGGTAAAGACGTAGAGCGCCGTCATCGGTCGCAGGATCGCGGCGACTGCAGCCGTGACCTGCGGATCTTCCGAAAACATCGCACCAAGCGGTTCACCCGCGACGAGACACGTCAGCGCCACACCGGCACACCAGAGAGACACGACAGCAATTGCAAGGCGCAGGGCCGCACCGGCGCGCGCGATGCGGCCTGCGCCGACATTGTTTCCGGTAATGCTCTGCGTCGTCAGCGCGATCGCCATCTGCGGCAGGAAGGCCAGCCCGAGGATGCGCGTCACCACACCATAGGCCGCGACATAGCTCGCGTGATCCGCGGAGGTGGTGCCGATCAGAAGAAGAACGGTGCTGCTCACCAGCGCCATCCCGATGAAGGTCAGCGACAGCGGCAGGCCGAGCGCGAGAATCCGCCCCCATCCCGACAGCCAACTGGCCTGCACGAGCGCCCCGAGCGGCAGCAAATCCCGATCGCGCGCCCGCACGATCAGCACCAGCGCCAGCCCGAGTATCTGCGCGCTCACGGTGCCGAGGGCAGAGCCCGCGACGCCCAGCCCGAGGAGCACGATTGCGACATAGTTCGCCGCGATGTTCAGCAGGTTCACCAGCACCGAGAGCAGCGCGATCAGCCCCGCGCGTCCTTCGTTGCGAAGGGCATCGGCGTGCAGCCCCAAGGTGAGCTGGACCGGCGCGCCGAGGATCAGGATCAGCAGGTAGCTGCGCGTTTCCGCCGCGACCGCTTCGTTCCCGGCGGCGAGGGCGGAGACGACGGACGGGCCGAGAGTCAGCGCTGCGGCGATCAACCCCGCGCTGATCGCGAGCGCCAGGCCGTGCGCGCGGGCGAACACGGCGCCCGCCTTGCTTCGATCGCCGGCTCCGAGATGGCGGGCGAGCAGGCTCGACATGCCGCCGCCGCCCAGGGCGGTCAGCGCGGTGAGCAACATGACGACCGGAAAGCCCAGGCTGACGGCGGCCAAGGCTTCAGCGCCGATGAAACGACCGACGAAGATGCCGTCGATCACGTTCAACAGCCCCCCGGTGGACATGACAACCGCCATGGGGAGCGCATTCGAGAGGAACAATCGCCCAACGGGGCGGGTCAGGAAGCGGTTTTCAACAGTGTTCGAAGCGGGTCCAACAGACATCGCTCACTCCTCCGCAGAGGCATTTCGAATGGGGAGGGTGCCTGCATTGCCCACCTGCGAAATGCATCGAGGGTGAGATGTCATCTTGCTCCGGGCTTCACCGTGACGTTTGTCTGCAGGCGGCAGGTGCCCGGCACCTGTCCGTTCGATAGCCGCAAATCACCGCTCGGGCAATATGGCGCAGCTCGGCCGGATCCGTTTCTCGCAGCGCATGATGTCCCTCTGCCACGCCTTGGACGCGCGCGTTGCCGATGTCGACGCGGCGACGCGCCATTGCGTCAGGCGTCGACGGGCTTCACCTTCGGCGGGATCGGCGCTTCGGAGGGCGTGATGCCGTGTTTCAGCAGCGCCTTGTGCATGTAGCTTCCGCGGCGGGGGCGGTTGTTCTCGGCCTCTTCCAGACGCGGCTTCATCCGACGCGCCCACATATGCACTGCATAGGTGTCGTCGGTGAGGAAATCCGCCTCCACGTCGAAGCGCGACATGATCATCTTGTTCCGGTCCTTGAAGGAGATCGGATAGAAGGCCTGTTGCGAGAGCGCATGGTCCCACTCGCCGGTCTCGCGCAGGAAGTGGCTCAGCGCGGCCGGGCCGGTCAGTCCCCATTCCTGCTCGGAGAAATGCACCGGTTCGCCGCGATCGCGGGCTGCCCGCAATTCCTCTTGCTGCTCTTCCTTTAGCCATGGCCCGATCGCGTAAGGGTCGGCCACGAAATCCAGCAGCCCGCGCAGGGTCTGCGACTCCGCCGGCAGGCGCATCACCGCGTTGCAGATCAGGTGCGGTTTCTCGAGCCCGAATACGTAGTCATCCGTGAAATCGAAGGGTTTCACGCAAAGCACATCGGCATCGACCCAGATGTAATCGGTCTTCTCCATCAGGTGCAGCCGCCACAGATCGGCATGGATAGCCGGGCTTCCCGTGCGCTTGTGGCGGATGATCTCGTCGCCCGGAAATATGTCGCGCGCATCGCGCAGCGTCACGCCGGGCGGGGCGTTCGGGATCAGGTTGTAGCAATAGAGCAGGGTGTCATGGCCCGCATCGACGAAGGATTTCAGGCTCAGCTGTTCGAGCCAGGACAGGCGGTCACCGATCCACAGGGTTGCGATCGTCGGCAATTGGGACAAGGGTAGGCTCCTGTTCGGAAGGGTCTTTCGCGGCGCTCAGACGGCAGGCGGGGTGTAGCTGGGCCAGTCGAATTGCTTGGCGATCTCGTCCATCGCCTTGCGGTAATGCGGTCGCCGCGCGGGGTGGGAGGATCTCAGCACCGCATGGGCATAGTCATAGGTCAGGCGCGGCCGCTTCATCGCGAGAAGCTGTTTCAGCAGGGTTTTCTGATAGGCGGGCACGGTGCGGCGCGCACGCAGCAAAGCGTAGATCTCCGCCGGGGTCGCGTCGCCCGCGACCACCCGTTGCGTGATCGGTTTCAGAACGCCCATCGCGGTAAGCGATGACCCCAGTCGATGGCCGAAGCGTCGACAGCGGATCCGGGTCACGTTGGGCGCGCGGAACAAGGTCGCGTGCATCGAATCCTCGCGCACCGTCGGATCGTAGAGGAGCCACATCTGCGCCGCCTGTGCGGCCTCATCGGGCGCATAGCCGTAGCGATCGGTGAAATTGCGCCGCCAGACCGCGCGATAGCGCCCTTCCCAGCCGCCGGTCACGTCGCGGTCGAGCGTGGCTTGCGGCGAGAGTGCGAGCACCGTGGCGCCGGGAGCTGCCGAGGAAAACGCCGCTGCCGCGTAGCCCGCCATCGAGGTGCCGTAGAACACCACGCGGCGGAACCGCTCGAAAAATCCGGTCTCGCGCATCTCGTCGAAGAAATCATAGACCGCTTCGGCGCGGTACCATGTCCAGCCATGCGCCCCGATGCCAAGCGCCGACCAGCCCTGCGAGTTGATGAAATTCACGCCCCAGGGCAGGCGCTCTTCGACCTTCTGGCGCGCATCGTCGAGATTGTCGAAGGTCACGACCAGCGTGTCGTCGCCCTCGACGAATAGTGCCTTATGCTCGGCATCGAGGCGGCGGTAGAAACCATGATCCGCCCCGATCCGTTCGAGCTGCCCAGTCCAGGCGATCTGGCGGTCTTTCAAGGCGATATCAGGCATTGGTGTAACCTATCTCGGCGGTTTGGCGGGGCCCGAAATCGTGGCCATGTCGGGCGTCTCTCGGGGGCGAGAAATCATGAAAAATCGTTCACAATATGGCGGATAGCACAAATGGGGTCCAGCCTGCAGCACGCGGCTTGGCGTACTGGGGCAGGGCGGCTTGGCCAAGCCTCAGCCGGACGTGGCCGCGCGCAACCGGGCGGCCTCATGCATCATCGCGGTCAGCCGGGCGACCTCGGGGCGCTCGGTCATCTCGTGCTTCATCGTCAAGCCGACAGCGCCCGACATGAACTGCGCGCCCAGCGGCAGGCTCACCAGAAGCCCCGAGGCCAGTTCGCGAGCGACCACGCCGCGCGAGATGAACCACAGCATATCCGACCCTTCCAACAGCCCGAGTCCGGTCGCGAGCGACACGGTCTCGATCGGGCAGCGCGGCTCGGTGATGCCCTGCGCGCCCAGATAATCGTCGACGATGCGCCGGATGATCGCGCCGCGCGTAGGCAGGATCACGTCGCATTGGCGCAGCGCCTCGGGGGCGGGGCGGTGCGCGAATGGATGGCCCGCGCGCGCGGCCAGAATGACCTCTTCCTCGTAGAGAAAATCGAAACGCAGCCCCGGCATGTCGGCGGCGGCGGGCATCCGTCCGATCATCAGGTCGATCGCCCCCGAGCGCAGACGGTCGAGCAGATACAGGTTGGGCCCGGTGCTGATCGAGAGCCGCGTGCCCGGATGGGCGCGGCTGAACTCGAGAGCTACGCCCGGAAAGATCGAGCCCGCCACCGTCGGCAGCGCGCCCACATTGATCACGTCGCCGATCCCGTCGCCGCTGAGCGCAGCCGCGCCGGCCTCCAGTTCCTGCAACGCCTGAATCGCATGGCGGCGAAATGCCTCTCCCGCCGGCGTCACAGTCAACCGCCGCCCGCGTCGCTCCAGTAGCGCACCGCCCAGCATCGCCTCCATCTCGGAGAGGGTCTTCGACAAGGCAGGCTGTGAAATCCCCTGCTTACGCGCCGCAGCCGAGACCCCGCCTGCCTCGATCGTGTCGAGAAAGGCGCGGATGTGACGGAGCTTGAGACCTTTATGCATAGCCATGGGGTTATGGATTAACGTGCATTTTATATTTGGCTCAAGCGAAAACTTCAGAAAAGATTATGGCGGGAGGAAGAGGATGCACGCACTTAATTGCGACTGGGGGCATATCCATTACCGCGAAGACGGCGCGGCGCAGGGCGTCCCGGTTATATGTCTGAACTCGCTGGGCACCGATTTGCGGATGTGGGAAGGCCTTGTCGCCCCGCTCTCCGGCTATCGTCTTGTGCGCATGGACAAGCGCGGTCACGGGCTGAGCGCGACCTCTGACGCCGCCCCCACGATCACTGATCTGGCGCAGGATGCGCTGGCGGTCGTCGATCATCTGGGTATCGAGGCGGCAGTGTTCGTCGGCTGCTCCATCGGCGGCATGATCGCGCAGGAGATCGCGCGGATCGCCCCCGAGCGGGTGCGTGCGTTGGTGCTCAGCAACACGGCCGCCAAGATCGGCACCGAGGAAAGCTGGGCAGAGCGGATCGCCACGGTGGAAAGTCAAGGTCTGCCCGCGATGGCGGAAGGCGTGATCGAGCGCTGGTTCGGCCCCGCGTTCCGCGCCCATCCCGACTGCGCGCTCTGGGTGACGGAAGTCGCGCGCACGGATGCCAAGGGCTATGCGAATTGCTGCAAGGCGCTCGCCGGAGCTGATCTGCGCGACGCTCTGCCCGAGATTTCCGCCCCGACGCTGGTGATCGCGGGCAGCCATGACGGCGCGACCCCGCCCGAGCAGGTCATGGAAATGGCCGCCGCCATTCCCGGCGCGCGGGCCGAATTGATTGAAGGCGCGGGGCATATTCCCGCAATCGAGGCGCCCGATCACGTCGCGCGTCTCATCACTGAATTTCTGAAGGAGCACGAGCTTGTCTGAGCGATATGAAGCAGGGATGGAAACGCGCCGCCGTGTGTTGGGCGACGCCCATGTCGACCGCGCCGATGCGAGCAAGACCGAGTTCGACGCGCCTTTTCAGGAGTTCATCACCGAGGGCGCCTGGGGCTCGGTCTGGTCGCGGCCTGACCTGACGCCGCGCGAACGCTCCATCGTGACGATCGCGCTTCTGGCGGCGCAGGGCAATCACGAGGAAATCGCGATGCATACCCGCGCCACCGCCAATACCGGCGCCACGCCTTCGGATCTGCGAGAAGCGATGCTGCATGTCGCGGTCTATGCGGGCGTGCCCCGCGCCAATCACGCGATCAAGATCATCAAGGAAACGCTGAAGGAGATGGGCCAATGACCGGTCGTTTGATCCCCCGCGAGACCGGTATCCACCCGCCTCTCTTCACGCCGGCCTACAAGACCTCTGTGCTGCGCAGCCCGCAGCGCGCGCTGATCGCCTTCGACAGCTCGCCCAGCGAAGAGACCGGGCCGACCTTCGGCCATGTGAAGCTCGGCGCGCTCGATAACGACCTGCTGCTGAACTATGCCCGCCCCGGCACCAGCGCCATTGGCGAGCGGATCATCGTGCATGGCCGGCTTCTCGACGAGAACAACCGTCCGATCCCGAACGCGCTGATCGAGATCTGGCAAGCCAATGCGGGCGGGCGTTACCGCCACAAGAAAGACGGTTATCTGGCGGCGCTCGATCCCGATTTCGGCGGCTGCGGGCGCACGATCACGGGCGAGGACGGCTCCTACGCGTTCCGCACTGTGAAGCCCGGCGCCTATCCGTGGCCCAACGGTCCGAACGAATGGCGCCCGGCCCACATCCACTTCTCGATCTTTGGGCACAGCTTCGGCCAGCGTCTGATCTCGCAGATGTATTTCGAGGGCGATCCGCTGATCGCACGCTGCCCGATCGCGCAGACGATCCCCGACAAGGCCGCGCTCGACCGGCTCGTGGCGGCGCTCGACATGAGCGAGACGAAACCGATGGACGCGATCGCCTATCGCTTCGACATCGTGCTGCGCGGCCACCGCCAGACCCATTTCGAGAACCGTCCGGAGGGCATGTAATGGTGCAGAAATTCGACAAGCCGATCCTGACGCCCTCGCAGACGGCAGGGCCTTACGTCCATATCGGGCTCGCTCCCGAGGCGGGCGGCATCGAGGGGGCTCCTTTCGAGACGCTGGGCCGCGAGATCGCCGGGCCGGAGGCGAAGGGCGAGCGGATCAAGGTGACCTGCCGCGTCGTCGATGGCGGCGATCTGCCGCTGCGCGATTGTCTGGTGGAGACCTGGCAGGCCGATGCCGCCGGGATCTATCCCGGCCAGGAGGGGGCAGATCCGGCGGTCTCCGGCTTCGGTCGTATCCCCGCCGATTTCAGCACGGGCGAGATCATTTTCGAAACGATCAAGCCCGGCGCGATTGCGCTTTCGGGCGACCGCAAGACGCCGCCGCATATCTCGTTCTGGATCTTCGCGCGCGGCATCAATCACGGGCTGCACACCCGGATGTATTTCCCCGAGGACGATCTCTCGGGCGACCCGCTTCTCGCGCGGATCGAGCATCGCGACCGGATCGCCACGATGGTCGCCGAGGCGACCGGCCCGGGCGAATACCGCTTCGACATCCGCCTGCAAGGTGCGGGCGAAACCGTCTTCTTCGATATCTGAGCCATGACCCAGGACCCCTGCATCATATGTGTCGCGATCACCGGCTCCGTGCCGCAGCAATCCGACAATCCGGCGGTGCCGATCACGATCTCCGAGCAGATCGAGTCCACGCAGGCCGCGTTCGAGGCGGGAGCGACGATTGCGCATTGCCACGTCCGCAACGAGGACGGCTCGCCCAGTTCCGATCCCGACCGCTTCGCACGACTGATGGAGGGGTTGCATGAACATTGTCCCGGCATGATCGTGCAGCTTTCCACCGGTGGGCGCTCCGGCGCGGGCAAGACGCGCGGCGGGATGCTGCCCTTGCGGCCCGACATGGCCTCGCTCTCGGTCGGGTCGAACAACTTCCCGACGCGGGTCTATGAGAACCCTCCGGATCTGGTCGACTGGCTGGCCTCGGAGATGAAGACCTACGATGTGCGCCCCGAGATCGAGTGTTTCGATCTCAGCCACATCTTTCAGGCCGCGAAACTGGTCGGCGACGGGCGGCTGCCCGCGAATGTCCATGTGCAATTCGTGATGGGCGTGAAGAACGCGATGCCGGTCGACCGCGCGGCCTTCGATTTCATGCGCGAGACCCGTGCCCGCGTTCTGCCCGAGGCGACGTGGTGCGCGGCAGGCGTTGGGCCGGGGCAGGTGGTCGTCAACCAATGGTGCATCGAGACCGGCGGGCATTGCCGCACCGGTCTGGAGGACAACATTCGGCTGGATCGCGAAACGCTCGCACCTTCGAACGCGGCGCTTGTCCAGCGCACGGTCGATCTGTGTGAAAAAGCGGGCCGTCCGGTTGCCACATGGCAGCAGGCGCGCGAGATCCTCGCGCTGCCCATGAAGGGGGCCGCATGAGCCTCTCTCCCCTCGACAGCCCGCTCTGGTCCGGTCTCTACGGCGATGCGGAACTGGGTGCGATGCTCGACGATGCCGCATTGCTGGCGGCGATGGTGCGCGTCGAAGTGGCGCTGGCCGAGGCCTGCGCGGCCGAAGGCGTCGTGTCCGAGGCTGGGGCGTCCGAAATCGCCGAGAAGCTGACCGGTTACCAGCCCGATCCGGCGACACTGGCCGAGGGGGCCGCGCGCGACGGCGTGCCGGTTCCGGCGCTGCTGAGCGATCTGCGCGCCAAGCTGTCGGAAGAGGCCGGGCAGGCGATCCATTGGGGCGCGACCTCGCAGGACATCATCGACAGTGCGACGGCGCTTTTGATGACGCAGGCGCTCGCCGTGATCGCGGCGCGGCTGCGGCGCGTGATCCGCGTGACCGGTGAACTGGCCGGGCGCGAGGCCGAGACGGTGATGGCCGGGCGAACCCGCAGCCAGATCGGTTTGCCGGTGACTTTCGGCGCGCTGGTCGCGTCCTGGGGCCAGCCGCTGATCGACGCGGCGGCGCGCATGGCGGTGATGCAGGGCGCCGGGCGGGTCGCGCTACATGGCGCCGTCGGCACCGACGCGGCGCTGGGCGACAAGGCGCAGGCGGTACGTAACCGCATGGCGGAGGCGCTGGGGCTTCAGGCCGAGGATCAGCCGTGGCACAGCCGCCGCGACGCGATGGCCGGGCTGGGTGCGCAGGCGGTGTTGTTGACCGGGTCGCTGGGCAAGATCGGCACGGATGTCGTGACCCTCGCGCAATCGGGGATCAACGAGGTGCGGATCGCGGGGGGGGGCTCGTCCACCATGCCGCATAAATCGAATCCCGTGGCCGCCGAGGCGCTGGTGGCGCTTGCGCGTCACGCGGCGCATCTGCAGGGGAGCCTGTTTGAATCCGCGCTCCATGGTCAGTTCCGCGACGGCGCCGCCTGGGCGCTGGAATGGATGAGCCTGCGCCCGATCCTCGTGGCCTGTGGCGCGTCGCTGCGCCTTGCCGGAGAGATGCTGGAAGGGCTCGAGGCCGACGCCCCCCGGATGCGCGCCAATTTCGAGGCTGCGGGCTTCGGCCCCTATGCCGAGCGCGCGATCTTTACGCTCGCGAAGACGCTGCCGCGCAACGCGGCGAAGAAAGCGGTGCAAGAGGCGATGGCCGCACCCGATCCCGTGGCGGCGCTTCTGGCCGCCCATCCCGAACTCGACGGGAACATCCTGACCGATCCGCTTCTTGCGGCAGGGCAGGCCCCGGCGCAGGCGCGCGCTTTCGCGCAGCGCTGCAATGACCTTTGCGGAGGAAACGCATGAAGACTCAAGTCGCCATCATCGGCGGTGGCCCGGCCGGGCTGCTGCTTTCGCAATTGCTCGACCTGCACGGGATCGAGAGCGTCGTGCTGGAGCGCCGCTCGCGCGATTACGTGCTGTCGCGGATCCGGGCCGGGGTGCTCGAACAGGGCACCGTCGATCTGCTGCGCGCCGCCGAAGTGGGCGCGCGAATGGACCGTCAGGGCGAAATCCACGACGGTGTCGAGATCTCGTGGCACGACGAGCGGCTCAATATAGACATCAAGAGCCTGACGGGCCGAGGGGTAATGGTCTATGGCCAGACCGAGGTGACGCAGGACCTCTACACCGCCCGCGATGCGCGCGGCGGCACCGTGCTGCACGAGGCCGAGGTAACGGCAATCGAGGGGATCGAGGGCGACGGCGTCACAGTGCATTTCACCCATGAGGGCGAAGCGAAGACCCTGACCGCTGATTTCGTCGCGGGCTGCGACGGCTTCCACGGGCCGTCGCGCAAGGCGATCCCGGAAAGCCACCGTCAGGAATTCGAGCGTGCCTATCCGTTCGGCTGGCTTGGCCTTCTGTCCGAGACGCCGCCCGCCGCGCCCGAGCTGATCTACGCGGCCCATGATCGGGGCTTTGCGCTGTGTTCGATGCGCTCGCCCACGCTGAGCCGCTATTACGTGCAGGTGCCGCTGAGCGAAAAGCTGGAAGACTGGCCCGCAGAGCGGTTCTGGGACGAGCTGCGCACCCGCATCCCGGCCGATGTGGCCGAGACGCTGGTCACCGGCGAGCCGCTGGAGATGTCGATTGCGCCGCTGCGCAGCTTCGTCTCCGAGCCGATGCGCCACGGGCGTTTGTTCCTGGCTGGCGACAGCGCCCATATCGTGCCGCCGACCGGCGCGAAGGGCCTGAACCTCGCGGCCTCGGATGTCTATTATCTGCACCGCGCTTTCGATCGGTTCTACAACCACGGCACGTCCGAAGGGCTCGACGCCTATTCCGAGACGGCGTTGTCGCGGGTCTGGAAATGCGAGCGCTTTTCGTGGTGGATGACCTCGATGCTGCACGATTTCCCGGAAACGGGTGCGTTCGAGCGCCGGATGCAGCGCGCGGAGTTCGAATATCTCCAGATGTCGGAGACCGCACGCAAGAGCTTTGCCGAAAACTACGTGGGCCTGCCTTACTGACGGGCCGAACCGCCCCCGCGCAAGGGGCACAAAGGGAGGAAATAACTATGAAACTTACGAAACTGCTGGGCCTGAGCGCCGCAGCCATGCTCTGGGCAAGCGGGAGCTTCGCACAGGAGATCACCCTCAAGCTGCACCATTTCCTTGGCGCCAAGGCGCCGGTGCAGACGCAGATGCTGGAGCCCTGGGCCAAGCGCGTCGAAGAGCTGTCGAACGGCAAGGTCAAGATCGACATCTACCCGGCGATGACGCTGGGCGGTCGCCCGCCGGAACTCGTGCAGCAGGCGCGCGACGGTGTGGTCGATCTGATCTGGACGCTCAACGGCTACACGCCGGGTCTCTTCCCGCGCACCGAGGTGTTCGAGCTGCCGACGGTCTATAACAACGACCCGGCCGCGACCAACCTCGCGATGCGCGACATGTTCGACAAGGAACTGAAGCAGGAATACGAGGACAAGGGCCTCGAAGTGATGTTCCTGCACGCCCATGCGGGCAACGGCATCCACACCGTGGATACCCCGGTTCACAGCCCCGCCGACGTGAAGGGCCTGAAGCTGCGCACGCCGTCGCGCACGGGGGCCTGGGTGATCGAGGCGCTGAACGCGCAGCCGGTCGCGATGCCGGTGCCGGAACTGCCGCAGGCGCTGTCGAAGAAGGTCGTCGACGGGGCGCTGATCCCGTGGGAAATCATCCCCGCGCTTAAGCTGCAGCAGCAGACACAGTACCAGATCGAAGGGCAGGACCATTGGCGTCTGGGCACCTCGATCTTCCAGGTGTCGATGAACAAGGCGAAATGGGACAGCCTGCCCGATGACGTCAAGGCGGCGTTCCGCAAGGCCTCCGACGAGGAGTGGCTGAAGGAAGTCGGCCAGATCTGGCGCACCAGCGACAATAACGGGATCAAGGCCGCCGAAGCCGATGGCAACGAGCTGATCACGCTCTCGGCCGACGAGACCCAAGCCTTCAAGGATGCGATGCAGCCGGTCGTCACCCGTTGGGAAGACGAGGTGAAAGGCCAGGGCATCGACGGTCCGGCGCTGGTGAAAGAAGCCCGCGAGCTGACCGCTGAAGAAGAAAAGAACCTGGCGAGCCAGTAACCAACGGAGCGGCGACGATCATGCATTCTGCAACTGAGACTTTCTTGCGCAAGGCGATCTATGCCTGGGCCCTCGCCGGAGGCGGGGTGCTTGCAGCGATCGTCGCCGTAAACGTCTGGACAGTGTTGGGCGGCTTTATCGGGCTGCCCTTCGCGGGGGACTTCGAACTGACGGAGATGGGGGTCGCCATCGCGGCCTTCATGTTCCTGCCCTACTGCCAATTGGCCGATCAGAACGTGACGGCGGATATCTTCACCTCGAAACTTAGCGCCGCCGTGCAGCGTCGCTTCTCGGCCATCGGCTCGGTGCTGGCGCTGGGGTTTGCCGCGCTTCTGCTGTGGCGGATGTATTTCGGGATGCTTGATCAGAAATCCTATTCGCTCGCCACCACGATCCTGCAGATCCCGGTCTGGTGGGCTTACCTTCCCGCGCTTGCCTCGCTTGCGCTACTTTTCATCGCCGCAGCGCTGAGCCTGCGGGACAACTGGACGGGGCGTGCCTGATGGACCCGATTACTCTCGGCCTGCTTGGCCTCGCCATTCTCGTGGCGCTTATCGTCATGCGTGTGCCCATCGCTTACGCGATGATCCTCGTGGGCGCTGGGGGCACCGCGATCATCAACGGCCCTGCGATCTTGTTGAGCCAGCTCAAGACGCTCGCTTACGGTCAATTCTCGATCTATGACCTCTCGGTCGTGCCGATGTTCGTCCTGATGGGGGCGCTGACCACCAAGACGGGCCTGTCGCGCGACATGTTCCGCGCCGCCAATGCGTGGTTCGGCTGGATGCGCGGCGGCACCGCGATGGCCTCGATCGCCGCCTGTGCGGGCTTCGGCGCGGTCTGCGGCTCCTCGCTCGCAACCGCCTCGACGATGGGCAAGGTCGCCCTGCCGGAGCTGGAGCGCTACAACTACTCTCCCGCGCTCGCGACCGGTTCGGTCGCGGCAGGCGGCGTGCTGGGCATCCTGATCCCGCCTTCGGTGATCCTTGTGATCTACGCGGTGATCGTGGAGGCCAATATCGTCACCATGTTCATGGCCGCGCTGATCCCCGGTCTGATCGCCGTCGTGCTGTTCCTGATGACCATCGCGATCTATGTCCGCCTCGTGCCGAGCGCGGGCCCCGCGCAGGGCGTGTCGGACAAGGCCGAGTTCTGGGCGGCGACGCGCGGCGTGCTGCCGGTGCTGGGCATCTTCGGCGTCGTCATCGGCGGCATCTATGCGGGCTTCTACAACCCGACGCCCGCCGCTGCGATCGGCGTCTTCGCGGTCTTCGTCTACGGCCTCTTCCGCGGGCTGATGTCGCGCGAAGCCCTGCGCTCGTCCATCCTCGAGACGGCGGGCACCACTGGCATGATCTACCTGATCCTGCTGGGCGCGGAGCTTCTGAAGATCTTCATGTCGCGGGCAGGCGTGCCGCAAGCGGCTGCCGATATGGCGGTTAATTCCGGCTTGCCGCCCATGATGGTGATGGCGATCCTGCTGATCGCGCTGATCGTGCTGGGCTGCCTGATGGACTCGATGTCGATGATCCTGCTGGTGCTGCCCTTCTTCTGGCCGGTGCTGGTCGAGATCAATGGCGGTCTCTACCAGATGGCGGACGGCTCGGGCTTCGGCCTCTCGACCGACGAGCTGAAGGTCTGGTTCGGTATCCTTGCGCTTGTCGTGGTGGAGCTGGGGCTGATCACGCCGCCGGTGGGGATGAATGTCTTCGTGATCTCGGCGCTGGCGAAGAACGTTCCGATGGGCACCACCTTCCGCGGTGTCTTCCCGTTCTTCCTGTCCGAGCTCGTGCGCGTCGCGCTTCTGCTGGGCTTCCCGGCGCTGACGCTGTGGCTGCCTCGCGTGCTTGGTGGCTGATCCACTCAAGACAAGCGGATGAGACGGAACGGGGGGCGCAATCGCCCCCCGTTTCGCATTCACCCCGCGCGCATCGGGGCGAGGGCCTTGTTCTCGACCCCGATCCGCACCCAGAGCATCGCGGCGTTCAGTACGGTGAACAGAACTGCGACCCAGAGCAGGCCCAGTACCATCGGGGCGACGAAGATCTCGGCCACGACCAGCATGTAATTGGGGTGCGAGGCGTATTTGAACGGCCCGCGCGCGACCAGCGGCTCTTCGAGGATGATGATCCGTGTCGTCCAGCGTCCGCCGAGGCTGGTGAGGATCCAGATGCGCAGCACCTGCAGCACCGCAAAGAGAGCGAGCCAGCCGAGGTGTACGGGCTGGCCGAGGCCGAAGACGATCAGGCACAGAATCCACGCGCTGTGCATCGCGACCATCACCGGGTAATGCGCCGCGCCGACCTCATGGGCTCCACGCGCCAGAAGCCGGGCGGTGTTGCGCCTGGCGATGACAAGCTCGCTCAGCCGTTGGACGATGATGAAGGCCAGAAAGAGAACGCTCGGGAGGAACATCACGCGGCCTCCGCCTCGATTTGGGACGGGCCGACATGGAAGGGCAGGAACGAGGCGGTAAAGCCCGGCCCGAGCGCGCAGCCCATCATCTGCCCGGTCTTGCCCGCGTCCAACACCGCGCGCATCACGAACAGCATCGTGGGCGCCGACATATTGCCCGCCTCGCGCAGCACGTTGCGCTCGGCATCCAGCACGCCCTGTTCCAGATGCAACGCGGCCTCGATCGCCTCCACGACCTTCGCGCCGCCCGGATGGCAGACATAGCGGTCGATATCGGCGTGATCGAGGTTCGCGGCCCGCAGCGCGCCCTCCGCCGCCGTCGCGAATTCGGAATTGACGAAGCCCGGGATCGAGCGGTCGAAGATCACGCCGAAGCCGATCTCGTCCACGTCCCAGCCCATGATGTCGAGCGTGTCGGGCCATGTCTTCTGGTGCCCCTGACCGAGCGAGATCACCTGACCCGCGCCCGGCGCCTCGGTGCTGATACAGGCCGCAGCCGCGCCATCGGCGAAGAGGACGGCCGCCACGATATCGGCCTTCTGCATCCGGTCCGCGCGGAAGGAAAGCGAGCAGGTTTCGACCACGACGAGCAGCACCTTCGCCCCCGGACGCCCCGCCGCGATGGATTGCGCCGTCGACAGTCCCGAGACGCCGCCCGCACAGCCCAGACCGAAAATCGGCACCCGCATGATGTCGTCGCGAAAGCCCATCTCGCCCAGAACCTGCGCCTCCAGCGAGGGCGTCGCGAGGCCGGTCGAGCAGACGGTGACCACGCAATCGACCTCCGAACCCTGCCAGCCTGCGGCGTCGAGCGCCGCCTGCGCCGCGTCGATGAACAGCGCTTTCGCACCCTCCATGAACGCCGCGTTGCGATCCGCCCAGCCGTGGGCTTCCGAGAACCAGTCGATCGGCACGACCGAATAACGCCGGTCGATCCCCGCCGTGTCGAAGGTTTTCGAGAGCCGCTCGAATTGCGGGTAGGTCTCGCCGAAGATGATCTCGGCCCGCTCGCGCACCTCGGATTGCGCGAGGCAATGCGGCGGCAGGGCGGTGGAGAGACCGTGGAGGTAAACTGACATGGCAATTCCTTTTCGCTGAAGGCTGATGCTGGTCAGTCCTTGAGGAAACTGTTCGAAAATCTCGGGGGCGCGCTGGACTACCCTGTAAGACAACGGCCCGGAGCCGGGTTTGGTTCAGCCGCAAGGAGGAGAAAGCGGGGACACGCGACGTTGTCTTTTAGGTTTAAGGTCGCCTTGTAGGTGCCTGAAAGCGCTTGGTTTCGTGTTATTGGATCTGCACAGCTTTCCGACCTCAACACCAAGCTGTGATCGCTGGCTGGCGCACCGGTTCCACGGTCAGCTTTCGTCATCGACGAAAGGCAGGCACGTGAGCGGAACCTGCGGCGGCATACTCTCACTTTAAAGTCGCCTCCTAGGGTTTTGGTTTTGAATGATTTCTCGAAACCGGCGCGCCCCCAACCGAAATGATCCGCGACCGCGACGCCGCAGTGCGGCACACGGCGACTTGAGGCTGAAATCGCGTTTCGAAACCGGTTTCGGCTTTACGAAATCGGTTTCGGTAACCTAGTCTCTCGCCATGGAGGAGATTCGCGACACCGATAAGAAACCGTCCGAGCCGGCACCGCGCCGAGTTCGGATCTCTGACCTTGCGCAGGCGCTGGGGCTGACCAAGAGCACCGTGTCGCGCGCGCTCAACAACTATTCCGACATCTCGCCCGAAACCCGCGAACGCGTCGCGCGGGTGGCAGCCGAGATGGGCTACGCGCCGATGCCCTATGCGCAGGCGGTGCGTACGGGGCGGGTACGGGCGCTGGGGCTGGTGCTCGAACTGGACGCACCGGACCGCTACGGCCCGTTCCTTACGGATTTTCTGGGCGGGATCACGCAGGAAGCCTCGCTGGAAGGCTGGACCCTGACGATCGCCTCGTCGAATTCGCGCGAGGAGATGGAGGACACGGTCACGCGGCTTCTGCAGGAGCACAAGGTCGATGGTTTCATCCTGCCGCGAACGCAGGTCGTCGACCCGAGGGTGAAATTCCTGCAATCGAAACATGTGCCCTTCGTTCTGTTCGGCCGCACCGGTCACGGCAAGCCCGATCCGGGCCTGTCGTGGTTCGACGTCGATGGCGAGGGGGCGATGCGCGCCGCCGTCGCGCGTCTGGCGGGTTTCGGCCATCGCCGCATCGCCTTTGCCGGGTCGCATACGAGCTACAATTTCGCGCTGTTGCGCCGAGACGGCTACCGAAAGGGGCTGGAAGAGGCCGGATTGCCCTTCGATCCCGCGCTCGAGGTGATGGAGGTCTCGAACCGCGCGGAAGGGGCAGAGGCCGCGCGCCAGTTGCTCGATCTGGCCGAGCCCGCGACGGCGATCGTCTACTCCACCGACGCGACGGCGCTCGGCGCCTATGACGTGGCGCGCGAGCGGGGGCAGACGATCGGGCGCGATCTGTCGGTCATCTCCTATGACGGCATTCCCGAGGGCCGGATGATCGATCCGCCCCTCACGACATTCGCAGTCGACAGCCAGCATGCGGGCGCGCGTCTCGCGTCGCTGCTGATCGCGCAGCTCCGTGGTGCGCCGCCCGGTGAGCTGACGGAACTGGTGGCGGCGCAACTGGAACCGGGAGGCTCCGACGGGCCGCCCGTCGACCCATAAGAGTAACGCAATCTACCGGGAGGAAAGTAAATGAAATCGATACTTGGACATAAAACGGCGATGCTGATGGGCTCGACCGTGCTTGCGCTGATGGCGGGCGCCGTCGCGGTGCAGGCGCAGACGATCAAGTTCTGGACCACCGAGGAACAGCCCGAGCGTCTGGCCAAGCAGCAGCAGATGGCCGACGACTTCAAGGCCAAGACCGGCATCACCGTCGACGTGATCCCGGTCACCGAAAGCGACCTGAACCAGCGCGCGACCGCAGCCTTCGCGGCGGGGGACCTGCCCGACGTGATCTACACGCCGCTGCAGAACGTGCTGCCTTGGACCGATGCGGGCATTCTCGACACGCTGGCGAGCTCGGACGTGGTCGACAAGCTCGATCCGGCCACCTTCGCGCCCGGCGCGCTGAAGATGGTCGAGACCGATGGCGATTACGCCGCGGTGCCGGTCGATGGCTGGACGCAGATGATCCTCTACCGCAAGGATCTGTTCGACAAGGCGGGCCTCGCGCCGCCGACCGATTTCAAATCGATCGAGGCCGCGCTCGACAAGCTCAACGATCCGCCGAACATGTATGGTTTCGTCGCAGCGACCAAGGTCGACGACAACTACATGAGCCAGATTCTCGAGCAGATCTTCCTCGCCAACGGCGTCTCGCCGGTGGGGCCGGACGGCTTCAAGCCGCTCGACGAGAAGAAGACGGTCGAAGTGCTGAACTTCTACAAGAAGCTGGCCGATGCCTCCCCGCCCGGTGAGAACTACTGGAAGCAGTCGCGCGAGCTGTATTTCGCGGGCAAGGCGGCGATGATCATGTGGTCGCCCTTCATCCTCGACGAGCTGGCCGGCCTGCGTGACAGCGCCCCGCCGATGATCAACGACGATCCGACCTCGACCGAGCTGTCGAAGGATACCGGCGTCGTGACCAACCTCGCGGGCCCGTCGAACCCCGACGGTGCGAGCTGGGCGGACCTGCGTTATTTCACCATCACCGCCGACGCCGACACCGATGCGGCCGAGAAATTCGTCGATTACTCGATGAATGACGGCTACGAGCAGACGCTGTCGATCGCGCCCGAGGGCAAGTTCCCGACGCGTCGCGGCACCGACGCGGATCCGGAGAAGTTCACCAAGCTCTGGGCGACCCTGCCGGTGGGCGTGGATCGCAAGGCGCCGCTCAAGGATCTCTACGATCCGGCCGTGGTCGACGAGATCACCAAGGGTCTCGACACTGCACAGCGCTGGGGCGTGAAAGACGGGCAGCTCGCGCTGGCCTCGAAGATGCTCAACAGCCAGGTCATCAACCGGGTTGTGCGCGACTTCATCGACGGCAACATCTCGGCCGAGGATGCGGTCGCGAAGATGAACGACGAGCTGGGCAAGATCAACTGATCCGATCTCTGGCCGGGGCAGGGCGGTCACGCCTTGCCCCGGGGTCGAAGCCCGCTCTGACTGCATGGATTGGAGACTGTCATGACCGACATATCGCCGCCCAAGGGGCGCGGCGCGCTTGCCCGTCGCGAAGCGCGTCTCGCCTGGGGCCTGCTGTTCCCGACCATCGCGATCGTGGCGCTCGTCGTGATCGTGCCGCTGCTGGCGATCTTCTGGATCTCCGTGAAGCCGGTGACGTTGGGCGATCTGCGTCCGGCCGAGATCCGCACGCGGGTGGCGCTGCGCGAGCGGGGCGATCAGCCGCTTCTCGAGTTGCGCGTGATCAATCCGTCGGGCGAGCAGGAGATGACCAAGGCGGGGTTGAATGTGACCCTGCCCGAGGGCGTGACGCTGACCGGCGATCTGCCTCAGGGCTGCGCGATGGACGGGCAGGACCTGTCTTGCGATTTCGGCACGCTCGAACCCGGCGCGAACGAGCGGTTCCGCGTCGATGCGCAGGTGACCGGCGATACCCGCGCGGCAGAGCGCGCGATGCGTGACGCCGAGGTCACGGCGACCGGTCACGTCTCGAACGTTCTGACGAATTCCACCTTCACGCTCGACAACTTCCGCCGGCTCTTTTCGGGCAGCGAGTTCTGGAGCGTTCTGGGCATCACGCTGTTCTACACGGTCTTCGGCACGCTGGGTGCGCTGGTCGTGGGGCTGTTCGCGGCGCTGCTGCTCAACAAGAGCTTCCGCGGGCAGGGCATTCTGCGCGGGCTTTACCTGTTTCCCTATGTGGCCCCGGTGATCGCGGTGGCCTTCACCTGGATCACGCTCTTCGATCCCTATTCCGGCTCCGCCAACGCGCTGCTGGTGCAGATGGGCGTGAGCGAAGGCGCGATCAACTTCTTCGGGGCCAAGCCGCTCGCGCTCATCATGGTGACGGTGTTCGAGATCTGGCGCTATTTCCCGCTCTCGTTCCTTTTCATCCTCGCGCGGATGCAGAGCATCGACACGGATATGTACGAGGCGGCGGATATGGACGGGGCCTCGCCGTTCCAGAAATTCTGGTATCTCTCGATGCCGCAGCTGCTGGGGATCCTCTCGGTCCTGTTCCTGCTGCGCTTCATCTGGACCTTCAACAAGTTCGACGACATCTTCCTGCTCACCGGCGGCAATGCCGGCACGCGGGTCCTGACGGTCAATGTCTACGAACAGGCTTTCGCGGTGTCGAATATCGGTGCGGGTGCCGCGGTCGCCGTGGTGATCTTCGCCTGCCTTCTCGTCTTCTCGGGGCTGTTCTTCCGCACCATGAGCCGGGAGGAAGGGCTATGAAAATCCTGCACAAAGGCTATCTCACCGGGCCGATCATCGGAGCGCTCTGGGCGCTGGTCATGTCGGTCACGCTGGGGGTCGCGATTTCCTTCGCCACCGGGGCTGCGGCCAAGCCCGCTCTGATCGGCTCGCTGATCCTCGGGCTTGCGACCGGGTTTGCCCGCGTGCGCATCGCCAATCGATGGGCTGCGGATGCGGTGGCGGTGATCGTGGCGCTGGTGCTGATGGCGGTGGGCCTCGGCGCGCTGCAATTCGACGAAAGCTTCAACTTTGTCTGGCGCTTCGTCCTCAGCGTTGTGCTCGCGGGCACGGTGTCGGTCCCGCTCAACTCGATCCTGCGCGAGCTGCAATTCGGCGCGCTCACCCGCCACCAGTTCGAGGATGCGGTGATCCGCTTCCTGACCGGTTTCGGCTACATCTTCTTCACCGCGATCGTGGTCATCCCGTTCTACGTGATGGTCATGACCTCGATGAAGTCGCAGCAGCAGCTGATGCTCAACCCGCTCGATTTCTCGATCGACCTGAGCCGGGGCTGGCACCTGTTCGACAGCTATTACGAGCTGATGACGCGGTTCCATTTCGGCCGCTACCTCTGGACGAGCTTCTATGTCTCGGTGCTGACCGTGCTGCTGACGCTGCTGTTCTCGGTGCCCGGCGCCTATGCGGTGGCGCGGCTGCGCTTCCGTGGGCAGAAAGTGTTCTCGCGCGGTATCCTGCTGATCTACATGGTGCCGATGATCGTGCTCGCGCTGCCGATCTACATCGCCTACTCGATGGTGGGTCTGCGCAACTCGATCCTCGGGATCGTGATGATCTATCCGGTCACCACTATTCCCGTCGCGCTCTACATGCTGCAGGGCTATTTCCGCGGCCTCCCCGTCGAGGTCGAGGAGGCGGGGCTGATGGACGGGCTCTCGCGGCTCAAGGTGATCTGGAAGATCACACTGCCGCTGGCGCTGCCCGCGATGGCCTCGGTCGGGCTCTATGTCTTCATGATCGCGTGGAACGAGTTCCTGCTCGCCTTCATGCTGCTCGACGATCCCAGCAAATTCACCCTCACGCGAGGCATCGCCTCGCTCAACTCCTCCGAGATCCCGCGCCAGCACCTGATGGCGGGCGCCGTCATCGCGACGGTGCCGATCATGGCGCTGTTCCTCGGGCTCGAACGTTTCATGACCCGCGGCCTGACGGCCGGCGCGGTGAAAGGATAAGACATGATGACCGAAACTGTGGCCGCCACCGATTTCTCCGACCGGGACGCTGCGGCGCGCGAAATCCTCACGCAGAACGACCGGGGCGGCTATACCGTGCCGACCGATGGCCTCTATCCCTACCAGTGGAACTGGGACAGCGCCTTTGCGAGTCTCGGTTTCGCCGAATTCGACCTGGACCGCGCCTGGCAGGAAATCGAGACGCTGTTCACCGGGCAATGGGACAGCGGCATGGTCCCCCATATCATCTTCCACAAACCCGATCCGGGCTATTTCCCCGGTCCCGACGTCTGGGGTTGCAACGGGCCGATCGCGTCCTCGGGCATCACCCAGCCGCCCGTGGCACTCAGCTTCGCGACGCGGCTTCTGGCGGCCGATCCGGAGGCGGGGAAGGCGCGCTTCGCGGCCCTTTATCCGAAGATGCGCAAATGGGCAGAGTGGTTCCTGAAATGGCGCCGTGACGAGAAGGGCGCGATTTTCGTGATCCATCCATGGGAATCCGGCCGCGACAATGCGCCGGACTGGGACGACGCGATGAGCAAGATCGACCCGCAGGACGTGGGCTATTACGAGCGCCGCGACACCCAGCATGTCGACGCCTCGATGCGCCCGACGAAATACGATTACGACCGCTATATCTGGCTGGTGCAGCGCGCCAAGGCGCTGGATTGGGACGATGCCAAGGTCGCCGAGGACAACCCGTTCAAGGTGGCCGATCCGACCATGCATTTCATCCTGATGCGGGGCCTGCGCGACCTTCTGGCGGCAGGTGAGGCGCAGGATCTCGATACCGGCGACATGGCCGCGCAGCTGGCCGAACTGGAGGCCGGTGCTCAGGCGCTGTGGAACCCCGGCATGGGCTTCTACGACAGCTACAACTGCAACAACGGCATCTGGTCGAACGCGCTGAGCAACGCCTCCTTCCTGTGCTGGTTCGGCGGGCTCGACGCGCCGCAGATGGAGCAACACCTCGCCCGCGTGCTAGATGCCGCGCCCTATGGCGTGCCCTCGCTCGCGCCGTTCGATCCGCGCTTCGACGCGAAGCGCTACTGGCGCGGCCCGACCTGGGGGATGATGAACATGATGATCGGCGAGGGCGCCTCGGAACGGGGCGTCGCGCTTGGCGAAGAGGTCCGCAAGCGCACTCGCGAGGTGATCGGGCGCTACGGTTTCGTCGAGTATTTCGACCCGATGACGGGCGCGGCTGCGGGCGGCAAGGCATTCACCTGGACGGCGGCCGTCTGGCTCGCCTGGGCCGGCAAGGAGGGCTGACATGGGGTCGATCACGTTAAACGGTGTCGAGAAATGGTTCGGCGAGGTGCAGGTCATCAAGGGGATCGACCTCGAGATCAAGGATGGCGAATTCGTCGTCTTCGTGGGCCCGTCCGGCTGCGGCAAGTCCACGCTTCTGCGGATGATCGGCGGGCTCGAGGATACCTCGCGCGGGGCGATCGAGATCGACGGCGCGAATGTCACCGATCAGCCGCCCTCGAAGCGCGGCCTCGCGATGGTGTTCCAGTCCTACGCGCTCTACCCGCATATGTCGGTGGCCGAGAATATGGGCTTCTCGCTCAAGATGGCCGGGGCGCCGCAGGGCGAATGGCGCGCCAAGGTCGACGAGGCTGCGGACATCCTGAAACTGCAGAGCTTCCTCGACCGGCGGCCCAAGGACCTGTCTGGCGGCCAGCGTCAGCGCGTGGCGATCGGGCGCTCGATCGTGCGCGACCCGACCGCGTTCCTTTTCGACGAGCCGCTGTCGAACCTCGATGCGGCGCTGCGCGTGGAGATGCGGCTTGAGATCGCGCGGCTGCACCGCAATCTCAAGCGCACGATGATCTACGTCACCCATGACCAGGTCGAGGCGATGACGCTGGCGGACCGGATCGTGGTGCTGGAATATGGCAAGATCGCGCAGGTCGGCACCCCGCGCGAGCTTTACGAGAAGCCCGCGAACCTGTTCGTGGCGCAATTCATCGGCAGCCCGAAGATGAACGTGATGCCCTGCGCGGTCTCGGATGGCCGCTACAGCCTCGAAGGCGGGCGCAGCGGGGCCTGTCCCGCGCCGCAGACCACGCAGCTTGGTATCCGGCCCGAGCATATCTCGCTCGTGGCTGAGGGCGAGGGGCAATGCGACGGTCGCGTCGATGTGGTGGAATTCCTGGGCGCCGATACGTTCATCCTGTTCGATTGCGGACCGCTGGGCGCGATCAATGTGCGCGTCGCGGGCGATACCGACCTGCGCCCGGGCGATGTCTCTGGGTTGGCCTTCGAGGCCGACCGCACGGTGTTCTTCGACGCCGACGGCATGGCGGTCTGAAACCGCGCGCCCGGGCGCGCGTCCCGGGCCGCAGGGCAGGGCGCAGGCCTTAGCTCGCCGTTCAAAGGCACCGAAATCGGCAGTCCGATGCCTTTTGGCGATCGGGCTGTTGTACTGGCGGAAGGTCGGGCAAGCGGCGGCGTTTACATAATTTTTCTCAATAATCATTGGGTTCCGTGACGCTTTTCTCAAATTAATGTTACCGGCGGACGATTGCTGATCGGGGCCGTGGAGGCTAGGTTTTGCGGCAATCGTCGAGCGGGCGCATTCGCGTGCATTGCGCAACCTGATGGTCGACGATGGGCCGAGACGCTCCTCCGGGTGGGAAAACACGCCCGTGCGGGGAGGTCAGGCGGTCTCATCACGCGCAAAGCGAATGCGGTCCGACAACGATCGCAAACAATCCAACGGATGAGAGGAAAACACATGCGGAAGACGACACTTCTCGCGGTCGCCGGTGCGACTGCAATTGTGACCGGTTTTGCAGCTCAGACCGGGACTGCCCGCGCTGCCGAGCAGTGCGGCGACATCTCGATCGCCCAGATGAACTGGGCCGCTGCCGAGGTCACCACCAACATCGCGAAATTCATGCTGGACCAAGGCTACGGCTGTAACACCAGCCTGGTCAAATCCGACACCATCCCGGCCATCACCTCGATCGCCGAAAACGGCCGCCCCGACGTCGTCACCAACCTGTGGCTGAACTCGGCCGGCGACGCCTACAAGAAGCTCGAGAGCGAAGGCAAGATCAAGCGCGTCGCCAAGACGCTCCAGCCGGGCGGCGTCGAAGGCTGGTGGATCCCCACCTACCTCGCCAAGGAGCACCCCGAGCTGAAGACCATCGAGGGCGTGATGGCGCACCCCGACTGGGTCGGCGGCACGTTCAACAACTGCCCGGACGGCTGGGGTTGCCGCGTCGTGAGCGACAACCTGATCAAGGCGCTCGACCTCAAGAGCTCGGGCATCGAGGTGTTCAACCACGGCTCCGGCCAGACGCTCGCCTCGTCGATCGGTTCGGCCTTCGCCGACAAGAAGCCGTGGTTCGGCTACTACTGGGGCCCGACCGTGGTTATGGGCAACTATGACATGACCCGCGTCAAGCTTGGTGACTACGACAAGGCCAAGTTCGACAAGCTCCAGAACAAGGACACCAAGGATCCGCAGGTTTCCGACTTCCCGGCAGCGCCCGTGCTGACCTCGGTGACGAGCGACTTCGCGAAGACCCACCCGGCCGAGACCGAGTTCTTCTCGAAGATGAGCTTCAAGACCGACACCATGTCGAAACTGCTCGCGTGGCAGGACGAGAACAAGGCGTCGGGTGAAGAGACCGCGGTCTACTTCATCAAGAACTACCAGGACACCTGGAAGAACTGGCTCAACGCAGACGCCCAGAAGAAGCTTTCGAAGCTGATCGGCGGATGATCGTGACGCGCGCTTGATGCGCACACCTTGGACGGGGCCGAGGCAGGCCCCGTCCTTTTTCGATCCATCACGCAACAACATGGGGCGGGTCCTCCCCAATGACCCGGAAAACCAATGGCAGCTTACGAGAATTTCTTTAACGCCGTGGGGCTGAAGGACTGGTGCTCGGCTGGCGGTGACGGTGGCGGCGGCATGACGTCGATGGCCGACCTGATCGCACAGACCGACGGCACCACGACGCAAGGCCCCTCCCTGTGGAACTGGCCCTTTCCCTCGCTCGACGCCCTCAACAAGGCCTGCGCGGCGATCCCGCCCTCGCGCGACGTGACGCAGGGCCTCGAAGACGGATTTCTCGCGATCCGTGGCGGTCTGCGTGCCGTCGTCGACCCGCTGACACAGCCGCTGAGCTGGGCGCTGCGCGACATGCTCTGGATCATGACCAACACGCCGTGGTGGCTGATGGTGCCGATCCTGATGCTGATCACCTGGCTGGTGACGCGGTCCTGGAGACTTGTGGTCTTCGTGCTGGTCTCGATCGCCTTCCTCGCCTTCATCAACCATTACGACGCGGCGATGCAGACGCTGGCGATCATCTTCGTCTGTGCGTTCATATGCGTTCTCTTCGGCGTGCCCATAGGTATCGCGATGTCGCGGAGCGACAGGCTCCAGCGCACCGTGATCCCGATCCTCGACATGCTGCAGACGCTGCCGCCCTTCGTCTACCTGATCCCGCTGATCTTCCTGTTCTCGGTGACCGAGCCGAAGCTCTACGGTATCGCGATCATCCTCTACGCGATCGTGCCCGTGGTGCGCCTGACCGATCTCGGCATCCGACTGGTCGATCCCGACGTGATCGAGGCAGCCGACGCTTTCGGCATGACCAAGCGCCAGAAGCTGTTCGGCGTGCAGATCCCGCTCGCGCTGCCCAACATCATGGCCGGCGTGAACCAGACGATCATGATGAGCCTCGCAATGGTGGTGATCGCTTCGCTCGTCTCGGCCCCGGGTCTGGGCGTGCTCGTGCTGCGCGGTATCCGGTCGCTCGAACTGGGTGTTGGTCTCGTGGCGGGCTTCGGCATCGTGATCATCGCGATCCTGCTCGACCGCGTGACGAAAGCCTCGCTGGCGCGGATCGACACCAGCAAGAGCGGCAAGTGAGGAGACAGGCATGACCAAGGAAATCAAGGTCTCGATCCGACATCTCTACAAGATCTTCGGGTCGGATCCGCAAGCGGCGCTGGAAGACGTGAAGGCAGGCATGGGCAAGCCGGAACTGCTCGAGAAGCGCAACCACGTTCTCGGGCTCAGCGACATCAACGTGGACATGAAAGAGGGTGAGATCACCGTCATCATGGGGCTTTCGGGCTCGGGTAAATCCACGCTGATCCGGCACCTCAACCGGCTCATCGAGCCGACCGCGGGGGAGGTTCTCGTCAATGGCGAGAACATCCTCGACTATAACGAGGCGCAGCTGCGCAAGCTGCGGCGCGAGCGGATGTCGATGGTGTTCCAGAAATTCGCCCTTCTGCCCCACCGCACGGTGGCGGAGAATACGGCGATGGCGCTGGCCACCCGCGGCTTCCCGGCCTCGGACTATGTCGCGGAGGCCGAGAAATGGCTCGACCGTGTCGGGCTCGGGGGCTACGGGGACCACCACCCGCACCAGCTCTCGGGCGGGATGCAGCAGCGCGTGGGGATCGCCCGGGCGCTGGCGTCGAACTCGGACATCATGCTGATGGACGAAGCCTTCTCGGCGCTCGATCCGCTGATCCGGACCGACATGCAGGATCTGCTGCTCGAGCTTCAGGCCGAGCTGCACAAGACCATCATCTTCATCACCCACGATCTGGACGAGGCGCTCAAGCTCGCCGATCACCTGGTGATCCTGAATGACGGTCGGGTGGTCCAGCAGGGCGAACCGCAGGAGATCCTGCTCAACCCGGCAGATCCCTACATCGAGGACTTCGTGGCCGACATCAACCGCGCCCGCGTGCTGCGCGTGCGCTCGGTGATGGAGCGTGGCGCGCCGGAAGGCGAAATGTCGGGCGATATCGACGGCAACGACAACCTCGAGAGCGTCATCGCCAAGGCGGAAGGGGCGCTCGACCGCCGCTACCGCGTGATGATGGGGGGCGAGCCGGTGGGCAGCCTCACCATGCCCTCGATCATGCGCGCGCTGGTGCCCGCGCAATCCTCGGGCGAAACCGCCAAGAGGTAAGGAGAAAGGGATCCGCCCCTGTATTGGGGCGGATCCGACCCGCCGCGCGTCAGGCGCGGGCTTTTCCCAAATATAAGCGTGGGATGCCGCAGGAGCGGGGTGCGCGCTGCCCGGTGTGCTGTCGCATCCCGGCCCGTGTCCTTAGCTGCGCACGACGTAGACCGAGCACTCCGCATGGGTCACGACATGCGACGCCGTGGTGCCCAGCAGATAGTCCTTCACCTTCGGGTTGGCGGCTTCCATCACGATGAGGTCCACCTTGCGCTCGTCCGCCAGCTTGACGATCTGACGATGCACGGCGCCCTTGCGCACGACCATCTCGATCTCGGGCACCCCGCTGGCGGGATTGTCGTTGACGAACTTGCGCAGCTGCTGGCCCCAATAGGTATCGGAGTTGTAGATGTTGAGATTACGCTCGATCTCGGGCGCGATCGTCGCGACGATCAGCTTGGCTTGGCGCCGCCGCGCCATCTCGACGGCTTCCATGTAGGCATGATGTTCGACCTGGGCGTGGCGCAGGTTGATGGGGCAGAGGATGAGCTTTGTCTGGCGTGCCATGATGGCCTCCGGGAAGTTCGAGGCGGAAAATGAACCTCGTGGCGACCGGGCGCGTACCCGGATTGAAACAGCCTCGCCCCTACGACGAATTCCGGAGCTCGAAATGGGCATAAGCGTCACTCCGATGTCGCGCAGCGACATAGGCGCCCGCAAAGAGCGCCACAGTGCATTCAGGCCCCGTGCGTATCGCCGCGAAGGCCTCGCAACGACGCTGCCGCGCGAGCATGCGGGAAGGAGACTTTCACACGCGTCCGTGCACAGTCTCTTTTGGGCCTCGCTTTCGACGTGTGTTTTGACGCGATGGGGCTGGTTTCGGACGAGGCGCCTCAACGAGAAATCGCGACGATAGCAGGGGAACTCGGTTGAGTTTCGGGAATTAATACAACCATAACGGTAGTCACAAAATCTTCAGGCGATAACGCGCCGACAGCCATGAAACGAACTTTGCCAACAATATCCGAACCTTCGCGAAAGTCGGCGGCAGGTTCCCGCTGAGCGCTCGAAAAGACCGTCAGTCGTGATGGAACTAACCCGCAAAGCACCTGTTAACGGACCGTAAATTCGCTGTTAACCGAAGTGAGCGGGAGAACTCAACATGGCCAACTTCACGAACGCAACCGAAACCCCCCGTGTTCTGTTCATCGACGACAACGCCATTCTCGCAGATGCTGTGGAGCGGAGTTTCGCTGCGGATGGAAGCATCGCGGTTGTCAGCGAATGCAAAGATGTTCCCTCCGCATTGACCTCGAAGGACGTCCCGATGGAGACCTGCGACGTGGTCGTGTTCGACCCGAGCCAGACCTCTGCGGACCCTGCCGAGACCCTGAGCGCCGTCCGCGAGGCCGCCGGTCCGGTCGCCGCAATCGCCTACCTGCCGGAAACTGCACTCGAGATCGCGCGCCAGTGTCTCCAGTCGGATTACGACGGCGTCGTTTCCCGCAGCGGCAATATCGAAATGCTCATCGACGCGGTTTTCTCGGTCTCCATGGGAAGTCTGTATGTCGACGGGTGCTATGCCGAAGCGCGCAGCGATTCCAGCGCGCCCATTCTGGTCGGCACCGAAGCCCTCACCAGCCGGGAGCGGGAGGTCGTGCGCGGGCTCGTCGACGGCAAAAGCTGTCGCGCGATCGGAAACGACCTTCTGATCAGCGGCAAGACCGTCGAGACGCATAAGTACCGCGCCCTGTCAAAGATGGGTCTCACATGCGCGCGCGAACTCGAAACCTTTGCGCGCCGCAACGCCTGGGCGGTGTAACCGGGTCTAGTGGAAGATGCGAAGCGTTAGTCCGATCCGGATCGGCGTGGCCGACCAAAGTCCGATTTTCGCGTCAGCGGTGCTCGACCTCGCGGCGTCGACATTCGACGACACGGGGACGCATGGCGACGCGCTTTCTGCCACCGACATAGAACGCCTGCGCGATCCCGACTGGGATGTTCTCCTTATCGATCCGCAGTTTACACCGAACCTTGAAGATCTGGTCCCGCAGATGCTGGCCGCCTGTCCCTCGCTGGCGCTGATCGCCGTTGCGTCGCAGCCGACAAAGGAGCTTGTCAGCTTCTGCATGCGGATCGGCTTCAGCTCCGTCGTGGCGAAATCGATCTCGGGCCCCGCGCTGATGCGGGTGATCCGCGTCACCCTTGCGGGCGGAAGCCTGGTCGACCGCGGTCTTTCGCGCTCCGCCGAGGGCGAGATGCCGGGCCCCACCGAGGGCAAGGCGCTGACCGAGCGCGAGGAATATGTGCTGCGGCTCTGGGCCAAAGGCTATTCCAACAGCGATATCGCGGACCAGATCGGCCTCAGCCGAAAGACCGTCGACAGCCACCGCGCGCGTGGCATGAACAAGCTTGGCCTCGCGGACCGGCCCGCGCTGATCCGGATGGCGAGCGCGCGGGGCTGGCTCGTCTGAGCCCGTCCGACCTCCCGGGTGGGTTTTTGCCCTACACGGGGGGTCAGGAAGCTCCCGACCCCTTTCCGAAATTCCTCCGCTCTTCGCCCGTATTCCCGACTGAAAGGGCTGCGAATCTTCCTTTATCCCTTGGGTCGAACCGGGCGGTACCCCTGCCCATTACACGTTTCGATTCGCCCGTTTCGAGGGGAGAAGGAAAAGAATTATGGCAAAGATCAGTGTTTTCGGGATCGGCTACGTGGGCGTCGTGTCAGCGGCTTGCCTTGCTCGTGACGGCCACGAAGTGATTGCGGTCGATCTCGACGAGAGCAAGGTCGATGGACTGAATGCGGGCCGCGCGCCCATCGTTGAAAAAGGGCTCGACGAGCTGGTGGCCGAGATGGCTGCGAGCGGTCGGCTCAGGGCCACGACCGACGCGGCGGAGGCCGTCGCGAAGACCGACGCCTCCTTCGTCTGCGTGGGCACGCCTTCGGCGCCCGACGGCTCGGTCGGTCTGACCTTCGTGGTCTCCGTCTGTCAGGACATCGGCAAGGCGATCGCCAACAAGTCAGACCGCCACACGGTCATCATGCGCTCGACCATCGTCCCCGGCACCATGGAAGAGATCTGCATTCCCACGCTCGAACGCGCCTCCGGCAAGCTCGCAGCGCGCGATTTCGGCGTCGGCTACTTTCCGGAATTCCTGCGCGAAAGCACCGCGATCGAGGATTACGCCGATCCCGGCCTGATCGTGTTCGGCAGCCTCGACGCGCAGACCGAACAGGTCCTGACCGAGATCAACCAGGATCTTCCCTGCGAGATGAACAAGGTCGATATTCGCACCGCCGAGATGGTGAAATACACCTCGAACAGCTGGCGCGCGGCGAAGATCAGCTTCGCCAACGAGATCGGCAACATCGCCAAGGCCAACGACCTCGACGGTCAGAAGGTGATGGCGGTCCTGTGCAGCGACACCAAGGTCGCCATGTCGCCGGCCTTCCTGCGTCCCGGCTTCGCCTTCGGCGGCTCCTGCCTGCCCAAGGACGTGCGCGCACTCAAGGCGGTGGGCGAGACATCGGGCGTCGCGACGCCGCTTCTGAACGCCATTCTCGAGGCGAACGAGGCGCAGATAGAGCGCGCCGAGGCCATGGTGCGCTCCGCCTCGAAGAAGACCGTCGGTCTCGTCGGCGTCAGCTTCAAGTCGGGCACCGACGATCTGCGTGAAAGCCCGCTGGCCGATCTGGCCGCGCGGCTGATCGAAAGCGGTCAGGACGTGCGCATCTACGATCCCTATGTCGCCACAGCCTTCGCCAACGATCCCGGCGCCGCCGGCCGCGGCAACGCCGTCGTGCCCGACCTCTTCGAACGGATGGAAGACGATCTGGACCGTCTGATCGAAGACAGCGAGGTCATCGTCGTGGGCAACAAGTATCCCGAGGTGACCGCCCGCCTGAAGGAGACGCTGGGCAACCGCCGCGTGGTGGATCTCGGCCGCATCGACCCGAACCTCGTCAGCGACGCTGGCTATCAGGGCATCTGCTGGTAATCCGCAATGCTGGGTCATCTCATTTATATCGCGGCTTTCGTCGCATTGGGCCTTGCCGTGCGCGACACCAGCCTGGCTGCCGCCGATAGTGCCATCGTGGTGCTCGGGGTGATCGGCCTGTGGCGGTATGGATGGGCGGCACTGAACTTCCTGCGCGCGACCGCCTATGTCCGGGTGCTCTACCCCCGGCGCCGCGCGCGGGCCGAGGCCGCCTATGCGCGCCGCCCCGTTCCGGCGCACGCGTATTTCATGGTCACGACCTACAAGATCGAGCCGGGCGTCACGAGCCGCGTCTACAGCTCGATCTTCGAGGCGGCCCGCCGCTCGCCCGGCGGCGCGACCATCGTCGCCTCGGTGGTGGATGGCGCTGACCTCAGGGTGCTGCGCGATCTCTTCGAGGCGCGCAGGCACGACATGCCGCAGGTGCGCTTCATCATCGACCAGATCCCGGGAACCGGGAAGCGCGACGCCATCGCCCGCTCGCTGCGGCTGATGCAGCGCGAGGCCCCGCGACGCGACGACATCATGTTGTTCGTCGACGGCGACAGCGCCGTGCCAGCAGACATCGTCGAGCGCTCCGCGCCCTTCTTCACCGACGAACGGGTCGGGGCGCTGACCACCGACGAATCCGTCGAGATCCCGGATGACTGGCTGTTCCGGAACTGGTTCGATCTGCGCTTCATGCAGCGCCAGATGATGATGTCCTCGATGGCGTTCGGCGGCCGGGTGCTGACGCTGACGGGCCGGATGTCCGTCTTCCGCGCCGACCTGGCGGTGGACCCGAGCTTCATCCGACAGGTTCAATCGGACCATATCGATCACTGGCGGCTCGGTCGGATCAACTTCCTGACCGGCGACGACAAATCGACCTGGTTCTGGCTGCTGAGCCGCGGCTACCGGATGACCTATCTGCCCGACGTGCGCTGCGTCTCCTACGAGGAGCAGCCGATGCCGGGCTTCGTCGAAAGCGCCGTGGCGCTGATGAAGCGGTGGTTCGGCAACATGCTGCGCACCAATGGCCGCGCGGTGGCGCTGGGCCCGTCGCGGATCGGGTTCTTCACCTGGTGGTCAATCCTCGACCAGCGCGTGTCGATCTGGACGACGCTGTTCGGGCCGATCTCGATCGCGCTGACCGCGCTCTTCGCGACGCCCGCGGTGATCCCCGCCTACATCGCCTGGGTGATGTTCACCCGCTACGTCTTCTGCTGGATGCTCTCGACCTTCCGGGGCGGCGGCTTCCCGATCATCTACGCGCCGCTGCTCTACTTCGGCCAGATCCTCGGCGCCTCGGTCAAGAGCTCGGCCCTGTTCCGTCTCGACCGGCAGAAATGGACGCGCCAGGCCGCCAAGAAAGCCGCGGCGCGCATGCCTCTCGGAGCGCGGCTGCGCTCGGCCACTTCCACTTACATGCAGGTCCTTGCGCTGGGGTGGCTAACCCTCGCCGCGGCGCTCTCGACCGGACTTCTCTAAACGACCGACAGGACGCACCATGACACACGCCCCCGATACTTCACCGGCGCCGCTTTCGGCCGGAAACGAACACCCGTTGATCGATATCCCGTTTTCCGCGGTCATCGACGGACGGCGCTACGCAGGCGACGGTCTGTCGCTGACCGAGGCGCAGGTCTCGGGCCTGATAGACCGCCGGATCGACGGCTCGGAAAAGATCGTCCACCTGATCTTCGACTTTCCCGGCTTTCAGGTGGCGCTCGTGCCGACCGCGCGGGTCATGGTGGAAGGCGACAATTCCAGCGTACTGGTCTTCACCGAGCCGACGGGCGATCACTCGCCGCAGCTGCGGCAAATCCTGAATGACTATATCTCGGGTGACCTGACCAGCTCCGGCGGGCTGATCCGCAGCGGATCGCTCGCGCAACCCAAGGGCGGCACCGGAGCGGCGCCGAAACCCGGGTTCCGCAAGCGGCTGCGCAGCGCGTTCGGCACGCTCGTCGTGCTTGCCCTGAGCGTCGCGCTCATCGCGCTGGCCGTCAGCCTGATGCAGGCGCGTCTGTTCACGACCGATATCGCAGCCCCGGGCCGCGTGGTCGCGCAGGGCCAGACGATCCGGGCGACCGCCGACGGTCAGATCAGCTTCATCAACCCCGATGCCGGTCCGGGCGATGTGCTCTTCGCGCTCGACACGGTGGACGGGGAGACGCTTTCGATCGCCATGCCGACCAAAGGCACCGTCCATCCGATTTCCGTGGCCGAGGGCAGCACCGTTCTTGCCGGCGAGCCGCTCTTCGAGATCTCCGCTCCGGATGCCCCGCTGGTCATCGAGGCGCGCCTGCCGCAGGAGCTTTTGTTCGAAGTGCAGCAGACCGGCGGCGTCAACGTGACCCTGCCTGACGGGACCGAATTCCGTGCGACCCTCGGCGACGGGTTCCGCGCGCCGGGCGCTGTCGGCTCCGACGGGCTGGTGCGCGCCAATCTCGTCCCATCGATCGACCTTTCGCCCGACGAGGCGGGGCAGGTCGCCGCGCTCAGCGTCAGCCGCGATGCCTTCGGGGTCGATTGGGGCAGCCTTTCCCGCGACGCGCTCGGAGAAGCGCGCGCCTTTACCCGTAGTATCAAAGCAATTGGAGACCAGTCATGAATAGTGTCGTTAATCCCGTAGTTCTGTCTGGAGGGATGGGGACCCGCTTGTGGCCGATGTCCCGCGTCGCCCAGCCCAAGCAATTCCAGTCCATCGACGGCAATGGCGGTCCGACGTTCCTGCAAAGCACCGTGGCGCGCCATCTCGATGACGATTTCGCTGACCCGTTGCTGGTCGCCGCCGCCTCCGAGGAGGGTCTGGTGCGCGATCAGCTGGCCGAGATCGGCGTCACCGGGCGCTTTCTGGGGGAGCCGATGGGCCGCAATACCGGCCCCGCGGTTCTCGCCGCTGCCCTGACGCTGGCGGAAGAGGATCCCGAGGCGCTGCTTCTGGTCCTGCCGTCCGATCACAAGATCGAAGGCGACATGAATACGGTCGTAAAGCAGATGCGCGAGGGCGCGCAGCAGGGCCGGATCGTGCTGTTCGGCGTGGTGCCGAAATATGCCGAGACCGGGTTCGGCTATATCTCCGGCGGCGCGCTGGTCGATGGCCAGGAAGGCCTCCACGAGGTCACCAGTTTCATCGAGAAGCCCGAATTGGAGAAAGCCCAACGGCTCGTCGCATCGGGCGACACGTTCTGGGCGTCGGGCATCAGCCTGATGCGCGCTGACGTCCTGATCGAGGAATTCGAGAAATACGACCCGGCGACGCTGGCCGCCGTTCTGGCCGCGCTCGACGGCGCGAAAAAGACCGAAACCGGCCTGTGCCTCGACGGCGCGCATTTCGCCGAGGCCGCGAACGAGCCGACCGAACGGCTGATCTTCGAACGCTCCGACCGCGTCGCCGTCGCCCCCGTCGAGGTCGACTGGGACGACGTGGGGGCCTGGACCGCGATCCATTCGATCAGCCCCAAGGGCGAAGACGGCAACGTTTCGACCGGACAGGCCCTGACCCTCGACTGCCGCAACTCGCTGATCCGCGCGGGCGACAAGCTGGTCACCGTGATCGGCATGGAGGACGTGATCGTCGTCGACACGCCCGACGCGCTCCTCGTGACCAATCACAGCAACGCCCAGAAGGTGAAAGACGCCGTCGCCGAGCTCAAGGCCCAGAACCGCAGCGAAGTGGCGCGCCATCCCGAGGTCGCAACCGACGATATCGGGCAGGGCGGCGAGGCCTTCCCCGCCGTGTCGCGTCTCACCCTCGACGCGGGCGAGACCGCGACCTTCCGCGGGCCGACCCCGGGTGGAAAGCTGCTCGCTGTGTCGAGCGGTCGCGGCCACTGGAAGAACGGCGGGCCGACCCATGCCTGCAGCCAGGGTCATAGCATCAACGTAAGCCCCGGCTCGTCGGTCGAGGTCTGGAACACCGGCGACGGGGCGCTGAGCCTTTACGAAATCGACCTCTCGGAAGACGAGGCCGAAGAGACATCGAAGGGAACGCGCGATGCACGTGAGTGAACACCTGCGTTGCCTTGGCCTGTCCTGCGGGCTGGCGCTGGCGCTCACCGCGCCGGCGGCTGCTCAGCAGGCGGTCAGCGCGTCGGTGTCCAACGTGCGCCTGGCGCTGACCCAGCTTGCCGCCGGGGCCGGGGTCGAAATCGACACGGAGCTTCTGGGCGATACGCCGGGCGGCGGCTCGGCGATCTACCTCAACCAGGGCGATGTGACCTTGGCCATGCTCGACGACCTGCTGGCGGATTCCGGCCATCCCGATGCGCTGATCCGCAAGGATGACCGGTTTGTGGCCTCGATGCCCATCGTGGTGCTGAAAGGCGCGTCGCTTTCGCTGTCCGAGGGCGATCGGCTGGACCTATCGCGTCGCGAGGGCAGCTACCTGATCTCTTTCGGCGCGCTCGACGTCGATCACGCCACCATCGCCGCGGGCCCCGACGTGCATCCCGATATTGCGGGGTTCCGCCCCTTTGTCGCAGCGCTCGGACCGCAGAGCCTGTCGCTGAAAGATGCCACGCTGACCGGCCTCGGCTATGGCGACCGGGCCTATAGCGCCGGGCTGTTTCTCGGCGGGCGCGGGTTGCTCAGTTTCGGCAGCCCGGCCGCGATGACCGGGAACAGTTTCACTGATCTGCGCGGCGTCGTCCTGCAGGATCTCGACGGGGTGAACCTCACCGATACCGAGATCGCCGACGCGCGGGGCAGCGGCCTGATGCTGCGCGATATCGACGGGGGCACGATCACCGATCTGACCGTCCGCGATACCGGGGGCGAGCAGGCGTTGCACCTTTCGGGCGTCTCAGACATGCGGCTCGTCAATGTCGCGCTCGATGGCGGGCAGGGCAAGGGCATGCGCGTGGATGACAACAGCCGCGCGCTTCAGCTTCGCGATGTCGCCGTGCGGGGCTTCGACGGTTCCGGCGCGACGATGGCGCAAGGCGCGACCTGCGTTCTCTTCGACCGGATCGAGGTCTCGGGAAATAAAGGCGCCGGCTTCGCCGAGCGCGGTGCGGGCACGACGATCTTCAACGAGAGCCGGTTTGCCGACAATAGAGGCCCCGGACTGATGATCGACCGTCAGCGCCCCGAAACGCGGGTGCTTATCACCGAGAGCCGCTTTGCGGGCAACCGGATGGGCATCCGCGCGACCGGCCTTGCCGACCTGCGCCTGCATGACAACGATTTCACGGATCAGCGCCCCCGGCTTCTGTCGGGCGATCTCGACGCGCTGACGCCCGATTTCCTGCGCGCGAGCGCTGATGGCGGCGCGGGGGATCTCAGCGTCACCGGCGTGCGCGCGCTCGATCCCGCACCTCTGCGCCGCGATGCCGCGCGCGCAGCTTTTGACACCTGTTCCGGAGAGGGCGCTACCTGATGGTCTTTTCATCCGAAACCTTTTTGTTTCTCTTCCTGCCTCTGGCGCTCGCGCTCTATTATCTGACGCCGAGCCGCTGGAAGTCGCTGACGCTGCTCGCGGTCTCCTACGTGTTCTACGCGTGGTGGCGGGTGGATTTCCTGCTGCTGCTCGTCGGCACCACCGCCTGGACCTGGCTCACCGGCCGGGCGATCCGCCATGCCGCGAATGTGCGGATGGCGAAGATATGGACCGGCATCGGCGTCGCCGGCTGCCTCGCCGTTCTGGGTTTCTTCAAGTATTTCAATTTCTTCATCGACAGCCTGACCGCGCTGTTCGGGACCACGCCCGATGCCATCGGCGTGCATTGGCAGATCCTTCTGCCGATCGGCGTCTCGTTCTACGTGTTCCAGTCGGTGAGCTATATCGTCGATACCTATCGCGGCGATGCGCCCGATGACGTGCACCCGCTCGACTTTGCGGCCTTCATCGCGCTTTTCCCGCAGCTCATTGCCGGGCCGATCCTGCGCTACAAGGATCTCGCGCATCAGTTCCGGCACCGCACCCACTCGGTCGAGATGTTCTCGGACGGCATGATGCGCTTCTTCGTCGGTCTGGCGAAGAAGGTGCTGCTGGCCGATGCGGTGGCGCCGCTGGCCGATCTCGCCTTCTCTACGCCCGATCCGTCGCTGACGCTGTCATGGGGCGGGGCGATCGCCTACATGATGCAGCTCTACTTCGACTTCTCGGGCTATTCCGACATGGCGATCGGGCTGGGCATGATGCTGGGCTTCCGCTTCATCGAGAATTTCGACACGCCCTATATTTCGCGCTCGATCACCGAGTTCTGGCGGCGCTGGCACATCTCGCTGTCGGTCTGGCTGCGCGACTATCTCTACATTCCGCTCGGCGGCAACCGCATCGGCCCGGCACGCACTTACGTCAACCTGATGACGGTGATGGTGCTGGGCGGCTTGTGGCACGGCGCGGCCTGGACCTTCGTGATCTGGGGCACCTGGCACGGCGGCTGGCTGATGTGGGAACGCTATTCCGGCTGGGTCAAGTCGCGCTCCACCGCGGCGCTGCTGCGCACGCTTCTGGTCGTGCTCATCGGCTGGGTGATCTTCCGCGCCACCTCGATCGTCGAGGCGGGACAGGTCTTCGCCGGCATGCTGGGGGCCAACGGGATCGGGCTGTCGCCGGATGCCGCCTTCGAGATCACCGGCGAAAGTGTCGCGGTGCTCGTCATCGCGATCGGCGTCGCCATCCTCGAGCCCTGGCTGGCCCGTATGGTCGAGGGCCCGCTCTCGCCGCGCCCTGACGGCACGCTGACCGCCACGAGCGCCATCGTGCCGCCGATGGCCGTCACCGTGCTGGCGACGCTGACCATCCTGAAGCTGGCCGAGCAAAGCTTCTCGCCCTTCCTCTATTTCCAATTCTGAAGGACCGGACCCATGCAGATGATGCTGAAAGCCATACGCACCAGCGTGCCGATCCTGTTCCTCGGCTACGCGCTGTTCGTGAACGTGGATATCTTCGAGAAGGGGCTGCCCGGAACGGTCAAGGGCGACTTCGTGAGCGGCAAGGCTGCGACGTCGCTCGGCGCGCTCTACGGAAAGGCGCAGCCGCACCGCAAGACCGCGGTCGGCCTGATCGGGGCTGCGCGCTACGAGCTGATCGGCGAAGGCCGTGACGGCGTGACGGCGGGCGATGACGGTTGGCTCTTCACCGATGAGGAATTCGATCGCGCCACGCCGTCCGAGATCAAGACCGCCGCCGGGGTCGTCGCCGACGTCAAGGCGCAGCTCAACGCGCTGGGGACCAAGCTCGTCGTCGTGCCGGTGCCCGCGAAGATCGACATCTACCGCGACCACGGCGGCGAACAGGCGGGGCAGGCGATGGAGGACCAGTATCGCGCCTTCCGCGCGGCGCTGACCGATGAGGGCGTCACGACCGTCGATACCCGGCCCGCGCTGGCCGATGCCGGGCCCGATCCGGTCTTCCTGACGCGCGACACGCACTGGACCCCGCAGGGGGCTGCGAGGGTGGCCAAGGCCGTGGCGCAATCGGGCAAGATTTCCCATGGCGATACGGTGTTCAAGAAGGTCCCGGCGCGGCCCAAGGAATTCATGGGGGACCTGGTGTCCTTCGTCACCACCGACGATTTCGCGCCGAGCGTGGGGCTTGGCCCCGAGCGGGTGACGCCCTATGTCGCCGAAGAGAAAGGCGCGGAAAAGAAGGGCATCTTCGCCTCCGACGATGCGCCGATCGACACGGTTCTGGTCGGCACGAGCTACAGCGCCAACAAGTCCTGGAGCTTCGTGCCCGCCCTCAAGATCGCGCTGGGGCGCGACATCCTTAACCTCGCCGAGGAAGGCCGCGGCCCGATCGAACCGATGAACGCGTTCCTGTCCGAGCCGAAACTGGACGATGCGCCGCCCGCGCGGGTGATCTGGGAATTCCCGATCCGCTATCTCGGCGAGCCGAAATACATCGACGGAAAGGAGGCCGGAAATGCGTGATCCGCGTCTTGCGACGACCATGGCGGGCCTGCTCGCGGTCGTATTGGCCGGACCGGTGTTCGGGCAGGCGGTGATCGACGACCGCGTCACCGAGACCGCCGACCTGCCGACCTGGAAGCTGCAGCACGACCGCAAGCGGATGCTGCACGACCAGCATCTCAGCTTTGCCGAGATGCGCGCGCTCGCGGATGCGGGCGACGGGCTGGCCGCGTTCCGCTATGCCAACCGGCTGATGGCGCTCGACGATCCGAGCGTCGTCGGAGACGCGGCGCTCTATTACGCCTCTGCGGTGTTCACCGGGCGCGACTACGCGTTGGGGCCGCTGATCCGCATCCTCGAGCGGCCCGATCTCGACGTCTCGGACAAGCGACTCCACCATCTCGAGAACGCGATCCGGACGTTGGCGGTGCAGGGCTACACCAAGGCGCGCGAGGCGCTGACGGGCTTTTACGAGTCCGGCAAGCCCTTCGGCTACCATCCCGAGCGTGCCCGCGACCTGCTGCTAGAGCTGGCCGAGTCCGGCGACGGCGCCGCCGCGATCCAGATCGGCTCCAAGGCCCTGCAGAACCCGGACCTCGTCGCGCCCGAACGTCTGCATTCCATCCTCACCCATGCCGCTTCGGACGCGGATGAACTGGGCACGCGCACGGCCGCAAAGTCGATCCTCGCGCAGCTCGACGCCCGTTCCGACGATACCGAGAAGGAAACGCAATGATACTCCGTTCACTCGCACTTGCCGCCGGGCTGCTGGCCGCCGGGACCGGATCGGCCTTGGCACAGCAGAAGTCGGCCTATGACTGCCACGGGCTCGCCACGGCGGATAACCTGCCGGTTCTCGAAGGCAGCGACGGCTTTTTCTACCGCCTCAACCTCAACATGCGGACCTATCACCCGCTCTCTGCGGCGGCCGCGAAAACCGTGGGCACGCTGTCGCGGGTGCTGGCCGAGAGGGGCACCAAGCTGATCTACGTGCCGATTCCGACCAAGAGCCTCGCGATGCCGGAGCACCTGCCGCCCGAAGCGGCGGATTACGGCTATGACAAGGCGCTCGCCCAGGCTGGGTACAAGGCGTTCCTGTCGCGGCTGGCCGACGCGAATGTCACCGCCATCGACACCGTCGCGGCGATGAATACCTTGCCGGACGATCGCCAGCCTTTCATCGGCCTCGATTTCCACTGGTCGCCGGACGGCGCGCATTCCGTGGCGAAGGCGATCGCCGACACGATTCACCAGACGCCATCGCTCGACGACATGAAAACGACCAAGATCGAGCTGACCTCGACGGGCACCAAGCCGGTCGAATCCGCGCTGCGGCGCCATATTCAGAAATTTTGCCGCGACGGCTTGCCGGTGCCGCGGACCGAACGGTTCAAGGCCACCGAAAAAGGCGGCGGCAGCGGCGACGCGGGCGATATCTTCGCGGCCGACAGCGCCGGTCCGCCGATCGCGCTGGTCGGCACCTCGATGTCCGCCGAGAAGATGTTCAGCTTCGAAGATGCCCTGTCCTACGAGACCCAGGCACAGGTCGCGAACTACTCGGTGACCGGCGGCAACCAGTTCGGCGCGATCACCTCCTACCTGCTGTCGGAGGATTTCCGCGAGAACAAGCCGCGCGTGCTGATCTGGGAAAACCCGATCTACAACAATCTCGGCGGGTTCGGCGAACGCCCCCTGCGCGAGTTGATCGCGGCGGCCGGCGCCGACTGTACGCCTCTCAAGACCGCCAATCCCGACCCGAACGTGCTGACCGCGGACCTGCCCGCCAACAGCTGGACGCCCGAGAGCTATCTCGGTGTCGATACCGGCCGGGCGAACGGTGTGCGCGCCACGCTCAAGTTCTCGAATGACGATGGTCTCACCGGCTCCACGACGATCCAGCGCTCCGAGCGCGTGGGGCCGACCCGTTGGTTTTACGAGTATGCGCGCCCGCTTTGGCGCAAGGACTACACCCATGTGCGCGTCGAACTCGACCAGCCGGCCGAGAAGGACGCCACGCTCTCCACATGTACCTTGAAAGGATCCCAGACATGATGAACAAGCGAACGCTTCTGCTTTCCCTCCCTGTCGCGCTGCTGACCGCGCTGCCCGCGGCCGCGCAGGATGAAGGGCTCTACCCCGAGCCGTCCTCGCCGGATGCCTCCTTCCTGCGCGTGATCGCGCCCGATGCGGATTCGGTGTCGATCGACGGTACGCGGCTCGAAACCTCGGATGCGGGCCTGACCCCCTATGTCGAGGTTTCCCCCGGCGACGTGGACCTCACCGTCGGCGACGAGGAACGCTCCGTCGAGGTGGGCGCCAGCACCCATTACACCATCCTGTCTTCGGTCAAGGACGAACCGATGATCAAGGACGACATAACCGAAAGCCCCGCGCAGGCGGATCTGCTGCTCTACAACCTGAGCGACATGAAGACTTTCGATCTCTATGCAACCGAGGCGAAAACGGCGGCACTGTCCGATGTAGCGCCCGGCACTGAAGGGGCAGTCGGCCTGAAGGCGCCGCTGACCCTGACCTTCGAGCTGCGTCAGGACGGTGAGACGCTCTCGAGCCTCGATCCGCTGGAGCTGCGTCGCGGTACCGCGACCACGGTGATCGTCGGCGCCGACGGCGCGCTGACCGCCACCGACAGCACCTACGCGAACTGAAACTGACACGCCTCGTCCTGGAGAAGATCACCATGTCTCTGACACGCATCCTTTCCGCCATAGCATTGGGCCTGATTGCCCAGACCGGATCGGTCCATGCAAAACCGGTCTCGGTGCCGTTCGATCCTCCCCAGGTCGAGGCTGGCAGCGATACCTGCAGCCCCCGGCCTCCGCAGCACGTCCTGACCGAAAGGTGGAAGGACTATGACGGCGGGCCACTGGGCGACCGCGACGTTAGGCTCATCCGCCGCGACCTGCGGCTGCTGCGCCAGAACGACGCGAAACGCTGGTTCGACGTCATCGAGGCGGCGGACCAGCGCCTGCTCAAGTCCGGGGACGGCTACGACAAGACCAACCTTCTTCTGGACCGCATCGACCTTCTCGTCGCTGCGGGCCGGATGCAGGATCTCGCGGATGAAGGTCTGGTCAAGCGCCTGCTCGACATGGCGCCGGCCGGATCGGCTTCGGTCAAACGCACGGCGGCGGAACTGCTCTACAACGGCACCGGTGTCGCGCGCGATCGCAAGCGGGCCATCGCACTCTGGCGTCAGGCCGCCTATGCGGGCGACAGTAGCTCGCTGCTGCGCATGGTCGAGCTGTCCTACAAGCAGAAGATCGACGACTGGAACATCGCGCCCAACGTGGCCGTGACCATGGCGCTCGGGAACCTTCTGGGCGATCTCGATCCGCTTCTGTGCGACCGCGTGAACCGCATTGCCGCCATCTTCCGCGACGGCGAGGTCGTCGCACCAGATCCGAAGCTGGCCGAGGACTGGTACCGTTTCGCGGCCAGGCTGGGCGGGGCCAACGCCGCCTGGAACCTTGCCGAAATGAACCGCGAGGCGACCGAGGTCGACCGGGACAACGACCTGATGATGAAGAGCCTGCGTCAGGCGGCGGATTTCGATCTGCCCTACGCGATGCTGCGCCTCGGGGGCATCCTCGAACGCGGTGCCCTGACCGAGCGTGATCCCGAAGAAGCCCGCGCGCTTTACGAGGAGGCCGCCGGTTACGGCGACCCAACCGCGCGGATCCGTCTCGTGAACATCGCCCGCGCCCATAAGAACGAGCCCGGCGGGCGGGCGCGTCTTGCGGATGCGCTGGACCGGATGATCGACGCGCCGGGTACCCCCGCCTGGGCCTATGCACAGCGCGGCAATCTCGTCCTCGAACAGCAGGGGCGGTGGGCCGGCGAGGACCGTGCCGCCAAGCTCTATGCCGAGGCGCTGAAGATCGATCCGACGCTCTCGGCGGCCCGGATGCACCTTGCGGAGATCAAGATCCGCGATGCCGACGGCGAGCAGGACCTGCTCAACATCGTCTCGGAGCTGCGTGACGCGGTCTATATCGACGGCAAGACCGAACCGATGCAGGATCTCCAGGCCATTTTCCAGTGCCGGTCACGGGATGCCCCGATCCTCTCGGAGTCGAAATACTGGACGAAGATGGAAGAATTCGCCGGCGACTCGACGGTCGAACTCACTCCGAGCCAGCTCGACGCGGTGAACCCCCAAGACGATCCGCTGACGGTGGCCCGGCTGCAATCGCAGGCGATCAACATGCGCGCGCGGTCGCTGGCCAATTTCCATGACGTGAACCCCGAAGGCGCGGGCGACAAGATGCGCCGGATGACAGAGGCCTCGGGTGGCGCGCTCTACACGGCCGAAGCGAAACTCGCGCTCAATCGCGGCCATGTCGGCGCCGCCGAGGATTTTCTGGCGCAGGCCATCGACGCGGGAGAGACGGGGGCGAAGACGCTCTACCTCTCTGTGCTGGGAAGCCGCACCGAACTCGACAAGACCCAGCGTGAACGGATGATCTCGCTTGCCCGCGACCTTGCGAAGAACGGCAACGGCACCGCGATCGGGGTTCTGATCGATCACGGTATCATGGATTCCGACACGGCATGGCGAACCTATCGCGACGCCATCGCGCGAAACGGGGACGTGAAGGCCATGCTCTTCGCGCTGCCCTATCTCAAGAAGGCCGGCGATGTCGCGACCTACCGGGCCCGCATTCGCAGCACCATCGACTGCACGACGTCCATGGCGCTCGACTATGCACATGTCCTGCGCAAGATCGACGCCAAGGATGGGGCGCATCATTGGCTCAAGATCGCGAGCGCGGTTTCCGAAGGCGACGGGTGGGAAGACGTGGCCGTTGCCGACGCCCTGCGCGAAATGGGGTCGTCCGAGGACGACAAGGCCCGCGCGATGAAGCTTTATCGCGCTGCCGCAGACCGTGGCTATCCCCTTGCGCTGCGCCGGCTTCTGTCGCTGCGCCAGGACGGCAAGATCGAGATGAGCACCGAGAAGACGGCTGCGATGACGGTCCGCCTGCTGAAGATCGCGGCGCCCAAGGACATCGCCGATATCTTCAATTTCCTCGAATATTCGGACCCGAAAGTGCGTGAGATCGTTAACGCGAAGGTAGATCGCCGTGCCCTTTACGCCGAGGCCGCAAAGAAGGGGAATGCCGCGGCACAGCTCGAACTGGCCAGGATCGTGCGCGAAAGCGACGCACCCGACGACACGGCAGAGCGCTACGCCTCGCTGCTGCAAAGCGCGGCAGACGGGGGCAACGCCGACGCGATGTATCTGTTGTCGCAGGCCTATGCCTACGGGGTTGGCGTCGACCAATCCATGGAGCGGTCGCGGAAACTGCTTCTCGCCGCCGCCCGTGCGGGCAACGAAACGGCCGCCGCCACGGCGCGCCTCATTCAGTAACGCGAGACACGAAAGAAGAGTCATGAAACGATTTCTCATCATCGGGGCGCTCGTCGCTGCCTTGCCGGCGCCCGCCCTCTGGGCGCAGGACGCAAGCGACGTCACCTGCATGAACGTGCCAGAGCCCGTCGTCTCTCTCGACTACGGCAGCCGCTACACGGACGACAGCAAGGACCGTTCGGACATCGACAAAGCCTCGAACGCGGCGGTGAACGAGGCGCTGGGCCCGATCGACGATTTCATCGTGGATCTCACCGGCAAGGCCAACAAGGCCGCCAAGGGCGGGGACGGCGCCGAGGACGCCGCCGCCTGCGTGGTGGACGCGCTTAGCGTCTGGGCGAAAGCTGATGCGCTCAGCGATCTTCAGAGCATGAACGCCAATCTCTCCTCCCCGTCGCGCTTCGGCGCGATGGCGCTGGCCTATCTTCAGGCCGAATCCGCGACGGAGGTCGATCCCGACAAGGCGAAAACGATCGAGGACTGGCTGAAGGCGCGGGCGCGTCACACTGCCAAGTGGTTCGACACCGAGGCGCCGGACATGGCGAGTCAGAACAACCTGCGCGCCTGGGCAGGGCTCGCCGCGGCGGCCGTCGGCAATGCTGCGGGCGACGATTACCTCAAGGCCTGGGCCAATACGAGCTTCGCGCTCGTCGCCTGTCAGGCCGACGAGGACGGCGCGCTGAAATGGGAGATGGAGCGCGGTCCCCGCGCGCTGCACTATCAGCTTCACGCCGTCGCCCCGCTCGTAGTCGGCGCGGCGCTTCTGCAAGGTGATGGCTATCCGACCTTCGACATGTGCGACGGCGCGATCCATCGCGCGGTCAAATTCATCCCGGCCGCCTTCGACAACCTCGACATGGTCGCCGAGAAGGCCGGTGAGGAGCAGACCTTCGCCACCGGCGACGAAAAGCTGAAAAGCTTCGAACTGGCTTGGGCCGATGCGTATCTGTCGCTCTTTGACGCGCCGGAAATCGCTTCCTTCGTCGAGGAGTATCGCCCCCTCAGCAATTCCAAGCTCGGCGGTGAACAATCCGCCCTGTGGTAAGCGAGGCGAAGCCGAAGCGAAGGGTCCGCCCTGATGTCCGGACGGGCAGGGCGGACCTCACCGGAGCTTAGCTCCACATCTGTCGCATGGACGCTGCGACGTCGATGGGGGCGGGGGCAGGGCGTTGGGCCGTCCCGCCATGTTGCACCGGCGACCAGTGAACGGAATCGAAATGGTGCAGGATTTCCCGCGGGATGAACCGCGTCCGCATCGCATAGACATGCCGGTCGCCGTTGCGGGTCTGTTGCGTGACGTAGAACCGCAGCGGCAGCCCCAGGGTCAACTGATCCCTCGCCCGCGTCATCGCGACATAGAGCAGCCGCCGCTCCTCCTCCAATTCGTGGCTCGAACCGGTCCCGAGGTCTGACGGCATGCAGCCGTCGACGGCGTTCAGCAGATGGACCGATTTCCATTCCTGCCCCTTGGCCGAGTGGATGGTCGACAGGATCAGGTAATCCTCGTCCTTGAGTGGTACGCCCGCCTGATCGCTGGTGGCGTCGGGCGGATCGAGCGTGAGATCGGTCAGGAACGCCTCGGCTGAAGGGTAGCCGGTCGCGATCTGTTCGAGTTGCAGCAGATCGGCGCGCCGGGCCTCGGCATCCTCGTGCAGCCGGTCGAGATGCGGGTCGTACCATGCGCGGGCAAGGCCAAGTGCTGCGGGCCATGCCGCCTGCGTGCTCATGGCCTCGACAAAGCCTTCCCAGTCCGCTCCGGCGCGGGCTGGCGGCGCGACATCGGCAAGCGCTGCGCGGGGATCGGGGGCGAGGTCGAGCGCGTCCAGAATGCGCCCCGCCGCCTTGGGCCCGATGCCCGGCATCAGTTGCAGCACCCGGAACCCCGCCACACGGTCGCGCGGATTGCGTGCCAGCCGCAGGAACGACAGCAGGTCTTTCACATGCGCGCTGTTGAGGAACTTGAGCCCGCCGAATTTCACGTAAGGCACATTGCGCCGCGTGAGTTCGGCCTCGATCTGCACCGAGTGGCTGGAAGTGCGGAACAGCACCGCCTGCTCCTTGAGCTTCATGCCGGTCTCGCGGTTCTCGAGAATACGATCGACCATGAAACGCGCCTGCTCGGTCTCCGTCTGGACGGTCACCAGCTGAGGTTTCGGCCCCGAGGCGCGCTCGGTCCAGAGATCCTTGGTGAACCGCTCTTTCGCGAGGCCGATGACCGCGTTGGCTGCGGCGAGGATCGGCTGGGTCGAACGGTAGTTGCGGTCGAGCGTGATGACATCGGCGCGCTGGTCGAAACTGTCGGGAAAATCGAGGATGTTGCGCACGGTGGCGGCCCGGAAGGCATAGATCGACTGGGCGTCATCTCCGACCACGGTCAAGCCGCGCCCGTCCGGTTTCAGCGCCTTCAGGATACGCGCCTGCAGACGGTTGGTGTCCTGATACTCGTCGATCAGAACGTGGTCCCAGGCCCCGCCGATATGCGTGGCAAACCCCGGATCCGCCATGACCTGCGCCCAGGCCAGCAGCAGGTCGTCGTAATCGAGCACGTTCTGTGCCTGCTTGGCCTGCACGTAAGCGCCGAAGAGTTGCTTCAGCTCCTCCTGCCACTGCGCGCACCACGGAAAGCTGTCGCGCAGCACCTCGCCCAGCGGCGTTTCGGCATTCACCGTGCGGGAATAGATCGCAAGGCAGGTGCCCTTGGCTGGAAAGCGGCTTTCGGTTTTCGAAAAGCCCAGCCCGTGACGGCAGAGATTCATCAGATCGGCGCTGTCTTCGCGGTCATGGATCGAGAACTCCGGGTGAAGCCCGATCGACAGCGCATGCTCGCGCAGGATCCGCGCGCCGATGCCGTGGAACGTCCCGGCCCATGTCAGGGCCTCGGCGGCGACAGCTGTGCCCATGGCCTGCGCGGTGATCCGTTCCACCCGACGCGTCAGCTCGGTCGCGGCGCGGCGCGAGAAGGTCATCAGCAGGATGCGTCGCGGATCGGCGCCGTTGACCAGCAGATGCGCGACCCGGTGGGCGAGCGTATTGGTTTTGCCCGACCCGGCCCCCGCGATCACCAGAAGCGGCGGCGAGAGCGCCTCGCCGCCGACGCCGAATTCCACCGCGGCCCGCTGGTTGTCGTTCAGCTTGTCGAGATAGCCTGCCTCTGGCATTCCCTGTCCCCCGTTCCGGTCCGTGGAGGAAAGTTAACGGAATGGGAACGAAATGAGAACTTAAAATGTTCGCCTTTCGTACCGAGTCTGCGGCGGTCGGCCATCAGGCGCTATCGGAACGCGCGCGGCGCCGGATCACCTGCACCAGCGACATCACGATCAGCCCCGCAGCTGCGATCATGAAAGCCGCGGCGAGCGGGCGCTCGAGAAAGACCATCGGGTCGCCGCGGGCGATGAGCAGGGAGCGACGCAGGTTAGTCTCGATCAGCGGGCCCAGCACGAAGCCCAGCAGCAGAAGCGCCGGGTTGAACCGGGCCAGCGAGAGCGCGTAGCCCACCAACCCGATCGCGGCGACGGCAAACATGTCGAAGCTAGATCCCCGCACCGAATAGACGCCGAGGCAGACGAAAATCAGGATCGCCGGATAGAGCCAGCGGAACGGGATACGCAGCATCGACACCCAGATGCCGATCAGCGGCAGGTTCAGGATCAGGAGCAGCAGGTTACCGATCCCGAAGCTCGCGATCAGGCCCCAGAACATGTCGGGCCTCGCATCGAGCATCAGTGGGCCGGGCTGCACGCCGTGAATGACCAGCGCGCCCAGCATCAGCGCCATGATCGGATCGCCCGGGATGCCAAGTGCGAGCGTGGGGACGAAGGCGCTGATCGCGGCGGCGTTGTTGGCGGCCTCGGGCCCCGCGATGCCCTCGATCGCGCCGGTGCCGAACTGCTCGGGACGGCGTGAAATCCGACGTTCCGCAGCATAGGCGAGGAAGGAGGAGATCGTCGAACCGGTGCCGGGCAGCGCGCCGAAGAAGCTGCCGAGACTGGCGCCGCGCAGGGCGGGGAAGGGGATGCGGCGCAGCTCTGCCCGGCTGGGCAACAGCTCGCGCAGCGCGACGCGGGGCGGCACGCCGGTACGCTCGGCGACGTGGATATTGGCGATCACCTCGGCCACCCCGAACAGGCCCATTGCGAGCGCCACGAGGTTGACGCCGTCCATCAGCTCGGTCTGGCCGAAGGTGAAACGTTGAACGCCGGAATTCACATCGGTGCCGATGCAGCCGAGGATCAGCCCCAGCACCACCATCGCCAGCCCCTTGGCGGGGTATTTCGCCCCCACCGTCGAGGCGGCGACGAGGCCGAGGATCATCATCGCGGCATATTCCGCCGCACCGAACGCGATCGCTGCCCGCGCCAGCGCGCCCGACAGCAGGATCAACACGACGATCCCGATCATCGAGCCGGAGAAGCTGGAGATCATCGAGGTGAAAAGCGCCACGCCCGCGCGGCCGCTCTGGGCCAGCGGATAGCCGTCGAGCGTTGTCACCGCCGATTGTGGAGTCCCGGGCAGGCGTAGCAGGATCGAGGCTACCGCGCCGCCATATTGCGAGCCGTAATAGACCCCGGCCAGCATCACCAGCGCCGCCTCAGGCGACAGGTAATAGGTGATCGGCAGCAGCAGCGAGATCGTCGCCATCGCGCCGATCCCGGGCAGGACGCCCACGAAGGTGCCGAGGAGCACGCCGAACACGCAATAGATCAGCACGTCGGGTTGCGCCGCGACGCTCAGCCCGTGAAGGAACCCGTCCCAACCGCTCATAGCCAGATGCCTCTCATCGTCCCGGCCAGAGCGGGACGGTCATTTTCAATCCGAAGGAGAACACCGCGACCGACAGGAGCGTGACGATGAGCGCGAGCGCGATGCGCCAGCCGATCCGGCGGTCGGGAGCGGCCAGCGTCGCGATCAGTACGCTGGCCAACGTCACCGGCACCAGCCCCACGCGGTCGAGGCCCGCGGCAAAGACGAGGATCGCCGCCAGCACCGCGAGACATTCCTTCCACGCGATGCGGATCGCCTCACCACGCCGGGCGAGGGCGGGTAGGGCGATCATCACCCCCAAGACCGCCAGCACGCCGCCGAGAAGCGCCGGGAAGAACCCCGGCCCCATCCGGCGCAGCGAGCCGATCTCGTAGTGATCCACCGCGTAGAGGGTGACGAAGAGGCCGATGGCGGCCAGAAGGACGCCACCCGCCAAATCAGGAATGTCGCGCTTCATCGATCAGTTCTTCGCGTCGATCCGGTCGAGCACCGCGCCCCAGACCTTGGTGTCCTCGGCGATGCGCTGTTTCAGATCCTCGGGCGAGCCGCCAGCCGCCTGCCAGCCCATGTCCAGCAGCCGCTTCTGCACGGCGTCATCCGCGAGGATCGCGTTGATATCGGTGTTGAGCGTGTCGATGATCGCAGGATCCGTCCCAGCGGGGGCGATGAAGGCGTTCCACAGCTCGGCGCGGAAATCGTCGGGCAGACCGGCCTGACCCGCCATGACCGGGACGCCCGGGGCCTGCGCGAAGGGCTTCTCGGAGGTGATGCCGAGGATCTTCAGCTTGCCCGCCTCGACATATTGCATCGCAGCCGAGGGAGCCATGAAACCGCAATCGATCTCGTGCGCGATGATCGCGGTGGTGACCTCGGCATAGGAGGTGAAGGGGATATGCAGCATCTCGACGCCGGCGCGGTCGGAGAACAGCTCTGCCGTCAGATGCGCGCCCGAGCCCTTGCCGACCGAGCCGTAGGCCAGCGCCTCGGGCTCTTTCCCGGCGGCTTTCACGAAGCCCGCGAGATCGTCGGCGGGGAAATCGGCAGCCACGACAAGCACCAGCGGCGAGGTCGCGATCAGCGTGACCGGCGCGATATCCTTGGCGACGTCATAGCCGAGATTCGGCGTCAGGCGCGGTGCGGTGGTCAGCGGGCCGTTGATCGTGGTGGCGAAGGTGTTCTTCTGATCCTGCGCGTTCAGCATCTGCTGGATGCCGATCACGCCGCCCGCGCCGGGCTTGTTCTCGATCACGATGGGCTGGCCCAGCTTGTCGGCCAGTGGCTCGGTCACGATCCGTGCCAGCAGGTCGGGCGAAGAGCCCGCGGGGAAGCCCACGAATACGTGCTGCGGCTGGCTCGGCCAGTTGGCATTCTGCGCCAGAGCGGGCTTGCAAAGCGAAACAGCGGCAGCGCCCAAAAGGGCCGCGCGACGCGAAATGATCATGGTAGAGCCTCCCGGAGTCATATTTGGCAAAAATGCCCGTAATCGCGCGCAAGATTGCGGAATGTTCTGGGCTTGGCAAGGCGTTACCGGAAATTGGTCGGCATCGGCGCAGCTGCTACTCCGCCGCCAGCCGCAACAGTTCGTCGCGCAGTCTGAGCGCGAGCGGCGACAGCGGGCGCCGCTTGAGGCAGAGCAGGTAATAGGGCGACACGCTTAGCTGATGGTGCATCCGCAGGATCTTGAAGCTCGCATTCACCGGCGCGCGGATCAGCAGTTGCGCGACCTCTTCCGAGACCGAGGCGACCGCGTCGCTCTGCGCGAGATAGGCGATGGTGAACAGAAGCGAGGGGCTGTTCACGCAGTCGCGCGGCTCGGACAGGCCGAGCGCGGCGAAAGCCTCGAAGGTGGCCTCCCGGATCGGCGCGCCGCGCTGCTGCATGATCCATTCATACTCGCCCAGCTCGGTCATCGTCACGATGGGCGCGCGGGCCAGCGGGTGATCGGAGCGCACGAGGAAGACGACCTTCTCGTCGCGCATCGGCGTGATGTCGAACAGCGCGCTGTCGAATTCGGGCAGAACCCGGGCGAGGATGAAATCCATCTCCCCCGCCGCGAGATAGCCCAGAAGATCTCGCGAAGGCAGAACCTCCACGGAGATGTCGGTCTCGGGCGAGGCGCGCTTGATCGCGCGGATCGCGGGCACGAGATAGCCCACCGCCGGGCCGGTCACCGCGCCGATCCGCACCCGCCCGGCGTGGCCGTGGCGCAGCGCCTCGATGTCGGAGCTCATGCTCTCCAGTTCGCGAAGAACCGCGCGGGCGCGGCGCAGGACGGTGAGCCCGATCTCGGTCGGCTCCATCCCGGTGGGCAGACGGTTGAAGAGGGGGGCGCCGACGCGGCGCTCCACCTCGGCCAGCATCCGCGACGCGGCCGGCTGGGTCATCGCGCAGCTTTCGGCGGCGAGTTGCAACTGGCCGGATTCAGCGACGGCGCGGATCAGGCGCAGCTGCGCCGGTTTCAACATCAGGTGGGAAAGTGACATATCAATATTGGTATGCAGATCGCGTTGAATGTAATTTTATCATCATGCACCGACATTGCTAGTGTCTCTTCCACGCCCGGTATCGGGCTGCGCGAGGAGATCGACGGGCCGCGCACCGTCATAGGGAGGACACCATGAAAATCAAAACCGCCGCCGCAGCGCTGGCGATCGGCACCGCATTGCTCGGGACCGGAGCCTGGGCCGAAACTGTCGGCATCTCGATGCCCACCAAATCGTCGGCCCGCTGGATTTCCGACGGCAACTCGATGGTCGAGCAGTTCCAGGCCGCAGGCTACGACACCGATCTGCAATACGCCGAAGACGACATTCCGAACCAGCTCGCCCAGGTCGAGAACATGATCACCAAGGGCGTGGACGTTCTGGTGATCGCCGCGATCGACGGCACCACACTGTCGAACGCGCTGGCCAACGCGAAGGCCGCCGATATCAAGGTCATCGCGTACGACCGCCTGATCCGCGACACCCCGGATGTCGACTATTACGCGACCTTCGACAACTTCAAGGTCGGCGTCGAGCAGGCCAATTCGCTGGTGCAGGGCCTCGAAGAGCGTTTCCCCGATCAGAAGCCGTGGAATGTCGAGCTGTTCGGCGGCTCGCCGGACGACAACAACGCCTATTTCTTCTACAACGGCGCGATGTCGGTGCTGCAGCCGCTCATCGACTCGGGTGATATTGTCATCCCCTCGGGCCAGATGGGCATGGATACGGTCGGCACGCTGCGCTGGGACGGTGCGGTCGCACAGGCGCGCATGGATAACCTGCTCTCGGCCAATTACACCGACAAGAAAGTGCAAGGGGTTCTGTCGCCCTATGACGGGCTGTCGATCGGCATCCTGTCCTCGCTCAAGGGCGTGGGCTACGGGTCCGGCGACATGAAGATGCCGATCGTCACCGGTCAGGACGCCGAGATCCCTTCGGTGAAATCGATCCTCGCGGGCGAGCAGTATTCGACCATCTTCAAGGACACCCGCGAACTGGCGAAAGTCACCGTCGGTATGGTCAACGCGATGCTCAAGGGCGGCGAGCCCGAGATCAACGACACCGAGACCTATGACAATGGCGTCAAGGTGATCCCGTCCTTCCTGCTCCAGCCGGTGCCGGTGGATAAATCGAACTGGGAAAAGGTTCTGATCGACTCCGGTTACTACACCAAGGATCAGATCGAGTAAGCCGGGCCTGCCCCGACTTGCCACGCTGGCCGCCCTTCGGGGCGGCCAATTCCCCCCGATTTGACGCCGGAGAGGTCGGATGACCACCCTTCTTGAAATGCGCAACATCACCAAGACCTTTCCTGGTGTGAAAGCGCTCGACGACGTCTCGATCGCGGTCCGCGAGGGCGAAATCCACGCGATCTGCGGCGAGAACGGCGCGGGAAAATCGACCCTGATGAAAGTGCTCTCAGGCGTCTATCCCGCAGGCAGCTACGACGGCGAGATCGTCTATGGCGGCGCCGCTGCCGAATTCCGCGACATCCGCGACAGCGAGGATCGCGGCATCATCATCATTCACCAGGAGCTGGCGCTTGTGCCGCTTCTGTCGATTGCCGAGAACATCTACCTCGGCAATGAACGCGCCCAGAGCGGCGTGATCAACTGGCAGGAAACCTTCCAGCAGACCGAGGGCCTGCTGAAGAAGGTCGGGCTGCGAGAGGCGCCCGGAACGCTGGTCGACAGCCTCGGCGTGGGCAAGCAGCAGCTTGTCGAGATCGCGAAGGCGCTGTCGAAGAACGTGCGCCTGCTGATCCTCGACGAGCCGACTGCGGCCCTGTCGGAATCCGACAGCCAGGCGCTGCTGGATCTGTTGCTGGAGCTGAAGGCGCAGGGCGTGACTTCGATCATCATCAGCCACAAGCTGAACGAGGTGAAGCGCGTGGCCGACAGCGTGACCGTGATCCGCGATGGCGCCACGATCTCCACCATTGACGCGCGCGGCGGCGATCTGACCGAGGACCGCATCGTGCGCGACATGGTGGGCCGCGACATGGCGCATCGCTTCCCCGACCGGGAACGGCGCGCGGGCGAAGTGTTGTTCGAGCTGAAGAACTGGAACGTGCGCCACCCCGAACACCGCGACCGCCAGATGATCCGCGACCTGTCGATGCATGTCCGTGCCGGCGAGGTAGTGGGCATCGCGGGGCTGATGGGCTCGGGCCGCACGGAACTTGCCATGAGCGTCTTCGGGCGCAGCTACGGGCGCGACATCTCGGGCGAGGTGCTGATCCACGGCAAGCCCGCCGATGTCTCGACCGTCGACCGCGCCATCGCGGCTGGGCTCGCCTATGTCACAGAGGACCGCAAGAGCCTCGGGCTGATCCTCGAGGAGACCATTCAGCGCAACACCAGCCTCGCCAATCTCGGTGCGGTGGCGAAGAACGGCGTGGTCGAGGATTTCCGCGAAACCGAGGTGGCCGAGAAATACCGCCGCGACCTCAATATCCGCACGCCCTCGGTGTTCCAGAAGGTGATGAACCTCTCGGGCGGCAACCAGCAGAAGGTCGTGCTCGCGAAATGGCTCTTTACCGAGCCGGAGGTGTTGATCCTCGACGAGCCGACGCGCGGCATCGATGTCGGTGCGAAATACGAAATCTACGGGATCATCAACGAACTGAGCGCGGCCGGGAAGGCCGTCATCATGATCTCTTCGGAGATGCCGGAACTTCTGGGCATGTCCGACCGGATCTATGTGATGAACGAGGGCAGTTTCGTGGGCGAGTTGAACGCCGACGAGGCCAGCCAGGAGCGCATCATGTCCTTGATCGTTAGGGAATAGGAAAAGTCATGGACCAGATCGAACAAGCGAATTCCGAGCCCTCCGGTGGCCTTGGGATCGGCGCCTATATCGCGCGCCACATCCGCGAATACGGACTGCTGTTTGCGTTGATCGCGATCATGCTGTTCTTCCAGATCGTGACGGGCGGCACGCTGCTCAAACCGGTCAACATCACCAACCTGTTCCTGCAGAACAGCTACATCATCATCATGGCGCTGGGCATGCTGCTGGTGATCGTGGGGGGCAATATCGACCTCTCGGTCGGCTCTGTCATGGGCTTCATCGGGGCCTTCGCCGCCGTGCTGATCGTGTCTATGGACCTGCCGGTCGCGGTGGCGATCCCGGCATGCCTCGTCATGGGCATGGCGATCGGCGCGGTGCAGGGCTATTTCGTGGCCTATTGGAAGATCCCGTCCTTCATCGTGACGCTGGCGGGGATGCTGGTGTTCCGCGGGCTGTCGCTCTGGCTGCTCGAAGGACAGTCCATCGGTCCCTTCCCGAAATCGTTCCAGGCGCTTTCGACCGGGTTCATCGCAGATCCGTTCGGCGTGGGCCGCCCCAATTCGCTGGCGCTGGCGGTGGGTGTCGCCGCGGTGGTGCTGCTGGTGTGGCTGGGTGTCCGTGCGCGCTCCCGCGATGCGCGCTACGGGATCGAGGGTGAACCCCTTGGCCTCTTCGTGCTGCGCAACGCCATTGTCGCCGCAGCCCTTCTCTTCGTGACGTGGAAGCTCGCATGGTTCCGCGGCCTGCCGAACGTGCTGCTGTCGATGGTGATCCTGACGATCATCTATGTCTTCGTCACCGAACGCACCACGCTGGGCCGCCGGGTCTACGCGGTGGGCGGCAATGCGAAGGCGGCCAAGCTGTCGGGCATCCGCACCGAGCGGCTGACCTTCCTGACCTTCGTGAACATGGGCCTGCTGGCCGCGCTCGCCGGTCTCGTCTTCGCCGCGCGTCTGAACACCGCGACCCCGAAAGCGGGCTTTGCGGTGGAGCTCGACGTGATCGCGGCGGTCTTCATCGGGGGCGCTTCGATGTCGGGCGGTTCGGGCAAGATCATCGGCGCGGTCGTCGGCGCCTTCATCATGGGCGTGATGAATAACGGCATGTCGATCCTCGGGATCGGCATCGATTACCAACAGGTCATCAAGGGGCTCGTGCTGCTCGCCGCCGTCTTCTTCGATGTCTACAACAAGAACAAGGAAGCCTGAGATGTTGCTCTCGCAATTGACCCTTGCCGACGGATCGCGCGCCGTGGCCGTGCGTGAAGACGGCCCCGCGCATCTGGTGCCGGGTGTCTCCACCACGCGCGATCTGGCACTGGCCGCCATCGCCGCCGGACATGATCTGGCTGCCGAGATCGCCGCGCGCGGGCAGGGGGACGAGGTGGACCTGGAGGCCGCCTATGCCGAGGGGCGCATGCTGGTGCCGCTCGATCATCCCGATGCCGCGCATCTGCATCTGACGGGGACGGGGCTGACCCATCTGGGCTCCGCCTCCACCCGCGACGCGATGCACACCAAGGTCACCGAGGAGATGACCGACAGCATGAAGATGTTCCGCATGGGGCTGGAGGGCGGCAAGCCCGCCGCTGGCTCCGTGGGTGTGCAGCCCGAGTGGTTCTACAAGGGCAACGGTCTGGCCGCTGTCGCGCCGGGCGCTGCGCTGACCTCGCCGAACTTCGCGCTCGATGGTGGCGAGGAACCGGAGGTCGCGGGGCTCTACGTCATCGCGCCCGACGGGCAGCCGGTCCGCGTGGGCTTCGCGCTCAGCAACGAGTTCTCCGACCACGTCACTGAGCGCGGGAACTACCTGTGGCTCGCCCATTCCAAGCTGCGCCCGGCGAGCTTCGGTCCCGAGATGCTGGTGGGGGATCTGCCCGAAAGTGTCGAGGGCACCAGCCGCATCCTGCGCGGTGGAAAGACGGTCTGGGAAAAGCCATTCCTGTCGGGCGAGGCGAACATGTCCCACACGATCGCCAATCTCGAACATCACCACTTCAAATACGCGCCGTTCCGCGATCCGGGCGATGTGCATGTGCATTTCTTCGGCACCGCCACGCTCAGCTTCGCCGACGGGATCAGCGCCGAGCCGGGGGACGTCTTCGAGATCGAATGCCCACAGTTCGGTCTCGCGCTCCGCAATCCGCTTGCCCGCAATTCCGACGCGTCGGCCCCCGTGGCCGTCGCCAGCCTCTGAGGTCCGACATGGCTTTCACCCCCGCCCCCTGGCCCCGCAAACTGCGCTCGCAGGAATGGTATGGCGGCAATACGCGCGACACGATCTACCACCGCGGCTGGATGAAGAACCAAGGCTATCCGCATGACCTGTTCGACGGTCGCCCGATCGTCGGCATCCTGAACACATGGTCCGATCTGACGCCCTGTAACGGCCACCTGCGCGAGCTGGCCGAGAAGGTGAAGGCGGGCATCTGGGAGGCCGGTGGCTTCCCGGTCGAAGTGCCGGTCTTCTCGGCCTCCGAGAACACCTTCCGCCCGACCGCGATGATGTTTCGCAATCTCGCGGCCCTCGCGATCGAAGAGACCATCCGCGGCCAGCCGATGGACGGGGCGGTGCTGCTGGTGGGCTGCGACAAGACCACGCCATCGCTGATGATGGCGGCGGCGAGCTGCGATATCCCGTCCATCGTCGTCACTGGCGGTCCGATGCTGAACGGTTATTTCCGGGGCGAGCGCGTGGGCTCGGGCACGCATCTGTGGAAATTCTCCGAAGCCGTGAAGGCGGGCGAGATGACGCAGGAAGAGTTCCTCGAAGCCGAAGCCTCGATGTCGCGCTCCTCGGGCACCTGCAACACGATGGGCACGGCAAGCACGATGGCGAGCATGGCCGAAGCGCTCGGCATGGCGCTGTCGGGCAATGCCGCGATCCCGGCGGTGGATAGCCGCCGCCGCGTGATGGCGCAGCTTTCGGGGCGGCGCATCGTGCAGATGGTGAAGGACGATCTGAAGCCCTCTGACATCATGACCAAGCAGGCCTTCGAGAACGCGATCCGCACCAATGGCGCGATCGGCGGCTCGACCAATGCGGTTGTGCATCTGCTGGCGCTGGCGGGCCGGGTCGGCGTGGATGTCACGCTCGACGACTGGGACCGCTGCGGGCGCGATGTGAAGACCATCGTGAACCTGATGCCGTCGGGCAAATACCTGATGGAGGAATTCTTCTACGCGGGCGGTCTGCCGGTCGTACTGAAGCGTCTCGGCGAGGCGGGGCAGCTGCACAAGGACGCGCTGACCGTGTCGGGCGGGGCGATCTGGGACGAGGTCAAGGACGTCGTGAACTGGAACGAGGACGTGATCCTGCCCGCCGACAAGCCGCTGACCGATCAGGGCGGCATCGCGGTGCTGCGCGGCAATCTCGCGCCGAAAGGGGCGGTGCTCAAACCCTCCGCCGCGAGCCCGCATCTTCTGACCCACCGTGGGCGCGCCGTCGTCTTCGAGGATATCGATGACTACAAGGCGAAGATCAACGACGACGCGCTCGATATCGACGAGACCTGCGTGATGGTGCTGAAGAATTGCGGCCCCAAGGGCTATCCCGGCATGTCGGAGGTGGGCAATATGGGCCTGCCGCCGAAAGTGCTGAAGAAGGGCATCACCGACATGGTGCGAATCTCGGACGCACGGATGTCGGGGACGGCTTACGGCACGGTCGTGCTGCACACCTCGCCCGAGGCCGCCGCCGGTGGTCCGCTGGCGGTCGTGCAGAACGGCGACATGATCGCGCTCGACGTGCCGAACCGCAGCCTGACGCTCGAAATCTCGGACGCGGAACTGGCCGAGCGGCTTGCCAAGTGGCAGCCTAGCCATGAGCGGCCGGAAGGTGGCTATGCCTGGCTGCATCAGGCGCATGTGATGGGCGCGGATACCGGGGCGGACCTCGATTTCCTCGTCGGCTGCCGCGGCAACCCGGTCGGAAAGGACAGTCACTGATGAAACTCGCGCTCGTCGGCATCGGCAAGATCGCCTTGGATCAACACGTGCCCGCCATCTCCGCCAGCCCGGATTGGGAACTGGCAGCGACGGTTTCGCGGCATGGCACGGTCGAGGGGGTGCCAGCCTACACCCGGATCGAGGAGATGCTCTCCTCCCATCCCGAAATCGAAGTTGTGAGCCTCTGCCTGCCGCCCGTGCCGCGCTTCCTCGCGGCGCGTGCAGCTCTTGAGGCCGGGCGGCACGTCATGCTCGAAAAGCCGCCCGGCGCGACCCTGGCCGAGGTGCATACGCTCGAGGCGATGGCCGCCGCGCGGGGCCTCACGCTGTTCGCGACATGGCATTCGCGCATGGCGCATGCGGTGGCGGCCGCCAAATCATGGCTCGCGGATCGCAAGGTTCACTCGGGCCGGATCATCTGGCGCGAGGACGTGCGCAAATGGCATCCCGGGCAGGAATGGGTGTTCGAGCCCGGTGGCATGGGCGTCTTCGATCCGGGCATCAACGCACTCTCGATCCTGACCGAAATTCTTCCCGCGCCGGTTCACCTTACGGCGGCAGAGCTGGAATTTCCCGCCAACCGGCAGGCCCCCATCGCCGCGCGGCTGAGCTTCACCGGCTCCATCGAGGCGGATTTCGACTGGCGTCAGGAAGGCCCGCAGACCTGGGATATCGAGATCGACACCGATGCCGGGGCGATGGCGCTGCGTTTGGGCGGCAATGTGCTTGAGATCGGCGGTACGAAAGCCGAGGGTGCCGAGAGCATCATGGAAGAATACCCCGCGCTCTACGCCCGCATGGCAGGGCTGGTGCGGCAAGGCGCATCCGATGTGGATCTTGCGCCGATGGTGCATGTGGCTGACGCGTTCCTGCTGGGCCGCCGCACCGCTGTTGAAGACTTCGAATTCTGAAGGATACCGAAATGACCTATACCCCGCATGGCAAGCATCTGATCGCAGGCGACTGGATCGAGACCGAGCCGAAATTCACATCGGAGCCCGTCGAAGGGCCGTCGCATGAGTTCTGCATGGGTACGGTCGAGATGGTGAATGCTGCCTGCGAGGCGGCGGAGGAGGCGTTCTGGGACTATGGCTATTCGAGCCGCGAGACACGGGCGACATTCCTCGACACCATCGCCGACGAGATTGACGCCCGCGGCGAGGCGATCACCGAGATCGGGACGCAGGAAAGCGGTCTGCCCGAGGCGCGCCTGAACGGCGAGCGCGGCCGAACCGTTGGCCAGTTGCGCCTCTTTGCCGATCATATCCGAAAGGGCGATTACCTCGACAGGCGTCGCGATGAAGCACTCCCCGACCGCCAGCCGCTGCCGCGCCCCGATCTGCGGATGATCCAGCGTCCGATCGGCCCCGTCGCGGTCTTCGGCGCGTCGAACTTCCCGCTGGCCTTCTCGACCGCAGGCGGCGACACAGCCGCGGCGCTCGCGGCGGGCTGCCCGGTCGTCGTGAAGGGCCATCCGGCGCATCCCGGCACCGGCGAGATCGTGGCCGAAGCGATCAAGGCCGCGGCCGAGAAATGCAACATGCCCAAGGGCGTGTTCAGCCTCGTCCAGGGTGGCTCGCATGATGTGGGGCAGGCGCTGGTGCAGCACCCGCGGATCAAGGCCGTGGGCTTCACCGGATCGCTGGCGGGCGGCAAGGCGCTCTACGATCTGTGCGCCCAGCGTCCCGAGCCGATCCCGTTCTTCGGCGAGCTGGGCTCGGTCAACCCGATGTTCCTGCTGCCCGAAGCGACTTCGGCGCGCGGCGAGGATCTGGGCGTCGGCTGGGCAGCCTCGCTCACCATGGGCGCGGGCCAGTTCTGCACCAATCCCGGCATCGCGGTGGTGATGGAGGGCGACGCGGGTGAAGCCTTCGTCAAATCCGCGCTGGCCGCCCTCGAGGCGAGCGGCGCGCAGGTCATGCTGACCGACGGCATCGCCGAAGCCTATCGCAAGGGCGCGACGCGGATGCAGGAAGCCGGCGGCGTGCAGGAGCTGCTGACCCAGGTCTGCGACCGGCGCGAGGCGAAGCCCTACCTGTTCCGCGTCTCCGCCGCCGACTGGCTGGAGAACGCGGCTCTCTCCGAGGAGGTGTTCGGCCCGCTCGGCCTGATCGTGACCGTCAAGGATGCCGACGAAATGGTGAAAGTCGCACGCAGCTTCGAGGGCCAGCTGACCGCGACCTTGCAGATGGATGACGCCGACGCCGATCTCGCCCGCCGCCTGCTGCCGGTGCTCGAGCGCAAGGCGGGCCGGGTGCTGGCGAACGGCTTCCCCACCGGTGTCGAAGTCTGCGACGCGATGGTGCATGGCGGGCCGTATCCGGCATCGACCAATTTCGGCGCGACCAGCGTCGGCACGCTCTCGATCAGACGCTTCCTGCGCCCGGTCTGCTATCAGAACTTCCCCGAGGCGCTGTTGCCCGAAGACCTTCGGGGCTGAGGAGGCCCGCCGGTTCGGGCAGGGCTTCGCGAAATGGCATTCGGCCCGGCGAGCAGATCGCCGGGCCGAATGTCGTTCGGATGCGCAGGTAGTTTTTTGCTTGGGCTCGGGTCTTCAAGGCCGGCGTTCGTAAAGGACCGCGATCAGACGCGCCGGGGGAGCTATGCCATTGAAATGCAAAGGTGAGGGAGACGAAGCGGGACCGCGTGGCTCTGCCGCTCTCGCGGAATTTGGGCCGACCAATCGCCTGGCCGAAACCCGGCAGGCATAACTGGAATGTGTGATGGCGGAGACGAAGGGATTCGAACCCTCGAGACCCTTCCGGGCCTACTCCCTTAGCAGGGGAGCGCCTTCGACCACTCGGCCACGTCTCCGTCGACGCGTATAGCCAAGGAAACGTGGGGGTTACAAGGCGAAACTGCCCTTCATCGCAAAAAACTCTCCACCCCCTAAAATCGGCTCAAAGTGCATGGAAATGCACTGGGAAGCACCGAGTTTGGGCAAGATTTGGTCAATTTCCCCTACGGCGAAAGCGCCCTGAGAGCGTGGAAGCGACGCAGCTTGGTCTGCCTTGCAGGTCTCCCCAGCCCTCTCAGCGATCGAACGCGAGTGCCCACCTCATCGGCTGCACCTCAAAAGATTTCCGCGCGCCGAAGGTCGAACCAAGGTTCTTCGAATGTTGAACTCTCGTCACACATTAACGTCCGGCCACGCTACGATGTCCGAGATCGAATCTTTCTTCCGGGTGAAAGAGGACAAGCGTCGCGAACTGCTGAGATCATGGGGGCTCAATGATGGGCCGACGGTTGCCTGGAGCGAACTCTGGTCTGCAATCGGCCTCGACCCATATCAGGATAAAGACCTCTGGGCCGACCTGAAACTTCCACTCCTTCTCCCATCCGACGTGGCTCCGATGGTCAGAGTGTCGGTTGAAACCTTGAATGGGTGGTGTCGAACCAACACCCTTCCTGCCGGCTTTCCACCACCGATCTGCGTGGGCCCGAGGAAAAAGCTCTGGATCAACCTTGAGATACTGGCTCGCCGCCAACCTGAGATTTATGCTGATGCTGCAGGCAAGATCCGCAGATCGAGACTGGAGTGGCACCTTCCTGGGCGACCGAGCATAACTCTTGACCCTGACCTGTCGATCGCGGCGCTGCAAAAAAATACTTCTGTTCAAGCAGACTTGGCCAATGTCCAGAGCATCGAAACTGGCACGGATGGCTTTATGCTGGCAGACATTGAAGAACTAATCGCCAACAGCAACGCTGCTGACGACAAGTCCTCTTTCGCTGAGACACCAATGATGGACAGGGTCTTGGACATGCTCGATAGGGAGATGGCGGATGGCGCTGCCTCAAGCCCCCGAGCACTTGCCAAGACGGCCCTCCGCAGCCTGTTGGGCACACGAGGCAAGCGACCGGAAAATACCGAGCTTTCTCTTGATATTTTCGATGCTTGGTTCCCGTTAAACGGATGGAATCGGGTCACCATGCCACGCCTTAGTCGCGAGGTTTATAATTCATATAGAAAGCGCGCGCGTGCCGCGATCGCGCGCGCATTGGGCGTGACCGAGGAAAAGGAGAAGCTTCGCCGACAAGAGGACCGATGGACCGAGCTTGCCGAGTGGCTGTCAGGCCTTCCGCGATTCAAGGATAAACCCGCTTCACTCGTAGCCATAACTTCGACTCTGACGCTGCTTTGCCGCGAAGCACAGCTAAGCACAGAAGAGCTGAGTCAGGCGGTCATACTTCGCCTATTTCAAATGGCGACAACGAAGCAAAAGCGCTCCCTCCGCAATGCATTCAGAACAATCTACGATTTGCAAAACGATTCCGCGCACTCTCTTGCAATCCGGGAGTTCTTTCCGACGGCAATTGAGCCAGTGCGGACGGGACCGCGGAAATCGTATACAATTTCAAAGCGCCTTCTTGACGAAATTGACGAGCTCACACTGGTCTCATATCGAAAGGGCTACATCGAGATCGCGCAATCCTCCAAGACGCGTGCAAAAAAGACTCGCGATCAGCACAAGTATGCCCTCCGAACGGTTGTCGACGCACTCATCGCGACGGGTCACCTCATGCCGGATGCCGAAACGGCGACGTTTGCCCTTAGCAACCGCAACGCTATGGTCGCGGCCTGCCAGCACATTTACACGCGCGTCAAACAGGGGGAGCTTGCTGCGAGTACGGCGACGACCAAGATGTCATATCTGCCTGCGATCCTCGAACGCAACGGTATCGTGATTCCAGACCTTCGAGCAAAGCTCTTGGAAGTTCCTGAGTTTTGTTTGCACATCGACAAGAGCGAGATGCCAGACGAGACGCAGAGGATCTGCCGTCACCTCATCGATGACCTTGCTTTCAGGGCCGATTTCCTTCTCTCCCATGCGGCACCAAGGGCGGCAGCGGAAAATATCATTCGTGCGGCGCGGAGAGCTAAACGCGATCTTACACACATAGAGCGAACGCGAGTTCGTCAGCTCGGCACGGTTGCGCTGTTCTGCGCTCTCGAATGCGGGTGTGCACCGATCCGAGTGGGTAATTTCCTGGCAATTTCAATCGAAGGATCCGCACCATGGCTCATAAAGAATAAGTCAAAGGAGTACATGCTGCACATTCCCGCAACGCATACAAAAAACAAAAAGCCAATCAAAGCGCCGCTATGCGCGAGCGAAGAGAGATACTTGGAAACTGTTGAATGGTTCTTGCAGGATATTAGGTGGCTGTTCTTCTGGGATCAGGCTGCCAATGTGGTCAGTAGTTCCGAATGTCTCGTTCGGTTGGCAAAGCAGTTGGCGTCTAAGTCCGATTGGCTTGTTCCGGGTGTCAAAGATCCAAGTCGTTGCCTGACGGATACAACTTTCAGAAAATGGTTTGAAAACATAATGGTAAACATCGCTGGCATCACGATAGATCCAAGCAATTTCCGTCACGGCCAAGCAAGCCTTTTGTATTTCCTTTTCCCGGATCAGATCGAAACAATCGCCGCTCGTCTCGGCGATACCGTGGACACCGTGCTCCGGTATTATGCTTGGATCCATCAAGAAAAACTCATGCGCAAAGGGCAGAGCATGCTTGTTTCGACCATCCGACCAGGCTTTTAGCGTGCGCAGTTTAACGAGAGAATGGGCAAAGAAGGGTAGAAGATTATGGTGAAACGTGACCTTAGGTCCCGCGAACAGATCCTGCGCGGCCCTCTTTGGGACAAGCTTCGGGCCCACCCAAGTGCCGCTGACCTGTCGATCGGAGCAATCCGTGTCACCGACCAGTTCCTTGAATTCTGCGATGGTCGCGGTATCCGAGACCTTTCTGCGGAGCACGTCCTCGCATTCGATCCGTGCAAAAGTCCCAGTCGCGTTGCGCGGCTACTCACCGCTTTGCGCGCGCTCTACGGACTCGAACATCCGGCGACCCACGTTGTGGAACGCGTGAGACAAGCAAAGTGTCGTGCGCACCGCGCAAGTAAGCGGAGCAGTAGCTCGAAGACGAACAATTTCGTTCAAGCGAGCTGCTCCGTGTCGAGGCTCGAACTCCCAGCGTATTGGCTGCAGACGCTCGAACGACTTGCTGCAGGGCAGAAAGTGAGGGGGCGAAGCGCCGCTTTGTCGAGCGTTCGGAACATGCAGAACTACGCTCGTCAGCTTGTCTTCACTGCCCGCGAGAGCGGAACGCCAGAAGACTTTAATCTCCAATCTCTCCAAGCTTACCATGCAGCGCTTGAAGAGCGCGGCCTGCGTTCAAGCTCGATCGAAATTCAGTTCAGGTTCCTCGGACGACTTGCTTTCTTTGTCGGAGCGGACGCGGATATCTGTCGCAAGATATCGGCCGCCACTGCGTATCACCGGAGCAAGAGATTGCTCGCACGTAAGAAAAAGGAGGATCAGTTCCGGAGGCTGCCAGACATAGGTGAGATATTTATGTTGGCAGACTGCCTCAAATCTGAAGGATCGCGCGCGTCTCACGCAACAGTAAGAAATACGAAGCTGGTGGATGCGGCAGCTCTCACCTTTTTGTCGCTTGTTCCGCTTCGAAATAAAGACACAGTTCTTCTCTGGGGAAAGCACATTTCGCTCGTGGCCCAGCCAGAAGGCGAATGGGTTTACCGAATTGACACGCGGCTATCTAAAACACTTGTCAACTTTAACGGGTTTCTCCATCCGATCCTGAACTCCTTTTTGGAAGCAGTTTTGCTCCAGGGTCGCCATGAAGCCTTTCTGCCACGCCTTCGCGCTGAAGCAATAAGACGCCAAGCCCCTGTCTTTCCGAAAAGTACGGGCGAACCACGCAATGCTCAAAGTCTGTCACGGCGGTGGGCAGTCCATTTCGGAATGGGAAGCCACATTGCCCGGACCCATTTGCACACTGTTCTTGGTCAAATGGGTCCTGAAGGCGTCGAAGCAGCCCTCTCGCTTTGTGCACAACGTTCTTTCCAAACGCGGAAAGAATATCAAGCTGAGGCCTATTACGATGCGCTTATCCGCCAGAGCCAAGTTTCGCTGGCGTCGACGCTGCCTCGAGAAATGGTCCGGGCCCACCTACATGCAAGCCTGGACCGTGAACTTACATAAATGGCCGAGGCTGTGTGGAAACGCTGGTCCAGAGTATATTTCTGCAGGACAGCAGGAGACAACTGTGGCGGAGGTCGTCGATTATTTTCTTGCCTTAGCTCCGTTTGGTTCCCGGTATTTGTCTCATCTCCACTCTTTGGCGATTACGATGTGCCAGACACCCTCTCTTATCAAATCATCCTAAACCGTCCCATTGGCGCTAACGTAAGACAAGGCGCAATTTTCCGCGCTTATGCGTTACACGTCGTCGGAGGCAATTACAGCATCGGCAATATCTGCAATTGTTGCGTTGACCCGCATCGCCTTATCGCGAAGACGCTTATAGGCTTGTTCTTCGGTGATTTCGTGTCGTGTGGAAAGGATGACGACGGCCTTCTCGATACGTCTCCGGGCCTTCAGGGTGTCATCCAGTGACCGGACCCGTTGCTGGAGCCGGGCTTCGTGTTGAGAGAGGCTGATCGCAGTGGTTAAGGCGGCGAGAACACCGAAAATTCTGATGGGCTTCGACAGAACTGCATGAACGTGCAGACGTTCAAGGGCTGACAGGATTTCCGGCGTCTCATAGGAAATAATAGCAATTCGAGTGATATCCGAACCTTCGGCCATCCATTGGACGGAGTTGTCGGCTTGGTTGCGCAGAATCAGGAAAAGGACGACATCGACTTCGGAGGGAAGCGTGTCGGGCGGGGATGCGAGCTTTTCTGTTTGGCACCCGATCCTTCGGAGCTGCGCCAGCAGAGTCCGGCGATCCTCGTCATCCGGATGAATGACCAAAACTCGCTTCCGGCGTAGCCTCCTGAGAAGGTTCTGGTCGCTGGTGCCTGAAATGCTCATGTACGTTCCAACTCACCAATCGACCTGTCATAGGACACCAGATAGGGGTCGGGACGGATGCTTTGAGCGCTGCTCCACACGATGTCGAACTCTCCGGTTCGGGTCGATCTGCCGACCTGAGGACGCATCGTGAAGTGGTTCGTGTCCAGATCGACTGACAGATCGCCGCCCGGCGCCTTGAAGACGGCTCCGGAAAGGGCGGACAATAGACTGTCCGTGTCAAACTGACCGGCAACCCGTACGGCATCGGCGAAGAAATGAACCAGAGCGTAGGTGGTTTCGACATAGACGCTTGGCAAATGTTCTGTGCCAAACCGGTCCTGAAACGCGGTAACAAAGCGGCTGTTTGCCGCCCTATCGGTAGTGCTGAAGTAAGGCGATACTGTGATATGCCCCGCACGGGCGGCTTCAGGCATCTGCGCGAGTTCGGCTTCGGTCGTCGTCAGAGAGGCGATGGGAGCCTTCTTTTCCTGATCCCTCAACTCCGCATAGGCGGAATAAAGCGTGACGCTTCCTTCGCCAACGACCGTCGACAGGATGACGTCCGGCTTCTTGGACACTGTTTCCCGAAGTTTGGCCGCCGCAAGCTTAGCGTCGGTTCCGAAAGGGAGGTAGATTTCGCTGACGATTTCACCATCACTTTCCGCGACAAACTCGTCCACGATGCGGTTGATCTCCCGCGCATAGAGGGTATCCGTACCGATCAGGGCGATGCGTTTCCCATGTTCGGCGTAGATGTGCTGCATCAGCGGAAGGACGAGCTGATTGGGCACTGCACCCCCATAAATGACATTTGGGGAATACTCGAAACCTTCATAGACGGATGGATAGAAGAGCAGTCCGTTGAAGCGTTCGACAACCGGCAGAACCCGCTTTCGGCTGGCCGAGAGGCAGCAGCCGAAAATCACATTCGTGCCGTGATTGAGGATCAGTTCGGTAGCGAGCTGTGCGTAGCGCTGATCGTTGCCTTCCGGGTCCAGAATGATTGGCTCGATCTGGCGTCCCGCAATCCCACCACCTTCGTTGATTTCCTCGATGGCCAGCAGGGTTCCCTTCAGAAGGGCTTCTTCCGTCACTTTCATCGGGCCGGACTGTGAAAACAGAACGCCTACCTTGATTTTCTGTTCGACCATTTGCCGTTACCTGCCCCTGTCGAATTGGCGTGCGATATTAAGAAGACTCTCATCCTTTCCGGGGCGTCCCATGAGCATCATACTGATTGGCAGGCCATTTGTGGAGGTGTCCACCGGAAGGCTCACGCAGGGCAGGCCGGCAAGGTTTCCCGGCCAGCAGAACCAGGTCATGCTGTCCTGAGTGGTCACATCGCGCCCGCCGAAGCTTTGCCTGTCTTGCCCATGTCGCGGAGCAGGCACAGGGAGGGTTGGAAGCGCCAGAGCATCCCAGTCGCCCAGGTCTTTCAGCAGCAGCTCGATAAATCGCGCTCGCAGTTTCTGGGCGTGCATGGCTTCGGTCGCTGTGATCTGCCGGCCTGCTTCGAGATGGGCGCGGGTGACAGACGTGAACGCGGCGGGCTCATCCGCCAAAAGCTTTTCATGATACGAAGACGCTTCCACATGTAGGATCGCCTCCCATGCAGCGAAAAAGCTCCGCATAGCTGGTATTTCGGCATCCTCCACAGACGCCTCCGCGCCGTCCAGAGCCTTCCGCACTGCCAGTTCGACTTCGTCCGAGCGTTCCAGTCCTTTCCCCACCAGATTCAGGATTCGAGGGGCGGCAGGAGCCGGTTGGTCCTCGAACGGTTTGGCATGGGTCGTGGATGCGTCATTTGGATCAGATCCCAAAAAAAACGGTAGCAGAAGCGCGATGTCATCGAGACTGCGTGCAATCGGGCCGGGCGCATCCAGCGACCAGCTGAGCGGCAGCACGCCATGTCGTGATGCGCGGCCATAGGTCGGCTTGAAACCGTAAACTCCGCAGGCCCCTGAGGGAATGCGGACCGACCCGCCGGTGTCACTTCCCAAGGCGGCACTGACAATCCCAGCGGCGACGGCCGCTGCCGATCCGCCGCTGCTGCCGCCCGTGATATGATTTGCATCGTGAGGGTTGCGTGTCGGCCCGATGCTCGAGGTCGTATTCGTCGCCCCGAAAGCCCATTCGTGCATGTTTGTCTTGCCGAAGATGATCGCCCCCGCGGCGCGCAAGTTAGCTACAATAGTGGCATCGACGCCGCTTGCAGCACGCGGCAGAGCTCTGGAACAGGCAGTGGTCGGAAAATCCCGTGTGAGGTAATTGTCCTTGATCGCGATAGGGATGCCATCGATAGGGCTGAGGGCTTTTCCCGCAGACCGGCGTGCGTCCGATGACTTGGCCTGATCCAGCACAGTCTTAAGGTCCAGAGAAACGAAAGCGTTAAGGTCAGCCCTTTCCTGAGCCCGTTTCAAGGCCCTCTCGGTCAGATCGCTGGATGTCGTCGAGCCGCTTGCGAGCGCGTCGGCCTGCAATGTGGCGGTTTCAGGTTCTGGGCACATCGAAACTCTCCGGGTGAAAAATATGGGCGGGTTCAGTGGAGGGTGGTTGAGGCATCGCAGCCAATCCGCCGCGGATGCGCGCCAGTGTTGCCTTAATGCGTCTTTGTTGATCCTCGGTCAGTTGTTCGGGTTTGCCCATTTCAGACCCCCAGCAGCTCTTGCTGAAGTTCCTTGTTCGCCAGCAGAGCGTCCCGATCCGTCTCCATCCGGATTTCACCCTTTTCCATGACATAAGCGCGCTCAGCGATGGAAAGGCAAAAATCGAGGTTTTGTTCGGCGACGAGAATCGCGATGCCCCTGTCCCGGTTGATCCGCTTCAGAATGCCGGCCATTTCATCGATGATGGAGGGCTGAACACCTTCCGACGGTTCATCGAGCAGCAGGATGTGCGGCATGATCGCCAGCGCCCTGGCAAGGGCCAGAACCTGTTGCTGACCGCCCGACAATCCTCCGGCCAGATCATGTGCCTTGGGTAGCAGCATAGGGAAATCCGACAGAGCCTCGTCAACGGTCTGTTTCGGGTCGTGGCCGTTCGATGCAGCGGCGACGGCGATATTCTCGATCACCGTCATGCGGGGGAAGATGAAGCGACCCTGCGGCACGTAGCCGAGCCCCATTTTAGCCCGCTTCGCAGGGGAGTTCGGTGCGGGTTTGCCGTCGATCTCGACATGACCTTCTATCGGAGGAATGAGGTTCGTCGCAAACCTCATGAGCGTGGATTTTCCTACGCCGTTGCGGCCGAGAAGGGCAACGACCTCCCCGCTTTTCACTTCCAACGACACGTTGCGGATGATTGTGGTTTTGCCATAGCCGCCAGTGGCGTTCACAACCTTAAACATGCTCACTTCTCCCCAGGTAGATGTCGAGAACGCGGTCATCGGCGCGCAGCGTCTCGATGTCGCCTTCGGCAAAGACGTCGCCTTGGTGAAGGACCGTCACATGGCCCTCCAGCGTCCGGACGAATTCCATGTCGTGCTCGACCACGACAACCGTTGTGTGCTTCGCCAGCGTCCGGACGAGCGATGAAAGTTCGCGGGTTTCCTCGTTGGTCATGCCCGCAGCGGGCTCATCGAGAAGGACGACGCGGGGGGCGAGGCAAAGGACCATACCAATGTCCAGCCACTGTTGCTGTCCATGCGACAGAGCCGATGCCTGAACGCCTGACTGCCCTTGCAGTCCGAGCATGGAAAGAATTTTGGCTGCGACGTCCTCGGCCTTCTCCCTATCGTGCGTTCGGGCGAACGCGGCCGTCCAAAGGTTGTCGGCAACCGTCAGCTCTCCGAAGACCTGCGGTTTCTGGTTCTTGACACCCATCCCTTTGCGCACACGATGAAAAATCGGTGCCTTTGTGATGTCGTCATTGCCAAGCGTGACCGTTCCGCTTTCGGGCTTGTACATGCCCACGCAAGTTTTCAGGAACGAACTTTTACCCGCACCATTTGGCCCGATTAGAGAATATGGTTTGCCTGGCATGAAGGACTGCGTGACCTTGTTGACCGGGATAACACCGCCGAACTGCTTGAAAGCTTCGTCAGTGCCCATGGTCTTCGCCGGTCCCGCATCCTTGGCGGCATCTTCCAGAATCTCGCCCAAGACCGCGTCATCGATTTTGACCGCGCCCGCGTTCCGGGCGGCCTCATTGGGATCAGGAAGTGCCTTACGCCAAAGATTGCCCATTCCGCCAAGGATTCCGTTTTGTAGGAAAAGAACGAGCAAGATGAGCACAACACCCAGGATCAGAGTTGTCTGACCACCGACCGCTCCGCCGCCGAGAAAAAATGATAGCCCGCCGATTGCCAACGCACCAAGGAACGCGCCCGACAGCGTGCCGAGACCACCGACCAGAACGTAGATTGGAACCAGCAGAGCTTCCTGCACCGAGAAGATCGACGGGTTGAGGTAGTTGGCCCATAGGCCGAAAAGTGCTCCCGCGAGTCCGGCCAGAGCACCGGAATAGGCAAAGTTCAGAAGCTGGTATTTTCTGACGTCATAGCCCAGCAATTCTGTCTTTTCAGCATCGATCCGGATGCAATCCACGATTCGGCCGAAAGTGCCACGCATCAGCCAGCGGGTGAAGAAATAGAGAAGCGCCGCGATGACGACCGCAGCCGCGAAAGCCGCGTTCGGTCCGAGAGACTGCGCGCCTTCGCCAAACCCGAGGATGATCCCTGGAATGTTCGACAGACCATTATCGCCCCCGATGGAGGCCTCTCCAACATTGAGCTTGAACGTCTGGGTCACGGACCAGAGCAGAAGGGTGAATGTATAGGAGAGGATAGTGCTTTGCAGCGGTCCCATTCGCGCGAAGAAGATGATATAGCCGAGAGCCGCAGCAGCCAGCGCCCCAAACGCAGCCCCAGCGGGAAGCGCCCAGATCAGTGTGTTTCCGGTTGCCGGTGCGAGATTGATGGCAACGACACTGCCGAAATAGCCACCCAGTCCATAGAAGGCGGTCTGGCCGAGGCTCAGCAGTCCGCCGCGCCCCCAAACGACATCGAGACTTAGCCCCAAGAGACCGAAGATCACCCAGGATGTCGCTACGAAGGCCAGATAGGGGTCGATCTGTCCAGCAAAGACGAGAGTCAGCACAACCGCAACAGCCGGAAAGACGAGGCCCGCGTTTTTGTAGAGTTTTTCGGAGAATGACATGGCAGGCCTCACAGCTTACGACGCCACTTGGCCGAGATACCCATTGGGTAGAGCCAGAGCAGCAATGCGGTGATCAGGAAGAAGAAGACATCACCGACAACGGATGTCATGAAACTCGCGGTCACGGAGGCCCCGCCCCCGAGGCCAAGTGCGGTGATCGCAGTGCCCGTCAGGGTGACCGGACCAGCCACGACGACCGTGAGGAAAGCCTTGATGACGAAAGCAAAACCCATGGAGGGTGTTGCAGGCACGATCGGGAGAAGAACCGCGCCTGCAAACCCCGCCAGACCGCACCCGACTGAGAAAGTCAGCATGTTCGTGCGGGAGGCCTCAATCCCAATGGCCTGCGCCATTTGCGGTACCTGGATAGAGGCGCGCGCCTTCATGCCGTAGACCGTTTTCGTCATCAGGAGATAGACGAAAATCAGCATTGCGGCGGCCACGCCGATCATCAGAAGTGGATACCCAGCCAGGCCGTAATCACCGATCGAAATGCTGAACTGTGGCATGCCGATCCCTGGCGTTACTGTTCCAAAGATCAGGACCGCAAGCTGATAAAATACGATACTCAGCCCCCAGGTCGCCAGCATAGTGTCGAACAACCGACCATAGAGTCGGTTGATTATTAGACGCTCAACAACCGCTCCGATCGCCATCGTGACGGCTACCGCAATCGGGATTGAGAGTATGTATGGTACGCCGGACTGCGTCGCGGTCAGCGCAGTATAGGCGCCAATCATGAGGAATTCACCATGTGCAAGATTGATGACGCCCATGAGGCCGAACACGACCGCAAGGCCGATCGTCGCTATCAGCAGAATTGATGCGCTGGATAAAGACGACAGCAGCACTGTCGCCAGGAAATCGAGTTCCATTGTGTGCTCCATTGAAGTGTGCGCGCCCCAGCGGTCAGGCCGAAGCGCGCCTTAGGTCATTTCATCTCAGGCGTGAAATGTTCAGCGAGGCCGGGATTGGCGACCAGATCGCACACTTTGTTTTCGTAACTCGGAGCAACGTCCTCGAATGTTTTTACAATTTCAAAGCCGTGTTTATCGTCACCCCGGGCGATGTAGATATTCTGGCGCAGGTGATGCGAACCCGGTTCCATCTTGACGGTGCCGTTGGGAGCTTCGAAAGTGATACCGCTTTCCAGAGAAGCAATTACAGGGTCCGGTTCGGCGGATCCGGCTTTCTTCACGGCAGCAGCCCATACGTGTACCGCGTTCCAGACATCGACTGCCTCCGAAACAATGGGTGTGTCATCACCATATTTCGCAGTCCACTTCTTGACGAACTCGGCGTTAGCCGGATTGTCCACTTGCATAAAATAGCCTTGGCTGGCGATAAGGCCTTCGCCAGCTTTCGGAGAGACTACGACCTGCTGATTTCCCGAGCCGTAATTTGAAGAAACGAGCCCAATGCTATCCTTTAGACCAGCCGCAGCGAACTGCTCCAGAAAACCAGTCTGGTTTGCACCGACTGGCAGGGCGACTACGAAATCGGGCCGGGCCTGCTGAATTTTCTGGATCGTCGGAGCGTAGTCAGTGACAGTCAAGGCAAGAAAGTCTTCACCCACCACCTCGCCACCGCTCGCTTTGGCGTATTCGTTGATCCAGTGCGCCGAGATCGTGCCAAAATTGTAGTCGGGGGCCATGATGTAAATTTTCGGGCCGTATTCCTTGATGGCCCATTCGATCAGCGGCTGAAGTTGCTGGGATGCGGAAGAACCCGTCACGAAGGTTTGACGGTCACATGCGCCGCCTTCGTAGAGGGAGGAATAGAAATACGGAATGTTGGCCTTTCGGAAAATCGGGCGGATCGCCTCGCGCGATGAGCTGGTCAGGCCAGCGAACATAGCCGAGATACCGTCACGCAGTACCGAGGTGTTGGCGTATTGCGTATACTTGCTCAGCTCCGACTGGGAGTCGTAGCTAACCACCTCGATCTGTTCGCCCAGCACACCGCCACTGGCATTGATGCTCTCGACGGCGAGGTCGAGCGCGTTGTCCTGCTGAATGCCATAGATGTTCAGGCTGCCGGTTAGATCGAAGATCGCGCCGATTTTGATCTCGGCGAACGCTGCCTGCGCCGACAACGCGGCGGCTACTGCGATCATACTGGTCGTGAGTTGTTTTTTCATTTCGGATGGTCTCCCTGTTTTTTCTTACAGGCTGAACATCTGAAATGTGATGCGACACAAAAAAATCGCAACAGAACAAATGCTCAGCTGCGATGCTTAATGATGTCAGGTGCGTCGTTGCACATCAGTTGTATAGCAATCTGTAACACTTCGAGTCAAGCGAGACAGCGATTTTCTGGCAAAAATAGCCGCCTCTGCAAACCACCGTTCGATGATGGTATGCAAAGCGGCTGAATGATATCCAGAGCTTTACGCGACCTCTCACGAGCGATCAGGACACAGATGCCAGCTTCCAAGCAGCAAGGCGGCAATTGGTTCATGGCGCCGCATTAGCCAAAATTGGCTCGATCCAGACATGCAGTGGTGCGGCCAGCCTTTCTTGAGACCCGTCCGGCCGAATCGACGCGCGCGGCCCTGAGCGGCCGTTTATCATTCAGTCTGATTGCTGCAGTTGCACCCCGCAAAGCGGACATTGCCGACGGGGGCTAACCTCAGTCAATCCTCGAAAAAACGCCCGTCAATCGCCTTGGAGAACCGCAAGAACGCGGTAACGCTGTCGAAGACAAACCGAGCTTCCTCCATCTGCACGAGGTCAGGATTGTCATGCGCAAACGACTGATCGTTGCGGATTGGATTCAGCGCCTCGAAGACGCTGATGGAGCTTTTGACAATGCGCTCCGAGATGGGATTAAGGTTCTTTTGTTCGCGTAGGATTTTAACGTATTTTGCGACCCGCGCATGAAGAGCATCGTCCTTCCCGCAATCTTCGCCACCATGCTTGCGGACAAGAGAGGCAAAACGCTTCATGCAGTAGGTATGAAGGCGGTCAAGCGCCGCTTGGGGTTTGTTCGCATCCAGGTCGCGACGGATTGAAGCAACCAATTCCTCCAGTGTCTCGTTCGGCTCGAAAGTCACAATAGCAGAGGCATCAATTGCATCCGTACGCCCCTCGATCCGTGCGACCGTAGAAAAATACGATCCTTTAAGTTTGTCTTCATTTCCCGCATCTTGTGCAAACTCTATCGCCTCCCGATACTCCCAGAGTTCGCGCAGGATTTTTGCTACTAACGTCGGCTGAGCACGTTCAATAAACGCACGCAATCTCTTCGCTTTCGATGTTCCTCGCCCGCTAAAGAGCTGCGACTGATCTTCCGGATCGATGGCAATCGTCTCATAGAAGAAGTCGTTAAAGGTGCGGTCACTGAAATCCAGAACATATCCGGCTTCCATCCCCAATGCCTGCTCGAGCGCTTCGCGTTCAAGCCGCGGTATCAACTGCTCATATGTATTTCGGCCTATCATGCTTTGCAGATACCTTAGTGGCATAAGACAATCGAGAGCGGCCACCGGTGGTCGCCCTTTTTACAGTGCGATTGAACGGCTACTGCGCTGCCGATAGTGCGCCCTTCGACTTTCGGTCAAAGTTCGATCGTCCCTCAAGCATGCTGACGAACGCCTCATTGCGGTTGCTGGCTCGGTCAATCAGCCTATCGAACGCCAGCACTTCAATAATGAGATTCAACTCTCTGTAGTAACGATAAGCCATCTGCCCCCCGAAATTGGTGCGGATGAAGTCTTCCGTTTTCAAGTAGCGTTCAAGCTTATCGTTCCAATCCGCCAATATGTATCCACGCACCATGGATGTATCATCAATAGAGATTTCGCGCCCGCCTGAAGTTATGACCTTGCCCCGCTCACGGATGTCCAAGACTTGGTTCTTCAACTGGTCTACTGGGTTCTTAGTGTCGGCCTCTTTGGTGCCATCATAGTCCTTTTTCTGGGGACGCTTCATTTCTACAATCATAAGCTCATCGTCATTGTTTATGAGCAAGTCGTGCGCAAACTCTCCCTTGCGCCTCGCATTACCTTCCGGTGTTCGGTCACTTGAAATGTAGCGTGCGTAGGCCAAATCATCGTCAATCAGCCAAAGATTGTGAGACGCATAGTCGATTTGCTCACTGTCCCTGTATCGTGGATAAATCAGCTTGTGCACCTTATCTTCGGTCGCCAACCCGTCATCATCTTTGTTGAGCAACTGGCGAAACACTTGGATCACATTGTTCCGATATGCAACGTATACCGCCAACGCTTCTTTGGCATCTTCCGGTATCTTGTCTCGTACGAGCCGCACAAGATCCTCGACACTTGTTTCTTCACTCAGTTTGGTGAAATCGAATTTCTGTCGAAAGCGTTCGACGAACAAGTCTTGTGCCAATTGTTCGCGGGTTTCCGTGATGCCACGTTTCTTGACAAACTCTTCGCTTGTCTTTCCACCCAAGCCGCGCCTTAGAAGCGGATCAATCGCAATCAGGTGGTCAACGTGTTCCTTCATCTTTGAACGCCGATCGGACGTATACGTTTGCTCAAGGTCCAATATATGGGCTTTAGCTATCGCAATCAGGTGGTCCTTAATCGACTTCTTGGTTTTGTTGTGGTCAATCTTACCGTGCAGGTTTGTGATCCGATCACGCGACTGAGAAGACTTAAAGAAGTCGCTCGAAACAGCGACTAAGTAGTAATATCGGAATTCTTCTTCACCTTTCATTTCGGTGAATGGATTCGAATTCAGGCCAGACGAAATGCTTTCCAGATCACTTGCCGCACGGTTGTTCGCATAGAAATACAAACGGTGCTTCTTGGCGTGTTCTTCACCAACTTTGAAATAGTCGAAAGTGATTTCAACAGTCTCAGTTCCGATGACCATTTCCTCTTTGCGACTACCGCCGACCGCCAGAGACTCGTGGAAATACTTGTAAAGGTTGAACGTCGCGCCCTGGATTGTCAGAACGAAGTGCTTCGGCACTTTTTTCTGAATGAACTCGATAAGGAAGTGATCCAATACCGCAGAGACAATATCTTCTGCGGTGTGATTGTGCTTCCGGTCTTTACCTTCCAAAACGAAATAGTCTTCAAAATCCGCCTTTGGCGAGCGCATTGATACCGTTACCCCGCAGTCATGCGAGTGCGCCCCGGCACCGTCTGTCTCTTTTACCACAATTAGATTGTCATCGTTCGAGAACGGATCGTAACGATAACAGCCCTTCGTCAGCGTCCCGTCGGGTTGCTTTTGCCCTGATGAATAGAATACCCGGCTATAGACCTTGAATGCCATGAAGCGGCCAAAGCCCTTGCCGCCGCGCTCATACTTGTTTCCCGTAAGCGGCGTCAGGAATGCCGATAGGTTTGCTTCATCGAACCCACTGCCGTTGTCTTTGATCGTGACTTCGCGCGCTTCATCGTCAAAGGTCACGTCCAATCGGCCTTTGTCTTCCAAATCGTGTTCCCACCTGTCTTCTATTGAATGAAAGGCATTGGAAATTGCCTCATACATGGGGAATAGGAAGCCTTGCAGTCCGTCCGGTAATGTGGCGCGCTTAACTTCGGCAGTTAAATCAATCGTCTTATGTTTCAAATCGAGCGCCTTTCATGTATTGGTCGTGCGTCAGTGAAGAGCTTGGCCCAGTCCACCCTTGATACAACTAAGCTTGGGCTCGGCCAATGTCCGTTCCCCATAGCTATGAATGTTAATTTGGCCCCGCGGCGAAAGTCCAGTTCCCGCCCGAACCACCTGACTCGTCGGTTTCGGCCCGAAGTGACATTCGAAATAGGACGAATTGCCTTGCCCGTTGAACGCAGATTTTCCGTGTGCAGTCAATTTGTTCGCTCAGCGCATCACAAGTCAGCGTTGCGCCGTAGCGAAGCGGTGTGGCTCGTGCCGCAGCGGGGCAAGCGGATTGAACCTGCAAACCTACGCTATTCGGCTTCTGACACCATCGTGCCTAAGGTGTTGTCTTTGAACACCTCGTGCACGTTGGTGTCATCCCAGTGTTAATCGGGGCGGTATCTGACACCCGGGTTTAGATGCGCTCATAGCCGTGGGCACTTGAGAAGACCCGCCAAAACGAAGCACATATTTTGCTGATTAACCGGAAAAATGTTTCGCTGCCAGCGACTCCGGCCAATCTCGCTTGTGATAGGCGAAACGAGCGAGGTGTCCCACAGTCGTGACCATCCAATTTCTGACCAGTCACTGGTGTCAGGTGGCGCCAAGCGAGGGCTACGCATGGCGATCGGCAGCGAAACGGCTCTCCCTTCCTTCCCCCGGGACGTAGCCCGGACGAAACCATCACAAGGAGGCACCCATGCTTCATTTGGGAGTAACTGCCAGTGCAGAAGCCCGCGCCTTGTCTGCTGGAGATCCGGCATGGAGGGAGTTTTTTCCATCATGACGAATTTATTCGGCTTACCATTTAGCTGTTTGGAGATCCGTAATTTTCGGCCGGTACTCTTAGGCCTTTTCAAAGACTAACCTTGGTGCCGTAGATGGAGGTATGAGCAATGAACAGCCGGACAATAAATTTCGACAGCTACGGCGATTATTACCGCGCCGTAGCTGAGGAAATCTCGGATGCAGAGCTCCGCGAACGCGGGATGTCCGCACATGAGGTGCTGCGGGTGCGCAGACTAAGCGATTTTGAGCGCTCCGAAGCGATAACGGCATTTTTAGTCAGAGACTCGCTGAGCGGATTAAGCTCTCGGCATTGATTGCTGTATGCTTTCGAGACTGCACGCACTCTCGCCGTTTGATGGCACACATATCAGGACACAGAAGCAAAGAGGGGAGGGGGGAGCCGGCGCTTAGTTGCCGCGTGTGCCCGGTCATGTCAAATCGAAGAAAATGGCCTGCGGGGCGTCGAGGGCATGTGCCCCCGAGGTCCCGCAGGCTCCCACCCCATACCCCTTGGAGAGGAGGAAGTGCGCGACCTGTTAGATACGCGCCTTGCCCCTCCCGTTCGGTCCTTCGAGATCGCAGCGGCGCAGGAGCGTAACGGCCCGCCGCGCGGCGTTGCCTTTCAGCAGCGGCCCCTGACGCGTTCAACCCTCCGGGTGGACGCCATAAGTAGCCAATTCGGCGATCAGTGGTGTTCCGGATGGCTACTCGCGCCTCGTAGGAATCTCAAGCGGAATCGGCTCCGCTCACTTCGTCGGTCAGGGTTTGAAGCCCGTCGACCTTGTAACCATGCTTGAGCAAAGCGAGCGTTGTCAGGAGGCCGAGACGCTCAATTCCGAAAAAACTGTCCTGCCATTGTTGTGCAATACTCTCAGGTAGGCTGATGATCCAAGAGAGAAGCTCTTCCTGGTTTAGAAGAAACGCGTTTCCGGTTTCCGGCAGGTGCCAAGGCATATCCCTGCTGCGAAGATCGATCGCGCCGCTCTTTTCGCGCTTCTTCGGCATCGCGCCTGAGGCTCTTTCGAGGACAAGCGCAAAGCGCCCGCGTGAAACTTCCTGAACGGAAACGCGTATCGCTCGGTCTATTGAGCGTGGCTCTCGATCCTGTGTATTGTCATAGGCTTCTCGTAATAAGAGGCGGCCGTCCACCTTGAGGAACTGCGACACAGAGGTGCCCGAGTCGGGTGTATTGGTCCGCCGATATAGCTGGAAGGGTGGTCGCTCCATCCTTTCCCCAAAACGCTGGAGCAGGGGAGTAACCTGGTGCAGCCTGGCGCGGCGTTCATTCCTTTTCCACCTGCTAATCGTCGATTGGTCGACGCGGCATAGCTTCGCGATCTCGTCTTGAGTCATTCCCGACTTCATTGCGATGTTCACGAGCTTCTGTGTCTGCTCGTACTCTGGGCCCTTTGATGACATTCTGCTCTTCTTTCTACTATCGTTGGTGGGGTGCAGTGCACCCCACCAACGTTCTCATGCCTTTTTGGGATTGGATGGGCGCTGGTTTGGGTTCAATTGCTTGCCCCGATTGCCCTCATTCTTGGCATGGGTCTGGTTCTGTCCAGGCGTGCCTTTGTTTGCGTTCTTCATGTTGGCGGCGTGGTTCGGTTTTTTCATCGTGTGCTCCATCGGCATATGGTTGAAGATGGACACTTAATCGCTTGGCCTGGTCACTGATTGAACCCGCACGATCGTCATAATTACGCATACTTCTGCATACTGTGAATGTATTGCGATTTCGCGCATATCTGTGAAAAATCCTTTAGGCCTTGGGCCAAGGAACGAAGGTCGTAAAAAAGGGCGGCTATTGCCGCCCTTTTGCGAGGTTCATCTGATTTCTCTATGCCGATCGCCAGATGCGCAGCGCATTTTCGACGCGCGCATAGGCCTGAATGGCGTCGTGTTTCGAATGCGTGTCTCGGCTGGATTGATGGACGTAGATGTCCGCAGCCCAACTTTCGAAAACGTAGCCGAGCGCGAGAAATGCTTCGTGCGCCGCTTCAATCAGCCCTGGTGGAGGACTGGATAGGAGCATAACGGCGATGCCCGCGAGATCTCGGTCGATTTGCGTGAAGTGCCGTTCAGCCGAGACGTGGATACGAGCAACGCCGTACGTTTCAATGAGCCAGAGCGTTACGTCGCGTATATCCCGCTCCAGTGTGTCACAGGTCGCCTCGGCCTCAGCTCCCATGGCGAAACTGGGCAATTATCTCACTGACGCGTGCGCCATGCCAGCGCGTCATGTCGCTGGCGGGCAGTCCTCTTTCTCGAGTGATCCGTTCGAGCGAAGAAGGTGCCTGATCCGCAAGAGCTCGGTGGATGCCCTGTAGCGCCCTTTCGACAGCATCAGGATCAGCGACCGGCTGTCCGAATGCGCTGTGCAGGTCGCAAAGAGATTCGAACCCGCTCTTATCTTCGAGTGCGTCGAGCAGGTCGCAGAGACTCGCGCCGTGACGACGAAGGTGTTGCTCTGCGGTGTATGCGGCCCCGTGACGGGCCTCTGTAGTTTCGAGGTTGGTGATGTTGACCATGATCTTCTTCCTTTATGCGTAGCAGCAACGGTGGTGGGTGCCTATTCTTCGGCTTCACTGCGGGTGCATCAGGGGAAGTTGTTCAAACCGAATTGGTCCTTTCGTCTGTTTCGCGCCGGATTTCTTGCTCGTGGAAGGAATGGCGATCGTTCATTGGGGCGACGAGAAAGAAATTTTCAGGACGCTCCATCTTGGGTCTCGAGCCGTGCCGACAAAGCTGTAGTAAGCTTTCGGAGTGGATCTTTTGCTCATTCCTCGGCATATGGCGCCGGCCATGCAGCCTGCATATGGCCGGCGCACCGTGTCAGGCTGCGTCCTCTGCAGGGAGGGCGAGCGCGACTGCCTCGTGGTCTTCATCGAGCTCCCCAATTTCGACCAATAGCTCGAACAGCTGGTCGGTGAGGAGGCAAAGCTCTTCTACTTCAGGGCTTTCGGGGTCGAGAAGGACGCAATACGAAAAATCGGGCTCGCATGCGTCGATAAAGGGATCCAACGACAGGAGACGATGAAGATCTACGAGCTTACGCCGAGTCGTCCGGTCGAGACGCGATGCTTCGCGCAGGCTGGACATAATGCGTAGAACGCGAGCAGTTCCAGCATCGCCGTCGATAAGCTTCGCCGCGTTGCACAGGGCGGTGCCGTGCTCGGCGAAATGGGCGCGAACGGCGCTAAGTTGCGGTTCAGTGGACAGGGTCCGGTTGGGGAGCGTGCGCAGCATGGTGGTTCTCCTTTTGTTGCGCGACTGCCAGTCGTGGCAGCTTTCAAGCCTGTCCGGTCACTCGTGTCTGGATGCCTTTCTTGGTCTGGCCCTGAGCTGAAGGGCTGCTTTTCGTCTCTCAGTATGAAGATTGGCCAACAGGTCGCGGGACGAAGAAAAAAGTTTTCCTAATCGCCGCGACGAGGAGCAGCTCTGGCGCGGCCCTGTGGCGAGCTGGTAAAGACGCGTCACGCCCTGAAACCCGTGCGCGACCGGCCGAGGCCTTCACAAGGAAAAAAATTGTCAGCCGTCCGGCGCATCTTGAGGGTGATTTTGATAGCTGCATTGATGAGATGGTTCGCATTGGTCCTGGGGGAAAGGGTGAAGCCCAGGCGAAAAGGTCGTCCATCTCGCTCGTCGTTACCGGTGAGGTCGGGGAGCCGCTCCAGACGCAGACCGCGCACTCTGCTCAGAAAGCGATCCCCAGGCATGCTGCCCGCGACAACCCGGGCGGCCAAGGCGGGGAGCAATTATGTGCTTCGCTTCATGAAGAATTTGAGCCTAACGCGGTTGTAGAGGACAAAACGAAGATCAGTCCGGTTCTTCCGGGCGAAACCGAACCGATACCAGCTCTCCGAAACGAACAGGCTCACTTTCCTCGGGCCGAAAGTCCCAACCATAGGCAAGAAGCTGGTTCGCCAGGTCTTTTGGCGCGATCTTCCTGTAACGATTTGCGGTGTCTGAGCGCCCCCACCCACCATAATCGAGCAAAGCGGCCCAGTCCTTGGTTTGAGCGTAAAACCAGGTCGCCCAAGTATGGCGAAGCGTGTAGGGGACGACGTCTGTGCCTAAACCGGCCGCATCGCGCACCTTCCCGAAGGCGACCGCCATCTGCGCTCCCCGGTTTGCATGAAGTTTGTAGGGGTAGCCATTCGGAGCAGGGAAGGCCGGTCCGCTGGCCGGTATCTCGCCGACAAGCTCAAACGCGCGCTGCGGCAAGAAGACAAAGCGCGGTCTAAACGTCGTCTTAGTGCCCGGCAGCCACCACTCCCGTGTGGCGGGGTTCCAACCTTTTCCATCGAGCGCCATCGTCTCTCCGGGCCCCGCACCGGTGCCGAGCATGAAGGCGATCTTGCGCAGGGTCTCGCGTCGGGGATCACGCAGACCGATCGCGTGAGGGTCGCTGGCAACCTGGAGCATCCTTTCCGCCTCTTCCGGGCTTAGCCATCGAACTCTCCGCGTATCGGTGGACTTCTGTCGACGCTTCCCGGCGGCGAAATTCTGTATCGAACGAATAGGGACACGAACCTGACGTCGGATCGTATCGGGTCGCGCTTCGGGGTATAGAGCCGCTGCAGCTTCCATGATGCGAACTTCGTCGATGTCCTCGATGAAAGTGTCGTGGCCAAAAAAGCGCTTTAGCTTAGGCAGAAACCGGGCTTCCCCGCCGCCTGCTTCGTATAGCTCGGCTGCTTTGACGAAGGATGTCTTCCTCGGCCTTTTTTCCGCCTGTAGCTCGTTCTGCCAAGCCGATTGATAGATTTTCTCTGCCAGCTTATCGGCGATCTTGCGTTGGGACTTGTCGCGCACCGGGAGTCTTCGGCGGATGCGACGTGACCCGACGCGAAAGTCGATGGCCCAGCTTGCGTGTTTTTCGTGCCAGACTGGTGTCCACGGATTTGCCAAGCGTTCGTGCCCTCCATATCGTCCTTAGCGACCCTGGGCGTCGTGGTGACATGCCCAGCATTCTCGGTTCTGCTAAGAAGAGCTTGGCTACTTCGCTCGGGCACGAAGAAGAAAGTTGGGAGCGGGAATTCCAAATCACATTGAGCCCCTCGGAAGAGGTCGTCGTATCGATGGAACGATTGGTCGAACTTTCCCGGATTAACCCAGGCGGGTTTGAGGCCGACCTCGCTGTTCGTCGGCATATGCCGGCTTGGAGTGCGGCAGTCCGAGTGCCGAAGCTGGACTCATACTCAGACCCAGGAGCCTGACGGCCAGTTTCTGGAAACATCAAATGCTTGCAGGGAGAGCGCCGCCTTCTCTTGCGATATTTCAGCTTCCCGATCTCGAGTAGCAGATGGCAAAGTTCGACGGCGAGCAGGCAGGCTCCTTCGACTTCACGGCTGTCAGGGTTCAGAAGATGCGCCCTGCGACGCTGTTTAGAGCACCGCCCCCATAGAGACGTTGCGCTCGCCTGCATACACTATAGGCTATGAGCAACTGAAAAGACTTGGAAAACATGAGGTGTAGCGTGCGGATCGTGGATAACGTCACGACTTTGCTTGGCGACGATCTAAAATCGTCGCTCCAAGATGCCGATCGTCTATCGGTCGCCGCCGCTTACTTTTCAATTTATGCATACGAAGCTCTACGAGACCAACTCGAGGAAATTGAAGAATTTCGTTTCATCTTTACATCTCCTACGTTTGTCCCAAATGGCGCCGTGGACAAGATCAGAAAAGAGCGTCGCCAGTTTTTTATTCCGAGTGAGGTAAGGGAAGGGGCAGTGTCCGGTGGCGAGTTTGAAATAAAGCTCCGAAATAAAATGACACAGCGGGCGGTTGCTCGAGAATGTGCGAACTGGATTCGAAGGAAGGCCCAGTTCCGGTCTAACGCCACAAGTGCGCCAATGCAGCAGTTTGCCCATGTTGAAAAGGAGGCGAGCGACACAGCTTACACGCCTCTTTCCGGCTTCACCGCAGTGGATCTCGGTTACCAGACTGGGGATGCTCTTTCGAGCCTTTCGCAAGCTATCGATGAGCCCCAGTTCACAAAGACTTACCTCAGCCTATTTGATCAATTGTGGGCCGATGGCGATAAGCTAAGTGATGTGACTGCGCAAGTTTTAGACCATATCGAGTCAGTCTACCAGGAGAATAGTCCCGAAAGAATTTACTTTGTAATCCTCTACAACTTGTTTTCGGACTTTCTGTCGGAGGTGGACGAGGATGTCTTGCCAAATGACAAGACAGGGTATCAGGATAGCTTAGTTTGGAAAAAGCTCTTCAACTACCAGAAAGATGCCGCGATAGGCATCATTAACAAACTGGAAACCTATAATGGTTGCATTCTCGCTGACAGCGTTGGGCTTGGCAAAACGTTCACCGCTCTGGCGGTGGTGAAATATTACGAGCTTCGGAACCGAGATGTCCTGGTTCTGTGCCCTAAAAAGCTTGCGGACAATTGGCGGAACTATAACGCAAACCTCACTACAAACATATTTGCGAAGGACCGTTTCCGATACGACGTCCTCTGCCATACTGACTTATCGCGAACATCTGGTGAGTCTTTTGGCATGCGGCTCGACCGGATAAACTGGGGAAACTACGACCTTGTCGTGATCGATGAATCTCACAACTTTCGAAATAATGATGTCTACAAGGATCGTGAGACCCGATACCAGCGCTTGATGAACAAGGTGATCCGATCCGGGGTCAAGACTAAGGTCCTGATGTTGTCCGCCACGCCGGTCAACAACCGCTTTACCGACCTGCGCAACCAACTCGCTTTGGCCTACGAAGGGCAGTCGGACGACTTGAGCAAAAACCTTCGCACGAAGACAAGCGTCGAGGAAATCTTTCGCCGAGCCCAGACGGCATTCAATGCTTGGTCAGAGTTGCCCCCCGAGCAGCGGACAGCCGCCACCATCTTGCGAAAGTTAGACTTTGACTTCTTTGAGCTTCTGGATGCCGTAACGATTGCCCGATCTCGTAAACACATCGAGACCTTTTACGATACTGCAGATATCGGAAAGTTTCCGGCTCGCCTGCCGCCCTTGTCGCACCATCTCCCGATCACGACCCGCGAAGATATCATTGGCTTTAATGAAATTTATGGCCAACTGACGGATCTGAAAATGGCAGTGTACGCGCCTGTCAACTATATCTATCCGAGCCGGGTCAGGAAATACGAAGAGCTCTACGATACCAGGACTGAAGGTGGAAAGGGCACACTCAGACAAGCTGACCGTGAACGAAGCTTGCAAGCCCTCATGACAACCAATCTACTAAAGAGGCTTGAAAGCTCGGTTCATGCCTTTCGCATGACACTCGGATCCCTTTCGAACAACATCGAGAGCACCTTGAAGGCCATCGCTTGCTTTGAGGCTTCGGGTGGCTCCGAATCCATTGTAGATCTCGAAATCGACGACGATCTCGCCGAAGAGGATGATGATCTCTCAGGTCTTTCAGTCGGCAAAACGGTGAAGATCGCACTCGCCGACATGGACGTCAAAGCCTGGAAGCAAGAGCTTTCAGCTGACCAGGCCATAATCGATGGTTTGATCGCCGAAATGAACCGGGTCAAGCCGGAGGACGACGCGAAGCTGCAGCATTTGGTCAACGAGATCTCTGGAAAGATGGCCGAGCCGATCAACCCCGGGAACCGCAAGATCATAGTATTCACGGCTTTCGCCGATACGGCGAAGTATCTGTACGCTCAGCTGGCGCCCCATTTTGAAGAGTCGGCAGGCGTTCATACTGGGATCGTCACCGGGACAGGTAATCCCAAAACAACCCTCGGAAAACCATTCGACTTTCAGTCCGTTCTAACGCTGTTCTCACCGATCGCCAAAGAGAAGGACAAGATCCTCCCGGACGAGCCAGTTGAACTGGACATCCTGATCGCAACCGACTGCATTTCCGAAGGTCAAAACCTTCAGGATTGCGACTACCTGGTCAATTACGACATCCACTGGAACCCGGTTCGCATCGTTCAACGGTTCGGACGGATCGACCGCATCGGCTCCCCGAACGCATCGATCCAGCTGTCGAACTACTGGCCAGACATTTCGCTGGACGAGTATATCAACCTGAAGGAACGCGTTGAAAACCGGATGCACATTGTCGATGTGACGGGCACCGGGGAAGACAACGTACTGACGGCCAAGAGCTCTGAGACAGCATACCGCAAGGAGCAGCTTCAGCGCCTCCAGAACGAAGTAATCGAGCTGGAAGACGTGAAGACCGGGATCTCGATCACGGATCTCGGGCTCAATGATTTCCGGATGGACCTACTCAACTACATCAAAGAGAACGGCGACCTCGCAACAGTGCCGAACGGGTTGCATGCCGTGGTACCTTCCGACGCTAACCGCGGGCTCGTTCCCGGGGTCATCTTCGCCCTGCGCAACATCCACGACACGGTGAACGTCAACCAGCAGAACCGGCTCCACCCATATTATCTGGTCTATATCTCGGAAGATGGGGAGGTTGTGGTCGACCAGACCCAGGTGAAACGTCTGCTCGACCTCGTACGCACCAGCTGTAAATCACACCCCGTTCCTGTGAAGGACCTGTGCGAAGCCTTCAACGCCGAGACCAGGGATGGCCGGAGTATGGAGAAGTACTCCGCGCTCCTAAGCGACGCCATTCGCTCGATGATCGAGGTGAAGGAAGAGCGTGACATCGACAGCCTGTTCGCAGGTGGCCACACTTCGGCCCTGACGCACACCATCGCGGGCATCGATGACTTCGAGCTGATTGCCTTCATCGTCGTGAGAGACCGGCTTTGACTGCTCTATTCCGATATCCCGACCAGGCTCAGCTGAAGCGCGTGGTGCCGAAGTCCCGCATCTACGACGTCGTGGGCGCGAGCACGTCGCTGAAAGACCGCTTCGTCAAAGAGCTGGACCAGATCATCTGGGCCTACAAGCTGGCACCTGAGACGATCCGTTTGCCTGCAACCAAGCAGGTGCCGGAGATCCAGGTGATCCGCCTGACGCTCAAGACCACAGAGCTGCATCAAGACGTCCTCCGTGCGATAGATCGTGCGATCCCGTTCCCGCTGATCTTCGAACTCCGTCGGGATGGTCAGACACAGGTCGCCGCGGCTCGCAAACGCCCTTCGGAGGCAGACAGCACCAAGTGGGTGCTGGTTGGGGACTATCTGCGCAGCGCGTGGTTGCCGGAAGAGACGGAGCGCACGGCCCTGCCGGTGTCGCTGAACCTCGGCGGACTCTACGATCAGCTGCTGACAGCCCTGATGCCGATTGCTCCGGTCGCGGAAGAAGACATCGACGCGAGGCTGGAACGGCTCGAGGCGATCAAGGCCAAGGAGCGCGAGATCAGCCAGTTGAAATCCAGGCTGAAGCGCGAGACGCAATTTAACATCAAAATGACCTTGCACGGCCAGCTGCAAGAGGCGCAGAAGGCCTTTGACCATTTGAAAAAGCCCGAGTGAAAAGGGCGGAGGAACGAGCATGAGCGACGAGATCGAAAAGCTGAAAATGCACAGCCCTGATCTGATGCAAGACAACATCGCGAAGATTCAGGCGCTGTTCCCCGGGTGTGTGACCGAGGCGCGGGACGAAGATGGCAAGCTGGCGTTGAAGGTGGATTTCGATCAGCTGCGGCAGGAGCTGTCGGATAGCATCGTTGAGGGGCCGCAGGAGCGTTATCACCTGAACTGGCCCGGCAAACGCGAGGCGCTGATCACTGCAAACGCGCCGATTGCCAAGACGTTGCGGCCCAACCGTGAAGAGAGTGTGGGTTTCGACACCACGCAAAACTTGTTCATCGAGGGTGATAACCTCGAAGCCTTGAAGATCTTGCAGGAGACGTATCTTGGCAAAGTAAAGATGATCTATATCGACCCTCCATATAATACGGGAAATGATTTTGTTTATGACGATGATTTTGAGGAGAATATCAGTGATTATTTCGAACGATCGAACCAGCGCGACAGCTCAGGAACCAAGCTTGTAGCAAACACTCAATCCAACGGCCGGTTCCACTCTGATTGGCTTAGCATGATGTATGCGCGGCTAAAGCTCTCGAAAAATCTGCTCTCGGATGACGGCGTTATTTTTATTAGTATTGATGATGGGGAGCTGGCGAACCTAAGGTCTATCGCTGACGAGATATTTGGGAATGAAAAGTTCATAGCTTGCTTCGTGTGGAAAAGCCGCCAAAACAAAGACAACAGAAACGTTACGAATGCTTCGATCGATCATGAGTATGTTCTTTGTTACGGCGAAAAGATCCGTGGTGAGGCACGAAAAACGGAGCAGTATACTAACCCTGACAATGACCCGCGCGGCCCGTGGGCGAGCGCTAATATGGTTGGAATAGCAACAGCCGACAGACGACCAAACCTTCACTACGATTTGGTCAACCCGGAGACGGGGATAAATTATGGCTGTCCAATCATGGGATGGCGATATGACAAAAATACGATGAGTAAGCTGATATCGGAGGATAGAATTCTCTGGCCGGCAAGTGAGGATGGCAGGCCTCGACGAAAGTCCTTTTTGGATGACTTGAAATCTGATGTAACTGGGTTCCCGTCGATAATCGGAAAGGAAATCTATACGAGGGATGGAACCTCTGACATTGAGGCGCTCTTCGCGCGCAGGGTGTTCGATTTTCCCAAGCCAGTTCGGCTAATGCAGTACTTAGTGGAGCAAGGTGCGCCTGAGGGCGGCATCGTACTCGATTTCTTTTCAGGATCATCAACAACGGCCCACGCTGTCATGGCGCAAAACGCACGGGATGGGGCAAACCGCCAGATGATTAGCGTCCAAATTCAGGAGGCTCTTAGTCAAGACAATCCAAACCAAAAGACAGCTGCAGACTTTTGTAAGGAAAATGGATTCCCCGAAATGATCAGCGAGCTGTCCAAGGAGCGAATTCGCCGCGCCGGCCGTCGAATTGTTGAGTCTCAAGAGCTGGCTTCAAATTGGAACAAAGACGTAGGCTTTCGCGTCCTGAAAATCGATAGCTCCAACATGGCCGACGTCTTCTACACGCCGGACGCTACCTCACAGAAGGATCTCCTCGCCAGCGTCGACAACATCAAGCCCGACCGCACGCCCGAAGACTTGCTTTTCCAGGTGCTGGTCGATTGGGGCGTCGACCTGACCCTGCCGATCAGCAGTGAGACCATTGATGGCAAGGCCGTCTTCAGCGTCGCGGGCACCGCCCTCATGGCCTGTTTCGATGACGGCGTCGACGAAGCACTGGTCAAGAAACTCGCCGAGCGCGAGCCGATGCGCGTGGTGTTCAAGGACACCGGCTTCAAGGATGACGCGACCAAGATCAACGTGCGCCAGATCTTCAAATCCCTCTCGCCCGACACCGAAGTGAAGGCGATCTGAGATGAAGATCAAGTTCAAGTCCCAGCCTTATCAGCTCGACGCCGTGAACGCGGTGGTCGATTGCTTCAAGGGTCAGCCGCGCCAGGACAACCTGAAATACACCATCGACCCCGGCAACACCCGCCAGATCCGGTCGATCGAGGACGGCTTCGGCAATGCCGACATCAAGCTGTCCGACGACGTGCTGTTGGAGAACGTCGTGGCGGTGCAGCGTGGCGCTATGCTGCCTCAATCCCAGTCCCTGACGCACTACGTCGATGCAAGTGGCAGGGCCAAGCCGGCCACCTACAAGCCGGGCGCCAAGCTGAACCTCGATGTCGAGATGGAGACCGGGACCGGCAAGACCTATGTCTACATCCGCACGATGTTCGAGCTGCACAAGCGCTACGGCTGGTCCAAGTTCATCATCATGGTGCCCAGCGTGGCGATCCGAGAGGGGGTCGCCAAGTCCCTGCAGATGACGGCGGAACACTTCCAGCAGGAGTTCGGCAAGAAAATCCGGGCGTTCACATACAACTCCAAGCGCCTGCATGAGCTGGAAAGTTTCTCGTCCGACGCCGGGATCAATGTGATGGTCATCAACGTGCAGGCGTTCAACGCCACTGGCGCGGACAACCGGCGAATCTATGACGAGCTGGACGATTTCCAGTCGCGTCGTCCGATCGACGTGATCGCCAAGAACCGCCCGATCGTGATCATCGACGAGCCGCAAAAGATGGAGGGGCCAGCGACACAGAAAGCCCTGCCCAAATTCAGCCCGCTCTTCATCCTGCGCTACTCCGCCACGCACAAAACGGTGCACAATAAGGTTCATCGGCTGGATGCCGTGGACGCCTTCAACCAGAAGCTGGTTAAGAAGATCGAGGTCCGCGGGATCGAGACGAAGGGTCTGACCGGCACGAACGCATACCTTTATCTCGAAGGTATCGACATCTCGAGGTCGGCTCCCGTGGCGCGGGTCGAACTGGAGGTGAAGACCGGTAGCGGCATCAAGCGGGTCCTACGCAAGCTTGAGAAGGGACGCGACCTGTTCGGCGTTTCAAAAGGGCTCGAGCAATACCGCGGCTTCGTTGTCGCTGATATCGATGCCAGGGACGATACGCTCCACTTCACCAACGGCGATGTTCTGTCGGCCGGGCAAGCCTCCAACGACGTGACAGAGGATGATAAGCGCAGAATTCAGATCCGGGAAACCATTGCAGCTCACTTGCGGCGCGAACAGACGCTCTTCGCAAGGGGCGTGAAGGTTCTATCCCTCTTCTTCATCGACGAAGTCGTCAAGTATCGCGACTATGAGCGGGAGGACGAAAAGGGCGAATACGCGCGCATCTTTGAAGAGGAATATGCGAACGCCAGGGATGAGATCCTCGACGAACTGCCTTTGGAGAACGATGATTACCGGAAATATCTGGCGGACATTGACCACGCCAAGACACATCGCGGCTACTTCTCCATCGACAAGAAGGGGCGCATGACGGACCCCAAGGCCGCTGCAAGGGGCGAGCTGCAGGGGCAGTCGACGGAACCCAGCGACTACGACCTGATCCTGAAAGACAAGGAGCGCCTGCTGTCGTTCGACGAACCGACGCGCTTCATCTTCTCTCACTCCGCCTTGCGCGAGGGCTGGGACAACCCGAACGTCTTCGTCATGTGCATGCTAAAGCACAACGAGAGCCAGAACACGATTTCCCGCCGCCAGGAGGTCGGGCGCGGCCTCCGCATTTCGGTCAACAAGGTTGGCGAACGCATGGACTTGCCCGCGACCGTTCATGACATCAATGTGCTAACGGTGGTCGCGAGCGAGAGCTACAAGGGCTTTGTGTCAGGTCTCCAACAGGAGATCGTCGAGAACCTGTCGGAGCGCCCGAGAGCTGCGAATGCCGAGTATTTCGAAGGGAAATTGCTCAAGTCAGAAGACTCGGACCTGAAGGTCGACAAGGCGTTGGCAGGAAAGCTCGAATTTTACCTGATCGCAAACGGTTATGTCGACGAAGACCGAGCAATCACCGCGAAGTACCATGAAGCTCGGAAATCCGAGACACTGGCGCAGTTGCCGGAGGCGTTTGCAGGCCACGAGGAGGAGGCCTTCAAGCTCGTGGACACAGTGTTCAACGGGCGGAAGGTATCCGACATGTTCAATGATGGTCGTGCGCCGAAAAAGAACCCACTTAACGCTAACTTTCATAAGCAAGAGTTTCAGGAGCTCTGGAAGCGCATCAACCGAAAAGCGGTATATCAAGTTGAGTTCGAAACCGAAAAACTAATCCAAAGCTGTGTCACGAGCCTGAATAAGAATCTCAAGAACATACCTGCGCTTCAATATCTGGTCACCGAAGGCACTTTGAACGAAGGAGTGACCGACGAGGATCTCCGCAGCGGTCAGGCATTCGCGCAAGGAAGGGTCAGATCTCAAGCGGGACGAAGCGCTCATTCCCGGGTAAGTTATGACCTGATCGGGAGTATCTCCGAGGGCACGAACCTGACGAGAAAGACGATCGGAGCCGTCCTATACGGTATCGAGCCAGCAATTTTCGACCAGTTCAATCGGAACCCTGAACAGTTCATCGCCGAAACCGTGCATCGGATCAATCAACAGAAGGCGGGCGCTATCGTCGAGCAGCTGACGTATAGCGCGATTGAAGATGAGTATGACTCCACGATCTTCACAGCAGGTGAGACCGGGAACGACTTCAAGAAGGCAACTGACAAGCTGAACCACCATGTCTACGACTACGCGATCGTCGACTCTGATGTGGAGCGACGTTTCGTCAAGGACCTGGATACGAGCAGTGAGGTCGTGGTCTACTCCAAACTGCCAAGAGGTTTCCTTATTCCCACTCCGGTTGGTGACTACAATCCGGATTGGGCGATCGCCTTCAAGAAGGACGAGGTAAAGCACTTGTATTTTGTCGCGGAAACCAAGTCCGAACATCCCTCGATGAAAATGCGCGAACTCGAGCAGACTAAGATTGCGTGCGCCAGAAAGTTCTTTGCGGAGATCGGGGAGAGGATAAGGAATGACCAGGTGAAGTACGATGTCGCCACGAGCTACTCGGACCTCATGAACTTGGTCAAGGAAGCCTCATGAGCCCAGGGTTACTCCGCTTTAATGCACGCTTTTGCATGCTGCCCGTCTGACAAGAGAGTGAGATTGCCAGCACGGCCACAGCCAGCTAACGCCAAGCGCTCTTATCCAGCCTTGGGCCGCACGCAGCCGGCGCTGGTCTATTGGCAGCGACATGATATCAACCAACCAGATCAGCCGGTGAAAAGAGAAGCTTAAATTACGCCAGATCGTGTCCAAGAGACGGGGAGTAGCTCAGCTTCACTTAAAGCGGCGCCACTGAGAGCCCAGCAGTTTGGGGAGGAGCGCCGTATCCTCGCTCCTGCATCCTCGGTTGCTGAGGGGCGACATTGCGCACACCGACGCATCCGGTCGGGCATCCCGACAACATCGGGTCAGCTGTTCCGGATATCCGGTCGCTGCGAGATGTCGCCAATGAGCGTGCTTTCTTGGTGTCGCCTCTGTTTTATGCGGTCAAGCTTTTCGAGGCTTGCGATAGGGGAGCCGCGCGCGGCGCAGTGCGCGCCCTACGACTTTAGCGCGGCATCGCGCATGGCGGTGCCCTGTCGCGCGGGCGCAGTCCCTTAGGTCGGAACAAGATAGGGTGCGAAATCTTCAGGCGGGTTTATCACCGAGACGATCTTGAGCTGCGCAATGGTTCGGCGCAGAGCGTTTTCCAGATGCGTCGAAAGCATGCTGGCCGCCGCGGTGGTGGTCCCCGCGCGCAGTAGGTCGATTACCATGCACAACTCCATCAGCGATTGCCGGTCCGGCGGCAGACCGATAGAGAACAGCACGCTGCGCAGCGCCCAAAGGCCGCTGCGGTTTCTGTTAACGTAATGCGCCAGGTCGCGGTTCGGGGTGGACAGGATTGCCAGCTGGAAGAACCGATGATCCAGGTCGAACCACGTCCGCGGTTTGACCGGGTCGTCCTGCGGCAGTGTCCTGATCTCGTCCGCCAATTGCGCCAGCGCTTCGGCGTCCACCTCAGAGGATTGAAGAGCGGCGACCTCCAGGATCATGCAGAGTTCAAACTTGTTCTTGATCCGCTGGGCCGTCAGCGGCTCCACCACCCAGCGGGAACTTGCGCTTTTCTCGACCAAACCGCGTTCCTGGAGGCGGGAAAGGACATCTCGCACCACCGTTCGGCTCACATCGAACTCCTGTGCGAGAAGGGCCTCCACCACGCGGTAGCGGCCGAACACAAGACAGCGCGAAAGCTCCTTTTCCACGACGTCCTGAATGCGTTGCCAGTTCGGCTGGCCGACGGATTGGTCAAGTAATTCGAGGTCCAATTCGACAGTGCGCAAATCGAGTCGGCGGGGCGTTTCGTCCGACCCTGCGACAAGGTATCCACGGCCCGAGAAGCGCCTAATTAGTCCCTCCTCCGCCAAAAGCGCCAGGGAGCGCTTTACAGTTGCGCGCGACATCGACAGCCGTTCAGCCAATGCGCTTTCCTGAAGCACGACGCCGGGCGCGAGTTTGCCGTGGGAGATATTCGCGCGGATCAGGTCGGCGGCCGCTTCGAAAAGTGTTGACGGGTGCGGCTCGGACGCGCGCACGAGGGTCGCCTTCCGGGTCATCGAATCGTTCTCCCACTGCCGCTTCATAGAGTTCAGGGCGCCAGCATAGCGCGTTTTTCACCAGTCAAGGTTTGAATGTTGTATGCAAACGACGCTGCGATCAAGTGCCTCCCGTGTCTTTTGTGCCTGAAAAAAGCGGGGGTCATGCGTGTGTTGCCATTCGATTAAGCACCTTATGGCATGTTTCATCAGTTAATGCGCAAGATAAATGCATGCTGCATACACAAATCAAATTTTTCTTGCATGGGTGAAAAAATGGTGTTTGCATGCAAAAAGCGATTAACGCAGGAGGGGCAGTTGCTTGAGCTAAATGGCGTCACCAGGCTTTACGGGGATGTAGTGGCCCTGGACGGCCTTGATCTGAGCGTTCCGGACGACACCTATCTGTCGCTGCTGGGCGCGTCGGGAGCGGGCAAGACCACGTTGTTGCGCCTCATCGCTGGATTCGAGGAGCCCAATCGCGGTGAGTTGCTGCTCAATGGTGAGCGGCTCGACGGCAAGCCACCGCACCTTCGCGACATTGGGTTCGTTTTCCAAAACTTCGCACTGTTTTCCCATCTTTCCGTGGCGGAGAACGTCGCCTTCGGCTTGCGCTACCGCGAGGTCGGCCGGCTCGAGAACGAGGCCGAGATTCGGGAAAGAACCCAGCATGCGCTGGAGCTGGTCGGGCTCGAGGATTTTGGCCATCGCGGCGTCGGTGAAATTTCGGGTGGCCAGCGTCAGCGCGTCGCCTTAGCCCGCACACTTGTGACAGAGCCGCAGATCGTACTGCTCGACGAGCCGCTCGGCGCGCTGGATGCCAATCTCCGAGCGCGCATGTGCGATGAACTGCGAGCCATCCGGGAGCGGCTGAAGGTCAGTTTTCTTCACGTCACCGGTTCCGAGACCGAAGCGTTGACCATGGGGGACACGGTTGCAGTTCTGGCCGAGGGCCGGATCGCACAGGTCGATAATTCCCGCTCGCTTTTCACGCAGCCGAAAAATCCGGCCTCGGCACGCCACCTCAATGCTTGGAACCTACTGTCGGGCGTGGTGGAAAACGGCGCCCTGCGCACCTCGGTCGGGCTACTGCCGATCGGCGAGAAGGTGGCCGACGACACGCCGGTTCAACTGGCCGTCCGGTTCGACGATATAGGTGTTTGCGCGCCGTCAGACGTTCCGCCGGGACATGATCACTTCGAAGCGACCTATGTGACCGGTGAGTTCAACGGTCCCACGGCGCTTTCGTTCTTCCGCACACCCGACGGGGAGCTGATCCAGGTGGTGGACCACCTGAGCGATCCGCGCCTGCCGCAGCTCGAGGAGGGCAAGACCTACGCGCTGTTCTTCTCGCCGGACTCTGCGGTGCTGTTCAAGGGAGCCGCTTGATGAAAACGACCAGCAAAGAAACGCTTCGCACGCCAGTCTCCGGCACTGATGCGTCAGCCGTCAGCCCCGCCGTCATGCGAGAGACCAAGGATCGGCGCCGGGCCTTCCTGCTTTTGACCCCCGGCGTGCTTTGGATGCTGCTTTTCATGCTGCTGCCGCTGGGGATGGTGATCTACGTGTCCTTCTGGACGCAGACCACCTTCGCCGTGAAGCCCGAGCTGACCACCGCAAGCTGGGAACGTTTCCTGAGTTCTTCCACCTATCTGACAGCAATCGGCACTACGCTCAGGGTCTGGGTCATCGTGCTTCTCGCGACGCTGATCGTGGGCTACCCGGTCGCGCTTTTCATCGGTCTCTTCGTCAAGAACAGGACGCTTCAGACAGCCCTTCTGGTGGCTTGCGTGATCCCCTTCTGGACATCGTTTCTGATCCGCGTGATCGCGTGGCGCCCTATGCTCGGCACAGAAGGGGCGATCAACATCATTCTGATGAAGCTCGGCATCATATCCGAGCCTTTGAGCTTCCTGCTCTTCTCGGAGTTCTCGGTCATCGTGGGCATGACGCAGATCTACTGCGTGTTCATGGTCGGTCCGATCACGTTCATGATAGCCCGCATAGACGAGTCGGTGATTGAGGCCGCGCGCGATCTTGGCGCGTCATTCGGGACGATCTTCCGGCGCATCGTTCTGCCCCTGTCCCTTCCAGGCGTGATCGTGGGCACGATCTTCGTTTCGGTCATGGTCTTGGGTGAGTTCGCTACCGCAGCATCCCTGTCGGGTCGGAAGGTCAATCTTCTGGGCAACATCATCGTCAGCCAAGTCGGATCGCTCAAATGGGCCTTCGCCGCCGTCGCAGGCGTGGTGCTGACAATCATCATTACTGCGGTCATTGCGCTCGCCTTGCGCGTCGTTGACCTCCGGAAGGAGATGTAATCGTGGAAGTCCGTCTGCTCCGCCCCGTGCTGGTGCTCTACACCGCTCTGTTCCTGCTGTTCCTTTACGGGCCGATGATCATCCTTGCCATTCTTAGTTTCCAGGGAGAGGGCGGGGGCCCCCAGTTCCCGATCCAAGAGTGGTCGATCTACTGGTACAAGCATCTTCTCGGCCTGGCCGAAACCTCACGTGTGTCGCAACTTCCGGTGGGCGCGAGCCTGGTGCGGTCGCTGGTGCTGGCTTTCATGACTACGGTCGTGTCGGTCACTTTGGGTACGATGAGCGCAGAAGCCTTCCGCACCCGTTTCAAGGGGGCCGGGCCGATCTTCTACCTTATCATCTTGGGCATGATGGTCCCGGGTGTTTTGGTTGGGCTTGGAGTGGCGCTACTGTCGAACTTCCTGGACATCGGCAGAGCTTGGTGGAGCACCTCTTTCGTGCTGCATGTTGTCTATACCTTTCCCTTCGCATTCCTCGTGATGCTCGCCATCTTCAACCGCTTCGACCGATCGGTCGAGGAAGCTTCGCTCTCGCTCGGCGTCAGCCCGGCGCAGACTTTCCGGCGCGTGACATTCCCGCTGATCTTTCCTGGGGTGCTCTCGGCCATGCTGTTTAGCTTCACGCTAAGCTATGACGAGTTTTCTCGCACGCTGTTTACCGCCGGTGCCGATCTGACGCTGCCGCTTTCGATCTATGGCACCTTCTCCGTCGAGATTTACCCCAATGTGTTCGCGTTCGGCGTGCTAACTACGCTGTTCAGTTTCACTCTGCTGGTGATCTACGGTCTGCTGATGAAACGCTTTACTGCGCGTTCGAAAAGCCGCTTTGCCGGCCAGGAGGAAGCATGATTGCCTTGGTGACAGGCGCCGGCTCCGGCATCGGCGCGGCGATTGCTGAACGGCTGGCGCGCGACGGCTACCGCGTCGCCGTTAACGACCTTCACCTTGAGGCCGCCGAAAAGGTAACCGCCGGAATCCTGGCCGCAGGCGGCCAAGCGAATGCCTTTGCAGCCGATGTCAGCGACGAGGCCGCGGTCGATGCGATGATGCACCGCGTGAGGAAGGAAATGGGAGCGCCGGGCATCGTAGTGAACAATGCGGGGTTCGGGCATCAGGCGCCGTTCGTCGATATTCGGCCAGCTGAGTTCGACCGCATGTTCGCGGTGCATGTCCGCGGAACCTATCTGGTGACCCGTGCCGCCCTGCCTGCAATGCTCAAGGCTGGCGAGGGGATCATCGTCAACGTGGCGTCCCAGCTCGGCCAGATCGGCGGTGTGGAGCTGGCCCATTATTCGGGCGCTAAGGCCGCGATCATCGGAATGACGAAATCTCTGGCGCGCGAAGTGTCGGCGCGGGGGGTGCGGGTTAATGCTATCGCGCCTGGTCCAATTAATACGCCACTTGTCGAGGGGCTGTCGGAAGACTGGAAAAGCGCCAAGCGGGCCGAGCTCCCACTGGGACGGTTCGGCGAACCCGCAGAGATCGGTGGCGTGGTGTCCTTTCTTTGTTCGGATGATGCCGCACTATTCGTGGGTCAGACGCTGGGGCCGAATTCTGGGGACGTGATGCTGTGAGGGACGATATGGACAGAAGAGTTGTAATTTTGACGGGCGCTGGGATCGGGATCGGCCGAGCCTCCGCCAAGAAATTTGCCGCGCAGGGCGATCACGTCGTCGTCACCGACGTGCTGACCGACGAGGGCGCGGCTACCGCCGCGGAAATCGTCAACGCTGGCGGTAGCGCCGAATTCATGCCGCTTGACGTGCGCGATACCGCGGCCGCGGATGCTCTCGTGGCGGATGTTGCCGAGCGCCATGGTCGCATCGACGTGATCGTGGCGAATGCGGGGATCGCCCACCGCGTCCCAATCGCCGAGATGACTGACGAGAAGTGGGATATGACCTTCGACATTGATCTGAAGGGCATGTTGCGGGTCATCCGCCCTTCATTGCCGGTAATGAAGGAGGGAGGCGCCATCATCTGTCTCAGCTCCATTATGGGCGTGGCGTATGGCTGGGACGAGCATGTCCACTACTCCTCCGCGAAGGCCGGGGTCGTAGGGCTTGTGCGGGGCCTGGCAGTGGAGATCGCCAAGCGTGGTATCCGGGTGAACGGCGTTGCGCCTGGCTATACGCGCACCGCTCAGCTTCTGAGCGAAAAGAACAGTCTCGGGCCGAACGCGGATGAGATCGCGTCGCCCTACATTCCGATGGGCAGATTGGGCGAACCAGAAGAAATCGCGAGCGTCATCGGTTTTCTTGCATCTTCCGAAGCCTCCTACCTGACAGGGCAGGTGATTGCGGTTGATGGCGGCTTATTGCCAGGCCGCTACTGAATACTAACCAACTAAATCAGGGAGTTTTAATCATGACGTCAACGAACCGTCGGACCTTCATGAAAGGCACCGCCGCGCTCGGCGCGGCAGCGCTGGGGTCGGGTATGCACCCATGGACCCGCTGGGCTCAGGCACAGGATTTGTCTAATCAGGCACTTCGAACGACCGGCCTTTCGACCACGGTGCAGGATCGCATCCTCGAGAAATTCCAGAAAGCAAGCGGCGTCGGCTCGGTCTCCGGCACACCGGCGACCTTCCCGGATTCGCAGACCAAGATTCTTTCGGGCGCGTCGGACTTCGACACCTGGGAAATCATCGCCGAGCGTCTGCCCGCGCTGATCGCTACCGACAATGTCGAGACCATTCCAGTTTCGGCGGTTCCGAACTGGGCCAACATCCGCGACACCTTCACTAAGGTGAACCCCAAATGGGAACGGCGGTCCCAGATCGTCGGGCAGATTTGGGCGGATGATGCGCAGACCGAACTTTACATGGTTCCAGCGGTCTACAACTACGACTCCATCGGCTATAACCCCGATGTTCTGACGGACGAGGAAGCCAATACTTGGACCGCTATCTTCGACGACAAGTGGCGGGGTAAATCGGGCCTCAACGTCGACCCGCTGATCGCATTTGGGCAAGCCATCCTTGCTATGAATTCCTTGGGCATGCTGGAGGTTGAAAACCCGGGCAATCCCAGCGTCTCGGACATCGACGAAGCGACCAAATTTTTGATCTCAAAGAAGAAAGGCGGTCAATTCCGTGCGCTTTGGGGTGATTTCGGTGAGCTGGTGAACCTCATGGCCTCGGGCGAGATGGTTGTGTGTGACGCTTGGCAGCCCGCAGTCATGGCCGTCAAGGCGCAGGGCAAGCCCGCGAAATATGCGCGTCCGAAAGAGGGCTATCGCGCCTGGGCTATCGGTCCGTCGATGCTCAAGGGCACGCCGAACCGCGAAGCGGTGATCGCCTATGCGAATTTCTGGCTGTCGGGTGAACCAGGCATCACCGTGACTGAGCAGGGCTACTATTCGCCTTCGACCAACATCAAAAAGGTGATGGATCCGAAGAAATACGCCTTCTGGTACGAGGGACAGCCGTGGGAAGGTGAACCGGAGCGCGGCATCAACCCTGGCGACCTGCGTGATGGCGGATCGCTTGAGGAGCGTGCTGCGAACGTCGCCTACTGGCATCAGTGGCCCGATGAGTATGACCACCTGATCCAGCGCTGGGACGAGTTCCTTAACGCCTGATCCAAGGCCCGGGCGTGCAGCGGATCCGCTGTGCGCCCGGCGCACTATGAACCAATTCCCGAGGCAAGGTGGAAATGCTCTACGATCTTGAACTTAAATCGGTCGGCAAGACCTACCCCGACGGCACGGTCGCCGTGTCGGATTTCGACCTCAAAGTCGAGAAGGGTGAATTCGTGGCCTTCCTTGGGCCATCGGGCTGCGGAAAGTCTACCACTTTGCGGATGATTGCCGGCTTCGAGGAGATCACGAACGGCGAAATCTTTATCATGGGGCAGAACATCTCGCACACGCCGCCGGAAAAGCGCCCGACATCCATGATTTTCCAAAACTACGCGCTGTTCCCGCACATGACGGTTCGCCAGAACATCGCCTTCGGGCTGGACATCAAGGGCATGCCGAAGTCCGAGAAGGATCGCAAGGTTGATCGAATCCTCGACATGTTCGATCTGACCGAATTCGCGGACCGCAAGGCCGACAAGCTTTCCGGCGGGCAGCGCCAGCGAATTGCGCTGGCCCGCGGCCTTGTGGTCGAACCAGAGATCCTGCTGCTCGACGAACCGTTAGGGGCGCTGGACGCCAACCTGCGGCGCATCATCCAGAACGAGCTGAAATTGCTTCAGCGCGATCTGGGGATCACCTTCGTCTTTGTAACCCACGCGCAATCGGAGGCACTGGGCCTGTCGGACCGCGTCGTGGTCATGTCGAACGGCGTGGTCGAGCAAATCTCGGCGCCGAAAGAGCTTTACACGCGCCCGGCGACGCCCTTCGTGGCCGAATTCATCGGCTCGAACACGATCATCGAAGGCAAGCCCGCGCAGGGCGGCGACCAAGGATTGCGGCTGATTGAAACGCCATATGGCCCTATTTCGGGAGTCGGCGCAGCCGGCGCCAACCTTGCGGTGATCCCCGCTGAAGCCTTCAACCTCGGCCTGCGTAATACGCCCGGCGAGATCAGGCTTGAAGGCACCGTGACCGCCAAGCAGCTCGTCGGCTCCATCGGGTATCTCAGGGTCAAGCTCAGCGACGGTCGCGAGATTGACGCGGAAACCCATGTCGGCGCGCTTGAGGCGCACAGCTATTCGCCCGGCTCACCCGTGACCTTGGGGATCGACCCCACGTCGGTCACGCTGATCCATAACTGATCCAACAAGGAGACTAAACATGGCAAAGGATATTCTGGTCGGCTTCGGCATCGACGTGGACGCGGTTGCGGGCTGGCTTGGCTCGTATGGCGGGGAGGACAGCCCCGACGACATCTCGCGCGGTCTTTTCGCAGGCGAGGTCGGCTCACCGCGGCTTCTCGACCTCTTCGACAAAACGGGACTGAAAACCACTTGGTTCATTCCGGGCCACTCCGCCGAAACCTTCCCCGAGCAGATGCACGATGTCGCAAAGCGTGGCCACGAAATCGGGATTCATGGCTATAGTCATGAAAACCCGATCGCGATGACGCGGGAGCAGGAAGAGGCGGTGCTCGATAAGGGGATTGAGCTGGTCACCAAAATCTCGGGTAAGCGCCCCACCGGCTATGTCGCCCCGTGGTGGGAGTTCTCCAACGTCACGAACGAGCTGCTACTCAAAAAGGGTATTAAGTACGACCACTCGCTGATGCACAACGACTTCACTCCCTACCGGGTGCGCGTTGGCGACAAGTGGACGAAAATTGACTATTCCGCGAAGCCCGAGGACTGGATGAAGCCGCTGGTACGCGGCGAGGAGACGGACCTCATTGAGATCCCGGCGAACTGGTATCTCGACGATCTGCCGCCGATGATGTTCATCAAGAAGTCGCCCAACAGCCATGGTTTCGTGAACCCGCGCGACATTGAGCAGATGTGGCGCGACCAGTTCGATTGGGTTTACCGAAATATGGATTACGCGGTCTTCCCGATCACTATCCACCCCGACGTGTCGGGCCGTCCGCAGGTGCTGATGATGCTCGAGCGCTTGATTGCGCACATTAAGTCGCATGAAGGCGTGCGCTTCGTTACGATGAATGAAATGGCGGACGACTACGACAAGCGCTTCCCGCGAGGCTGATCACGCGGATCAATCATCGGGTCGCCCTCGATCGGGCGGCCCCTCACAAACAACAAAGGCAGAACCGATCATGTGCTCGCTGTGCGGAATACTGGGGTGCGACGACCACTGGACCCACGCGGTGGACCGTCCAGGCGTCTTCACCCGCAACACCGACCGCCGCTCGCGGCGGGTCGAAAGCGCGCGGCGGGTCGCGGCGGCCAATCGCGTGTTGTCCTACCGGAGGGTAAAGCTGGCTGAGTGGCAAGGCACGTCATACGTCGTTTCGAACGCCACCGGAGCATCCTCGGTCTTCGAATCCTTCTCTCACCTCTGGCCCGAGGCCGAGGCTCTCGCGGGGCGCGAGATCGATCCGCTTGATGATGCGCTCATCGATTGGGTGGGCGGACAATGATTCCGGTTACGCTGCTCACCGGCTTCCTGGGATCCGGGAAAACCACGCTCCTGCAGCGTCTCTTGACCGATCCGGGAATGGCCCGCGCTGCGGTGCTGATAAACGAATTCGGCGAGGTGGGGCTGGATCACCATTTGCTGGACCGTATCGACGACAATGTCGTGCTTATGAAATCCGGCTGCATCTGCTGCACCGTGCGCGGTGAGGTAGCCGACGCATTGATGAACCTTCACAGTCTACTGACGCGGGGCGAGATCGACTTCGACCGTGTCGTGATCGAGACGACCGGGCTGGCTGATCCCTACCCGGTGCTTCAGACCCTGCGCGCACATCCCGTGCTGCGTAGCCACTTCGATAACGGAGGCGTTCTGACTACGGTCGATGCCGTCAATGCGACACGCCAGGTCGAGCATCGAGCCGAGGCCGTGCGCCAGATCGCGGCAGCTGACCGGATTGTTCTGACTAAGACGGATCTGGCAGAGGATGGAGAGATCGCTGCGCTGCGGGCAACGCTCTCGCGGTTGAATCCCTCGGCGCAGGTGCTAACCAACATGGACGCCGCGGATGCGATAGTCCGCGATCTCGATCCCGGCGTGCCGCCGCTGCCGGAGGCGGAGAAAATCGACGGGCATCATCACCACCATGATCACGACCTAAATGAAGACCTGGGTGTCGTGACGTTTTCCCTGACCGTCGAAGAAAACGTGGACTGGACCGATTTTGGCATCTGGCTCACGCTTTTGTTGCACCGCTATGGTGACCGCATATTCCGGTTTAAGGGGATTCTGGCCATCGCCGGCGAGGAGCGACCGGTGGCAGTTCACGGGGTGCAGCACCTGGTTCATGCGCCGGTCCATATGGAACACTGGCCGGAGGGTGCGCGGGTTTCGCGGATGGTTTTTATCCTCGAGGGGCTTGATCCCGAACGCATCCGTCGTTCATTTGCGGCTTTCATGCGTTTGAAGAGTGTGAAAGCCGTAGCCTGATGGAACCGTTACGAATTCTGTGCACTGAGATTCTGCCTTGGCGGCTTCTGAAGGAACGTGCTGAGGCCGACCTCGGCTTTCCGATAGAATTCATGGAACAGGACTTCGTGACCGCCCAGCGAACGGCGGCGATGCGATCAGATTCCTATGATGTGTATGACCAGTGCTTTCACAACCTCGATATCGTCTGGCACTGGCGCGCGATTCAACCGATCGAGATTTCCCGGATCGACGCTTGGGAGGAGATGAGCGATCTTGCTCGTTGTGTTGGCGCCAACGGGACGGGCGGCGGTTTAGGCGACACACCCGCCAGCCGTCTATATGTGCAACCCGACGCCACCTTGTCGGCGAACCCGACGGGGCGGATCTCGATGCTACCTACGGTCTACAACTTCGACAGTTTCGCCATCAATCAGGGTGAGGCGGCGCTCGACGTGGATCGCGACGTCGTCAGCTGGTCCGAATTGCTCAACCCGCGTTGGCAAGGGCGCGTCGCCTTGGTGGATGAACCCGCGATCGGGGCGTTCGACCTGACTATGGCGCTTGTTGCAGCTGGCCGCATGGAGGTGCGCGACCTGGGCAACATGACGGTAGAAGAAATTGATGAGATGTATGGCCACGCAGTGGAGCTGGTCAATTCTGGGCATTTCGCCCCGTTCTGGCGGCGAGCGTCGGAACCGGTTGACCGGTTCTCGGATGGTGACCTGTGCATCTCGTCAATCTGGTCGCCCTCTGTGGTGGCAATGAAAGCGCGCGGCATGAAGGTGCGCCAGGCGTCCCCGACCGAGGGTTACCGCGCTTGGCATGGCGGGCTTTGTCTGGCGCAGCATTTGCAGGGGAAACGGCTGGACATGGCCTATGCTTGGTTCAACTGGTTCCTCGACGGCTGGGCGGGGGCATGCATGGCGCGGCAGGGCTATTACATGTCTGTCCCTGAACGCGTGCGCGCGGTACTGGATTCGGACGAGTGGGATTACTGGTACGAGGGCAAGCCCGCCGCGCGCAATCTGCCCGATCCTCACGGGCGGGAGGCGATCCGCGCGGGCGATGTCCGCTCGGGCGGTTCCTACCGGGCGCGCGCTAAGCATATCGCGGTCTGGAATAGTGCCATGGACGAGCACAACTTTCTGGTGCGCCGCTGGAACAAAATAATCGAACTGGCGGAGGCGCGCCGCGCGCGCCGGCGGGCGGACTGTCCGCGTAGCGTTTCCGCGAATTGAGGATGTTGCCATGAAGAACGTCACACTTATCGCGACCGGGGGCACAATCGCTTCAACTGCCGAGCGCGCAGGCGGGCCGGTGAATGCCAACGTCGCCGCACATCGGCTGCTGGATAGCCTGCATGAACGGCCCGATGGGATCACTGTGCAGGTCGAGGATTTCGAGGCAGTCGGCAGCTATGCGTTGGACCTGGAAACTGTGCATCGTCTGTGCACCCGGATTGGCGAGGTGCTTGCCGAGGATGCCGTGGACGGGGTCGTGGTCACGCACGGTACTGACACCATGGAAGAAAGCGCGTTTCTCGCCGATCTCCTGGTCCGTTCGGACAAGCCCGTGGTCTTTACCGGCGCTCAGCGCCATGCGGGCGCGCCCGATACTGATGGGCCGCGTAACATTGCGGATGCCATCCGCTGTGCAGCCTCGGAGGGGCTGCGAGGGCAGGGTGCGGTTATCCTTTTCGAGGGGGAGCTTCACGCCGCCCGCGAGGTGACGAAGGCGCACAGCTCGCGTGTCGATACTTTCCGCTCGCCCGGCTTGGGCAAGCTGGGCGAGGTTGATGACGGTGCCGTATATCTTTATCGCCGTTCGCTGGCCCGGTCCCATGTCGAGGCGCCGATGCTTGATCCAGGGGTCGAGCTAATTCTTTTGGGACTCGGCAGCACGCCGGATTACCTCGATTACTGCGCGTCGGCGGGCAAGTCTGGCGTTGTTCTGTCCGCTTTCGGCAGGGGGAATGCCCCGAGCGGTTTCGCTGAACGTATCGCGCGTCTGACGGAGGCCGGTGTGCCCGTTGTTGTCGCCTCGCGCTGCGCCGAAGGCCGGACACTGCCCGTTTACGGTAAAGATTCGGGCGGGCGGACATTGCAGGAAGCCGGAGTAATCTTTGCAGGAAGTCTCTCGCCCATCAAGGCGCGTTTACTGTTGAGCGCATTGCTCGGGGGCGGTGCCGGTGATGCCGAGATCCGCGCGGCTTTCGAAGCGGCGGGTGGTCTCGTCTGAACGGCGGTGCTGCCAACTGGGACCAGCTTGGAGCGTCGGGCGTTCGGTCGGGCGCCGCTTGACCAGCGCGCAAATGCGTGGCCCGGGCGCTGGCTAAAGGGAGCGCTGTGATGACGTGCCGCAGGATTGCAAGAATTTATGCGCAAATCGGCAAGAACGCCTGCGCGCCCTGTCACTATCCTGTCTTTAAGGGACGTGTCGGGCCCTTCAATCCAGAGGCACGAGAGACAGAAAATGATCATCAGTAGTGGAGGGTCCGCCATGCCGGGCGGACGCGATAAATGGCAGAAGATGGTGTCCGAGGCCTATTTTCCCCTCGACACGGAATGCCTTGATCGCCAAGCGTTCCGTGGCGAGATGCAGCAATGGTCGCTGGGCGTGATCGGGCTGTCCCGGATAGATTGTGACGGGGTTCTCTACCAGCGCAAGCGTCATCACTTCCTGAACGAGACCGAAAGCTCGCTCCTGATTGCGATCCCGGAAAACGATGAAGTGCAGTATTCGCAGAACCAAAGGCGGACCTGCTGCAAGCCGGGCAGCTTCATCGTCGAGCGCAGTGACGCGCCGTATGAATACTGGCATGCGCGCCGCAATATCCAGTGGGTGCTGAAGGTGCCTTCCGCCAACGTGCGCGCGCGGATCGGCCCCTCCGAGCGGCTGGGCGGGCTTATCTTCGACGGGCGGCATGGCGTGGCCGGCTATTTCCTTAGCAGCATGCGAGCCGCCATTTCCCATATTGAGCAACTCGACTATTCGGCGCGCGAGACGGCCGGAAGCCATCTGCTGGAAATGCTTTGTCTTGCGATACGCAGTGACGAGCGCGTACTCGACAGCACTACATCGACGGTGCGGGCAGCGCATCTTTACCGAGCCGAGCAGTTCATCCGCGCAAACCTGAAGGATCCGAACCTGTCCCCGCAAAGCGTTGCGCGGGCCTGTGGAATCTCTTTGCGCTACCTGCAACAACTCTTTTCTGACGCGGGCCCATCCGTCAACGGCTATATCCGCGACCGCCGCCTGACCCGTTGCTCGGAAGAGCTGCGCGCCCAGGGAGCGGGCGCAACCGTCGCCGAGATCGCATATCGCTGGGGCTTTGCCGACCAGGCCCAGTTTTCAAGGCATTACAAGGCGAAGTTCGGATGCACGCCGACGGAAACGCGTAAGGAGGCGGGACGCCTCCGCAGGGCAATGTAATGGCCGCGCGAGCCGTGCCGGCTTGAGCCGGCCCGCTCTCCCGTCGACCAAGACGTCCAGTCAATGAAGCAAGAAGCTGCCGAGGACTCCTCTTCGGCAGACGGGCCCATCGTGTCCGCTCAAACCTGGAGGAACCAGAATGGCTAACACCCGAGTCGCCGTCGACGTTGGCGGCACCTTTACTGACATCTGTATCATGGACGAGGCGACAGGCCGGATTCGTATTGAGAAGACCGCCTCCACCCCCGATGATCCGATGCGAGCGATCATTAACGGGATCGAGCAGGGTCGCATTGACCTCTCGGATGTCTCGATGTTCTCGCATGGCACTACTGTTGCGACGAATGCGCTGATAACTCGCAATCTTCCGCGGGCTGCGATGGTCTGCACCGAGGGTTTCAGAGATGTCGTCGAAATACGGCGCGCCAACAAGGAAGACTTGTGGGACACCTACAAAGACGTGGCCAAGCCGTATATCCCGCGCCGCGACCGACTGACCGTGCGCGAACGGGTCAGCGCCGAGGGCGAGATCCTGAGCGCGTTGAACGAGGAGGACGCCTATCTCGTGGCCGAGGTGTTGAAAAAGCGCGGCGTGGCGGCGATCGCGGTCTGCTTTATGAACTCCTACGTCAACGGAACCAACGAACAGCGCATGCACGACATCCTCAAGGAGGTGATGCCGGATGTGCCCGTCTCGATCTCTTCGCAGATCATGCCCGAGATTTTCGAGCATGAGCGGTTCTCGACTACGATGGCCAATGCGGTGGTGTCGCCAGTGGTCGTCGACTACGTCTCGCGGCTCGCGGATAAATTGGCAGATGGCGGTTACGCGCGCGAGCTGTTGTTGCTGCACACGGGCGGCGGTGTGATGACGACGCGCGCGGTGCGCGACTTCGCGGCGCGGCTTGCCGGTTCGGGCATCGCGGCGGGCGCGATCGCCAGCCGTTTCATTGGCAATCTCTGCGGGTTCCCAAACACCATCGGCTTCGACATGGGGGGCACGTCTACCGATGTTTCGGTCTCCTACCAGGGCGAGTCTCGGATCACCAAGGATTGGTATATCGAATACGGCTTCCCGATCCGCTTTCCTTCCATCGAGGTACTCACAATTGGGGCTGGTGGCGGGTCTCTTGCCTGGAAGGACGAGGGCGGGTCGCTGCGCAACGGGCCGCAATCGGCTGGAGCTGATCCGGGGCCTGCCTGCTACAAGAACGGCAATACCACTGCGACTAACACGGATGCGAACGTGGTGCTTGGACGGCTCGGCAGTTCGCTTGCGGGTGGCAAGATCACTCTTGATTTTGCGCTCGCTGAAGCGGCGGTGCGCAGCACTGTGGGCGCACCTTTCGAGATGGAGCTTCACGAGGCGGCCGAGGCGATCGTGCGTGTGGCCAACGCTAACATGGCGAACGCGGTCCGGCTGCTGTCTATCTCGCGCGGTTACGACCCGCGAGACTTCGCCCTGTGCGCTTTCGGGGGGGCCGGGGCATTGCATGGTGCAGCGGTGGCCCGCGAATTGTCGATTCCGACGGTGATCGTGCCCCCAAATCCGGGTGTGACATCCGCGCTCGGCTGTTTGCTTGTCGACATCCAACACGATTTCTCGGACAGTTTCATGGGGGCCGCGGCCGAGACCGAGCCGGCGGACCTGGAGACCGCTTTCCAGCGCATCGAGGACGAGGCGCGCGTCCAGCTCAAGCGCGAGGGTGTGGCCGAAAAGGACATGATGCTGCAGCGTTCTGTCGAGATGATGTATCAAGGGCAGTGGCGCTCGCTCGAGGTGTCGGCGCCGCCCCGGATCACCGATATAGAGGCGCTGATCGCGGCGTTCCACGAGGCGCATGAGCGCGAATACAACTATGCTCTGAAAACGTCGCCCGTCTCGTTGTTTCGCGTCGCCGTCAAGGCGGTTGGGATCGTTCCCAAGGCGGAGCCGGCGAAGAACGAGGTGCGCCCTGGTACGCCGGAGCCCATTGGCCATCGCAAGGTGTGGTTCGATGGCAAGGCGCATGACGCAGCCATCTACGACCGTGATCGCCTGAGCGCAGGGGCGGCCTTCTCGGGGCCGGCAATCGTCGAGCAGTTCGACTCGACTATCGTAGTGCCGCCAAGCATGAGCGCCGAGGTGGACGCCTACATGAACATTCTCATTCACACGAAGGCCTGACCCATGGACCAAATGCTCAATGAACAACTTGACCCAGTGACCTTCGAGGTTCTGAAAAACTCCTTCATCACGTCGGTCGATCAAATGGCCGAGCAGATGCTGCGCACATGTTATTCCTTTGTGATCTATAACCGGGACTTTTCGAACGGACTCCATGACGCCGAGGGAAATTCCGTCGCGCAGGGCAACCAGGACATCGCTGTGCATGTTGGCACCCTGCATTTCACCTGCAAAGACGTGATCCGTGCCTTCGATGGTGAAATGATGCCCGGTGATGTCTATGCAATCAACGATCCCTATGCCGGCGGTACGCATTTCAGCGATGTGCGCCTCGTGCGCCCCATCTTCGATGATGACACCTTGATCGGTTTTTCGCAGTCCAACGGGCATTGGTCGGATCTTGGCGGTTCAGTGCCTGGATCCTTCGATGTCACTGCTCGCGACATGTTTCGCGAAGCGGTCCGGATCACGCCCGTGCGCCTTTTCCGCGGCGGCGAATTCTGCAAAGATGTGGCCGGGCTGATCGCCGCAAACTCGCGTGACCCAAACTCGATTATCGGCGATATTCACTCGCAGGCACAAGCCACCCAAGTGGCTGAGCGCGAAGTCCTGCGGCTGGTGCAAAAATACGGGCGCCGTCAGGTTCTCCAAGGCATGAACGAGGTTCAGGATTACGTCGAGCGCGCCGTCCGTCAACGGATCGCGGCCCTGCCCGACGGCACGTGGGAAACGGTTGATTTCATCGACCGCGATCCCGGCCAAGGCGAAGGCATGATACCAATCCATATCAAGATGACGATCAAGGGAGATCGTATCCACTATGACTTCGCCGGCAGTCACGCCACCATCGCGTCGATCTACAACTCTGCCCCCGGCGCAACGTTCTCTGCCGTGGTGGCAGGGATGAAGACTTTTTTTCCTGACCTGCCGCTGAACAGTGGGTTCTACCGGATGATCGACATCTCGGCGCCCGAAAACAGTGTCGTAAGTGCTCAATGGCCTGTCGCGGTGACCGGCTTTCTCATGCCGTTCGAGAAGATCATGAACGCCATCTTTGAAATGTGGTCCCAAATCATGCCCGAACGCGCTATCGCCTGTGCGTTCAACTTGGAATATCTGCTGGCGGGGGGGCGTGATCTTCGCTCCCCGGAAAAGCCGATGTTCATGTTCTATGAATGGCTGCCCGGCGGCTGGGGAGGGCGCAATGGCAAAGACGGCTCGGACGTGACGACGGCGTGTTTCGGAACTGGGCTGATGTCGCAGCCCAACGAGGGGAACGAGCGGGTCAATCCTACGCGCACGACAGAATTCCAGATCCTGCGGGACAGTGCGGGCCCGGGAAAGTGGCGTGGAGGGGCAGGGGTGCAGAAAACTTCGATCCTTCTCGATAGCGAGGATGCGGTGATGTCCTATATCTGCGACCGTGAGCGCGCTGTCGTCTGGGGGGTCGAAGGCGGTCTACCGTCGATGCCTCATGGCCTGACCATCAGGCGCAACGGCGAAAGCGAACGGAAATGGCTCGGTTCGGTCTTTTCGGATTACCCGGTTCATCCGGGCGACGAATTCGCACGCCCCACGGCCGGCGGCGGCGGCTTCGGCGATCCGCTGGAGCGCGCACCCGAAAAGGTGCGTGACGACGTGATCGACGACTATGTTTCGATCGAGAGGGCGGCACGGGACTACGGCGTCGTTCTCAAACAGATCGATGCCGACCTCGGCGAGTATGAGGTCGACGAGAGGGCCACCGACCGGCTTCGCGCCGAAATCCGAGCCGAACGTGTGCAATGGGCGCGGATGGACCCAGAAAAGGTCGCCGCGCTCTACAATGCGGGCGAGATCGACATGCTCGACGCGGTGCGCCGCTATGCCGTGATCCTGGAATGGGAAACGGGGGAGTTGCTGCCTAAGACGACGGCACAGTTCCGCGAGACATTCGAACGACGCACCGTTGCGCATTGGGAGTGATGCTCTGGCTCACGGAGCAGACGCCCCCCCCCCCCCCCCGGCGCCGCCAGCCCGTCGATGCCGGTGGCGCTGGAGGTGGCGCGGGTCACGAGGCTTCGTCGCCAAGATGCATGAATTCGCGGAACGCCGACGCGGCGCTGCCCAGCGGCACGTTGGCGGGCCACGCCAGGCCCACATCCATCGTCGGCACCTTGTCGGCCAAGGAGATAACCTCGACCCTGCGGCCGTCGAGGGACCACGGGCGATAGACCATGTCTGACAGGATCGTCACGCCCATGCCGCCGGCGACGAATGAGCGAACAGCCTCGACCGATGAGGTTCTGAAGACAGTGTTCGGCCGATAGGCGGTCTGGTTCCAGTATCGCTGTGCAGTATTGCTGGCCTCGTCCACCGTCAGCATGATGTAGGGTTCGCGTGCTACATCGGCCAGCGTGACGTTATTCTGCGACAGCAGAGGGTGGCGCGACGCCAGCCATAGGCGGCGGCGCGACTGCATGAGGGTTTCGAATTCGAGCCCTTCCTGGTCGATGATGTTCGAGGTCAGCATCACCGCAAGGTCGAAGCTGCCCGAGGCGAGGCCGTCCTCGATTCTGTCACGAGGCGCTTCGGTCAGTTCGAGCTGTACACCGGGGAAGGCGCGCTGGAAGCGCTCGATATGCGGCGGGATGTAATAGCCCGCGACGGTATAGGTCATGGCAAGGCGCAGGCGCCCGTTGACATCGTCGCGCTTGCGGCTGGGCGAACGCACGGCCTCGTCTACCACCGCCAGGACCCGTAGTGCATGATCGAGGAAAATGTTGCCTTCGTATGTCAGTGTGACACCTCCGCCATGACGCTTGAAAAGAGAAACGCCCACAATGTCCTCGAGCTGTTTCACCGCGTTGGTAAGGGCTGATTGCGAGACATTGAGCTCTTTGGCCGCGCGCGAAACCTGCCCGGCATTGGCCACGGCCGTGAAGTAGCGGATCTGGCGAAGCGACGGCTCTTTCATTTTTTGAATATCTTCTTTTTTGTTTTCGAATTTCAACTCCTCAAAGTAACCACTGCGCTGGCGCGCTGCAAGCAATGCTTCGGAGCGGGGCTGCAAGGCAAGACAAAGAATATATTGAATAAAATTAGCTAAGTGGCCAGTAATGTACCGCCATGGTCTGGACCGGCGCGCGCCAGGCGATGGGTGTTGTGGTATCAAATAAACTAATAAATTGGCGTTGATATTCGTATTTTACAACTTCTATTCTTGGCCTCTAAACTTTCCAGCGAGGCGCCGCAAGGTTCGAGCGGAATACTTGGTGACATGCCGCTGCGACCGAGGAGGGGCGCTATCATCGGCGGGCATCGGCGGGAGCGCGGGGATGTATGCCGGTCCAGGCCGGTAGACGCCTTACGCCACTTCGGCTGGTACGATTGCAGGAATGAAGGAGGAGAGCCCATGCGGGCGGAGATCAACTGTGACATGGGCGAGAGTTTCGGCCTTTACCGGATGGGCAATGACGCAGAGATCATGCCCCATATCACGCAGGCGAACGTGGCCTGCGGGTTTCATGCCTCCGACCCAGGCCATATGCACCAGACGGTGGCATTGGCCAAGACCCACGGGGTAAAGGTGGGCGCCCATGTCTCATTGCCCGATCTGCCCGGTTTTGGCCGGCGCGAGATGAAAATCGAGCGCGAGGAAATGGCGAACATAATCCTTTACCAAATCGGGGCGCTCAGTGCGTTCCTAAAGCAGGCGGATGTCGCGCTTAGCCATATCAAGCCCCATGGCGCGCTTTACGGAATGGCGGCGCGCGAGCCGCATATCGCCGAAGCGGTGGCCGACGCGGCGCTCGTCTACGGGGTTCCGGTTACGGGACTTTCCGGCACTCTGCATGAAAAGGTCTATACCGAGCGCGGCGTTACCTTCCTGCCGGAGTTCTTTGCCGATCTCGATTATGATGACGAGGGGCGGCTCATCATCACCCGTGAGCACGAAGCGGTGTCTCCCGACCTTGCTGCCAGCCGAGTTGTAGCGGCGGTGCGCGACCGCACTCTGACGACCGTGGGTGGCAAGACGCTGCCGGTGAAAGCCGAGACTATTTGCATTCATTCGGACACGCCGAATTCGGTCGAGATCGCCCGCGCGGTGCACGAAGCGCTGGGGCAACTCAAAACGGCCTGATCGGTCGCAACCAACAAGAACAGGAGAGACGACATGGCGAAACACGAAATCAAGAGCCCGATCCCGGGAACCTTCTATCGCAAGCCCTCGCCGAACGAGCCGCCCTTCAAGGAGCCGGGCGACAAGGTCACAAAGGGCGACACCATCGCGCTGGTCGAGGTGATGAAGACCTTTCACGAGATCAAGGCCGATGCCGAGGGGACGATCACATCTTTCCCTGTCGATGATGGCGAGCCCATCACCGCAGGCCTGACCATCGCCGAACTGGATTGACGCATGGCAGAAGATCTTCCGATTAAGACGATCCTGATTGCCAACCGGGGCGAGATTGCCTGCCGGGTGAACCGCGCGGCGAAGGAGCTGGGTCTGCAGGTCGTGCAGGTCGTCAGCGAAGCCGACATTGACAGCCTTGCGGCCCGACTCGCTGACGAGGTCAAGGTAATCGGCCCGCCAGCGGCAGCGAAATCCTATCTGGATACTGACGCGATCCTGGCCGCCGCGAAGGAAAGCGGCGCTGACGCCATCCATCCCGGCTATGGCTTTCTGTCGGAAAGCGCCGACTTTGCAGATGCGGTTGAGGCCGCGGGCCTGATATTCGTGGGTCCGTCCGGGGACACAATCCGGCTGATGGGCGACAAGGCTGCGGCTCGGGAACAGGCGCGCAAGGTCGGTGTGTCCACCGTTCCCGGTAGCGACGGCGTGATTGCCGACATGGATGCGGCGCTGGAGCTGGCCGAGGCAGTTGGGTTCCCGGTAATGATCAAGGCGACGGCTGGCGGCGGCGGCCGAGGCATTCGTATCGCCGACGACGCCGAGACCTTCCGCAAACTCGCGCCTCAAGCCGCGAACGAAGCAAAATCGGCCTTCGGCGACGGCGGTATCTACGTCGAGAAGGTCATCGAACGCGCCCGGCACATAGAGGTTCAAGTGCTGGGCGACGGCCACGATGTCGTGCATTTCTACGACCGCGAATGTTCACTTCAGCGCCGGCGGCAGAAGGTATGGGAAGAGGCGCCCTCGGCCGCGCTGGATGACGATACGCGCAAGCGCTTGTGCGACGCGGCCGTCGCGCTGGCCCGTTCGGTGCGATATCGCGGCGCAGGGACGGTGGAATTCCTTTTCGATGATTTGACGGGTGCGTTTCATTTCATCGAGATGAATACGCGCATCCAGGTCGAGCATCCGGTGACCGAGATGATCTGCGACACCGACCTCGTGGCCGCTATGATCCGGGTCTGCGCAGGTGCCCCGCTGGAACTGACGCAGGCCGATATCGCCCGGGAGGGGCACGCCATCGAAGTGCGCCTGAACGCCGAAGACCCGGCCAATGCTTTCATGCCGTTTCCAGGGGTGGTGAGCCGGCTGAAGCTGCCCAAGGGCGAGGGTATCCGCTTCGACCACATGCTCTATGAGGGCTATGCGATTCCGCCCTTCTACGACTCGCTCTTAGGCAAGTTAATAGTCTGGGCCCCGGACCGTGCGGGGGCGATCGCTCGCCTCGAGGGGGCTCTCGGCAATCTGGAGATCGACGGGCTGCCCACCACCGCCCCACTCTTCGCGGCGCTTGCGCAGGATCGGGATGTGCAATCCAACGCGGTGCACACCCGTTGGCTGGAGCTCTGGCTGGAACATGCCGCCGATACACTCACCAAGCAGGGAGAGACAACGACATGAGCCGATACACATTCGGAGGCGATGAGCATGTCTTCGTCGAGGTTGACGAGGAAATGTCGCTCGAGGCGTTCTTCACGTCATTGGCGATGACCAACGCCGTGCGAGAGGCTAATATCGACGGCGTGATCGAGATCTGCCCGGCTAACGCCTCGTTTCAAATCAAGTTCGACCCCGACAAGATCCATCCACAGAAAATGATGGATATGCTCAAAGAGATGGAGCAGACCGCCGAGAAAAAGGAGGCCAAGCTCGACACCCGCATCGTCGAAGTTCCCGTCTATTACCAGGATCCCTGGACACACGAGACTCTGATGCGGTTCCGAGAGCGTCACCAGGACCCCAACGGGACGGATCTTGACTACGCCGCGCGCATCAACGGTTTCGACAGCGTAGAAGCGTTCATCAAGGCGCATCACAGTGCGCCGTGGTTTGTCTCGATGGTGGGTTTCGTCTCGGGGCTTCCTTTTCTGTACCAGATGGTCGATCGCTCGCGGCAGATTCAGGTGCCGAAATATCTGCGGCCCCGCACCGATACGCCGAAACAGACGGTTGGATATGGCGGCTCGTTTTCCTGCATCTACTCCGTGCGCGGCGCTGGCGGTTACCAGATGTTCGGCATCACGCCGATGACCATTTTCGACCCCAAGCAGGAAGCACCTTACCTGCGGGACTTCATGGTGTTCTTCAAACCTGGCGACATCGTAAAATGGCGGCCCATCAATCGCGAAGAGTACGACTCGATTAACGCAGATGTCCAGGCTGGGCGGTTCGAGCCGCGAACGAAGGACGTGGTCTTTTCGCTCGACGATTTCAATGCCGACATGGACGGCACCAACGCCAAGCTGATGGAGGCCCTCTATGCCGATTAACGTCATCTCCTCCGGCATCATGACCACGATTCAAGATTTGGGCCGGCCCGGTTATTACCATCTCGGCATTCCGATGGGCGGGGCGATGGATCGCTTGGCAATGCGTACGGCAAACCTACTGGTGGGCAACCCCGAGGACGCCGCCGGGCTCGAATCCGTATTCGTCGGGCCGGAGTTGGAATTCACCGAGGACGCGACCGTCGCCGTTTGTGGCGCTGAGCTGCCGCCCCGTATCGACGGCGAGCAACAGCCGACCTGGACCGCGCTTTCCGTGAAGAAAGGGCAGGTGCTGTCTTTCGATTTTCTTAAGGCGGGGGCGCGGGCCTATATCGCCATCTCAGGCGGGATCGACACGCCGCCACATCTGGGTAGCCGCGCCACCTATCCCATCGGGGCGCTTGGCGGTGTGGATGGTCGCGCGGTTCAGCCGGGCGACTCGCTCCCGCTGGGGAAGGCCAGCGGCAAGGCCCGCCCCGGTACTTCGGTTCCCGAAGATTACCGGCGCCTGCCCGGCGCAACGGCGAAGCTTCGGGTGCTCCCCGGTCTCTACTGGCACCGGATCACTGAAGAGTCGCAACGCCGTTTCTTCGAAGACATTTGGAAAGTGGCGAATGAGGCAGACCGGATGGGATATCGCTTCCAGGGCGGGCGACCGCTGGACTTCGTGCCTCGCGAACAGCCGTTCAGCGCAGGGTCGGACCCGTCCAACATAACCGATGCCTGCTATCCCTACGGCTCGGTCCAGGTGCCCAGCGGGCAGGAGCCCATCGTATTGCACCGCGATGCGGTGTCGGGCGGGGGCTATTTCATGTTGGGCACGGTGATCTCGGCCGACATGGACTTGATTGGACAACTGCAGCCGAACACGACGACGCAATTCGTGAAGGTGGACATGGAGGCCGCGCTTGCCGCGCGGAAGGAACGCAAGGAGCTCATTGCCGCCATCCGCGAGGCAGTCGGCTGACCCGGAACAACGCAAGGGAAAAAAGGATGACCAACATGGCAAGTAGAAGGCCTATGCCGGCCGAGAGTATCCTGCCGGTCGCGGACACGGCGCTGAGAGGTCGTCATGTGTGAAGCTGACAAAAGCGCGGGCAGCGCCGTGGGAAGCGTCTTGATCGAGAACGCCCGCACCCGCGTTACAGAATGGCGCTTCCCTGCCAAGGGGGACAATACTGGCTGGCATCTGCACGAGCATGACTATGTTGTGGTACCGCTTGCCGACGGGCAGCTCGAATTACGCGAACCGGGCGGGCAAACCCGGTTCGCAGAGTTGCGCAAGGGTGTTCCCTATTTTCGCGAGAAGGGTGCGCGGCATGACGTGGTGAATTACAATGCGTTCGAGTTCGCCTTCATCGAGATTGAATTCTTGGACGGCGGTGGCAGCTGACCCCTGCCGCTCAGCGCGCTATAGACCTGTGCGGCGCCCCCGCCGGTGCCGCGCTTTTTTTTGACTGAGCTAACGGGATGAGCTGCTCTGCGCGATGGCATTTCGCTGAAGCTATCGCTGAGCTTGGTGCTGCCTATCATAGCCTCCTTGCCTCAAAATTAGCAAAGAAGGCGTCCATGAAATCCGGGGCTATTCAACTTGAATGCGAGCATTTGCCAAGCTGCCCGCCTCAAGAGAGTGAAATGGCCGATCGTGACCACTACAGGCCAATGTCAGGCACCCTCATGCCGCCTGCATCGATCAAACACACTCGGCAAGGTATAAGTGCAGTTTACCATTGCTCGGCGCAATGGAACATACCAGCCAACAGAGTGCTCAGCCGGGAGAAGCCATCTTGCTTGATGCTGCCAATGGCGGGTGAAGACTGGAGCGCGGAGCCCGTTCTGCAACTCCGCGATTCTAAGTCAGAGACTTCTTCGCCGCATTCAGACCCGTCTCGCGCATGATGGCGGCTTCATATTTCTCTTGACGTATTGCAATTGTGCAACAATTTGCGCGCCCCCAAATCATCCCGGCCGACTTTGGCGCTCGCCAAAAGAGGGTAAATAGGGGAAGTCGCTTCCGCTCAACGAGTGCCCATGCAAGTGCACCGGAGTGCAAATCTGTCGGTCGCATAGAGGAAAGGATTTTTCGAGAAAATCTCCACTTTTTTGAAGATTTTCTGGGTCGACGATCCACGGATCGCCCCTCCGGAAAAATTCGCGCAAACTGGACCTCTCACTGGGAAACGCGCTCAGCGCGGAACCACATTTAACCGTAACACACACGGAAAAAGCGAAGGGGTATCCTCGGACCAGGATCTCACTTCCTGCGTTTGCTACGGGCGTGACGCCGAAGAAACTGGCGGCCACTGAAAAAACACTTGACGTCGAGGAGGCTACCCTCCGGCTTTTTCTCGAAGATGCAACGGCTGATGAAAAATGCGCGTTGCATCATGCGGACCAATCGGCCGCCGACAGCAGGGGTAAGTGGCTGGTGCTTTCGGCGTCTTGGAGGGCCTTCGGCGTGGTCTGTTCAGGATCGCTTTTTTCCGTCGGCTGCGCTCGCAATGATCTCTTCGAGACGGGCGATTGTGGTAGTCGAAGTACGGCAACTTTCACCCGAGTGGGCAATTCGCAAGGAGTAACCGCCCAGCCTTGGCCGTCCGTGTCTCGTGCGGGTCTTTTCTCCGGGGGAGGAGGCCACAGACATGGCGAAGATCACGGATTTTCTTTTCTCTCTGGCGCCAACTCTCCGGACGGGCTTTGCAACATCCTCGACCGTCGGCCAGCGAGTCCAGAAGCTGCGTCATAGAGGACAAGAACACCCCTACAGCGTTCGTAGGAAAAGTGCGCCTGACGTATCGGAAAATCACTGCTGCACATTTGAATGAATTTCGAGAGTTGCAAGGGAGAAAGCCCGCCCAAAGGGGCTACCGCACGGCTGTTTCACTCAGTCCCCGCGTTGAGGCATTGGAAACGCAGCCAAACGTTTAATCCTCCGAAGGTTGGCTGCATGGCGTCCCTGCATGCGCTCGAATTAATAGGATGTTTTTTCCGCACCCGCACGGAATTTTGTTGGAGCGTGGGATCATTTTCTTAGAGACTGGACACGAGGGTGTAGATTTCCAATTCCTGCTGGCGCTCTTTTCGAAGATCATCAAAAAAGGATCGCGGTATCGTGTGTTTGCATCGTGCAGAACGCCCTCCGTCAGCGCAGACGCTGAGATTGCGAGCTGTCATTGGCAGATCATCGACCATCGATCATCAAACCGGCTTGTTCGGAGCTGTATGAGGGCGAGACGGCTTGCGGTCGGAAATTTCCACATTGTTGATAGACTCAGCATAAAGCCCAAAGTCGGAAAAATCTTCATCAAACCACCGTCATGTGTCATATACTCCATGCAGCACATCAGCATTTCTAAATACAATCCATCATAGATTTTATGGAGGGGTTTTCGGTGGATGTCGGGCAGAAAATCGGCGCCCGTGATGCCCTGAGAATATGCCCCTCGCCGGCGGCTTACCAATATTGCGTCTCGCTACCATCGGTTCCTCAAGCACTCCAAGGATGGTCTCTCTTCGAGGGCGGGCCTGCAGACCGAATTACCTGGTCGTTTTTTCCGTCCCGGCGTCACGAACAACGGGTTCTTGGTGGCGCCGTCCGAAGGCCCTAAAAGCACCGTTGGAGCGACAGATTGCGCATGCGCTTCTGCTTGAACGCTGAAGCCCCTTCAAAAGGTCGGTGCTCGAACTTTGTGTTCATCAATGGTGATCTTGGTCGTTCAAAAATCGTTATCGTGCCGCCTTTACAGGGACGAGTGGTAGGGGCTCCTTTTGTCACGCCAATCGCAACAAAGGGACTTTTCCATGGTATACGACCACCTCGAACTCATTGCCGGGGCTTCGTCCGGCAACTTCTATCCACCCGGACAACGAAATGCTCTAACCCAGGAGCCCCCCAAGTATCCGTTGACGACCACGGGAGCCGCAGATGAGCTGGGCATCTCTCGCCGTGAGCTGTTCAAAACTCTTGCGCGATACGCACACGCAAAAGGCATCGTCGAGAAACATGGCCGAAAGAACCTATTCTATCGCGAAAACATCGCGATGATCAGGGCTCTACGTCGCCAGAGCGCGGCGAACAGTTCCCGTCAGCGGAAGAACTCGCCGAACAGCGCCGTTACTGCGGAATACGAACGTTTCGTGGCCGAGTTGCGAAAGAAGCGGAAGGGAGGTCGGGATGTTTGATTTTTCTCACGGATTCTTTGGCGACGACCGTAGGGACGAGCCGTTCTTCTGCGTGGGGACCGAATTCAAAGAGATCACTGAGGATCCGCGCCCTTGGGACAGGTTGCTCGAATACGCCGGGCCCTCGATCACGTTTCGTCAGACTCTCGACCCAGCGTGGCGTGCCCGAGCAATTGCAGAGCTCCATCCTGGCTGCGTGGAGAGCACGATCCAGCGCAATTTCCTCGGACCCTTGCGGTCTCTTGACAAGTACCTGACGAAAACGCGGCGCGAGAAGGGTTGTGACACGCGTCGGATGTTCTGGCTTACCCCGGAGCAGGCAGAAGATCTTCTGCGTGTTGCCAGCACACCTGAACGCTATGGCGTTGACGATCCACAGAGGCGAATCCGCACTGCCATCGCGTTTCTGCTCGGCACTGGCTGCCGGACAGGCGAGAGCTTCGTTCTGGCTGCTGAAGACATCAACTGGAACACGCGTGAATGCTTGGTCCGTGGCGAGGTGGAGGGTGCCGGAAAGACTCAGGCAAGCACGCGCCTCGTCTATCTCCCCTCGAAGGCAATCGACCACATGGAAGCGTTGCCGGATAAAGGGCCGATCATCCTCAATCGCGAGGGTAAACCTTTTACGCTCCGCTACAAGGGTGGCGGTCAGATCCGACGCGAGTTCAAGAAACTGCGAGAGGCAGCCGGCCTCCCGGAGGCATGCACACCCCATTCTTTGCGACATTCGTTCGCCACATGGACGTATGCCGCTACGAAAGACATGAAGCTTCTGATGAGCCGCGGAGGTTGGGCAAAGCATGACACGGCACTCCGCTACACCAAGCTGGCGCCTTCGGATCTACCGATGCGACTGAAATCCTACGGCTGGGACTTTGGGAATGATTTGGACAACTGAAAGGGGGAAAGGTTCTATGGCTCTGATTATAGAGCCTTTTCCCGTATGTGTCGCTCCCTTAGCAGGGGAGCGCCTTCGACCACTCGGCCACGTCTCCGCGGACCCGTATAGGGATCGTCTCGGGGGGAGACAAGCGGTTTTTCGACGGAATTTCTGGTGGTTTGCGATTTCCCTCGCGTGGGGCGAAGATGGCGCAGGCGGGGGCGCGGGTCGGCGCAGGGCAGGAGCGTCGGTCGCCATGAAAAACGCGCGCGAGATGTCTCGCGCGCGTTTCGTTTTCAAGGGGTTTCGCTTGGCTTAGCGGGTCGTCTCGCCGCGCCGGCGCACCACTACGTCGACCGTGATCGACGCGAGCAGCACCGCCGCCGTCGCCATCAGCTGCACCGCCGCCGGCAGACCCAGAAGCGCCATGCCGTTGACGATCGCCGCGATCACGACGCCACCAAGGATCGCGTGGATCGGATGGCCGCGCCCGCCGAACAGCGAGGTGCCCCCGATCACCGCGGTAGCGACGACATAGAGCACGATCGTGCCGCCGTCGAAGCTGGTGGAGATCGAGCGCAGGCGCGAGGCGTAGATGATGCCGCCCAGACCCGCCGTCGTCGCCGCCAGCGTAAAGGCTGCGGTCCGGATCAGGCGCAGGTTGATGCCCGCCCGGCGCGCAGCCTCGGCATTGCCGCCGATTGCGAGGACATAGCGGCCGAATTTCAGCCGTCCCAGCAGGAAGGACCATGCCAGCAGCACCGCGAAGACGATCGGGATCACCCACGGCATCCCCGAGAGCGGGAAGCGCGCGACGCCGCGGTTCATGTTCGAGATCGTCACCAGCACGATACCCGCGATCACGGCCGCGGCGATCTTCGCGATGGTGAGGCCCATTGGCGGAGCGACGAGGCCGCTCTTGCGACGTTTCGCATCCTTGCTGAAGGTGAGGATCGCGAAGACGAGAACCACGACGCCGGTCATCAGCCAGCCCATCAGCGGGCTCAGCGTGCCATTGGCGAAGTTGTTGATCGTGTCACTCGCCACAGGGATCGTCCCCCCGGCGCCCAGCAGTTGGATCATCAGACCGTTGAAGCCCAGAAGGCCCGCCAGCGTGACGACGAAAGAGGGCAGTTTCAGGCGCGTGATCAGCGAGCCCTGGAAGATGCCCAGAACCGCCGGCACGGCCAGACCTGCCAGAACCGCCGCCCACCAGGGCCAGTCGGAGCCCGGTGCCACCAGCAGTGTCGCCACTGTCGCCCCGATCCCGGCCACGAAGCCGAGCGACAGGTCGATCTCGCCCAGCAAGAGGACAAAAACCTGTCCCATCCCGATCATCATGAAGACCGAGCCCTGAACGAGCAGGTTCACGATGTTCCCCGGCGAGAGGAATTTCGGGTTCTGCAGCTGGAAGATCAGAGAGATCAGCACGAAGCCCAGAAGAACCGGGAGCACGCCGCTTTCGCCTGCCTTGATCTTCGCCCAGGTGCGCGAGAGGTAGCTCGAGAAGCTCTGATCCTCGGTCGTGGCGCCCACCACGGCAGAGGGGCCGCTTTCGCCTGATGCCTCGCGTTGCGCCGCGACGTCCTTGGCGTTCTCTGCCGCGATCGAGGCGGCGGCGCGCATCGCGCCCGGCTCGACCACATGGTCGGATTTGCCCGTGGTCATCAGCTCGACCACGCGCTGGGTGTCGTATTCCTCGATCGGGCCCTGGCTGACCATCTCGCCCAGACGGAGGATCGCGATCCGGTCGGAAACTGCGAAGACGTCGTTGAGGTTGTGCGAGATCATCACCACCGCGAGGCCCTGATCGGCGAGGCGACGCACGAGTTGCAGCACCTGACCGGTCTGGGCCACGCCGAGCGCCGCCGTGGGCTCGTCGAGGATCACCAGTTTGGAATTCCACATCACGGCCTTGGCGACCGCGATCGATTGCCGCTGACCGCCCGAGAGCGCCGAGACCGGCGCGCGGATCGAGCGCAGCGTGGTCACGCGCAAGCCTTGCAGCGTCTCTGCTGCGGCGCGCTCCATCGCGTCCTCGTCGAGCATCCCGTTGGTCAGGATCTCGCGACCCAAGAACATGTTCTGCACGACGTCGAGATTGTCGCACAGCGCGAGGTCCTGATAGACGACCTCGATGCCCAGCTCCGCACTGTCGCGCGGCGAGCGGACGCGGACCTCGTTGCCTTCCCACTCGATCACGCCGCCATCGGCTTCATGGATGCCGGCGATGGTTTTCGTCAGCACGGATTTGCCCGCGCCATTGTCACCGACCAGTGCCGTCACCTCGCCGGGGCGCACGTCGAAATCGACCCCGCTGAGCGCCTGCACTGCGCCGAAACTCTTTTCCAGACCCCGAATGCGGAGGATCGCGTCGCGATCCTCCGCTTGGGACCCGGTGCCGTTGCCCGTGTCCATCATCAGCTATCAGTTCCCGATGCCAGCGGATTTGCACGCGTCAGCCGCGTCGCCCGCACAGAGCTTGGAGGTGTCGACGAAGCCGTCTTTCACGACGGTGTCGGCCATGTTCTCCGGGGTGACCCAGATCGGCTTGAGCAGGATCGAGGGCACGTCCATGCCGCCCTGGCTGTCATTGACCTTGCCGTTGACGAGGCCGTCGGGCGGGTTTTCACCGGCACGCATATAGAGCGCGAGTGCCGCTGCCGCCTGGGCTTCGAGATAGATCGGCTTGTAGACGGTGCCGCACTGGTAGCCGGTGAGCACGTTCTGCAGGCCGGTGACGGTCGCGTCCTGACCGGTGGTCGGGAAGGCTTTCGCCGGCACGTTCAGCGTCTTGAGATAGGAGATGACCGCGTTGGCGTTGTCGTCATTCGGGGTGACGACGGCGTTCATGTCCTGATGCGCGGTGAACTGCTGCTCGAAGGTGGTCCGTGCGACAGACGGGTCCCAGGTGCCCGCGGGCTCGCCCGCATTGGTGTAGCTGCCGTCGTCGAATTTCGGCTGAAGCACCTTCATGTAGCCCTGCTTGAACAGCGTGGCGTTGTTGTCATCGGGGGAGCCCGCCATCACGAGGATATTCGGCTTCTCGATGTTCCAATCGCTCAGGCACTGTTCCATGCCCTTGCCGATCAGCTCGCCGACATATTCGTTGTCGAAGCTGATATAGTAGTCGCGCGAACCGCCAAGCGTGATCCGGTCATAGTCGATGACCGCGACGCCGTGCTCTTTCGCGTATTTCTCGACAGCGGCACCGCCGCCCGAGGAGATCGGGTCGATCAGCAGAACCGTCGCGCCCTGGCTGATATCGGTCTGCGCCTGCGTGAGCTGGTCGGCTTCCGAGCCTTGCGCGTTGGTGATGATCAGGTCGTCCGAGGACAGGCCCGCCGCTTCGAAGGCTTTCTTCAGGTAGGGCTCGTCGAAAGAGGTGTAGCGGGCGGAGCTGGCGGTGTCGGGCAGCAGCACGCCGACCTTGCCTTTGCCCTTGGACGCGATGTCCTTGAGTTGGCTCATGGCCGAGAAGTCGGCGCCGAAGCTGTCGGCGGTGATGTTCTGGGCCTGCGCGGCACCTGCAATCAGGCCGAGCGCGAGAACGCTGGTTCCGGCGAGACGCGCGGCGGTTCCGCACGTCGAGCGACGAATGTTTTTCATTGTAATCCTCCTAAGGCCGGATGGGGTTCCTCCCGGTGGAGCGGGCAACGCCTCACTCCCGCGCGCCGCCCGTGCCGACCTCCGGCAGGACAACGCCGGGACGCGCATCCGGCACGCGCCCCGTTAGCGCCATCATGGAGCGAATTGTTGCTCTGAACAGGGGGCGAAAGCCAAAATTTACTCACGAAACCGTGACGGAACGCAGCGTCGGGAGCCTGATGGAAAATTTGCTGGGGCGGGCAGGCGGCCGCCTCGTGGGCGGAGAGGTGAGCAGAGAGGCAGTCTGGCGGGCCGGATCGTTCGCGTTCCCCGGACGTCTCGCCCGGAGTGGTTGACACCCGCGCGCGCCGATGTATAAGCCCGCCATCCCGGTAACGCGAGTTGCCGGGGTTATTCATTGGTGTTGGTGGACCTCGCAAGAGGAAACCTGTCGCCGGTCGCCGCAAGGCCCGGAGGAGGACAACGCCCTTCGAAACGCTAAAGAAGGAGATCAGCCGTGACCAAACGCACGTCTGCCAAGTACAAAATCGACCGCCGCATGGGCGAGAACATCTGGGGCCGCGCCAAGTCGCCCGTCAATCGTCGTGAATACGGCCCCGGCCAGCACGGTCAGCGCCGCAAGGGCAAACTGTCCGACTTCGGTATCCAGCTCCGCGCCAAGCAGAAGCTCAAGGGCCATTACGGCGACCTGACCGAGAAGCAGTTCCGCCGCATCTACGCCGAAGCCGAGCGTGTGAAGGGCGACACCGGTGAAAACCTGATCGGTCTGCTCGAGCGCCGCCTCGACGCGCTGGTCTACCGCGCCAAGTTCGTCCCGACCGTCTTCGCAGCGCGCCAGTTCGTGAACCACGGCCATGTGCTCGTGAACGGCAAGAAAGTGAACATCCCCTCCTATCGCCTGAAAGAAGGCGACGTGGTGGAAGTCCGCGAGAAGTCCAAGCAGATGGCTCTGGTTCTCGAAGCCGTTCAGTCGCCCGAGCGTGACGTTCCGGATTACATCGAAGTCGACCACAACAAACTGACCGCGAAATTCGTGCGCACCCCGGCCCTGTCCGACGTGCCCTTCGCGGTTCAGATGGAGCCGAATCTCGTGGTCGAATTCTACGCGAAGAACTGATCTCTCAGTCTTCGCCGATCATTTGGAAAGGCCGTGCCCCCGGGGCGCGGCCTTTTTCTTTTGGGCGATGGGCGGGGGGCTTTTGTCCGGAACAGCCGCGCAGCGGCCCGGGCAGCGCCCGGCCGCCCCCTCGGGCGGGCGCTCTTCGGCCTCATCGCGCGTGGCGAGGTCGTGCGAATGTGGTGAGATAAAGGGGCAACCGCTGAATGAAGCGCGCCCACCCGGCGGTCGGGCGCTGCCCTCCGGCACCCGTGGGCAATACATCTCTCATCGACGTGCTATGACATCCGTTGCATCCCTGCCGCGTCTGCTATGCGGGTGATCTTCTCACTAGCCCTGTCGCGCCATGGCGGATAGAACTCGGGCCACGATTCAGGAGTGCACAATGACCACGCATATTCGCCCCCAGCCCGGTATTATGGACATCGAGCTCTATCAGGGCGGCGCCTCCCATGTGGCGGGGCGCACCGATGCCGTGAAGCTCAGCTCGAACGAGAACCCGTTCGGCCCCTCGGACAAGGCCAAGGACGCTTTCGCGAAATGCGCCCATTCGATGCATCGTTACCCCTCGACCGACCACGGCAAGCTGCGCACGGCCATCGGTGACGTGCACAAGCTCGATCCCGACCGGATCATCTGCGGGGTGGGCTCGGACGAGATCATCCACTTCCTGTGCCAGGCCTATGTCGGCGCGCGCGACGAGGTGATTTTCACCGAGCACGGCTTCCTGATGTATCGCATCTCGACCATGGCCGCGGGCGGCACGCCGATCGAGGTGAAAGAGCGCGACCGCACGACCGATGTCGATGCGATCCTGAGCGCCTGCACCAAGAAGACCAAGCTCGTCTTCCTCGCCAATCCGAACAACCCGACCGGCACGATGATCCAGCTGGCAGAGTTGGAGCGGCTGGCCGCGGGCCTGCCGAAAGGCGCGCTGCTGGTGATCGACGGCGCTTATGCAGAATATGTCGAAGGCTATGACGGCGGGGCGGAGCTGGCGACACGCCTGCCCAACGTCTTCATGACGCGGACCTTCTCGAAGATTTACGGCCTAGGCGGGCTGCGCGTCGGCTGGGGCTACGGGTCGCGCGAAGTGATCGACGTGCTCAACCGTATCCGTGGTCCGTTCAACCTCTCGACCGCGCAGCAGGAGACGGCAGAGGCCGCCGTGCGCGATCAGGACTGGGTCACGAAATGCCGCGATGACAACACGCGCCTGCGCGCGTGGCTCGCAGAAGCGTTGGCGGAAAAAGGCGTTCCGTCAGATACTTCCACGGCGAACTTCATCCTCGCGCGTCTGGCTTCCGAGCAGGAAGCGGCCGATTGTGATACCTACCTGAAATCCGAAGGCATCATCGTGCGCCGGGTCGCCGGCTATAACCTGCCCAACTGCCTGCGCATCACCGTGGGTGACGAACCCTCGTGCCGCCGCGTCGCGCATCTGATCGGCGTCTTCAAGGCAGGCGGGATCGAGGTGCCCAGATGAGCCAACTCTACCAGCGGGTCGCGCTGATCGGGCTCGGCCTGATCGCCTCGTCGATGGCGCATGCGATGCGCGAAAAGGGTCTGGCGGGCGAGATCGTCGGTCACGCGCGCTCTGCCGAGACGCGTGACACCGCGCTGGAGATCGGGCTGGTCGATGCCGTCTACGAGACCGCCGCCGAGGCGGTCGCGGGCGCCGATCTGGTTGTGCTCTGCGTGCCGGTCGGTGCGATGGACAAGATCGCCGAAGAGATCGCCGCGCATCTCGCCCCCGGCGCGACCGTCACCGATGTGGGCTCGGTCAAGCGCGCGGTGATCGACGCGGTCGGCCCGCATATGCCCGACGGTGTGCATTTCATCCCCGGCCACCCGCTGGCGGGGACCGAGCAATCCGGCCCGCGCTCGGGCTTTGCCACGCTGTTCGCCAATCGCTGGTGGCTGTTCACGCCGATCGAAGACACCGACTCCGAGGCGCTGACCCGGTTGAAAACGCTGGTCGAGGCGATGGGTGCCAATACCGACGAGATGGCGCCCGATCACCATGATCTCGTGCTCTCGGTCGTGTCGCACACGCCGCACCTGATCGCCTACACGATGGTGGGCGTGGCGGATCATCTTCGTCGTGTAACCCACGAGGAAGTCATCAAATATTCCGCCACGGGTTTTCGCGATTTCACCCGGATCGCGGCCTCGGACCCTACGATGTGGCGCGACGTCTTCCTGACCAACAAGGAAGCGACGCTCGACATCCTCGGCCGCTTCACCGAGGAGCTGTTCATGCTGCAACGCGCGATCCGCATGGGCGATGGCGACATGCTGCACGACTATTTCACGCGCACGCGCGCGATCCGTCGCGGCATCATCGAGGCGGGTCAGGATACGGATGCGCCCGATTTCGGCCGCGGCGCGCCGAAGAAAGACGCGTAAGGCGCACGCGGGCAGGCGGTCCGCGCCCTGCTGCCCGCCCCGTGTTTCACTGCCGTTGCGCGACCAGTTGCGGTGCGGGGCCCAGCGGCACCGGACCGAGGCTCATCTGCCCGTCCTTGAAAATCAGCGGCACTTCCAGCGCGCCGTCGGGGTTCTTCGCGGCCAGCATTGCGCCTATCCCGGTGACGAGTTTCACCTCGTCCTTTCCGATCAGCCCCATGCCCTGCGCGATGCCGACCCAGTTGCGCCACGAGGCAGAGCGGATCGTCAGCGTGCCGTCTGGATAGCCAGAGGGATCGACGGTCAGGTTGCCCTCGACCGAGACGTCGTTATCGCCCCAGCTCAGCGACAGGTCCGAGATCGCGAAGGTCATCAGACCCGGCAGTCCTGCCTCCAGCGCGCTTTGGTCGATCGGCTCCCGCGTGCCCATGAGCGCGTCGAAATGGAGGCGCGTGATCGTGTCGGGCAGCGTGCCCTTCGGGTCGATCCGCTCGAGCAGATCGGCCGGCAGTTTCAGTTTCTTGGCTTCCGCGCCCAGACGATAGGCGGCGGCGGGCATCACCAGATCGGCGGCTTGGGCCGAGGCGCCGATCGCGCCCTGCGCCTTGTCCTTGCGCGCGATGGCGAGGCGCAGCTGATCGGCCGAAAGCTCCGGCTTGGCGGCCCCCTGGGGCGTCAGCGCGGGGGACGCGACCACGGCGACCGCGTTTTCCAGCGGCAGCGCGGTCGAATAGCCCACCGTCATCGAGGCGCGCATGTCGTCTTGCGTCAGGCGGTAGGTCTTGTCGCCCAGATGCAGCATCTGGCCCGACGGCAGGTAGGCGATCACCTTGTTGGGCTCATATCCCAGCGCGAAGATTTGCGCGAAGGGGGCGCTCCAGCGCCACAGGCCGCCCCGATCCTTCAGTTCCGGCTTGTCGAAGGTCAGATCGAAGCGCGAGGGGAAGCCCGCCAGCGAGACCGATTGCGCATCGCCCCAGCCTTCCTGCCGGGCCTGTGCGAGCATGTCGCGCGCGCCGTTCTCGATCTTGTGCGCCCCGTAGAACCAGTAGCCGCAATAGGCCAGCGTCGCGACCAGCACCAGAATGATCAGTTTGCGCATCGTAGCCTCTTTGCAAATCGGGTGAACCCCATGTAAGCCCTGAGCCCATGCAGGACCAGAGCGACGACAACAGGATCTGGGTCTTCGGCTACGGCTCGCTGATCTGGAACCCCGGCTTCGATTTCGACGAACGGATGCTTGCCCGCGCGCCGGGGTGGGAGCGCAGCTTCTGCATGCGCTCGCTGGTGCATCGCGGCACGCCCGAGGCGCCGGGACTGGTGCTGGCGCTCGACGAGGGGCAGGGCGCCTGCGCGGGGCTCGCCTTCGCGGTGAAGCCCGGACAGGAAGACGAGGTCATGACCTACCTGCGCGAGCGCGAGCTGGTGACCGCGGCCTATCTGGAACGAGAAATTGATGTCGATCTGGATGACGGGCGGCGCGTGCGCGCCGTGACCTACGTGATCGACCGCCATCACGACCAATATTGCGGAGGCCTCAGCGATGACGAGCAGGCCCGGATCATCGCCTCTGCCACCGGCGGGCGCGGTCCGAACCGTGATTATCTGTTCAATACTGCCCAGCATCTTCACGAATTGGGCATTCCCGACCCCCATCTTGATGCATTGGTGGCACGGCTGCGTGTCTTGTCGCGATAGGCCTTGGCGAAGGGCTGCGCCGTCGCTAGGCTCTGCGCAAACAGGCAAGAGGGGCAATGATGCAAGAGCCGATCCGGCTGGAGCCGCAATTCTCACAACCCGTGCGTCAGGTGATCCTGATGCTTCTGGTGCTCGGCTTGGTCGCTGCGGGAGGCTACTTCGCCTATTCGCGCATCTTCCCGATTTTCCTCGCCAATCCCTGGCTGAACGGGGTGATCCTCGCGGTCTTCGTCTTCGGCATCCTCGCCTGCTTCTGGCAGGTGGTGCAGTTGGTCAAGGCGGTGAACTGGATCGAGAGCTTCGCCGCCGATCGTCCGGGCCGTCCGCAGGTGCGCGCGCCGTCGATGCTGGCGCCGCTCGCAGCCCTTCTGGGCTCGCGCGAGGCGCGCCGCGCGGTGTCGTCCTCCTCCGGCCGCTCGATCCTCGAATCCGTCGCGACCCGGATCGACGAGGCACGCGACATCACCCGTTATATCGCAGGCCTGCTGATTTTCCTCGGCCTTCTGGGGACGTTCTACGGCCTCGCCACCACCGTCCCTGCCGTGGTGGAGACGATCCGCGCGCTCGCACCGAAGGAAGGCGAGAGCGCGATCGGCGTGTTCGACAATCTGATGACGGGGCTCGAAGCGCAGCTGGGCGGCATGGGCACGGCGTTCTCCTCGTCGCTTCTGGGTCTTGCGGGCTCGCTGGTGATCGGCTTGCTGGAACTGTTCGCGAGCCACGGTCAGAATCGCTTCTACCGCGAGCTGGAGGAATGGATTTCTTCGATCACGCGGCTGTCCTTCACCGCGCTTGAAGGGGGCGATGGCGAAAGCTCTATGGTGGCGGGCGTCCTCGATCACATGTCCGAGCAGATGGACCAGATTCAGACGCTGTTCGTGCGCTCCGATGCCGGACGCGTGCAGACCGAGGCGCGCATCGCGCATCTGTCGAACGCGATCCACGACCTGTCGGAACGGCTCTCGGCGGAGATGGATGCGCGCAACCGCCAGCAAGGCGCGCTGCAGCAGATGGCGGAGGGGCAGGAGCGGCTGATCGGCGCGCTCGATCATCTCGCGCAGCGCACGGCCGAAGGGGCCCCCGAGGCAGAGGCGCTGATGGAGACCCGGATGCGGCTGCGCTCGATCGATCAGCAGATGATGCGGATGCTCGAGGAAGTCAGCGCCGGGCGGCAGGAAAGCATGGCCGAGCTGCGCCATGATTTCGCAGGTCTCACCCGGGCGATCCTCGGCTACAAACCGCATCGCGAGGAGTAATTTATGGCTCTGGCACGGCGCGGCGGCAATCGGTTCTCGACCAACATCTGGCCGGGTTTCGTCGATGCGATGACGGCGCTTCTTCTGGTCCTGATGTTCGTGCTGTCGATCTTCATGATCGTGCAATCGGTTCTGCGCGACACGCTGAGCACCAAGGAAGGCGAGCTGATCCAGCTCAACGAGCAGGTCTCGAACCTCGCCAAGGCGCTGTCGCTGCAACAGACGAAGACGCAGCAACTGACGGGCGAGCTGGAGAACGCGAAGGACAAGGCCGATCAGCAGGATTCGCTGATCGCCACGCTGACCTCGCAGCTCGATGACCGGAAGGCCGCGCTGGCGGATGCGAAACAGAAGATTACAGAATTCGAGGCCCGCGTCGCGCAACTCGTGGGCGAGCGCAACGCCGCCCAGCAGGATGCGAGCGCCAAGGCCGACGAGATCCGGCTGAGCAAGGAAACCATCGCCGATCTGCGCGACAAGCTGACGAAATCGGGCGACGAGGTCGCGGCGATGACGCTGCAACTCGAAGAGGCACGCAAGAAGGCCGAGGACACGTTGACCAAGCTCGCCGCCGCGCAGACCGCGAAGGCCGATCTGGAAAAGCAGCTGGGCAAGCAGCTCTCGGAGGCCGAGAAGCAAGCCGCGCTGAAGGCCACTGCGCAGAAGGCGCTGGCCGATCAGCAGGCGATCTCGGAGGGCGCGCAGAAGAAGGTGGCGCTGCTCAATCAGCAGGTCGCGGCTTTGCGCAGCCAGCTTGCGCAGCTTCAGAATGTGCTCGACGAGGCGCAGCAGAAGGATGCCGAGGCCAAGGTGCAGCTCGACAACCTCGGACAACAGCTGAACGCGGCGCTCGCCCGCGCGGCGTCGGAGGAAAAGAAACGTGCCGATCTGCAGGAGAAACTGCGCAAGGAAGCAGAGGCCAAGGCGAAGGATTTGCAGAACTACCGCTCGGAATTCTTCGGCAAGCTGTCGCAGCTTCTGAAGGGCAAGCAGGGCGTGAAGGTGGAAGGCGACCGCTTCGTCTTCTCCTCCGAAGTGCTGTTCGCGCCGGCTTCGGCCACGCTCTCGGATGCGGGCCGCGCGCAGATCAAGCAGGTCACAGCGCTGCTCGATCAGCTGCGCGGGGAAATCCCGAGCGATATCCCGTGGATCATCCGCGTCGACGGCCATACCGACGACACGCCGCTGTCTGGGCAGGGCGAGTTCAAGGATAACTGGGAACTGAGTCAGGCACGCGCGCTTTCGGTGGTGAAATACATGGTGGACAGCCTCGGCTTCCCGCCGGATCGGCTCGCCGCCGCCGGGTTCGCGCAGTTCGACCCGGTGAACACCGCCGACACGCCCGAGGCGCGCGCCCAGAACCGCCGGATCGAGTTGAAGCTGACCGAGCGCTGAGGCGCGAGGGACAAAAGAAAAGGCTGCCGGGCGATGCCTCGGCAGCCTTTCGCGTTCCGTGTCACCTGAGAGGGCTCAATGCCCCTGCGTCATCTCGCCCTTCGCCATCGCCAGATGGTGCGGCTGATGATGCGCGCCGACCGTCAGGATGCCGATGAAGCCGAGCGCGCGGATTTTCTGCGCATCCGCCCCGGTCACGGTGAGCGCGCTGCCGCCGGGGATTTCCTCGGCTCTCATTTCCCAGCCCCGAATACCGTTCATCGTCGCGACATGGGCGGGCACCATTGCGCGGATGGAGGCGGTAACCGCAGGATCGTCCGAGGTTGCCTCGAAGCGCGCACCACCCTCGATGTCGCTCTCGCTGACCTTGGCGTGCAGGGTGACATTGTTCATGTCGATCAGATGCTGGCGCAGCGCCTCGATATCGACGCGGTTCCAATCCGTGTCGGGATCGGCGAGCAGATGGGCCACGATCTCCTGGATCGCCGCGAAAGCGGATTGACCCGGCTCGGTAATCGCGCCCGCTGCCTGCATCCCGGGCATCTGCTCGGGCGCGGTCATGGGCATCTGCCCGTCGGCATGGGCCTCGTCCGGCATCATGTGATCGTCATGGGCGGGCATGTCCTCGTCGGCGCCCATATGCGCGTGGTCGCCCATCTCCGCATCGTCCATCATCATGTGATCGCCCGACATCATGTCATGCGTGTCCCCATCCGCGCTGCCATCCCCGTGCGCGTAGCTGACGGTGGGCAGCGCCACGAGGGCGAGAATGCTTAGAAAGCGTGTCATGAGTCCTCCGGAGTTTTGCGTTACCCTGTCATCTTTCTTCGGGAATGTCACAGCTTCAGCCTCCGCAGCCGCAACGCGTTACCGATCACCGAGACCGACGAGAAGCTCATCGCGAGCGCCGCGATCACCGGCGAGAGCAGCAGGCCGAAGACCGGGTAGAGCACGCCCGCCGCGATCGGCACACCCGCGGTGTTGTAGGCGAAGGCGAAGAACAGGTTCTGGCGGATGTTGCGCATCACGCCCTCGGCCAGACGGCGTGCCCGGACGATGCCGGTCAGGTCGCCCTTGACCAGCGTCAGCCCGGCGCTCTCCACCGCGACATCCGCGCCGGTGCCCATGGCGATGCCGACATCGGCGGCCGCCAGCGCAGGCGCGTCGTTTACCCCGTCACCGGCCATCGCGATGGAGGCGCCGTCCTTGCGCAGCTTGTCGACCAGCGCGGCCTTGTCCTCGGGCGAGACCCCGGCATGGACCTCGTCGATGCCCAGCTCGCGTGCGACGGCCCGCGCGGTGCCCTCGCTGTCGCCGGTGGCCATGACGATTCGCAGCCCCTCGTCGTGGAGCGCGCGAATGGCGTCCGCGGTGGTCTCCTTGATCCGGTCGGCCACCGCGATCACGCCGATCACTGCACCGTCGCGGGCGAGATACATCGCCGTCTTGCCGTCCGATTGCAGACGCTCGACCGTGTCGGACTGGGCGGAGGTATCCGCGCCGATCTGCTTCATCAGGGCCGCATTGCCGAGCGCGATCTGCGCGCCGTCGACGCGGCCCGTGACGCCCTTGCCGGTCACCGCCTCGAAGCCTTCGGCCTCGAGTTTGGGCGCACCTTCCGCGCCTTGCACGATGGCCTCGGCAAGCGGGTGCTCCGATCCGCGTTCCAGCGCGGCGGCGAGCGATTTGACCTCTTCCTCCGAGGCCCCGTCCGCGATTACATCGGTCAGCGCGGGCTTGCCCTCGGTCAGCGTGCCGGTCTTGTCCACGATGAGCGTGTTGACCTTGGCGAAGCGTTCCAGCGCCTCGGCATCGCGGATCAGCACGCCTGCACTCGCGCCGCGCCCGGTGCCCACCATCACCGACATCGGCGTGGCGAGACCCAGCGCGCAGGGGCAGGCGATGATCAGCACCGACACCGCAGCCACGGTCGCATAGCCCAAGGCCGGGGTCGGCCCGAAGGCGAGCCATGCGATGAAGGCGAGGATGGCGCAGGCCACGACGGCGGGCACGAAGTAAAGCGCCACGCGATCGGCCAAGCCTTGGATCGGGGCGCGCGAGCGTTGCGCCTTGCCGACCATCTCGACGATCCGTGAGAGCGTGGTTTCCGAGCCCACGGCCTGCGCCTCCATCACGAAGCTGCCCTGCTTGTTCAGCGTGCCGCCGGTGACCGCATCGCCCTGGGCTTTCTCGACCGGGACCGGCTCGCCCGTGATCATGCTCTCGTCGATGGCGGAGGAGCCCTCCGTGACCACGCCATCGACCGGCACGGTCTCGCCCGGGCGCACGCGAAGCTTGTCGCCCGTCTGTACCTGATCGAGTGGCACGTCCTCGTCACCGTTTTCGCCCACGCGACGCGCGGTTTTCGGCGCGAGGTCCATCAGCGCGCGGATCGCATCTCCGGTCTTCTCACGCGCGGAAAGCTCCATGATCTGGCCGATCAGCACCAGCACGAGGATCACCGCCGAGGCTTCGAAATAGACCGGGGGAAGCCCGTGTTCGTTGAGCATCTCTGCCGGGAAGATACCCGGCAGCAGAAGGCCCGCGAGCGAAAACAGGTAGGCCGCGAGCGTACCCAGCGCGATCAGCGTCCACATGTTTGGCGAGACGTTCACCACCGATTTCCAGCCACGCACGAAGAAGGGACGCGCGAACCACAGAACCGGCGTCGCCAGCGCGAATTGCAGCCAGAGGAAGGCTTTCGGCCCGATCCAGTCCGCGACGGGCAGCCCGATATGCGCGCCCATCTCCAGCACGAAGACCGCCGCCGCCAGCGGCCCCATGATCCAGAGCCTGCGGCGGAAATCGACAAGCTCGGGGTTCGGGCCGCTATCGGCGGTGGGGCTCATCGGCTCCAGCGCCATGCCGCATTTCGGGCAATCTCCGGGATGATCCTGCACGATCTCGGGATGCATCGGGCAGGTATATTGCGTGCCCTCGGGCATCGGCTTCGCCGCCGGGCGCGCGCCCAGATAATCCTCGGGCCGGGCCTCGAACTTGTGCTGACAGCCTTCGGAGCAGAAATAAAATCGCTCGCCATCGAGCTTGGCCATGTGCTTCGCCGTCGCGCGCTCGACCGACATGCCGCAGACAGGGTCGGTCGCCTTGATGTAGTCATTCGGTTTGGCCACGAACTTGTCGTGACAGCCCTGCGAGCAGAAATGGTACAGGTGCCCGTCATGCTCGGCGCTGGGTTTGTCGGCATTCGGGTCGACCGTCATGCCGCAAACCGGATCGCGCGTGATTGCGTCGGTGGTTTCCTTGGTATGATGGGCGTGCTGCGGTGTCATCCGTTCATCCTTTCGGCAACTTCGCCCCATCAGATAGGGCTTCCAGTAGCTGGAGGGTCAAGAGCCTGATTGATCTTTCCACGCCAACCTTCGATCGCGTGGCGCCGTTCCCGTATTTCTCACGCGAGCGTGACTTTTGCCTCCAGCCGCTGGAAGGTTTATATGTGTCGCAGGAGGCACGCGCTCATGAATATCGGAACCGCCGCGACGCAGGCCGGGCTGCCGGTCAAAACAATCCGCTATTACGAGGATATCGGCCTGATTTCGCCGGATCGGCGGGCCAATGGCTACCGGGATTTCTCGGAAAGCTGCGTGGAGCAGCTGCGGCTTCTGGCGCAGGCGCGTCACCTTGGGTTCTCGCTCGAGGAATGTCGCCGCCTTCTTGCGCTGAGCGCCGATGCGGGACGGGCCAGCCGCGATGTGCGCGCGCTGGCGCAGGAAAACCTCGAAGCGGTGCGCGAGAAGATCGCGTCGCTCGCTGCGTTGGAGTCCCGGCTCGAACATTTGATCGCGCAATGCCACGGCGACGATGCGCCCGATTGCGCGATCCTCGACGACCTGATGGGACTGCGCGGGAATTGACAGCCGCGTCAGAGCCCATCAGATAGAGGGCAGGGAGAAGCCGGGAGAGCCATGCGCAAAGCGCTGCATATCGTGATGATCGCACTGGTCTGCTTGATCGGTCTGTCGCAGTTGGGCGCGCCCGCTGCCGCGATGACACATGCACGCGCGATGGACGCGGTGGACACGGTCGCCATGAGCGACTGTTCGGCCTGTCCCGACACCCATCACGATGCGGGACCGATGCAGGACCAGTCCTGTCCCCATGCCCAGATGATGGTCTCTGCCGGGCTCGATCATGCGCCGGAATTCTCTCTGAGCCGCGCCGACCTGTCGATGACGCTCCGTCCTGCGGAGACGCCCGCACCCTTGGCGCATGAGCCGCAACTCGATCTTCCTCCGCCCCGTATCTGATCGATCACACCGTCGCTGGCCCCCGAGGGGGCTCGTCTGTCGCGTCCGTGCAAAGGACGCATGATCGAACAGGATACCCTGATGAAACGCTACATACTTTCTGCCGTTGTCGTCGCGGCCCTCGCTGCGGGCGGCTGGCTCGTTCTGCAGCCCGACACCGCGACCGAGGCGGAGGCTGCGCCCGCACGGGGCGAACCGCTTGTCTCTGTCTCCCTGCCGAACACGCTCTCCGAGCAGGCCCAGATGGGCAAGCGCGCATTTGATGCGACATGCGCCGCCTGTCATGGCGCGAATGCCACGGGCAAGATGGGCTTCGGCCCGCCCCTCGTGCACAAGATCTACGAACCCTCCCATCACGGCGACATGGCCTTTCAGGCCGCCGTTCAGACCGGGGTACGGGCGCATCATTGGCGCTTCGGCAACATGCCCCCGCAAGAGGGCCTGACCCGCGGCGATGTCGCGAATATCGTCGCTTACGTACGCGAATTGCAGCGCGCGAACGGGATCGAGTGAGATGCGGAACTTCCAACTGACCCGCCGTGCCGTACTCGCCGGGATGGGTGCGTCTGCGCTGACCGCGCGTGCAGGAGGGGCGGCCACCGCCCCGACGCTGCTCACCGCACAGGTGGCCAAGGCCCAGATCGCCCCCGAGGGCTATCCGCAGACCGAGGTCTGGTCCTATGACGGCACGCTGCCGGGGCCGGAGCTTCGGGTGGCCCAAGGCGTGCGGCTGCAACGCCGCTTCGTCAACAAGCTCGCCGTGCCAAGCTCGGTGCATTGGCACGGCATCCGCATAGACAACGCGATGGATGGCGTGGCCGGGCTTACGCAGGACGCGGTGCCGCCCGGCCAGACCTTCGACTATGATTTCCGTGTGCCGGACGCGGGCACCTATTGGTATCACGCGCATACCAAGTCGATGGAGCAGGTCGCGCGGGGTCTCTCCGGTGCGCTGATCGTCGAGGAGCCGGAGGCGCCGGATGTCGATCGCGACGAGGTGCTGTTGCTCGACGATTGGCTGCTCGACCCCGATACTGCGCAGCTGGAGCCGGATTTCACCCATCCGATGGACCTCAGCCACGGCGGGCGTTTCGGCAATCTCGTGGGCACCAACGGGCATTACGCCCTGACCCTGACGGCGAAGCGCCATGAACGGCTACGCCTGCGGCTGATCAATGCCGCCAATGCGCGGATTTTCGTGCTGCGCCTGACCGGGCTTTCGGGCTGGCAGGTGGCGCTCGACGGGATGCCGCTGCCCGCGCCGGAGGCTATTCCCGAGGAACTGGTGCTCGCGCCTGCGCAGCGCGTGGACCTGATCGTAGACGTGACCAGCGATGGCGCCGAGGCCGCGATCGAGCGGCTCGGCAATGATCAGCAATGGCAGCGTCAGGTCGGCTTCGCGATCTCGGGCGAGGCCAGCCGAACGCGGCGCGATCCGCCTGCGGCCCTGCCGCCCAATCCGAACATGGACCCGCCCGATCTGACACAGGCCCGTCCGCTGGAGATGAAGATCGAGGGCGGCGCGATGGGCCGAATGTCACGCAACCGGATGCAGGCCCTGATGCAAAGCGGCAATTTCTGGACGCTGGCCGGTCAGGCCGGAATCGGCGATACGCCATTCGCGAAGCTGTCGCAGGGCGAACCGGTGCGGCTGCGCTTCGTCAACGATACCGCTTTCCCGCATGCGATGCACCTGCACGGAATGCATTTCCGCGAGCTGCGCGAGGATGGAAGCCTCGGCCCGATGCGCGACACGGTGCTGACGATCCCGGGGCGCAGCCACGAGATCGCCTTCACCGCCGACAACCCCGGCAAGTGGCTTTTGCACTGTCACATGCTGGCCCATGCGGCGGCGGGGATGACATCCTGGATCGAGGTGGCGTGATGGGGCGGATATTCCTTCTCAGCCTCGCGATCACAGGGGGCGTTGCCCTGTCTCCGGCGGGCGCCAGCTCGCTTGAAGGGCGCGATATCGCACGGGGCAAGCAGCTTTACGCGACCCATTGCGCGAGCTGTCATGGCGCCGATCTTGAGGGGCAGCCGGACTGGAGCGAGGCGGGGCCCGATGGGGTTCTGCCGGCGCCGCCGCATGATGCCACCGGCCACACTTGGCACCACGAGACCGCCTTGCTGTTCGATTACGTCAAGCAGGGTGGGGCGGTAGCTTTGGCCGCGCGTGGGGTCGCCGATTTCCCGAGTGGGATGCCGGGTTTCGGCGGAACGCTGAGCGATGCGGAAATCCTCGACATCCTCGGCTTCATCCGCTCGACATGGCCCGAGCGGATGCAGGCGGTGCAGGCGGCGCGGGACGGGCAGTAGAGGCCGCCTCCGGCGCGATCCGGGAGTTGAAACGGTTCCGGCCATTCGCGAGAGGCGAATGGCCGGTGACTGAAGCGCGGCTGTGCGAGGGCCGCGAAGCCCTCGCCGCAGGCTTATTTCGCAATCCGGTCGAGAATCCGCGCCCAGGAGCGGATCCCCTTGTGGAAGCTTTTGACGTCGTATTTCTCGTTCGGCGAGTGGATCGCGTCGTCGTCATTGGCGAACCCGACGAGCATCGCATCCATGCCGAGGATCGACTTGAAGTAATAGCCGATCGGGATCGAGCCGCCCATGCCGACGATCACCGCCTCGCGGTTCCATTCGTCGCTCAGTGCCTGGCGCGCGGCTTCGAATTCCGGGCGCGAGGTGTCCATGACGGAGGCCGGCGCGCCATCGAGATCGTTGTCCCAGGTGATGCGCGCATCGACGGGCAGGCGGTCCTCGACATGTTTACGCAGAACCTTGCGCACATGGGCGGGGTCCATGTCGCCCACCAGGCGGCAGGTGATCTTGCAATGCGCCTCGGCCGGAATCACGGTCTTCGAGCCCGCGCCCTGATAACCGCCCCAGAGACCGTTGATCTCCAGCGTCGGACGTGCCCATTGCTGCTCCAGCGTCGTGTAACCCTCTTCGCCGTGCGGCACCGTCATCCCGGCGTGGTGAAGGTATTCCTCCTCGTCGAAGCCGCAGGTCTTCCAGGCCTCGAGCTGCTCCTGAGGCACTTCATGAACGCCTTCGTAGAAGCCCTCGACGGCTACGCGGCCCTTGTCGTCATGGAAGCTCGCGATCAGCTTGGAAATCTCGCGCAGCGGGTTCAGCGCGGGGCCGCCGTAATGGCCCGAATGCAGGTCGATGCGCGGACCGTGCAGGGTGAATTCGTCCTTCAGCATCCCGCGCAGGCTGCCCGCAATCGAGGGCACGCCGGGGGAGACCATCGAGGTGTCGCAGATCAGCGCCAGATCGCAGGTCAGTTCCTCGCGGTTGTTCTCGAGGAAGGGCACCAGCGAGGGAGAGCCCGATTCTTCCTCGCCTTCAAGAAAGATCACGAGATTGCCAGGCAATTCGCCGTTCACGGCCTTGTAGGCGCGGCAGGTCTCGATGAAGGTCATCAGCTGACCCTTGTCGTCGGAGGCCCCGCGGCCACGGATGACGCGGCCGTTCTCGGTGTCCTCGATGCGCGGCTCGAAGGGGGGCGTGTCCCACAGCTCCAGCGGGTCCACCGGCTGCACGTCGTAGTGGCCATAGAACAGCAGGCGCGGGCCGTCGCCCTTGGAATGCGCGACCACCATCGGATGGCCCGTGGTCGGGCGCAGCTCCGCGTCGAAGCCAAGCGATTTCAACTCCTTGACGAGCCATTCCGCGGCTTCGTGGGTCTCTTCGCGATAGGCCGGATCGGTCGAGATCGAGCGGATTTTCAGCAACTCGAACAGCCGCTCCATCGCGGCGTCCAGACCATTGTCGATTTCGGTGAGAACCTCGTTCAGTGCCATGCAGGCCTCCTTTATTTTTGCCACAGCCTAGGGCCGCGCGCGAGACTGTCCAGAGGGGGTGACGCAAGGGTGCGACAAATTGCGAAAAGTGAATGTTTGCTTTTCATGACTATCTGCGACATTTTTACGCTTCAGGGAGAGGAATTTGACATTTATCAATGTCGCGCTTTGTGGAGCCCTCTAGGGCAGACCCAGCGAACAGTCATGCAAGGGAAGCATAAGATGGATTACGACCGCGCACTCGATCAGGCGATTGACAAGCTGCACGAGGAAGGCCGCTATCGCGTCTTCATCGACATCGAGCGCGAGAAGGGCAATTTCCCCCATGCCGTCTGGACCAAGCCGGACGGATCGAAGCAGGACATCACCATCTGGTGCGGCAACGACTACCTGGGCATGGGCCAGCATCCGGCTGTGCTGGCGGCGATGCACGAGGCGCTGGACGCCACCGGCGCAGGCTCGGGCGGGACGCGCAACATTTCCGGCACCACGGTCTATCACAAGCGGCTGGAGCATGAGATCGCCGATCTGCACGGCAAGGAGGCCGCGCTGGTCTTCTCCTCGGCCTATATCGCTAATGACGCGACGCTGAGCACGCTGCCCAAGCTGTTCCCCGGCCTGATCATTTATTCGGACGAGCTGAACCACGCCTCGATGATCGAAGGCATCCGCCGCAACGGTGGCGCCAAGCGTATCTTCCGCCACAATGACGTCGCCCATCTGCGCGAACTGATGGCCGCCGACGATCCCGCCGCGCCGAAGCTGATCGCTTTCGAGTCGGTCTATTCGATGGATGGCGATTTCGGCCCGATCTCGGACATCTGCGACCTCGCCGAGGAATTCGGCGCGCTGACCTATCTCGACGAGGTGCACGCGGTCGGCATGTATGGCCCGCGCGGGGCCGGTATCGCCGAGAAGCTGGGCGAGATGGACCGGATCGACATCTTCAACGGCACGCTGGGTAAAGCTTTCGGTGTGTTCGGCGGCTATATCGCGGCGTCGGCCAAGATGGTGGACGCGGTGCGCTCCTATGCGCCGGGCTTCATCTTCACCACTTCGATCCCGCCGGCGGTCGCGGCTGGTGCTGCCGCGTCGATCGCTTTCCTGAAAGGCGAGGGCGGTCAGGAGCTGCGCGACAAGCAGCAGCTGCACGCGAAGATTCTCAAGATGCGCCTGAAGGGCATGGGGATGCCGATCATCGACCACGGCTCGCATATCGTGCCCGTGATCATCGGAGATCCCAAGCATACCAAGGCCTTGTCGGACATGCTGCTCGACGAGTTCGGCGTCTATGTCCAGCCGATCAACTTCCCGACCGTCCCGCGCGGGACCGAACGTCTGCGCTTCACGCCCTCGCCGGTGCACGACACCGGTATGATTGACGCTCTGGTCAAGGGCATGGATGCGCTTTGGGCGCGCTGTGAGCTAAATCGCGCCGAAGCGAGCGCCTGAGCGACATAGGCGCGTGCGCGGCTCGCTTGCTTGTGATAAGCCTTTGTTAATCGAAGGGGCTATTGGCTCCGAATCGACGCAGGCGGGAAAACGGCAGGGACAGGCAGCATGATCGGGCGAAGGGCTAAACCTTCGACGGAGGACGAAGTCAAACCCAAAGGGTTTGACGATTTCGAACTTCGTCTTGGCGATGTGATGCGCGGCGAACGGGCGACGCTCGCCAAATCTCTTCTTGATGTTCAGCGCGAACTCCGGATCAAGGCAGCCTATATCGCGGCCATTGAAGCCTGCGATGTGGAAGCTTTCGACACGCCCTCCTTCATCGCGGGCTATGTGCGCTCCTATGCACGTTACCTCGGTCTCGACCCGGAATGGTCGTTCCAGCGCTTCTGCAACGAGGCTGGCTATTCGCCCGCCCACGGCATGTCGGAGGCCGCCTCCGGCCCCAAGCCGCAGCGCGACCCGAAGGACATGGCCGAGGCGCTCGCCAATCCCGCTTTCATTCCCCGCAAGGAATCGATCTGGAGCAAGATCGAACCGCGCGCGGTCGGTGCGCTTTTCGTGCTGGCGCTGATCGGTGGCGGGATCGGCTATGGCGGCTGGACCGTGCTGCAGGAAGTGCAGCGCGTGCAGCTGACCCCGGTGGATCAGGCGCCCGGCGTGATGGCCGATCTCGACCCGCTCGACTCGGTCAAGGACGGGCCGGAGATGGCGCAGGCCGATGACACGCTGCCCGAGGTCAACCAGCCCGAGCGCTCCGCACGCATCTACCGCCCGGCCGCGCTCGACGCGCCGGTGCTGGTCTCGCGTGACGGGCCGATCGCCTCGATCGACCCCAATGCGACCGGCGCGCTGGCCGGGCAGGGGGTGGGCGCAGCCGCTCCGGGCCTGACGCCCAATCTGATCGGTCTGGCGCAGAACAACGATGCGCCCAAAGGCACGCAGCTCGCCTCCGCGGCGGGCCCCGAGAACAACATCCAATCCGCCGTCGCCAAGGCGCTCGAAGCCGATCAGCCCGACGTCGTCGTGCTGGCCGTGCGCCCCTCCTGGGTGCGGATCAAATCCGCCGATGGCGCGACGCTGTTCGAGAAGGTCATGGATGCGGGCGAACGCTACGTGCTGCCCAAGCTCGAAGAGCCGCCGACGATGCGCACGGGTGAATCCGGCGCGATCTATTTCGCGGTCAACGGCGTGACGCATGGCCCGGTCGGCAAGCGCGGCCAGGTCACCAAGAACATCAAGCTGTCTTCGGCCGCGCTCGACGAGACCTATCCGGTCGCCAATCTCTCGCAGGACAAGGACCTCGCGAAGATGATCGCCGTGGCCGATGCGGGCGATGCCGCGAAGCAGGCCGCAACCGACCAGCAATAATCCGCAGATCACGATCCGCCCCGGCCCGTTGCACCGCAGCGGGCCTTGGCGTATCAGGAGCCGAGGTCTCGAAGGAGCGTTTGCATGTCTCTCAACCCGGTCCGCCCGTGGCGCAATATCTATCGCCGCAAGTCCCGTCAGATCATGGTCGGCAATGTCCCAGTCGGGGGCGATGCGCCGATCTCGGTGCAGACGATGACCAATACCGACAGCTCGGACGTGCGCGCGACGCTCGATCAGGTGATCCGCGCGGCCGATGTCGGCGCGGATATCGTGCGTGTCTCGACCCCGGATGAATCGAGCACCCGCGCCCTGCGCGAGATTTGCCGCGAGAGCCCGGTGCCGATCGTTGCCGACATCCATTTCCACTACAAACGCGCGATCGAAGCGGCGGAGGCGGGGGCGGCCTGCCTGCGCATCAATCCCGGCAATATCGGTGATGAGAAGCGCGTGGCCGAGGTCGTGCGCGCCGCCAAGGATCACGGCTGTTCGATCCGGATCGGCGTGAATGCGGGCTCTCTCGAGAGGCACCTGCTGGAGAAATACGGCGAGCCGTGCCCCGAGGCGATGGTCGAGAGCGCTATGGACCATATCCGCATTCTCGAGGATCACGATTTCCGCGAATACAAGATTTCGGTGAAGGCGTCGGACGTGTTCCTCGCCGCCGCAGCCTACCAGGGCATCGCCGAGGCCACCGACGCGCCGATCCACCTTGGCATCACCGAGGCGGGCGGCCTGACCTCCGGCACGGTGAAATCCGCGATCGGGCTGGGCAACCTGCTGTGGATGGGCATTGGCGACACGCTGCGCGTCTCGCTCTCGGCCGATCCGGTCGAAGAGGTGAAGGTCGGTTTCGAGATCCTGAAATCGCTCGGGCTTCGCACCCGCGGCGTGCAGATCATCTCCTGCCCGTCCTGCGCGCGGCAAGGGTTCGACGTGATCGCGACCGTCGCAGAGCTCGAGCAACGGCTCGAACACATCAAGACGCCGATCTCGCTGTCGATCATCGGCTGCGTCGTGAATGGTCCCGGCGAAGCGCTGATGACCGATATCGGCTTTACCGGCGGCGGGGCCGGATCGGGCATGGTTTACATGGCCGGCAAGCAGGATCACAAGCAGTCCAACGCGGACATGATCGACCATATCGTTGAATTGGTTGAGAAAAAATCGGCAGAGATCGAAGCCGAGAAAGCTGCCGCCGAGTAAGCGGAAAAGCGCCTCCGGCCTCCTGAATTCGCCCCACCTCACGCTGGCGTGATGAGGTGGGCGCGGAACGATTTGGCCCCCTCCACATTTCCCTCTCCACAAACGGAGAGAGGCCGTCGCTGATGACGGTCAGGGTAATAACGGAGGTAAGTCCAATGACCCGCAAACTCGCTACTATTCTCGCTGCTGCTGCCAGCACCACGATGATCGCCGGCACCGCTTTTGCTGAAACCAGCCCGCCGCTTATGGCGACGGCGCAGGGCGACGTGACGATCCATGCCGGGGTCGAAGCCTCGTCGAAAACCGTTGCGACCGTGATGGCCGGCTCGACCATTCCGGTCGAAGGCTGCCTGCCCGACGGCACGATCTGCCAGGTTACCTATGACGGCATGAACGGCTATGCCCCTGCCAGCCAGCTGGGTGTGATGGTCGACGGCCAGATGGCGCTTCTGTCGACGAACCCGCAATCGGTGACGGTGAACCAGATTCAGGTCCCGGGCGATAACGCCAACAAGGACGCTCAGGGTGCCGCGGCGCTGACCGGTGCTGCCGCGGGTGGTGCAGCCGGCGCGGCCGTGGGCGGTCCCGTGGGGGCCGTGGTCGGCGCGCTCGTCGGTGCCGCAGGTGTCGGCGCTGCCGCCAAGCCCGAACCCACCACGATCACCTGGGTCGAGAAGCACCCTGTCGCACCGGTCTATCTGAAAGGCGAGGTTGCGACCGGCAAGGTCGTCCCGGACGTGGTGACGCTGACGCCGGTGCCCGACAGCACCTATGCCTACGGCAACATCAACGACCGCACGGTCTTCGTGAATCCCGACAATCGCGCGATCGTCTACGTCGTCCCGGCCTCGTAAGGCCCCGAGACGGAATGCGACATGAGAGCCGGCGCGTCATCGCGCCGGTTCTTTTATGGGGGGGGCATTTTTACCTTGCTGGCGCTGGTGCGCCGCCGCGATGCGCGATCCACCGAGGACCGTCTAACGCGAAAAAGCTTTGGAGAGTCACGGTAAACGACAGGAAAACGCCGCCCGGATCGTGATCGAATCGGGCGGCGCTGACAATCTCGAAAAATTAACCTGAAGAAGGCTTTGCACGGCGTTCTTCAGGTGCGGATCACTCGGATTGGCGCTCTTCGGCGACCATTTTCGCCATCGCGGCTTCGGGGGCATAGCCGCGCAGCATTTGGCCGCCGATCACGAAAGCCGGGGTGCCCGAAATCGCCATGCGCTGTGCCAGCTGGTAGTTCTGGCGCAGAACCTCGGTGACCGAGTCGTCGTTCATCTGCTTCAGGATCGGCTGCGGATCGAGACCCTGATCCTTCGCGATCTGGCTCAGGCTCTCGACGGTCAGGTCGCCCCGCGCGGTCATCAGCGTGTCGTGCATCTTCGCATAGGCGTCGTCGCCGTTGATCTGCTTCGTCGCCACCGCGAAGCGCGCCGCCAGTTCGGATTGCTGGCCGAGGATCGGGAATTCCTTGACGATGAAGCGGATATTGCCGTCCTTCGAGATCAGGTCCGAGACCTCGCTATAGGCTTTCTTGCAGTAGGTGCATTTGTAATCCATGAACTCGACCATGGTAATGTCACCGTCGGGATTGCCGCCGACCCAGCTGTGACCGTCCTCGAAGATGTCCTTCGCATTGGTCTGGATGAGCTTCTTGTCATTGTCGGCCTGCTGGGCCTGTTGCTTGGCCTCCAGCTCGTTGATCGCCTCGACCAGAACCTGCGGGTTCGCCATCAGATATTCGCGCACGGCGTCGCCGAATGCGGATTTCTGGCTGTCGGACATATTGGCGAAGTCGAAATCCTGGGCGGCTGCCGGGGTGAGCGGGGCGGCCGTGGCGAGCGCGGCGAAGGCGGTCGCGGCCAGAAGCGTGCGGAGCATGGGCATTTCCTTTGGATCGGGTCCTGTTGGTTCGCAAGCAAACTGACCGCTCGGACGCGCGGGATCAAGTGGGCGTTATCGCGCAGGGCGAAATGCGGGCGCATTGACGCTCGGGCGGCTTCGGCCTAACCCCTTGGGCGAAATCTCAAGCGGCAAGGAGTTGGCAGGATGCGGCAGTCGAAACGCGGGCAGGTGGAACCGTTCATCGCGATGGATGTGCTGCGCATGGCAGCCGAGGCGGAGGCTGCGGGCCGCGACATCGTGCACATGGAAGTGGGCCAGCCGGGCACCTCCGCACCCAAAGCCGCCAAGCGCCGTCTGGCCGAGGCGCTGGAGAGCCAGCCGATGGGCTACACCGTTGCGCTGGGGCTGCCCTATCTGCGCGAGGGGATCGCGAAGCTCTACAAGCGTTGGTACGACATCGATCTGGATCCCGCGCGCGTGGTCATCACTTCGGGATCTTCCGGGGCGTTCCAGCTGGCTTTCACGGCGCTGTTCGACGTCGGCGACAAGGTGGGTCTGGGCGAGCCGGGCTATCCGAGCTACCGCCAGATCCTCAAGGCGCTCTCGATCGAGCCGGTGGGCATTCCGACCGAGGCGCAAAACCGCTACCAGCCGACGCCCGAGGAAATCCCGGACGATCTGGCCGGGCTGATCGTGGCCTCGCCGGGCAACCCGTCAGGCACGATGCTGGGCAAGCCGGAGCTGCAGGCGCTGATCGAGCATTGTCAGGCCCGCGACATCGCTTTCATCTCGGACGAGATCTATCACGGGCTGCATTATGAGGGCCGTGCGGTCTCGGCGCTGGAGATCAGCGACGACGTCTTCGTGATCAATTCCTTCTCGAAATATTTCTCGATGACGGGCTGGCGCGTGGGCTGGATGGTGGTGCCGGAAAGCCATCTGCGCACCGTGGAGCGTCTCGCGCAGCACATGTTCATCTGCGCCCCTCATGCGAGTCAGGTTGCAGCCTTGGGCGCGCTCGAGAGCCTCGACGAGATGGCCGAGAATGTCGCGCGCTACGGGCAGAGCCGGCAGATGCTGCTCGAAGAGCTGCCGAAGATGGGCTTCACCCGGATCGCGCCGCCCGACGGGGCGTTCTACCTCTATGCCGATGTGTCGGAGCTGACCGAGGATAGCGCCGCTTTCGCCGCGGAAATCCTCGAGAGCGTCGGGGTGGCGGTCACGCCGGGGATGGATTTCGACCCCCATCGCGGCGCCCAGACCATCCGCTTCTCCTACGCGCAAAGCCCCGAGCGGGTGGCGGAGGGGATCAAACGGCTGCGGAGCTTCATGGAGAACCGCTGAGGTTGCGATGAGGGGTGCGCCCGACCCTTGGGTGGGCGCGTCGTATCGTGGGTGGCCGGGCGCTTTATCCCGCAGGCCCGCAAGTTGGTCGTGCTCGAGGTGACATCGCCATTGCGCCCTGCCATTGGGGAGGGTCGGGCGCGGCCCGGGCTGGTCGCCCCTGCCAAGGGCGGCCCCATTCGCCCTTTGCTCCGCGCGAACCCGATCGCTATAGTGCCCGCAAAACGAAAGCGCATAAAAACGGGGCGCGTATGATCGGGCGGTTCATTCTTCTTCTCGCGATGTCTCTCGCGCTGGTTCTGCCTGCGCGGGCTCAGGATCTGTCGGCCTTGGCGCAATACGCACCCGCGCGCAGCCAGATCGCGCAAAGCGGCGACAAGCTCGCGATCACGCTCGGGATCAGCCAGCCGGTGCCGTATCGCGCCTTTCTGCTGGCCGATCCCTACCGGCTGGTCATCGACTTCCGCGAGTTGAATTTCGGGGCCAACCCACCTGAAAATCTGCTGAAAGGCAGCGATGCGATCAAAGGTCTGCGCTGGGGCAAGTTCCGGCCCGGCTGGTCGCGGATGGTGGCCGAGCTGGCCCATCCGATGCGCCTCGTGAGCTCCGAAGAGCGCACCAAGGGCGACCCGCAAATCGCGCTGACTCTAAAGAAAGTGCCCGCTGCCAAGTTCACCCCGCGCAAGGGGGCAGCCGATTCCGCGCTCTGGGACTTGCCGCAGCCCGCGCCGACACCCGCGCCGCACCGCCGTCAGGATGGGACGCGGCCGCTGAAGGTCGTGCTCGATCCCGGCCATGGTGGCATCGATCCGGGTGCGGAGGATGGCGGCGCGCATGAGGCCGATATCGTGCTCGGCTTCGCGCGTCAGCTGCGCGACGCGATGCGCCGCGCGGGGATGCAGGTGGTCATGACGCGCGATCAGGACGTGTTCGTGCCGCTCGAGACCCGCGTGACGGTCGCGCGTGCGGCGGGGGCGGATATCTTCATCTCGCTCCATGCCGATTCCATCGCCGAGGGGCGGGCGACGGGCTCCACGATCTACCGGCTCGACGATCACGCCGAAACCGAGGCCACGCGCAAGCTGGTCCAGCGCCACGACCGCGACGATATCCTTGCAGGTGTCGATCTGAACGGGCAGGGCGATGCGATCACCCATATCCTCGTAGATCTGGCGCGGCGTGACACGCAGCCGCGCTCGGTCCGGCTGTCGCAGGTGCTGGCGGGCGCGATCAAGGGAGCGGGGCTGCATATGCACAAACGCCCGGTGCAGGGCGCGAATTTCTCGGTGCTGAAATCGCCCGATATTCCGTCCGTCCTCGTGGAGCTGGGTTTCCTGTCGTCGCCTGCCGATCGGGCGCGGCTCAAAGACCCCGACTGGCGCGCCCGGATGGCTGCGGCGATCACCAAGGGTGTCGAGACCTGGGCGCAGGCCGATGCCGCCGAGGCGAAGCTTTTGCGCCAGTAATCGCGTGTTTTTCCAGGTCTGACGCGCGGTCATCCGCCCATTCGGCGAGATTATGACCACGCGGCGTCTTCTCGGAAGCGTGAGCGCACATTACTTTGACCGTCACGAAGGCGCGATGTATAGGCTGGCGCGATGGGGTAAACTGCCCCGAGGCAAGGGGTGTATCTGTGATCCGTTTCATTCTCGGCTCGATCGGCGGCGTGTTTTCCTGGGTTGTGACCGGGCTGTTCTTTGCGGCGCTCACCATCGGGGCGATCTTCTGGATCTATTCGCGCGATCTGCCGAGCTACGACCAGCTTGCGCAATACCGCCCCAAGACCATCTCGCGCATCTATAACGGCGACGGCCGCCTGATTGACGAATTCGCCGAGCAGCGCCGCCTCTTCGTGCCGATCCGCGACATTCCCGACCGGGTGAAGGGCGCGTTCGTCTCGGCGGAGGACAAGAATTTCTACATCCACCCCGGTTTCGACCCGCGCGGGATCGCCGCGGCGATGTTCACCGCCGTGAAATCGGGCGGGCGCGACGTGCGCGGGGCCTCGACGATCACCCAACAGGTGACGAAGAACCTGCTTCTGTCCTCGGACCGCTCGGTGGAGCGCAAGATCAAGGAACTGATCCTGTCCTCGCGCATCGAACATGTGCTGAGCAAGGACCGTATCCTCGAGCTCTATCTCAACGAGATTTATCTCGGCCAAAACTCCTACGGGGTCGCTGCCGCGGCGCAGACCTATTTCAACAAGCCGCTCGCCGATCTGACGGTGAGCGAGGCCGCCTATCTCGCGGCGCTGCCGAAGAAGCCCGCCGATCTGCATCCCGTGCGCGACTACAAAACCGCCGTGGATCGCCGCAACTATGTGCTGCGCCGGATGTACGAGGATGGCCGCATCGACAAGGCGACGATGGAAGCGGAGCAGAACAAGCCGCTGAAATCCGTGCAGAACGGCGATTACGCCCCGTTCCGCGCGCAGCTTCCGCCGCGCGACTATTTCACCGACGAAATCCGCCGCCAGCTGTCGAAAAGCTTTGGCGAAGAGGAATTCTTCGGCGGTGGCCTGACCATCCGCGCGACCGTGAACCCCGATCTTCAGTCCCATGCGACGAAGGCGCTGCAGCACGCGCTGGAGAAATATGACCGCGAGCAGGGCGTCTGGCGCGGCACCGGCGCGAAGATCGCCGAGGACAAGCTGAAGAAAGAAGCCGATTGGCGCGCCGCGCTCGACGATGTCTCGACCGCGAAGGCGCCGCGCGACATCGAGGGATGGCACCCGGCCGTGGTGCTGGGCTTCGAGGGCGGCTCGGCCCGGATCGGCATCGAGGGTATCGAGGAAGACAAAGACGGCCACTGGATTCCGCCGGAAGACGTGACCTGGGCGCGCAAGCTGAAAGAGGACGGCAAGCTCGGCCCGCGCGCGAAGCAGGCGCAGGACCTTTTGGAGACCGGCGACGTGGTCGAGGTCCGTGCGATGACGAGCGATAGCGACGGCTCCTTCATCCGCTGGACGCTGCGCCAGGTGCCGAAGGTCGAAGGCGCCTTCATGGCGATGGACGTGAATACCGGCCGCGTGTTGGCGATGCAGGGCGGCTTCTCCTATCAGGCTTCGGTCTATAACCGCGCGACGCAGGCGATGCGCCAGCCGGGCTCGAACTTCAAACCCTTCGTCTACGCGGCGGCGCTTGATTCCGGCTTCTCGCCCGAGACGATCGTGGTCGACGCGCCGATCGAGGTGAACACGCCGCAGGGCATGTGGCGCCCGAAGAACGCCTCGAACAAGTATTACGGCCCGACGCCGATGCGCACCGGTCTCGAGCATTCGCGCAACCTGATGACGATCCGGATCGCGCAGGAAATCGGCATGGACACGGTCGCCGCCTATGCGGAGAAATTCGGCGTCTACGACCATATGCGCCGCTTCCTCGCCAACGCGCTCGGCGCGCAGGAAACCACGATGTTCCGCCTGATCTCGGCCTACGCGATGTTCGCCAATGGCGGCGAGCGGGTGGAGCCGACGCTGGTCGACCGCGTGCAGGACCGCTACGGCCGCACGATCTACCGTCACGACCAGCGCAGCTGCGACAATTGCGACGATCCGAACCTGCCCGAGGGGCAGGGCCCGAAGATCGTCAGCCACCGCGACCAGATCATCGACCCGATCACCGCCTACCAGATGATCTCCTTGATGGAGGGCGTGGTGAAGCGCGGCTCCGGCTACGGCGTCGACCTGCCGGTTCCGATCGCGGGCAAGACCGGCACCACGAATGACGCGAAAGACGTCTGGTTCACCGGCTTCAGCTCGAACATCGTGGCTTCGTGCTACATGGGCTACGACAACCCGCGCTCGCTGGGCCGTCACGCTTATGGCGGTACACTCTGCGTCCCGGTCTTCAACGAGTTCATGCGCGAGGCGATCAAGGAATTCGGCGGCTCGAAGTTCAAGGTTCCGCCGGGTGGCACCTGGGCCAAGTTCAACCGCTATACCGGCGAGCGTCTGTCCGACTCCGCCACCGGCGAATTCGTCCAAGCCGAATATCTGCGCCCCGGTCAGGACATGTCGGGCCTCGGCTCGCTGGTCGTCGATGGCGGCTTCGCGATGGGCTCCAACCTGCCTCTGTTCGCGCAGGGCGAGCGTGACGACGCGGGCTCCACCACGGTCACCACCTCGACGGGTCAGCAGAAGGTCATTCCGAAGAAGAAGGCCGATTTCGGCTCGCTCTCGGCAGGCGGCCTCTACTGAGCGCACCACGCGTCAAAATCCGACCGACAGTAAAAGGGGGGCGCTCGCCCCCCTTTCTCGTTTCTGCTCGATTATTCCTATCTCGGAGGTCGTCCTTCGGGCTTGCGCAAATATCCCGGGGGAGGCCCGCAAGGGACGGGGGCAGAGCCCCCCGCTACCCCGATCAGAACCCTTCGCTGCCGTCGCCCTGCCAAGGCTTGGCGAGATCCGAGAAGCGCGTGAACTGGCTCTCGAAGGCCAATTCCACCGTGCCGATCGGCCCGTGACGTTGCTTGCCGAGGATCACCTCGGCCTTGCCGTGTACGCGCTCGGCCTTCTGCATCCATTCGGCGAATTTCGGGTCGTCTTCCGGTGGCTTGAGGCGTTCGTGATAATATTCGTCGCGATAGACGAACATCACCACGTCGGCATCCTGTTCGATCGAGCCGGATTCCCGAAGGTCGGAAAGCTGCGGGCGCTTGTCCTCGCGGCTTTCCACCGTCCGCGACAGCTGCGACAGCGCGACCACGGGGATGTTCAATTCCTTTGCGATGGCCTTCAGACCCATCGAGATCTCGCCGATCTCCTGCACACGGTTATCGCCCCGGCCCGAGCCGCGCAGCAGCTGCAGGTAGTCGACGATCACCACGTCGAGCCCGTGCGTCCGCTTCAGCCGGCGGCAGCGCGCGGCGACCTGACCGATCGGCAGGGCGGGCGTGTCGTCGATATAGAGCGGGCATTTCTCCAGCGCTTTCGCGGCCTCGACGAAGCGGCGGAATTCGCTCTCCGTCATGTCGCCGCGCCGGATGCGCTCGGAGGGCACTTCGGAGGCTTCGGACAAGATACGCGCGGCCAGCTGTTCCGCGCTCATCTCGAGCGAGAAGAACCCGACAACGCCGCCTTCGATTGCGCCCTCGACCCCGTCGTGGCGCATGCCCTTCTTGTAGGCCTTGGCGATGTTGAAGGCGATGTTGGTCGCAAGCGAGGTTTTCCCCATCGAGGGACGCCCCGCGAGGATCAGCAAATCCGAAGGGTGGAAGCCACCGAGCTTCTTGTCGAGATCGCGTAGCCCCGTCGAGACGCCCGCCAGACCGCCATCGCGCTGATAGGCGGCATTGGCCGATTGCACGGCCTCGGTCACAGCCGACAGGAACGAGGTCCAGCCCTTCTGCGCCTGACCCTCTTCGGCCAAGGTGTAGAGCCGCTGTTCGGCCGCCGCGATCTGCTCTTTCGGATCGTCGTCGATCTGCGGTTTGCCCGCGCGCGACGAGATGTCCTGACCCAGTTCGATCAGCCCGCGCCGCACCGCCATCTCGTAGATCATCAGCGCGTAGTCGCGCGCCGCATAGGCCGAGATTGCCGCCCCCGCCAGACGCGCCAGATAGGCTGGCCCGCCCAGTTCCTGAAGGCCCGCATCGTCCTCGAGATAGGCTTTCAGCGTCACCGGCGAGGCGAGCGCGTTCTTCTGGATCTTCGCCGCCGCCACCTCGTAGATTCGCTGGTGGACCGGCTCGTAGAAATGCTCCGGTTTGATGACGGAGGCGATCCGGTCGAAGATGTCGTTATTCGTGAGGATCGCACCCAGAAGCTGCTGTTCGGCTTCGATATTATGGGGCAGCGCGGTGCCCTCTGCGGGCAAATTTCCGGGCTGCCCCTCATCGGGGCGTTGTGCCTGATCGTTCATGTTCCTGCCTCGGTGTCCCCGTCCCTCAGGCGGTCTTTTAACCGCAGTCGGGGGGAATAGGAATCTGGATAAGATTGGGGAAAACCCCGCTGTTTCAGCGGAGTCTCCGGAATTTATAGTGTGCGGTCGCGACCGAACCTACCACATTTCGCGAGAGGGCGCGATTAGCGAGAGTCGCGGGCGAAAATGCTCCCCAGAGCATCCACAGCTTCATCCACAGAAATCTCGGGCCGTTTCAGCCCTTGCGCGCGTCCTGCCACGGGCGCGGATCGCTCAGGAAGGCTTCGACCTCGTCGAGCGTCTCTTTCGAGAAGCTGCCCTGTTCGCGCGCCTCGGCCAGAACGTCCCACCAGGTACACAGGTGATGCAGCTCGACGCCATGCTCGCGCAGGTTCGGGACCGTCTCGGGGAAGATTCCGTAATAGAAGATCACCGCGGTATGGCCGCAGGTCGCGCCGGTGTCGCGGATCGCATCGACGAAGCTCAACTTCGAGCCGCCATCGGTCGTCAGATCCTCGACCAAGAGCACGCGCTGGCCCTCGGTCATCGCGCCTTCGATGCGCGCGTTGCGCCCGTAGCCCTTCGGCTTCTTGCGCACATAGGTCATCGGCAGCGCCAGACGCTCCGCCACCATCGCGGCGAAGGGGATGCCCGCCGTCTCGCCGCCCGCGATATTGTCGAACGCCTCGAAGCCGGCTTCGCGCATCACCGTCACGGCGAGGAAATCCATCAGCGTCGAGCGGATACGCGGGAAGGAGATCAGCTTGCGGCAATCGATATAGGTCGGCGAGGGCAGGCCGGAGGCGAGCGTGAAGGGCTCGTCGGCGTTGAAATGCACCGCTTCGATTTCCAGAAGCATCCGCGCGGTCAGGCGGGCGATTTCTTCTTTGCTGGGGAAGGAGCTGGGGATCATCATCTCGTCCTTATCAAGACTGGCTTCGGCTTGGTCTAAATATCCCCCGCGGAGCGTCCGCCGGCGGGCCTGGGAGCCTCCGGCGGGGATATTTGCGCCAAGGCGAAGATCAGCGTTTTACATGCCAATGGACCGGGAAACCCGGATCGAAGAGGGTGACGGGGCCCGCGCCGGTCTCGATCTTGGCGGGCCAGTTGTTGGGCTGGTCGGTCTTCTCGAGCGTGAGCGTCGCCTCGTTGACCGGAAGCCGGTAGAAGGCGGGGCCGTTGCGCGAGGCGAAGGCCTCCAGTTTATCGAGAGCGCCCTCGGCCTCGAACACATGCGCCAGAAGCGGCATCGTGTTGGTCGCGGTGAAACAGCCCGCGCAGCCGCAGCCGCTTTCCTTGGCCGCGTCGACATGCGGCGCAGAGTCGGTGCCGAGGAAGAAATGCGGATTGCCCGAGGTCGCGGCGGCGACAAGCGCCAGCCGATGCGTCTCGCGCTTGGCGACCGGCAGGCAGTAGTAATGCGGCTTGATCCCGCCCACGAGGATATGGTTGCGGTTGATGATCAGGTGATGCGTGGTGATCGTTCCGCCCATGTCCTCGCTCTGCGAGGAGACGTAATCGACGCCGTCCTTGGTGGTGATATGCTCCATCACCACGCGCAAACCGGGCGTCGCGCGCCGGATCGGGTCGAGCACGGTTTCGATGAACACGGCTTCGCGGTCGAAGATGTCGACTTCGGGGCGGGTCACTTCGCCATGGACGCAAAGCGGCAGGCCAATCTCGGCCATCTTCTCCAGCACGCCGCGCACCTTGTCGAAATCGCGCACACCGGAATCGGAGTTCGTCGTGGCGCCCGCCGGATAAAGCTTCACCGCCTTGACCAGTCCGGAGGCTGCGGCTCTGGCCACGTCTTCCGCGTCGGTCTTCTCGGTCAGGTAGAGCGTCATCAGCGGCTCGAAATCGCTCCCTTCCGGCAGCGCCTTCAGGATGCGCTCGCGATAGGCGGCGGCATCGTCCCCGCGCACCACCGGCGGCACGAGGTTCGGCATGATGATCGCGCGGGCGAAATCGCGGGCGGTTTCGGGGGCGACACCTTCCAGCATCGCGCCATCGCGCAGATGCAGGTGCCAGTCATCGGGGCGGGGCAGGGTGATCGAGTTCATGGGAAAAGTCCTTAGCCCGAGGTCGCGCGCGAATCCAGAGGGTGCGCGCATGCCGCGCTGCAGCATATGCATGGCGGGGATGCGCAGATGGCGGTAGTAGAGGCAGCGAGGCTGACCTAAGTTCATCGCCAAGGGAGGAAACGAACCTGTACGCTAAACCCTCAGGAGGTTTCCATGGCATTCGTTACCACCGCCCATGGCGGACAATCGATCTTCGCTCGTATGGGCCAAGCAATCGCACAAGGCCTCGTCGCCTACATGGAGCGCCAGTCGCGCCAAGACCAAATCCGCGCGCTCGACGCGAAAAGCGACGCTGAGCTTGCCGATATGGGTCTGACCCGTGACGGCATCGTGCGCCACGTGTTCCGCGACCGTTTCTACATCTGAACCCGGTCCGGGGCGCCGAAGCGCCACGTATTGAAAAAGGGCGTGCCCCCGTCGGGGCGCGCCCTTTTTACATGTCTGCAATACTGTTCGGGGTTTCAGGCGGCGCCCGCGCGTTGCAACGGCTCGGGCAACTCGATCCCTTCTTCGGCGAGCTTCTGTGCGAGCGCTTCGTAGCGATTGCGGAATTTCGGGCGGTTCTGGCTCGTCCCGACCGCGCGGCACATGATCGCCTCCAGTACCGGACGGCGCGCCCTCCGCAGGTGGTCGAGCAGGCGGAAGACATAGCGTCTCGACAGCCGCCGCGCGCGGAAGAAAGTCCAGAACAGCGACGGGGTCAGCTTGCCAGCGCCAGCGGCGATCAGTACCTCGTCGAGAATATCCATGTCGAGCAGCGCCGTCGCCGGGTCCGGGCCGATATGCCGGCAGGGCATCAAGGATACGCAAGGCCGCGCGAACAGTGCTGCGTGCATCGCGTCGAGTCGCTCGAACGGGTCATAGAATATGAACGCCTGCGCTACGCCGTCGAGCATCTCGGGCGCGAAGCCGTAGCGATCGGTGAAGGACATGCGGCGGGTCTGCGGGAAACGGTCGTCCCAGCCCGCGAGCGTCGGATCGAGCGTCGCCTGCGGGGCGAGCGCGACCACCGTGGCGCCGGGCGCCGCGACCGAGAAAGCCGCCGCCGCGTAGCCGCCGGGGCCCGCACCGTAGAAGACCACCCGGTCGAAATCTTCGAAGAAGGCCTCGTCGACGAGTCGGTCGAAATAGGCATAGACCGCCGAATCCCGGAACCAGCTTTCGTCCGAAGCGATCACGCTGAGCGCGGACCAGCCTTCGTCGCGGGCGATCTTGTAGCCGAAGGGCAGGGCCTCGTCGGCATCGGCCTCGATCTGGGCTCGGGTCTCGAAGCTGACGATCAGGACGGGCGAGTCGTCATGGAACAGCACCTCGTGATCGGCGCCGAGCGGCTCGTAATAGCCGGTCTCGTCCGCGATCTCTTCCAGCCGTGCGCGCCACTCCGTGTCTGCCTTGCTCACCTTCGCCTCTTTCAGCTTTCGTGCGCATCTCGCGGGTTGCGGATGCGGGCGGGACACCGCCAATTCTGCTCTCCCAACGTATCACCGCAAGAAAGGGGCACAAATAGGAGCCAAGCGAGGAATCTGCCGCCACATTTCTTAACAGGCGACAATTGGCCCATTTTCGGATGTTTGTTTACGGGTTTTCGGTCGCGGCCGCTTTTGCAAGGCGCACCATGAGCTTAGCGGCTTGAGGCGAGAGCGGGCGGCTCGGCGGGCACAGGAGAAGCCGGCCGAAAAGCCCGCGGTAGGCTTCTTCGCGCAAAAGCGTGCGGGCCCGCTCCTTGCGCCACAGAACTGCCGCATTGTGCAGGCGGGTCAGCTCGGGATCGGCGCTCAGCTCTGTAAGAGCGTCCTGCGTGCCCGCATCGTGGCGACGAATCGAATCGTCCTCCACCTCCGAGAAATTGCGCTCCACCCAGTAGGACATGTCGAAGTCGCCGGCCCGCCGGTTCGACCGGCCCCGGTCGCATTTCACGAGGTAGCCTTCCATCGACCCCAGCGGGTAATGGTTGAGCTGCACGAGGTCGTAGGGCGCGCTGCCGGGCGGGGTGAACAGCTTCTGGCGCTGATAGTGCGGCGGCAGTTTGCGGCCCGATCCGTCGACCCAGAGCGTGCCTGCCAGCTTGTCGTCCTGTGGCGCACGGGGGCGGTGGACGCCGAGCTTGGCATAGGCGCCGGTATTGGCGAACAGCGTCTTGAACATCGAGGCGCGCCACGGCCAGAGCATGTCCGGCGGCGCGCAGCGGGGGAATTGCTGCGTGACGGGGCGATCCTCGAAGCCGACCACGCCGCAATTGCCGAAGAGTCGCCATGTCATCGCGAAAGCGGTCGCCTGCGGGACGGCCTCGATCAGCGCGTCCAGCGTGCCTTCGCCGGTCTTTATGGTGACGAATTCGTCAACGTCGATCACCGCGATCCAGTCGGCCTGCGCCACCAGCGGATGGGCATCGGCCTGTTTGAGCGCGGCCCATTGGGGGCCTTCCTTCCACGGGCCGGGATTGGGCACATGGGTCAGCCAGCCGATCTCCTGCAGCCGATCCAGCATCGCATCGGTGCCGTCGTCGCAATCGTTGGAAAAGACAAGGAAATCCGTGAAGCCGATGGCGCGGTGATGGGCCAGCCATTCCAGCAGAAACGGGCCTTCATTCTTGACGGATGTGATCGCGAGCGCACGCATTGCGCCACTCTAGAGGGGCCGCGCGCGCTCGCAAGTGGTTGGGATCACACGGTGACGCGGCGCGGCAGGGCTGCCACGCTTGCAGCGATCTCTTCGTTGCCGTCGGTCAGCTCGAGGATTTCACGGCTCACCTCGGGGGTGTCGATCAGGGCCGCGAGCACCGCCGCGACATGGCCGCGCGCGACCGAGCCGTAATTCAGCGCATGGGCCAGCGCCACGCGCCCGTCGCCATCCTCATCCATCAAGGTGCCGGGGCGCAGGATGACATAGTCGACCCCGCTCGCCACCACGGCGGCATCGGCGGTTTTCTTCGCCAGCATGTAATGCTCGAAGCCCGGCTTGATCTCCTTGCCGCGCCCGGCATCGGGGAAGACCGAGACGAGGTAGAGCCGCGGCACGCTCATCCGGTTCATCGCGGCGATCACGTCGAGCGGCGCGTCGCCGTCGATCCGGGTGGTGCGTTCGAGCCCGGAGCCTGCAGCCCCCGCCGAGAAGACGACCGCGTCTTGTCCCTCGAACATCGGTTCGAAATCGCCCGCGGTGAGTTCCATCAGATCGCCTTGGACGGGCGTCGCGCCCATCGCGCGCAGGCTGTCGGCCTGCTCGGGTTTGCGGTGCAGCGCCGTAACCTCGTGGCCTGCGTCGATCAGAAGCGGGACCAGCCGATGCCCGACGCCGCCTGTCGCGCCGATGACGAAAATGCGTGCCATGTTTGGTATCCTTTCCTTTGACCGGAAAGCTAGGTCAGGGCGCGCTTGGGTAAAGGCGGCGCGCCTAGTGCGCGGCCTCGTCCGGAGCTTCGACGGTAAAGAAGAAATCCGCGGGCAGGTTTCGGGCATGCAGGTCGTCGGGGATTACGTGCGGGCCGGTGTTGAACACGGCAGAGCCGAAGACATGCAGCATCCGCGAGAGCGCCTCGAACCGCTCCGATGTCAGCGTCTCGTAGAACTCCCGCTGGTCGGGGCGCGCCATCAGCTCCGCGATCTTCGCACGGTGGCTGGCGACAGCGTGGTGATGCGCCGCCGCGATCTCGGGATCGGCCATCATCCGGTCGAACTCGGCGCGGGCCGCAGGCAGCATCCGCTGGATCGAGCGATCCTCGACCGCGTTATGGTTCATCCGGAACCAGTAGTTCAGCCCCTGATCGCGATCGACATGGTTCACCCGGCCGCGGTCGCGCTTCACGAGGAAGCTCCCGGCCGAGCGCACCGCGTAATGGTTCAGCTGCACCCAGTCATAGCCGTAGGTGTCGAGCGTCGAGCGCCAGCCATTGCGGAACATCTCGCGCGGCATCGGCTGGCCCGAGCCGTTGAGCCAGTTCACCTGATCCCAGAGGTCCGGGTTCAGCCCCTTGGGGCGGTGAACGCCCAGCTTCTTGTAGAGCGCGATATTGCGAAACAGCGTCTTGAAGCCCCAGGCCTGATGCGGTTTGCGCACGATCTCGGGGGCGCAGCGGGTGAATTGCCCGGTGATGAAGCTGTCCTCGTATGCGTGGACGTCGTTATTGCCGAACAGCCGCCAGGTGAGCGAGATCATGTTCGCCTCGCCCATCGCCTTATACAGCGATTTCAGCGTGCCGTCGCCGATCTTCACATTGATGAACTCGTCCACATCCATGCAGATCGACCAGCCCGCCTTGGTGATCACCGGCTCGGTCTCCGCCGCCGCCAGCGCCGCGTGCTGGGGCTTCATATCGACCATCGTGCGGAACGGGTTCTCGCGGTGCTGGACGTAGCCCTTGGCCTGCAGCAGATCGAGCATCGTATCGGTGCCGTCGGTGCAGTCGTTCGTATAGACGAGGAAATCGTCCACCCCGATCGCGCGGTGATAGGCGATCCATTCGAGGATGAAGGGGCCTTCGTTCTTCATCGTGGTGACGATGGCGGTGCGGCCCGCCTCGATCGCCTGCGCGGGCGCGTCCTTCACCTTGGAGACCGGTGGGCGCACCGGCTTGAACCCCCAGACATCGCGCGACATCTGCAGCAGGCGCGGGTCTTCCACCAGCGAGGTCTTGGGGGCGAGTTCCGCGGGCGAGGTGCCCGGCACCCGCAGCGCCATCGCGCGCCAGAAGCCATAGGTCAGCCCCGGATCGGGGCGGCAATAGCTGACGCGCAGCAGCCGCCACGTATTGTCCAGTCCGGCCTTGGTCGGCGCGCAGCCCCAGCGCGCGATGCCGCGCCGGGCGTCGAACTGACGGCAGATATGGTCGGGAAAGCGCGCGGGCTGATCGTTGCGCACGCGCCAAGGGTAGATTCGGCGGCCCACCAGAAGGATCACGCCGTTCTCGGCCTGTTGCGTGGCCTCGAAAGCCGAGGGCTGGCCCGGCTCGCGCGTCGCCAGAAGATCGGTCACGTCGAGCACCAGCACCGAGGCCGCCTTCGCGAAGAACCGCCATTTCGCGATCTCGAAGATCAGCGCCTGACCCAGCGGGCTCAGCTGCGGATCGGGGGCGGGCGGCTCCATCCGGTCCTTGCCGGGCGCGTCCGGGGCGAGGAAGACATGGTTCTCCGGTCCCATCCCCGGTTTGCCGAGCGGCAGCGGGCTTTCAAGGATCGCGACCGGCAGGTCCAGCTCGCGCAGCGCCATGCCCGCCTCCAGCGCGTCGGCGAAAGCTTCGCCGCTACCTGCCGGACTGCCCTCGGGCGCGCGGTTCACGATCACCGCGCCCGTTGCGCCGTGATGGTCGTGATGCCAGCAGAGCCAATCGAGCACCGTCTCGACGCTTTCCTCCAGCCGAAGCCCGAACAGACAGTTGCGGCCCTCGAACATGTCCCAATCTGGCGCGGCGGGGGTGATCTCACGCAATACCGGACCATCGGGCCCGGCCATCGCGGCCTGGATCGGTCCCGGCGCGGTCGGTTCATAGATCCCCATCGCCGCGCCCGCGACATTGCGCGCCTCGGCCAGATGCGCGGCGCCCGGCACCGGGTCGAGGTTCAGATCCTCGGCCTGCGAAGGGGCGGCGAAGAAGGCGCGCAGATGGTGACGGGGGCCGAGATCGGTCTCGTCGGTCCAGCCCACCGCGTCGAGCAGCGCGGGCTTGCCCGTTTGCGCCTCCATCCGGCGCCGGATCACTCGTTGCTTGCCCATGTCGATCTCGAAACTGCCTTTCGTTGCAACTAGCATGCAGGGGGCGACGCGATAAAGGCCACGCGAACCCGCGCGTCCGGGAATCGATGTCGCCTCCGAACGGGGCGATTTCGCGCGATGGGAATGGCGAAACCGGGGCAATCGCGGCGGAGCGCGCGCGACAGCGGATTAGACCGCAAAAAATGCCCCCTAATGACGGCGCGGGGCGAGGCGCTTGCGTGAGCGCGTCGTGTGCTCTCAGAGCCCGAAAATACAGCCTTGCAGGAGGGTGGATCGGCGACGGGTGTGGTTCTCCTCACGCCCGCCTCACCGAGCCTGCCAGAAACGTGACCATTGGAACAGTTTGTCGCAGTTCAAACGCGATGAGTTTTGACCTAAGTCAAGTTCAGCACACGGATACTCCCATATCACAAGTGCATCGGGTTCTTGATCTCCCTGACGCGGTCGACGCCGCACAGAACCCGACCAGAGGAACAGACGTTCTCCCTCGTCTTTCCCCAAACGCGCCGCGGGTCTCCCTCCCGCGGCGCTTTAATCTTCAACCTCTGGAAAATCGCCCGCCGCCCGCCACGGGCCATGAAAAAACCCTCCCGGTGAGGGGAGGGTTCAAACCGTCTCGGAAGGCTCGGCCGCTTATTTAGCCGGGGCGATCATCATCACCATCTGGCGGCCTTCGAGCTTGGGCATGTTCTCGACCTTGCCCAACTCGCCCACGTCGCTCCGGACGCGGTTGAGCAACTCGAGACCCAGATCCTGGTGCGCCATCTCGCGGCCGCGGAAGCGCAGGGTGACCTTCACCTTGTCGCCGTTCTCGAGGAACTTCACCACGTTGCGCATCTTGACGTCATAGTCGTGCACATCGGTGCCCGGGCGGAATTTGACTTCCTTGATCTCGATCGTCTTCTGCTTCTTGCGGGCTTCGGCTTCGCGCTTCTGCTGTTCGTATTTGAACTTGCCGAAATCCATGATCTTGCAGACGGGCGGGTTGGCGTTGGGCGAAATCTCCACGAGATCGAGCCCGGCCTCTTCGGCCATGGCCATCGCTTCGCGCGGGGAAACCACGCCGACATTCTCACCCTCTGCACCGATCAGGCGAATCTCGGGCGCGCGAATGCGTCCGTTCACTCGGGGGCCGGTATCACGGGTCGGCGGGGCGTTGTGGGGTCTGCGGGCTATGGTGGGAATCCTTCTGTAGCCATTGAGTAATTTCGGGCGGAAAAGATAGTCCCGAGTGCCGCCGTATTCAACCGCAAAGGCACGGGAACCGGGCAGGGAGGATCTGCGTTGTGTCCCGCCGGGCAGGGCCAAGGCGTTTGCCGCGCGATCGCGGGCCTCGCGGGCCGCTGCGTTCGAAGATCGTGGTCGGGCGAAGAGGGCCCGCAGAGCAAGACAATCAAGGGAAATAGCGTGATGAACAAGCTTGTGGCAGCAGTGATCGTGGTGCTGGGGGTGGCCGCCGGACTGATCATCCTGAATACCGATATCTCGGACGGAACCGAAGCGACCGATGCGACGCCGAAGGCCGCTACGAGCGCCGAGAGCGCCGGAAAGACCATGGCCGACAAGGCCAGCGATGCGGTGAAATCCGCAAGCGAGTCGGTGAAGGCCGCCGCGGACAAGGCGACCCAAGCCGCTTCCGACGCGGCCGACAAGGCGACGCAGGCCGCCTCGGATGCCGCGGAAAGCATGAAGGACACGGCGGCAGGCGCGACGGATGCCGCCTCGAACGCGGCGTCGGATGCGGCGGATGCCGCGAAAGAGGCCGCGAAGAAGGGGGCCGATCAGGCGCAAACTGCTGCCTCCGATGCCGCCCAGAGCGCTGCCGATACCGTCTCGAAAGCCACCGATACAGCCAAGCAGGCGGCGAGCGACGCGACCAGCGCCGCCAAGGACGCCGCTTCGGCTGCGAACGAGGCTGCAAAAGCCACGATGAATTCCGCCAGCGATGCGGCCAGTGCCGCCGCCACCGATGCCGCGAAGGCCGCGACGGCGGCAGCGGAAGCTGCCGCGAAGGCTGCGAACGCGGCGGCGTCCGCCGCCAGCGGCGCGCAGGCCGATGCGAGCGAGACCGCGATCGAGGGGGCGAGTTCTGCGGCGCAAGCAGCCGCCGAGGCCGCCAGCCAAGCCGCGAATGCCGCCGCCGACGCCGCAGCCGCCGCCACCAATGCGACGCAGGCGGCAGCCCCCGCAGGCGCCGCGAGCGGTGGCGATACCCAGACGCCGGTGCAGGGCCAGGGCGTGATGAGCGCCGCGAAGGCGCTGACCGTGGAAGGGTTCGACGCCGACAGGGTGATCGACATCGTCGATACGTCCGAGCTGCCCGAGGCCACGAAGGCGCAGTTGCGCACGGCGGTGCAAAGCGCCCGCGACAATCCGCAACTCGTGGAAGGGGTGGTCGATCAGATCCGCGCGGCGCTCGGCTTCTGATCGCGCCGCTACCCCTCGAAATCCCCAAGGGTCGCGCGACATCCAATCGCGCGGCCCTTTTCTTTGCGCATTCCGCGGATCGGATGGGAACGCCTGCGCAAAGCCTCGCGTTCGATCTTCAACGAAAGGAGCCGTTCATGAGCACCCGTCTCGAATTGCAAAGTATCAGCCCCGTCACCCATGACACGCATCACCTCGTCTTCCCGCGCCCCGACGGGTTCGACTTCGACCCCGGTCAGGCGGTCGAGCTGAACCTGACCCGGGAGGGCTGGACCGACGAGAAGCGTCCCTTCACCTTCACAAATCCGGTGGACGGCGACACGCTGGAATTCGTCATAAAGTCCTATCCGGACCATGACGGCGTGACAGAGCAGATCGCGACGCTCAAGCCCGGCGAGGCGGTGGAAGTCTCCGACCCGTGGGGCGCTATCAAGGACAAGGGCCCCGGCACCTTCATCGCGGGCGGGGCGGGGGTGACGCCCTTCATCTCGATCCTGCGCGCCCGACTGGCCCGCGAAGGTACGCTGGAGGGTTGCCGCTTGATCTTCTCCAACAAGACGGAGGACGACATCATCCTGCGCGACGAATTCGAGTCGATGTCGGGGCTGGAGACCGTCTGGACCGTGACCAAGCAGGACGATCCCGGCGCGGGCGTGCAAACCGCCAAGATCGATCGCGGCTTCCTCGCGCCCTATGTCGAGAAGGAGAGCGGCAAGTTCTATGTCTGCGGCCCCCACGAAATGGTGGACGAGCTCGAGGCCACGCTGAAAGAGCTCGGCGTCTCGCAAGATCGCATCGTCCGCGAAGATCTCGACTGACGCATCGCGATCACGCCTAAGTGGCCTCGGCCCGCGCATCCCGCGCTCTCCCGCCCCCTTGCCCCCGGTAAGGGGGCGGCCTAGTTTGCCCTCGCGCAAATTCTTGCCGAGTAAAGCCGACAGACAAGCCGGGGGTCCGCACGCATGGCCGAAAAACGCAGCATCTTCGAGGAAGTCGGAGCCGAGGGCAGTGCCAAACGGGCCGAGCCCAAGGGAGGCATGATCGACGCCAAGCCGCGCGGCGCGCGCCGCGCGATCCGGATGTGGCTGTTCGTGCTGTTCACGCTGGTCGTGGCGATGATCGCGGTAGGCGGGGCCACGCGCCTCACAGATAGCGGTCTGTCGATCACGCGCTGGGACCCGATCTCGGGGGCGATCCCGCCGATGAGCGATGCGGACTGGCAGGCGGAATTCACTCATTACAAAGAGAGCCCGCAGTTCAAATACATGAACCCGAACATGACCGTGTCCGAGTTCAAGGGCATCTTCTGGTGGGAATGGGGGCACCGGCAGCTGGGCCGCCTGATCGGCATGGTCTGGTTCATCGGCTTCATCGGCTTCTGGCTGACCAAGAAAATCCCGACCGGCTGGACGGGTCGACTGTTCAGTCTCGGGATACTGGGCGGTTTGCAGGGCGCGATCGGCTGGTGGATGGTGTCTTCGGGCCTCGTGGGGCGGATGACGTCGGTCGCCTCTTATCGTCTGGCCACGCATCTCGGCCTCGCTTTCATCATCCTTGGTCTGATCTCCTGGTTCGCGCTGCAACTCTCGCGCCCGGAATCGGCGCTGTTGCAGGCACGTAGACTGGCCGAACCGCGCCTGACCCGGATCGGCTCGGTGCTGATCGGGCTGGTTTTCGTGCAGATCATCCTCGGCGCGCTGACCGCGGGGATCGACGCAGGGCTCGCCTTCCCGACATGGCCCTCGATGAACGGGCAGTTCCTGCCGTCGGAGAGCTTCGATTACACGCCGCTGTGGCGCAACTTCTTCGAGAACCCGGCGCTGGTGCAATTCCTGCACCGCATGGTCGGCTATCTCGTCTTCGCCTCCGGCCTTTACGCCGCATGGCGCGCGCGCAGCTCGGCCCATCCGCGCACCAAGGAAGCCTTCGCGCTGATGGCCGCGATGATCTTCTTCCAGATGGTGCTGGGCATCACCACCGCGCTTGAGCTGGTGAATTACTGGTGGCTGGGTCTCATCCATCAGTTCGGCGCCGTTATTACATGGGTCCTCGTGATCCGCGCGCGTCACATGGCGCGCTTCCCCCTTGTTCGTTCCATTCGGGAGGGCCGTGTATGAGCGCCTATCAGGACCTGCTCGCGCATCAGCGCGAAACCGAAGCGCTGGGCAATATCGCCGGGCTGCTGAGCTGGGATCAGGAAGTGATGATGCCGCGCGGCGCCGCCGATCAGCGCGCCGAGGAATCCGCGGCGCTGGAATCGGTGCTGCATGCGCGCCGCACCGATCCGCGTATCGAAGACTGGCTGGCCCGCGCCGAGGCCGACGACGCGGTGAGCGCGCGCATTCTCGATCTGGTCGGGCGCAGCTACAACCGCGCGACCCGTATCCCGGCGCGCCTCGCGACCGAGATGGCGCGGCTGACTTCTCTGTCCCAGGGCATCTGGGCCGAGGCCCGCGCCAACGAGGACGCGTCCGCCTTCCTGCCGACGCTGGAAGAGGTTGTGCGCCTGAAGCGCGAAGAGGCGGAATGCCTGTCCGAGGGCAATCTCTACGACGCACTGCTCGACGACTATGAGCCGGGTGCGACGTCGAAGGAAATCGCCACCGTCTTCGACCGGATGCGCGGCCCGCTGGTGGAGTTGCGCGACCGGGTGCTGGGCTCGGAGGTCTCGCCGCAGCCTTTCGACAAGGTCTTCCCCGAGAACGCCCAGCTGCGGCTCGCGCGTAAATGCGCCTCCGCCTTCGGCTATGACTGGACGCGCGGGCGGCTGGATATGTCGGTCCACCCGTTCTCCTCGGGCGGCGGCGACGATGCGCGCATCACCACCCGCATCTCCGAAAGCGACCCGTTCGGCAATATCTACTCGACGATCCACGAGGTCGGCCACGCCACCTACGAGCAGGCGATTGACCCGGCCTATCGCTTCACGCCGCTGGGCCATGGCGTCTCGATGGGCGTGCATGAGAGCCAGAGCCGGATCTACGAGAACCAGCTTGGCCGCTCGGCCCCGTTCACCGGCTGGCTGCACCAGCGCATGACCGATGCGTTCGGCGATCTCGGCATGGACAGGGAGGCCTTCCACGCGCTGGTCAACCGCGTCGAAATGGGCTTCATCCGCACGGAATCGGACGAGTTGAACTACAACCTCCACATCATGCTGCGCTTCGATCTGGAGCGCGATCTGATCTCGGGCAAGCTGGAGGTCGCCGATCTCGAAGAGGCGTGGAATGCCCGCTTCGAGCAGGATTTCGGCGTGAAGGTCACCAAGCCCAGCCAGGGTTTCCTGCAGGATGTACATTGGTCGGTGGGGCTGTTCGGCTATTTCCCGACCTATGCGCTCGGCAATGTCTATGCCGGTTGTCTGGACGAGGCGATGCGCGCGGTTACGCCCGGGATCGACGCAGCCCTCGCCGAGGGCGATGCGACGCCCGCGAAACAATGGCTCGACGAAAATCTGCGCGTCCACGGCGGGTTGCGCACGCCGCGCGAGACGATCCGGCATGCCTGCGGGGCCGAGCCGACCGAGACGCCGCTGCTGGCTTATCTCACGCGGAAATTCGAAGGCATCTACAAGCTGTGAGCCGAAGCGCTTGCCGAAAGGGCAGGCGCCTCCGGCGGGGATATTTGGGTCAAGAGGAAGGGGCGGGCGGCCCCTTCATCGATCTCAGTTCTGCTCAGCGGTTTCCAGCTTTTCCAAGGCCGCCATCCAGAGTGCTTCGGCCTTCTCCATCGCCTGCGTCGCCTCGGTGTGCTTCGCTTGCCAGACCGCGAGGTCCTTTGCCTTTTCCGGCTCGTAAAGCGCGGGATCGGCGAGTTTCGCGTCGAGCTTCTCCAGCATGCCGCTAAGCTTCTCGACCCGGGCCTCGCAGTCGCGCACCTCGCGCTTCATTGCCGTCATCGCATCGCGGGAGGGCTTGGCCGTTTTCGGTGCTGCGGGCTTCGCGGGCTTGTCTTCGGGCGGCGGCGCCAGCAGCTCGGCGCGGTAGCTTTCCAGATCGCCCTGATAGGGCGCGACCGCGCCGCCTTTCACCAGCCAGAGCCGGTCCGCGACCAGACCCAGCAGGTGCATGTCGTGGCTGACGAGGATCACCGCGCCGGAATATTCGGTGAGCGCAGTCACCAGCGCCTCGCGGCTCTCGATATCGAGGTGGTTGGTCGGCTCGTCGAGGATCAAGAGATGCGGCGCGTCGAGCGTCGCCAGCAGGAGCGACAGCCGCGCCTTCTGTCCACCCGAGAGCTTGCCCACCGCCGTCTCCGCCTGATCCGCGCCGAGGCCGAAGCCCGCGAGCCGCGCGCGCAGCTTGGCGGGATGCTCGTCGGGACGCTCGCGCTTGAGATGGGTCAGCGGCGTTTCCTTAAGGTCAAGCTCATCCACCTGATGCTGGGCGAAATAGCCGATCCGAAGCTTGGAGGACCGCGTGATCTTGCCCTCCATCACCTGAAGTTTGTCCGCCAAGAGCTTGGAAAGCGTGGATTTCCCCTCACCATTTCGACCCAGAAGCGCGATCCGGTCGTCCTGATCGATACGCAGGTTGAGACGCTTCAGGATCGCCGGGCCGCCATAGCCGACAGCGGCGCTTTCCATCGCGATGATCGGCGGCGAGAGCTGTTCCGGCTCGGGGAAGGTGAAGACCTGCTTGGCCGCTTCTTCCGGCGCGGTGATCGGCTCCATCTTCTCGAGCATCTTGACCCGCGCCTGCGCCTGCTTGGCCTTGGTGGCCTTCGCGCGGAACCGATCGACGAAGCTTTGCAGATGGGCCCGGCGCGCGTCCTGCTTCTTGGCCTGCGCGGCCTGCGCTTCGCGGCGCAGCCTGCGGGTGCGCGCGAAGGTGTCGTAGCCGCCCTGATAGAGGGTCAGTTGCTTGTCCTCGAGATGCAGGATCGAGCCCACCGCGCGATTCAGCAGATCGCGGTCGTGCGAGATCACGATCACCGTATGCGGGTAGCGCATCAGGTAGCTTTCCAGCCAGAGCGCGCCTTCGAGATCGAGATAGTTCGTCGGTTCGTCCAGAAGCAGCAGATCGGGTTGCGCGAAGAGCACGCCCGCCAGCGCCACGCGCATCCGCCAGCCGCCCGAGAAATCCGAACAGGGGCGCTTCTGCGCCTCCATGTCGAAGCCGAGCCCCTTCAGGATGGCGGAGGCCCGCGCCTCGCCCGACCATGCGTCGGTATCAGCGAGCCGCGCATGCACTTCGGCGATGCGATGCGGATCGGTCGCCGTCTCGGCCTCGGCTAGAAGACTGGCACGTTCCTCATCGGCGGCCAGCACGGTGTCGAGCAGCGAGGTCGAAGAAGACGGCACCTCCTGCGCGACGCCGCCGACGCGGGCGCGCGAGGGCAGGGCGATCTCGCCGCCATCCAGCGTCAGCTCGCCCCGGATCAGCCTAAACAGCGTGGTCTTGCCCGCGCCGTTGGGGCCGACGAGGCCGACCTTGTGGCCTTCGGGGATCGTAGCGGAGGCGTTCGCAAAGAGCGGACGGCCTTCGATCGAAAAAGAGATATCGGAGATGCGCAACATGGGGCCTGACTTGGCGCAGGGGCGCGCGACAGTCAATCGCTGCTGCGCGCCGCGCCCCTTCGGCTTGGCAAAAAATATCCCCGCCGGAGGCGTCCTTCGGCGCGTGACGCCCGGCGGCCCGCCGGTCTGCCTTGACCAAACGGTCACGAAACCGCGCTAGACTCGCCCCGGGCCCGCCCATGAGGGCTTTTCAAGCCAGCCCCTGCATGATAGCAGGCGCGGGATATTTCGGACCGGCTTTCCGGCCGCGAACACAAGGAAAGGGTCACACATGGCCATCGAACGCACGCTGAGCATCATCAAACCCGACGCGACCAAGCGCAACCTCACTGGCAAGATCAATGCCAAGTTCGAGGAAGCGGGTCTGCGCATCGTCGCGCAAAAGCGCATCCAGCTGACCATGGAACAGGCCGGCAAGTTCTATGAAGTGCACAAAGAGCGCCCCTTCTACGGCGAACTGTGCGAATTCATGGCGTCCGAGCCGGTCGTCGTTCAGGTCCTCGAAGGGGAAGGCGCGATCGCCAAGAACCGCGAAGTGATGGGCGCGACCAACCCGGCGGAAGCCGACGAGGGCACCATCCGCAAGGAATACGCGCTCTCCGTGGGTGAGAACTCGGTGCACGGCTCCGACGCTCCGGAAACCGCTGCGGAAGAAATCTCGTTCTTCTTCTCGGGTCTCGAGATCGTCGGCTGATCTAGCGTTTCGCGATCAGACCAATTTCCGAGAGGGCCGCGTCCAGCCGGGCGCGGCCCTTTTCTTTTGCGGAAGGCGCGGAGCTGTCCTCCGCTGCGATCCGCGCCTTGAGCGCGTCGAATTTCTTGCGGAATGCGGCCTTCTCCGCCCCGCGGCAGTCGTTCCACGGCCGACCCTGCAGCGCCATGTGCAGTGCGTAGTAACCGATGAAATGGGCGGGGTTCCCGGCCTCGATCCAGGCGGCATAGGCGGCGTCCGCTCCGATCTCGCGCAGGTCTTCCGCCGAGGTGATCCCGGCGCGCATGAAACCTTCGGCGGTGGCGGGGCCGATCCCCTTGATGGAGGTGAGAGAGGTGCTCATCGTGCCGGACGGTCCTTCGGGCCGCGCGGCAAGGGCAGCGCGACGGTTTGGCGGATCATCGCAGTCTGAAGCTGGACTTCGCGCCACGCAAGAGCAGCGCGAAGGAGAGATCGAATGGCGGGCGGCGCAAAAACCGGCGATGGATGAAGATGCCGGTTGCGGGGCCTGCCTGCGCCGCTATCATCGCGGCGCGAGAGAGGGCGTCAGATGGACGCCCAATCGTCGAATACGGTGCCGTTCTGTTGGGTCGTATTGCCCGTTTGGCCTTGTTGCTGGCCAGGACGGTTCGTGCCGCCTTGCTGTTGCTGGCCTGATTGATTGCCCGATTGCTGTTGCATGACCTAAGCCTTGTGATGAGTCGCGTTCTAGCGGGGTCTTCCCGTTGCTGCGACAAGTAGCCACAGGCTCTCGCCGAGAAAAGGGTCGGTCAAGCGAAACTGATTTTTGGTCGCATTGGCGTGAGCGACCGTCATGAAACTGTGACGTCGCCGACACGAAAGCGCGGATTTTGGCGCGAGTGCGTCAAGAATTCGGACCTATCGTGGCCGCCTGCGCGGAGCCTTGTTTCAAAGGGCTATCGCGCAGCTCGCGCCGCCGTGCAGATCGGGATGGGTTGCAGGCCGGGCAGGCTGAGCATCGCCTCCAGCGCGGTGTTGTTCTCGACCAGATCGGCGATGGTCTTGCGGTCGAGCGTTCCGTAAAACGCCTCGAGCGCCTCGCTCAGCGCATCGCGGAACAGGCAGGCGTCGCGCAGCGGGCAGGTGTTGGTCTCGGTGTCGAAACATTCCGCGAAAGGCAGGCGGGCCTCGAAGGCGCGCAGCACGTTGCCGACGCCGATCTGTTCGGGTGGGCGCGCAAGTTTCATGCCACCGGCGCGGCCGCGCAGGGTGGTGATGAAATCCTCATGCGCAAGGGTGTTGATCACCTGCGCCAGATGGTTCTCGGACGCATTGCAGGCTTCCGCGATCTCGTGCTTGCGCACGGTGCGGTCCGGATTGACCGCACAGAACATCAGCACACGCATCGCGAGATTGGTTCGAGTGGTCAAACGCATCGTAACTCCTCCAGCTCACGCGGCGGTGATATAGATAAGTTTGCCTCGCAAGTTTGACCTATGTCACATTCATTGGAAATTTTCGCGCCGAGGCGAGATTTTGCCGCGCCGTTGTCACGCGGGCCAATATCGGTTGGGTGAAGCGGGGCTGCCGGGCCGGCGCGGCGGGCGCGCCCATTCGATGAAGTCGCGGCACACGGTGGCGTGAGCGAATGAGAGCTTCGGTCGTCTGCGCCCAGTTCGCGCGGTTGCGGGCGCTGCCCGGCCCGGATCGCCCCAGGCGGGCCCTTGTCGGAGTGCGCGGGTTCGGACACGTCCCTCGTCGCCTTGCGGGGCAACTTGACCTCCTGCGAGGGCTGGCGCAGATTTCGCGGGCGAAAGGGAGGGCGACCATGGCTCTGGAAGATGCGAAAACCCAAGTGGATCAGGCCTTTACGCGCGCAGATGCGCGCGGTCTGAGCTTCGAGAATACCTTCGGTGGCGCGACCAGCTTCCTGCGGCGGCGCTACACGAAAGACCTCGCAGGCGCGCAGATCGCCGTGAACGGCATCCCCTTCGATCAGGCGGTGACCAACCGCCCCGGCACGCGGTTCGGGCCGCGCGCGATCCGCGAAGCCTCGACGCTGCAGGCTTTCGATGCGCCCTATGGCTGGGGCTATGACCCGCTCTCCGAGCTGGCGATCGTCGATTACGGTGACATGCCCTTCGACTATGCCAATGTGCCCGAGGTACCGGGCCGGATCGAGGCGCATCTCGGCGCGATCTTCGGGGCGGGTGTGGTGCCGATCACGCTCGGCGGCGATCACTTCATCACGCTTCCGATCCTGCGCGCGGCAGTCGCCGCGCAAGGCGAGATCGCGCTGATCCAGATCGACGCCCATTCCGACACATGGGCCGATGACGACATGGACCGGATCGACCATGGCACTTTCCTCTACAAGGCGATCAAGTCGGGCGTCGTGCGGGCGGAGAATGTGGTCTCGGTCGGCATCCGCACCGACAATCCCGATACGCTGGGCGTGAACATCGTGGATGCGCCGAGCGTGCATCGCGAAGGGATCGGTCCCACGCTCGAACGCATCCGCGCGGTTGTGGGTGATAGACCCTGCTACCTCACCTTCGACATCGACGGTCTGGACCCGGCCTTCGCGCCCGGCACCGGTACGCCTGTCTGGGGCGGTCTGGCGAGCTGGCAGGCGGCAGAGCTGTTGCGCGGGCTGAAGGGCATCAACCTGATCGGCGGCGACGTGGTCGAGGTCTCTCCGCCCTACGATCCGACCGGGGTGACGGCGATCGCCGGGGCCCATGTCGCGACCGAGCTGATCGCCCTTGCGGGCTGGGCGATGCGGGAGAGGGCGGCATGAAACGGGCCGTGACGATCCTCGCGCTCGGGCTCGCCGTCGTGGTGGCGGCCGACGGGTGGGTGCGCCTCGCCCCGATTGATCCGGCGCGCTTCGATGTCGACGGGCTGGCGAAAGCGCCCGGTGACCACCCGGAGACAGGCGGGTTTCAGGCCGTGCGCGACGTCTCCGATCCGCCGGCGCAGATGGCCGCGCTCGACAAGATCATCCGGGGCACCGCGCGCACCAAGCGCGTCGCGGGCAGCGCCGACGAGGGCTACGCGGCCTATGTGACGCGTTCGGCCGTCTGGGGCTTTCCCGATGTCACCACGCTCTGGGTCGAAGGCGATACGCTGCAGATCCGCGGGCACCTCGTCTACGGGAAATCCGATCTCGGGGTGAATGAGGCGCGGATCAAGGGCTGGCTCGACGAGGTCGGGCTCTAGCGGGCGCGACCCGCCGTGCGCAGGGTATCTTGCGCCGCGTTTTTCCGCCCACCCGCCCCACGCCGTAGGGGCACACAGACCAACTCTGACAGTGCGCTCCCTTGCGAAGACAGGGGGCGAAGCCTAAGTGAGGCCTCATGCAGCCGGAGCCAGCATGACCATCATGTATCGTTATTTTTCCTGGGCCATCGCCGTCACGGTGGCAGGGCTGGTCGGGTCCTTCGCGCTGGGGTTCGCCCAGACCGGAGGGCTTGGCGGCGCGGTCTCTTTCCTGATGATCACTGCCGTGCTGGCCGTGCTGGAAATCTCGCTGAGCTTCGACAACGCCATCGTCAACGCCAACAAGCTGCACCAGATGACGCCGAAATGGCAGCGTCGTTTCCTGACATGGGGCATCCTGATCGCGGTGTTCGGGATGCGTATCCTCTTCCCGCTTCTGATCGTCGTGATCGCCGCCGGCATCGGACCGTGGGATGCGGTTCTTCTGGCTGCGAAACACCCGGCCGAATATGCCGAGATCATCGAGGACGCGCATCTGTCGATCGCGGGCTTCGGTGGCGCCTTCCTGATGATGGTCGCGCTCACCTATTTCATCGACGAGGGCAAGGAGGTCGACTGGATCCGCGCGCTGGAGCGCCGGTTGCGCGCGCTCGCGTCGATCCGAGGTCTGGAGATCGGCTTCGTGCTGGTCGTCGTTCTGCTTTTCACCTGGATTCTGCCGGAGGGGCGCGAGGACGAGTTCCTCTTCGCCTCCATCTGCGGCCTTGCGACCTTTCTCGGCGTCGAGGTGCTCAGCCACGTGCTCGACCGGACGAATATCGCCGCCGAGACGGCCAAGGCGGGCCTCGGCGCGTTTCTCTATCTCGAAGTGCTCGATGCGTCCTTCAGTTTCGACGGGGTGATCGGGGCCTTCGCGCTGACCCAGAACCTGTTCCTGATCGCGATCGGTCTGGGGATCGGTGCGATGTATGTGCGCTCGATGACCCTGATGCTGGTGGAGCGCAACACGCTCAGCGAATTCCGCTATCTCGAGAACGGCGCCTTCTGGTCGATCCTGATCCTCTCCGTCGTCATGTTCGCGCAGACGCTGGTGGAAGTGCCCGAGGTGATCACCGGCCTGATCGGGGCCGGGCTCATCGGTCTCGCGCTGCTATCCTCGATCCGGTTCAACCGGCGCTGCCGGCGCGCCGTGGAAAGCTGAAATATTCTTGACTCAGTGCGGCGCGCGCGGCACAGCAGGGGCACTTCGGTTCCGCGAAAGCGGATGAAAAGGGAACCCGGTGCGATGCGTGCATTCATTCCGGGGCTGCCCCCGCAACTGTGAGCGGCGAGTGACGGCTGACTGAGCCACTGGGGAGACCCGGGAAGGCCAGCCGGAACCAGGACCCGCGAGCCAGGAGACCTGCCGAGGCGCTCATCCTTTCTGCCTGTGCGGGGCGCGCAGCGGAGGCGGTCTTCCGTCAGTGGTGACATTTTTCACCGTCGGCGGAAATTCCAAATTTCCAAAGACTTGCAATGCGAAGTTCACGCGACCGCAGAGTCGCGGCACGAGGGAATTGGATATGATCCGCACCCGTTTGACCGTGGGCCTGATGCTCACCACAGCGCTGGCAGGCCCCGCGCTCGCGCAAGATGCGCAACCTTACCAACTCGATGAGATCGTGATCTATCACGGCGCGCTCGAGCCGCAATCGTCGGACAAGACCGCGCAGGCGGTCACCGTGCTGTCGCGCAAGGAGCTGGAGCGTTCGGGCCAGACCCGTCTCGCCAACCTGATCGCGCAGTCGCCGGGCGTCGGCATCCTGTCGCGCGGGCCGATGGGCGCGCAGACCGGCTTCACCATTCGCGGCGTGTCGCAGAATTACGTGAAGGTCATGGTGGACGGGATCGACGTCTCCGATCCGTCGGCGACGCAGGTGCTGCCCGACCTGGGCCGGTTCAACACGTTCAACTACGACCGGGTCGAGATCATGCGCGGCTCGCAATCGGCGGTCTATGGCGGGCAGGCGGTCGCCGGGGTCATCAACCTCGACACGCCGCGCCCGACCGAGGATGGCGTGAGCCAAAGCGTCAAGCTCGAGCTCGGCTCCTACCACACCGCGAATGCGGCCTATAATTTCGGCTGGAAGAAGGGCGATGACGAACTCGCGATTCAGCTGTCGAAAATTTACACTGCAGGCTTCTCGGCCGCCGACAAGAAGAACGGCAATACCGAGAAGGACGGCTACCGCGCCGACCGTGTCAGCCTGCGCGCGCAGAAGCGCATCTCCGACAATCTGCTGATCGGCTTCAACGGGTTCGCGCAGAACGATCGGGGCGAGTTCGATAACGGCTTCGGCCCGCTGCCCACGGACAGTAACGATTATACCATCCATAAGGAACGTGGCGGGCGGCTCTTCGCGAAATTCGCGACCGGCCCGCTCGATCACGAGCTCGGTCTGACCTATTACACGACCTCGCGCTGGTATCCGGTCTATGACTATGGCTACGAGGGCAAGCGCCGCAAACTCGACTGGAAAGCCTCGACCGATCTCGGGCCGGGGCGGCTGACCTTCGGGGCGGATCGCACGCTGGAAACCTATACAGGCACCTATGTCTCGGGCCACGTCCTCACGGCGGATACGGGTATCTTCGGTGAATATGCTTTCTCGCCGATGGACGGGGTGAACGTGACCGCCTCCGCGCGCCACGACGATCACTCGGATTTCGGCGGCAACACCACGGGTCGTCTGGGCGTGACGTGGCAGGCCGACGCCGCGACGCTCTACCGGGCGTCGATCGGCAATGGCTTCCGCGCGCCGTCGGGTTATGAACTCTATGACGGCTACGTGGGCAATCCCGACCTCAAGCCCGAGAAATCGCTGAGCTACGATCTCGGCGTCGAGCGTGACTTCGGTGCGCATAAGCTGACCGCGACGCTGTTCCATATCGATGTGAAGGACCTGATCGACTACGACGGCACCTACTACCAGACCTCGGGCACCGCGAAGCGGCAGGGGTTGGAGCTGGGGCTGAAAGGGCCGATCACCAGCAAGATCAACTACAGCCTCGGCTACACCTATCTCGACTGGAAGAACCCCGACGGGCTGTCGTCGGGATCGACGTGGAACTCGGCCTTCGGGCGTCATACGTTGACCGCGGGCATCGACGCGCAGGTGACCGACAAGATCACGCTCGCCGCCGATATGCGTGTGGTCACCGATCGTCAGAGCCAGCCCGATTACGGCCTGCTGAACGCGCAGATGACCTACGATCTGGGCAACGAGAAGGAGGCCTATCTGCGCATCGAGAACCTGACCGACACCGATTACCAGCTCTGGCCGGGCTACGGCACCTCGGGTCGCGCCGCCTATGTGGGGCTGCGTGCGCGGTTCTGATCTGAAAGGGGCGGTTTGCGCCGCCCTTTTCGCCGCCTTGGCGGCGACCTCCTCCGCATGGGCGGAAGAGCCTGCGGGAGATGTGCCGCGGCGGGTCGTCTCCATGAACCTCTGCACCGATCAGCTGGCGCTGGCGCTGGCCGATCCGTCGCAGATCGTCTCGGTCAGCCATTTCGCGACCGACCCGTCGATGTCGGTGCACTGGAAACAGGCTGAAGACCTTCCCGTAAACTTCGGGCGCGCCGAGGAAATCTCGATTCTCCATCCCGATCTCGTGCTGGCCGATACCTGGTCGAACCCCGACACGATCCGCATGTTGCGCACACTCGGGATCCGGGTCGAGCAACTGCCGCCCGGCACCTCGCTGCCCGAGATCCGCGGCCGGATCGAGACGATGGGCAAGCTTCTTGGCCATCCCGGTCGCGCGGCGAAGATGCTCGCGGATTTCGATGCGCGGCTGGCGGCGATCCAGACACCCGCGCCGGGGCTGAAAGCTGCGATCATCGGGCCCTCGGGCTATGGCTACGGGCCGCGGACCCTTGAAGGGCAAATCCTTGAAATGGCAGGGTTTCAGAACGTCGTCAGCGGGCCGGGGCTCGACTGGGGCGGACGGTTGCCGTTGGAAGATCTGGTGATGGATCGCCCCGATCTGGTGGTCGTGGGGGGCTCGCAAGGCGGCACCGGCACGAGCCGCGCGCAGGAGGTACTGGCGCACCCGGTGCTGCGCGATCTTCCGGTCGTGCGGGGCCTGCGCGATGCGAGCTGGACCTGCGGCGCACCGGCGATGCTGAATGCGGTAGGGCAACTGGCGACGCTTGGGCGCAAGATCGAGAAAGAGAAGTTAACGCAATGAGTTATCGCGCGATCCTCATTTTCCTCTCAGCCTTCTGCGCGGTGCTTTTCGCAGCGTCGCTGCTGATCGGACCGTCGGGGATTTCGCCGCTCGACGGGATATCCGCGCTCATTTCCGGCGATGGCGCGGCGGGCTTGGTGATGCGCGAGCTGCGCCTGCCGCGCGCGATCCTCGGTATCGGCGTTGGCGCCGCGCTGGGGCTGTCGGGCGCCGCGATGCAGGGCTTCCTGCGCAATCCGCTGGCCGAGCCTGGGCTGATCGGCACCTCTGCCGGAGCGGCGCTTGGCGCGGTCATCGCGATCCAGACCGGGCTCTACGCGCTCTTCGCCCTGGCCCTGCCGCTCGCCGCGCTGGCGGGCGCGGGCGTGGCCGTCGCGCTGATCTTGGTCCTTGCCGGGCGCGAGGGCCGGGCGCTGGTGCTGATCCTTGCAGGCATCGCCGTCTCCGCGCTGGCGGCGGCGGCGACCGCGCTGGTGCTGAACCTCGCTCCGTCGCCCTATGCCGCGGCCGAGATCGTGTTCTGGATGATGGGCTCGCTTGCCGATCGGTCGATGACCCATGTCGCCCTGGCACTGCCGTTCCTGATCGTGGGCGCTTTGATCCTGCTGCGCGCAGGGGCCGGGCTGGATGCGCTGAGCCTTGGGGAGGATGCTGCAGCTTCGCTTGGTATCTCTTTGAAAAAACTGAGGCTTCAGGTCGTCTTCGGGACCGCGCTCATGGTCGGTGCGGCCACGGCGGTCGCAGGTGCGATCGGCTTCGTCGGCCTCGTCGTGCCGCATCTGCTGCGCAAATCCGTGGGCGCGCGGCCCTCACGGCTGCTTCCGGCTTCGGCGCTTGGCGGGGCGGCGATGCTGACGCTGGCCGATATCGCGACGCGGGTGATCGCGCCTGAGCGCGACCTGAAACTGGGGGTGCTGACCGCGCTGGTCGGCGCGCCGTTCTTCCTGTCGATGATCCGCAAGATGGGGCGCGAGGGCTGATGCTGGAGCTGGAAAACCTGACCGTTCTGCGGGGCGAATGCCCGGTCGTCGATCACGTCTCGGCGCAGGTCGCGCCGGGCGAGCTGATCGGGCTGATCGGGCCCAACGGCGCGGGCAAGACCTCGCTGCTGCGCGGTGCGATGGGGCTCTTGTCGCATCGCGGGGACAGCTCGCTGTCGGCGCTCGATCCGATGGCGCGGGCGCGGGCGGCGGCGTGGCTGCCGCAGGCGCGCGAAATCGCCTGGGGGCTGTCGGTTGCCGATCTCGTCGCGCTGGGGCGGTTGCCGCATGGCCGCGATCAGGCGACGCGCGGGGCGGCGGCGGTGGAAGAAGCGCTGCGCCGGATGGGGCTCGACACTTACCGAGACCGCGCCGCCACGCAGCTCTCGGGCGGCGAGCAGGCGCGGGTGCTGATCGCCCGGGCGCTCGCGCAGGAAAGCCCGCTGATCCTCGCAGACGAGCCCATTGCCGGGCTCGATCCGGCGGCGCAGATCGCGACGATGCAGGTCTTCAGCGCCCACGTGCAGGCGGGCGGCGCGGTCGTCACCTCGCTGCATGATCTGGGGCTGGCCGCGCGCCATTGCACCCGGCTTTGGGTGATGGATCGCGGGCGGCTTGTGGCGGATGGACCGGCCGGCGAGGTCCTGACCGAGACGCTTCTGGCGCAGGTGTTTCACATCCGCGCGCACTTTAAAATCACGTCGGAAGGCCCTGTTTTTCAACCACTTTCCACATTGGGGATCTGATGGCATTTCCTCCTGAACGCATCGTCTGTCTGACCGAGGAAACGGTCGAGACGCTCTACCTTCTGGGCGAGGACGCGCGCATCGTCGGCGTCTCGGGCTACGCGGTGCGGCCCAAACGGGTACGGCAGGAAAAACCGCGCGTCTCCGCCTTCATCTCCGCCGATCTACCGAAGATCCTTGCGCTGGAGCCGGACCTCGTCCTGACGTTCTCCGACCTTCAGGCCGACATCGTCGCGGGGCTGGTGCGCGAGGGCGTGGCCGTGCACGCGTTCAACCAGCGCTCGGTCGCGGGAATCCTCGACATGATCTGCACGTTGGGCGCGCTGGTGGGCTGCACCGAGCGGGCGGAACTGCTGGCCGCGGGCTACGAGACGCGTCTGGCGGAGGTCGCCGCAAAGCCGCGCCCGAGCCGTCCGCGCGTCTGGTTCGAGGAATGGAACGAGCCGCTGATCTCCGCCGTCGGCTGGGTGTCGGAGCTGATCGAGATCGCGGGTGGGCGCGATGTCTTCGCCGAGCTGGCGAAAGAGGGCAAAGCCAAGGATCGCATCGTCGCTCCCGAACAAGTGATCGCAGCCGCGCCCGAGGTCATCGTGGGCTCCTGGTGCGGCAAGAAATTCCGCCCCGAGAAAGTTTCCGCAAGGCCAGGCTGGCAGGACGTTCCGGCTGTTGCGCGAAACCGGCTGCACGAGGTCAAATCGACCCTCATTCTGCAACCGGGCCCCGCCGCGCTGACCGACGGGCTCGATGCGCTCGAGGCGGCTATCTGGTCCGATCCGGGGTTGCGGGCGTAATTGTTCTTCGACATAGAACCCGCGCACGCTAGAGTGGGCGGGCAAAGCGAACACAAGACAAAAAACCCCGCGGGAGGGGGCATGTTCACGCGTTTCATACGGTTTTCTCCGCTCGTCCTGTCAGCCCTGCTGACGCTCTTCGCGCTTTCCGGCTTGATCCTGACAGATTGGTTCCTGGTCGCCGCGATCCTTTTCGGTTTCCTGACGCTGGTCGGCATCTACGACCTGATCCAGGGCCGCCACGCCATCACCCGGAACTATCCGATCCTCGGCCATCTGCGCTTCTTCTTCGAGGAGATCCGCCCCGAGATCCGGCAATACCTGATCGAAGGCGACGACGAGGAGGTGCCGTTCTCGCGTGCCACCCGCACGATCGTCTACCAGCGGGCCAAGGATATCGAGGACGCCAAGCCCTTCGGCACGCGGATGCGTGTGTCGGAATCTGGCTATCAGTGGATCACCCATTCGGTGAAGCCGCGCCACATCGAGGATAGCGATTTCCGCGTCGAGATCGGCGGCGAGACCTGCAAACAGCCCTACAAGGCGTCGATCTACAATATTTCGGCGATGTCCTTCGGAGCGCTCTCGGCGAACGCGATCATGGCGCTCAACAGGGGTGCGAAGATGGGCGGCTTCGCGCATGACACCGGTGAGGGCGGTATCTCGCGCTATCACCGCGAGGGCGGCGATCTGATCTTCGAGGTGGGCTCGGGCTATTTCGGCTGCCGCAATCACGATGGCAGCTTCAACCCCGAGAAATTCGCCAAGCGCGCGCAGGACCCGCAGGTCAAGATGATCGAGCTGAAGCTGAGCCAGGGTGCGAAGCCGGGCCACGGCGGCATGCTCCCGGCCGCAAAGATCACCCCCGAGATCGCCGAGGCACGCGACATCCCGATGGATCGCGACTGCATCTCGCCCGCCTCGCATTCGGCCTTCTCGACGCCGATCGAGATGATGGAATTCATTGGCGAACTGCGCGAACTGTCGGGCGGCAAGTCAGTGGGTTTCAAGCTCTGCGTCGGGCATCGCCGCGAGTTCATGTGCATCGTCAAGGCGATGCTCGAGACCGGTATCACGCCCGATTTCATCGTGGTCGACGGCAAGGAAGGCGGCACCGGTGCCGCGCCCCTGGAATTCGCGAACCACATGGGCTTCCCGCTCGTGGAAGGGCTCAGCTTCGTGCACAACACGCTGCGCGGTGCGGGGCTGCGCGATCAGGTGAAGATCGGCGCCTCGGGCAAGGTCGTCACCGCGTTCCACATCGCCAAGGTTCTCGCGATCGGCGCGGATTGGGCGAATTCGGCGCGCGGCTTCATGTTCTCGATCGGCTGCATTCAGGCGCAGTCGTGCCACACCAACCGCTGCCCGACCGGCGTCACCACGCAGGATCCGATCCGTCAGCGCGCGCTGGTGGTGCCGGACAAGGCGACCCGCGTGGCCAATTTCCACCGCAACACGATGAAGGCGCTGGCCGAAATGACGGGGGCTGCGGGCCTCACCCATCCGGGCCAGTTCCTGCCGCATCACCTGCTGGTGCGCGACCGCGAGCGGGATTTCAAAGTGGGCGACGAGATCTATCACTACATGCCCGAAGGGTTCCTTCTGCGCGAGGATGACGACCGCTTCGGCTATCTCAAGCGCTGGAAGCGTGCCCGCGCCGAGGCGTTCGAGCCCTTCGACAGCGGCGTGTGAGATCGGATTTCCCGGTATCTTGGGAGAGGCGGCGACGGAGGTTGCCGCCTTTCTTTTTGGCGACGAGGTATGCGCCGGAGGCTTCGGACGCGTCTGAAACCGTGCCTTCGCCCGGGCGGTCAGCCCGGGCCGCGCCCAACCTGCCTTCGGGAGGGCGCATCTGCACCGGAGCCGCGCGAACGCAGGTTAGGGAGAGGTGGAGCGATAAACGGAAATCCACCTAGGGAGCGCATGCGCCCACCCAGGGTCGGGCGCAGCCCTCACCGCCCCACCACGAGCTTTGCCACTGCGATCTCCGCCGGCCCCTCGAAGGGGCCATGCGTGAAGGCGGCGACGGTGCGGCCCGTCTCGGGGCAGTGATAGACCGCGTTGGCGCTGAACGGCCCCGCGCCGGAATGGCCGAAAACGCGCGTCTCGCCCCAGTCGCCGCACATCAGCCCCAGCCCGTAGCCATGCCGCGTCCAAGGTCGCTCCGGCAGCGCGCCGCCCAGCTCGCGACAGGCGGTCATGCGGGCGAATGCGTCTTGCGAGAGCAGATCGCTCAGCCCGCGCAACAGCCGCGCCGCATCGCCCGCCGTGCCGATCAGCGAGCGGTGATAGACCCAGCCGGGATGGTAGTCGCGCGCCTCGGGCCAGTGAAGTTCTGCGAAATCGGCAGGCGCCTCCGCGAGCCGCACGCTTTCAAGCCCCAACGGTCCAGCGATCCGGTCTCGTACCAGCTCCGCGAGGCTCCGGCACGCTGCCCGTTCGATCGCCTCGCGGGCGAGCATGTAACCGAGGTTGGAATAGCGCCACTCGTCGCGCGAGTGCTGCGCCAAAACCCGTGCCACCAGCAGATCGCGCGGCCACGGTGCGCGTCCGGCGGCGACATCGGCGTGATAGTCGGGCAGGGTGCCGTAATCGGGCAGGCCCGCGCTGTGGTCGAGCAGACGGGCGAGGGTGATGCCACCGGGCAGCTCCGGCAGGTCGAGCGGCGCGCGCAGGTCGAGCCACCCCTCGGCCTCGAGCATCAGCGCCAGAGCCGCAATCACCGGTTTGGTAAAGCTCCAATAGGGAAAAAGCCGCGCCCCCGACCGCGCCAATTCGCAGCGACCGTCGCGATCAATCGTCGCGGTGAAGGAGGCGGGGGATTGGGGCAAGGCTTTGGCTTTCGGTGGTTTTCTCTGGCGGGCGGGTAGGGTGCTTTCCGACAATATGTCATTTGCCGCATTGCAGCGGTTAAAAATGTTGAAACGGTTCGGGTGTGTTGTATCATCATCTTTGAATATGATTATGGGAGGATCGGAGGTTTTCATGAGAGACGCTCCAAAACCATTCTGGTCACCGCTCGCCGCCGGCACTGCGCTCGGCCTCGCGTTGCTGTTGACCTTCATCGTGACCGGGCACGGGCTCGGCGCATCCGGCTTCGTGACCCGCTTCGCGGCGCAGGCCAATGACTGGATCGCCCCGCAGGCGACCGCCAGCAATTCCTATTTCGGTCCTTTCATGGCGGCAGGCAGCCCGCTTCTGAGCTGGATCACCTGGGAAGTGGTGGGCGTCCTGATCGGGGCGTGGCTCGGCGCGAAAGGCGCGGGCCGGATCTCGGTCAAGGTGGAGCGCGGGCCGCGCACCAGTTCCGGCAATCGCCTCGTCTATGCGCTGCTGGGCGGCGCGCTGGTCGGCTTCGGCGCGCGTCTGGCGCGCGGCTGCACCTCGGGTCTGGGTCTGTCGGGCAGCGCGACGCTCGCCGTGGCGGGCTTCGTCTTCCTGATCGGCTTCTTCGCGGCGGGCTTCGCCGTCTCGATGATGATGCGGAGGATCTGGCAATGAGTATCCCTCTTTACGATAGCGGCATAGCCTCGGGCCTCCTGTCGGGCATCCTGTTCGGCTATGCCCTGGAAGCGGCGGGCTTCGGCTCTCCGCGCAAGCTGACGGGGCAGTTCACGCTGCGCGACTTCTCGGTCTTCAAGGTGATGTTCACCGCGGTGATCGTCTGCGCCGTGGGGCTCTACGTGCTGCGGACGATGGGCTGGATGGGCCCGGCCGCGGTCTTCATCCCGACGCTCTTCTTCTGGGCGATCCTGCTGGGCGGCGTCTTCATCGGCGCGGGATTTGCTGTGGGCGGCTACTGCCCGGGCACCTCCGTGGTCGGTGTGGCTTCGGGCCGGATCGATGCGGTGGTCTTCGCGATCGGTATGGTGCTCGGCACCACGGTCTTCGCCTGGGTGTTCGATCCGATCAAGGATTTCTACCTCGCAGGTCAGGGGCCGACGGCGCAGACCCTGCCGCAGCTCTTCGGGCTGCCGGAATGGGTGATCCTGCTGGCGCTGATCATCATCGCCGCTGTGGGCTTCCGCCTCGGCACGATCCTCGAGCGGTCGCGTGGCGGTCCGTTCACCGCCGAAGAGGTCTGCGCCCCGGATGACGAGGCCGACGAGTTCGCCCTGACATCAGCAAACGCGCGTGGGTAACCAGTATTAACACGGACGATAGCCTAGGGAGGACAAAGTCCATGAAACTGCACAAGAAACGCAAGAGCCTGTTGCGCGCCGCGATGGTGCCGGTGACGGCGGTCGCGATGAGCGCCGCGGTTCCCGCCACCTCCAGCGCGCAGGCGACCAACCCCTGTGCGCCGGCGGTCGCGAACCCCTGCGCTCCGGCCAACCCTTGCGCTCCGGCGGCGGCCAACCCCTGCGCGCCCGCCGCGGCGAACCCCTGCGCCCCCTCGGCGGCAAAGGCTGCGGATGCGGGCAACGACGCGGCACCGATGGCCAGCGGGCCCTATGACACTACCGTCAAGGCCACGCAGGCGCCCTATGGCGACAAGATGCCCCCGATCGTCGACAACTACCTGCGCGCGACGCCCTATGTCGGCACCGGTGGCTTCATCGACCCGACGGGCATCCCGATGCTTAAGATGCTCGGCTTCAAGACCGTCGTGAGTCTGCTCAAGCCTGACGAGGGCGCGCCGAACGAAGGCGATCTCGTGCAGAAGGCCGGGATGAACTATATCCAGATCTCCGTGCCGACCAAGGCGCCGACCGAGGAACAGGTCGCCGAATTCGCGAAGATCGTCGAAGACCCGGCGAACTACCCGATCCTGCTGCATTGCGAGAGCGCGAACCGCGTGGGCGCGATGTGGGCGCTCTACCGTGCCTCGAAAGGCGTTCCGAACGAGATCGCCGTGCAGGAAGGCCGCCAGATTGGTCTGAAGACCTCGCGTGAACCGGCTGTGCGTGAGATGCTCGGCATGGAGCCGCTCTGAGCGCAGATGCCGCGATGACAAGGACGGGGTCAGCGCCTAGGCTGGCCCCGTTCGCATGAGGAGAGACCGATGACTCGACCCGAAACATCCTCCGAGATGTCACCAGACAGTGCCAACCCGGCGACGCCAGCGCCCACGCTGCGCATCGCCGATCCGGGGATCGAGGGGCTGCCTCGTGCCCGACTGGAAGAGATGCATGACGCGGCCGAGACCGTGCTCGAATGCGAGACGGTGCTGGCGAAATCGGGAATGAGCGTCGTCTCGGAAGTGCTGCGCGGGCAGGGGGATTTCCTTGTCTGGTCGCGCTACCCGCAGGGCGATGTCTTCGATACCGAGACGCATTGCCACTATTTCTACCATGCCCATGACGCGCGCGAGATGGCCGAGGGAGAGAACGGGCATTTCCACCTGTTCATGCGCCCCGAAGGGATCATTCCGGGGTTGGAGCCGTGGGATCTGCCCGGTGCGAAAATCCCCGAGGACAGGTCCGCGCGCTTCGTCCATATCGGCGCGATCAGCGTGGATGCGAAGGGCCGGGCGATCCGCATTTTCACCACCAATCGCTGGGTCACGGATGAATGCCTCTACCGCGCCGAGGACATGATCCGGCTGCTCGATCATTTCGCGATCGAACTGGCGCATCCGAACTGGGCGGTGAACCTGTGGCTGAGCGCGATGGTCACGCTCTACCGACCGCAATTCGCCGCACTCCTGCGCGCCCGCGATGCGCAGATCGAGGCGTGGCTGGCGGATCATCCGGGCAGCGCGGTGCTGGAAGATCGCGGCTTGCAGAATATCAGCCAATGGCCCGTCGATCCGGTCGCCCAGATCGGCGCGATCGAGGACAAGCTCGACCTCTGAGGCATAGGGCTACACCGGCACGCTCGACGGTGCGCAGTCATTGACCGACAGGATCTCGGGCGTGCGGGTCTTCGCGTTCCACTCCACCTCCCAGGCGCGGCAGGGGCCGGATTTGTTCTTCAGCTGCCGCCAGCGCAGACGCGGCGAGTCCACGCCCTCGCGCAGCAGCTTGTCGTAAATCGGCATCGCGTGCCAGCGCGTCTCCGCCGCGTTCGAGCCGCCATCGGGCAGGATCAGGCACAGCCCCGTCGCGCGGCCCTCCTTGGCGGCCAGTTGCAGCCGCCGCCCCGCCGTCAGCCCGATCTCGCGCGGCAATTCCCCGATCACAAGCGGCACCGAGCCGTCGCGCAGCGCCTCTTCCATCACCGCGAGCGTGTCGGTCTGGTCCTTGCCGCGCGCCAGCAGCAACCGCCCGGGGTCGAAGAAGCTCACCAGCCCGCGCGGATTGAGCCCTTCGCGGCGATGGCGTTCGTTCACCCAGAGGATCGGTCCCGTGGTGCTGGCGCAGACCGCGCAGGCGAAGCTCGTGGTGCCCATGCCGCAAACCTCATGGGTGCGGCCTTCGCGCAGGGGGAAAGGGTGGGGCGTGGTCATCGGGTCGCAGCGACAGAGAGGGGTGGTGAAAACAAAACATGAACATTTTAGACAATAGAAACCCGGCCCGCAAGGGATCGCGGGCCGGACTGATAGAAGGCCGAAGCCCGGGGGGCGTTACTTCAGGAACTCCATCAGCGCGATGTTGAACTCTTCCGAATGGGTGACGTTGCAGCCATGCGGCGCGCCCTTGATCGTGAAGAACTGGCTGTCGGGGATCGCCTTGTAGGTCCGCGCGGCCGAGCCTTCGAGCGGAACGATTTCGTCGCTGTCGCCGTGAATCACCAGAACCGGCACCCGCACGGCCTCCAGGTCGGCGCGGAAATCGGTCGTGCCGAACGCTTCCATGCAGCCGAGCGCCGCGCTCTGGTCGGACTGGTTGCACAGCGTTACCGCCTTTTCGCAATCCTCGTCCGAGGCCTTGAGCTCTCCGCCGGCGCTGTAGAAAGTCTCGACGAATTGCGGGAAGAAGGTCTCGCGCCCATCACGCAGGCCCTGCTCCATCTCCTCGGCGGCCTCCTTGGTCAGCGGGCCGTCGGGGTTGTCGTCACTCTGCATCAGATAGGGGGTCACGGCGGAGGCGAACACAGCGGCGCGCAGCCTGCCTTCGCCGTGATTGCGGATGTAGCGCGCGACCTCGCCGCCGCCCATCGAGAAGCCCACCAGTGTCACGTCATGCAGATCCATCGCCGTGATGAGGGCATCGAGATCGGCGGCGAGCGTGTCGTAATCGAAGCCCTCAGTGGGTTTTTCCGCCAGACCGAAGCCTCGGCGGTCATAGGTGATGACGCGGTGGCCGGCGTCGAGCAGGGCCGGGACCTGCCGTTCCCACGCCTTGCCCGAGAGCGGCCAGCCGTGGATCAGGACCACGGGCCGACCCGAGCCGCCATGGTCGATTGCGTTGAGTTGGCCGGGGCCAAGCGGAGCTGCTGTCATGGGGGTCCTCCTGGGTCTTCATCGACTGAAGATCTCTGTGTTCGCTAGGGAGTAACGCGGGCGCCTTGGCAAAGGTCCAAAATCTCTTCGATTTCTCGCCCGGACCGGCGTCGGCGGGAAGCCGCGCGTCGCCGTCGAAGATATTGGGTGCGCAAGGAGGCGCGCCCGCTTTGACGATTGCAATTTTCGCTCGTTCGCCTTATGTCTTCTCTCGCTACGTTTGATTCCCAGATGCACTGTCTCCTTACGGCTTCAGTTTGCTTTCAAGAACTGACTACGCCGAGCTGACGCATTTCGCAGGCAGCATAATTTAATAGGAGACTCACGATGGCCGAAGGCACCGTGAAATGGTTCAATAGCACCAAGGGTTATGGCTTCATCGCACCGAACGATGGCGGCAAGGACATCTTCCTTCACATCTCCGCCGTTGAGCGCGCTGGCATCCAGCGTCTCGATGACGGTCAGAAAGTGACCTACGATCTGGAAACCGGCCGTGACGGCCGCCAGTCGGCAGGTAACCTCGCGCTCGCGTAAGCTGAGCCCGTGTGACGGTTTGAGACGGTCCGTGCAATCGCGCGGGCCGTTTTCATTTGGCTCTTACCAAACATCCGGGTCGATGCCCTTAGCGCTGAGTTCAGAGAACTTGTCCTGCAAGAAGCGCTGGAACGGCTGGTCGGCATAGGCGCCGCTGGCCACGTATTCGAGTCCCGCCAGATGATGGAAGGGCTTGAAATAGCCCGGCATTCTGAAGGCCTCGGCCTCGCGCAGGCTCTGCGCGCCCGCATTCGCGGCGGGGATCAGCACCTGCGTCGGCGTGAAGTTCACCGCCCATTTCTGCGCCAGCGCGCGCTCCTCCAAGGCCTCGCCGTCGAAATCGGTGACCTCGCGCGCGCCCCAGAGATCGAGCTGCACCACCAGATAGCTCTTCTCGATCAGCCCGGTAATCTCTGGCTTGGCGAAATTCACCAGATGCATCTCGCGGCAATAGGGGCAGCCGCGCTGCTCGAAGAGCACCATCAGCCCCTTGCCCTGATCCGCAGCCTCCTGAAGATCCTCTCCCAGATCGAGGAACCCTTCGTGGAAGAAGGGCTGCCGGTAGAGCCCGCCATCGCCCATCACCGCCTCCGCCCTCGCGGGCCGCGCGCCTCCCAACGCGCCTCCCGCCGTCATCGCTCCGACTGTCAGGGCCAACATCTCGCGTCTGTTCATCGCGTCGTCCTCCCTTCGTGAGAGGCCGAGTATAGCACAGACCGGGCGAATGGCGGGAATCGCGCGCTGAGGGCCGCGCCCGACCTCGGGTGGGCGCTCGTGAGATGTGGGCGAGGGCACTTTATTTCTCCATCGCCCCGACGGCCTAGTCTCAGTGGTGCAGTGCAGTCGCGCCCTCCCGGGGGGAGGTCGGGCGCGGCCCGGACTGGCCGCCCGGGCGAAAGTCGGATCGCTCCTCCCGAACGAAAAAGGCCCCGCGCTCGCGGGGCCTTCTCCAATCTCGTGACCGTCAGCCTCAGGCTTTGGCGAGGTTGCGCAGCACGTAGTGCAGCACGCCGCCGTTCTTGAGGTATTCGATCTCCACCGCGGTATCGATCCGGCTCTTGAGCTTGATCTCCTTGGTGGTGCCGTCCTTGTAGGTGATGGTGCAGGGCACGATCGACTGCGGCTTGATTTCGCCTTCCAGACCTTCGATCGAGACCTCTTCTTCACCGGTCAGGTTCAGATCCTTGCGGGTCTGGCCTTCGGTGAACTCGAAGGGGATCACGCCGAAGCCGACGAGGTTCGAGCGGTGGATACGCTCGAAGCTCTCCGCGATTACGGCCTTGACGCCGAGCAGGTTGGTGCCCTTCGCCGCCCAGTCGCGCGAGGAGCCCGCGCCATATTGCTCGCCACCGAAGATCACCAGCGGCTTGCCGGCTTTCTCATAGGCCATCGCCGCGTCGAAGATCGTGGTCTGCTCGCCGTCGGGGCCCTTGGTGAAGCCGCCCTCGACGCCGTCCAGCATCTCGTTCTTGATGCGGATGTTGGCGAAGGTGCCGCGCATCATGACTTCGTGGTTGCCACGGCGCGAACCGTAGCTGTTGAAGTCCTTCGGCGCGACCTGACGCTCGACCAGGTATTTCCCGGCCGGGGTGTCGGGCTTGAACGAACCCGCCGGCGAGATGTGGTCGGTGGTCACGAAATCGCCCAGCACGGCGAGGATGCCCGCGCCCTTGATGTTCGAGATCGTGCCTGCTTCCGGCGACATGCCTTTGAAGTAGGGCGGGTTCTGGATGTAGGTCGAGCTGGCGGGCCAGTCATAGGTTTCGCCGCCTTCGACTTCCACAGCCTGCCACTTCTCGTCGCCCTTGAAGACGTCGGCGTATTTCGACTGGAACTTCTCGCGGGTGACGACCTTCTCGACGAGATCGGCGATCTCCTTGTCGGTCGGCCAGATGTCTTTCAGGTAGACGTCCTTGCCATCCGGCGTCTGGGCGATCGGCTCGCTCGACAGGTCGATGTTCATGTCGCCAGCCAGCGCGTAGGCCACCACGAGGGGCGGGGAGGCGAGGTAGTTGGCGCGCACGTCGGGCGAAATCCGGCCTTCGAAGTTCCGGTTGCCCGAGAGCACCGAGGTCGCGATCAGGTCGTTGTCGTTGATCGCCTTCGAGATTTCCGGCTGGAGCGGACCCGAGTTACCGATACAGGTGGTGCAGCCGTAACCCACGAGGTTGAAGCCAACCGCGTCGAGGTCTTCCTGAAGGCCAGCGGCTTCGAGGTATTCCGACACGACCTGCGAGCCAGGTGCCAGCGAGGTCTTCACCCAGGGCTTGCGGTTGAGGCCCAGTTCACGCGCTTTCCGCGCCACGAGGCCCGCGCCGATCAGCACGTAGGGGTTCGAGGTGTTGGTGCAGGACGTGATCGAGGCGATCACCACCGAGCCGTCGCGCAGCTCGTAATCCTCGCCTTCGACCTTGGCGGTCTTGCCGATCGAGACCGACTTGGTCGCGGCCGGGCCTTCGTCGGCCATGTCCTTGGCGTCTTCCGAGATGTCGATGCCGCGATAGTCGGCCACGACGTTCTCGAAGGCGTCGGCCGCCTTGGTCAGCGCGACATAGTCCTGCGGACGCTTCGGGCCCGAGATCGCCGGAACGATGGTGTTCATGTCCAGCTCGAGCGTCGAGGAGTAGATCGGCGCGTAATCCGCGTCGCGCCACATGCCGTTTTCCTTGGCATAGGCTTCGACCAGCGCGATGCGGTCCTTGTCGCGGCCCGTCTGCTCGAGATAGCGCAGGGTTTCGTCATCGACCGGGAAGAAGCCGCAGGTCGCGCCGTATTCGGGGGCCATGTTGGCGATGGTCGCGCGCTGCGCCAGCGGCAGGTGGTCGAGGCCGTCGCCGTAGAATTCGACGAACTTGCCGACCACGCCATGGGCGCGAAGCATCTCGACGACTTTCAGCACGAGGTCGGTGCCGGTGGTGCCTTCGACCATCGCGCCGGTCAGCTTGAAGCCCACGACTTCCGGGATCAGCATCGAGATCGGCTGGCCGAGCATGCCGGCTTCAGCTTCGATACCGCCCACGCCCCAGCCGAGAACGGCCGCGCCGTTGACCATGGTGGTGTGGCTGTCGGTGCCCACGAGCGTGTCGGGATAGGCGACTTCGGTGCCGTCCTGATCCTTGTCGGTCCAGACGGTCTGGGCGAGGTATTCGAGGTTCACCTGGTGGCAGATGCCGGTGCCCGGCGGAACCACGCGGAAGTTCTCGAACGCGGTCTGGCCCCACTTGAGGAACTTGTAGCGCTCGATATTGCGCTCGTATTCGCGATCGACGTTCATCTGGAACGCGCGCGGGTTGCCGAATTCGTCGATCATGACCGAGTGGTCGATCACGAGGTCGACGGGCACGAGCGGGTTGATCTTCTGCGCGTCGCCACCCAGACCCTTGATGCCATCACGCATCGCGGCGAGGTCGACCACGGCGGGAACGCCGGTGAAGTCCTGCATCAGCACGCGGGCGGGGCGGTAGGCGATCTCGCGCGGGTTTTTGCCGCCCTTCTCGGCCCATTCGCCGAAGGCCTTGATGTCGTCGGTCGAGATCGTGAAGCCGTTATCCTCGAACCGCAGAAGGTTCTCCAGAACCACCTTCAGCGAGGCGGGCAGCTTCGAGAAATCACCCAGGCCAGCCTCGGTGGCGGCGGGGATCGAGTAATAAGCATAGGTCTTCGAGCCGACGCTGAGTTCGCGGCGGGTCTTCGCGGTATCCTTACCGGTAACGATGGGCATGAGAATGGCCTCCCTTCAAGGGTCCTAAGGGTGTCGCTGGCGTGTGTTTGCCCCAAGCGCGCGATCCGTTCAAGAGGGTCGGACCATTTTTTGTATACCGTTGCACACAAAAGCGGCCTCTCAGGCGACCTCGCGTCACTTTGATCCAATCCCGAGCCGGATACGTTTGATTTATATCGTTTTGCGCGTTCGGACAGAAAGAAAACTCTCAAAACATTGATTAGGCATGGCCAGAGCAGAAACGCTAAGTATAAAGACGGCGAATTGAGGAGAATTTTTCGAGTGCGCGCAGGACGTTTGACCGCGATCGGAGCTGCATGTGCCGTGGGGCTGGTCAGCTCCGCGGTAATCGCTTGTGCGCAAGGGGCGGCAGATGCGCCGCCTGGGATGCGTCTCGATGCGTCCGGGGCGCTGCTCGATCAGATGGCGCCTGCCAAATCCGAGCCCTCCGCCAAGGCTGCGCCCGCGAATCCCGACCCGAATGACGACGAGGAGAAAAACCCCGTCGTGGTCGAGCTTTATACCTCGCAGGGGTGTTCGTCCTGCCCGCCGGCGGACGCGCTTCTCAAGGAGCTTGCCGACCGCGACGACGTGATCGCGCTGGCGTTGCATGTCGACTACTGGGACTACCTCGGCTGGAAGGATCCCTTCGGAAAGCCGGAATTCTCCGCGCGCCAGAAATCCTATGCGATCGCCGCCGGTGAGCGCACGGTCTACACGCCGCAGATGATCATCGCCGGCCGCGAGACGCTGGTCGGACCGCAGAAAGCGGCGCTCAACAATGCGATCCTGCGCGAGACCGATGTCCATCCCGAGGTCGATCTGAAGATCACCGGTGAGGGCGATCATTACGAGATCGAGCTGACCCCGGTCGACGCGCTGGAGACGCCCGCAATGGTGCAGCTCGTGCGCTACAAGCCTTCCGCCACGGTCGACATCCTGCGCGGCGAGAATGCCGGGCGCACGGTGACCTACAAGAACATCGTCACCAGCCTGACCGAAATCGCCGAATGGGACGGGCGCAAGCCGGTTACGCTCTCGGTCGATGTCGACGGGGACGCGCCCGCCGTGGTGATCGTTCAGGAATCCCTGGCGAGCGAACATGGCCCGCTGCCCGGTCCCATCCTCGCCGCGGGTGAGCTGGACTGAGCCGGGCAGGGCAGGGCGCAAATGCGCCCCGCAGGCCCCCGGATTTTTCCTTGCATCCCTGCGCCCATCCCGTATAAGGCCGCATCTTCCGCGTTTGCTATGAACCGGCGGAGCCTCTCGTGTTGGGATGCGGAAGTATCATCGCCCAACGTTGAAGCCGCCTCGAAATACAGGAGTTCGCATGCCGCTTTACGAGCATGTCCTCATCGCGCGTCAGGATCTGTCCAACGCGCAGGCCGAAGGCCTTGTCGAACATTTCTCCACGGTCCTGTCGGACAACGGCGGCAAAGTCGTCGATTCCGAGTACTGGGGCGTGAAGACCATGGCCTACAAGATCAACAAGAACCGCAAGGGTCACTACGCCTACCTGCGCACCGACGCCCCGTCGGCCGCCGTGCAGGAAATGGAGCGTCTGGCCCGTCTGCACGACGACGTGATGCGCGTCATGACCATCAAGGTTGACGAGCACGAAGAGGGCCCCTCGGTCCAGATGCAGAAACGCGACGAGCGCGACAACCGTCGCGAGCGCCGTTGATCGGTAGACAGGAGTAGACACCATGGCAAAACCGTTTTTCCGCCGTCGCAAGGTCTGCCCGTTCTCGGGTGAGAACGCGCCGAAGATCGACTACAAGGACACCCGTCTTCTGCAGCGCTACATCTCTGAGCGCGGCAAGATCGTCCCCGCCCGCATCACCGCCGTCTCGGCGAAGAAGCAGCGTGAACTGGCCCGCGCAATCAAGCGCGCCCGTTTCCTCGCCCTGCTCCCCTACGCCGTGAAATAAGGAGACCGACCGATGGAAGTGATCCTTCTCGAACGCGTGGCCAAGCTCGGCCAGATGGGTGACGTCGTCACCGTCAAGGACGGCTTCGGCCGCAACTACCTGCTGCCGCAGGGCAAGGCGCTGCGCGCCAACGAAGGCAACATCAAAGCTTTCGAAGAGCGCAAGGCCCAGCTCGAGGCACGCAACCTCGAAACCAAGAAAGAAGCCGAAGCTCTGGCGTCGAAGCTCGATGGCGAGACCTTCGTCGTGATCCGTTCGGCCTCGGACGGCGGCAACCTCTACGGTTCGGTCACCACCCGTGACGCGGCGAACATCGCCTCCGAGCAGGGCTTCTCGGTCGACCGCAAGCAGGTCATCATCCGCCAGCCGATCAAGGTTCTCGGCCTGCATGACGTCGAAGTGCACCTGCACCCCGAAGTCGTCGCCGAGATCAAGCTCAACGTCGCACGTTCGCCCGAAGAGGCCGAACTGCAGGCGTCGGGCAAGTCGATCCAGGACGTGGCGGCCGAGGAAGAGGCTGCGGCCGAATTCGAGATCGCCGAACTGTTCGACGATATCGGCGGTGCGACCTCCGACGACGACGAGGGCGGCCCCGTTGCCACCCCGGAGTCGGCCGAAGACGACAACAACGCCTGATCGGTCGCTTAGACCCTTCAGTCGAAAGACAGAGAACCGCGCCTTCCGGGGCGCGGTTTTTTCATGCTTGCCTGTGCAGATGGTTCAGCGAATTATGTCTAAAGACATATTCGGGCCGAGACGCGCGGCGCAGATCCCGGAACCGCGTACCGCAATCCGGCGTTGGCCCCTAAATAGCCTCCAGAGCTTTGAAAACAGGGGACGCACATGACGAAACGACCGGGGCGAAGCCCACGCGACGCGACATCCAGCACACGCGACAGGCTCGTTCAGGCGGGGCTTCTGGGCTTCGGCGCCTACCTCATGTGGCGGCGTTATCAGGAGGATCGGCAGGCCGCGATCCACGGCCCGACCGAAGGCCGCAGTGCGCGGCATATTCCCGCCACCCGCACCGACCGCTACGACCGGCCCGCCGATCGCGCGCTAGGACGTCAGGCAGAAAGCCCCTTCGCAATCCCCCGCGCAGGCTGGAAGGCCATCGCCGCGCGCGCCTATGGCCAGATCGACGAGGATCGCGTGCTGGCCGTGGCGGCGGGCGTGACCTTCTACGCGCTGCTCGCGCTGTTCCCGGCCTTGACCGCAACCGTCTCGATCTACGGCATTTTCGCGGACCGCCAGACCATGCTGCAGGATCTTGACGCGCTGAAGAACGTCGTACCGCCCGAGGCGCTGAGCCTGATCCGCACCCAACTCGAGCAGTTGATCGGGTCGAGTTCCAACGCACTCGGTCTCGCTTCGATCTTCGGCATTCTGCTGGCACTCTGGTCGGCCAATGGCGGTGTGAAGGCGATCATCGGGGCGCTCAACGTGGCTTATGGCGAGAGGGAGCGGCGGAGCTTCGTGCAGCTCAATCTCTTCGGGCTGGGCATGACGATTACCGGGGTCGTGATGGTCTGTGCGCTGATCCTCGTGGCGGCGGTGCTGCCGGTCGCGCTGGATTTCATCCCGCTGGGCGGCGCCTTCGACGCGGTGCTGCGCTGGGGACGTTGGCCGGTGATGGCACTGGTGCTGATGGGGATGCTGATGCTTCTCTATCGCTACGCACCCGCGCGCAACGCGCCGCGCTGGATCTGGGTCGTCCCGGGGGCGATCGTTGCCTCGCTGCTCCTGCTGATCGTCTCGGCGGCGTTCTCCTTCTACACCTCGAACTTCGCGAATTACTCGAGCACCTATGGCTCGATCGGCGCGGTGGTGGTGCTGATGATGTGGATCTGGCTTTCGACGACGGCGGTGTTGGTGGGCGCGGAGATCAACTCCGAGGCAGAGCATCAGACGGCGAAGGACAGCACCATTGGCGCGCCGCTTCCCTTGGGCGCGCGCAACGCGGCAGTGGCCGATGCCGTGGCGCCCGCGCCCTCGCGCAAACGCTGAGCGCGGCTGGCCTGAAGCAGGCCCAAAATTCGCCGCTTTTGCAGGGAATCCTCGGAGGGCAAGCAACCTGAAGAGGCCCCGAGATGCGGCTGTTTTCGATCCTGCACTTCGCGCTGACCCACACGATCCTCGTGACCGGCGGGCTTTTGTACCTGCACGATCCCGAGGGCGCGCGCGACCGGCTTGCCTCGGTGGGCGAGGTACTGCGCAGCGCGATCCATGACCGGATCGAACCCGGCAACCCGGCGGCGGAACGCACGGCGTCCCTGCAGGTCGACCGGGCCGCGCAGACCCTGCGCGACGTGGCGACCGCGACCGGGCTGCCCTCGCTGATTCCGAACGCCAAATTCCTGAAGGTGCCGGGCGCAGAGTGACGCGGCGCGACCGCGCTCCGCGCCGGTCCACGCCCGGAAACGCAAAAGGCCGCCCCGAAAGGCGGCCTTCGCTAATTTTGGGCTGAGCGCCCGGAGATCACAGCTCGTCGAGCTTCTCGATCTCTTTCTGCAGCTCTTCCTTGGTGACTTCCTTGTCGTCCACCTTGGCTTCACCGGCAATGTAATCGACGACCTTGTCTTCGAAGATCGGCGCGCGCAGCTGCTGCTGCATCTGCGGGTTCTGCTGCACGAATTCGAAGAAGGCGCGCTCCTGACCCGGGTACTGACGTGCCTGGTTCATGATCGCCTGCGTCATCTCGGCGTCGGAGACCTCGATCTCCTGCTTGCGACCGATTTCGGCGAGCAGCAGGCCAAGACGCACGCGGCGCTCGGCGAGGGTGGTGTGCTCCTCGGTGGTCTCGATCTCGCCGTGGTCATGGCCGTGATCGTCCGGGTTCTCTTCGTGATAGAGCTGGTGCGCGATCTGCTTGGCCTCGGCTTCCACGAGCGAGGGGGGCAGGTCGAACTTCACCTGATCGTCGAGCTGGTCGAGCAGGCCGCGCTTCATCACCTGACGTGCGGCGCCCTGGTACTCGGCTTCGAGACGCTCGGCGACTTGCGCTTTCAGCGCGGCGAGGTCTTCGGCACCGAACTGCTTGGCCATCTCGTCGTCGATCTCGGCAGCCTTCGGCGCCTTCACTTCGTGGACCTTGCACTTGAACAGCGCTTCCTTGCCCGCGAGATGCTCCGCACCGTATTCCTCGGGGAATTTCACGGTCACTTCGACGTCGTCACCGGCTTTCGCGCCAACGAGTTGCTCCTCGAAGCCGGGGATGAACGAGCCCGAGCCGAGCTCCAGCGGGTAGCCTTCGCCCTTGCCGCCTTCGAACGCTTCACCGTCGACGAAGCCTTCGAAGTCGATCACGACCTGATCGCCGTTCTCGGCCTTGCCGTCCTTGGCTTCGAAGTTCTTCGCGGTTGCCGCGAGGCTTTCCAGCGCTTCGTTCACTTCACCTTCGTTGGCCTTCACGACCAGACGCTCGAGCTTGACGCCCGAAAGATCGACGTCCGGGATGTCGGGCAGCGCTTCGTACTCGACGGTCACGACCACGTCGTCACCCTCTTTCCAGTTCTCGCCGTCTTTCATCTCGATCTTCGGCTGCATCGCGGGGCGGTCGCCGGTCTTGTCGAAATGCTCGCTCATCGCGCCGTCGACCGATTCCTGCATCGCTTCGCCGAGGATGCGCGGGCCGAATTGCTTGCGCAGCATCGCCATCGGCACCTTACCCTTGCGGAAGCCCTTCATCTCGATCTCGGGCTGCGCTTCGGAAAGCTTCGCGGTGACCTTCTCGTCGAGTTCCTTGGCGGTGATGGTGATCTCGTAGCCGCGCTTGAGGCCGTCGTTCTGGGTCTCGGTGACCTGCATGGTTTGTCCTTTGTCTCTGGGCGCCGCGCGGATCGCGGCCGGTTCTCGAATTTCAGGCGTCCTTCTATTGAGCCTCAGCCATGGTGGCAAGGCGAAAAGGGGCCGCAGAGCGGCCTGCGAGCGGTGAAATGACGCCCGGGCAGGGTGTACGCGTGGGCGAGGGCGGGAACCCGGGATAGGGAGCGGGCAGGGGGGCGCTGACGCGACGGAGGAAGGTGCAGCGGTTGGCGCGGCGGGCGATGCGATGAACGTCTGGTGCGCGCGGGCTCGGAAAGCTGCGGCCGGGGCGCACCACCCCACGAAGTCGCTCCGGCCGCGAAACCGGGATTGCGCCAAACCGGCGCGCCGTCGTGATCTTCCGCCGCTTCGGAGGATCCGCCCCCTTGTTCGCGGATCCGAAGCGAGAATGCCACGATCTTCCCGAGAGGTAAGCCTAACCGAGAAGTGTTTGAAATTCAGCGGTCATTTTCGGACAGATCGCCCGTCACCCGCCCGCGCAACCCGCCTGTGACTTTCACGCGACAGCGCGATAGGCGCGCTCGACCGCTTCGAACTTCACCGCCTGCCGGCGGAAGTGGGCGCGGATGAAATCGGGCGAGAGCCAGAGCCTGCCGCGTCGGCGCGGCTCTTCCCATCCCAGGTTGCCCGCCTCTTCGGCTTTCTGGACCATGCGCTTGATCTTCGAGACCGAGATCAGGAACTGCGCGGCGAAATCGGCGATGCTGACCCGTTCGAGATAGATGCGTCCATCCGTTTCGCGCAGATCGCGCAGCATCCGCGTGAGCGCATGCAGCATCATCCCGCCCGTGTCGGAGCCGAGGAAATGCGCCATCGCCGCGGGCGGGGCGTGCCATTCGGGATCGACCCGGATGATCTCGACCATCTGCCGCTGCATCGCGAAGGCGAGGTCGGGGTCGCGCCGGGCCGCGTCCAGCCGCGCGCCGCCATCGAGGATATCGAGACAATGCAGGTGGCCCTCGCACCAACGCCGCATCCCTTGCTCTGCCAGGGGCGTGGTGGTCACCGGGCGCAGCCGCCCGTCGCCTTTGTACTCGCCGGGCGGGGCGAGCAGCCCATGCGCCTCCATCTCGCCCAGATACTGGCTCAGCGTCTTGCGGTTGATCTCGACATGAGGCGTCAGCGCCGCGAGAAGCCGTCCCGGCGTCAGTTCCGGCGCGCCGGGCTCCATCTTCGCCCTCATCGCCAGCGCGAAACTGGTCTGGCTCACGAGCCAGCGCCGATGCGAAGCCATGTGGCGCGCGATCCGCGGTGTCTGAGCCTGCACGTCGAGCAGCATTGCCGCCACCGCCTGCTGCGCGGCGAAGAAATTCGGATCGGTGGCGATCGTGTCGCGGGTGAGCCAGCGGATGGGAAGGGATGTCTGCGAACCCGAGCCCGGCGACGTGTCTTCGACTGGCCGCCGAGGCGGTGTTTGCGGGCTTTCGACCATCACCTCTCCCACGCATTCGGTCATCCAAGCGGGGGCAATTCGGCCCGCGCAGCCATCTTAAACTAGCGTACACGCGGGAGAAGGCGAGGGTATGGTAGGAAATTCCGGAGGTTGGGAGTGGTGCGGGTGAAGGGACTCGAACCCCCACGCCAAAGGCGCCAGAACCTAAATCTGGTGCGTCTACCAGTTCCGCCACACCCGCATCAGGGGCGTAATAGCAACAGCTTGCGGGTACGGAAAGAGGAAGATGCGATTTTGCTCGTCTTAACGCGTTGGTGAGAGTTAGGCTTTACGCAACGGCACGCCAGAGGCCGAGGTTACGAGTGGGCAAGAGCAGGTATCGCCATGGGACAGGCACCACGGCGGGGGAATGGCATGGCCATGCTCCGCCAGATCATCGAATCCAATCCGCGTCACGCTCTGCCGGGCCCGGCCGGTCCGGAGGTGGCAGCGCGCACCTCGCCTTTGGAGATGCGCAAACCGAAGCCGGATCTCAGCGCCGGGATCGCCGCCGGGGCACGGGTCTACACGCTGGACGGAGCGATTCCCGTGGAGTTTCTCGAGCCCGGCGACCGGATCGTGACCCGTAGCGGGACCTGCAGGCTCAAGGCGCTGCGGGCCGGCGATTACGTGGGCGCGCTGATCCGCATCTCGCCCGGCGCGCTTGGCCATGATCGCCCCGGCGCGCCGCTCATCATCGCACAGGGCGCGCAGTTGATGATGCGCGACTGGCGGGTGCAGGTGATCTACGGCAAGCGCGAGGCGCTTCTGCCTGCGCAATCGGTCGTCGACGGGCATTATGTCACGCTGGGGCAAGGTCGCGCGCGGCTCTTTGTGCTGGAATTCGAGACGCCCGAGGTGATCTATGTCGATGGCGTGGAAATGGCCGCCGCGGTCGCAGGCGTCGAGGCCTGATCCGCACGCGATTTCGACCGATATCCGCCGGTATCAAGGGGGGTGATGCGCTTCGCCGTCACATTCGTGGTAGCATTTCGATGCTACCGCTCACGATCAAGCGCGTGTGTTGACAGGGGCGTATGTCATTTGCTTAGCTCGATCGTGCACCAGAGGACGAGTGCGCAGCGTGGCTGCGAAGAGTGTGGGTAAACCCTTTTGGAGATTGCGATGACGGCACCTTTGCGAAATGCAGAGGCGATCTTGCATTGCGCGGGTTGCACCGCTCGCAACCAAGGCGTCTGCGGATCCCTATCGGATCGTGCTCTGGCGAGGGTCGCCGAACGGGCGCGCAAGATTTCCTGCGCGGCCAATGAGCGGCTCTGCGAAGAAGACGTCAGCTGCGAGCACATCGCGCTGGTGCAGCGCGGCATGCTGCGGATGCAGAGTCATTCGCTCGCCGGGCGGCGCAAGATCACCGGTCTGGTCAGCCCGGGCGATAGCATCGGCCAGCTTCTCAACGGCCATCGGGACACCGCGATCGAAGCGGTGATCGATACGGATCTGTGTCTCTTCGAAGCCGCGACTTTCGCGCAGCTCATCGATCAGGAGCCCGAACTGCGCCGGGCGCTGTGCCGTCAGGCGGAAAGCTGGGTCGAGAAGGCGCGGCGGTTGAGTTGGCTTCTCGGCGCCTTCGCGCCGGCGGCGCGGCTGCGCGCGCTGCTTCTGCTGTCGCGCCATATCATGCCTTGGCAGGCCTTGCCCGATGGCGGCGGCGTCTTGACCATGCTGCTGCCGCGTCAGGACATCGCCGATCTGCTCGCCACGACGCAGGAGACCGTCAGCCGGTCTCTGCACCAGTTCCAGAAGGACGGGCTGATCGACATCCTGAACACCCGCCAGTTCCGGCTCAACGATCTCGACGCGCTGGCCGCGGGGCTGGAGGAGCTTCTGGCGAGCTGAGTGCGCTCAGGCGTCGCGCATCTCCAGCGAATTGCCGGAAATATCGACGAGCGTTCCGAGATTCGAGATCTCGATATCGTAGGGTGTAACGATCCGGATCGCGCCCTCGCGTTCGAGCTGATGAAACGCCCGGCTCAGCGATTCCGGCGAGGTGCCCAGCAAATGGGCGATATCGACCCGCTTGATATGGATATGCAGGCCGAGCCTGATGTTGTCCTGCGCGCAGCTTTCGAGAGTGCGGTATTTGTGGCGGCTCAGGATGATCAGGAGCGAGGCGAGACGCTCGACGACTTTCGAACTGCCGAGCACCATCACCCATTCGCGCGCCGCGTCGAGCTCGTCGAGGATGCTCAGCAGGAACAGCCGCTCCGCCGCGTGCGAACGCGCGAGGATCGCTTCGAATTTCTGCCGGTCGCAGGTCAGGACCGCGCCATCGCTGAGCGCCTCGATCCGGTAGCCCGACGGGCCGTTGAAGGCGCGTCCGAACATGTCGGACGGCGTGATCAGCCCGATGATGTGGCGATGCCGATCCTGGAGCGTTTTCGACATCGCGAGAAACCCGTCCGCGACGAAGCCGATCCGGTCTGCGACTTCGCCATCCTCGATCAGCACGTCGCCCGGCGCGAAACGGATACTCTGCCAGAGCGGTATCATCTCGGTGCGCAGCTCCGGCGGCAGCGCGTCCAGCAGGCGCTGCAATTTGCCCTGCGCCACTACGCCCTCTATCTCGATCCGCTTTCCGGACTTCGAGTGTTCGTTCATCGCGTCTCGTCTCCCTGTCGCAGGGGAGAGCTTAGTCGGGGTGAGGTTCGGATGCGAGGGCCGCGGGGGCGAAAAACCGTGTTGCGCCAGCCTTTTCAGCGTCTTTCCACACGAAGTTGCAGGAAATTCGCGCTTTGCGCCTAGCACGTTGATCAACATCAAGGAATCGCGCCGCGGATTGGAGCTTAGATGAACTGCAACAAAAGGAGAGACGGATGAAGAACTGGCTTATCATTCTGGGCGCGACCGCCGCTCTGGCCGGGTGCGATATGATGACGGGGCCCGCTGGGACCGACGCAGTCGACACTCCCGAAGCCGCCATGGCGGCCCCGGCCACCGCTCCGGCGGATGCGACGGACACGGCACCGGGCGCGCGCAACGGCAACCAGAACCAATCGCGCGAGCAGATGGCGCAATAAGCTGCAACGGGCGGCGAGGGGTCTCTGCCTTTCGCCGCCCGAAACTTTCGCGCCGCGTGCCCCCGACGGCGCGGCTCAGTCGCGGTCAGCGTCCCGCGCCATCAGGGCGCGCAACACTTTCGGGAGTTCTTCGGGCAGGTCTTCGGCGATCAGACCCGGACCGAAGCTGCGTGCCGCCTCGACATGAAGCCATGCCGCAGTGGTCGCGGCGTCGAACGGTTGGAACCCGCGCGCAAGCAGCCCCGCGATCAGCCCCGCCAGCACATCGCCCGCGCCCGCCGTCGCGAGCCACGGGGCCGCACGGTCCTGCGTCGCCGAATGCAGCGCCACGCGCCCGTCCGGTGCCGCGATCGCGGTGTCCGCCCCTTTGAGCAGCACCGTGCAGCCCGCGCGCGCAGCCGCCTCGCGGGTGGCGTCCAGTTTGGAATAGGTCGGATCGTCGCCTGACAGCTTTTCGGCCAGATCTGGAAAGAGCCGTTTGAACTCGCCCGGATGCGGGGTCAGCACGCAGGCCTGGTGGAGCTGGCCGAAGAGCAGGCTCGGGTCGTCGGAAAAGGCGCTGAGCGCATCGGCATCGAGCACCGTCGCGCGTTTGCCCCAAAGCGCCGCCGGCACCATCTCCTGTGCGCGGGATATGCCCAGACCGGGCCCGAGGCAGAGCGCGTTGAGGCGCTCATCGCCCAGAATCCCGCGCAGGCTAAAGGCGTCGGGCAGGGCGCTCAGCATGATCGCGTCGAGATGGGCGGCGTTCTCGGCCAGCGCCTTGGGCGGGCAGGCCAGCGTTACCAGCCCCGCGCCGATCCGCAGAGCCGCGCGCGCAGCCATCCGCGCAGCGCCGCCTTTGCCTGCGCCACCCGACAGGACCAGCGCGTGGCCGTGGCTGAACTTGTGGCCCGTCCGCTTCATCAGGAAATTCGAGGGGCGGTCGATCAGCCGCGCAGCCGCGGGGATCGCATCCTGCGGCAGGCCGATATCGGCGACCACCAGCGCACCGCGCATCGAGGCGCCACCGCCGGGGCGGTCGGGCCCGTCGGACGGATCGAGGTAATGGCCGCATTTCGCGCGGTGGAAACTGACCGTCAGGTCGGCAGGGAATGCCCCCCCGAGATTGCGCCCGCTATCCGAGGAAATGCCGCTGGGGATATCGACGGCGATGAAATGCGGACGCGGTCCCGAGGGATTGGAAAAGCGCCGCGGATAGATCCCGCGCCATGTCTTCGCCGTGTCCTCGGGCATCTGACGGGTCAGGCCGGTGCCGAACAGCGCGTCGATCACCAGCCCGCTCTCCATATCGTCGATGCGGCCTTCGATCGCAGCATCGTCCCATGGCAGCACGTCCCCGATCTGCGCCCAGCGGTCGTGATTGGCTTTCGCATCGGGGGGCAGACGAGCCGGATCGCCATAGGCGTAACAGGCGATACCCCAGCCGCGCGCGGCCAGTAGGCGCGCGATCACGTAGCCGTCGCCGCCATTATTGCCCGGCCCGCACAGCACCACAGCCTGAGCAGGCCCCGGATCGGACCAACGCGAGAAAATCGCCGTGACGACGCTTTCCCCGGCACGCTCCATCAGCTCGAGCCCCGTGACCGCGCCGCGCGCGATCTCGGTCTGTTCGTGTTCGCGCATTTGGCTGGCGGTCAGGATTTCAGGCATGGTCCCCGGGGTTTTCGAAGGAATCGTTTTCAAACTGCTGCATTTTTGTGCTACTTGCACGAATTGCGGGCGCGCTTTTCGGATATCCGACCTCAAAACCGCGCTCCGCCAGCCTAGCCGATTGCGGGGGCTTTGGGAAAGTGGTCTGAGGGGGTCGGAACGAAGACCTGACGGAGGAGTCGGCGGCATGAAAAAGGTGGAGGCGATCATCAAGCCCTTCAAACTCGATGAAGTGAAGGAAGCGCTTCAGGAAGTTGGGATTCAGGGCCTTTCGGTGATCGAGGTGAAAGGGTTCGGACGCCAGAAGGGCCATACCGAGCTTTATCGCGGCGCCGAATATGTCGTGGATTTCCTGCCCAAGGTGAAGATCGAGATGGTGCTGCCCGACGATCTCGTCGACGCCGCCATCGAGGCGATCACGAACGCCGCGCGCACCGAGAAGATCGGCGACGGCAAGATCTTCGTCTCTCCGATGGAGCAGGCGATCCGTATCCGCACCGGCGAGTCGGGCGACGACGCGCTGTAACCTCCGGCATTCCCGGCGGACCCCGTTGCGGGTCCAGGGACAACCCAAGCTCAACGAAAGGGTAATGTGACATGAGCATCAAGGACGCTCTCAAACTGATGAAGGACGAAGACGTCGAATACGTCGACGTGCGCTTCACCGATCCGCGCGGCAAGCTGCAGCACGTGACGCTGATGCATACCGAAGTGGACGAAGATTTCTTCGAAGAAGGCTTCATGTTCGACGGCTCCTCGATCGCCGGCTGGAAGTCGATCGATCAGTCCGACATGAAACTGATCCCGGACGCGTCCTCGGTCTATATCGACCCCTTCTACGCCGAGAAGACCATGTGCGTGCACTGCACCGTGGTCGAGCCCGACACCGGCGAGCCCTATGCCCGCGACCCGCGCGGCACGGCTGAGAAGGCCGAAGCCTATCTCGTTGCCTCGGGCATCGGTGATACGGCCTTCTTCGGTCCGGAAGCGGAATTCTTCCTGTTCGACGACGTGAAGTTCTCGGTCTCGATGAACAAGGTCTCCTACGAGGTCGACGCGATCGACGCGGCGTGGAACACCGACACCGATTACGAGATGGGCAACATGGGCCATCGTCCGGGCGTCAAGGGCGGCTACTTCCCGGTCAACCCGGTGGATGACGCGCAGGACCTGCGTTCGGAAATGCTCTCGACCATGAAGCGCATGGGCATGAAGGTCGACAAGCACCACCACGAAGTGGCCTCGTGCCAGCACGAGCTGGGCCTGATCTTCGGGACGCTGACCAAGCAGGCCGACGACATCCAGAAGTACAAGTACGTCATCCACAACGTGGCGCACGCCTATGGCAAATCGGCGACCTTCATGCCGAAGCCGATCACCGGCGACAACGGCACCGGCATGCACGTGAACATGTCGATCTGGAAAGACGGCAAGCCGCTGTTTGCAGGCGACAAATACGCTGACCTGTCGCAGGAAGCCCTGTGGTTCATCGGCGGTATCCTGAAGCACGCGAAGTCGCTCAACGCCTTCACCAACCCGTCGACCAACTCCTACAAGCGTCTGATCCCGGGCTTCGAGGCTCCGGTTCTGCGCGCCTACTCGGCCCGCAACCGCTCGGGTTGTGTCCGTATTCCGTGGGCGGAATCCCCCAAGGCAAAGCGCGTCGAAGCCCGTTTCCCCGATCCGTCGGCGAACCCCTATCTGTGCTTCTCGGCTCTGCTGATGGCCGGCCTCGACGGCATCAAGAACAAGATCGATCCGGGCCCGTCCTCGGACAAGGATCTCTACGATCTGCCGCCGGAAGAACTGGCCTCGATCCCGACCGTTTGCGCCTCGCTGCGTGAAGCGCTCGAGACGCTCGAGAAGGATCACGAGTTCCTGCTGGCCGGTGACGTGTTCACCAAGGACCAGATCGAGGGCTACATCGCACTGAAGTGGGAAGAAGTGTACGCGTTCGAGCACACCCCCCACCCGGTGGAATACAAGTACTACTACTCCTGCTGAACGGGAGAGGGACAGTGATGGGAAGGGGCGTCCGGTCGGGCGCCCCTTTCGCATTCGGGGCGTCTGCTATGGCGCTTTCGCATCGCCGGACGCCGGGTAAGGCTGCATCCCTTGACAGATGCGCCCCCGCCGCCCATCTCTCGGCCTTGGCTGCCGGATGCCTGCCGCCCGCGGGGCGTTTCCCTTGGTGAAATCCGGTTCACGATCGCTCTCCTTACTTTCGGGGGCTCTTCGGCAATGCGGGCCCCGAAGCGGTGGATCATCCCCGTGGAGACGAAACGATGACTGTAAATGCAGTGAAAGACGTAAAGGCGCAGGCGCGCCGTCTGGCCGAGGCGATGGCGCAGGCGGGCAATCCGGTTGCGCTGTCGAAGGCGTATGAGTTGACCGCGCAGGCGGCGGGTCATGCCGACTGGAACACGATGGTGGCGGCGCTGCGACGTGCCGAACCGGCTGCACACGCGAAGGGCTATGCCTTGGGCGATGCGGTGCGCGGGCGCTATCTGGGCCATCCGGTGAGCGGCCGCGTCCATGCGCTGCGGCGCAAGGGCGAGACCCATTACGACATCGAAATTGCGCTGGACGAGCCGGTGGATGTCGTTGAAAGCGCTGCGTTTTCCTCGATGCGGCGGCGCGTGCGCGCGACCATCGGCGCGGATGGGCGCTCGATCGGGCGGCGCTCCGACGGGGTCGCGCATCTCGAACTGGACTGAGGAGAAGGGGCGCATCGAGCGCCCCTTTTTCTTTGCGCGTAGCTGGGGCAGGATCGTCCGGCGAGATGGCGGGGAGGGATCATGCGCTCGGAAAAGGACAAGATGCTGGCGGGCGAATTGTATCGCGCCGAAGGGCCGGAGATCGAAGCCGATATGGCGCGGGCAGCGGCGTGGATGGACCGGTTCAACGCGACCGTCGCGCATAGTGCCGCGGACTGCCACGCGCTGCTGTTGGAGCTGTTCGCGGAAGTGGGGCAGGGGACGCGCATCCGCCCACCGTTCCATTGCGATTACGGCAGCAATATCCGGCTTGGAGCCGGAGTCTTTCTGAATTTCGGATGTGTCATCCTCGATGTGGTCGCGGTCACGATCGGCGACCGGACGCAGGTCGGTCCGAAGGTGCAGATCCTGACCGCCGATCATCCCCGCGATCCGGAGACGCGCCGGACCGGGTTGGAATTCGGGCGGCCCGTGCGGATCGGCGCGGATGTCTGGATCGGCGGTGGGGCGATCATCCTGCCGGGGATCACGGTGGGCGATGGCGCGCTGGTCGGCGCGGGGGCCGTCGTGACGCGCGACGTGCCGGCGGGTGCGACGGTCGCGGGCAATCCGGCGCGGATCATCGTTAAAGCGTGAGAGGCGGTGCAGGGTTGGCCAAGGGCAGCGAACTTGCCCCGCCGCGCCCTTCTCGCTAAGGGAAACCAAAGATCAATCAGGAGGATCAGGCATGAGCCGCGCATTCGTATTTCCCGGTCAGGGCGCACAGGTCATCGGCATGGGCAAGGCATTGGCCGACGCCTATCCCGCCTCGAAAGCGGTCTTCGAAGAGGTCGATGAGGCGCTCGGGCAGAAGCTGAGCGCGCTCATCTGGGAAGGCGAGCAGGACGAGTTGACGCTGACCGCCAACGCGCAGCCCGCGCTGATGGCGACGTCTATCGCGGCGCTGCGGGCGCTGGAAGCCGAGGGCTTTGCGGTCACAGATGCGGCCTATGTCGCGGGTCACTCGCTGGGCGAATATTCCGCGCTTTGTGCGGCGGGGTCGCTGAGCCTGCCCGACACCGCACGCCTGCTGCGCGTGCGCGGCGACGCGATGCAATCGGCGGTGCCGGTGGGCGTCGGCGCGATGGCCGCGATCCTCGGGCTCGATTTCGAGGCGGCGTCGAAAGTCGCTGCCGAGGCGGCGCAGGGCGAGGTCTGTCAGGCTGCAAACGACAACGATCCGAGCCAGGTGGTGATCTCGGGCAACAAGGCGGCGGTCGAGCGGGCCACGGTGCTCGCCAAGGAAGCGGGCGCGAAGCGGGCCGTGATGCTTCCGGTCTCTGCCCCGTTCCATTGCGCGCTGATGCAGCCTGCCGCCGATGCGATGGACGCCGCGCTGTCGCAGGTCGAGATCAAGGCGCCGGTGGTGCCGCTGGTCGCCAATGTCCGTGCAGAGGCGGTGAGTGATCCGGCCCTGATCCGCGAACTTCTGGTCGAGCAGGTCACGGGTTCGGTGCGCTGGCGCGAGAGCGTCGCGTGGATGGCCGCTCAGGGCGTCGACGAAATCTGGGAGATCGGCGCGGGCAAGGCGCTCGCAGGGATGGTCCGGCGGATCGCCAAGGACATCACCTGCCGCGCGATCGGCACGCCGGAAGAGGTCGCCGCGCTGAAGGACTGAGGGCTGAGCCGGGGGATCCTCCCCCGGACCCCCTGGGATATTTCCGCCAAGAGGAAGGCGAGGCCGTCCGGGGTCGCCATCGAACCGGACGGCCTTTCCATGTGGCGTCGCACGCGGTGGAGCGCCTATTCCGGCGGGCGCAACCTTGGCGTGTGGCACTTGGAGTTCCCTAACGACACATTCGCTGATATGAGAGCGTCGACTTAGAAACGAGGTAGCATGATGTTCGATTTGAAAGGCAAGCGCGCGCTGGTGACCGGAGCTTCCGGCGGGATCGGGGCCGAGATCGCGCGAGCGCTCCATGCGGGCGGCGCGGCCGTGGCGCTGTCGGGCACGCGGGTCGAGCCGCTCGAAGCGCTGGCCGCCGAGCTGGGCGAGGGTGCCTATGTCTGCCCGGCCAACCTGAGCGATCCCGAAAGCGTCGAGGCGCTGCCGAAAGCGGCGATCGATGCGATGGGCGGTCTGGACATCCTCGTGAACAATGCCGGAATCACGCGCGACCAGCTGGTAATGCGGATGTCGGACGAGGATTGGCAGTCGGTGATCGACGTGAACCTGACGGCGGCGTTCCGCCTGATGCGCGCGGTTCTTCGCCCGATGATGAAGGCGCGCTGGGGCCGGATCATCAACATCACCTCGGTGGTCGGCCAGACCGGCAATCCCGGCCAGGTGAACTATGCCGCAGCCAAGGCGGGTCTCGTCGGCGCGTCGAAATCGCTCGCGCAGGAAGTCGCGACTCGCGGCGTGACGGTGAACTGCGTGGCGCCGGGCTTCATCGAGACGCCGATGACGGACAAGCTCACCGATGCTCAGAAAGACGCGATCCTGTCGGGCATCCCGGCCGGGCGCATGGGCACGCCCGAAGAAATCGCTGCCGCCGTGCGCTATCTCGCGAGCCCCGAGGCGGGCTACGTCACCGGCGCGGTGCTTCATGTCAACGGCGGCGGGACGATGGCCTGACGTCTTTGTGACCCAACGGCATGGCCGCCTTTGTTAGGGTGGAGAAACGTCTTGCCATGGGCCACGGCAATCGCTAAGAGCGCTGCAGACGAGCCGGGCGTAACAGCCACGGCTCTGAATTGCGGTCTTCGGGTTGACCCGGGGCGCGCGGGTTGAGACGCTCGTAAACGAGCAAGCATGAACGGGCTAGGCCCTATAAACTTTGAGGAATTGACATGAGCGACATCGCTGATCGCGTGAAGAAGATCGTCGTGGAGCATCTCGGCGTGGAAGAGGACAAGGTCACTGAGAGCGCCTCGTTCATCGACGACCTCGGTGCGGACAGCCTCGATACGGTCGAGCTGGTCATGGCCTTCGAAGAAGAGTTCGGCATCGAGATCCCCGATGACGCCGCCGAGAACATTCAGACCGTCGGCGATGCGGTTAAATTCATCTCGGAAGCGCAGTAAGCCTTAACGGCGGACGCTGAGAGAGAGTTAAGGGCGGCGCTTCGGGAAACCGGAGCGCCGCTTTTCTTTTGCGCCAGATGCGCGGGTGTCGGGGAGGATTGCATGCGGAGTTTCGTCGCGATCGAGTTGCCCGAGGAGCATATCGAGGCGATCGAGGGGTTGCAGGCCGATCTGGCCGCGGGGCGGATCGTGCAACCGGAGAACCTCCACCTGACGCTGGCCTTTCTCGACGAGATCGACATCGGACAGCTGGAGGCTCTGGACGACAGGTTGCGCGAAATCGACTGGGCGCCGGGGCCGGAGGTGGTGTTGGCAGGGCTGGAGACCTTCGGCAGCCCGGCGCGGCCCGAGGCGCTAGTACTGGGTGTACAGGCCGATCCCGAGCTGCTCCGCTGGCACCGTGCGGTGATGGCGGCGGCGCGAGCGGCGGGGATCGACCTGCCGCGGCGACGGTTCCGCCCGCATGTGACGCTGGCACGGTTCGGCAAGCGGGCAGGAGCAGGGGATTTGGCCCGGCTGGGGCGATTCATGGCCCGCGAGGGGGCAGTGCGCTTGCCGGGATTCGGCCCCGATCACGTGGCGCTGATCCGCTCGACTCTTGGGCATGGGCCGCCGCGCCACGAGATGCTTGCCAGTTATTTTATGTCATAAGACATATATTAAGGAAGATGTGAGCGAAAACGCGGCTCTTGAGAGTGGCTGTTAATCGTTTGTTAACGAATTGGGCCGTCTCCTGATCCTATCGCGGGCGCTTTACGACAAACGCTCAATGCCCGTGCAGATCTTGGTAGTCACATGTCAGTCTTTCGCCGGGCGCAGGTTGCGGTCCGCCCCCTTTTGTCTTTCGCGGCGACGCTTGCCGCTTTGGGTCTGATCTCCCGATTGGCCGTTCAGTCGGGCGTCGGCCCGGAGCCGTTGCGCGCGCTGAACGGGTGGATCGGGATGGGAACCGGGACGGCGGGCGCGGTGCTGGCTCTGGCGGGGGCGCTCTCCTGTGGCCGGGAGGTACGGATCGGGGCGCGTGGGCTGGCCGCGGCGAGCCTGCTGCTTTGCCTCGGGCGGGGCGTGCCCGCGCTCGCGCCGCTGTACCTGTGGGACGGCGTACCCGTGATCGAGCCGAGCGCCGCGACGCTTCTCGCGATGACGGCGGCGGCGTTTTTTGCGGTCGAGGCGCGGGCCTACCTGATCGGCACCGTTGCCCATATGACGGTTTTCGGTGGCGCGTTGATGTATCTGTTCTCGCATGTTTTCGTCCACGATCATCTGTCGGGGGAGATGTCGCTCGGCGCCTCGGTGGCGATCCTCTGTCTGGCCTATGCCGGGGTGATCTGCCGCGGCGACCGCGGGGTGATGCGGGTGCTGCTCAACGAACACGCGTCTGGCCGGCAAGCGCGGGCGCAGATGCTGCTGGGCGTGGTCGCACCGATCCTTCTGGGAACCTTCTGCCTGCTCGCCGATCCCGAATTGGCCACGCGCGCGGAAATGCTGCTGCTGCTCGCGACGATCGTGGGAGTGAATGTCGGCCTGATCATCCTGATGGCGGTCTCGCTGGAGCGGACGGATCATGCGCGGCGTGCCGTGGAGCGGAAACTTCTCAACCGCGCGATGCGGGACGGGCTGACCGGGCTTTTCAATCGCGAGATGCTGTCGCGGCGGTTTCAGCAAGCCTTTAGTCAGGGGATGGGCGAGGGGGTCCCGTTCACCGCGCTGATGATCGATATCGACCATTTCAGGCAGGTCAACGATCGCGGCGGACATGCGCTCGGCGATCTGGTGCTGCGCCGCGCGGGGCGCAAGATGCGCGCGCAATTGCGGCTGGAGGACACGCTGGCGCGGATCGGTGGCGATGAATTCGCGGTGATCCTGCCCGGCGCGCGGCTGACCGAGGGCCTCGAGGCGGCGGAGCGGCTTCGCGCCGCCGTGGCCGCGCTGGGTTTCGAGGGGCAGCAGGCGCCTGGTCTGCGGGTCACCGTCTCCATCGGGGTCGCCGAATGGGAGTGCGGCGAGGAACTGCGGAGCCTTTATGCGCGGGCGGACGGGGCGCTCTACGCGGCGAAGAACCGCGGGCGCAACCGGGTTCTGCTGGCGCAGCCCTCCTTCGATCTCCGCGCCTCGGCGCCGCCCTTTGTCGCGCCGGACACGCGGGTCGAGGCGCTCAAGCTGAAGTCTGCGTGCCAGCCTGAACCGGTCGCGCGACGCGGCGCAAACCCGTCCGAACTGCAGCCATTCGCCGGACGGTAACCCGCCTGCCGCTTTGGGTTGTGATTGCGCCTTTGCGCGCCCGCGTGTATCAGGTCTGGCAAGATATTTTGCTGAGAAAGAGGTCACGCATGCGCCGGGTAGTTGTCACGGGTCTGGGGATGGTCACGCCGCTGGCTTGCGGGGTCGAGGAGACCTGGTCGCGGCTCATCGCGGGTCAGTCGGGGGCGGGGACGATCTCGCGCTTCGATGCGTCCAACGTGACCACTAAATACGCCTGCGAAATTCCGCTGGGCGACGGCTCCGACGGCACGTTCAATCCCGACGACTGGATGGAGCCGAAAGAGCGCCGCAAGGTCGACGATTTCATCCTCTACGGGATGGCGGCCGCGACGCAGGCCGTAAAGGATTCCGGCTGGGAGCCCGAGGATGAAGAGGGTCGCCTGCGCACCGGCGTGATGATCGGTTCGGGGATCGGGGGGCTCAGCTCGATCGCCGATACCGCCGTTCTCATCAAGGAAAAGGGTGTCCGCCGTGTCAGCCCGTTCTTCATCCCGGGCGCGCTGATCAACCTCGTCTCGGGGCAGGTCTCGATCCGGTTTGGCTTCAAGGGGCCGAACCATGCGGTCGTCACCGCCTGCTCGACCGGCGCGCATGCCATTGGCGATGCCGCGCGTCTGATCATGCTGGGCGATGCCGATGTGATGGTCGCCGGCGGTGCGGAAAGCCCGATCTCGGAGATCGGTATCGCGGGCTTCAACGCCTGCAAGGCGCTCTCGACCAAGCGCGGCAACGAGCCGGAGGCCGCGAGCCGTCCATGGGATGCCGATCGCGACGGGTTCGTGATGGGCGAGGGCGCGGGCTGCGTCGTGCTGGAGGAATACGAGCACGCCAAGGCGCGCGGCGCGAAGATCTATGCCGAGGTGCTGGGCTATGGCCTGTCGGGCGACGCCTATCACATCACCGCGCCGTCCGAGGATGGCGATGGGGGCTTCCGCGCGATGAAAGCGGCGCTGGAGCGGGCCGATCTGAACCCCGATCAGGTGGATTACATCAACGCGCATGGCACCTCGACCATGGCCGACGTGATTGAGCTGGGGGCGGTGCAGCGCCTGCTGGGCGATGCGGCGTCGAAAGCCACGATGAGCTCGACCAAGTCCTCGGTCGGCCACCTTCTGGGTGCGGCTGGCGCAGTGGAGGCGATCTTCTCGATCCTCGCTATCCGCGATCAGATCGCACCGCCGACGCTGAACCTCGACAATCCGCCGGAAGAGGCCGTGATCGACCTCGCGCCGAAGACCGCGGTCAAGCGCAAGATCGACGTGGCTCTGTCCAACAGCTTCGGCTTCGGCGGCACCAATGCGAGCCTCGTGATGGGCAAGGTGGATAGCTGATGTGGCGTAACATCGTCTCGAATTTCCTGACGCTGCTGATCGTCATTCTCGTCGCGCTTGGCGGCTTGGTCGCCTGGGCGAAGAACCAATATGTCGAGCCCGGCCCGCTGGCCGAGGCGATGTGCCTGCGCGTCGCGCCGGGCGAAAGCCTGCAGGGCGTGTCGTCGAAGCTGAAGGAGAAGGGGGCTATCTCCTCTTCCTATCTCTTCCGCACCGGTGCGCAGTATGAGGAGAAGGCCGACAAGCTGAAATTCGGCTCCTACCTGATCGAGCCGAACACCTCGATGCAATCCATCGTGGGGCAGATCACATCTGGCGGGCCTTCGACCTGCGGCTCGGAGCTGGTGTTCCGGATCGGCGTGAACGGCAACGAGGTGCTGCTGCGCGAGCTGGACCCGACCACGGGCGATTACCAGAAGGTCGCGGAATACAATCCCGAGAGCGAAAAGCCGCCCGAAGGCTTCGAGGAAAAGGCCGACCGCGTCGATGTGCGCACCCGCGTGACCGTCGTCGATGGTGTGACCAGCTGGCAGATCGTGCAGGGGCTGAAGGAAGCGAGCTTCCTGTCGGGCAAGATCGACGGGGTGCCGGGGGAAGGCACGCTCGCGCCCGACAGCTACGAGGTGACGCGCGGGGCCGACCGGCAGGCGCTGATCGATCTGATGTCCGAGCGGCAGTCGAAGATCCTCGCCGATGCCTGGGACGGACGTGCCGAGGGGCTGCCCTATGACGACCCGCAGCAGGCGCTGACCATGGCCTCGATCGTCGAGAAGGAAACCGGCGTGCCCGCTGAGCGCCCCGAAGTGGCAAGCGTCTTCATCAACCGTCTCGAAAAGGGCATGAAGCTGCAGACCGACCCGACGGTGATCTACGGCGTGACCGAAGGCAAGGGTGTGCTGGGCCGCGGGCTGAGGCAGTCCGAGCTGCGCAAGGCGACGCCCTACAACACCTATGTCATCGACGGGCTGCCTCCCGGACCGATCGCGAACCCGGGCAAGGCGGCGATCGAGGCGGCGTTGCATCCCGATTCGACCGACTACCTGTTCTTCGTGGCAGATGGGTCTGGCGGGCATGCCTTCTCGAGCACGATCGAAGAGCATAACAAGAACGTGGCGAAGTGGCGCGAGATCGAGAAGCAGCGTCAGGAAGACGCATCAAGTAACTGATATCACGTAAAGAACCCCGGTTTTCGCCGGGGTTCTTTTTTGCCCACGCCGCACAACCCGGAATTTAGAGCTTGACTCTGCGAACGCTCTCGGGTAGAAGTTTGGCGTGCTAGGAGAAGTGGGCAAACGCCGCGGGGCAACCCGACGGCGTTTTTTCATGTCTCTCGAACGGACCAACTTGGAACGGGTGGGTTCGTACGTGACGCAAGACAACATGATGAACGAGGCGGGGGGGCCGGTCGATCTTCTGGATCAGACCGAAGCGCTCTATCGCGACGTGGCCGAGGAACTGGCGCAGGCGCTGCAGGGGGTGCGGCGCGGCGAGATATCCGAGGCGAAAGCGGCGGTGCAGGCGGTCAAGGACCTCCGCACCGCTTTTCATTTGGTGATGGAGGAACGAACGCGTGTCGAGAAACTCCGCAGACAGTTGGCAGGCGTCGCCGCCTGGCTCGCCTCCGCGACGCCTGAGAGTGTCGAGGCGTTTCTCGACGGGCTTGATGACAATGCATTGCTCGCGCTGCCCTGGATCTTCGAGTTCTGGGCGCTCGATCATCAGCTTCCGCCCGAAGGGGATTGGAAAAGCTGGGTGATCATGGGTGGGCGCGGCGCGGGCAAGACGCGGGCCGGGGCCGAGTGGGTGCGTGCGCAGGTGGAAGGCGCACGCCCGCTCGACCCCGGGAGGGCGCGACGTGTGGCGCTGGTCGGCGAGACCTTCGATCAGGTGCGCGACGTGATGGTGATGGGGGAGAGCGGGATACTCGCCTGCTCTCCGCCCGACCGCAGACCGGTCTGGGAAGCGACCCGGCGCCGGCTCGTCTGGCCGAACGGGGCCACGGCGCAGGCGTTTTCCGCGCATGAGCCCGAGGCGCTGCGGGGGCCGCAATTCGACGCGGCCTGGGTCGACGAGATGGGCTGCGCCGCGATCGACAAGGGCACCAACGAGCCCAACAAGTTCCTCGATCCGAAAAGCTCGGAAAGTGCGCTGCCGCATTACTCGGACGGGCGGCGGGACGACTACATGCAGATGCAATATCTGCGGGCGATGACATCTTATTGGGGGGATGACGCGCGCAACCCGGTCTCGGAGTTCTATGGCGGCCCGATGGTGGATATGTCGCACGCTCATGTCTGGGCTTGGGACGTGCGACCTTATCCGCAATTTCCCGGGTTGCCGGACCTCTGGGAAGATGCTGCGAATTACGCGCGCGGACATTGGATTTCGGGGCGGGCGACGGCCCAGCCTCTGGCGCAAGTGGTGGGAGAGATATGTGCGCTTGCGGGCGTTTCCGTATTCGACGTGAGCGCGCTGCACGGTGTGGTGCGCGGATATGCGATGCCCGGTGGGATCACGCCGCGCGGGGCATTGCAGTCGTTGAGCTTGATCTACGGCTTCGATGCGTTGGAGCGCGACGGGGTGCTGGTGTTCCGGATGCGCGATGCGTCGGTGGATGCGGAGCTTTTGCCTCCGCTGCTGGCGTTGGATGGTGAGGATCAGAGCCTCGAGACGCGGCGCGTCCCGGAGGCAGAGATCGCGGGACGGGTCCGGCTCGCCTATGTCGAGGCCGATGGCAGTTTCGAGACCCGCGCGGTGGAGGCGATCTTTCCTGATGAGGTGGATGGCCCGGCCTCCGCGAGCGAGGCGCCCCTGGCATTGACCCGGGCCGAGGGAATGCGTGTCGTCCATCGCTGGCTCGCCGAGGCGCGCGTGGCGCGCGATACGGTGCAGTTCACGCTCCCGCCTTCGATGGGATGGCTCGGGCCGGGGGATGTCGTGGTGCTGCAGACCGAGGAGGGCGCGCTGCGCTACCGGATCGACCGGATGGAACGCGCTGAAGCGATCCGTGTGGAGGCCGTGCGAGTGGAGTCGGGAATTTACGACCCCTCGGAAGAGACCGACGAGGTGGCGCGGATCGAGAGCTTCACGCCCCCGGTGCCGGTGACGCCGGTGTTTCTCGATCTGCCGCTTTTGACCGGGGCGGAAGATCCTTACGCGCCGCATCTTGCGGTCACTGCAAGCCCTTGGCCGGGGGCGGCCGCGCTCTATTCGGCGCTGGAGGATGCGGGCTATGCGCTCAACACGAAGGTCGAGACGCAGGCGGCGGTCGGGGTGACGCAGGCGATCCTGCCGCGCGCGCAGAGCGGTCTGTGGGACCGTGGTCCGGGCTTGCGGGTGAAGATGCTCTCAGGGGAATTGCACAGCGCCAGCGAGGCCAGTGTGCTCGCCGGGCTCAACGCGATGGCGATCGGCGATGGGTCGTCGGATCGGTGGGAGATCTTCCAGTTCGTCACCGCCGAGCCGGTAGATCCGGGGGTATGGGATATCTCGACCCGGCTGCGCGGGCAGGCGGGCAGCGACGCGGTGATGCCCGATGTCTGGCCGGAGGGTTCGGTCGTCGTGATGCTCGACGGGGCACCGCGCCAGATCGAGGTCGCGCCCTCGGCACGTAATCTGGCGCGCCACTACCGCGTGGGGCCGGCGGGGCGGGGCTATGACGACCCTTCCTATATTCACACGGTTCAGGCCTTCGCGGGGATCGGGTTGCGGCCACTGTCGCCTTGTCATTTGCACGCAGGGGCGCAGGGCGGCGATCTGCGGCTGAGTTGGGTGCGCCGGACGCGGATCGGGGGCGACGACTGGGAGGCGCTGGACGTGCCTTTGGGGGAGGCGTCCGAGCGCTACCGCGTGCGGGTTCTAGAAGGGCAGACGATCCGGCGCGAAGTGATCGTGAGCACGCCGGAATGGACATATGGCGCTGCGGAGCGCGCGGAGGACGGGATGATCGCGGCGCCGACCTTCGAGGTGGCGCAGATCTCGGATGTGTTCGGGCCGGGACTACCGGCGCGGCTGATCTGGACGGGATAAGATGCGCGCGGTGCTCGACGGCGATCTGATAACGCTTGCACGGGCGGTGATGCTATGGCCGGAGGAGCGCCGCGTGGAGCGACTCCACCGGCTTTTCGATCAAGTCCATGCGGCCGATCGGTACTGCAAGAGGTTGCGTCGTGTGCACCCCTGCTGGGGCAACGGCGCGATCCTGAGCATGGCGCTGAGGATGCCGCGGGCGCGGGCAGGGCCGGGCGATCCGCGCTATCTGTCCGCGCTAGGCTGCGTCTGCGCGGGGCTCGCCACGTGGCAATCCATGCGGCAGCCCGTAAACCGAAATGATCGAACGCCCCTTCCTCTATCCGCCGAAAAACCTATGTGTTAGGTTCTTGCGCGCGAAGAGGGAGTAATCCGATGAACAAGCAGATGGCAAAGGTTGCAACCGTCGATCCGGTCTGGACGCAGATTTGCGACGAGGCGCGGGCAGCGGTGCGTGACGAGCCACTTCTGGGCGCGCTGATCCATGCGGGGCTGTTGCATCACCCGACGCTGGAACGCGCGCTGGCCTACCGTTTCTCGATGAAGCTGGCCTCGGCGGAGATGAGCGAGCAGATCCTGCGCGAGATCGCCGAGGAAGCTTTCGCGGCCGATCCCGATCTGGGGCAGGCGGCCCGCGCCGATCTCGTCGCCGTGCATGAGCGCGACCCGGCCTGCCACCGCCTGATCCAGCCGTTGTTGTTCTTCAAGGGGTTCCAGGCGCTGCAAAGCTACCGGATTGCGCATTGGCTGTTCACGAACGGGCGTCGCGACATGGCCTATTTCGTGCAGATGCGCGCTTCGGAGCTTTTCGGCGTCGACATCCATCCCGGCGCGAAGATCGGCCGCGGCATCATGATGGACCACGCCCATTCGATCGTGATCGGCGAAACGGCCGTGGTGGGAGACAATGTCTCGATGCTGCATTCGGTGACGCTGGGCGGCACCGGCAAGGAAGACGAGGACCGTCACCCGAAGATCGGCAATGGCGTGCTGATCGGCGCCGGTGCGAAGGTGCTTGGCAATATCCATGTCGGCGACAACAGCCGGATCGCGGCGGGGTCGGTCGTCCTCTCGGACGTGCCTTGCTGCAAGACCGTGGCCGGCGTTCCCGCGAAGATCGTCGGCGAGGCGGGCTGCGAGCGTCCGGCAAGCGAGATGGACCAGCTGCTGCACGGCAGTTGAGCAAAGCTCAGATGGAATAGAGAGGCGGGGCTTCGGCCCCGCTTTTTTGTTGCCTCGCGAAAAGCCTCCAGGCCTCTCGAATGACTGCGCATCGTTTCCTTGGTGAAAATCTCCCCGGGGTGAGTTCGCGAATGCGAAGAGGGGGGCAGCGCCCCCCTCAAAGTCTCGAAACGTGCGGACCGATCAGGCCAGCATCAGCATCGGGTTCTCGAGGTTCTCGCAGATCGCCTTGAGAAGTTCCGCGCCGAGCGCGCCGTCGATCACGCGGTGATCGACCGAAAGCGTCATCGACATGACGGTCGCCACCTCGATCTCGCCCTCGTCATTCACCACCGGCTGCTTGATGCCTGCACCGACGGCGAGGATCGCACCATGCGGCGGGTTGATGACCGCGTCGAAATTCTCGATCCCGAACATGCCGAGATTGGAGATCGCGAAGCTGCCGCCCTGATATTCATGCGGCGCGAGCTTGCGGTCGCGGGCCCGGGTCGCGAGGTCTTTCATCTCCGCCGAAAGCGTCGAGAGCGATTTCGCCTCGGCATCTTTCAGCACCGGCGTGAACAGCCCGCCTTCGATCGCGACCGCGACGGCCACGTCCGAGGGCTTCAGCTTGAACACCTTGTCGCCGGCCCAGACCGCATTCGCATCCGGCACCGATTGCAGCGCCAGCGCGCAGGCCTTGATGATGAAGTCGTTGACCGACAGCTTCACGCCACGACCCTCGAGCTGCTTGTTGAGCTGCGAGCGGAATTTCATCAGCGCGTCGAGCTTGACCGAACGACGCAGGTAGAAATGCGGGATCGTCTGCTTGGCCTCGGTGAGGCGCGCGGCAATGGTCTTGCGCATCCCGTTGAGCTCGATCTCCTCGTACTCGCGACCCTCGTACATCTTGGCGATGGCAGAGGAGGATACCGTCGGCGCGGGCGCCGAAACGGGGCTCGCATCCGCGGATTTCGGCGCGTCCGACTTGGCCGGGGCTGCCTTGCCACCTTCGGCGGCTTCGACATCGGCCTTCACGATACGACCTTTCGGGCCCGAGCCCTTGAGCGAGGCCAGATCGACGCCCTTGTCGGCGGCGATGCGGCGCGCGAGCGGCGAGGCGAAGACGCGCTTGCCATCCGCATCCTGCGGCGCGGCAGGCGCTTTCTCGGTCTTCGGCGCGGCGCCCGCACCTTTCGAGCCACCGGCTTTCGCGCCGCTTTTCTCGGCGGGGGCGTTGTCGGCTTCCTTGGTCTCTTCCGCGTCCTCGGCCGCTTCGGCCTGAGCCGCGGCCGGGGCAGGGCTTTCGGCCTCGTCCACGGCGGAAGCGTCTTCGCCTTCTTCCAGCAGAACCGCGATCGGGTCGTTGACCTTCACGCCGGAGGTGCCTTCGGCGACGAGGATCTTGCCGATCGTGCCTTCATCCACAGCCTCGAATTCCATCGTGGCCTTGTCGGTCTCGATCTCCGCGATGATGTCGCCCGAGGAGACTTCGTCACCCTCTTTCACGAGCCATTTCGCGAGCGTGCCTTCCTCCATCGTGGGCGACAGGGCGGGCATCAAAATCTGGGTTGCCATTGCGCTATCCCCTTACCGGTAGGTGACTTTTTTGACCGCATCGACGACCTCGTCCGAGGTCACGAGCGCCAGTTTCTCGAGGTTTGCCGCGTAGGGCATCGGCACGTCCTTGCCGGTGCAGTTGATCACCGGGGCGTCGAGCCAGTCGAAGGCGCGCTCCATGATCACGGCCGACAGGTGGTTGCCGAAGCTCGCGACGGGGAAGCCTTCCTCGACGGTCACGCAGCGGTTGGTCTTGCGCACCGAGGCGAGCACAGTGTCGTAATCCACCGGGCGCAGGGTGCGCAGGTCGATCACTTCGGCGTCGATGCCCTCTTTCTCGAGCTTGTCCGCGGCTTCGAGCGCGTGGCTCATACCGATGCCCCAGCTGACGATGGTGACATCCGCGCCTTCGCGCCAGATCTTCGCCTTGCCGAAGGGGATCGTGAAGTCCTCCAGATCCGGTACCTCGAAGCTTCGCCCGTAGAGGATCTCGTTTTCGAGGAAGATCACCGGGTTCGGATCGCGGATCGCGGTTTTCAGCAGGCCCTTCGCATCGGCCGCCGAGTAGGGCTGCACGACTTTCAGGCCCGGAACATGGGCATACCATGCGCCGTAATCCTGGCTGTGCTGTGCCGCCACGCGGGCCGCAGCACCGTTCGGACCGCGGAACACCATCGGTGCGCCCATCTGGCCGCCCGACATGTAGAGCGTCTTCGCGGCCGAGTTGATGATCTGGTCCATCGCCTGCATGGCGAAGTTGAAGGTCATGAATTCGACGATCGGGCGCAGGCCACCGAAGGCCGCACCGACGCCGAGACCGGCGAAACCATGCTCGGTGATGGGCGTATCGATCACGCGGCGGTCGCCGAATTCGTCGAGCAGGCCCTGCGTGACCTTGTAGGCGCCCTGGTATTCGGCGACTTCCTCGCCCATCACGAAGACGGTGTCGTCGGCGCGCATTTCTTCGGCCATCGCATCACGCAGCGCCTCGCGGACGGTCTGCGTCTTCATCGGCGTGCCTTCGGGCCAATCCGGCGTGGTGTCGGGCTTGGGCATGTCGTCGCCGTCGTCCGAGGACTTCGCCTTGGCCGGAGTTTTCGCGGGTTCGTCGCTGTCGTCGCTCTCGGCGGCGTCCGACCCGGTGTCGGGCGCTTCGGCCTCTTCCGCGGCGGAAGCGTCTTCGCCTTCTTCCAGCAGTACCGCGATCGGGTCGTTGACCTTCACGCCGGAGGTGCCTTCGGCGACGAGGATCTTGCCCAGCGTGCCTTCGTCGACCGCTTCGAATTCCATCGTGGCCTTGTCGGTCTCGATCTCGGCGATGATGTCACCGGCCGAAATCTCGTCGCCCTCTTTCTTGAGCCATTTCGCCAGCGTGCCCTCTTCCATCGTGGGCGAGAGCGCGGGCATCAGAATCTTGGTTGCCATCTGTCTTTCCCCCCTCAGGCGTTCTGCGGCGCGACATCGGTGTAGATGTCGGTGTAAAGTTCATCCACGGAGGGCTCCGGGCTCTCCTTGGCGAAATCGGCGGCGCCGTTGACGATCGCCTTGATATCCTTGTCGACCTGCTTGAGCTCGTCCTCGGTCGCGTGCTTGCCGGTCAACAGAAGCTGACGGACCTGCTCGATCGCGTCACGCTCTTCGCGCATCTTCTGCACTTCTTCGCGGGTCCGGTATTTCGCCGGGTCCGACATCGAGTGGCCGCGATAGCGATAGGTCTTGATCTCGAGGATGTAGGGGCCCTTGCCCGCGCGGCAGTGCGCGACCGCCTTCTCGCCGGCCTGCTTCACCGCCAGCACGTCCATCCCGTCGACTTCCTCGCCGGAGATGCCGTAGGCAATGCCGCGCTCGTAGAAGTCGGGCGACTTGGTCGCGCGCTTCACGCTGGTGCCCATCGCGTACTGGTTGTTCTCGATCACGAAAACGACCGGAAGATCCCAGAGCTGCGCCATGTTGTAGGTCTCTGCGACCTGACCCTGGTTCGCCGCACCGTCGCCGAAATAGGTGAAGGTGACGTTGTCGTTGCCCTTGTACTTATCCGCGAAGGCGAGGCCCGCACCGATCGGCACCTGCGCCGCGACGATGCCGTGGCCGCCATAGAAATGCTTCTCTTTCGAGAACATGTGCATCGAGCCGCCCTTGCCCTTCGAGTAACCGCCGTCGCGGCCCGTGAGCTCGGCCATGACGCCTTTCGGGTCCATCCCGCAGGCGAGCATGTGCCCGTGGTCGCGATAGGAGGTGACGCGCTTGTCGCCTTCCTTCGCCGCAGCCTCGAGGCCGACGACCACCGCTTCCTGCCCGATATAGAGGTGGCAGAAGCCGCCGATCAGACCCATGCCGTAGAGCTGACCGGCCTTCTCTTCGAAGCGCCGGATCAGCAGCATGTCGTGGTAATATTGCTTGAGTTCCTCGGCCGAGACATTCGCGCCCGCTTTGGCGCCGCTCGCCGAGCCTTTCCGTGCTGCCATTGGTCAGACCTCCCTTGGCCGGAATAGTTTAGCGTTAAACCATTCCTTACAGCAATGCCGGGCCGAAGGCAATGACCCCGCGGCATCGCGGGGCGGGAATGGCGCTCACGTTTCAACTAGGGCCGGTGAGGCAGTTTTCGAGCGATGTTTGTGCCGCAAAAACGGGCAGGCCGAGTAGCCTCTCAGCGGATCACGATCTCGTCGGAGCGCATCGCGCCCAGCACTTCGCGCGCCTGGCTGTCGAGAAGATCCAGATCGAGGTAATCGTCGGAGAGGCGATGGGTCAGGTTGGCCATCCGGTCGACCTTGGCGCGCAGCGCATCGCGCTCGGCGCGCTTGGCGTCGATCTCCGCTTCGATCTGCACGCGGCTGAGAATGCCGTAGCGTCCCTGTACGGCGGCAAAGGCGAAATAGGCGCCGAGCACCACCGCCACGGTCACGAAAATCAGAGGCCCGATCGTGGGGCGTCTCATAACCATTGTCCTGCCTCTCTTCCGTATCGGCCGCGCTCCGTCCCCCGGAGCCGCGTCCTGACCTCTGCCGGGCCCTGTATCTCGAATCATGTCACATGTGATTCGTCATTGGAATCCCCCCTGCGATCAATTCTGCAAAGATTCCGCGCAGAGTTGCGCGTCGGCGAATTGTCTCGCATGCACCGCCCTTGGTTGCGCACAAACTTGTTCCCACCCGCGCATCTGGCTAAGCAGGCGCTAATGGAAACGCGCGCATGTGAGCATCTCCGGATTCATCGAGGCGATCGGATCGAAGAAGATTCGGCTCTTCGGCATCACCGCGCCCCCCCGCCGCCGACGCGCGACGGTCCGGCCCTCGTCGCTATCGTGAAGACTATCGGTGATTACATCCTCGAATGGCTGGAAACGCACACGGTGACCGGCGCGTGCCACGTCTGTCTCTACGACACTGGCTGCACCGACGACACGCTGGCGAAGATCGGCACACGATACGCTTCAGCGCCCGGGCGCTGGAACCGGTGACTGAATATGCGGATACCTCAGAAGAAGATGTCCTCGGCCTCCTGTGCCACGGATACGAAATCCGCCGAGGATGACGGGAAGACCCCGGCATGCACCTCGCGCTCTGCGGGCATGGTGTAACTCGCCTCGACCGCGTCCAAAAAGCTGGCGATTTCGTTCGAAATCTCGCCCTGGAAGGCATTGTTCGTGTTCGGAGGAAGCGCCGATCGTGCTTCGCTCAGCAAGCGCACCAACGCGGCCCGGCTATCCCGCAGGGGACCATCGCGGTCGGCGCGGACCATATCTGTCATGCCGTCCAACGCGGCGCCGAGTTCTGCCGCGAGGCTCTCCATGGCCCTGACCGCAGAGATATCCGCGCCGCTCTGCTCGTCCGGGGAAAGGAAGACCGCGGCGCTCGACTCCTGCAACAGGGCCAGGCGGACGATCCCGGCGATCCCGGCCGCGATCTCGAGTGTGCAGTCGCGCAGCTGCTCCGACACTTCGAGCGTCGCTCCGCCGTCCGGCCCCAGACGGCCGGAGACCAGGGTCGCGTTTATCCCGAGCAGCTGGATGCGTTCGTCGAGACGGGATATTTCCGCGGCGGACGCGGCACTGCGGGCGTAAAGGGCCGAGAGAGCGGCCATGTCCGGCGCGATCCGATCACGCTGCGCTGCAAGTTGCTCTGCCCCGGTCGCCAGCCGGCGGGCGCGTTCGGCCACGCCGGCCAGTGATCTTGCCAAGGGAGCCTCGGCGATGCCGGCGAGTTCGACGCGCGCGTTTTCGACCTGCACTCCCATCCGATCGAACTCCGGCAGGGCGGCCTCGATGCCCATCCCCAAGTCGTCGATCGCCGCGTGCAGCTGTCGCTGCGCGAGCGCCCGGGCGGCAGGTCTTACGCCCGCCGGACCGGCCTCGCCGCGCGCCGCTATCGCCTCGACATGTTCCAGCCTCTGCCGCGCCGCGTCACCGCATTGAAGATGGGTCACCGCGCTTTGGAGGGCGGATCCGAGACGCTGCCGCGCTTCTCCGACCTGTTCCACGGCCCGGAGCGGCAAGGAATTGCCACGCAGCGCACGGAGCAGAGCAGAGATTTCCCTTCGAACATCCCCGATGTCTTGCGCGGTCCGTTTCATGCCGCGGATCTCAGGGGCGAGGTGGGCCAGCTGCCGGTCGCCCTGCGCCAGTTCCTCCCCCAGCTCTGCCACCGCGCGATCGATCCTGTCGAGGATTGTCCGGGCCTCCGTGGCGAAGCGCGCCAACGACCCCTCGTTCATGGCGCGGCTGACGACGAGGGCATTGGTCGCGATCATTCGCGCAAGCCGAATTCTGCGGACCTGAGCGGGGATCAGAGCACGGATCTCTGCGGCATTGCCGAGCAGCATTTCGGCCGCCTCGTCGAGCATGCCGAACTGGGCTTCGACCTGTTCGAGGAGCGCCCCGACGTCGCGCGCCGCCTCGTCGAGCCGTTTCAATCCCTCCTGGCCGGACGCCTCGGAGACGCGTCCCAGCAGGGTCTGCATCGTACCGAGATCGTCGAGCCGTGCGAATAGCGCGGTCGATGCATTCAGGAAGACGGTTTCCAACTCGCCCGCCAGCTGCGCCGAAACTGTTCGGAGAGCGGCAAGCGACCGCGTGATATCATCGGTCATGCCGCACCGACCCGCATCTCGTACCGCGCGATCTCCGTCGCCAGCCCCTGCAGCGGAACCGCCCGTTCAGCGGCGCCGATGCGCATCGCCTCACCGGGCATCCCCCACACGACCGAGGTCGGCTTGTCCTGAGCGATGGTCTGGGCGCCGACCGCCCGCATCTCGGCCAGCCCGCGCGCGCCGTCATCGCCCATGCCCGTCATCAGGATCCCCAGCGCCGCCGGCCCGGCGGCGATCGCCGCCGAGCGGAACAGAACATCCACTGAAGGTCGATGCCGTGCGACATAGGGCCCATCGAGAATCCCCACGCGATAGCCCGCGCCTTGCCGCCGCAGAATGAGGTGGCGATCGCCCGGTGCGATCAGCACGCTGCCCGGGACGGGGCGGTCGCCATCGACCGCCTCGCTGACACTGACCGAACAGAGACCATCGAGCCGCCGGGCGAAGGCCGCTGTGAATTTCTCCGGCATGTGCTGGACGATCACGACCGGTGGCGTCGTCGGGGCAAGCCGCGGAAGCAGCGTCGCCAGCGCCTCCGTCCCCCCGGTCGAAGCGCCGATCACCACGAGCGGCCCGACGCCGGAGGGGATCGGCGCGCCGGGACGTGGCGGAGGCAGGATGACGTCGGCCGTAAGTTTCGGCCCAGGCGAGAGCTGGGTCGGCTCTGCCTTCAGTCGGGCGGACGCGCGATCGCCGAAGCCGCGAAGTCCGCCTGCCTTCGCGGCGGCGCGTACGGCATCGGAGAGCCGGATCTGTGCTTCCTGCCGGGCCTCGGGCGTGGTCAGGCGCGGCTTGCCCACGACCTCGCGGGCCCCAATTTCCAGCGCGCGCATCGCGGCATGCGAGCCGGCATCGGTATGGCTCGAACAGACGACGACGGGCAGCGGGTGCTGTGCCATTATCTTGGCCAGAAAAGTCAACCCATTCATACGCGGCAATTCCAGATCCAGCAGCATCACATCGGGCAGCGCATCGCGCATTTTCTCGGCCGCGTCGAAAGCATCGCGGGCGGTCGCGGTCACCCGAATGGCCGGATCCGCGCCCAGAAGTTCGCACAGCGCCTTTCGCGCGGAGGCGCTGTCATCGACGATCAGAACCTTGATCTGCGCCATCATGTTGCTCCTTCGTTGCGGAACACGCCGGGGGCCATCTGAACGAGCGAAGGCACCTGCACGATCATGGACTCGGAATGGCCGACGATCAGGTAGCCGCCGCGACGCAGGTGTCGGGCCAGCGCGGCGAGCACCCGGTGCTGCGTCGGCGGGTCGAAATAGATCAGGACGTTGCGCAGCATGACAACGTCCAGACCGGTTTCGATCGGATAGGGTATCTCCATCAGGTTCATCGGTGCGAACCGGACCCGCGCACGGAGTTCCGGCACAATTCGTGCCTGCCGAACCGGGCCTTTCCGGCCCTGCATGAGATAGGCGTCGCGCAATGCCGGGGGGACCGGCTCCAGATCCGATAGCGGAAAGACGGCGTTTTGCGCGATCTGCAGCACCCGGTGAGAGATGTCGGTGCCGAGTATGGCCCAATCCAGCCGGCGATCAGCCTGTGCCGCGCGGGCCAGCAGCATTGCCGCCGACCAGGCTTCGGCCCCGGTCGAGGCTGCCGCGCTCCAGAGCCGGAACCGGACCGTCCGTCCAGCGGGCGCAGGCGCGAGGCATTCGGGAATGATACGCTCCTCCAGAAAGCGGTAATGTGCCGGCTCCCGGAAGAAGTCGGTCTTGTTGGTGGTTATCAGATCGATGATCCGGGGCAATTCTTCGCGCATTGCTCCATCGTCGAACAGGTGACCGAGATATGCGTCCAGCGTGGGGAGGCCGAGCGCGACCATACGTTTGCGCAGGCGCGACTCGATCATCACGTTTTTAGACTCCCGCAACCGGATGCCGCTGACCTCGTGAACGAGGTCGCGGAACCGATCGAGCCTGGCGTGGCTGGTGCTGGTTGCCGCATCTACCATTGTCAGGCGGCGAGCGCGGCTGACGCGAGAACAGCGACGTCGTCCGCGAAGAGCCCTTCGACATCCAGCACTGTCACGAAGGCGCCGTCACGCCGACCGATGCCGGCCACCATAGATTCGTGCCATTTCAGCAAACCCGCCTCGGCCAGCGGCCGGGTGACAGCCTCGTCGAGCTCTGTCACCTCGATTACCTGGTCGACCCGGAGCCCGACACTGTGATCGGCGTCACCATCGCCGCGCAGCCCCAAGACAATGATCCGCGTATCTGGCGCGTCATCGCAGTCGGGGCGTCCCAGAAGACGGCGCAGATCGATCACCGGTACCGAAGCGCCGCGCCGGTCGATCAGCCCCAGCAGATGTGCTGGCGTTCGGGGCAGTGGAGTGATTGGCCGCACGTCCAGAATTTCGACCACGGGCGCAACGGGCAGAGCGAAAAGCGTGTCCGCCAGTCCGAAGGTGACGACGGTACGGTGGTTCTGTGTCATGTCTTCACATCCTTGCTGTGGGACTTGTGTCTGATCATGCAGCGTTGCGGCCGGCCCGGGTGAACTGAGCATCCAGCTCGTCCTCGCTGACGGTCATGTCGAAATCGAAGCCACCGGACTTGGGTGGCGATTTGGGCTGCGCGGTCGATGCCCGTCGTTGCGGTTTGCGGCCGGTGGACGTGGACGACGCCGCGTGCCCGGCGGGAGCGGCCATCCCGTCAGCCAGCCGGAACAGCGACATCGTCGCGCGCAGCGTCTCGGCCTGAGCCGACAGCTCTTCGGCGGTCGACGACAACTGCTCGGACGCCGAAGTATTTTCCTGCGTGACCTTGTCCAGCTGCTGGATCGCCAGATTCACCTGTGTGGCGCCGGTGGCCAGTTCCTGACTGGCGCCGCTGATCTGGCTGACCAGTTCGGCGGTGCGTTCAATGTCGGGGACCAGACCGTCGAGCATCCGGCCGGCATCCTCGGCAGCCTTGACCGTGTCCGAAGACAGTCCGCTGATCTCCCCGGCCGCGGTTTGGCTGCGCTCCGCCAGCTTACGCACCTCGGAAGCGACCACGGCGAAGCCTCGGCCATGTTCACCTGCGCGCGCGGCTTCGACCGCCGCGTTGAGAGCCAGGAGGTCGGTCTGGCGCGCAATTTCCTGCACCACCATGATGCGCTCGGCAATGGTCTGCATCGCAGTTACGGCGCGCGACACCGCCAAGCCCGAAGCCCGGGCGTCCTCGGCCGATTTCTTGGCCATGCCCTCGGTTTCGGACGCGTTCTCGGCCGTCTGCTTGATGCTGGCGGTCATCTGCTCCATCGAGCTCGACGCTTCCTCGGTCGAAGAGGCCTGCTCGGTCGCGCCCTGGCTGAGTTGTTCTGACGTGCTCGCCATCTCGCCGGCGCCCGAGGCGACGTTGCTGGCACCGCCGGTAACTTCGCCGACGATGTCGCGCAGCTTCTCGACCATGATGTTCTGCGCGCGCAGCAGATCGGTCACCTCGTCGTTGCCGCGCAACGTGGCCGTTTGCGTCAGATCGCCCTCCGAGACGCGGCGCGCCAGTTCGATCGAGCGATTCAGCCCGCGCGAGATCGTCATCACGATCCACGTGGCTGTCAGGGCGCCAAGCACCACGGCGGCGATCATCAACCCGATCACGGTCTGTCGCGCTTTGGCGTAGAGCGCATCGGTGTTCCGGATCGCCTCGGCCATGATGGCATGGTTGGAAGCCAGAATTGCGTCGAGGCTTGTCTGCATTTCGGTCCACTGGGCTTGTCCATCGCTCGACACGAGCCGGTAGCCCGACAAAGCCCCGTCGTTGTCGGCCATGACCATCGCGCGATTGTTGATGTCGCGCAGCTTGGCGTTGATGTCGGTATAGGTGGCGATTTCCGCCTTGCCCTCGGGTGTCGCCAGGGCAAGCAGGTCGGTGACCAAAGCGTCATGGGCCTTTCGCCCGGCCGCGAGTTCGCTGCGCAATTCGGTCCGCATGGAAGCGCGTTCGCTCAGCAGATATTCCCGCACGTTGCGCTGGATGCGCAACTGCTCGGCATTCAGTTGCTGGGACAATTCGATCCTGCGCGCGGAGTTGTTGACCAATTCGCCCAAACGATCGTTGAGGCGTCCGAGATCGCGGATCGCGAATGCGAGGCCAGTGCCAGCGAGGGCAATCAGAAGAATGAATGTGGCGGCCAGTTTGAGTTTCAAGGTAAATCGCATCAGGCATGCTCCGGTTGCGGTGTGGACCCCGCGGACGTTGCGCCGGGCCTTTCTGGTTGGGCGGTTCGCCCGATGAGAAAATCGCCGAAGATCGTCGACAGGTCGGGTATCGTGACGAAGCGGCCGGACCAGCGTCCGACGGCGGCGACGTAGCGGGGCGGCCAGCGGCTGCCGACCGGAGGTATGCGTTCGATGGATTCGGGCGGGATGCGCGTGACCTCATGCACGCTGTCGGCGAGGATGCCGACAATGCTGCGCTGGTCTTCGAGATCGAGATCGAGGACCAGAACACGGGCCGCGATCCCCCCGGTGGCGCGCGGCATTCTCAGCGGAACCCGCAGGTCGGCGAGCGGCACCACGGCGCCGCGAACGTTGATCAACCCGGCGACGAAATCGGGCGCACCGGGCACGCGGGTCATGGCGCCCGGTTCGAGTACCTCGCGTAGCTGCGCTGTCGGGACCGCCAGTGTTTCACCGGCGAGGTGAAAGGTGACGAGATCACCGTCAAGCGCGCGGGGGTCGCTGTTCAGGGTCATGCCGCCTCCTGACCGGTTTCGGCCTCGCTATGGCCGCGCGCGACCAGTTGCGGGACGTCGAGGATCAGCGCCACCGCGCCGTCGCCCAGGATCGTCGCGCCGGAGAATGCCTTGAGCCCGGCATGCAGCGGCGAGAGCTGCTTGATGACGGTCTGATTGGTGCCGATGATGCGGTCCACCACCAGTCCGACGCGGCCATCGCTGCTGGTCACGACGATCACCTTCTGATGCGGGCCGGGGGCGCCCGGACTGTCCAGCAGATGGCGCAGGCGCAGGAAGGGCACCAGGCTGTCGCGAATGTCGAGAAATGCGTTGCCGCTGTCGGGCATCGCCATCTCGGCGGGAAGCTCGACGATCTCATCGACTGCGGCCAGCGGGATCACGAAACGTTCGTCCGCCACCTCGATCAGCAGACCGTCGACGATGGCGAGGGTCAGCGGCAGGCGCAGGGTAACCGTCGTGCCGTGGCCGGGTTCGCTCGTGACCTCGAGCGTCCCGCGCAGCGCCTCGATCGTGCGGCGCACCACGTCCATGCCGACTCCGCGCCCCGACAGTTCGGTTACCGTGGCGGCGGTCGAGAAGCCCGGGACGAAGATGAGTTGGAAGAGCGCGTCGTCGCTCAGCTCGGCGGTTTCGGCGATCAGCCCGCGCACCACGGCCCGGTCGCGGATCGCGGCACGGTCGAGACCGCGTCCGTCGTCGCCAAGCGAGATCAGCACCTCGGCCCCGGAGTAGCGGGCCTTCAACCGGATTTCTCCGGTCTCGGGCTTACCCATCGCGCGCCGGGTCGCCGCATCCTCCAGGCCGTGGTCGGCGGCGTTGCGGATGATATGCATGAGCGGGTCCGTCAACCGCTCGACAACGGTCTTGTCCAGCTCGGTCTCCTCGCCCTCGACCGTGAAAGTGAGCGACTTTCCCAGACTGCCGGTCAGATCATGGACCAGCCGGCGGAAGCGTCCCGTGATCGCGCCGATCGGGGTCATGCGGATCGACATCGTCGTGTCGCGCATCGCCGTGGTCAGGCGCTGAATGTCTTCGGCCACCGCGATCAGCCCGGGGTCGCCGGACTGTGAGGCCAGTTCGATCAGCCGGGCCTCTGCGATCACCAGTTCCCCGACACGGTCCATCATGTCGTTGAGGCGCTCGGCCGGCACCCGCATGAGCGCACCGGAGCCGCGGCTTGCCCCCTCCGCGGGCCGGGCCGGCGCCGGATCGGTTGCGGGTTCCTGTTCCGGAGCCGCAGATTCCTGGCTCGCGCGTTGCGGGGGCAGGGGGTCCGCCGGCTCCGACGACTCGAGTTCGAGGCGGAGGCCGTTCTCGTGGAACAGGAAGACGCCGCGGATATCGTCCTCGGTCGCGGTTGAGTCGATCCACGCCTCCCATCCGAGGTAGAGCTGCAGCGGGTCCAGCGCATCGAGGGGCGGAATCTCGTCCGTCAAGGCAAGGATCTGCGCCGCGCCAAGGTGTTGCAATTCCTCCAGTACCAGTTCTGGTCGGCCGCCCAGCGTTGGCGTGTCCGGTGGCAGGAAAAAACGCAGGTGCCTGCCGGGCGCGGCCGGCGGAGCGTCGGAGGTGAGATGGTCGGCGAGCCGCTTGAGGATGGCGTTGCCGTCATCGCGCGCAGCCCCGGATAGCAGGCCAGCGACGTGATCACGCGCCGCGAGGCTGATCGTGATCAGGTCTTCGTCCACCGGCACCGTCCCCTCACGTACGGCAACGAATGCCGTCTCGAAGTCATGCAGGAAACCGGCGATGTCGGTGCGCCCGAACATCGCGCCGGATCCCTTGAGGGTATGCAGATCGCGGAAAACCCCGTCGATCAGCCCACGGTCCCCCGGGGCGTCCTGCAAGGCCAGCAACTGCTGCTCCAGGCTTTCCACGAGGCTCTCGGCCTCCGCGCGGAAGGTGTCGAGAGAGTCTTCGTCCATCATGTCCCCACCACCTTGCCGATTACCGAAAGGAGTTTCTGCTGGTCGAACGGCTTCACCATCCAGCCGATGGCTCCCGCCGCGCGGGCCTTGTCCTTGATCGCGGCTGCGGTTTCGGTCGACAGGAAGACGATCGGCACGCCGAGGTTGGCGGGGCGTGCCCGGAATGCCTGGCAGAACCCCAGCCCGTCGAGCCGTGGCATGTTCTGGTCCGTGATGACCGCATCGAAGCTACGGGTCCGGCTGATGTCCAGCGCGTCCTGCCCGTCCACCGCAGTGGCCACGTCGTAGCCAGCGCTCTTCAAGGTCGTGGCGATCATTTGTCGGACCGACAGGGAGTCGTCGACCACCAGAATACTGCGTGTCATCTATTGAAACCTCAGTCGGAATTCGAAGGCGTCTCGGAAAGCGCGCGCGGAAAGAGATGACCGGAGCCTCGCGCCCGAGATCGCGGCGCAATCGGGGAAGTTGCGGAGGCGCCAGCCCCGTAACGTCGAGCCGGAGGCATCGGGAGTCGGTTGCATGAACGAGACCTCGTGTTTCTTGGGCCGGGAACAAAGCGGTCACACGAGGCATAGCAACGCCGCCTTAAGGCTTCCCTAAAGACGCCGCTGAATTTGCCGCCGTCTCGATCGGAGAAACGAAACCGCGCGGAATCGCGGTGCAAGGGGAGTGGATATGCATGGCGGCGGCGACCACGCCAGCGCTCTGCGCTGTTTCACCGGTGCGAACCCCAAGGCGAACGCGCCGCAAGAGACACGACAGACCCGCTTTGCGCGGGCTCCGCGTGGAGGCTCGCCGAGCATGAAAAGGGGCTGCCGCGCCTTAGGTCTGGCAACAAGAAAAAGAGGGCGCGGTAGGTTCCGCGCCCTCTCAGCGTTCATCGTCTGCCCACCGATCCCATCGGCGCGGCAGCGGCTATGCGCATGCCGTTGCCTCCATTCCGACACGGCGTCGGAGGTGTCCAACCGGCAGCTATGAATCGGGCAGAGCCCCTTGATCGGTAACCGATCTTACCCGGCCACAGACGCCGCATGGATCGAGGTGATCGCATCTTCCAGCATCGCGTTGAATTCCTCGTCCGACTGCTGGGCCGAGAGGCCCTCGGTCAGCGCGCGCGAGAAGGACGCGATCATGCCGGTGTTCTTGGCCAGCTTCTCGTTCGCCTCGTCGCGCGAATAGCCGCCCGAGAGCGCCACGACCTTCAGCACCTTCGGGTGGTCGACCAGCGGCTTGTAGCGGTTCGGCTCGGTCGGCAGCGAGAGCTTCAGCATCACCTGCTTGCCCTCGGGCACTGCGTCGAGATGGCTCAGGATCTCGGCCAGCAGCATCTGCTCGGCCTCGTCCTTGTCGGAGATCGAGATCGTCACTTCCGGCTCGAGGATCGGCACGAGGCCGTGGCTGAGCACCTGCATGCCCAGCTCGAACTGCTGATCGACGATCGCCTTGATGCCACCGACATTGGCCGCCGAGATCACCGAGCGCTCCTTGGTGCCGAAGATGCCCGCCTTCACGGCACGCTCCAGCAGAGCGTCGAGGTTCGGGATCGGCTTCATCAGCTGCACGCCGTGCTCCTCGGCCTCGAGGCCCTTGTCGATCTTCAGGAAGGGCACCACGCCGCGCTTTTCCCAAAGATAGGTGGCGGTGGGGGTGCCGTCGATGTCACGATCCATCGTCTGCTCGAACAGGATCGCGCCCACCACTTTCTCGCCGGTGAAGGCGGGGGATTTGATGATCCGCGAGCGCATCTGGTGGATCAGGTCGAACATCTCGTCTTCGCTGTTATAGGCATCTTCCTCGATGCCGTAGAGCCGCAGCGCCTTGGGGGTGGAGCCGCCCGACTGGTCGAGGGCCGCGATGAAGCCGTTGCCCTCGCGCATCTGCTCGGTCTGCTTGGCGTTGGACATGGGAATTCCTCCTGCGGGATATAGGGTCGTCTGAAGGGATAGTTTCCGCGCCGGGGCGATGCAACGCTGGTGACGCTAACATATCGAAACGGCGCGCATTTTGGCGTGTCCTCGCCGGCCCCGCCCTCGCGCGCCTTGAAACGCTGCGCGAAAAGACAAGGCCGGGGCGCTTTCGCAGCCCCGGCCCGATCCGTTTGCTCTTTCCTGTCTCCCGCCCGTTTTCAGGGCGCGCGGCTCAGCTTTGCTGGTCGAGCGCCGCCACGCCGGGCAGGACCTTGCCTTCCATCCATTCGAGAAAGGCACCGCCAGCGGTAGAGATATAGGAGAAATCCTTCGCCGCACCGGCCTTGTTGAGCGCGGCCACCGTGTCGCCGCCGCCCGCGACCGAGATCAGCTTCTCCTCGCGCGTCAGCTCGGCCGCTTTCGCCGCCGCCGCATTGGTCGCCGCATCGAAGGGTGCGATCTCGAAGGCGCCGAGCGGGCCGTTCCAGATCAGCGTGCGCGAGTTCTCGAAGACCTTACTGATTTCCTCGACCGATTTCGGTCCGGCATCGAGGATCATCGCATCCGCGGGGCAGGCGTCATTGGCCACGGTCTCGTTCTCGGCCCCCGCCTTGAACTCGCGCGCCACGACCACGTCGACGGGCAGGTGGATCTTGCAGCCCGCAGCCTTGGCCTTCTCCATGATCTCCTTCGCCGTGTCGGCCATGTCGCGCTCGGCCAGCGATTTGCCGACGTCGATGCCTTGCGCCACGAGGAAGGTGTTCGCCATGCCGCCGCCGATGATCAGGTGATCGACCTTCGCCACCAGATTGCCGAGCAGGTCGAGCTTGGTCGAGACCTTCGCCCCGCCCACGACTGCCGTCACCGGACGCTCGGGATCGCCAAGCGCCGCCTCGAGGGCTTTCAGCTCGGCCTCCATCAGGCGACCGGCCGCGGCGGGCAGGATCTTCGCGATGCCTTCGGTCGATGCGTGCGCCCGGTGCGCGGCCGAGAAGGCGTCGTTGACATAGACCTCGCCAAGCGCGCCCATCTCGGCGGCCAGCATGGGGTCGTTCTTCTCTTCGCCGGCGTGGAAACGGGTGTTCTCCAGCAGCAGAACCTCGCCCTTCTGCAGCGCGCCCACGGCTTCCTTCGCAGGGCCGCCGATGCAGTCCTTGGCGAATTTCACCGGGAAGCCGAACGCCTTCTCCAGCGCGGGCACCAGCGGCTCGAGGCTCATCTCCGGCACGACCTGCCCCTTGGGGCGCCCGAAATGCGCCAGCAGCACCGGCTTGCCGCCCTTCGACATGATGTCCTGCACGGTCGGCACGATCTTCTCGATCCGCGTCGCGTCGGTCACTTTTCCGTTCTCCACGGGCACGTTGATATCCACGCGCACCAGCACGACCTTGCCGTCCAGATCGACCTCGTCGAGGGTTTTCCAAGCCATGATATCACTCTCCCAATCTGCGCAGGGGGCCATCGCGAATGTGGCCCGCTCCCGCGGCTTGCGTTCTTCTTGCCTGCGGCGATGGGTCGCGTCAACACGGCGGACCGAACTGCGGCGCTTTGTCCTTGCCGCGCAAGGGCCTCGCTCCTATGGTCGGCCCAAATTTCAACGGAGGACCCAATGGCCGATATCAAGGATCCCGAGAACACGATCATCATCGAGCTCAAGGACGGGCCGGTCGTGATCGAGCTGCTCAGCGACGTCGCCCCGAAACATGCCGAGCGCATGAAGCAACTCGCCCGTGACGGCGCCTATGACAACGTGGCCTTCCACCGCGTGATCGAGGGCTTCATGGCCCAGACCGGCGATGTCGCGAACGCCAATATGGAAAAGGACTACAATCCGGGCCGTGCGGGCACGGGCGGGTCGCAATATCCCGACCTTCCGGCGGAATTCTCGAAGCTGCCGCATGATCGCGGGACGCTGGGCGCTGCGCGCTCGCAGAACCCGAACTCGGCCAATTCGCAGTTCTTCATCAACTTCAAGGACAACCACTTCCTGAACGGTCAATACACGGTCTATGGCCGCGTGATTTCGGGGATGGAGCATGTCGACAAGATCGCGCGCGGCGAGCCGCCGGCGAACCCCGACCGGATGATCTCGGTGAAGGTGGCCGCCGATGCGTAATATCCTGCGCCGCACCGTCCTCGCCGTCGCCGCGAGCCTCGTCGTCTCGGCGCCCGCCGCCTTCGCGCAAGACAGCTCTGGCGTGCCGGATACCGGCGGGCCGAAGCTCGTGCTGCAGATCGGCGGTCAGGCCGAAGGCAAGGTCGTGATCGACCTGCTCACCGACAAGGCCCCGAAAGCCGCCGAACGCCTGATGAAGCTCGCCAAGGAAGGCAAATACGACGATGTCGTCTTCCACCGCGTGATCGACGGCTTCATGGCCCAGACGGGCGATGTGCAATTCGGCAAGAAGGGCGGAGATACCTCCATGGCCGGGATGGGCGGCTCCGATCTGCCCGACCTTCCGGCGGAATTCTCGAACATCTCCTTTCAGCGCGGCATCGTGGGCATGGCCCGCTCCGCCGATCCGAACTCGGCGAATTCGCAGTTCTTCATCATGTTCGCCCCCGCGCCCCATCTCGACGGTCAATATACCGTCGTGGGTCATGTCGTGAGCGGCATGGACGTGGTCGACAAGATCAAGAAGGGCGACGCGGCGCGCAACGGCGTGGTCGAGGATCCCGATTACATCGTCAAGGCGACGGTGGAAGACAAGTAAGACGGGCAAGGGGGCTTCGGCCCCCTTTCTCATGCGCAGGCAGTCACTTTCGGCTTGGCCCAAATATCCCGGGGGTGAGGCGGGATCAGCGGCCTTCCAGTGGAAGGACGCCCCGGCGAACGCCCGAAGCGCAAGCGAAGGGCCGTCAGCGCGGGGGCAGCACCCCCCCCCAGCTGTCACAGCCGCGCGATGCGCTCGGTCAGGAGCGTGTAGAACCCTTCCGCGTCCAGATCGCCCATGAACATCGCATTCGGCGCCCGGTCGGTCACGCGCCACCAGTCGGCGACCGTCATGCCCATGGTCAGCTCCGACGTGGTTTCGATCTCGACATTGATATGCCGCCCTGTGAACAGGTCGGGCTTGAGCAGATAGGCGATCACGCATGGGTCGTGCAGCGGCGCGCCCTCGGAGCCGTATTTCGCCATGTCGAAGCGCTCGAAGAAATCGGTCCAGCTGGCGACCGCATGACCGACGCGGGTGCCGAGATTGCGGAACGCTTCGACTCGGGCGCGGGTGGTGAGCGCCTTATGCGTCACGTCGAGCGGCATCACCACCAGAGGCACGCCGGATGTGAAAACGATCTCGGCGGCCTGCGGGTCGACATGAATGTTGAATTCGGCGGCGGGGGTGGTGTTGCCCACCTCGAAATAGGCGCCGCCCATCAGCACGATCTCGGCGATCTTCTCGGCGATATCGGGGGCGCGGCGCAAGGCGGTCGCGATATTGGTGAGCGGGCCCAGCGGGCAGAGCGTGACGCTGCCGGCGGGATGGTCGCGCAGCGTCTCGATCAGGAAATCGACCGCATGCTGGTCCTGCAGCGGCATCTGAGGCGCGGGTAACTCGATCCCGTCGAGCCCGGTCTTGCCGTGGACATATTCCGCCGTGACCAGTTCGCGCGCGAGCGGCCGGTCGCAGCCCGCATAGACCGGCACATCCGTGCGTCCGGCAAGTTCGCACACCACGCGCGCGTTCTTCGAGGTCAGCGGCAGCGGCACGTTTCCGGCGACGCAGGTGATGCCCAGGACTTCCAGCTCGGGGCTGGCCAGAGCCAGCAGGATCGCCACCGCGTCATCCTGTCCGGGATCGGTGTCGATGATGATCTTGCGCGCCATGTTCGCCTCCTTCGTGGGTTCCGCGCGACCTTGGCGCGGAGGCGCGGCGATGTCCAGATATGGGGGCGGATGACGGTGAGGCGCACCAAATCAACAATACCTATGCGTGTGTTCGCCCCGAAGCTTTCCAGCCACCGGCCACATTTGGCCACATTCGGTCTTTAGACAAATTGCTGCAGGGAAGGACACCCAGACATGAACCAGCATCACGTTTTCATTGCAGCGCCCGCTTCGGGGGGGATGAGTGGCCGGATGGCCCGCACGCTTGGCTGCGGACAGGACGCTCTGGCCCGCGCAGGCTATGGGCAGGCCGTGATCGGTGCAGCAGCCAGTGGCCGTGTCCATCTTGATTCGCAATTGATCGGCGATGCGGCGGCGGGGCTCTATCACCTCTTCGCCCGAGCCCAGGAACGGGCCGAGCGGTTTCGCGCAGCGCTGGCCGGGACGGTCGGTCGCGTGGTGCTCTACGCGCCGAGCTATGAAGACTATTACCCGGCGCTCTGGCGTGACCTCGCCGCCCGCCGCCCGCTCAAGCCCTTCGCCGAGCTGACGCCGCGCCTGATGGCGCGCCCGCGTCGCTGGGTCGACGTGGTGCGTGATCTGAAGGCGGGGCTCGATCCCCGCGAGATCATCGTCTTGCCGCATGGCTCGCAGATCGGCGAGACGCTGGCGGCGCTGGTGCCGGGCGCGTCGCTCGAGCCCGCGCCCGATGCCGAACCCAACCATTCCGATACGGTGATTGCGATGATGCAGCGTCTGCATCATTCGGGCGTCGTGATCGGACCGAAGCAGAAACGCCGTCTGGCGCGGTTCCACGAGCATCAGCCGCAGGGCACGCCGATTGCGGAGTTCGACGCGCTCGACCGGGTCTCGCTGCAGCGCCGCTACGAGCAGGATCTGGAGCAGATGGCTGCCATCGACGGCGTGCGCATCGGCCCCGACGAAGCGTTGCAGATCGCCGCCCAGTAAACGGTTCGGTTCGCTCCTTTGCGAGAATGAAAAAAGCGGCGCCTTCTGGACGCCGCTTTCTCTTTTCGGAGGCACGCCTGCGATCAGCCGTCGAGATCGACCTCGTCGATCAGCTTCAGCGCGGTCGGGCGCAGTTCTGCCAGCTTCGCGAGGTCCAGCGTGTCGGGCGTGAACTCGCCCCAGCTTTGCACCAGCTCGGACCGCGCAACGCCCGGCTTGATCGGGAATTCGTGGTTGGTCTGAGCGTAGATTTCCTGCGCTTCATCGGAGACGAGGAATTCCATCAGCTTGAGCGCGTCGTCGCGGTTTGGCGCGGATTTGGTCATCGCCATGCCCGAGACGTTCATATGCGTGCCGCCTTCCTCGAAGACCGGGAAGGTGATGCGCACGGAATTGGCCCATTGCGCCTGCTCGGGATCGGCGAGCATCTGGCCCATGTAATAGGTATTGCCCAGCGAAATGTCGCATTCGCCCGCCCAGATCGATTTCACCTGGCTGCGGTCATTGCCTTCGGGCGTCTTGGCGAGGTTCGCTTTCAGCCCTTCGAGCCATTCCTTGGTCGCCTCTTCGCCGTGATGGGCGAGATAGGCGGAGGTCAGCGCGACGTTGTAATCCGAGGTGAAGGAGCGGGTGCAGATGCGGCCCTTCCATTTCTCGGAGGCGAGGTCTTCATAGGTCGTCACCTCGCCATCGGCCACGCGCTCTTTCGAGGCATAGACGATGCGCGCCCGCGAGGTCAGGCCGAACCAGTGGTTCTCCGGATCGCGGAATTCGGCGGGGATCGCGTCTTGCAGCGCCGGGTTCTCGACCGCCTGCGTCACATCCGCATTCACCACTTCGCTCAGCCGCGCGATATCGACGGTCAGAACCAGGTCGGCGGGGGAGCGGTCGCCCTCGGCTTTGAGACGCTCGACCATGCCTTTCTCGACATAGGCGATGTTCACCGCGATCCCGGTCTCTTCGGTGAAGGCGTCGAGCACGGGCTGGATCAGTTCGGGCTGGCGGTGGGAGTAGATGTTCACATCCGCAAGCGTCGGCGTGGCGAGGGCCGTGCCCATCAGGGCGAGGGCGAGGGTCCGGGTCATTGAAGTCTCCATTCGCGTTTTCGTGAGCGAAGAGGTAACGGCGGTTCACGAAGGCGTCAATGCCTGAGTGAAATAATCGGAAATAATTTGCCGGCGCGCTTCCTGCCTCATTATTGGGCGTTCGATTTCGCAATAAGCAGGGGCAGGGCGTATTTTTCGAAATTGTTCCTTTCACCGATGCCCTCGCTCCGTCATCGTGAAGAAACGCGACATCCTATTGCGGGAGCGAGACTTATGGCGATCCATGCCAGCATCTATCACTTGACCCATTACCAATATGACCGCCCGGTGACGCTCGGCCCGCAGATCATCCGCCTGCGGCCTGCGCCGCATTCGCGCACCCGGGTGATCTCGCATTCGCTCAAGGTCTCGCCCGGCGGGCATTTCGTGAATCACCAGCAGGACCCCTATGGCAACTGGCTTGCGCGCTTCGTCTTTCCCGAGCCGGTGACCGAGCTGAAGATCGAAGTGGACCTCACGGCGGATATGACCGTCTACAACCCGTTCGACTTCTTCACCGAGGAATATGCCGAGGAATGGCCCTTCGACTATCCCGAGGAGCTGCGCGACGATCTGTCGATCTACCGCACGCCCGAGCCGGAGGGCCCGCGTCTGGCGCAGTTCATCGGCGAGATCGACTACACGATCAAAGGGACGGTCAATTTTCTTGTCGCGCTCAATGCGCATATCTCGAAGGTCGTCGATTACACGATCCGCATGGATCCCGGCGTGCAGACGCCAGAGGAGACCTTGGAGAAATGCTCGGGCTCGTGCCGGGACAGCTCGTGGCTACTGGTTCAGGTACTGCGGCATCTGGGGTTCGCGGCGCGGTTCGTCTCAGGCTACCTGATCCAGCTGAAGCCCGATCTGGAGGCGCTCGACGGGCCGTCTGGCACCGATCACGACTTCACCGACCTGCACGCGTGGTGCGAAGTGTTCATTCCCGGCGCGGGCTGGATCGGTCTGGACCCGACGTCCGGATTGCTGACCGGGGAGAGCCATATCCCGCTGGCCGCCACTCCGCATTTCCGCAACGCCGCCCCGATCTCGGGGGGCTTTTCCTCGGTCGGCAGCCCGGAGGTGAGTTTCGCCTTCGACATGACGGTGGACCGGGTGGCCGAACATCCTCGCATCACCAAGCCGTTCTCCGACGAGGCATGGGGCCGGCTCAATGCGCTGGGACGCAAGGTGGATGAAAGCCTGAAGGCGGGCGATGTGCGCCTGACGATGGGGGGAGAGCCGACCTTCGTCTCCATCGACGATTTCGAGAGCGACGAGTGGAACACCGCCGCCGTGGGCCCGCAAAAGCGCGCGCTGGCCGATGAGCTGATCCGGCGGCTGCGCGACCGCTTCGCGCCGGGGGGCTTTCTGCATTACGGGCAGGGCAAATGGTATCCGGGCGAAAGCTTGCCGCGCTGGACCTTCTCGCTCTACTGGCGGCGCGACGGCAAGCCGATCTGGCGCGACGAAGATCTGATCGCCAAGGAGGGCGACAAGACCGGCGCGGGGCCGGAGGAGGCCGGCACGCTGATGCGCGGCATCGCGGAGCATCTGGGGATCGAGCCCGATCACGCGCAGCCCGCCTATGAAGACCCGGCTGAATGGATGCTCAAGGAAGGCAACCTGCCAGAGAACGTCACGCCCGAAGACAGCAAGCTGAAGAACCCCGAGGATCGCGCCCGTTTCGCTCGGGTCTTCAATCGCGGGCTGGAGACGCCCACGGGCTACATCCTGCCGGTGCAGCGCTGGCAGGCCAAGGCGCAGCCCGGCCATCGCTGGCGCTCGGAGAAGTGGAAGACCCGGCGCGGCAAGCTGTTCCTGATCCCCGGGGACAGCCCTGCCGGGTTCCGTCTGCCGCTGGGCGCGCTGCCCTATGTGCCGCCCGCGCAATATCCCTATCACTACGTCACCGATACCTCGCTGCCCAAAGGCGATTTGCCCGATTTCCATGCCGAGATGGAGAAGGCCGTCGCGAAGGGGTTGGTCGACAAGCCCACCGAGGAACACAGCCAGCCCGTCTCCGAGGCGCAATCGGCCGAGCCGGGCCAGACCATCGTGGAGCAGGATCTGGATACGATCGACGGCGTCGTGCGCACCGCGATCTCGGTCGAGCCGCGCGACGGGCGGCTGTGCGTCTTCATGCCGCCGACCGAGGATCTGGAGGACTATCTCGAACTGATCGCCGCCGCCGAGGAAAGCGCCAAGGCGATGGGGCTGCCGATCCATATCGAAGGCTACGCCCCGCCGCATGACCCGCGCCTCAACGTGATCCGGGTCGCGCCCGATCCCGGGGTGATCGAGGTGAATATCCATCCCGCTCATAGCTGGGAGGACTGCGTCGCCACCACCGAGGCGATCTATGAGGAGGCCCGCCAGTCCCGGCTGGGGGCCGACAAGTTCATGATCGACGGGCGCCATACCGGCACGGGGGGCGGCAACCATGTGGTTGTCGGCGGAGAGACGCTGCTCGACAGCCCCTTCCTGCGTCGTCCCGATCTGCTGAAATCGCTGATCCTGATCTGGCAGCGGCACCCGTCGCTGTCCTACCTGTTCTCAGGGTTGTTCATCGGTCCGACCAGCCAAGCCCCGCGGATCGACGAGGCGCGGCACGATACGCTCTACGAGCTGGAAATCGCGCTGAGCCAGATCCATCCGCCCGAGGCAGGCAACGTCCCGCCGCCGTGGCTGGTGGACCGGCTGCTGCGCAACATGCTGACCGACGTCACCGGGAACACGCACCGCGCCGAGATCTGCATCGACAAGATGTTCTCGCCCGACGGGCCCACGGGGCGACTTGGCCTCGTCGAATTTCGCGGCTTCGAGATGCCGCCGGACCCGCGCATGTCGCTGGCCCAGCAGCTTCTGTTGCGGGCCATCATCGCGCGGTGCTGGAATGCACCGGTAGAGCGGCGTCCGGTGCGCTGGGGTACGGTGCTGCATGACCGCTTCATGCTGCCGCATTACCTGTGGGAGGATTTCACCGATCTGCTCGCCGATCTGCGCCGCCACGGTTTCGATCTCGATCCGCAATGGTTCGAGGCGCAATCGGAGTTCCGTTTCCCCTTCTGCGGTCAGATCGAGGCGGAAGGCGTGCACATGGAGATCCGTCAGGCGCTGGAGCCGTGGCATGTGTTGGGGGAGACCGGCGCCATTGGCGGTACGGTTCGCTATACCGACAGCTCGGTGGAGCGTCTGCAGGTGAAGATGACTTCGCTCCATCAGGACCGCTACAAGGTGATGTGCAACCGTCGCCCCGTGCCGCTGGCGCGGACGCAGGAGAGCGGGGTCTCGGTCGCGGGAGTACGGTTCAAGGCATGGCAACCTGCAGAGGCGCTGCATCCGACGCTGCCGGTCAATGCGCCGCTGACCTTCGACATCTATGACGACTGGACGGGCAGGGCGATCGGGGGCTGCGTCTACCACGTGGCCCATCCGGGGGGGCGCAACTACGATACCTTCCCGGTGAACGGCAACGAGGCGGAAGCCCGCCGACTGGCGCGCTTCGAGGGGCACGGTCACACGCCGGGGGCCTATCGTCCGGAACCGGAGACCCCGCATCCGGAGTTTCCCCTGACGCTTGACCTGCGACGTCCTGTCGGGCTGAGTTGATCCGAGCCTAACGGAGACCCTATGCAAAGCCCCGATACGCCCGACGCTGCGAGCCCGCTCGAACAGCACCCACTTCTGGCGGGCTATGCGCCTGTGCCCGGCGTGGCCGACGAGCTGTTCGAACGCTCTGGCGCGATGCGGCGGGTCTGGCGGCCCTTCGTGGAGAAGTTCCTGCAGCTCGAACCGGGGGAAATCCCCCAGCGGTTCGAGCGCGGCAATCAATACCTGCGCGACGCGGGCGTCTATTACCGGCAATATTCCAACGACGTTCTGGCCGAACGCGAATGGCCGCTTAGCCATATTCCCGTCGTGCTGCATGAAAGCGAATGGTCGAGTATCTGCGAGGGGCTAGCACAGCGCGCCGATCTGCTCGAGGCGGTGATGGCCGATCTCTACGGGCCTGGCATGCTGGTCTCCAACGGACACCTGCCGCCGGAACTCATCGCGGGCAATAAGCACTGGATGCGCCCGATGGTGGGGGTGCCGCCCAAGGGGGGGAACTACCTGCATTTCCTCGCCTTCGAGATCGGGCGCTCGCCGGACGGGTCGTGGTTCGTGCTGGGGGATCGGACGCAGGCGCCGTCGGGGGCAGGCTTCGCGCTGGAGAACCGGATGGCCACGGGGCGCATCTTCCCCGAGAGCTTCCCGCGCGATCATATCCACAAGCTCGCCACCTTCTTCGGTGATTTCCGCGCCGCGCTGGAGACGCTGGCGGGGCGGGCCGATGGCGATATGCGCCGCGCCGCGATCCTGACGCCGGGCCCGGCCAATGACAGCTACTATGAGCACACCTATATCGCGCGCTACCTCGGTCTTTCGCTTCTCGAAGGCGAGGATCTCTTGGTCCAGAACGGCGAGGCGATGGTCCGCACGATCGAGGGGCCACAGCCGCTGGGTGCCCTCTGGCGGCGGATGGATGCGAGCTTCGTCGATCCGCTGGAGTTCGATCCCGCCACGCAGATCGGCACGCCCGGTTTGATGGAGGCGGTGCGCGAAGGCAATCTGGCGATGGTCAATGCGCTGGGCGCAGGGGTGCTGGAAACCCGCGCGCTGATGGCTTTCCTGCCGAAGATCTCGCGGGTGCTGACCGGTCAGCCGCTCGCCATGCCCAATATCGCGACATGGTGGTGCGGCGGCGCGTCCGAGCGTGCCCATGTGCGCGCCAATGCGGCCAACATGATGATCGGCCCCGCGATGGCGGTGGATCTCCCGTTCGATCTGGATGCCGCGACCGCGCTGGGCGGGCAGTTCCGTTCGGGGGCGGAGGCGCCGATCGCGGACTGGCTGGAGGCCGAGGGCGGCAAGCTCGTGGGGCAGGAGGCGGTGACTCTGTCGACGACGCCCGCATGGCATGACGACGGGGAGGGCGGCGGCGCGATCCGGCCCTGTCCGATGACGGTCCGCGTATTTGCGGCGCGCACGCCGCAGGGCTGGCAGTTCATGAAGGGCGGCTATGCCCGGATCGGGCCAGAAGGCGATGCGACCGCGCTCTCGATGCAGCAAGGCGGCGCGGTGGCCGATGTCTGGATCGTCTCGGACAAGCCGGTGCCCTCGGCGAGCATCGCGCCGCGCCAGACTGGCACCTTCCGGCGCAAGATCCCCGGCACGCTGCCTGCGCGCGCCGCCGACAACCTGTACTGGCTCGGCCGCTATATCGAGCGCTGCGAAGACTCGATCCGGGTGATCCGCGCCTATCACCTGCGCCTCGCCGCGACAGGCAGCCCGGAAGACCCGCGGCTGGCACGGCTTGCGCAATTTCTCGGAGCGCATGGCTTCGACATTTCCCAGCCCGTGCCTGACGCACTGTTGCAGCGACTCGATGCGGCGCAGGCCTGCGCGTCGAAAGTGCGCGACCGGTTCTCGACCGATGGCTGGCTCGCGCTGAAGGATCTGTCGAAGACCGCCCGGGAGATGGTAAATACCGCGCGCCCCGGCGACGATGCGGCCCGCGCGATGGGGGTGCTTTTGCGCAAGATCACGGGGTTCTCCGGGCTCGTGCACGAGAACATGTATCGCTTCGAGGGCTGGCGCTTCCTGTCGATCGGGCGGGCGCTGGAGCGCGCCGACGGGCTGGCCGCGCTGCTGATCCGTTTCACCGCCGAGGACGCACCGGAAGGAGCGCTCGATCTGGCGGTGGAGGTGGCCGACAGCGTCATCACCCACCAGCGCCGCTACCGGGTGCGCACCAACTTGGAGACGGTGCTGGACCTGCTGGTGCTCGACGCCGCCAATCCGCGCGCAATTCTTTTCCATATCAACGGTTTGAAAGCGCTTCTTGATGAACTTCCCGGTGCGGAGGTCGCCGGGCGTCCGGGCGATCTGCTGCGCGCGCTCATGCCGCTGCGCACCCAGCTCTCGGTGATCGAGCCCGAGGAGGTGACGCCGCAGATGTTGCGGCAGATCCGGTCGGACCTGTTCCGGCTCTCCGATCTCGTGTCGCAGAAATATCTGAGGTAATCCGATGCGTTACGAGGTGAAGCTGAAGTTGACCTACAGGTATAACGCGCCATCGGATCATGCGCGGACCCTGCTACGGGTGCTACCCTCGGACATCGCGGGGCTGCAAACCGTCACATCGCGGGTGCTCAGCTTCGATCCTCCGCCCGACGAGCGTCACGAGTCGCGCGATTTCTTCGGCAATGGCATGACCTCGGCGGTCTGGCACGCGCCGGTCGCCGAGATCGGAGTGACGCTGAACGCCAAGATTGAGCGCGGGCTGGCGGAGCCGGGGCTGGACCTGTCGTCGCCGCGCGAGGAACTGGCGCAGGAGATCGCGCAATTTCGCAGCCTCGCGCCCGACGCGCCGCATCACTTCCTCGCGTCCTCGCGCCGCGCCTCGCCGACCAAGGCGATGACCGAGTTCGCCCGGGCGCAGTTGCAGCCGGGCCAGACCGCGCGCGGCGCGATCGAGGCATTGGGGCGTGCGCTGCACCGGGAGATGCGCTTCGATGCGGGCGCGACCGATGTGAACACGCCCGCGGCGGAGGCATTCGCGAACCGCCACGGCGTCTGCCAGGATTTCAGCCATATCATGATCTCCTGCCTGCGCGGGGTGGGCATCCCTGCGGGCTACGTCTCGGGCTTCCTGCGAACCTATCCGCCGCCCGGCCAACCGCGTCTGGAAGGCGCGGATGCGATGCATGCCTGGGTGCGCGCATGGGCGGGGGCGGAGACCGGTTGGATCGAATTCGACCCCACGAACGATCAATATGCGGGCGAGGATTACATCACCGTCGGCTATGGCCGCGACTATGACGACGTGCCGCCTTTGCGCGGCGCGATGCGCGGGGCGGGCGGTCAGCAAAGCGCGCAGGCGGTGGACGTGATCCCGCTCGATTGAGGCGGTGAACGGCGCGCTGCGGCGTGACCCCGTGCCTCGGACGCACGAAAGCTTCACCCGCTCGTGACCCGCGACGTCACGGCATTCATTGACCACGTGATCAAAGCACGATTTACTCCTCACCAGTTTGTGTTTGAACCGTCCCACGACGTCGCGTCCGCGCGACCGTTGAGGGGGCGGCGGCACACACGAGAAGACCAACCAACAGGAAGGACAGACCATGACCATTCGCTCGATGCTTTTGGCGGGGGCTGCCGCGGTGATGATGACCGCAGGCGGGGCCGGCGCCAAGACGCTCGTTTACTGCTCGGAAGCGTCGCCGGAAGGCTTTGATCCCGCGCCCTATACCTCGGGGACGACGTTCGACGCCTCTTCGCACCCGGTCTATGACCAGCTGGTCGAATTCAAGCCGGGCACGACCGAGATCGAACCGGGCCTCGCGGAAAGCTGGGACGTCTCGGATGACGGCCTCACCTACACGTTCAACCTGCGCAAGGGCGTGAAATTCCACTCGGTCGAGGGCTTCACCCCGAGCCGCGATTTCAACGCCGATGACGTGATTTTCTCGTTCGACCGTCAGGGCAACAAGGACAACCCCTATTACGCTTACGCGCCGGGCGTTTCCTATGAATACTATGCCGGCATGGATATGCCGACGATCATCAAATCGATCGAGAAAGTCGACGATTACACGGTGAAGTTCACCCTGTCCGAGCCGAACGCGCCGTTCCTCGCCGACCTCGCGATGGACTTCGCGTCGATCCTGTCGAAGGAATATGCCGACAAGCTCGCCGGCGAAGACCGCAAGGCCGACATCAACAACGTGCCCGTCGGCACCGGTCCGTTCTCCTTCGTGGCTTACCAGAAGGACGCCGTGATCCGCTACAAGGCGAATCCGGACTACTTCAAGGGCAAGACCCCGGTCGGCGACCTGATCTTCGCGATCACCCCCGATCCGGCGGTGCGCATGCAGAAGCTGCAGGCGGGCGAGTGCCAGATCATGCCGTACCCGGCGCCGGCCGACATCCAGGCGCTCAAGGACGACTCGAACATCAAGGTCGACGAGCAGCCCGGTCTGAACGTGGCCTACCTCGCCTACAACACCACGCAGGCTCCGTTCGACAAGGTCGAAGTCCGCAAGGCGCTGAACATGGCGATCAACAAGGATGCGATCATCGACGCGGTCTTCCAGGGCGCGGGTCAGGTTGCCAAGAACCCGATCCCGCCGACCATGTGGTCCTATAACAAGGACATCAAGGACGACGCCTACGATCCTGAGCAGGCTAAGAAAATGCTCGAGGATGCCGGCGTGAAGGACCTCGAGATGAACATCTGGGCGATGCCCGTGCAGCGGCCCTACATGCCGAACGCGCGCCGCACCGCGGAGCTGATGCAGTCGGATCTCGCCAAGGTCGGCGTGAAGGCGAACATCGTCTCCTACGAGTGGGGCGAGTACCTGAAGAAGTCGAAAGACCCGAGCCGTGACGGCGCGGTGATTCTCGGCTGGACCGGCGACAACGGCGACCCGGACAACTTCCTCGCGGTTCTGCTGGGCTGCTCGGCGGCCGAAAGCGGTGCGAACCGTGCCTTCTGGTGCAATCAGAAATTCGACGATCTGATCACCAAGGCACGTCAGAGCAACGATCAGGCCGAGCGCACCAAGCTCTACAAAGAGGCTCAGGAAGTCTTCAAGGAACAGGCGCCGTGGGACACCATCGCCCACTCGACCGTGTTCATGCCGATGTCCAAGAAGGTCACCGGCTACGTGATGAGCCCGCTGGGCGGTCACGACTTCTATGGGGTGGACATCTCGGAGTGATCCTGAGAATACCCGTCTGATTGAGGCGTCCGGGAGACCGGGCGCCTCGCAATACTTTCAGGGGCCAAACATCGGAGACCGATGACCGCGGGCGCGACAGGGTGCGGCGGGCAGGGGCTCCACGAAGGTTCCGCAGAGAACCGCAAACAGGACCGGTGACATGTTACGTTTCATAATCGGCAAGATCCTCTGGCTGATCCCTACGCTGATCGGCATCACGATCGTGGCTTTCGGCTTCGTTCGGGTGCTGCCCGGGGATCCCGTGCTGCTGATGGCAGGCGAGCGCGGGCTGAGCCCCGAACGCCATGCCGAGCTGGCGCATCAGCTGGGCTTCGATCGCCCGCTCTGGCAGCAATATCTCGAGTTCATCTGGCAACTCGCCCATGGCAATCTCGGCGACAGCCTCGTGACCCACAAACCCGTGCTCGGTGAGTTCTTCGCACTCTTCCCGGCCACGCTGGAGCTGGGCGTCTGCGCGATGTTCCTCGCCGTGGTGATCGGCGTTCCGATCGGCGTGATGGCCGCGATCAAGCGCGGCTCGTGGTTCGATCAGGCGACGATGGGCACGGCGCTGGTGGGCTATTCGATGCCGATCTTCTGGTGGGGCCTGCTGCTCATCATCCTCTTCTCCGGCATTCTGCAATGGACGCCGGTCTCGGGGCGCATCTCGCTGATGTATTACTTCCCCAACGGCACCGGCTTCATGATCTGGGATGCGCTGATGTCGGGGCAGTCCGGCGCGCTCACCTCGGCGCTGAGCCACCTGATCCTGCCCGCGATCGTGCTGGCGACGATCCCGCTCGCGGTGATCGCGCGCCAGACCCGCTCGGCCATGCTTGAAGTGCTGGGCGAGGATTACGTGCGCACCGCACGCGCCAAGGGGATGCCGCCGCGCCGCGTCGTGGGCGTCCACGCGCTGCGCAATGCGATGATCCCGGTCATCACCACGATCGGCCTTCAGGTCGGCATGCTGATGGCGGGCGCGATCCTGACCGAGACGATCTTCTCCTGGCCGGGCATCGGCAAATGGATGGTCGACTCGATTTCGCGGCGCGACTACCCCTCCGTGCAGGGCGGGCTGTTGATGATCGCGCTGATCGTGATGTTCGTGAACCTGATCGTGGATCTGCTCTACGGTCTGATCAATCCGCGTATCCGGCATAGGTGAGTGACATGTCCGAAGTGATCGAAACCGATATCCCGGCCGGCACGCGCCGCGCGCAATTCGCCGAGTTCTGGTTCTATTTCAAGGAAAACCGTGGGGCCGTTCTGGGTCTGGTGGTGTTCGTGCTGATCGCGCTGGCCGCGATCGCGGCGCCGCTGGTCGCGCCCTTCGATCCCGATACGCAGTTCCGTGACGCGCTTCTGGCGGGTCCGCTGACCCATGACGCGAACGGGACGTTCCTGATGGGCACCGACGCGGTCGGGCGCGACATCCTTTCGCGCCTGCTGTTCGGCGCGCGCTTCTCGCTGTTCATCGGCGTGATGGTCGTGCTGCTCGCGCTCTCCGTGGGCGTGCTCCTCGGCCTGCTCGCCGGCTGGTTCGGCGGCTGGGTCGATACCGTGATCATGCGGGTGATGGATATCATCCTCGCCTTCCCGTCGCTGCTGCTCGCGCTCGTCTTCGTGGCGGTGCTCGGCCCGGGCCTGATCAATGCGATGATCGCCATCGCCATCGTCTACCAGCCGCATTTCGCACGCCTGACGCGGGCCGCGGTGCTGTCCGAGAAGAACCGTGATTACGTCATGGCCGCACAGGTCGCGGGCGCAGGCCATATGCGCCTGATGTTCCGCACGGTGCTGCCGAACTGTCTCGCGCCGCTGATCGTGCAGGGCACGCTGAGCTTCTCGAACGCGATCCTCGACGTGGCGGCGCTCGGCTTCCTCGGCATGGGGGCGCAGCCGCCGACGCCGGAATGGGGCACGATGCTGTCGGAAGCGCGCGAGTTCATCCTGCGCGCATGGTGGGTCGTGACCTTCCCGGGTATCGCGATCCTCGTGACGGTGCTGGCGATCAACCTGATGGGCGACGGCCTTCGTGACGCGCTCGATCCGAAACTGAAGCGGAGCTGAGCCAATGTCCTTGCTGAAAATCCGCAATCTCACCGTCGAATTCGACACCGCTCAGGGCGCGTTTCGCGCCGTGGACGGGATCGATGTCGAGGTCTCCGGCCGCGAAGTACTCGCCATCGTGGGCGAATCCGGCTCGGGCAAATCGGTCTCTATGCTCGCCGTGATGGGACTTCTGCCGCCCACCGCGACGATCACCGCCGACGAGATCACCTATGACGGGCGCGACATGCTGAAAATGTCTGGCCGCGAACGTCGCCAGATCATCGGGAAGGAAATCTCGATGATCTTCCAGGAGCCGATCTCCTCGCTCAACCCCTCCTTCACCTGCGGTTTCCAGGTCGAGGAAGTGCTGACGCGTCATCTTGGCCTGAAGGGCAAGGATGCCCGCAAACGCGCGCTGGAGCTGTTCGAACAGGTCGGCATCCCCGACCCCGAGCGGCGGCTGAACAGCTATCCGCACCAGCTCTCGGGCGGGCAGTGCCAGCGCGTGATGATCGCGATGGCCATCGCCTGCAAGCCGCGCCTGCTGATCGCCGACGAGCCGACGACCGCGCTCGACGTGACGATCCAGAAGCAGATCCTCGATCTGCTGATGAGCCTGCAGGAGGAATACGGCATGGGGCTGATCATGATCACCCATGACATGGGCGTCGTGGCCGAGACCGCCGACCGCGTCTCGGTCCAGTTCAAGGGCCGCAAACTGGAGGAGGCCGACGTGCTCTCACTCTTCGAGAACCCGCAGCATCCCTATACGCGCGCGCTTCTGGCCGCGCTGCCGGAAAACGCGACCGGGGACCGTCTGCTGACCGTCGCCGATGGCTGGGAGGGCGTGCAATGAGTGTGATCCTCGAAGGGCGCGACATCACGCGCGACTACATCGTCTCGGGCGGGTTCCTGCGCGGGGCGAAGACGATCCGGGCGCTGCACGGCATCTCCTTCTCGCTCGAGCAGGGCAAGACGCTGGCCATCGTCGGCGAATCCGGCTGCGGCAAGTCCACGCTGGCGCGCATCCTGACGCTGATCGACCCGGCCAATTCGGGCGATCTGTATATCCAGGGCGAGAAGATCGACATCAAGGAAACCAAGGTGACGTCCGAACTGCGCGCCAAGGTTCAGATCGTCTTCCAGAACCCCTATTCGTCGCTCAACCCGCGCCAGAAGGTGGGCGAGGTTCTGACCGAGCCGCTGATCATTAATACCGACATCCCCGCCAAGGAGCGCCGCAAGCGCGCCGAGGAGATGCTGGAGAAGGTCGGGCTCGAGCGGCAGCACTACAACCGCTACCCGCATATGTTCTCGGGCGGCCAGCGCCAGCGGATCGCGATTGCGCGCGCGCTGATGCTGAACCCGCAGATCCTCGTGCTGGACGAACCGGTCTCGGCGCTCGATCTGTCGGTGCAGGCGCAGGTGCTGAACCTGCTCAAAGACCTGCAGGACGAGTTCGATCTGTCCTATATTTTCGTGAGCCACGATCTCTCTGTCGTGCGCTATTTCGCGGATGAGGTGATGGTGATGAATGCGGGCGAGGTGGTGGAATACGCCTCGCGCGATCAGATCTTCGCCAATCCGCAGCACGAATATACCAAGACGCTGCTGGCCGCGACGCCGATCGCTGATGTCGAAAAGATCCGCGAGCGGGTCGAACGCCGAAAGGCGTTCTTGGCCGCGGCGGAGACATAAGGGCCGGGCGCCTCAGGGGCCGTTCGGAGTTAAGAAAAGGGGCCCGGGGCGATGCGCCTCGGGCCTTTTCATTTTGCGAAACGCTCTCAGGTCTGATTTTGGCGCGGGGCGACCAGCCCCGGGCCGTGCCCGATCCTCCCCCCGGGAGGGCGCATTGGCGATGTCATCGCGGGCATTACCGTCGTCCGGGCTTGCGAGATAAAGTGCCGAGCGTCGACGGGAACGAAGCGCCCGCCCGAGGCTCGGGCGCGACCCTTTCCGCGAAACACAGGCGCCCCCTGCGCCGCGCCGCGCGGCGCGTTCGCCGCTGAAGCCTTCCACTGGAAGCCTTCCGAGACGCGGCTCACCCCAAGGCTCGGGTGCGGCCCTTATCTCCCGGACCACTCCGGCGCGCGTTTCTCGAGGAAGGCTCGCGCGCCTTCGGACGCGTCCTCGCTCTCCATCACGGCCTTCAGGGTCCGCGCGTTCTCCTCCCAGAGAGGGTCGACCGCGCGGCGCTCGATCTCGCGCGACAGGCGCAGGGTCTCGCGCAGGGCCAAGGGCGCGTTCTTCGCGACCTCCTCGGCCAGCGCCAGCGCCGCGTCGAACGCTTGCCCGGCCTCGGCGCGGCGGGCGATCAGGCCCAGCTCCCACGCCTCCGCCGTGTCGAAAAGCCGCCCCGTCAGCAGCAATTCGCGCGCCCGGGCCGGGGGGATGAGGCTCGCCAGCCGCAACGCGCCGCCCGCGCCCGCAACCAGACCGCGCAGCACTTCTGGCAGGCCGAAGCGGCAGCCCTCTTCCGCCACGATCATATCGCAGCCCAAAGTGAGTTCGAACCCGCCTGCGAGCGCCGCGCCGTGACAGGCGGCGATGATCGGCTTGCTGCGGTGGGATTGGGTCAGGCCGCCGAAACCGCCTTCAGCAAATAGTAACTCCTCGACCTTACCTTCGGTGAAAGCGGCGAGGTCCATGCCCGCGCAGAACACCGCGCCTTCGCCGCGCAGGATGCCGATCTGCAGTGCGTCATCCGCTTCCAGACGGGCTACCGCCTCGGCCAAGGCGTGGCCAGCTTCGGCATTGATCGCGTTGCGCCGTTCGGGGCGGTTGAGGGTGATGATCGCGATCTTGCCGCGGGTCTCGAATAGGACGGGGCTCATTGGGCGGGCTCCTTGGGTAGGCGGGCGCGTAGCGCGTTGCGGATGATCTTGCCGGTGGTGGTCACGGGCATGTCGTCGATCACGTAGATCGCGCGGGGGTATTCGTATTTCGCGAGCCGTGCGCGGACATGGGCGGCAAGGTCGTCGCGCAGCGCCTCGGTATCGGCATGGCCGGGGCAGAGCGTGACGAAGGCCGCGACGATCTCGCCGCGCAGCGGATCGGGCTGCCCCACGACGCCCGCCATCTGCACCGCCGGATGCGAGATCAGGCAATCCTCGATTTCGGCGGGGCCGACACGGTAGCCGCCGGTCGAGATGATGTCGTCGTCGCGCCCGATGAAGCGCAGCCTGCCGTCTGCGCCGCTGACGCCCCGGTCGCCGGTCAGCAGCCAGCGCCCGTCGAGGCCGGTCACGAATTTCGCCTCTGTCGCCTCGGGCTGATTGAAATAGCCGAGAAACATCACCGGGTCGGGCGCGCGCACCGCGATCGCGCCTTCCTCGCCATCGGGCAGGATCTGACCCGTCTGGCTGTCGACGATCGCGACCTCGTGGCCCGGCACCGGCCAGCCCATAGCACCCGGTTCTGGCGCATCGAGGCTCGCGGCGGACGAGACCACCATGTTGCACTCCGTCTGGCCGTAGAATTCGTTGATCGTGACGCCAAGCGCCTTGCGCCCCCAGTCGAGGAGCTGCGCGCCCAGCGGCTCGCCCCCCGAGGCGACTGAGCGCATATTGAGGCTCCAAGACAGGCTCTCCGGGTCGGCTTTCATCATCTTCAGCGCGGTGGGCGGCAGGAAAGCGTTGCGCACGCCCAGACGCCGGATCAGATCGGCCGCCGCCTGCGCCGAGAACTTGCGGAAGCGGCAAGCCACGACCGGCACACCGTGATGCAGCGCCGGGAGCAGCACGTCCAAGAGCCCGCCGATCCACGCCCAATCGGCGGGCGTCCAGATGCGGTCGCCCGCCTGCGGCAGGAAATCATGGCTCATCTCGACGCCGGGCAGGTGGCCCAGCAGCACCCGATGGGCATGGAGCGCGCCTTTCGGATTGCCCGTCGTGCCCGAGGTGTAGATCAGCACGCCGGGGGTCTCGGCGCCGGTATCGACGGGGGTGAACTTGGGCGAAGCCTCGGCGAGAGCGGCGTCGAAATCCGCGGCGCCTTCCGGTTGCGTCCCGCCGCCATCGGTGACGAAGACGGTCTCAAGATCGGGCAGCTCGGAGCGGATTGCGGCGATCACCTCGTAACTCGCCGGGTCGGTCACCAGCACCCGCGCGCCGCTGTCGCGCAGCCGGTGCAGCAGCGCCTCGGGGCCGAACAAGGTGAACAGCGGCAGCGAGACGCAGCCCGCCTTGAAGGCCGCGATATGGGCGATGGCGGTCTCGCGGCGTTGCGGCAGCAGGATCGCCACCCGGTCGCCGGTCTCGCGCCCATCGCCGCCTACGCCCATCGCCGCCAGCACATTGGCGAAGCGGTTCGAGGCCTCGCGCAACGCGCCAAAGGTGGTCTCGCGGACTGCGCCGTAGCCGTCTTCCTCGACCTCGATCAGCGCGACGCGGTCAGGCTCGCGCGCGGCCCATTTGTCGCACGTGTCGACGCCGATATTGTAGCGTTCGGGTATGTCCCATCGAAACGCAGCCCGCGTGGCCGCGTAATCCTTGCCGCGTGACAGCACCGGCTCTCCTCCCATTTTGCGAGCGGCGCGGGGGCCGCTTTCCTCTGCCGCTCAGAAAAGCGCGGAGAGCCGGGAATGTCCATCTCCGCTCACGGGCTTATGCGGGGCTTTGCGCTGAGAGCCGCCCCGCCGCCAGCGCGCTGAAGGCCACCATCACGGTCGCGGTGATCATCACGGCGGGGAGCCCACCCATCTGGTAGCTCAGCCCCGACAGCAGCGTGCCGATCAGCCGCCCGCCCGCATTGGCCATGTAGTAGAAGCCCACATCCATCGTCACCCGCTCGGCCTGTGTGAAGGCGAGGATGAGATAGGAGTGGAGCGAGGAATTCACCGCGAAGATCGCGCCGAAGACCAGCAGACCCACGACCAGCACGGTGCTGAGCCACAGCGATGGCGTCGGGTCGATCAGCACGGCGGCGCTGAGGAGCGCAGGCACGGCAAGCAGCGCCAGCGCCCAGTGCCGCGCGGCCCCGATCAGTGCGCTTTCGGGGCGGGATTTGGCCTTCAGGATGCGCGGGGCGGCAGCCTGCACCGCGCCGTAGAGGATGATCCAGAGCGCCATGAAGGTGCCGACGAGGAAGAAGGCCGCGCGGTCGCCCGCATGCGTTCCGTCCGACAGGACCGCATAGAAATAGATCGGGATGCCGACGACGAACCAGACGTCGCGCGCGCCGAACAGGAAAACCCGCGCCGCGGAGAGCCAGTTCACATTGGCCGATTTCGAGAAAACCTCGGAGAATTTCGCGCCCTTGCGCCCGCGCGGCAGGCCCGGCGGCATCGCCACGACGATTGCGGCGAGGATCAGCGCCAGCACCACCGCCATCGCGACCACCGCGTAATCGAAGCCGAGCGCCGCCAGCAGCGCCGCGCCCAGCAGGAAGCCCACGCCCTTCACTGCGTTCTTCGACCCGGTCAGCACCGCGACCCATTTGAAGAGCCCGCCATTGTCGGTGGGCGCCAGCAGCTTCACCGCCGATTTCGAGGACATCTTGGCAAGGTCCTTCGCGACCCCGCTGAGGCCCTGCACGATCATCACATACGTGACGGACGCGCCAATCGCCCAACTCGGGTTCAGCTGCGCCAGTGCGATCAGCGCCACGACCTGCAGCGACAGCCCCGCATAGAGCGTCGAGACCAGCCCGAACCGCGCCGCGATCCAGCCCGCCGAGAGGTTCGTGACCATCCCCGCCACTTCATACAGGATGAACAGGTAAGCCAGCTGCACCGGCGAGAAGCCGAGCGTGTGGAAATGCAGCAGCACCAGCATCCGGAGCGCGCCATCGGTGAGCATGAAGGCCCAATAGGCCGCCGTCACCGCGATATAGGCGGAGAAGCCTTCGGGGCGGCTGGCGGGGTGGTCGGTCACAGCGAGGCTCCCACCATCAGTGCGACATCGGCGAGCCGGTAGGCATAGCCCATCTCGTTGTCATACCACGCATAGACCTTCACCTGCGTGCCGTTCACGACCATCGTCGAGGGCGCGTCGATAATCGAGGAGCGGATGTCGTTGGTGTAATCAGACGACACCAGCGGGCGCGTCTCGTAGCCGAGGATGCCGTGCAGATCGCCCTCAGCGGCGGCTTTGAACAGCGCGTTGACCTCTTCGGCAGTCGTTTCGCGCTCGACCTCGAAGACGCAATCGGTGAGCGAGGCGTTCAGAAGCGGGACGCGCACCGCATGGCCGTTCAGGCGGCCCTTCAGCTCGGGGTAGATCAGCGTGATCGCGGTGGCCGAGCCGGTCGTGGTCGGGATCAGCGAATTGAGCGCCGAACGCGCGCGACGCAGGTCCTTCGCGGGGCGATCAACGATGGTCTGGGTGTTGGTCACGTCATGGATCGTGGTGATCGACCCGTGCTTGATCCTCAGGTTCTCGTGGATCACCTTCACCACCGGGGCGAGGCAATTGGTGGTGCAGCTGGCCGCCGTCACGATGCTATGCGCAGCCGGATCGTAGGCGTCATTGTTCACGCCATAGACGATATTCGCGGTCGGGCCGTCCTTCACCGGGGCCGAGACGACGACCTTCTTCACGCCGGCTGCGAAATAGGGGGCGAGTGCGGCCTCGGATTTGAAGACGCCGGTGCAGTCGATCACCACGTCGACCCCGTCGAGTGGCAGGTCTTCGATGTTGCGCGTGCCGATGAAGGGCAGGCGGGTGCCGTCGATGGTGACGCTGTTCGCGTCGCTCGAAAACTCCGCGTCCCAGCGGCCATGAACGGAGTCGAATTCCAGCAGATGCGCTTGCATCGCCGCATCGCCCACCGCGTCGTTGACCCATGCGATCTTCGCACCGCACTCCAGCAGCGGCTTCAAGGCGAGTTTTCCGATGCGGCCGAGGCCATTGAGGGCGTAGGTGGTCATGGTCAGTCCTTCAGTTACGGCCAATGTCATCGACGGCGGATTGCAGCGCGATGCGGTCGAGCGTGGAAAGCGGCAGGGCGGCGAAGGCCTCGATCCGGCGGTGAAGCGCGCCATAGGCCTGCTGGAACGCCAGCGCGCGTTCGGCCTCGGTGCCGGTCGCCTTTACCGGGTCGGGCATCCCCCAATGGCCGCTGATCGGCTGGCCGGGCCAGGGCGGGCATTCCTCGTTGGCGGCGAGATCGCAGACAGTGAAGACGAAATCGAGTACCGGCGCGTCCTCTCCGTGAAACTCGGAGATGTTCTTCGCGCGCAGCGGCTCCACGTCATGGCCCTTGTCGCGCAGCACCTGCACCGCGAAAGGGTTCAGCTCTGAATAGGGTTTCGTGCCCGCTGAATAGGCTTTGAACCGGTCGCCCGCCCGGTCTCGCAGGATCGTCTCGGCAAGGATGGAGCGCGCCGAATTGCCGGTGCAAATGAAAAGCACGTTGAATTTTCGGCCCGTTGCAGATTGCGTCATGCCGCTGTCTCCGCTGGGATCGGGTTGCGTGAGGGGAGAGCAGATATCGGGGCGTCCCTGACAGCAGTCGATCAGAAGCGCGTCGAAGAGGTTGCGCACGGTCTCCATCTCGATTCCGTAGCGCAACGAAGTGCCGGCCCGCGTCTGACCGATCAGCCCGACTTCGGCGAGGGCTGCGAGATAGGCCGAGAGCGTGGAGGGTTTCAGCCCCAGCGCCGCGCCGATTTCGCCTGCGGGCAGCCGGTCGGGATACCGGCGCATCAGCAGCCGGAAGATCGCTAGGCGTTGCGCGTGGCCCAGCACGGTGAGCCGTTGGGGTGTCATCTCATCCATATTTCGAGGTTTTACGAAATAAGAGAGTCGGATCAAGTGAAGCTTTGATGACGGTGCGCGATAGACGGATTACGTGTAAACAATCCACGGAAAACCTGCGGTAACTCGCGATAACCGGAAACGCTCACAAATTCGTGAATACGCAGGGAAATAGGGCCGAAACGAGACTTCCCCTGCGTCACATATTTCGCATCGACCCAGCAAAGCAAAGAAAACAGGCGAAAAATCGTGATCGGGGAAATGCGCTGCGCGCTGCCCCGAACGGCAATTATGGTCGCTCTGCCATAATCTCTGCCGCATTTCGGACAAGAGTGCACAACAGAACTTAAGCACGAACCGACCCAGCCGGTGCGTCGCCAAGAAGGGGGCGCGCGCCGTCCCTGTAACGTTGGCGGTCTCGGGCGGCATGGGGTGTGCCGAACCGTTTCCGCCCAAGACCGCATCGCCCCTGCGGAAAGGAGTGCCCCTCGTGTATGAAGCGAATTCCATCTTTGATTGGCATCGCCGCGGTTTCGAGGCGCTCAATTCTTACTGGGAGACGCTCGACCAGCTCGAACAGGCGGTAAAGGATGTCTCGGACGCCGATCTCGGCTTCGTCGAGGACCAGCTCGACAGCGTGCTCGAGATGATCGACGCGTTCGAGCCGACCGTCAGCGTCATCGGCCAGGTCAAAGCGGGAAAGAGCACACTTCTCAACGCATTGATCGGCAAGCCGGGGATGCTGCCCTCGGATGTGAACCCTTGGACCTCGGTGATCACGGCGCTGCATCTGAACGCGCGCCACCGCCCGATGGACACGCGCGCGCTGTTTCGTTTCTTCGACCGTCACGAATGGGATCGGCTTGTGGCGACCGGCGGGCGTCTGGGCGAGATGGCCAACCGCGCGGGCTTCGAGACCGAGGCCGAGAGCGTGCGCAAACAGGTCACCGCGATGCGCAACGCGACCGAGGCGAGGCTTGGCGAGCAGTTCGAGGAACTTCTCGGCACCAGCCGCGCCTTCCCGACGCTCGATAAGGCGGTGCTGGATCAATATATCTGCTACGGCGATCCCGACGATCTGGCAGAGGGCGCGAGCGAAGGCACCTATGCCGATTTGACGAAATCCGCCGATCTCTATCTCGATCTGCCGCATCTGCCGCGCGGCTTGTGTCTGCGCGACACGCCGGGTGTGAACGACACCTTCATGATGCGCGAGCAGATAACGCTCAATGCCATCGGCGACAGCCGCGCCTGTATCGTCGTGCTCTCCGCCCATCAGGCTCTGACCACGATGGATCTCGCGCTGCTGCGCATCATCTGCGCGATCGATGCGCGCGAGGTGGTGATCTTCGTCAACCGCATCGACGAGTTGGAAGACCCGCGCGGGGCGCAGGCCGCGATCCGCGGCTCGATCCGCAAGACGCTGGGGCGCATGGGGCTGGGCGAGGAGATCGAGATCCTGTTCGGCTCGGGCTACTGGGCCAATTGCGCGATGGGCGATGTGAACGAGATGGCGCCCGCCAGCCGCGCGGCGCTGGAGAAGATGACCGGCCTCACGCCCACCAGCGAGACCGAGTTGCGCCAGCGCGCGATGGAAGCGTCCGGGATCGGTGCGTTGATGCAGGCGGTGGTCAAGCGGATCGTCGACGGGCCGGGGCAGGCGGTGCTTGGCGATGTGCAGGACGAGCTGGAGCGCATCATCGAGCGCGCCGAGACCGTGGATAGCGTCGCCCGGGTGGCTGATCCCTCCACCATCCTCAGCGAGTCCAAACTGATGATGCGCCTTGCCGAGATCGAGGAAGAGGCCGTCTCCGCCTTCAACCGTGATGCCGCGGACCTGCGCGCGGAGCTGCGCGAGCGGCTCGACCGGGCGCAGGAGCAATTCGTGGCCTCGGCGCTAGAGGCGCTGCAGTCGCATATCGACACCTATGGCGAGATCGGCGCGTGGACCCATGATCCGACTTCGCTGCGCATGGCGATGAAGACCGCCTTCGCGTCCAATTGCGCGCGGCTGCGGCGCAAGGGCGAGGCGGCGCTCGACATGGTCAGCGACGGGATCGACAGCTTCCTCGCTGCCGAGTTCGGCGTGATCCGCGAGGCCGATGTGAGCCGCTTCCCCGAACAGCCGCAACATCGCGCGCCGACGGTGCTCGCGCGAATGATCACGCTGGATATGCAGGGCGCGTGGTGGCGTCGCTATTGGCGGTTCAATCGCAAGGGCGCGGCACAGGCGCGCTACCGCGATGTGATAATCGCGGAAACCACGCCGCTGATCGAAGACCTGATGACCGAGTATTTCGACCCCGCCATCGCGCGCAGCCGCGAGATCGTGGAGCGCTTCGTCTTCGATCAGGGTCAGTTCTGCAAGGCGGTGCGCGAGCGCTGCCTCTCGGGCGCGGCGGGACACGACAAGGAAAGGCTCTCGGCATGAACTCGATGCGCAAACGCGAACGCCCTGCCTTGCCGGACCTCACGAGTGCCCAGAGCCCGCAAGCCGCCGCGAAACCGCGCAAGCTGCGGGTGCTGGTGGCGGGCGAATTCTCGGCTGGCAAAACCAGTCTCATCAACGGGTTGCTGGGTGAGAAGGTGCTGCCCTCGCATGTCACCGCGACCGCCCTGCCGCCGATCTGGCTGGTGCACGGCAGGGACCGGGGGCAGATCTGGATCGACAAGGAGGAGGTCGCGCGCCCGCTTTGCGATCTGGCGCAGCTCAATCTGGAAAAGGCGCGCTACTGCGTGATCGCCCATGGTGCGCCGATCCTCGAGCGGATCGACATCATCGACACGCCCGGTTCGTCGGACCCGAACATGCCGATGGAAAGCTGGCAGCGGATGCTGCGCTATGCCGATCTCGTGATCTGGTGCACCAACGCGACGCAGGCGTGGCGGCAAAGCGAGAAGGCGGTCTGGGACGCGATGCCCCAGGCGCTTCTCGAGCAGCCCATGCTCGTCGTGACCCATGGCGACCGTCTGCCCGACGAACGCACCCGCGCGCGCCTGATGCGCCGGGTTCAGCGCGAGGCGGGGGAGGTTTTCCCGACGATCCGTCTGGCGGCACTGACCGACGCGCAGGACGTCGCGCAGATCGGGCGCGAGATCGAGCGGCTGATCGGCCAGATCGGCCAACCATCGGGAGAGACCAACGAGACGGTCGCCAAATTCGTGCGCGAGCGCGACGTGATCGCTTTCCCGAAGCCGCGCATGCCGGTCAAGCCGCGCCGTCTGCGCTCGGCGCGCCTGATAAAGGCGGAGGGCGCGGAGCTGCCCGACGTGACCGATGCCGATCCGCTGATCCTCGACTCACCGCTGCCCGACTACCCGCCCGCAGAGCCCGCCTCGATGCCGGGCCCGGCCCGCGCGCTGTGGGAGGAACTCACGGCGGGTCACGCCTTTACCGATGCCGCAGATGTCCTCGCCCATGTCGAACATCTGCTTGACCGGCTCGATGCCAGAGCCGCGGACGAACCCGAGCCGGCCTACGCGACGAGGAGGAGCACGCCATGAAGATCGCCCCGCAACTGCGTAAGGAACTCGACTTTCTCGACGGCACGCTCGACCAGATAGAAACCGCCGTCGAACGCAGCGCCCGTCCACGCATCCGCGATCTGCGCTTGCGGCTGCATGACTGGGCGGCGCGCGTGGCGGTGATCGGGCAGGTGAAGGCGGGCAAGTCGACCTTCCTCAACGCCTTCCTGCACCAGCATGACTTCCTGCCCTCGGACGTGAACCCGTGGACCTCGGTCGTGACGAACATGCGCATCAACCTGCCGGAAGATCCGGTGACGGGGGCCCGGTTCGAGTTCTTCTCGGAAGCCGATTGGGACGAGATCATCAATGGTGGCACGCGCATCCGGCAACTGACCGAAGAGCTGCTGCCGGGATTCGATACCGACATCCTGCGCGAGCAGTCCGAGCAGATGCGCCGGCGCGCGCAACGGCGGCTCGGCAAGCATTACCACACGCTTCTGGGGCAGCAGCACGACTACGACTTCCTCGCCCCCGACCTGTTGCAGCGCTATGTCTGTGCCGGGCCGGGCGCGGATGACGGGCTGGATCGCGAGGCGCTCGGCCGGTTCGCGGCGCTGACGAAAAGCGCCCATATCTACATGCGCTTGCCCGAGTTTCAGGTGCCGACGATCATCACCGACACGCCCGGCGTGAACGACCCGTTCCTCGTGCGCGACGAGTTCACCTGCCGCTCGCTTGACCGCTCGGACGTGTTCATCATGGTGCTCTCGGCGCATCAGCCTCTGACCGATGTGGACCTCGCCCTGATCCGTATCCTCGCGCGGCAGGACGACAAGGACGTGCTGATCTTCCTCAACCGGATCGACGAGTTGGACGATTACGCGGTCGAAGTGCCCCGCGTGATTGCCGATGTGTCGCGCCGCCTGCGCGCGGCGATCCCCGACATCGACTTCAAGATCGTCGCGGGCAGTGCCTATCTCGCCGATCTCACCCAGCGCTCCGACGAGGAAGCCGCCTGGGCGCGCGCCGAGATGGATTCGATGGAGCTGGCGCAATATCTGTATTCGCGTTTCGGCCGTGTGCCCGAAGATCCGATCGATCGGCTGCTGCTGGCCTCGGGCGTCGAAGAGGTCAAACACGTGCTCTCTGCCGTGATCGATGGCGGGGTGGGGCGTCAGCAGCTCGCCCAGCTGCGTGGCGATCTGCGCGCGGAGCTGTCGGGGATGCAATTCGTCGCCCGCCGCGAACGCGATACGCTGCAGATGCAGATCGAGAGCATTCGCTCGGACGTGGCGGAGGCCGCGATCGAGGAGATGACCGGCGAGATCGAGGCGACGGAGGCGCTGCGCGGCGCGCTCGAAAACCATGTCGAGAGCGCCGAACACCAGATCGAATCCGTGCTGAACCGAGGCTGGTCGGCGTTGGAGACGCGGCTCAACAAGAGCATCGAGGATTTCGTCAACAGTCAGCGTGCCCGGTTCGAGGAGGTTCTGCGCACCAATCGGATTCGCGACGGCCGTCCGCCGCGCAGCTTCGAGACCGATACGACCGCGTTGCAGATCGCGCTCGAACGCGAAGTGACGAAAAGCTACGCCCGCTCGCGGGCCGCCATCGACGTGCTGCTCGACAATGCGATCCATGCCTGCCGCACAACCATCGTGGACCGGTTCGACGATCCCAGCGAAGAGATCGACCTCGCGGATATGCCGCATGACACGTTCACCTCGACCTTGACGCTGACCCGGCGCGCGCTGCGCATCAATTTCGCGTTGGAGCGCGGCTGGGCTTTCTGGCGTGGACCGACCGTGAATATCGAGAAGACGCTCGAGGGTCTGCGCATCGTCGCGGCGGAAGAGTTGCGCCCTGCGGTGGAGAAGATCCTGCAAGCCTATGGCGAGACGCTGGTGGAGCGCGCGACCGCGGGCGGGTCGCGACTGCGGGTCATGGTTCGGATGATGGAGATGGTCGTGCGCGAGCGGACCCTGCAGCTCAAGCAGGAGCGGGCCGAGTTGGAACGGCTGGCGCGTGATCCCGCCCAGCAAAGCCGGATGGCGTCGCGCATCCAGAGCAAGCTGGAAGTTCTGGAACGGCGCCTGATCAACCTCGGCGCGATCGAAAGCGCCGTCAGCAGCACGATGATGCCGCGGCGCAAGCCCGCATCCCGCGCGGCGTGAGGACAAGGAAGCAAATGATCTTCAAACAAGACCTCCGCCACGATCAGGCACCGCCCGATCCGGTCCGCGCACCGTTGCGGGTCGCGATCTGCGGCGAGGTCAATTCCGGCAAGTCCACGGTGCTCAACGCGATTTTGCGCGCGCGCAGCATCGGCGACAATCTGGGCCGGACCGAGCGACCCACGGTCGTCGCGCGCTACCGTGCGACGCCGGGCGTGGTGATGCGCGACGCGACGGGGCGGGAGATCGACGCGGCGGAGGTCGAAGAGGGCGGCGCCGTGCCCTCCGAGATTTACGTCTATTCCGCGCAGCCGCATCTGCAGGGGTTCGAATTCGTCGAGGTGCCGCTGACCTGCGCCGAGGATCTCAACGAAGGACAGGTCGGCCTGATCGCCACCTGCGACGTGATGATTTGGGTCACGATCGCCTCGCAGGCATGGCGGCTGACCGAAAAGACTCTGATCGAATGTCTGGGGTCTGCGCGCCCGTCCGATTGCCTGCTCGCGATTTCGCGTGGCGACAAGCTGCGCAACGACAGGGACCGGGCGAAGCTGAAGGCACGGGTTCAGCGCGAGTCGGCGGCGTATTTCTCGCGGATCGCATTTCTGCACGGATCGCGCGACCTGTTGCGTGCCGCCGAGACTTCGGATGAAGCGTTCCAGCGTAGCGGCGGCGCGGCGCTGATCGCGGCGCTCGGGGCGATGACAGGGCGCGCGGTGGCCGGGCTCGACGCGCTCGATCCCGAGACCGAGGCGGATCTGGCGATCGGGGCCCATGACGCGCCGTCCCCGCTGCTCTCGGAACATGGCGGGGCGATCTTGCCGTTCCGCGCGCCCGGGGAGCGTAAACGCAGCTCCGAGCCCGCAAATTCGGGCGCGCCGGTCGCGCCGGTTGCGCCCCCCGGGGCCGAGCCCGAGTATCGGCCGGACCCGAACCCCGTCGACCGCACGCCCGAGGTGTCGCCACGTCGTGTCACGCGGGCGTCGAAACCCCTTCGCGATCCTGCGCGCGAGCCCGTTCGAGAGCCCGCGCTCAAGCCGGGGCCGAATGTCACCGGCGGCGTCGTGCCTGAAACCGAGGCCGAGAGGGAGGCCCCGGTGGAGCAGGAAAGCCCGCTGCTTCTCGCCACCACGCGGCTCCGGCTGGGTATCGAGTTGCCCGAGGGGCTGCAGCTTGCCGGGCGGATCGGCCCCAGCGACCGGATCTTGCGGCCCGTCAAAGGGTCGTCGGACGAGATCGTGGCCTGCGCCAAGGCTTTGGAGGCCATGATGTCCGGATTCGCGGGAAGCTACACGACCGTCTTCGGCGGGCAGCTCGACATGATCACCGAGTCGGGCGAGGACGTTCGCGTCATGTTCTCCAGCGCGCCGGAGACCGGCCTGACCTTCGCGCAATTCACCGTCGACCTGATCGACGAGGCGGCGGCGCATGCGTTGTTCGCGCGCTTGGCGGGCGTGTTGGTCTGAAAGCGTACCCAGCGCGTTGATCTGCGCGGGGTGACGCGAAAAGAGGCGCGCGCCCGATCGTGAACGCGAGGTCATCTGACTTGAGGTTTGCGCGATGACAGAGTGCGGCTAAGCTTTCTCCCACGCCCCGGGCCATGCGGCCGTTCGGGGTCTATGAATAAATTCATTCCGCAGGGAGACCGAAATGTCCGATTTCAAGCGCCGTCTGGCTGCCCTCATGCTGGGCGCCGCCTCGACCGGGCTTCTCGCCGCCGGGCCCATTCAGGCCGAGACGGTGAAGCTCACGATCCTCGGGGTTGGCGATATCTACAATTTCGACGGTGATGGCGAGCGCGGCGGGTTCGCCCGGCTCAACGCGGTCGCCAAGAAGGAGCGCGCGGACAATCCCAACACGCTCTATGTGTTCGATGGCGACATGCTCTCGCCCTCGCTTCTGTCGGGGATCGACGAAGGTCAGAACACGATCGACCTGACCAATATCGTGCCCTTCGATATCGCGGTGCCGGGCAACCATGAATTCGATTTCGGCCCGCAGAATTTCGAGAAGAAGATGGAAGCCTCGAAATACCCGTGGGCCGCGATCAACATCACCCAGAAAGACGGCTCGCCGGTTCAGGGTCTGGGCGGCGTGATGACGAAAGAGATCGCCGGTCTCAAGGTCGCGCTCGTTCCGGTCGCGCAGGACACGACGCCCGAGGTCGCCAATTCGGGCGATCTGAAATTCGGGCCGACCGTGGACAGCGCGATCGCAGCAGCCAAGAAGGCGCGCGAGGATGGCGCGGATCTGGTGATCGGCGTCGTGCAGACCGATCAGTCGAACGACCGCGACCTGATCGCGAGCAAGGATTTCGACGTCATCATCTCGGGCGACGACCACCTCAATGCGATGTTCTATGACGGGATCACGGCCTATGTGGAGACCTCGATCGACGCGCGCTACCTGATGCCGGTCGATCTGACCGTCGACATCTCCGAGAAGGACGGCAAGCGCAAGATCAGCTGGACCCCGGATTTCCGCTGGATCGACACCGCGAATGTGACGCCGGATCCGGAATCGATGAAGCTGGTCAACGGCTTCAAGCAGCAACTCGACGACAATCTCGGCCAGCAGATCGGCACGTCGGAGACCGAACTGGACTCGCGGCGCAACGTGGTGCGCTCGCAGGAGAGCACGATGGGCGATCTGATCGCCGATGCGCTGCGCGACGCGACCAAGGCCGATGTGACGCTGATCAATGGCGGCGGCATCCGGGGCGACACGACCTATGATGCGGGCCACAAGATCACCCGCAAGGACGTGCTGACCGAGCTGCCCTTCGGCAACAAGACGGTGGTGACCGAGATCCCCGGCTCGCAGCTCCTGAGCGCGCTGGAGAACGGCTTCAGCCAGGTCGAGAACGGTGCGGGCCGTTTCCCGCAGATCTCGGGCATGAGCGTGGTCTACGATCCCTCCGCACCGGCCGGGTCGCGCGTGGTCTCGGTCGAGGTGGGCGGTCAGCCGCTCGACAAGGACAAGGTCTACAAGGTCGCGACCAACGATTACATGCTGGGCGGCGGCGACGGCTACACGTCGCTCGGCGGCGGCAAGGTCATCGTGAATGCCGGGAACGGCAACCTGATGGCCAATGACGTGATGACCTATATCGAGGGCAAGGGGACGGTCGCGCCCAAGCTCGACGGGCGGATCAAGAAACAGGGCGAGTGAGTTCGACCTGATCGGATCGAGAGGCGGCGGGGGGACCTGCCGCCTTTTCTATTGCGCCTAATGTGGTGAGGGTCGGGCGCGGCCCGGGGCTGGTCGCCCTGTGCCAAGTGGACAACTATTGCCAATATGCGCGTGCAGGGACAGGGAAGCGTAGAGAGGGCCTCGATCTGAACGAACGCAATCTGCTTGCCCGGAACAGCCGCGAAGCGGCCCGGGCAGCGCCCGACCGCCCCCTCGGGCGGGCGCTTGGGTGACGTCAGCGCGCGGATCGAGGTCATCCGGATTTGGCCGCGATTAAGTACGGACCACATGACGAGGGACGCCCGCCCGGCGATCGGGCGCTGCCCTCTGTAACCTCACTCCAAGGGCGGCGCGCTGGCCTCCACCACGGTCTCCATCGCGACATAGCTCGACGAGGAATGGACATGGGGCAGGGTGGACAGCTCTTCCGACATGATCCGCCGGTAATCGGCCATGTCGCGGGCGCGGATCTTCACTAGATAATCGAAGCCCCCGGCGATCATGTAGCACTCTTCGACCTCGGGGATCGCGCGCACCGCGGCGTTGAACGCCTTCAGCGCGGTCTCGCGCGTATCGCTCAATTTCAGCTCGATATAGGTCACATGGGTCAGCCCCAGCTTGATCGGTGAGATCATCGCCCGGTAGCCCTTGATGAGCCCGGTTTCCTCCATTTGGCGGATGCGCGCGGCCACCGGCGTCTTCGACAAGCCGACCCTGCGCGCTATCTCAGCCACGGGAAGGCGTGCATCGGCGATAAGCTCGTTGAGGATTCGCCTGTCGATCGCATCGATCTCTTCACTCATGGGCTACAGAGTCTCCAAAAATAAGTTCCAGAGACCATCGCTTAGCAAATCTTTGCGCCAATCGCCTAGGGGAAATCGAATAGCATCGGACAATCAGACTCAAGGGAGGATCGCATGGGCGACACGTTCGATCAGTTCACGACACAGGCGAAATTCGCCGAAGAAGCCGCGCTTCTGGAGCGGCTAAAGGGCCAGGCCGAACTGAGCGAGAGTGATCGCAAGCAGATCTCCGCCCGCGCGGCTAAGCTCGTGCGCCGTATCCGGACCGAAGCCAAACCGACGCTGATGGAGCATTTCCTCGCGGAATATGGCCTCTCCACGCAGGAAGGCGTGGCGCTGATGTGCCTCGCCGAGGCGATGCTGCGCGTGCCCGATGCCGAGACGATCGACGCGCTGATCGAAGACAAGATCGCACCGTCGGACTGGGGCAAGCACATGGGCACCGCGTCGTCCTCGATGGTCAACGCCTCGACCTGGGCGCTGATGCTGACGGGCCGCGTGCTCGAAGACGAAAAGCCCGGCATGGCAGGCGTGCTGCGCGGTGCCGTGCGCCGTCTGGGCGAGCCGGTGATCCGGGCCGCCGTCAGCCGCGCGATGAAGGAGATGGGCCGCCAGTTCGTCCTCGGCGAGACGATCAAGGACGCGCTGAGCCGCGCGAAGAAGCTCGAAGATCGCGGCTATACCTACAGCTACGACATGCTGGGCGAGGCCGCTCGCACCGCGCGCGACGCCAAGCGCTACGCGAAGGATTACGCCGACGCCATCGCCGCCATCACGAAGGTCTGCAAGGACCGCCCTGTGGCCGAAAATCCCGGCATCTCGGTGAAACTCTCGGCGCTGCATCCGCGCTACGAGGTCGCCAAGGAAGAGCGCGCGATGGCCGAGATCGTGCCGGTGCTCAAGGATCTGGCGAAGGCCGCGAAGGCCGGGAATATGGGCCTCAACATCGACGCCGAGGAGCAGGACCGTCTGGTGATCTCGCTCAAGATCATCAAGGAGGTTCTGTCCGACCCCGAGCTTGCCGGCTGGGACGGGTTCGGCGTGGTCGTGCAAGCTTACGGCAAACGCGCGAGCCTCGTGATCGACTGGCTGGGCGCGCTGGCGGAAAAGCTCGACCGCAAGATCATGGTGCGTCTGGTGAAAGGCGCCTATTGGGACACCGAGATGAAGCTCGCGCAGGTCGAAGGCCTGCCGGACTTCCCGCTGTTCACCACGAAGGCTGCGACCGATGTCAGCTACCTTGCCAATGCGCGCAAGCTGTTCAGCTACACCGACCGCATCTATCCGCAATTCGCGACCCACAATGCCCATTCGGTCGCGGCGATCCTCGAGATGGCCGAGGGCCGTCCCTACGAGTTCCAGCGTCTTCATGGCATGGGCGAGCGTCTGCACGAGATCGTCCACCGCGAAGAGGGCACCCGCTGCCGCATCTACGCTCCCGTCGGCGCGCATCGCGACCTGTTGGCCTATCTGGTGCGTCGCCTGCTGGAGAACGGCGCGAACTCTTCCTTCGTGCACCAGATCGTCGATGAGGACGTGGCGCCCGAAACCATCGCGGAAGACCCGTTCGTGCAACTCGAGACGGCCGAGCGTTCGGCGATGCTCAAGCTTCCCTCGGAGGTGTTCGCCGAGTCCCGCGAGAATTCCATGGGCTTCGATCTGACCGACGAGGGCACGCTGGCGCGCATCGATGCGGCCCGCAATGTGGCGATCCCGGATGCGGGCCCGCTGGTGGCGGGCGAGGCGACGGGCGAGCCCGTGGCCGTCATCAACCCCTCGACCGGCGAAGAGGTGGCCAAGGTCACCGAGGCCGACGAGGCCTGTGTCGCGGCCGCCATCGACGCTGCGCGTCCGTGGGCTGCCCCGGTCGCTGAGCGTGCCGCCGTTCTGCGTCGCGTGGCGGAGCTTTACGAGGAAAACTTCGGCCCCTTCTTCGCGGTGCTTGCGAAAGAGGCGGGCAAGAGCCAGCTCGACGCCGTGGGCGAATTGCGCGAGGCGGTCGACTTCCTGCATTATTATTCGGCGCAGGCCGAAGAGAGCGACCCGACGGCGCGCGGCATCTTCGCGGCGATCAGCCCGTGGAACTTCCCGCTGGCGATTTTCACCGGGCAGATTTCGGCGGCGCTGGCTGCCGGTAATGGCGTGATCGCGAAACCGGCCGAGCAGACGCCGCTCGTCGCCGCCATCGCCGTGCGCCTGATGCATGAGGCGGGCGTGCCGCGCGACGTGCTGCAACTGCTGCCGGGTCAGGGCGAGACGGTGGGCGCAGCCCTGTCGTCCAACCCGAAGATCGCGGGCATCGCCTTCACCGGCTCGACCGAGACGGCGAAGATGATCCGCCGGTCGATGGCCGACAATCTCGACCCGACCGCGCCGCTGATCGCGGAAACCGGTGGTCTGAACGCGATGATCGTGGATTCGACCGCGCTGCCCGAACAGGCGACGCGCGACATCATCGCCTCGGCCTTCCAGTCGGCGGGTCAGCGCTGCTCGGCGCTGCGTTGCCTCTATGTGCAGGAAGACGTGGCCGAGAACCTGATTTCGATGATCAAGGGCGCGATGGACGAGCTGTCGCTGGGCGATCCGTGGTATCTGTCGACGGATGTCGGCCCGGTGATCGACGGCGAAGCTCAGGAGGATATCGCGGGCTATATTGCGAATGCCGAGAAAGAGGGCCGCGTGCTGCACAAGCTCGACGCGCCGTCGAAGGGCCATTTCATCGCGCCGACGCTGGTGAAAATCTCCGGCATCGAGGCGCTGGAGCGTGAGGTCTTCGGCCCGGTTCTGCATATCGCGACCTATCGCGCAGAGGATATCGAGAAGGTGTTCGACGCGATCAACGCCACCGGCTACGGGCTGACCGCCGGTCTGCACAGCCGGATCGACAACCGCGTGCAGGAGGTCTCGGACGCGCTGCATGTCGGCAACCTTTACGTCAACCGCAACCAGATCGGCGCGGTCGTGGGCTCGCAGCCCTTCGGCGGCGAGGGGCTGTCGGGCACGGGGCCGAAAGCGGGTGGACCGCTTTACCTGACCCGCTTCGCGATGGCGCCTGAGGCGTCGTCGAAAAACGGCGAATGGGGCCACAAGGCCGATCTCGACACGCTGCGCAAAAAGCTTGCGAAAGCGGCGGCGAAGGCCGAGGCGGCGGGGCCGCTCGAGGCGCTGGAACTGCCGGGCCCGACGGGCGAGGCTAACACGCTGCGCCGCTATCCGCGCGGGCCGATCCTGTGCCTCGGGCCGGGTGAAGCTGCGCAGGTGGCGCAGATCAAGGAAGTCGAGAAGCTGGGCGGTGTGGCCGTCGGGGCCGATGGCAAGATCGCCCCGGACGTGCTTGAAACGCTTGAGGATATCGCGGGCGCCATCTGGTGGGGCCACGATACGCGCGCCCTTGTGAAAGCGCTGGCGAAACGCGAGGGCCCGATCCTGACGTTGACCACCGGCGCTGTGCAGAAGGCCGATGTCCTCCACGAGCGGCATCTGTGCGTCGACACCACGGCGGCGGGCGGTAACGCGGCGCTGCTGGCGGGGTAAGCCCCGCTAGCCTGCTAGCCCACATCCTCGGAGGCCACCGACATCGCCTTGATGATCGCGTGGCACCTCTTCCCCTCGGTCAGGCCAAGCGCCGCGACCGAGCGGGTGGTGAGCCGGGCCAGCAGATGCTCGTCGCCCATCTTCAGGCGGGCATAGACGCTGGGGGGAGCCGCAGGACGCAGCTCCGTGACCGTCACCGGCAGGATGTTGAGCGCAGAGAGGCCTTCGGGGCGCGCAACCGCAAGAGTCACGTCCCCCGCATGGATGCGCAGCCGCAGCGATTGGCCGGGCTGACCTTCCCGATATGGCAGCAGCACCGGCCCGCCTGCGGTTTCGATCCGGGTCAGGCCATCGGCTTCCTGCGCCATGACACGTCCCGAAATCACCGCCCCCGCTTCGCGCTGCCCGAGCGCGGGGGCGAGTGTCGGATCGGACAGAATCTTGCGCGCGGGGCCGAAGCCGCGCAGGCGGCCGGCCTCGATCAGCGCGATGGATGTGGCGAGACGCGCGACCTCGGCCGGTGCGTGGCTGACATACAGGACAGGAAGTTTAACTTCGTCCCGTAACCTCTCGATATAGGGAAGGATTTCCGATTTTCGCGCAGCGTCCAGCGCGGCGAGTGGCTCGTCCATCAGCAGCATCCGCGGGTTCGACAGGATCGCGCGACCAAGCGCGACGCGGCTTTTCTCACCGCCCGAGAGCGCGGCGGGACGGCGCTCCAGCAGCGCGCCGAGGCCGAGCATATCGATGATGCGGTCGAACTCCGGCGCGGTCTTGGTTTTGTTGAAACGCTGCCCGTAGAGTAGGTTTGATCTGACGCTCAGATGCGGGAACAACCGGGCGTCCTGGAAGACATAACCGATGCGGCGCTTGTGGGGCGGCAGGCAGATCCCGGCCTCGGTCTCGAGCAGCACCTCTCCATTGATGACGATCCGCCCCCGGTCGGGCCGCAGCAGCCCCGCGACCGCGTTCACCACGGTCGTCTTGCCCGCGCCGGACGGGCCGAACAGCGCGGTCACGCCCTCAGGCGCGGTGAAGTCTACGTCGAGATCGAGCGCCGGCAGGCGATGGCTGAGCGAGATTTCCAGCATCAGTTCTGTCCCGCGATCCGCGCCGCGATCCGACGCGCCAGCCACTCCGAGACCAACAGCGCGCCAAGCGCCAGCGTGACCGAGATCACCACCAGCCGCGCGGCCTCGACCTCGCCGCCCGGCACCTGCAATTGCGAATAGATCGCGAGCGGCAGGGTCTGGGTCTGGCCGGGGATGTTCGAGACGAAGGTAATCGTCGCGCCGAATTCGCCCATCGCCTTGGCGAAGGCGGTGATCGCGCCCGCAAGGATGCCGGGCAGGATCAGGGGCAGGGTGATCGTTGCGAAACTGGCGATGCGCGAGGCCCCGAGGGTGGAGGCCGCCTGTTCCAGCTTCGGGTCCACCGCCTCGATCGCGAGCCGGATCGCGCGCACCATCAGCGGAAAGGCCATGATCCCGGCGGCCAGTGCCGCGCCGCGCCACGAGAAGGCGACCGTGATCCCGACCCGCGCCAGCGCCGCCCCGATCACCCCGTTCGGCGCGAAACCGATCAGCAAGAGGTAGCCAGTGACGACCGGCGGCAGGATCAGCGGCAGATGCACCAGCCCGTTGACGAGGCTGCGCCCCGGAAAGCGCCAGCGGGCCAGCGCATAGGCGACGAACAGCCCTGGCGGCAATGACAGCAGCGTCGCCCAGCCTGCCACTTTCAGCGAGAGAAAGACTGCTTGCCAGTCGGAGGACGACAGCCAGCTCATTTCAGTGTCTCGAAGCCTTGCTCGTGGAAGATCTTCGCGGCGGCGTCGGATTTCAGCTCGGCATAGAAGCTTTTCGCCGCGTCGCTATCGGTGAGGCGGGCGGCGGGGTAGCGGATCGGTGGGTGGCTGTCTTCGGGGAAGGTCGCCACGACATGCACGCGCGGCTCGGCCACGGCGTCGGTCGCATAGGTGATCCCGTAGGGTGCCGCGCCAAGTGCCACCATCGCAAGTGTCGCGCGCACGTTATCGGCCTGCGCGACTTCGGGCTCGACCTTGGACCAGAGCCCGTAATGCTCCAGCGCCGCCTTGCCGTATTGGCCTGCGGGCACCGCGTTCACCAGCGACATGGCCAGCTTGCCGCCATTCAGAAGCGCGTCGAAATCGAGCTCGCGAGAAATCGTCACCGGTTTCGCTTTCGGATCATGGGCGATCAGCACAAGGTGGTTGGCCAGCAGGTCCTCCTGCACCTTGATGCGGCCCGTCTTCGCGACCGTCTCCATCCAGCCCGGATTTGCGGAGATGTAGATATCGGCCGGTGCTCCGGCGGCGATCTGGCGGGCCAGCGCACCGGACCCGGCGAAGGAAATATGCGCCACGTCGCCGGTCTTCGTCTCCCACGCTTTGGCCACCTGATCGAGCGCGGTCTTCATCGACGCGGCGGCGAAGATCGTGACCTCCTCTGCGCGGGCGGGTAGCGCGAGGCTCGCCGTCGTAAGCGCAAGGGCGAGGATGCGGGGCAGGGACATGGGGCCTCCTTCGATATGTTTCATCAGACATATTGCAGCGCAGATCGCCAAAGGCAAGCGCGGGCCGCCGCGGGAAGGGCTCAAAAGGAAAAGACCGGCGCATTGCTGCGCCGGCCCGTTCTAGGAGGTCTAATGGAAAGGCTTAGCCTCCCGAACTTTCGTTTTGCGCAGGCGCCGAGGCCTGATCGCTGGAGGGATATCCCGGACCCATCAGCTTGCCGTCGACCTCTTTGCCGTAGAAGCCCTGATGGTTGTGGTGCCATTTGTCGACGGCGTCCTTCACCGTCACGTCGCCGATCTGCCGCGGGTCGTTCGGGCGCGGATGGCTGTCGACGAAGGCGGCCACGTCCCAGGCTTCCTGCACGGTCAGTTTGTTCGGCTCCGACAGCGGCATGTTATGCTTGATGAAGGCGGCGGCGGCGTTGATCTTGTGCATGCCCGCGCCCCAGTTGAAGCTGTTCGGCCCCCAGAGCGGCGGGAAGACGACCTTGCCGTTGATGTCCTTCTGACCCTGCCCGTCGGCGCCGTGGCAAACCGCGCAGTTCTGGGCGAAGACCGCTTCGCCGCGCTGGCGCGAGGGCTCTTTCGCGGGCTTGTCGATCTTGCCGAAGCCTGCGCCTTCCGGTTTCTCGCCCGTGGGCAGACCCTTGGACATCCAGAAGAAATAGGCCTGCAGATCGCGATAGACATCCGAGCCATAGGGCGGCGGTCCCCCCGAGGGCGAACCTTGCGCGTTCATCGAATAGGTGAAGCAGCCCTTGATGCGGTCCTCCATGGTGTTCACCATTTTGTTCTTGCCGCGATATTTCGGATAGACCGGGTAGGCGGCCCACATCGGCGCGGAGAAGGCCTGACGGCCCGCGTCGAGGTGGCAGTTCGAGCAGGACAGGTCGTTTCCGACGAAGTCATGCGCGTTGGTGCCGGTATCGTTGAAAATCGCCATGCCTCGGCGGACCGACTTGCCGAAATCGTCGTCGGGAATGGTGCTCTCCGCAGGCGGGGTGAAAAGCTTCGCCTGCTGCGTGTCGCCGCCGCTTTGCTGCGCGGCGGCCTCGGCTTCGCTCTGGTCACGCGTGGCGCCGGTCAACCAGCTGGGTGCGAGGCCGAAATTTACCAGCAGCGAGCCCAGCACGACCAGTGCGAGGCCACCGCCTACCGCGAGGATCGCGCGCAGGGCCGTCTTGCCGCGGGAGGGGGCGGTCTCTCCGCGCGGAGGGATGTCGGACGGGTGCTTGTTACTCATTGATCCACTCCTTCACGCACCGGGATGTTGCTTTCCATCGCGGCCAGTTCGGTTTTGTCCATCGCCGGCATCGGGGCGAGCGAGGCGAGGTAATCGGCCACCGCGCGCCGATCCGCATCGTTCAGCGCCTTGCCGATCCCCGCCATCAGGCCGAGCGGCGAGTTATGGCGCGCGCCGCCTGCCCACATCGCGAGTTGATGCGCGACATAGGCCGGCTGCTGCGCGGCGATCCCGGGAAAATTCGGCGCGACGCCGACGCCCGAGGGCCCGTGACAGGTGAAGCAAGCCGGAACGCCGATCGACCAGTCGCCTTCCTTGGCAAGCTGTGCGCCGCGCTTGAGATCGCCTTCCAGAGAAGGCTTCGCGCCCGAGGGGCTGGTCATCGTGGCGTAGTAGTTCGCCAGTTCGACGATTTCCTGATCGCTCAGACCCTGGGCCACATAGGCCATCGAGTCGTTGGGCCGGGTGCCTTTCTGGAAGTCGTGCAACTGCTTGGCCAGATAGGGCGCCGGGAGGCCCGCCAGCCGCGGCACGGTCTCGGTGCCTTCGCCCTTGTCGCCGTGACAGCTTGCGCAGGCCCAGACCGTGTCCGAGCCCTGACTGACGAGCTGCGCGACGCGCTCGGACCCGGGGCCTTTCTCGGCAGCTGCGGTTTCCGGCTGCGCGGGCAGGTTGTTTATCAGCCCTGCGAGGCCGGCGCCGCCATCGAGCGGGTCCATGTCGCCCGCCACCTTGCGGATATCGGCGACCTCCGGGGCACTGATGGTCTTGGCGTCGTCATTGAGCCCGGTGGCCACATAGGATACGACTTCGGAGATTTCTGTGTCGCTGAGAACAGAGCCGAAGGCGGGCATCTCGCCCTCGTAGCTCTCGCCATTGACGTTGAGTTTGCCACCGATGCCGCGCATCACGATCTGGGTCACCGCCTTGGCGCCGCCCAGCTTCACGATGTCAGAGCCGTGCAGCGGGGGGAAGGCGCCGGTGACGCCTTCACCGGCATCGCCATGGCAGGTCGCGCAATTGTCCGCGAACAGCGTCTTGCCCGCGTCGAGATCGGGCGCGGCGGCCTGCGCGAGTTTCGTGGGCTCTTGCTTGGCCGCTTCGGTTTGCGCCTTGTCCGCGACCTGGACGGCGGTGCTGGTCTGGACCAGCATGATCACCCCCCAGATCGCGAGCGCGATCGCGATCGAATAGACGGGCCACGGGATGCGGCGGGTTGCCTCGAACGGCTCGAAAGTCTCGTCGGGACGCCGGGGATCGGGTTTCTTTTCGGTCATTCTTGTCTCCGTCGTCTCAGTTCGAGGCCTTGGTGGCATCGGTCGCTTCGCGTTGCTTCTCGGCGATCAGCGCGTAGCCGTTGTCGCGCAGACCGTCCTTCGGCGGAGCGTATTGGCGTGTCATGCCTTGCAGATACTTCACGAGGTCGAGCGCATCCTGCTTGGCCACGATCACACCGGATTTGGGCGCGTATTTCGCCGGCAGCTTGACCACCACATCGTCAGGCCCGGCTTTGTCCTTATGCGTGAAGAGGTAGGGATAGGCGGGCATGATCGACCAGCTGGAGATCGCGCGGGGCTGATAGAGATGGGTCAGCTGCCATGCCTGAGAGGGCATGCGGTCGCCGATATCCATCAGGTCCGGCCCGGTGCGCATCGTGCCCAGCTGGTGAGGGGCGTCATAGGCGTAGTCGCCCGCGACCGAGGCCCGGCCCCAGCCGCGTTCGGCATCGGGGGCCTGTGCCAGCGAACGCGGCTGCTGCGAATGGCAGTAGAGGCAGCCCAGCGAGACATAGACCTCACGGCCGCGCGCCTCGGCCTCGGTGTAAGGCTTGAGCCCCGTCGTCGGTCCCTGTGCGCTGATCTGCATGCCCGGCGCGATCACCAGGAACAGGGTCGCGAGCGCGAGGATCGCCAGCGCCGTGATTGCGAGAGGAAGATAGCGGTTCATTCTGCAGCCACCATGTTGTCGGTTTCGGTCTCACGGGTCTTCTTGGAAAAGCCGAGCGCAATGAGGTTGATCGCCAGCAGCACATGGCCCAGCGTCATCAGCCCGCCGCCGAGCGAACGGCCTTCAAGATAGGGCTTGAGCAGGGTCACGCTGTCGGCGAAGGGCTTCGTCGCATCGAGCTGGGCAAGGCCCTGCAGCACGCCGCCGATGGTCAGCGAGAAGAAGTAGATCGCGAAGCCGATCACGTTCAGCCAGAAATGCCATGCGATCATCCGCGGGAAGGGCCAGTATTTCCCGATCGCGCGCGGCACGACCTGATAGATCACGCCCATCAGCACCAGCGACACGAAGGCATAGGCGCCCAGATGCGCGTGCGCCACCGTGTAATGGGTGAAGTGGGTGATCGTGTTGACCGAGCGCAGCGCCTCGATCGAGCCCTGGAACGAGGCCAGCGTGTACATCACCGCCCCGAAGGAGATGAAGCGCAGCGGGATCGACTCCTTGAGCGCCCAGAGATTGGCCGCCACCGTGACGTGCTGGTTGATCGCCACCGCGATCACGGGAACGAACATCATCACCGAATGGACGACCGAGAGCGTCACCAGCCAGGTCGGGACCGGGCCGCCGATCAGGTGGTGGATGCCGACCTGGCTGTAGAACAGCGCCAGCGCCCAGAAGCCAACCAGCGAGAGCGCGTAGGAATAGACCGGTTTGCCGATGATCTTCGGGATGAAGTAATAGGCCGCGCCCACGCCCAGCGGCGTCAACCAGAGGCCCAGCACGTTATGGGCGTACCACCAGTTCATCGTGGCCTGCTCGACCCCGTGATGGACGCCGGGAATGTTGGCGATGACGAACAGCACCGGGAACCAGAGCACCGCGGCGAGGAAATACCAGCCGGAGACGTAGATGTGATGGACGTTGCGGTGCTTCGCGGTCGCGATCAGAGGGGCCACGAAACAGGCTGCGCCGGCTGCGAGGACGATGTCGATCTGCCACGGGATCTCGAGCCATTCGAGCCCGTCGGTCCAGCCGTTCGCGATGGCGAACACGCCTGCGGCGAGGCCGATATTCCAAAGCACGATCCCGGTCTTCAGAAGGCCCGTCATGCGCAGTTCGGTGCGGAAGATACGCGGGAGGATCCAGCAGACGGCGGCGAGGCCGCCCTGGCTCGCCCAGCCATAGGCGACCGAGTTCAGGTGCACCGTGCGCATCCGCCCGAAGGTCATCTGCGCAGTTCCCGACATCAGATCGGGCAGGTGCAGTTCCAGCGAGGCGGCCAGCCCGTGCAGCGAGCCGTAGATCAGCCAGAACACCGCCGCCGCGATGAGCCACATCACGACGCTGGAGGAACTCGCGTCGATACCGGCGCGCGCCGCGTTGAAGTGGTGAGGGTCGTTGGGCGCGTCGGTATCCGCGCCCTCGCCGGGCTCGAAGATGGTCCGCGCATCGTCGGCGTCTGGCGTGTGGACCTGCTTGTTCGCGATCGCCCAGATCAGGATCGTCAACGCCAGTAGCGAGATGACGAAGCTGAGGGCGAGCAGCAGGCCGAGCGTTTCGGTGATTTGCATTGGCTGGCTCCGGTGTCAGGTTTGACCCGGGCCGAGCCGGTGCGACGCGTGGATGCTCGTCACTGTTCCATTCTCCCTTTAGCCCGGTCGGTCGGTTCTTGTTCACGTCGTTTTCACGAACAATGCATGGCGGAGTGATCTGTTCCAAACATTCAGATGTATGCAGATGTCGGGCGCACCGACGCCCGCCGAGGGACGATCACGACCATGTGGCGCGGGCGCCGGATGTTCGCGAGCGCCCAGAATGATGCAGTCACGGGGGCGCGACCACCTCTCCTCACGCGATGATGATCTTGGTTGAACGAGCCGCTCGGAGAGCCTTCCTCTGCGGAAAGCGCACGCGCCAGCCGGGCCTTGTTTTTCGGGCGGAAATCCGCTGGCGGGACGCTCGCGAGGCGCTCCCGCAGCGCTGATCGGGGCAACGATCTCGTGATCCGCGGCTCACGATTGCCGTGAGATGAGTTGAAAGCGGGGCGGGGTTCCCCAAGGGGCAGGGCGGCAGACCGCTTCCGGGGATAGGGGAACCGATCGGGCCGCAGATGCGATTCCGATACAGGAGCGCGCGGTGCGCGCCGCCTTGCGTGGCGTGTCGCAGCGGATCGCGCGAGATGCGATGGAAAGGCAGGCTCGAGAGTGGCCGTGAACGAGAACTTCAAGGATCACGCCGCCAACGAGCGGACCTTCCTCGCGTGGCTCCGCACGGCCGTCGCGATCGTCGGGGTCGGGCTCACCGCGGCGAAGTTGACCCGGACGGATCTTCCGCAATGGTCCGATCTGGCGATGGTGCTGAGCGGCGGGGTCGTGGTGATCCTCGCCTTCGTGCGCATGCGGATGCTGCGCGCCGCGATCGAAAGCGGCAAGGCCCCGGACAGCCAAGGAACCAACTGGCCCGAGCTGGTGCTGTTTGCGCTGGTGATCGCGCTTCTGGTTCTGCTCGGGATTTTCATCCTGCATGTCACCTGACACTCTTGCATCTTCGTCGCCGCACAGGCTTGATGCCGCCAAATTATGGAGGACATTACATGAAACTTCTGCGTCACGGGCTTATCGGAGCCGAAAAACCGGGGCTGATGGACGGTCAGGGTGTGATCCGCGACCTGTCGGGCCAGGTCGCCGATATCGGGGGTGCGGTGCTCTCGGATGACGGGCTGGCGGCGATCGGCTCGCTGGACGTATCCGAGCTGCCCGCCGTGCCCGAAGGCACGCGTCTGGGCGCGCCGATCGCGGGCATCGGGAAGATGATCTGCATCGGGCTGAACTATGCCGACCACGCTGCGGAATCGGGCGCGACGGTGCCGCCGGAGCCGCTGATCTTCATGAAGGCCACTTCCGCGATCCAGGGCCCGAACGATCCGATCGTGATTCCGCGCGGCGCCGAGCAGACCGACTGGGAAGTCGAGCTGGGCATCGTCATCGGCAAACCTGCGAAATACGTCTCGGAAGAGGATGCGATGGATTACGTCGCGGGCTACGTGCTCGCCAACGACGTGTCCGAGCGCAGCTACCAGAAGGACCGCTCGGGCCAGTGGACCAAGGGCAAGAGCTGCGACAGCTTCGGCCCGCTCGGACCGTATCTGGTGACGCGCGACGCGGTGGCCGATCCGCAGAAGCTGGCGATGAAGCTGAGCGTGAACGGCGAAGTGATGCAGAACGGCTCGACCGAGACGATGGTCTTCGGCGTGAAGAAGCTGGTCAGCTACCTCTCGCAATTCATGACGCTGCATCCGGGCGACGTGATCTCGACCGGCACCCCTCCGGGCGTCGCGATGGGGATGGAGACCCCGCGCTTCCTGCGTCCGGGCGATGTGGTGGAGCTGGAGATCGAAGGACTGGGCCAGCAGCGCGCCGAGGTCGTGGCCGACGCCTGAGGCAGGTCTTTGCGAACAGGGCAGGGCGCGCGGAACACTCGCGCGCCCTTTCTCATACGCGATTACAGCCGGATCGGGTCGTCCTTGGCGATCCGGTCGAACTCCATCAGCGTCTGCACCAGCTTCGGCATCTGGTTGAGCGGAATCATGTTCGGCCCGTCCGAGGGCGCGCTATCGGGCGCCTCATGGGTTTCGATGAACACGCCCGCAATGCCCAGCGACACCGCCGCGCGCGCCATCACCGGCGCGAATTCGCGCTGACCGCCAGAGGAGCCGCCCTGACCGCCGGGCTGCTGCACCGAATGGGTCGCGTCCATGATCACCGGGTAGCCGGTCTTCGCCATCTCGGGCAGGCCGCGCATATCGGCGACCAGCGTGTTGTAGCCGAAGGAGGTGCCGCGCTCTGTCAGCAGGATCTTCTCGTTGCCGGTGGAGGCGACCTTCTCGGCCACGTTGGGCATGTCCCACGGCGCGAGGAACTGGCCCTTCTTGATGTTCACCACGCAGCCGGTCTCGCCCGCGGCCAGCAAAAGATCGGTCTGGCGGCACAGGAAGGCCGGGATCTGGATCACGTCGACCACCGCGCCCGCGATGCGGGCCTGTTCCGCGTCGTGGATGTCGGTCAGCACCGGGCAGCCGATCTCTGCGCGCACCTCTTCGAGGATCTTCAGTCCCGCGTCGATGCCGAGGCCGCGCTTGCCTTTGAGGCTGGTGCGGTTGGCTTTGTCGTAGCTCGCCTTGAAGATGAACTGCGCGCCCGCCTGGTCGCAGGCGCGGGCCATTTCCTTCGCGATCATCATCGCATGGTCGCGGCTTTCGAGCTGGCACGGACCCGCGATCACCGTCAGCGGGCGATCGTTCGAGACGGTCAGCCCGCCGATTTTCACGTCTTTCATTTCTCTCTCCGCAGCCTGTGACGGGCCGCTCTAGCTCAGCTCGAGACCTGCTCACGCAGGACCGACGCTGTGAGCGACAGCATCAGATAGATGCCCGAGAAGATCAGGAAAGCCAACAGCGTGTTCTCGAAAGCGCGCGGATAGGTGGGCTCGTCCGGGGCGACGGGGCGTACGCCCATCTCCAGATAGCGCACCTGCTTGTTGGCCTCGATCCGGGCGGTTTCCATCTGCTGCGCAGCGGCAGAGAGCAGCATCTGGCGGGTCTGCAATTCGCCTTGGGCGATCTGCAACTGGCCGGTGACGGCGGCGAGCGACTCGCCCCCGGTGGCCTGGCGCCCCGCCGTGAGTTGGCCACGCGTCTTTTCGAGAAGCGCCTGAATGCGCCTGATGTCGCCCTGCACACCCGAGACCCGCGCCTGGTTGGGACGCGCATTGTCGAGCAGTTGGCCCAGCTCGAGCCGTTTCTGCTGCAACTGGTTTTCCAGATTGGCGACCTGGCCCATCACCACCGAGTTCTCGCTGACGGGATCGAGGACGCCGACCTTCTCCTGTAGCTGCTGCACCTTGGATTGCGCAGCGAACACCTTCGCCTCGGCATCCTGATAGCTTTCGCGCGCGCCCTTCATCTGGTCGTCGCGCAGCCGCGAAGTCAGCTGGTCCACCTGCTGTTCGGCATAGGAGATGAGTGACTCGGAGAATTGCTGCGATTTCTGCGGATCGGGGGCGATGACCTCCATCTTCACGATGCCCTCGGAAGGGTCGTAGCCGATCTCGACCATTTTCGAGTAAAGCCGGTAGGCCTGCTCGTCGGTGGCATCCTTCGGCAGGCGCTGAAGCGGGTCGATGCTCGGATCCTCGAAGATTTTCTTGAAACCCTGATCGCGGTCGAGCCGTTTCATGGCATCGCGCGACTGCAGATAGGATTGCACTGTCACCGAGTCCTGGTTGGTGGCGAGCTGCGTGCCCGAGAAGAGCGACCCCAGCCCGGAATTGCCCAGCCCTTCGGCCTTCTGGATCACGAAAGCCGATTTCGTCGCATACATCGGCGTGGCCATCGCGAAATAGTAATAGGCGGCCATCAGCGTCGGCAGCACGACGAAGAAGCCCAGCCGCGCGCCCAGCAGCATCAGCTTGCGGCGGCGCCGTTTGGCGATGTCGCGCTGGATGCGCAGGATCTCGGCGGCGCGACGATCCTCGGTCATCACCTCGGTCGAGGGGAGCTGACCTTTCTTGATCGTCTGCGGCAGGTTCACGCGGGTATCCGCGCCCGGCCCGTCGGTCCGCGCCAGCGCCCGCGAAGTCGCTTCCGCCTCGCCGGGTTTCACCATCGCCACGATATTCGAGCGGTCGAACGGATCGATCCCGCGGCGGCGCAGGAGCAGCACGGCCTCGAAATCGGAACTGGCCTGGACGCCGTGTTTCTGCGCCATCCGGCGGGCGAGGCGCAACTGGCGGCCGGTCAACCCCTCGGCGCGGATCGCGTCGATTTCTTCCTCGGGGGTGCGCTGGCCCGCATCGATCACCTCGGCGCCGTTGCGCTCCGCCGTCGGGAATTTCTGATCGCCGAACCCGTCATCCTGCGGCTCGAACATGCTGGAGGGATCGCTGTCTCTGTGCCGCCGTTGCCGTTGCCGTTGCGGTTCTGGCGTGTCGGAAGAGGGTGCGGCTTGCGCGGCGGAGGCCGCAGAGGCGTTGGAGGCGCGCGGCGTGGTCGGCTCTCCCGTCGTCCCGGCGCTCGATTTCAGCGGCATCGCCCCCAGCTGCAGCGAGCCGTCGCTCCCCGTGATCACCGGCCCATCGCGGCGGATACGGAATTTCGGGGCCTTAGGACTGGTAGTCATACAACCGCTTCGCTTCTTCAAGAGTGTCGAACTGGTAAAGTTGCCCGTCGCGCAGCACCGCCGCACGATTGCAGAATTTCTCGATCGTGGAGGGTTGGTGCGAGACCACGACCACGGTGGAATTGCGCAGCCGGTCGCGCAGGATCGAGCCGGCCTTGCGGTTGAACTCCACATCGGTGGTCGAGGGCATCCCCTCGTCGATCAGGTATATGTCGAATTCCAGCGCGAGCAGCAGGGAAAAGGTGAACCGCGCGCGCATCCCCGAACTGTAGGTGCCCACGGGCTGGTCGAAATATTCCGCGATCCCGGTCAGCCAGCGCGAGAAGGCCTCGACATAATCGGGATCGAGCCCGTAGAGCCGCGCGATGAAGCGGGCGTTTTCGCGCGCCGAATGTTTCGAGACGACGCCGCCCATGAAGCCCAGCGGGAACGAGACCCGGCTGGTGCGGCGAATCTCGCCCTCGTCGGGCTTTTCCAGCCCTGCCATCATGTTGATGATCGTGGTCTTGCCGGTGCCGTTGGGCGCGAGAATGCCGAGGCTCTGGCCCAGCTCCACGCGGAAGCTGGCGCGTTCGAGGATCACCTTGCGCTGCTTGCCGGTCCAGAAGGATTTGGAGACGTTCTCGAATACGATCATTACTTTTTGGCCCGGGTCTCCATCTGTGCGCGCCTCGCCACTAAATCACGGGGGCAGCAGTGTGAGAACCCGCCTAACCTTGGATTTGGGCAGCATTATGTTCAGTTGTGGGAGGGTTATGCAATGACGAACACATTGACACTAGAGGAGAAACGATGACCCGCCCCGTGCAAGACGAGATCCGCGACTGCCGCCTTTGCGCGGCGCGGTTTCGCGCGACCGCGACCGGGCATTCGCCGCGTCCCGTCGCGTGGTTCGCCGCCGGCGCACGCGTGCTGATCGTGGGGCAGGCGCCAGGAATCCGGGTGCACGAGACCGGCGTGCCGTTCAACGATCGCTCGGGCGACCGGCTGCGCGACTGGATGGGCGTTGATCGCGAGACCTTCTACGACGTCTCGCGCATCGCGATCGCGCCGATGGCGTTCTGCTTTCCGGGCTATGACGCGAAGGGGTCCGACCTGCCGCCGCCCGCAATCTGCGCCCAGACGTGGCGCGACCGGGTGATGGAGGAAATCGGCCCGGTCGATCTGACGCTTCTTGTGGGCGGCGCCGCGCAGCGCTGGCATCTGGGCACACGCAACGTGACGCAGGCCGTGCTGGGCTGGCGAGACCACGCGCCGCGCCTCTTCCCCTTGCCTCATCCGTCTTGGCGCAATACGGGATGGCTGAAGAAAAACCCGTGGTTCGAGGCCGACCTGCTGCCGGTCCTGCGCGCCCGGGTGAAGGAGCTGACATGACCCCCTATGACCGCGCCCATGCGGCGATGGAAGCCGAGCCGGAGAACGAGGCCAAGCGCCTTGCCGTGTTCGACCGTCTCGCCGATGCCGAGTTGTTCCTGCTGCTCGAAGAAGAGCCCGAGGACGAAAACATCAAGCCGCAGGTGTTCTCCACCGAAGAGGGCGAGTTCGTTCTCGTCTTCGATACCGAAGACCGTCTCGGCGAATTCGCGGACGGGCCGCAGCCCTACGCGGCGCTGCCGGGCCGGGTGATCGCGCAGCATCTGGTGGGCGAGAATATCGGGCTGGGCGTCAATCTCGGCGTTGCGGACTCGGCGATGCTGTTGCCGCCCGAGGCGCTGGACTGGCTGACCGAGACGCTCGCGCATACGCCGTTGGAGGCGCAGGGCCGTCCGGTGGAATTCACCGCTCCGGGCCTGTCGCCCGCAGTGATCGCGTTGCTGCTGCCCGCCTTCGAGGCCAAGCTGGACCAGCTTGCCGGGATCGCGCAGGCTGCCGTGCTGGGCGGCGTCACCTACGAGGACGGCCACCGGGGCCATGTGCTCGCGGTGATCGGCGCGCATGAGCATTTCCGCGCGGGTATCGCCAAGGCAATGGGCGAGGCGCTGACCTTCTCGGGGCTGGATGCGGGCGAGTTGGACGTGACCTTCCTCGAGCCCGAGGACAAGGCCGCGCAGCTTCTGCTGGACAAGGGGCTCGTGCTGCATGTCCCCGAGCCGGTCGAGGAAGAGGTGCAGGAACTCCGCCCCGGTTCCGCCCCCGGCATGGATCCGAGCAAGCCGCCGAAGCTGCGCTGAGGCGCGCCCGGCGGTTTTCGCTTATGGTTTGAAAAACTCGGTCGGGGCGGCTCAGGACTCGCCGTTTGCCTCGTCGTGCTCGCCGATCACCTCGTTCTTCACCTGACCCCATGTCAGCAGCGTGAAGACCGCCGTGCCGCCCGCGACATTGCCTGCGAGAACCGGGAAGAAAAACCGGCTGATCGCCTCGGTCAGGCTCATATGGCCGCTCCAGACAAGCAGCCCCGCCTCGACCGAGCCCGCGACGACGTGCGCCGAGCCCGAGGCCGCGAGCAGCCATGTCATCGCGAGGATCACGAGGAACGAACTGCCCTGCGCCGCGGGCATGATCCACACCACGGCGGCGATGATGATGCCCGCCGGCATCGCGCGGTAGAAGTTCTGTCCCATGTCGCCGTCGGTCGCGTGGCGCGCCACGGCCAGCAGGCTGTCGGTCATCTCGTTGGGGATGACATGGGGAATGCTCAGGAACCCCGAGGCGATCGCGCAGCCAAGAATGTTCGACGCAAGCACGATCGCCCAGAGCCGCAGCATTTTCAGCAGGCATGTCAGCGATCGTTCTGCCACCACCGGCAGGACGGTGGTGATCGTGTTCTCGGTGAACAGCTGCATCCGCCCGAAGATCACCACCATGAACCCGGCCGAATAGCCGAGGGACTCGACCAGAATCCGCCAGCTTTCGTCGGGCAGACGCGCATGCAAGCTCGCCTGCGCGATGACCGAGAGGCTGATCAGGATGCCCGCCGCGAGCCCCGACCACACGAGAGAGGTGAGCGGGCGGTTCAGCTCTTCGTCGCCGTCATGCCGGATCACGGCGTAGATCAACCGCGCGGAGAGGCGCGAGGCTTGCTTCACCGAGCGCTCCTCGTGCCGTTCGCGCACGGCGTTGTTCTGGGCTTTTCCGCTGCCGTTGTCGGACCCGCCCTGCGCGTCACTTTGGGAACTGTCTGATTTCATTCGTGCTGAACCCCGTCCCGCGTGCTTTGTTCCCTGTGCGAGCCTGCGCTATCCCTGTTCGCTGGCGAACACCTTGTCGATCATCGCCTGTGTGCCGCGCGCATCTTCAAGTGTCCACGCATAGGGCGCGCCCTCGGTGACATGACGCACGAAGGCCTCCACCTGGATCACATATTGATTCACGCCCGGGTAGCGGATCATTTCGTCCGGCTTGCCCTTGCGGATCAGCGTGACCTCCGCCTGATCGAAGACATTCGCGTTGAACGGGCAGGTGAGGCGGATCAAACCTTCGGAGCCCTGGAAGACCGCTTCCTGGCGCGGATGCAGCCGGGTCGAGGTCAGCGCGCCATAGGTGAAGCGGCCCTTGTCGCTGACCATCTCGCCCGTGACCTGCGTGAACGTGTCGACATCGTTCTCGCGATGGATGACGGCGCGCAGATCGCCCGGTTCGGCCCGGGCTGCGAAGCGCACGCAGGAATAGGCATAGACGCCGATATCGGGGATCGAGCCGCCACCCATCTCCGGCTTGTTGCGGATATTGGTGGGGTCGGGGTTGTTGAAGGTGAAGGCCACATCGGCGTGGCGCAGCTCTCCGATTGCACCCGCATCGAGCCAGTCGCGCACCTGCCGCCATTGCGGGTGATGCACGATCATGTAGGCCTCGGTCGCGAACTTGCCGGCGGCGTCGCGCGCTTCGATCAGCCCGTCGATCTCCTCGGCCTTCATCGCAATGGGCTTTTCCGTCAGCACATGCTTGCCTGCCGCCAGCGCCTTCTTCGTCCACTCGACATGGAGCGTGTTGGGCAGCGGGATATAGACTACGTCGATCTCGGGGTCGGCCAGCAGCGCGTCATAGCTGTCATGGACCTTGAGATCGGGCGCGAAGGCCTTGAAGGGATCGGCTTTTTCCGGGCTCGACGTCGCGAGCGCCGCCAGCCGCGCGCCCTCGGCCGCGTGGATCGCCCGGCCCATATGTTCGCGCGCAAATTTCGCGGCGCCGAGGATTCCCCAGTTCAACACCTGCATCGTCTCTCTCCCTCTTTTCGTGCTCGTATCCGGGGCGAAGGTAATGCTTATGCGGCGCGGCGCAAAGAAAATCGCCGCCCCCGGGAAGGGAGCGGCGACACACTTTCGCACTCGTTACTGTTCGCGGGTTACGCGGGCACGTTCATGCCTTTTTCCCGTGCCAGTTCGGTCATGCGCTTCTGCAGCTTCTCGAAGGCGCGCACCTCGATCTGGCGGATACGCTCGCGCGAGACGTCATAGACGCCCGAGAGTTCCTCCAGCGTGACGGGATCGTCGCGCAGGCGGCGCTGCATCAGGATGTCCTTCTCGCGGTCGTTGAGAACGTCCATCGCGTCCATCAACATCTCGCGGCGGGCTTCCATCTCCTCGGCCTCGGCATAGGCCTCGGCCTGATCGGCATCCTCGTCTTCGAGCCAGTCCTGCCACTGTGCGGCCCCGCCTTCGTCACCCGCGCCGATCTGTGCGTTCAGCGAGGCGTCCGAGCCCGACATCCGCCGGTTCATCGAGATCACTTCTTCCTCGGTCACGTTCAGATCGGACGCGATCTGTTTGACGTTCTCGGGGCGCATATCGCCGTCTTCATAGGCGCCGATCTTGGACTTCGCCTTGCGCAGGTTGAAGAACAGCTTCTTCTGCGCGGAGGTGGTGCCCAGCTTCACGAGGCTCCACGAGCGCAGGATGTATTCCTGGATCGCGGCGCGGATCCACCACATAGCGTAGGTCGCAAGGCGGAAGCCCTTCTCGGGATCGAAGCGCTTCACTGCCTGCATCAGACCGACATTCGCCTCCGAGATCACCTCGGCCTGCGGCAAGCCGTAACCGCGATAGCCCATCGCGATCTTCGCGGCGAGACGCAGGTGCGACGTCACCAACTGGTGCGCGGCATCGGTGTCCTGGTGGTCGGCCCAGCTCTTGGCCAGCATATATTCCTGTTCCGGCTCCAGAAGCGGGAACTTCCGGATCTCCTGAAGGTAGCGGTTCAGCCCCTGCTCAGGACTCGGGGCCGGAAGGTTCGTGTAGCTCGTCATCGTCTCCCATGTCTCCCTTTTGGCGGCTGCTCAATATGGGGATCGCCCCCCGTTCTTTCAAGAAACGCAAGGCAGTGCGGATTGGTTCACCGAAAGCCGCCCTGACGCAGTCGCATAGAAAGATCAACGTATCGTAACGGGATTTCCGTCGCGGATGTGTAAAAAAACATCTGACGCTTCACAAGATCGGCGCGAGCACCGACATCAGGTTGTTGATGATTTTCCAGTGCAGGGGCCATTCCGCGATCCGCTCCGGTCCGACGCGGCGGGCCTGCGCGATCCAGTGGCGCTGGCGTTCGCCCAGCTCGAGACCGAGTTCGTGATCCTCGATCAGCACGCAATTTTCGTAATTCAGCTCGAAGCTGCGGCGGTCGAGATTGGCCGAGCCGAGGATCGCGACGCGGCCATCGGCCAGCAGTGTCTTGGCGTGCAGCAGGCCCGGCCCGTGCTCCCAGATCTCGACGCCCGCCTCGGCCAGCACCGGGTAGAAGCTGCGCGCGGCATGGGCGACGAAGCGCGAGTCGTTGCGTCTCGGCACGATCACCTGCACCCGCACCCCCCGGCGCTTGGCGGCGCGCAGGGCGGAGGCGATTTCCTCGCCCGGCACGAAATAGGGGGTGGAGAGGGTCAGCGTCTCGCGCGCGGCCCCGATCACCGCAAGGAACACATCCGGCACCCCGCGCGTGTCCAGCATCGGCCCCGTGGCGAAGGCGACCGCCGTTCCGGGCCGCGCGGTCGGCGCGGCGGGAGTGGGGATCACGAGGTCCGAGATTTCCTCCCGGCTATGCGTCACCCAGTCGGTCGCGAAGATGTGCTGGTGCTGGGCGGCGAGCGGCCCCTCGATCCGCAGCATGACATCCTTCCACGGCGCGAAGCGCGCCTTGATGCGGAACTCCGGGTCGGCGATGTTGCGCGAACCGGTATAGGCCACATGCCCGTCGATCACGGCGAGCTTGCGGTGGTTGCGCAGGTCGATCCGCATCGTCGCGAGCTTGAACAGCGGCCAGCGGAAGGAAAAGGCGATCGCGGTCTTCACTCCGGCCTTCTTCATCGCCTTCCAGTGGCGCGACTTGATGAAGCCGCGCGCGCCCAGCCCGTCGACGAGGACGCGCACGGTCACACCGCGTTCGGCCGCGCGGGTCAGCGCCTCGGCCATCGCGATGCCGGTCAGGTCTGTCAGCCAGATATAGGTGATGAGGTGCACGCTTCGGCTGGCGGCGTCGATATCGGCGATCAGCGGTTCGAGCTGATCGGCAGGGTCGGGCAGGAAGGCGATGGCATCGCCGCTACTCGGCGCGTAGCCGTTGATCGCGGCGGCCCGGGCGAAGGCTGCGCGATAGGCCGGGGAGATGGCTTCGAGGTCTGCGGGCTCGACCGGATCGGGGGCGGGCAGGGCGGCGACCGTCGCCTGCAGCTTGCGCGCGACGCGCTGGTTGAGCCGCGTCTCCCCGATCAGGATATAGAGGATGACGCCGAGGAACGGCACCGACAGGATCAGCACCGTCCAGCTTGCGCGCACCGCGGGTGGCTTGTCGGGACGGGTGAACACGCGCAGCAGCGCGAGCGCCTGACTGCCGAAGTGAAACAGCAGCGTCAGAAGCTCCGCCCACCAGACGTTCACGGGGCGGTGCCGCCTGCAGGGGGCATGGAGGCGGCGCGCAGCGCGTCGATCAGGTCGGTCATGTCGTCGGGCAGGGGCGCCTCGAAGGACAGTTCCTCTCCGGTGACGGGATGAACGAAGCCAAGCGTCGCCGCGTGGAGCGCCTGCCGCGGGAAGGCGCGCACGGCCTCTGCCGCAGCCGCGCCCACCGCTTTTTCCGAGATCTTGCGCTTGCCGCCATAGGTCTGATCGCCGATCAGCCCGTGACCCGCATAGGCCATATGGACGCGGATCTGATGGGTGCGCCCGGTCTCGAGCCAGCAGTCGATCAGCGCCGCCGTTCCGTTGAAATCCTCGATCGTGCGAGCCCGGGTGACGGCATGCCGCCCGCCATGGGCCACCACCGCCTGTTTCTGCCGGTCGGTCTTGTGGCGGGCGAGTTGCGTGACGATCTTCAGCACGCCGCCTTGCTCGAAGCTGACGCCGTTCAGTCCGCGCAGCCGCGGATCGGAAGCCTGCGGGACGCCATGGCAAAGCGCGCGGTAATGGCGATGAACCGTATGCGCCTCGAATTGCGCGGCGAGCCCGTGATGCGCCCGGTCCGATTTCGCGACGACGAGCAGCCCCGACGTGTCCTTGTCGATGCGGTGGACGATGCCGGGGCGCGCCTCGCCGCCGATCCCTGAGAGATTCCCGCCGAAATGGTGCAGCAGCGCGTTGACCAGCGTGCCTTCGGGCGTGCCCGGCGCGGGGTGCGTGACCATGCCCGCGGGCTTGTTCACGACGATCAGGTCGTCATCTTCCCACAGCACTTCCAGCGGAATGTCCTGCGCGACGGTCTCGACCTCTTTCGGAGGCTCCAGCGCGATCTGATAGACCTCGCCCTCGGCGACCTTGGTCTTCTGATCGGTCACGGCCACGCCCTCGCGGCTGACCGAGCCCTCCGCGATCAGTTTCGCCAAGCGCGAGCGCGAGAGCGCCGCTTCCTCTGGCACAGCCGCCGCCAAGGCCTTATCAAGGCGGGGACCCATGCCGGGTCCGATCTCGATGCTGAGGATTTCCTTATTCATGTCCGACCTGCCTGACGAAGAGCCTGCCACCACGCTGCCACCCGATCTTCGCTTTCTCAAGATACTGGTGACCACGCTTGCGGCGGTGATGATCGTCGGGCTTGTAGCGATCGTGGCGCTGCTTGTCATCCGCTTGCAGCAACCCAATCCGCTGCCGCAACTGCCCGCCGCGATCACGCTGCCCGAGGGCGCACAGGCCAAGGCCGTGACCTTCGCGCGCAACTATACTGTGGTGGTGACCGATGGGGGGCAGGTGTTGGTCTATGACAAGGCCGGGCAGAAGGTGGGCGATCTGACGCTTGGCACGGAAGGCGGGAATTCCGATGGAAATTGACCTCGAGCTCGAAGACCCCCGCTGGGAGACGGTCGGGCTCGAAGACCTGATGACCCGCGCCGCGTCACTGGTGCTGGAGGATCGCGGAATCGAGACGGAGCTCTGCCGCCTCTCGGTGCTCGCCTGCGACGATGCGCGCATCGCCGAGCTGAACGGCGAATATCGCGACAAGGCGAAGCCCACCAATGTGCTCAGCTGGCCCGCCGAAGAACGCGGCGCGGAAGAGCCCGGCGCGCATCCCGAACCGCCCGCGCCCGATGTCTTCGGTGAGATCGAGCTCGGCGACCTCGCGATCGCCTATGAAACCTGCGCCCGGGAGGCCGAAGAACAAGGCAAATCCGTCGAAGATCACACGCTGCATCTGCTCATCCATGCGGTGCTGCACCTGTTGGGCTATGACCATATTCGCGACGAAGATGCGCAAGTTATGGAACAAATCGAAATCCGGCTTCTTGAAAGCGTAGGAATTCGTAACCCATATGTGTAAGACTAGGCGCATTCCGCGTCATCTTTCGGAAAGGAACAATGGGACAGGTCGCCGACGGAGTTACCTCCGCCAATACCGGTAGTTCGGAAAACGCAGAACCCGGTCAGTCTTCGGAGCCCGCTTCGCGCGGGTTGCTCAGCCGCTTTTTCGGGCAACGCCCAATGGAAGAAGAGGCCCCACAGGTAGAAATGCCGCCCAAACCCGCGCCAGCGCCGCTGGGGCTGGGGAACCTGCGCAAGATGCGGGTGGGCGATGTCGCCATTCCCAAAGTCGAGATCGAGGCCGTTCCGGTCTCCATCACCCGCGACGAGCTGGTGGAGAAGTTCCGCCAGCACGGCTATTCGCGCCTGCCGGTCTTCAAGGAAACGCTGGATACGCCTCTGGGCCTCGTCCACCTGAAAGACCTGGCGCTGGAATACGGCTTCGGATCGGGCAATGGCCGGTTCTCGCTGCGCAAGCTGATCCGTCCGCTCCTTTACGTGCCGCCGTCGATGCCGATCGGCGTGCTCTTGCAGAAGATGCAGGTGCAGCGCACCCATATGGCGCTGGTGATCGACGAATATGGCGGGGTCGACGGTCTGCTCACGCTCGAAGACCTGATCGAACAGGTGATCGGCGAGATCGAGGACGAGCATGACGAGGCCGACGACGCTTATTGGCGCGAGGAAAAGCCCGGCCAATGGGTCGTGCAGGCCCGCGCGCCGGTCAACGAGTTCGAAGCTCAGATCGGGATGCGGCTCTCCGACGAGGAGGCCGATGACGAGATCGATTCGATGGGCGGTCTGGTCTTCATGCAGCTTGGCCGGGTGCCCGCGCGCGGCGAGGTCGTGGTGACCGAGAACGGCGTCGAATACGAGGTGGTCGATGCCGATCCGCGCCGGATCAAACGTCTGCGCGTACGTCTGCCGGGAGTGGCGCCCGCCGAGTAAGCGGGCTATGACGCGCCCATGATCGCGACCATCCGAGAGGGCTTTCGCGCACCGTTGCGCCCGCGCTGGCAGAGCTTGGCTCTGGCAGCGCTTTTCGGTGTTCTGTTCGCCGCCGGGCAGGCGCCGCTCGGTCTGTGGTGGATCGCGCTGCCCGCGCTGGCGGCTTCAGTCTGGTTCGCCTCCGCCGAACGCTGGCGCGCCTCCACGATCTGGATCGGGTTCGCCACCGGCTTCGGCTATGCGCTGGCCGCGATGTTCTGGATCGTCGAGCCCTTCATGGTCGAGGCCGATGTCTATGGCTGGATGGCGCCTTTCGCGCTGGTCCTGATGGCCGCAGGGATGGGCGCATTCTGGGCGATCGGATACGGGCTCGGGGCCTATGCGGGGCAGGGGCCGCGCTCGCGTGCGCTCGGGATCGCGCTTGGCATGGCGGCCTCGGATGCGCTGCGCTCTTACGTCTTCACCGGGTTTCCGTGGGTGCTGGTCGGCCATATCTGGATCGGCTCGCCCGTCGCGCAGGCGGCGGCCTTTGTCGGGCCGCTGGGGCTGAGCCTGATCACCCTGCTGATCGCGAGCGCACCCGCGATGACGCGCGGAATGCGGATGCCTGCCGCCCTCGGGATCGTGGGCGCGGCGCTGGTCGTGCTGGTCGGGCTTTGGCTCGGCGGGGTGGCGCGGCTCAACGCGCCGGTGGCGCCGAGGCCCGAGCCGATCACCCTGCGTCTGGTACAGCCCAATGCGCCGCAGAACCTGAAATGGCTGCCGCAATACCGGATGAAATTCTTCCAGCGCCTGCTGGACCTGACGAAGGCCGACCCCGCGCCCGGTCAGCCCAAGCCCGACCTGATCGTCTGGCCCGAGACGGCGGTGCCTTTCCTGCTCGACCATCCGCAGGGCGGGCTGGAGATGTCGACCGAGGCGGCGAATGGCATCCCGCTCGCGATGGGGGTGCAGCGCAGTGAAGGCAGCCGCTATTTCAACTCGCTCGCCGTCATCACCCCCGATGACCGGATCGAGGCGCTTTACGACAAATCCCATCTCGTGCCCTTCGGCGAATACATGCCCTTCGGCGATGCGCTGGCGAAAATCGGGATCACCGCCTTCGCCGCACAGGTCGGCAATGGCTATTCGTCCGGGGCGGGGGAGAAACTGCTCGATCTGGGCAAGCTCGGCCATGTCGCGCCGCTCATTTGCTACGAGGCGATCTTCCCGCAGGACCTGCGCGGCTTCCCGCAGCGGCCCGACTGGATCTTGCAGGTCACCAACGACGCGTGGTTCGGCACGCTCAGCGGGCCCTATCAGCATTTCGCGCAGGCGCGGCTCCGCGCGATCGAACAGGGCCTGCCGCTTGCGCGCGACGCCAATACCGGGGTCACTGCGATGATCGACGCCAAGGGGCGGATCACGGCGAGCCTCGGACTCGACCGGATGGGCAAGCTCGACGTGGCGCTGCCGCCAAGCCTGCCGCCGACGCTCTATTCCAAGCTGGGCGACGCACCGTTCATCTCGCTGATTGTTGCAGCGTTAGCGCTTCTTTCAATCTTTGCGCGTATTTCGATTGACCCGACCGGCAGGCGCTCCTAGCTAGAAAGCCGAACCACCCCAACGGCTTCCTGACGGGGTGGGGATATCAACAACGGAGCACCCTTTCATGGCACGCGCGAATTACGTCTTCACCTCCGAATCCGTTTCGGAGGGGCATCCCGATAAGGTCTGTGACCGGATTTCGGATGCCGTTCTCGATACTTTCCTGGCTGCAGAGCCCAACGCGCGGGTCGCCTGCGAAACATTCGCGACGACCAATCAGGTCGTGGTCGGTGGCGAGGTCGGTCTGGCCGATAAAACCAAGCTCGCCGAATATCTCGAAGGCATCGACAAGATCGTGCGCGATTGCGTCAAGGATATCGGCTACGAGCAGGACGAGTTCCACTGGGCGACGCTGAAAGTCGCGAACTTCCTGCACCCGCAATCCGCCCATATCTCTCAGGGCGTCGACAAGGACGGGGCCGGCGATCAGGGGATCATGTTCGGCTTCGCCGCCGACGAGACGCCCGAATTGATGCCCGCGCCGATCCATTATTCGCATGCGATCCTGCGCCGTCTGGCCGAAGCGCGCAAATCCGGCGCCGAGCCCGAGCTGCGCCCCGACGCGAAATCGCAGCTGTCTGTGCGCTACGAGAATGGCCGCCCCGTCGGCGTGAGCCAGATCGTGCTCTCGACCCAGCACGCCCACGAGCATCAGACCTCGGATGATATCCGCGCCATCGTCGAACCCTATATCCGCGAAACGCTGCCCGAAGGCTGGATCACCGACGAGACCGAATGGTGGGTGAACCCGACCGGCACTTTCGTGATCGGTGGGCCGGATGGCGATGCGGGCCTCACCGGGCGCAAGATCATCGTGGACACCTATGGCGGCTCGGCCCCGCATGGCGGCGGCGCGTTCTCGGGCAAGGACCCGACCAAGGTGGACCGTTCGGCGGCCTATGCGGCGCGCTATCTGGCGAAGAACGTGGTGGCGGCAGGCATGGCGCGCAAATGCGTGATTCAGGTGTCCTACGCGATCGGCGTGGCGAAACCGCTGTCGATCTATGTCGACACGTTCGGCACCGGCGAAGTGCCCGATGAGGTGATCGAAAATGCCGTGGCGCAGGTGATGGACCTGACGCCGAAAGGCATCCGCGAGACGCTCGATCTTTGCAAGCCGATCTACGAGCGCACCGCGGCCTATGGCCATTTCGGTCGCGCCCCGGAGGCCGATGGCGGCTTCTCCTGGGAGAAGACCGATCTGGTCGAGGCGCTGAAGAAAGCGGTCTGAGGCGAGAGCTTTCAGGAATTTGCGACGGGCAGGGGGAACCTCTGCCCGTTTGCTTTTGCGGGGATGGTGCTGAGCGGCGGGTGCGGCCTTGGGGCTGGTCGTCCAACGCGGTTCGTGCGCGCAGACGAGCAGACCGAACGCTTCGCGATCCAGCTTGCGCCTTCCGACCTTCCGCGTCACTCTCCGCCGCAAAACAACAGGAGACAGACCATGCCCGACGCCCTGCGCTATGCCGCCATCATGCTTGCCGCCGGGATCGGGATTCCGGTGCTGGCCGCGCTCAACGCCCAGCTTGGCGCGCGGATCGCATCGCCTGCGGTCGCGGCGGTCGTCCTGTTCTGCGTGGCGCTGTCGGGTGCGGTGATCGTGATGTTCTTCACCGTCGGTCCCGCGCCGCTCGCACGTCTGCCGGGGCAGCCTTGGTATCTGTTTCTCGCGGGGCTCCTCGTTGCCTTCTACGTGATCTCGATCACCTTCATCGCGCCGAAATTCGGGGTCGGCAATGCGGTGTTCTTCGTGCTGCTGGGCCAGATGATCGCCGCCGCCGCGATCGACCAGTTCGGACTGTTTGGCGCGTTGGTCCGGCCGATCACTCTGATGCGCGGGGCGGGGATCGGTTTCATGTGCTTGGGGCTGTTCCTCATTCAGAAGGCTTGAACCTTTGGAGAGACGCCGCTAGAGGCCCCTCTCATGAGCGAGAATGACACCCCCGAACAGCCCTGGCGCAACTTCTATGGTCGCCGTCACGGCAAGACGCTGAACAAGGCGCAGAAGGAATATCTGCGCGAGGACCTGCCGGGCCGTCTGCCCGGTCCCGTCGGTTGGGAGGAGAACCCCGACCGCGAGCCGCTCGACATGGAGATGCGGTTCAAGGGCAAGCCGGTCTGGCTCGAAGTGGGCTTCGGAGGGGGCGAACATCTCGCCCACATGGCGCAGACCTATCCGGACGTGGAATTCATCGGCTGCGAGCCTTTCGTCAATGGCGTGGCGATGCTTCTAGGTAAGCTGCGGCGCGAGAAAATACCGAATGTCTCGGTCCATCCCGGCGATGCGCGCGACCTGATGGATGTGCTGCCCGAGGGCTCGATCTCGAAGGCGTTTCTCCTCTATCCAGACCCGTGGCCGAAATCGAAGCACCATCGTCGGCGCTTCGTGACGCAGGAGCATCTCGAACCGCTGCACCGCGCGCTGAAACCGGGATCGGAATTCCGCGTGGCGACCGACATCCCCGACTATGTCCGCCAGACGGTCGAAGAAGTCCCGCAGGCCGGATTCGAGCCGCTGTTCGAGGTGCCCGCCGCCTTCGATTTCGACGATCCGCAGCCGGTTTCCGGCGATTGGGATACACCGTGGGCGGACTGGCTCTCGACGCGCTACGAACAGAAAGCGCTGCGTGAGGGCCGCAAGCCGCATTACCTGACCTATCGGCGGATCTGAGCCCTTCCGCCTCCCGCCAGATCGCGCTAACAGGGGCGCGTTGAAATTAGGGAGGCATCATGTCCGGCCACGGCACACCGATCAAAATGACCTCGCACGCCTGCGGTCCCCTCAAGGGCACGGCGGAGGTTCCCGGCGACAAGTCGATCAGCCATCGCGCGCTGATCCTCGGCGCGCTCTCGGTGGGCGAGACGAAGATCACCGGCCTGCTCGAAGGCGAAGACGTGCTCGACACGGCCAAGGCGATGCGCGCCTTCGGCGCCGAGGTCACGCAGCACGGTCCCGGCAGCTGGTCGGTGCATGGCGTTGGCGTGGGCGGCTTCGCCGAGCCTGAGGATGTCATCGATTGCGGCAATTCCGGCACCGGCGTGCGCCTGATCATGGGCGCGATGGCGACCTCGCCGATCGTGGCGACCTTCACCGGCGACGGGTCTTTGCGCAAACGCCCGATGGGCCGCGTCACCGATCCGATCCGTCTGTTCGGCGCGCAAGCTTTCGGGCGTCATGGCGGTCGTCTGCCGATGACCATACTCGGCGCGCCGAGCCCGGCGCCCGTGCGCTATGCGACGCCGATGGCCTCTGCGCAGGTGAAATCGGCGGTGCTGCTGGCGGGGCTGAACGCGCCGGGTCAGACCGTCGTGATCGAGAAGACCCCGACCCGCGATCATACCGAGCGGATGCTGCGCGGCTTCGGCGCCGAGATCACCACCGAAGTGACCGATCAGGGCCATGTGATCACGTTGCAGGGCCAGCCTGAGTTGAAGGCTCAGGAGGTCGCCGTGCCGCGCGATCCGTCTTCGGCGGCCTTCCCGGTCTGCGCTGCGCTGATCGTGCCGGGCTCGGAGATCGTGGTGCCGGGCGTCAGCCAGAACCCAACCCGCAACGGGATCTTCATCACGTTGCGCGAGATGGGCGCGGACCTGACCTTCGAGAACGAGCGCGAAGAGGGCGGCGAGCCGGTGGCCGATCTGCGCGTGCGCTATTCCAAGCTGCACGGGATCGACGTGCCCGCCGAGCGCGCCTCCTCCCAGATCGACGAATATCCCGTTCTTTCGGTCGTCGCAGCCTTTGCCGAAGGCGTGACGCGCATGCCCGGCGTGCATGAGCTGCGCGTGAAGGAAAGCGACCGGATCGACGCGATGGCGCGCGGGCTGGAAGCCAACGGCGTCAAGATCGAGGAAGACGAGGATACGCTGATCGTGCATGGCTGCGGCCCCGAAGGCGTTCCGGGCGGCGGCACCGCGGTGACCCATCTCGACCACCGGATCGCAATGAGCTTCATGGTACTGGGCATGGCTGCGCAGAAGCCGGTCTCGGTCGATGACGGCTCGCCCATTGCAACCTCCTTCCCGATCTTCGAAGATTTGATGGCGCAGCTGGGTGCGGAGATCGTCCGCGAAAGCTGAGCCGGGCAGGGCGGCTGTCCGCGTCGCTGTGAGAAGAAAGGACCGTTCATGCGCTTTACCGTCGCCATCGATGGCCCCGCCGCGGCTGGCAAGGGCACGATCAGCCGCGCCGTGGCCGAGCAGTTTGGGCTGGCGCATCTCGATACCGGTGCACTCTATCGCGCGGTCGGCATGAAATCCGAGACCGAGGGGCTGGAGCCCATCGCCGCGGCCAAGGCGCTCCGCCCCGAGGATCTGGAGCGCGACGATCTGCGCACGATGGAAGCGGGGCAGGCGGCCTCGATCGTCGCCGCGATCCCCGAGGTGCGCGCGGCTCTGGTGGCGTTTCAGCGCGATTTCGCGGCGCGAGAGGGCGGTGCGGTGCTCGACGGGCGCGACATCGGCACGGTGATCTGCCCGCAGGCCGAGGTGAAACTGTTCGTCACCGCCTCGCCGGAGGTGCGCGCGCATCGGCGCTGGCTCGAGCTCGGCGGCGATGAGGCCGACGTGCTCGAACAGGTGCGCGAGCGCGACGCTCGCGACATGGGCCGCGCCGACAGCCCGCTGCGCCCGGCCGTGGATGCGCTCGTGATCGACACGTCGGACCTCAGCATCGAAGAGGCGGTCGCCCGCGCCGCCGATCAGATCGAGGCCCGCCGCGCGGGCGATCTGGACTAGGGGGCGGCGATGCTGCGCTGGGGGCTCCTCTTGCTGGTTCTAGCCTCTCAGGCGACCGCCGAGGAGCGCCCGCAGGGCCTGTTATGGAGCGAGACGGACCTGCCGCGCACCATGCCGTTGCAGATCAAATCCGCCCCGGATCGCGATCTCTACATCGTGCTGCGCGATGCCATGACCGGGCAGGACGTGATGGGGGCCTATGCGCAGGGTGGGGAGTTCTTTCGCCTTTTGGTGCCGCCGGGCCGGTTCGAGCTGCAGGTGGCGCTTGGGCCTGCCGGGGATTGGAAAGGCGGTGCGACGCTCTTCGGTCCCGACACCGAGCGCTTGCGCCTCGATCCGCCGCTCGATTTCGGCGTCACGGGCTTCGCGCGAAAGGGCGGGCATCTGGTCGATCTGAGCGATCTGGGGGCGATAGCGCAGAAAAGCCTCGGAATTTGCCAGCGCCTCGCGCTCGATTTCGACAGCGTGACCACCGCACCGGAAGCGGTGCGCCCTGGCGTAAAGCCCCGTGATCCCATGGAAATACCGGAATTCCCGGTGCCGAAATATCGCCGCGTCGATCGCATTTGCGATTGAGGAAAAGAAACATCCGAAATATATAATCACGAAATGGTGAACCTTTTCCCGCCTCGCTGCGTTAGCGGTACGTGGAAACTACATGAGGAAGGTCCGATGCGCTTGCCCCTGGCTTTGGCCTGCATCTGTCTTGGCGCCGCGTCCCTGACCGCTCCGGCGTGGGCCGACAGTCCGCTTCCCGAACCGCTCCGGGTCAAGGCGCACTCCGCGACGCCGGTGCCGGGCGATCTGTCCTTCGATCTGGTCGAAGGCGGAAAAGTGTCGCTCTCCGATTTTCGTGGCAAGGTCGTGCTCGTGGTCAATACCGCATCCAAATGCGGCTTCGCGCCCCAGTTCACCGAGTTGCAGAAACTGTCCGAGACCTACGGACGCGACGGGCTGGTCGTTCTGACCGTGCCGTCGAACGATTTCCATCAGGAACTCTCCACCGCGCAGGAGGCCAAGCGCTATTGCGCGTTGACCTTCGGGGCCGAGTTGCCGATGGCGCAGCTGGCCAAGGTGAAGGGGCCGCAGGCGCATCCGTTCTACCGCTACATGCATGACACCGAGGGGTTCGAGCCGAGCTGGAACTTCAACAAGGTGCTGCTGGGCCGCGACGGATCGGTGATCGCGACCTATCCCGCCAGCGCGGCCCCGCTTTCGTCGTGGATGCTGGGCGACGTCAAGGCCGCTCTCGCCAGTGCGAGCCACGGTTGAGCGAGAGGCCGCCACGGCCTGCTCAGGACGCAATAAATGCTTGCGATAATGGTTGATCGCGCCTATATCGGCGCGGTCTGAGGCAGGTCGGGACTCACCCGGCCTGTGCGCTATTGCAGCACGGACATTCCAACGAAAGACCGGCGGAGCCAACCGCAAGGCCAGAAAACCGAAGATGAAAAGGAAAATCTGAACGCATGTCGCAAAATGCAACCATGGACGAATTCGAAGCCCTTCTGAACGAGAGCCTCGAAATCGACACCCCGAACGAAGGTTCGGTTGTTAAAGGCAAGGTCATCGCCATCGAGGCGGGCCAGGCCATCATCGATGTCGGCTACAAAATGGAAGGCCGCGTCGAACTGAAAGAATTCGCCAACCCCGGCGAGGCTCCGCAGATCGAAGTCGGCGACGAAGTCGAAGTGTATCTCGACCGTGTCGAGAACGCCCGCGGCGAAGCCGTGATCTCGCGTGAGAAAGCCCGCCGCGAAGAGGCATGGGATCGTCTCGAAGCGGCTTACGCCAAGGAAGAGCGCGTCGAAGGCGCCATCTTCGGTCGCGTCAAAGGCGGCTTCACCGTCGATCTGGGCGGCGCTGTCGCGTTCCTGCCCGGCTCGCAAGTTGACGTGCGCCCGGTGCGTGACGCTGGCCCGCTCATGGGTCTCAAGCAGCCGTTCCAAATCCTCAAGATGGACCGTCGTCGTGGCAACATCGTTGTCTCGCGTCGTGCGATCCTCGAAGAGAGCCGCGCCGAACAGCGCGCCGAAGTCATCGCCAACCTCTCCGAAGGTCAGGTCGTCGATGGTGTGGTCAAGAACATCACCGAATACGGTGCGTTCGTTGATCTGGGCGGCGTCGACGGTCTGCTGCACGTCACCGACATGGCATGGCGCCGCGTGAACCACCCGTCCGAGATCCTGTCGATCGGCGAGACCGTCAAGGTCCAGGTCGTCAAGATCAACAAGGAAACCCACCGCATCTCGCTCGGCATGAAGCAGCTGCAGTCGGATCCGTGGGACTCGGTGGAATCGAAGTACGCTCTGGGTTCGGTGCATACCGGCCGCGTGACCAACATTACCGACTACGGCGCGTTCGTCGAGCTGGAGCCGGGTGTCGAAGGTCTCGTGCACGTGTCCGAGATGTCCTGGACCAAGAAGAACGTCCACCCCGGCAAGATCGTCTCGACGAGCCAGGAAGTCGACGTCATGGTCCTCGAGATCGACACCGCGAAGCGCCGCGTCTCGCTGGGTCTCAAGCAGACCATGCGCAACCCGTGGGAAGTCTTCGCAGAGACCCACCCGGTCGGCACCGTCATCGAAGGCGAAGTCAAGAACATCACCGAGTTCGGTCTGTTCGTTGGCCTCGAGAACGACATCGACGGTATGGTTCACCTCTCGGACCTCAGCTGGGAACAGCGTGGCGAGGATGCGATCCAGGACTACCGCAAAGGCGACATGGTCAAGGCCGCTGTCACCGAAGTGGACACCGACAAGGAGCGTATCTCGCTCTCGATCAAGGCGCTCGACGCCGACACGTTCTCGGATGCCGTTGACGGCGTGAAGCGTGGTTCGATCGTGACCGTGACCGTGACCGCGATCGAAGACGGTGGCGTCGAGGTGGAATACAACGGCATGAAGTCGTTCATCCGCCGTTCGGACCTCGCCCGCGATCGCGCCGACCAGCGCCCCGAGCGCTTCCAGGTTGGCGATCACGTCGATGTCCGCGTGACCAACGTCGACTCCAAGACCCGCAAGCTGGGTGTGTCGATCAAGGCGCGCGAGATCGCTGAAGAGAAAGAAGCCGTGGAACAGTACGGCTCGTCGGACTCGGGTGCGTCGCTGGGCGACATCCTGGGCGCCGCGCTCAAGGGCGACAAGTAAGAGATCGGACCGCTCGGTCCATCCGGAGGCCCCGCCGTTTGGCGGGGCCTTTTTCGTTCCTGCAAAGGCTTGGCGATGTGCAACAGCGATTCGCGCACAGGGTGACGCGTGGGCGGGCGATCGGCCGATTTTCTGCGATTGCGAAGGCGGTTCTATCGGCGGCAGACCGCTAGGGGCTCGATTTTACGTGGATTTTCCGGGTCTTTGCTGTTCCGCGCTGACCCGATTGGTCCTATAATTGCACTCTGACGCATGTGAGAGCCGGGAGCTCACCCGGCCAAGCCCGTGGGGGAGATAACAAGATGATCCGCTCTGAGTTGATCACGAAGATTGCCGAGGAGAATCCGCATCTTTACCAGCGGGATGTCGAGAAGATCGTGAATACGATCTTCGACGAGATCACCGAGGCGCTCGCCTCGGGCGACCGCGTCGAGCTGCGCGGCTTCGGGGCTTTTTCCGTCAAGAAGCGCGACGCGCGCACCGGTCGGAACCCGCGCACCGGCGAAGCGGTTGAGGTCGAGGAAAAACATGTACCCTTCTTCAAGACCGGTAAGCTGCTGCGCGACCGGCTGAACGGGAAAGAGGAATAAGAGCTAATGATTCGAGCGCTTCGGCTGCTGTTTCTCGGCCTGCTCGCCGTGGTCCTGATCGGACTGGCGCTGGCCAATCGTCAAATCGTCACGCTGCGGGTGCTGCCGCTCGAGGCGGGCAGCTTCCTTGGCTGGGACTGGGCTGTTCAGGTGCCGCTGTTCCTCGTGATCCTCGCGGGCGTTCTGATCGGCCTGCTGATCGGTTTCGTCTGGGAATGGGCGCGCGAGGCGCGTCTGCGCCGCGATGCCCGCCAGTCGAACCGCAAGGCCCGCAAGCTCGAGGCGGAGGTTCAAACCCTGCGCCACGACAAGACCGGCCCGAAGGACGACGTGCTGGCGCTGCTCGACCAGCCCTCGCGCTGAGATGCCGACCGTCGCCATAGACCGCAACGCGCAGGGTCTCGCCCGGGTCAAGATCTGCGGGCTGCGCAAGGCCGAGGATATCGCCGCCGCCGTCGAGGCGGGTGCGCGCTATGTTGGGTTCGTTTTCTTCCCGAAATCCCCGCGTCATCTGGAGATCGCCGAGGCGCGCGAGTTGGCGCAGGAGGTGGAACCCGGCATCGCCAAGGTTGGCCTGGTTGTGAACCCGAGCGACGAGCTTCTCACCGAGATCACGGAGGCCGTGCCGCTTGACATGATCCAGCTTCACGGCTCCGAGACGCCTGAGCGGGTATCTGAGATCCGCGCCAAGTTCGGTCTGCCCGTAATGAAGGCGGTGGGCGTCGCGGATGCGGCCGATCTGCCGAAGATCGCGGACTATGAGGCGGTGGCCGACCAGATCCTGCTCGATGCCAAGCCGCCGAAAGAGGCGGAGCTTCCGGGCGGTAACGGGCTTTCCTTCGACTGGCGGCTGATCGCCGGGCGCAAATGGGAAAAACCGTGGATGCTGGCCGGAGGGCTGACGCCCGAAAACGTGGCCGAAGCGATCCTGCTGACCGGCGCGCGGCAGGTCGATGTCTCTTCCGGCGTGGAAAGCGCGCCGGGCGTGAAAGACCCCGAGAAAATCCGCGCCTTCGTCCACGCCGCGCGTCAGGGGGCCGACGGGGCGTAGCCGGGCCCGGCGCAATCGAGTATTTTTGGTCTGAGGCCGGGGCAGGGATTTATCTTGCCCCGCTTTGACGCTAGACCCGTCGTCACGAAAAGCGCGAGGTGAGCCATGGCTGACGATCTGATCAATTCCTTCATGAATGTGCCCGACGAGAATGGGCGGTTCGGCATTTTCGGTGGCCGCTTCGTGTCCGAGACGCTGATGCCGCTGATCCTCGCGCTCGAAGAGGAATACGAGAAGGCCAAGACCGATCCCGATTTCTGGGCGGAAATGGACGATCTGTGGAAGCACTATGTCGGCCGTCCGTCGCCGCTGTATTTCGCGCCCCGCATCACCGAAGAGCTGGGCGGCGCGAAGGTCTATCTCAAGCGCGACGAGCTGAATCACACCGGCGCGCATAAGATCAACAACGTGCTGGGGCAGATCCTGCTGGCACGGCGCATGGGCAAAACCCGGATCATCGCCGAGACCGGCGCGGGCCAGCATGGCGTGGCGACCGCGACGGTCTGCGCGAAATTCGGCCTCAAATGCGTGGTTTATATGGGGGCGACCGATGTCGAGCGTCAGGCGCCCAACGTCTTCCGGATGCGCCTGCTGGGCGCCGAGGTCGTGCCCGTCAAATCGGGCCGCGGCACGCTGAAAGACGCGATGAACGATGCGCTGCGCGACTGGGTGACCAATGTGCGCGACACGTTCTACTGCATCGGCACGGTGGCCGGTCCGCACCCCTATCCGGCGATGGTCCGCGATTTTCAGTCGATCATCGGCAAGGAAGTGCGCTGGCAGCTTGAAGAGCAGGAAGGCGAGGGCCGTCTGCCCGACACCGTGATCGCGGCGATCGGCGGTGGCTCGAACGCGATGGGCCTGTTCTACCCGTTCCTCGACGACAAATCCGTGCGCATCATCGGCGTCGAAGCCGGCGGTCACGGCGTCGACGAGAAGATGGAGCATTGCGCCTCGCTCACCGGCGGGCGTCCGGGCGTGTTGCATGGCAACCGGACCTATCTGCTGCAGGACGAGGACGGGCAGATCCTCGAAGGGCATTCGATCTCGGCCGGGCTCGACTATCCGGGAATCGGGCCGGAGCATAGCTGGCTGCACGACACCGGGCGCGCCGAATACGTGAACATCACCGACAAGGAGGCGCTGGAGGCGTTCCAGTTCTCCTGCCGTCTCGAAGGGATCATCCCCGCGCTCGAGCCCTCGCACGCGCTGGCCCATGTGATGAAGATCGCTCCCGATCTGCCCAAGGACCATATCATCGTGATGAACATGTGCGGGCGCGGCGATAAGGACATTTTCGCCGTCGCGAAGCATCTCGGCTTCGATATGCAGGCATAAACTCAGGTTTATGTCCTGCAACGGCAGGCCGAATGTGCTGACATAACCCAATTGTCAATGGACCGGCGGGCCCTGTCCGCCGACCCTCTCCCCCGACGTCGCAGCCCGCGGCGCAATTCCCATCGGAGGAGAGAGACGATGAAGATGAAATCTACCCTCGCCGTACTCGCGGCATTCGCGGTCTCAGCGCATATGGCGCAGGCTGAAGTGTCCACGGACGGCATCGCCGCCGATCTTCAGGCCAATGGCTTCACCAGCATCGAGATCAAGGTCGGTCCGACCCAGGTCAAGGCCGAGGGCTACAACCCCGACGGCACCAAGATCGAAGTGGTCTATGACCGCGAGACCGGCAAGATCCAGAAACAGGAAACCTACCGGACGCGCGCGGGCGAGGACATGACGCAGGGCGTCAGCGTCCGTCAGCAGTCGGAAGATTTCTACGACGGCAGCGAAGACGACCATAACGGTAGCGACGATCAGGGCATGGATGACAGCAGCGACGGCGATCACACCATGTCGGATTCCGATCACGGTTCGGACGACCACGGCTCGGACGATGGCGGCTCGGATGACAGCGGTTCCGACGACGGCGGCTCGCATGACAGCGGGTCGGATGACGGCGGCTCGCATGACAGCAACGACGATTGATCCGAACGGACTTGCCCGGCGCTCCCTGCGCCGGGCATAATCCCCGCAAGAGCCGCGTATCCGCGCGGGAGGAGGAGCCGATGAGATTGCGCAGAGACTTGGCGATAGCCGCGTTGATCGGCGCGTTGAGCGTGCCTTTCGCGCCCGGCCTCGCCCGTGCCGAGAGCGCCAGTGAGGCGGTCACCCGACAGCTCGAAGATTACGGCTATCATGGCATCGACGTACAGCGGACCCTGTTGGGCCGCGTGCGCATCACCGGCACCCGGGCAGGTGTCGAGCGCGAGATCGTCCTCGATCCGCGCAGCGGCGAGATCCTGCGCGATCTGTCACGCTCCAGCCGCAGGCCGATCCTGAACGACACGCCATTGGGCGGGAACGGATCGAGCTCCTATGCCGGACAGGGCGCCACATCCGGACGAGACGGCTCCGACGACGGGTCGGACGATGGCGGCAGCGACTCGGATAGCGGATCCGACAGCGGGTCCAGCGCCGGCAGCGACGATGGCGGAAGCCACGACAGCGGCAGCGACGATGGCGGGGGCAGCGATAGCAGCGATAGCGGCGGAGACAGTGCGGATGATTGACGCCCCGCAGCGGTCGACGGGAGCGGCGCTATGACGTCGCGGCTGCGCCGGGCGGTGCTTGTGGGGGCGATCCTGCTCTTTCAGGCTGTCTGCGCGCTGTTCTTCATCTCCGACATCCTGCTGTCGATCTTCGGTCTCTACCCGGCGCCGATCAGTTGGCAGAACCGCGAATTCCTCGAAATCGGCGCCGCGCTCGGCCTCGTTCTGGGCCTCGCGCTCGGGGCGTTCGCTCTGGCGGGGGCACTACGCGAGGGGGCGCGGGCGCAGGCGCGCCTGGACCGGGCGACCTCGGCCTTCGAAGACCTTCTGGAAGAACGCTTCTCGGACTGGGGCCTCACGGCGGCAGAGCGCGACGTCGCGCTGTTCGCGATCAAGGGGCTCAGCACGGCGGAAATCGCGGCCCTTCGCGGGACCTCCGAAGGCACCGCCAAGGCGCAGAGCGCGGCAATCTACCGCAAAGCCGGGGTGAACGGACGCGGCGCGCTTCTGAGCCTTTTCGTCGAGGACATAATGGACCAGCGCGCCCAAGGCGCACAGCGGTCCGAGACGTCGGCCACGCGCGGCGTGACGGCGACGGTCAAGGGCTGAGCGCTCAGGCCCGGAAGGGGCGCGTATCCTCGTAGGCGAACTCGATCAACGCGCGCAGCTTGCGCGGCAGCCGCGGCCCGTCGAGATAGACCGCGTGAATCGGGATGCGCAGCAGCATCTCCTCCGGAAAGAGCGAGACCAGCCGCCCCGCTGCGATTTCGGGGCCCAGCACGAAGTCCGGCCCATAGGCGATGCCGTGGCCCGCCAGCGCCAGCTCGCAGGCCGCGCGGGCGCTGTTGACGCGGATTTGCGCGGGAACGGGCAGGGTGGTGATCTCGCCGCTCTCACGATGCCGCCAATGCGGGATCGCGCTGTGATTGCTGTCATGGATGCAGCGGTAATCGGTCAGATCGGCGATCTTCGCAGGACGGCCCACCCGTTCGAGATAGGCCGGAGAGGCCACGACGCGCATCCCGATCTCGCCCAGCTTGCGCGCCCGCAGAGCCTGATCGCGCAGCTGCCCGATCCGGAAAGCGAGGTCGATCCCCTCGGCGGCCAGATCGGTCGGTGCATCCGAGAGCGTCAGATCGATCACCAGATCGGGGTGCGGTGCGGCGAAGCGCGCGAGCATCTCGGCCAGATAGACCTCCCCGAAAGTGACCGGCGCGGAGATCCGCAGCGCGCCGGAAAAACCCCGCGACTGTTCGGACACCGCGCCCAAGAGATCGTCGAGCCCGTCGAGCACGCCCGGCGCATCGGCCAGCAGCCGTTCGCCCGCAGGGGTCAGCCCGATCCGCCGCGTCGTGCGCTGCAACAGCCGCGTGCCAAGGCGGTCCTCCAGCTCGGCCACGTATTTCGAGGCGAGCCGATTGGAGATGCCCAGTTGCTCCGCCCCCGCGGTGAAAGAGCCGGCGCGGGCGGTCGCGACGAAGGCGCGGAGCTGTTCGGTGATATCCATCGCTATTCAGAACAAAATGGTAAAAGTCATTCCAGATAATATCCATTTTATTCACTAACGGAACGACTAATTTCCTCGCTGTAACGCGAACACACCGCGCACAGAGTGCGGTTGCAGGAGATAGACCATGATCGACACCAAACTCGCCCCCTACGGCATCCTCGTTTTGCGCCTTCTGACCGGGGCGCTGTTTCTCACCCACGGCCTGACGAAGCTTTTCGTTTTCACTCCGGCCGGCACGATGGGTTTCTTTGAATCGCTGGGTTTGCCCGGCTGGCTCGGCATCGTGACGATGACGGCGGAAATCCTCGGCGGTATCGCCTTGCTCACCGGCATCTATGCGCGGATCGTCTCTTTCGGGCTCGGGTTCATCCTGCTCGGCGCGGCCTTCACGGCGCACTGGGGCAACGGCTTCGGATTCTCGAACCAAGGCGGCGGCTGGGAATATCCGGTGATGTGGGCCATCGTGCAATTCACGCTCGCTGCTCTGGGTGACGGCGCCTATGCGCTGCGCCCTTTGAGCCGGAAATGACAGGAGGAGACGATGGCGACCAGTGATGCAAATGTCGAAATCGGCCATGTGACCCTCGTGGTCCGTGACCTCCCGGCGGTGGGCGCGTTCTACGAGAGCGTGCTCGGACTGGAGCGGATCGGGGGCGACACTGCCGAGGCGCGTTACGGCGTCGATGGCAAGGTGCTCGTGATCCTGAAAGCCGACCCGGAGGCGCGCAAATCGAGCCGGGCAGAGGCGGGACTGTTTCACACCGCCTTTCTGCTGCCCGACCGCGCCGATCTGGGCGCGTGGCTGAACCACGCCGCCGAGAAAGGCATCCGGCTCGACGGGGCGTCCGATCACCTCGTGAGCGAGGCGGTCTATCTGCACGACCCCGAAGGCAACGGGATCGAGATCTACCGTGACCGTGCCCGCGAAGACTGGCCGCGCAAGGACGGGATGATCGCGATGGTGACCGACCCGCTCGATCTGGCTGACGTGATGGCGCAGGCCCGCGGCCCGTGGCGCGGCGCGCCGAAGGGTTCGGTGATCGGGCACGTTCACCTGCAGGTCGGTGCGCTCGATCCGGCGGAGCCGTTCTATGCCGAGACGCTCGGTGCGGATGTGATGGCCCGCTATCCGGGAGCGAATTTCCACGGCTGGGGCGGCTATCATCACCACCTCGCGACCAATATCTGGAACAGCCGCGGCGCCAAGGAACGTCACCAGCCCGTGACCGGTCTGGCCGAGGTGGGGCTGAAGGCCGATGCCGAGCCGCTTGCCGCCTTCCGCGAGGCCTATGGCGACAGCGTGGCAGACCCGTGGGGCACGCGCTTCACATGGTCTGCGAAGTGATCGTGCGACATAAGTGATCGTGCGATATAAGAGAAAGGCGCCCGCGATGGGCGCCTTTTTCACTTACAGGATGTGGTTCACATGGCCCATCTTGCGGCCCGGCTTCACCTCGGCCTTGCCATAGAGATGGATCTGATACCGCGCGAGCTTCGCCAGCCGCGGCACGCGGTCCATGTCGTCGCCGATCAGGTTCTCCATCTCGACGTCGCAATGGCGCCCGCCATCGCCCAGCGGCCAGCCGGTCACGGCCCGGATATGTTGCTCGAACTGGTCGACCGCGCAGCCCGCCTGCGTCCAGTGGCCGGAATTATGCACGCGCGGGGCGATCTCGTTCACGATCAGCGCGTCGCGGGTGACGAACAGCTCGACCCCCATCACGCCGACATAATCGAGCTTGTTGAGGATCTTCGCCGCCAGCAGTACCGCATCGGTGCGCTGGCTGTCAGTGATCGCGGCGGGCACCAGCGTGGTGCGCAGGATGCCGCCCTCATGCTTGTTCTGGCCCGGATCGTAGCAGGAGATCGCGCCATCCTCGGCGCGCGCGCCGATCACGGAGATTTCCTTGAAGAACTCCACGAAGCCTTCGAGGATCGCAGGCGCGCCCTTCATGTCCTCCAGCGCGGCGGCAGCCTCTTCGGGCGCGTTGATCACCACCTGTCCCTTGCCGTCATAGCCGAAACGTCGGGTCTTCAGGATCGCGGGGCAGCCGATCTCGGCGATCGCTTCCGTGAGGTCCTCGATATCGTCCACGGCGGCGAAAGGTGCTGTGGCGAGGCCCAGGTCGTTGAGGAAGGCTTTCTCCACCAGACGGTCCTGGCTGACGGCGAGCGCCTTGCGGTTGGGGCGGATCGGTTTGAGGCTTTCCAGCAGATCGAGCGCCGAAGTCGGGACATTCTCGAACTCGTAGGTGATGACGTCCACGGCTTGGGCGAAAGCGCGTAGCGCGGCCTCGTCCTCATAGGGCGCAGTCGTCACCGCATGGGCCACGTCACCTGCGGGCGGGCTCGCGCCCGGCTCGAAGATGTGGGTCTTGTAGCCCAGACGCGAGGCCGCGACCGAGAGCATCCGTCCCAGCTGACCGCCGCCCAGGATGCCGATCACCGATCCATAGGGCAGGGGCTCACTCATCTTCCGGCTCCTCCTTGATCGAGGCCGAGAGCTTCTCGCGCCAGCCATCGAGCCGCTTCGCCAGATCCTTGTCCGACACCGCAAGGATGGCAGCGGCCATCAGGCCCGCATTGGCGGCGCCCGCCGCGCCGATCGCCATCGTCGCGACGGGGAAGCCCTTGGGCATCTGCACGATGGAATAGAGGCTGTCGACGCCCGAGAGCGCCCGGGTCTGCACCGGCACGCCGATCACCGGCACGCGGGTTTTCGAGGCCATCATGCCGGGCAGGTGCGCGGCACCGCCCGCGCCTGCGATGATGACGTGCAGACCACGCTCCACGGCGGTCTTGCCGTAGGACCAGAGCCTGTCGGGGGTGCGATGGGCCGAGACGATCTTCGCCTCGTATTCCACACCGAGTTCGTCGAGGATTTCCGCCGCCTCTTTCATCGTGGTCCAGTCGGACTGACTGCCCATGATGATTCCCACTTTCACGCTCATGACGCCCCCTTTTCAGATGGAGCGCGCACTATAGGAATCTGTGCCGTCGCGGCAAGCCCCGGCAGGGCTGCAGCGCCGATCGGATCGGGATCAATTCGGGGATCAGGCGATGATGTCGGGCGTGAGCTGGTCTTCGATCCGCGCGATCTCGTCTTTCAGGGCCAGCTTCTGCTTTTTCAGTCGCACGAGGCGCAGCTGATCGGAATGCACCGCCTGCGTGAGGGCGGAGATCGCCTCGTCCAGATCGCGGTGTTCACGCCGCAGCACTTCCAGCTTCACCCGCAGCACTTCTTCATGATCCATCTCGAGATGGGCGTTCATATCCGTATCATCCGGTTCTGGTTGCGCGATTTACCCTCCGCCCGACTCGGCTGGGCCCGTCAGGGGGGAGGGTCAATATAACAGGTTTCGAACGACTTAGGAGAAAATTTGCCCTTAGCGTAAATGGACGGCGGGGTCTTGCAGGGGGCTTCCACGCCGCCCATATTTGACTAGTGGGCTGCCGAAGATCGGGGCCCGAACTTGCAACGTCGCTTGATCAAGGGCTTGCCGAATGACGAAACTGAGTTTTGGCGCACATCCCTACCTGCTGGGCTTCGACCAGCTGGAACGGCTGGTGGAACGCACCGCCAAGGGATCGGATGCCTATCCGCCGTATAACATAGAACAACGCGGCGAGGATGCGTTCCGCATCACGCTCGCAGTGGCAGGCTTCCGAGAGGAAGACCTCGCGATCACCCTCGAAGACCGGGCCCTCGTGATCCGCGGCCGTCAAAGCGAGGAGGAGGGCGACCGCCTGTTCCTTCATCGCGGGATCGCCGCACGGGCCTTTCAGCGCAGCTTCGTGCTCGCCGAAGGGGTCGAGGTCGCAGCCGCCACGATCGAGAACGGTCTACTGCATGTCGATCTGAACAGGGCGCCGCCCGAAACGATCGTGCAGACCATCCCGATCGAGCGGAAATAATCAGGCAGGAAAGGAAAAGCGCAATGAATACGGAATACGATTTCGGCGATAAGGCCGAACATCCCATCGTCTATGTCCGCGAAGTGGCGGTCGTCGATCTGCCCGAGGAAATCCGGGCCGAACTGGACGATGTCGATCACCTCTATGCCGTCCATGACAGCGATGGCGAACGGCTCGCGCTGGTGAAGGACCGCAAGCTGGCCTTCTCGCTGGCCCGGCAGAACGATCTGGACCCGGTCTCGGTCCATTGATCGGTTGAACGGACGCGAAAGGCGCCCGGGGGATCACCCTCGCGGCGCCTTTTTCATTTCCAGGTGCGAGATCGCGAAAGAGGCCGCGACGCATCCGGTAAACAGGTACAGCCCCCAAGCCGTCTCGAGCCGCCCGACGCCCACGCCTTTCGCCACCACGATATAGATCGCGATCAGGAAGATGTCGGCCATCGCCAGTTTGCCCAAGACGTTCAGCGTCGGCAGCAGGCGCGGCGAGGCCAGATCGAACTGGATCAGCGCGACGCCGATCACCTTCAGATAGGGGGCAAACAGGGCCAGAAAACTGACGAGCAGGGCGAGAAACACATCCGTCCGCCACAGCGTCTGCAGCCCGCTGAGCACCGAGATTTCCTCCAGCCCGAAGAAGGGCAAGAGCCCCGCGCGCAGAAGCGGCGCGGCCCATGCGAGGGGAAAGAGCAGCAAGAGCGCCAGATTGGCGAGTTTCAGCATCGACCGGCGCTCTTCCCGAGGGACGCTTCGGCCCCGTTACGACTTGGATTCTTTCTTCGCGATCGGCACCACGTTGGGCTGCGGGCCGTCTTCGATTTCGTAGCCCAGCAGCGGCAGGATGTCACGCAGGTCGCGCTCCAGCAGGCGAAACTCGGCGTTCACCTCGCGCTCCTCGGTCTCGACATCGGTCAGCCATTCGCGCAGCTGCGTGCAGGTTCCACGGGCGACCGCGATCTGATCGCTCAGCGTCTCCGCCTCCTGTTGGCGCTGTTCGAGGAAGGCGCGGGCGCGTTTGACCTTTTCCTCGGAATAGACCTTCGCGAGGTCGCGCGATTGCAGGCTCATCTGTGCGGCCAGTTCCAGCAGTTCCGGCTCGAGGCCTCCCAGGTCGGGATGCTGGCGCAGATAGCTGATGCGTTCGCGCATGGCGTCGAACTCGCCCGACAGCGCAAAAACGCCTGCGCGGTCCGCATCATGCGCGCTGCGATAGGCGCGGGTCACGTCATCCATGTCGACGTGGAACCGCCGATGACTGCCTTCGAGCTTCGACACGCGCGAGCAGGAGGGTAGATAGAGCAACAGGATCAGCGCCAGAAGCGCTGCGCCAACCTGTAGCCAGGCGCCGAAATCAGGCAGGACAGTGTCGCCGAATTGCGCCTCGAGACTGAGCCACGGCATCAGGCCGAGCGACGCCGCAGCGACCGCGCCGATCGCGGCGAGTGCGGTGATTGCGACGGTGACGGTAAGTGCTTGGCCAATCGCCGCGTTGATACGGTCTAGATTGGCGCTCCCAACGTGTTCGGTTTGCATTGTCTGAACCCCCCGGTCCCCTTGTTGAAGATGTTGGCCGGAACCGGTCCGAGTTTAAGTCTCGTTGGCGGATCAAGCACTTGGGGAGAATGCGCGGAAATTCGCTTGGTTCCGCAGCCTGTATGTTAACGAAGCGTTTCGATCGGTCCGTCCGCACGTCCGTGGATGAACTGCTGGACGTAAGGGTCTGAAGTCGCGTCCATTTCCGAGATCGGGCCTTCCCATCGAATTTTGCCCGCGTGGAGCATTGCAACGCGGTCGGCAATCGCGCGGACAGAGGTCATGTCATGGGTGATCGTCATCGCGGTCGCGCCCATCTCGGTGACGATCTCGCGGATCAGCTCGTTGATGACACCCGCCATGATCGGGTCGAGCCCGGTGGTGGGTTCGTCGAAGAAGATGATCTCGGGCTCTGCGGCGATCGCGCGGGCAAGGCCGACGCGTTTCTGCATCCCGCCCGACAGTTCCGCCGGATATAGGTCGGCGACATCCGGCGATAGGCCCACCCGGCGCAGCTTCTCCACCGCGATCTCGCGCGCTTCCGCCTTGGGGCGCTTCAGCGCGCCGCGCAGCAGGCGGAAAGCGACGTTCTCCCAGACGGAAAAGCTGTCGAACAGCGCGCCGCCTTGAAACAGCATCCCGAAGCGGGCGAGGAAGGCGTCGCGCTCCCCGGTGCGGACATCGACCCCGTCGAGTGTGATCGTCCCGCTATCGGGTTTGACCAGCCCGAGGATACACTTCAGCAGTACCGATTTGCCGGTGCCCGAGCCACCGATGATGACCGTCGATTGCCCCGTCGGCACCACCAGATCGACGCCGCGCAGGACGTGTTTCGATCCGAAGCTCTTGGTTATGGCCTCAAGCGTGATCATGCCGAGAAGAACGCCTCCGTCAGCACGTAATTCGCGGCGAGGATCGCGACCGAGGCGGCGACCACCGCCGATTTCGTCGCCCGGCCCACGCCCTGCGCGCCGCGGCCCGAATTCATTCCGTGATAGCAGCCCATCGTCGCCACGATGAAGCCGAAGGCCGCGCCTTTCACGAGGCCCGATCCCACGTCCCAGAACTCGAGGAAATCCCACGTATTCTTGAGGTAGGTGGCGGAGTTGAAGCCGAGACGGTTCACGCCGACCACCCAGCCGCCCATGATCCCGATCACGTCGCCCACGCCGACCAGCATCGGCACGCAAAGCGTCGCGGCCAGCACGCGCGGCACGGTGAGATATTTCATCGGGTTGGTCGAGAGCGTGGTGAGCGCGTCGATCTGCTCGGTCACTTTCATCGTGCCGATTTCGGCCGCGATGGATGAGGCCACACGCGCCGCCACCATCAAGCCGCCCAGGACGGGGCCAAGTTCACGCACCATTCCGATCGCGGTGATCGAGGGCACGACCTGCTCTGCCGAGAAGCGCGCGCCGCCCGCGTAGATCTGCAGCGCCAGCGCCGCGCCGGTGAACAGGGCGGTCATCCCCACGACCGGCAGCGACAGCCAGCCGATATTGAGACAAGCGAGCCAGAATTCGCGCAGGTAGAAGGGCGGGCGGAGCAGGTGGCTCAGCGTCTCGCCCACGAAGCGCGACAGCCGCCCCGTCTCCGCCAGAAGCGCGAGCGTGGCCCGCCCGAGCGTGGCCAGCGGTCGGCTGAGCGCCGTTGCAGTCATGCGGCGGGCTCCGCGTAGCGGCGGGCATAGCGGGGGCCGAGCGAGGTCAGGATCTCGTAGCCGATCGTGCCCGCGAGATCCGCCAGCGTGTCGACACCCTGATGCGGCCCGAGCAGATCTAGCGTGTCGGGCACCGTATCGAGATCGGTCACATCCACCGTCAGCAGGTCCATCGAGACGCGGCCCCGCAGCGGGCAGGGCGTGTCGCCCGCGTAAAGGTTCGTGATGTTCGACAGCACGCGGTGAATTCCGTCGGCATAGCCCGCCGAGAGCGTCGCGATCTTCGTCTCGCGCTCGGCGGTCCAGGTGTTGCCGTAGCCCACGGTTTCGCCAGGCTCGACGATCCGGGTCTGGATCACCGGCAGCGAGAGGGTCACGACGTGGCGCGCCTCTTCGAAGGGGCGCCCGCCGTAAAGGCCGATGCCGGGGCGTGTCACGTCGAAATGATAGTCCGGGCCCAAGAGGATGCCGCCCGTCGCCGAAAGCGAGCGTTTCAACCCCATACCGTCGGTCATGCGTTTGAACTCGGCCAGCTGCTTGGCGTTCATCTCGTGGTCGGGTTCGTCGGAACAGGCGAGATGGCTCATCACCAATTCGATCCCGCGCTCCATCAGCTGCGGGGCGATGGCCTGCCAGTCGGTAGCCTCCATCCCGAGCCGGTTCATCCCGGTGTCGAGCTGTACGCCCACGGGGCTTTCGGGGATCGCCTGCAGATGCCGCTGCGCCTGTTCGCCAGAGTTCAGCATCGGGATCAGCCGCGCGTCGCGCAGGAAACCCGCATCGCCCGCCATATGACCGCCAAGAACGAAGATCCGCGCGTCTTCGCCCAGATGTGGACGCAGCTTCGCGCCTTCCTCGGCCAGCGCGACGAAGAAGTCCCGCGCACCCGCCCGGTAAAGCGCCGGGGCGATACGCTCTGCGCCCAAGCCGTAGCTGTCGGCTTTCACGACCGCCGCCGTGCGCGTCGCCTCACCCGATTGCGCGTCGAGCGCGCGCCAATTGCTGACCACTGCGTCGAGGTCGATATGAAGATGTGCCTGTGCCATGGCCCCTTTTTCTGCGCACACGCCTTCAGGTCAAGCGCAATCCGCGCACGCCTCGCGCATGGCTGCGTTTCAGGGAAAGCTGCGCCCGTCGTCCAGCCGCGCAAGGATGGCCTCCGGCCCGCCCTGATGCGTCTCCCAGATCAGCACGGCGCAGGCGGCTTCGGCATAAAGTCGGTTGTCGCGCCCGGCCTGCGGTGCCCAGTCGAAAGGCGAGCTGGGCAGGTCGGCGCGCGGCAGCGCCTGACAGCGCCCGATGCCCGAGCCTGGCCCGAGATAGCGCGGATCGTTCGAGACCAGCACCGCTAACCCCTCGTCGAACCACGCAGGCATGCGTCCGCGTACCTGACCCAGCACCCCCAGCCGGGCATGGGTCTCTGTATGGGTCAGCTCATGCGCGAGGATCGTCTCGGTCAGCCCGCGCGGGGCCACGCGCACCACCGCCCAGGCCCCGAACGAATAGGTCACTGCCGCCGCACCCCGCCCACCAAGGCGGCGGTCGCAGGCGTCGCTCGTGCAGGCGAGAATGCGGGTATGGGCCTCGCGCGTCGGATAGAACCGTCCCACCGTGTCGCGCGCCGCATCGACCGTCTCGACCAGATCGCGGCGCTCTGCGCGGCTCATCTCATGCTCGACGAAAATGCCCGGCGCGGCCCGGTCCAGCCCGAAGCAGCGCGGGCATAGCCCCGCCGCCAGTACCGGATAGAACCACAACAGCGCGATCAGGCCCAGAAGCCCGCCCGCCAGAAGCGCCAATAGAGAGACCCGGATCACTCGCCACATGCCGCCAAGATGGCGCAAGCCACGGTTTTCACCAAGCGTCAGTCGCGCCCGCGGAGGATTTGTCGCAGCGCGCCGTGCAGTGTCTGCACCTCCGAGCGCGTCATCGCGAAGCGCGTCCACATGTTGCGCAGGTTGCGCTTCATCATCGGGGCCTTCGCGGGCGGGTGGAAGAAGCCCGCCTCTTCGAGCCGCTGCTCGAAGTGATCGCCCAGCTTCTCGACCTCGACCGCGCTTGCAGGATCATGGCCCGCAAGCCCCGGATCGATCGGGACGGACTCCAGCGTGTGGCGCGAATACTCATAGGCCGACAGCAGCACCGCTTGCGCGAGGTTGAGCGAAAAGAACTCCGGGTTCACCGGCACGGTGATGATCGCATTGGCGCGCAAGATGTCGTCATTCTCCAGCCCCGTGCGTTCGGGCCCGAAAAGCACGCCGACCTTCTGGCCCGCGACGATGCGTTTGCGCGCCTCGTCCATCGCCGCCTCGGGCGTGTAGATGGGTTTGGGCAACTCACGGCCCCGCGCGGTGGTGGCAAAGACGTAATCGCAATCGGCGACCGCGTCCGCCACGCTGTCATAGACGCCCGCGAAGTCGAGCACCTGCCCCGCCGCCCCCGAGGCCATCGCCACCGCTTTCGGGTTGGGCCAGCCGTCGCGCGGCTCCACCAGCCGCATCTTGCGCAGCGAGAAGTTCAGCATCGCGCGCGCCGCCGCCCCGATATTCTCGCCCATCTGCGGACGCACGAGGATGAAGGCGGGCTGGGCGGGATCGGGAATTTCAGGCGTATGGGGCATGGGCGGTCCTTTCGCGCCTCTCCTAGTCGCGCAAGCTGGCACTGGCAAGGCCGCGCCGCTTGCGTTAATAGGCGCCCAAGACCCGCAAAGGAGCCTGCCCATGGCCGAAGACCGCCCGCAGATTTACCTGATCACGCCGCCCGCTTTCGACGCCGAGGAATTCGCGCCGAAACTGGCCTCGGTGCTCGATGCGCATGAGATCGCCTGCATCCGCCTGTCGCTCGCCAGCCGCGACGAATACGAGATCGGTCGGATCGCCGACGCGATGCGCGAAGTGGCCCATGCCCGCGACGTGGCGCTGGTCATCGAATCCCATGTCGCCCTCGTTGAACGCCACGGGCTCGACGGGGTGCATTTCATCGATGGCGCGAAGCAGATTCGCTATGGCCGCAAGGAGCTGGGTGACGACGCGATCGTCGGCAGTTTCTGCGGCAATTCCCGCCATGAGGGGATGAACGCGGGCGAGGCGGGGGCCGACTATGTCTGCTTCGGCCCGATCGGCGAGACCAATCTGGGGACGGCCGAACCCGCCGAGCACGAGCTGTTCGCCTGGTGGTCGGAAGTGATCGAAGTCCCGGTGGTGGCCGAAGGCGCGCTGACCGAGGAATTGGTCACGAAATTCGCCCCCGTCACCGACTGGTTCGCTTTCGGCGACGAGGTCTGGCGCGAAGACGACCCGGCCGCAGCTTTGGAACGGTTCATCAAGGCGATGTCGTGATGCCGGATTGGCTCGGCGATAGCGACGGCCCGATGGGCGATTACGGGGCCTTCATGGAGAGCGAGCTGCAGGTGCCGCGCGCCGATCTGGCCGCGCATATCCGCCAGCTTCCGGGCGAGCGGCTGCTGATCGGGCTGGTCGGCGGTCCCGGTGCGGGCAAGTCGCATCTCGCGCATGAACTCGCCGAGGCGCTCGGAGAGCAATCGGCGATTGTCGCGATGGACGGGTTTCACCGCGACAATGACTGGCTCGACGCACGCGGCCTGCGTAACGTGAAGGGCGCACCGGAAACATTTGATACGGAGGGGTTTTCACAACTTCTTGCACGGCTGAAATCGAGCCGTCAGGACGAGGCGGTGCCGACCTTCGACCGTGATCTGGACGCCACCGTTCCGGGCGGTGCAAACGTGCCGGGCTCGGCGAAATACCTGATCGTCGAGGGCAATTACCTGCTGCTGACGCGACCCGGTTGGAGCGATCTCTATCCGCTTTTCGATCTTACGATCCGCATTGATCTGCCTGAAGAGGTGCTGCGCGAGCGGCTGACTCAACGCTGGCGCGATCAGGGCTGCGATCTGGCCGAGACGCGCCGCCGCGTCGAGGAAAACGACTTGCCCAATGGCCGCACCATCACGCGCGAGAGCCGCGCCGCCGATCTCGTCGTGCGGGACTGAGTTTCGCGTCTCAACGCATGGAAATCCTGAGATAAATCCCGTCCTTGCCGCGCACCGTCAGATGCGCGACAGGGACAGGCTCGCGGCCCTCGACAGCCTCGAACCGAAACACCCGCAGCAGCATCGCGAGCAGAAGCGGCCCCTCCGCCATCGCGAATCCTGCACCGGGGCAGACCCGCGCGCCCGAGGAGAACGGGATATAGGCGCGGCGCTGGCAGGACTTGCCGTTCTCGGTCTCCCAGCGGCTCGGGTCGAACCCGTCGGGATTGTCCCATAGCCGTTCGTGGCGATGCAGGTGCCACGGTGAGATGACCACCTGACTGCCCGGTTTGACGTCGCGCTTGCGGAAGGTTTCCGGGCAGGTCGCCTCGCGCACGAACATCGGCACCGGCGGGTAAAGCCGCATCGTCTCACGGAAGGTTGCGCGGTTTAGCTTCAGCTTGGAAAGCACGGAAAAGTTGTGACTTTCCGCCAGTGCAGTCGTTGCCTCTTCGGCCACTCGATCCTGCCATTCCGGATGCGTCGCCAGCAGATAGAGCGCCCATGCCAGCGCCGAAGCCGAAGTCTCGTGGCCCGCAAGAAAGAAGATCGCGACCTGATCGACCATCTCGGCGGTGTCGAAGGTCTCGCCGGTTTCGGGATCGGCGGTGGTCATGATCTTGGTCGCCAGATCGTCGGGCGCGGTGCCGGTGGCGATCCTGGCGGCGCGCTCTGTCGTCAGCCGCTTGATCAGCGCGCGGATATGGGCGGCCGTGCGCTTCGTCTCGCGCGCATGAAAGCGCGGAAACCAGCGCGGCAGCGGCAGCAGCGCGCCAAGATTGACCACCGGAGAGGCGCGCTGATGGCGCTTGAAGGCTGCGAAGACGGCGCTGGCGGTCTCATCCTCGATCGGGATCGAGAATAGGGTGCGAAAGATGATATCGGCCGCGACGTGGGAGGTTTCCGTTTCAATATCAATCGGTTCGGCGTCGGTCTTCATCTTCAGCCGTTCGACGCAAGCCTCGCCCGCTGCCCACATCGCCGGGAATGTCTCGCGCAGTTTGCCGCCCTCGAACGCCGGGTCGATGATCCGGCGCTGGCGCTGCCATTGTTCGCCATTGGTGATGAAGACGCTCTCGCGGAGAAGCGGTTTCAGCCCCTCGCGCACTCGGTCGGATTTCGGGAAATCCATCGGGCGTTTGTTGAGCACCAGATCGACCAGATCGGGGTCGTTGCACATGTAGGAGCGGAAGAACGGCGTGCGGAACTCCGCCATCCACGCGCGATAGAGGCGCGCGGGCTGGGCGGAGAGGATGTCGGATTTGAACAGCCGGAAATAGCGCCAGAGCGAGACGCGATCCGGGCGCGGGGTCGGTTTCGGGGGTAGGCGGGAGGGCCGGCTCATGTGACGCTCGAGAACCGGTTCGCGGGCGTCGTGATCCGGCTTTTCGATGGCGGGCGACCGTGGAAGCGTTCGGCCAGGGTCAGCGGTCCGGCGGTCAGGCGGAAATAGTCGTAATCCCTTGGCCGGTCGAAGGCGCAGAGGTATTGGAAATGCAGCCGGAAGAAGCGCCAGCGGAGCTCTTTCCAACGTGCAGGGCTGAGAGTCTGGGTGAAGGCGGCGGAGATCACCAGCGGTTGGATCTGGCCCTCCGGGGCCACGCCCGAGACCGCAACCGGATCGCAGAGCGCGAAGGCGCAGCCATCGCCCGGCGCGGTGACGTCGAGCCAGAACAGCTCGGGCCGCGTGGCGAGGAACTGCAGATCTGCGCGCAGGCGGGTGGCGCGGGGGAGGTAGCTGACCATCGGGATGACCTGACCGAGCGAGAGGAAGGCGAGCGCCGGGGGCGCTGCCCCCGGACCCCCGGGATATTTCGACAAGCCCGAACTGGGGAGGCGGTTCTCGCGGATCAGGTCGGCGAGGATCGAGACGGCGAGATGGGCGCCCGAGGAATGGCCGACGATCAGGACTTCATCCCAATCCTCTCGCATGGCGTCTTCGATGCGGGTGGCGAACTCGGCCATGCGCGCTTCCAGCTCTGGCGGGTTCGCGCCGCCCCAGCGTGCGGTGAAGGCGTAGTCATGCATCAGGTAATAGGCGAAGAGCTTGCCGTCTTTGCCTCGGAACCAGCGCAGGGTGAGGGTAAGGATCGCGGCGCCGAGAATGAGGCCTGCGAGCCAGTCGAGCGGGAAGCCGGGAAGGCGCGTCAATGCGAGTGCTGCCGTAGCCCAGCCAAGGCCGAACCCGATCAGCGCCTGCACGATCAGTGCCACGATCGGGTAGAGCGCGGCGATCACCGGGCCTTTGCGCAGCCTCATCAGCCGGAACAGCGCGCCGGAGGCGATATAGGCCCATGCGGTGCGGATCAGTTGCGCGTAGGTCGCGGGGATCGATTTGCCCATCGATGAGCGCACGATATCGGACCAGACGAGCACTTCGACATCGGCCTCGACCTCTGCGCCGTCCTGGGTGGAGGTGACGTGCCAGCCATAGGGGCCGCCTGCGCGCTTGGGCGCCAGCGCGATCTCGTAGCCCGAGATGCGGGCCTGGTCTGCGCCTTCCTTGCGGTAGAGCTCGCGGTAGCGGCGGGGGTGAATCGGGTCGTAGCCCGGAATGTAGAACACCCGGCGCCTGTGCACCCGCCCTTTAGACCCGCTTGTCATTCGCTGCCCTTCCTCGCGGGCAGATTAGCGGCCCTGCGCGGCGAAAGTAAGGAAAATCAGCGCTCTGCGCGTGACCAGCGCAACTGGTTCGCCTCGATCGCGGCGATGCGCTTTTCAGTCTTGGGGTGGGTGAGCAACCAGGCGGGCGTGGTCTGGCCCGCGTTCTTGGTCAGCGCATCGAGCTTGTGGAAAAGCGAGACCTGCGGCTCGGTGCCGAAGCCCGCCTTGATCATCAGTGCGGAGGCGAATTCATCGGCCTCGAACTCGTCTCGCTGGCTGAGGCGGGCGGCGAGTGCGGCGGTGATCAGATTGGCGATCCACGGACCGATGAACGGGATGAAGCGGCCAAGCACTGTCATCAGCACGGCGCGCAGGGCGTTCTGACCCGAGAAGTCGATCATGCGGCGGCGCGAATGGCCCAAGGCGACATGGCCCAACTCATGCGCGATCACCGAGGTCAGCTCCTCCGCCGAGACCTCGCGGTTGCGATATTTGCGCATGAAGCCTTCGGTGATGAAGACGCGGCCATCGGGGGCGGCGAGGCCGTTGACCGGTTCGATCTGGTAGACATGGACGGGGATTTCCGAGACTTCGAGCGCGGCGGCGAGCCGGTCGAGATAGGGCTCCAGCTTGCTGTCGCGCAACCGGCGCGAATTCCCGTTCAGCTGGCGTTTGAGTTGCCAGGTCGAGAAATGCCACATGGCGAAGCCGTAGAGGACCAGCAGCAGGATCGGGAGAAGGCGGAACAACATGGGATGGATATGGCGGCTCGCGGGCCCGTGATCAAGCGTCGTGATCAGGCGTCGGATGGGGGGCTTTGGGCGCGCGCTTGGCCGCGTGCCAGAGCCACCAGCCGAAGGCGAAGGCGGCCGCACCCGCGCCCAACAGCCCCAGCGCGTTGCCCGCAAGTTCGGCGGCCGCGTCCAGATTGGCCCCGAAAGTGATGCCGAGGCCCACATAGGCGGTGACCCAGACCGCTTCGCCCGCCAGATCGGCCAGCGTGAAACGCCGATGCGCGAAGCCCGAGGCGCCGGCTGCGAGGTTCACCCAAGGGCCGAGCGCGGAGAACATCCAGCGGGTGAAGAACACCGTGACCGCGCCGCGCCTGCGCAGGGCCGCCATCGCCTTGTCCACCAGCGCGCCGCGTCTGGTGCCGGGCTGCGGCAGGAACCGCTCGGCCCGGCGGCCGAGCTGAAAGCCCAGCTGATCGCCGAGGATCGCGCCGGTGAAGGCTGCGCCCGCCACCGTCGCGAGGTCCAGATCGCCCGAGGCCACGAAGGCTCCGCTCGCGATCATTATCAGCGAGGAGGGGACCGGGATCGCGAGGCAGCTCAGGAAGGTCGTCAGACCTAACAGCCAAGGCCCGTAGAGCGGCACCTGCGCGAGCAGCCAGTCTGAAAGGTCGGAGAAACTCATTGCGGCGGTCGCGCTTCTTTGTCGGCGATCGTCTTCGGCAGGCCGAGAGAGAGTTTGCGCATCAGGTCCTGCAGCGGCTCGCCCTTGGCCTTCGCGATACGTTCCAGCGTCGGGCGTCCGTCGCCGACCAGCGCGTGGCCGTCCTCGATGCCGAGGATCGCGTCGACTTCCTCGATCTTCAGATGCCAGCTTCGCGCTATATAGCCCGGCGTCATCCATTCCTCTGGGCTTTGATGCAGATGGGCGGGGTCCGACCAGTAGATCGCGCGCGAGACGAACCTTGCGCCGAAGAACAGCGACAGCGCGACCGCGAGGATAAAGCCCAGCGAGGCGATCTTGTGATGCCCCCAGAGGTAGCGCAGCCGGTTCATCCGAGTTCTTTCATCGCCGCGGTGATCCCTTCGAGGGTCAGCGGATGCATTCGGTTCTCGAAAATCTCGCGGATGATCTCGATCGACGGCGTATAACCCCAGCCGCGTTCCGGGATCGGGTTGAGCCATGTGTGATCGGGCCATTGCTCGCGCGCGCGGGTCAGCCAGACGTGGCCCGCTTCGTCGTTCCAATGCTCGTTTGCGCCGCCGCGATGGGTGATCTCATAGGGCGACATCGAGGCGTCGCCCACGAAGATGCATTTGTAATCGGGCCCGTAGCGATGGAGCACGTCCCAGGTCGGCGTCGCCTCGTTCCAGCGGCGCTTGTTCGATTTCCAGACGCCCTCATAGAGGCAATTGTGGAAATACCAGTGCTCGAGATGCTTGAACTCGGATTTGGCGGCGGAGAACAGTTCCTCTACCAGCTGCACATGGGCGTCCATCGAGCCGCCCACATCGAGAAACAGCACGACCTTCACCGCGTTATGCCGCTCGGGCCGGGTTTTCACGTCGATATAGCCGGCTTCGGCCGAGGCGCGGATCGTGCCGGGCAGGTCCAATTCCTCATTCGCGCCGTGCCGCGCCCATTGGCGCAGGCGCTTGAGCGCCACCTTGATGTTGCGGGTGCCCAGCTCCACCGTGTCGTCGAAATCGCGAAACTCGCGCTTGTCCCAGACTTTCACGGCGCGCTGGTGACGGCTTTCCTTCTGGCCGATGCGGACGCCTTCCGGATTGTAGCCATAAGCACCGAAGGGCGAGGTGCCCCCCGTACCGATCCATTTGCTGCCGCCCTGATGGCGGCCTTTCTGCTCCTCGAGCCGCTTTTTCAGCGTTTCCATCAGGTTGTCGAACCCGCCGAGCGCCTCGATCTGCGCTTTTTCTTCGTCTGTTAGGTGTTTCTCAAGCTGCTTGCGCAGCCATTCCTCGGGTAGATCGACGGCGTTGAGCACATCGTCCGGCGTGATCGTCTCCAGCCCCGAGAAGGCCTCGGAGAACGCGCGGTCGAACCGGTCGAGGAAGCGTTCGTCCTTCACCATCGCGGCGCGGGCGAAATAGTAGAACCCGTCGATGTCGTAGGTGCAAAGCCCCGCGGCCAGCCCTTCGAGAAAGCTCAGATATTCGCGCAGAGAGACGGGGACACCGCCGCGCCGCAGAGCATCGAAGAATGGCAGGAACATCTCCGCCCTCCGATTATGCCCAGATGCGGTTGATGATCACGGTGACGAAGAGGCCCACCAGCGCCAGCCCGATCGCGTGAACGGCGGCATATTGCGCCCGGTCGAGCTTGTTGCCGCCGCGTTTGCGGGCCTTCCAGTCGCCCCAGATCAGCCCGATCACCACCCCTGCCAGAACATACATGCTGCGCCCCCTTGCGGTCTTGGTCCGGGCGCGCCCGGACCGCCTTTTGCGGTCAGTTCACGCGAGCGCCCGCATTGGCGAGGGCCGCCACCTCGTTCGCGCGGCGTGTAACCGCCGCGTCCGAGCCAAATCCATAGCGCGCCCATTGCTGCATGTCGAGACGAGCCTGATGTTCCTGCGTAGCGTCACCAAGCTGGCCATAGGCTTCGGCGCGGATCATGTAGAGCGTGGCCATCAGCGAGGCGTTCTCGGTCGAGACATCGGAGGCCAGCGCGCGGTTCACCAGCGTCACCGCCTCCTGCGCGCGGCCCGTGCCAAGTGCGTAGGCCGCAAGCTGCATATCGATATGGGCGGCCTGAATTTCCGCGCCCGGCGTTGCGCGGTAGATCCGGCCAGCCTTCTTGTAGGCCGCGACGGCTATCTCGGGATCGGTCTTCATCGTCAGCCGCCCGACCGCGAACCACGCAAACGCCGCGCGGCTGTCATGCCAGCCCCGGCTGGTGGCGATCTTCGTGGCGCGTTCGGCGGCGGCACGACGGCGCTTGTCGCTCGCGCCTTGACCGAGCGCTGTGGTGATCGCCTTCACATAGGTGCGCGGTGTCGGATCGGCGGGCAGGGTGCGCATCTGGCCGCCCGACGGGTGGATCTTCGACAGGATCGCGGGCAGGGCCGCGCGCACTTCGTCGGGGCTCATGCCGGTATGCAGCGCCGGGTCGTAATAGGCCCGCAGGATCGTCATGTCGAACTTGGTCAGCACGGTGTGGAAATTGTCGTCGTTCCAGACCGTATCGGGCAGGCGGTAGAGATCGTTCACCGGCCCGAGCGCCTGGCTGACCTCCTCATGCAGGCAATCGCGGATCTCCTGCGGGGTCGAGGCGGCGGGGATGAACACGGTGGCGGAATGGCGCTGCGTCAGCTTGGCCCAATCGCTGGCCTCATCGCCATGCGAGTTGCGGTAATCCGTCCAGCTTTCGACATTGGGCACCACGAAACAGGCGACATTCGGAACCTCGCGCCGCATCTGCCGTTGGGGAACGAATTGCACAGAGATCGTGTTGGCATTGCCCGGTTCGGTCGACACGTTCAGCCCCGCCTCGGTCTGCAGCCGGTGGACCAGATGACCCAGTTCGGTCTGCGCGACGGGCGGGGCGTTGCCGGCGAGCGTGATCGAGACGGGACCTTCGAACCGGGTGAAGCGCGGCAGCGCGCGCCCGGATTCGAGGAAAAAGCTGAGCTCCATGAAGTCGGCGCCCAGATGGCTGTTATCGGGCAGCCGCTCAGACGAGGGAGCGGTCTCGAGCCCTGGCGCCAGATCGGGCGCGGAGAGGTCGAGAAGTTGGGCCGTGCCGCGGGTCGTCGTCACCTCGGGGCTGTTGGTCGAGCAGGCGGCGAGACCGCCCGCGACGATCAGCGCAGCGAGCGTGCCCGCCCGCGCCGCAGCGCGTCCGGGGGACGAGGCTTTCAACAAGCCGGTGCGCGATGCCGTCTCAAGGTGCGCAGGCGCCAGAGAGGCCGCGCTGAGCAGTTTGAATGCTAAGCGCATGGCAGCGTGTTCCCAGTTCGATGCCGCAAGGTACACATACGGGTTTAAGCCCTGCCAGTAAATCTTTGCCTTACAACCGGAATTTTCGAGCCCCGGGGCGCGAAGCGGCGATATCCCGCCGGTCCGCAGCGCGGCTGAGGCTGCAATATGCTGAATGAGACGGCTTCTGTGCGTGGGAGCTCTGATTGATTACGACTCCGCGAATCGCGCCGTGATAACCGCCATTGTCGTGGAACTGCGGACGATTTGTGCCGGTTTGCGCAACAATAGTCCCTGGAAAGGCCTCAAATCCGGAGTGGAAGAAACGCGATGCGCAAAATGCGAAACGCCCGGAGCAAGCCCGGGCGTTCGACTGTCTTGGTGGGGCGGATCAGGCGCGGCGACGGCGCCCGCCACGACGCCCACCGGCGGAGGAGGTGGCCGCGGCTGCCGAGGCTTCGGCGAAGCTGATGCCGCCCTCTTTCATCGCGTCGAGCGTCTTCGACAGGCGGATCCACTCCATCCCGTTCGGGTCGTGGTTCATCAGCAGGTTGGCGGCGCGGATCGCCTCCATCTCCTGATTGCGCACCGGGTTCATGATCGCCGAGGTCATGCCGGCGCCGATCGCCATCGGCAGATAGGCCCCGTTGATCCCGTGGCGGTTCGGAAGGCCGAAGGAGATGTTCGATGCGCCGCAGGTGGTGTTCACGCCCAGCTCGTCGCGCAGGCGGTTGACCAGCGTGAAGACCTGACGGCCCGCGGAGGCCATCGCGCCTACCGGCATCACCAGCGGATCGACGACGATGTCATGCGCGGGGATGCCGAAATCGGCGGCGCGCTCGACGATCTTCTTGGCCACGGCGAAACGCACGTCGGGATCTTCGGAAATCCCGGTGTCGTCGTTCGAGATCGCGACGACCGGCACGTTGTATTTCTTCACAAGCGGCAGAACCAGTTCCAGACGCTCTTCCTCGCCCGTCACCGAGTTCAGCAGCGGACGGCCTTCGGCGGCTTCCAGACCCGCCTCGAGCGCGGCGGGAACCGAGCTGTCGATGCACAGCGGCACGTCGATCACGCCCTGCACGCAGTTGATCAGATCGCGCATCAGCGAGGGTTCGACGAAGTTGTTATCCGCATAGCGCGGGTCTTCGGCCATCTTGTTCGAGAACACCGCGCCCGAATTGATGTCCAGAACCGTGGCGCCGCAGGCGACCTGCTCGAGCGCGTCTTTCTCGACCGTCGAGAAATCGCCTTGCTCCAGCTCGGCGGCCAGCTTCTTGCGGCCGGTGGGGTTGATCCGCTCACCGATGACGCAGAAGGGCTCGTCAAAGCCGATCACGACGGTTTTGGTTTTGGACTCAAGGACGGTGCGGGTCATTCATGGCCTCTCTGTTCGGCGATCCAATTGGCTGTCGCGGTGATACCGCCCAGCGGGAAGAAATGCACGGCTTCGATATTCGACGGGCGATCGGCGGCCAGATCGGTCAGCAATTCGGTCGGCTCGAAGGGCAGCAGCAGCTTCGTCACGTCGCGGGCGCGCTTTTGCAGCACTTTCAGCGAGGGGCCGACGCCGCAGGCGATGGCGAACTTCAGCAGCGTCTGCAGTTTCGCGGGGCCCGCGATGCCCAGATGGACCGGCATTTCGATGCCGTTGGCCTCCAGACGCTTGGCCCAGTCGCGGATCGGACCGGCCTCGAAGGCGAATTGCGTGGCGATCGCCATATCCGCATCGGTGCGGTTCGCGAAATCCTGCTTGAGCTTCAGCGCGGCCATCACCTCTGCCTCGCCGCCATTGGGATCGATGTCGCGGTTGCCCTCGGGGTGGCCGGCGACATGAAGACGGGCGAAGCCGTCGAAGGCGCCGGTTTCGATCATCTGCATGGCGCAGTGGAAGTCGCCCTTCGGCTCGGCCACGCCGCCGCCCAGCAGCAGCGCCTGCTCGACACCTGCTTCGCCACGGTAGCGTGAGACCCAGTCATTGAGCTGCGCTTCGTCGCGGATGATGCGCGCCGGGAAGTGCGGCATCGGCTCGAAACCCTCTTCGCGCAGCCGCTTGGCCGTGGCGAGCATTTCCTCGAAGGGCGTGCCGTCGATATGGGCGATATAGACGCGGGAGCCCTTCGCGAACAAAGGCGCGAAGCTTTCCACCTTCGCGGCGGTGCGCGGCATGACCTCGACCGAGGCGCCGTCCAGCAGGGCCACCATATTGGCGTTCACCGGCGGGCGGACCGGTTTCGCAGCCTCGCGGCGGAAATTCACAAGAGCCATGCGCCTATTCTCCCTTACGCGTCGGGCTGGGGGTTCCAGCCGTCATTGGCAATCAACGCGCGCAACCGCGCGTCGTCGTAGTCAGAGAGGATACGCGCCAGCACGGCCTCGGCCGCCTCGGCATCGTCGCCGGGCTCCTCGCCCTCGGGCACCTTGCGCCACTCGGCCAGATAGGCGTCGCTGTCGCGAGCGCCGATCTTCATGGCCGCGCGGTCGATCGCCTGCTCGAACCGTTCGGGCAGTGGTTTCTTGACGCCACGGCGTCCCTTGCCCGCGATGATCTGGGCCGGGATGTCGCGCCAATAGACCAAGGTGATCTGTGCCATGCGAATCTCTCTCCTCGTGGGGCCAGAATTGCCCGAAAGCGACGCCGGGCGCGGTGGATTTTCGACATTCCGTCGCGGGTGAGCGACGTGCCGGTGACTGTGGGGCAGGTGATAGCAGGCGGGCAGGGGCCTGGGCCAGCGCTGCGCATCGGAATAATCCGCGCCAAGATCATGAGCGCGGCTCAATCGACCGCGCTCCATCGCCGACCCAATCGGCCCGCCGCGTCGCCCCGTTCAATCCGACAGGGCGGTGATCCGGGGCAGGAACTCGGCGCGGCTCTTGGAAACCTCTTCGGCGATGAAGCGCATCGCGGCGCGGACGCGGGCGATCTCGTGCAGGTCTTCATGAGTGACCAGCCAGAAGGTGCGGCGAATCTCGATCTCGTCGGGCAGGATCGGCACCAGCTTCGTCGAGTGGCGGGCGAGGAAATCGGGCAGCACCGCGATCCCGCGTCCGGCCTCGGCCACCTGCTTGTGCGCGAAGAGATTGGTCGAGGACAGGCGCGGCGTGTGATCGCCCAGCATGACCGACAGGTAATCCAGCTCCGGCGTGTAGATCAGTTCCGGGATATAGCCGACCAGCGGGTGCTTCAGCAGGTCCTCCTTGCGGTTGATCGCCGAATTGCGGGCGAGGTAGTCGGGGGAGGCGTAGAAATGCAGCGTGTATTCGGTGAGCTTGCGCGACACGAGCCGGCCCTTTTCGGGGCGTGACAGGGTGATCGCGATATCCGCCTCGCGCTTCGAGAGCGAGAACAGGCGCGGCGTGGCGACCAGCTGCGCCTCCAGCTCGGGATTGGCCTTGATGAAATCCGCCAGCCGCGGCGCGAGAAAGAACGCCCCGAACGCATCGGGCGCGCCGATCCGCACCGTGCCGGACAGCGCATAGAGCGTGCCCGACAATTCGTCCTGCACGCGTGCCGCGACATTCTCGATCTGCTCGGCCTTCGCCAGAAGCCGCTCGCCATGTTCCGACAGCGCATAGCCGCGCGGGCTGCGCTCGAACAATTGCGCGCCAAGCTGGGTCTCCAGAGATTTGACCCGGCGTGATACCGTTGCATGATCGGTGCCCATCGCGCGGGCCGCGACGGTCAGGCGCCCGGCCCGGGCCACAGAGAGAAAGAATCGCAGATCGTCCCAATCGAAGCTCATTGCCGGTCCTTTTTGCAGTCGTGTGTCGTAAAAACGGGCTATATGGGTATTCTTGCACATGCGTTTGGCGATACGTGGCATGGCCGCGCGTATTTTCCCACCTAGCCTTTTGCACATGGCCGGTTTCTGCCTATGATGGGAGCGCTGACAATGAATTTATCGGCTTGAAGGGAACTGCGGTGGCGCAAGCACTTGAATGTCCCCTCGTTTCCAAGCTGAATTCGCGAGCGGTCGCGTCGAGGAGCAGGGACGGCCGTGTGAGGAGAAAAACAGGATCGTAATCCGGCAGGGACCAGAGAAGCGTCCCGTCGGCGTGTTCTCATGGCGCGATGCGCAAGAGAGCCAAATCTATCAACCAATGGGAGGAATGTTGATGAAATCAGCTATTTACGCAGGTGTAAGTGCCGCGGCGCTTAGCATTGCCGCAGGCGGCGCGATGGCGCAGGACGCGATTTCGAACGGCTCGGTGAAAATCGGTGTGCTCGGCGATATGTCCGGCGTCTACTCGACCGGTTTCTCGGGTAAGGGCGCGGTCGACGCGGTGAAAATGGCCGTACGCGACTTCGGCGGCGAAGTTCTCGGCAAGCCGATCGAAGTGATCTCGGCTGACCACCAGAACAAGGCGGATGTCGGTTCGGCCACCGCACGCGAGTGGATCGACCAAGAGCATGTCGACATGATCGCCGACCTGACCAACTCGGCCGTGGCGCTTGCCGTGCAGCAACTCGCTTCCGAGAAGAAGACCATCACCTTCGCAACCGGCGCTGCCACCGCGGCGCTGACCGGCGAGAACTGCTCGAAATATGGTATCCACTACGGCTACGACACCCACGCGCTGCCGGTCGGCACCGCGACGGCGGTCGTGAAGAACGGCGGCGACAGCTGGTACTTCATCACCGCTGACTACGCCTTCGGCCATGCCCTGCAGGACAACACGTCGGAAGTCGTGAAGAACCTCGGCGGTTCGGTTGTGGGCAGCTCGGACGTGCCGCTGGCATCGACCGACTTCTCCTCGTACCTGCTGCAGGCGCAAAGCTCGGGCGCGAAAGTGATCGGTCTGGCCAATGCCGGTCAGGACACCGTGAACTCGATCAAGCAGGCGCATGAATTCGGCATCGTCGCCGGTGGCCAGCAGCTCGCTGGTATGCTGGTGCTGATCTCGGACGTGAAGTCGCTCGGCACCGACGTCGCCAAGGGCCTCCAGTTCACCACCGGTTGGTACTGGAACATGGACGACGAGAGCCGCAAGTGGAAGGAAGAGTACGAGAAGTTCTCGGGCGGCGAAGCGCCGACCTTCGTGCACGCTGCGGACTACTCGCTGACCATGGCCTATCTCGAGGCGATCAAGGCGGCTGGCACCGACGATTCCGACAAGGTGCGTGAGCAGCTCGGCAAGATGAAGATCGACGACTTCTTCGCCAAGGGCGGCACCATCCGTCCCGACGGCCTGCTGGAGCACGACATGTATCTGCTGAAGGTCAAGGAAGGCGGCGAAGATCCGTGGGATGTGGCCGACGTGGCGCGCACCATTCCGGGCAAAGAGGCCTATGCCTCGCTCGAAGCGGGCGGCTGCAAGCTGGTCAACAAGTGATCTGAACAAATCCTTGGCGCAGGGCGGCATCGCGACCGCCCTGCGCCTTCGTATCAGTCCGAAAGCGAGACCATGAGCGACGATATCATTCTCGAGGCCAAGAACCTGACCAAGAGTTTCGGCGGCTTCGTGGCCGTCAATGACGTGAACCTGCGCATCAAGCGCGGCGCCATTCACGCGATCATCGGCCCGAACGGCGCGGGCAAGACCACGATGTTCAACCTGCTGACGAAATTCATCACGCCCACGTCGGGCAAGATCCTCTTCAACGACCGCGATATCACCAATCGCAAACCCGCCGAGATCGCCAATATGGGCATCGTTCGGTCGTTCCAGATTTCCGCGGTCTTTCCGCACCTGACGGCGCTGGAAAACGTGCGCCTCGCGCTGCAACGCTCGCTGGGCGTGAGCTATCAGTTTTGGCGCTCCAAATCGGTGCTGCACGACCTCGACGCGAAAGCCGTCGCTGCACTCGATCAGGTGGGGCTGAAGGACTTCGCCCATCTCAAAGCGGTGGAGCTGCCCTACGGCCGCAAACGCGCGCTCGAGATCGCGACGACGCTGGGGCTGGAGCCCGAGCTGATGCTGCTCGACGAGCCGACCCAGGGCATGGGCACCGAGGACGTGGGCGCCGTGACCGAGCTGATCGGTCGTGTCCGCGAGGGGCGTACCATCGTGATGGTGGAGCATAACCTCGGCGTCGTGGCGGAACTGGCCGACACGATCACCGTGCTGGCGCGCGGCGAAGTGCTGGCCGAAGGGCCCTATTCCGAAGTGTCGAAGAACCCGCAAGTCATGGAGGCCTACATGGGCGTCTCCGCCGACGAGCAGGAGGAGGTCGCATGAGCACCGCAACCATGACCAAACCGATGCTCAAGATCGAGAATCTGCACGCATGGTATGGCGAGAGCCACGTCCTGCACGGGATCAATCTCGAACTGGGCGAGGGGCAGCTGATCACCCTTCTGGGCCGCAACGGCGCGGGCCGTTCGACCACGCTGCGTTCGATCATGGGTATGGTCGATCGCCGCGAAGGCTCGATCAAGATCAATGGCGAGGAGTTTCTGACGAAGCCCACGCACAAGATCTCGCCCGATGCACGGATCGGCTATTGCCCCGAAGAGCGCGGCATCTTCGCCTCGCTCAATGTCGAGGAAAACCTGATGCTGCCGCCGAATGTCGGCGAGGGCGGCATGTCGGTGGAGGAACTCTTCGAGATGTTCCCGAACCTCGCCAATGTCCGCAAGCGGATGGGCACGCGGCTTTCGGGCGGCGAACAGCAGATGCTGGCCATCGCGCGTATCCTGCGCACCGGTTCGCGGCTGCTGCTGCTCGATGAGATCACCGAAGGGCTTGCGCCCGTGATCGTGAAAACGCTGGGTCGCGTGATCCGCGATCTGAAATCGCGCGGCTACACGATCGTTCTGGTGGAGCAGAACTTCCGCTTCGCAGCCCCGCTCGCCGACCGCCATTACGTCATCGAACATGGCGAGGTGATCGACGTGATCGAAGCCGATCAGGTCGAAGCCTCGATGGACCGGCTGAACCATTACCTGAGCGTGTAACGAGAAACCGGGCCGGGCTCAGGCGCCCGAGACCCGACAGGGAGGACAACCCCGATGGATCCGATGATCCGACTTATTCTTGCCCAGGGGATGCTGGGCCTAAACAACGGCGTGTTCTACGCGATGCTGAGCCTCGGGCTCGCGGTGATCTTCGGCCTCTTGAACGTGGTCAATTTCGCGCATGGCGCGCTCTACATGCTGGGCGCGTTCCTCGCGCTGATCCTGTATTCCTATGTCGGTCAGTGGATCGGCATGGCGGACCTGCATATCGGCTTCTGGCCGGCGCTGATCCTCGCGCCGCTCCTGGTGGCCTGCTTCGGGATGCTGATCGAACGCTTCCTGCTGCGCAGGCTCTACAAGCTCGACCCGATCTACTCGCTGCTGCTGACCTTCGGGATCACGCTGGTGCTGCAGGGCCTGTTCATCAATTACTTCAACGCCTCCGGCACGCCCTATCCGGGGATGCCCGAGAGCATGAAGGGCGTGACCAATCTCGGCTTCATGATGTTCCCGAAATACCGCCTCTTCGTGATCATCTTCTCGATCGTGGTCTGCTTCGTGACCTGGTACGTGATCGAACGGACCCGGATCGGCGCACGGCTGCGCGCGGGCACCGAGAACCCCGAGCTGGTGAAAGCCTTCGGGATCAACGTGCCGCTGATGGTGATGCTGACTTTCGGCTTCGGCACCGGCCTCGCGGGGCTCGCAGGCGTGCTGGCCGCGCCGATCTACTCGGTCAGCCCGCTGATGGGCGCGAACCTGATCATCGTGATCTTCGCGGTCGTCGTGATCGGCGGCATGGGCTCGATTGCGGGGGCGGTGATCACCGGCTTCTCTCTGGGGCTGATCGAGGGCGTGACCAAGGTCTTCTACGCGCCCGCCGCGAACACGGTGATCTTCCTGCTGATGGTGATCGTGCTTCTGGTGCGCCCGTCGGGCCTCTTCGGACGTCAAGGGTGAGGGTGAAGACATGAGCAATACGACAAGCACGACGAGCGAAATCGGCGAATTCGAACAGGAAGACGTCAGCCCCCAGACCCACAAGCGCGGCCGCATGGTGCAGGCTGTGTTCTGGGTGGTGTTGCTGGGCTTCCTCGCGATCGCACCCTTCTTCCTCTACCCGGTCTTCGTGATGCAGCTGCTGTGCTTCGCGCTGTTCGCGGCCGCCTTCAACCTGCTGATCGGCTTCACCGGCCTTCTGAGCTTCGGCCATGCCGCCTTCTTCGGCGGTGCGGCCTATGTCGCGGGCCATGTGCTGAAGGTCTGGGGCTTCCCGCCGATCCTGGGCATCATCGCTGGCACGCTCGCAGCGGCTGCGATGGGCTGGGTCGTGGGCTCGCTCGCCATTCGCCGGCAGGGCATCTACTTCGCGATGATCACGCTCGCGCTCGCGCAGATCGTGTATTTCTTCGCGCTGCAAATGCCCTTCACCGGCGGCGAGGACGGTCTGCAAGGCATCCCGCGCGGCAACCTGCTGGGGATCTTCAATCTCAGCGATCCGATCACGATGTACTATTTCGTGGCCGTGATCTTCTTGGTCGGCTTCCTCGCGATCTACCGCATCGTGCATTCGCCCTTCGGGCAGGTGCTGCAGGCGATCCGCGAGAACGAGCCGCGCGCGCTGTCGCTGGGCTACAACGTCGACCGGTTCAAGCTGCTGGCCTTCGTGCTGTCTGCGGGTCTGGCAGGGCTTGCGGGCTCGACCAAGGCGCTGGTGTTCCAGTTTGCCTCGCTGACCGACGCGCATTGGCAGATGTCGGGCGAGGTGATCCTGATGACGCTTCTGGGCGGCATGGGCACGATCTTCGGCCCGGTCGTGGGCGCGTTCATCGTGGTCACGCTGCAGCACTTCCTGTCGGGCATCGGCTCGTGGGTGCAGGTGGTGATCGGCGCGACCTTCATCGCCTGCGTGCTGCTGTTCCGCCGCGGCATCGTCGGCGAGATCGCGCGCCTGCTGCGCATTTCGTCGCTGTAAAACTGGCGTGGCGGGGGCTCTGCCCCCGCTCGTCACGGCCCGTCGCTTGCGCGTCGGGCGTTCGGCGGGCGTTCTTCCACTGGAAGGCCGCCTTTCCCGCCCCACCCCCCGGGATATTTCACAAGCCCGAAGAGGGACCGCGGCCTCAGGGTCTGGGAGCGCGCAAGGCGCGCGGGTTCACCGTCGCCCAGTCCGGCCAATATCCAAGCTTTTCAATGACAACGATCGCGATCACGGCGAGCGCCACGATCGCCACGATCTTCACCTGCGTCATCGACGGAGGGCGCCGTGCCCACCGCGCCATGCGTAGCAGCCACGTGTAATTCACGAAGCATCCCCGGTGAAGCGCACCTTGCCGATATAGGGCAGGTTGCGGTTGCGCTGCGCGAAGTCGATCCCGTAGCCCACGACGAATTCATCGGGGATCTCGAACCCGGTCCAGGTGGCGCGCACATCGACCTCGCGCCGCGACGGCTTGTCGAGCAGCGCGCAGGATTCGATCCGCCCCGGTTCGCGCGCCCGCAGCATTCCCATCACGTGGTGCAGAGTGAAGCCAGTGTCGACGATATCCTCGACCACCAGCACGTCGCGGCCTTCGATGCCCGCGCGCAGATCTTTCAGGATGCGGACCTCGCGCGAACTGGTCATCGCGTCGCCGTAGCTCGAAGCCTCGAGGAAGTCGACTTCGACGGGCAGGTCGATCTCGCGCACCAGATCGGCGATGAACACGAAGGAACCGCGCAGCAGCCCCACCACGACCAGCTTGTCGGTGCCCTTGAAGGTCCGGGTGATCTCGGCCGCCAATTCCTCGACTCGGGCCGCGATCTGCTTGGCCGAAATCATCTGGTCGATCACATAGGGGCGCTGCGTCATGATGTCGGGCCTCGAAACGGGTTGTAGGGCTTGAACTCGGGCTTAGCTTTAGCGCATCAAGAGGCGCAAGAAAACGGGAGAGACATGCCTAAGCATCACGAGAACAGGGTCATGCCCTATAGCGCGCAGCAGATCTACGATCTTGTGGCCGATGTGGAGAGCTATCCGAAATTCCTGCCGTGGAATTCCGCCGCCCGCGTGCGCTCGCGCGAGGAGCGTCCGGACGGCTCGATCCTGATGCTGGCCGATCTGGTGATCTCGTTCAAAGTGTTCCGCGAGAAGTTCGGCTCGCGCGTGGTGCTTCATCCCGAGGAGCATCATATCGAGACCGAATATATCGACGGTCCGTTCAAATACATGCACAGCCACTGGCGGATGACCGATCGCGAGGACGGCTCCTGCGAGGTGGATTTCCACGTCGATTTCGAGTTCAAGAACGCGATCCTGCAGGGCGTGATCGGGGTCGTCTTCAACGAGGCGATGCAGCGGATCGTGCGTGCCTTCGAGAAGCGCGCAGAGGAGTTGTACGGGCCGAAGGGCTGAGCGCCGCGCCGTTCGTTCCGCGCCACGAAAAAGGCCGCCTCTCGGGGCGGCCTTTTTGCGTTCCCGTTCAAAGCCCCGCGATCAGGAATTCATGTCGTAGGCGCGTTCGCCATGGGTGGAAAGGTCCAGCCCGTTGGTCTCGTGCTCCTCGCTCACGCGCAGCGGGAAGACGAGCCGCACCAGCATCGCCAGCGCCCAGCTGCCTGCGACGGTGAAGACGCCCACCACCGCCAGCGCGCCAAGCTGGGCAACAAAGCTGCCATGGCCGAAGACCGCGATCATGATCGTGCCGAAGATGCCGCCCACGCCATGGACCGCGAAGACGTCGAGACTGTCATCGACATGAAGCCTCTCGCGGATCAGCACGACGAATTCCTGACAGATGATCCCGGCGGCGAAGCCGATCACCAGCGCCTCGATCGGACCCACGAAGCCCGAGGCTGGGGTGATCGAGGCGAGCCCCGCGATCGTGCCGGTCACGAGGCCCACCATCGAGGCGCGGCCGAACTTGATGCGCTCCCACAGCGCCCAGCTGAGCGAGGCGGCGGCAGCGGAGATATGAGTGACGGTGATCGCCATGCCGGCAACGCCATCGGCCGCCAGCTCCGAGCCGCCGTTGAAGCCGAACCAGCCGACCCACAGGAGCCCTGCGCCCATCGCGACCATGCCGGGGTTGTGCGGCGGGGTGGTGCGCTTGGCGCGCGGCCCGATCATCAGCGCCAGCACGAGGGCTGCAAGACCCGCGGTTTCATGCACCACGATGCCGCCCGCGAAATCCCGGGTGCCGACCGCGCCCCAGATGCCGCCATCCGACATCATGCCGCCCCCCCAGATCCAATGCGTGACCGGGGCGTAGATCAGCAGCATCCAGAGCCCGGTGAAGGCCATCACGAAGGCATAGTTGATGCGCTCCACGAAGGCGCCGACGATCAGGGCGGGCGTGATGATCGCGAAGGTCATCTGGAAAGCGAAGAAGACGATCTCGGGGATCGAGCCGGAGAGGCTTTCGGGCGTCACGCCCAGCAGCGCAAATTTGCCCAGACCGCCCCAGTAGCCATTGGCGTCCCCGAAGGCGATCGAATAGCCGAACAGCAGCCACAGCACGCTCATCAGCGCGGCGATCGAGAAACACTGCATGAAGATCGACAGCACGTTGCGCGCCCGCACCAGCCCGCCGTAGAACAGCGCCAGCCCCGGCAGCGTCATCAGCAAGACCAGCGCCGTCGCCACCATGATCCACGCGGTATCGGCCGCGTTCATCCCCGCTTCCATTTGCTCACATCCTCCTCGGAAATCCCTCTGGAGGGGCAGGGGCCATAAGCGCCGCGCGCAATAAAGGGACAATTTCCGCGCAGGCCGCTCAAATGCGCGTCACTTTGGAAACTGCGCGCAAATTGGGCAGATTTTTCTCGGTATGCGCGATTGATGGGCGGAAGTGAGTCAGCTTTCGGCGGCTTGCAGCAGCAGGCTCAGCGCATGATCGCGGGCCGCTTCGCGCACGGTGTCGCGGCCGAGCGCGCCGAATTCGACTGTCTCGACCTGCGTTTCGGCGCCGTTTCGGGCGAGGCCGAAGCAGACGCGGCCCTCGGGTTTGAACTCCGACCCGCCGGGGCCTGCGATCCCGGTGATCGCGACCGCGAGCTGGGCGTGGGAGTGGCGCAGCGCGCCCTCGGCCATCTCGCGCGCGACCTCCTCGGAGACCGCGCCATGGGCGTCGAGGCTTTCCGCGCTGACGCCAAGCATCTCGCGTTTGGCGTCATTGGTGTAGGTGACGAAGCCGCGCTCCACCACCGCCGACGATCCCGGAATATCGGTAAGGGCTGCGGCGACCATGCCGCCGGTGCAGCTCTCGGCGGTGGCGACCATAAGACCGCGCGCCTTGCAGGCGTCGAGAACGTCGGAGGCGCGGCTCATCCCATCATGCCCAGAAAGACGACGTGATAGAGCCCTGCGAGGATGATCGACACGATCCCGGCAAAGACCCCCGCCCAGATATCGTCTAGCATCACGCCCGTCGCGTCATGGCGGCGATCGGCGCGGCCCACGAGCCACGGCTTCCAGATGTCGAACAGCCGGAACAGCAGGAAGGCCGCGACCGGGCCGGGCCAGACCATATGCAGATCGACGCCGGTGGAGAGGCCGCGCTGCCAGAAGCCGAAGGCCGGGAACAGGAGCGCCACCCATTGGCCCGCCACCTCGTCGATGACGATCTCGGAGGGGTCGTCGCTGCTGTCGCCCAGTTGCGCGCGCACCGACCAGAAGCCGAGTGCGGTGACCGCGACCGTGGCGATCACCAGCGGGATAAAGCCCAGCCAATGTTCGATCGCCCAACCGACCAGCACCGCCACCAGCGAGCCCCAGGTGCCCGGCGCTGGTTTCAGCAAGCCGACAAATCCGACCGTGTTGATGGCGCGCAGCATGGCGTTACTCCTTGATCAGCGTGGCAGTGGCGATGGCGGCGATGCCTTCCTCGCGCCCGGTGAAGCCCAGACGTTCGGAGGTGGTGGCCTTGACCGAGATCCGGCCCGGCTCGATCCCGATGATGCGCGCCAGAACCTGTGCCATTTCAGTGGCATGCGGGCCGATCTTGGGACGCTCGCAGATCAGCGTGACATCGGCATTGCCCAGACGAAAGCCTCGTGCTTCGGCCAGTTTCACCGCGTGGTCGAGGAAAATCTCGGACGCCGCGCCCTTCCATTGCGGGTCCGATGGCGGGAAATGCCGCCCGATATCGCCCTCGGCCAGCGCGCCATAGATCGCATCGGTCAGCGCGTGCATGCCCACATCGGCATCGGAATGGCCCTTGAGCTTCTTGTCATGCGGCACCGCGACCCCGCAGAGCGTCACGTGATCGCCCGGCTCGAACGCGTGCACGTCGTAACCATGACCCAAACGGATATCCATCTTGTCTCCCAACAGTCTCTCGGCCCGGACGAAATCCTCCGGGTAGGTGATCTTCAGATTGTCCTCCGAGCCGCGCGTGATCGCAACCGAAAGACCCGCCGCGCGGGCCACTTCCACGTCATCGGCGGACCCGCCGGGATGGGCGCGGTGCGCGCTGAGGATCGCGTCGAAATCGAAGCCCTGCGGGGTCTGCGCGCGGTAGAGCCCGCTGCGGTCCTGCGTGCCCGTGACCTGACCGTTCTCGCCGGTCCAGAGTGCATCCGACACGGGCAGGGCGGGAGCTGCCGCCTGTGCGCTGTCCAGCGCCTCGAGCACGCCGTCGATCACTGCGCGGCTCACCAGCGGGCGTGCCCCGTCATGGATCAGCACCTTCTCGACGCCCGAGCCCTCGAGCATCTCCAGCGCATTGCGCACCGAGGCGTCGCGGCTGGCACCGCCCGCACACAGCGCGACCTCGCCTTGAAACTGCGCGACGCCGCGCGTCATGTCCTCGGGATGCAGAACGACCACGATCCGCCCGATGCCCTCGAAAGCGGCAACGGTATGGGCCAGCACCGGCTGCCCCGCGAGGCTCTGCCATTGCTTCGGGGTTTCTCCGCCGGCGCGGGTGCCGCGCCCGGCGGCGACAATGATGATGGCGATGCTCATGGCGCCTCCCTGATCGCCCAAGGGCTTAGGCGAAGACGCGACTTTGCGCAATCGGTGCCGCTGGACGCGAGACGCTGCGGGATGTGACAACTGGCCACGGCCCGGTGATTAAAAAATAGGCGGATGCTGATTTTCCCACCTAAAAAAGGCTGGACGCAATTGTGATTCTTTGGTCAAACGCCTAATTCGAAGGAAGACGCGTAACAGGACAGTCTCCGTGCCGCAGAATTTGGTTCTCGACGATATCACATTGACCCCTCCGGTTTTCCTCGCGCCGATGGCGGGGATCACCGACCTTCCGTTCCGGCGGATGGTGGCGCGCTTCGGCGCGGGTCTCGTCGTGTCCGAGATGGTGGCCTCGGGTGAGATGCTGACGGCGAAGCCCTCCGTGCGCGCGAAGGCGCGGGTCGAGATGGGGCTGGAGCTGCCGACCTCGGTGCAATTGGCGGGCCGTGAGCCCGAGCCGATGGCCGAAGCCGCGAAAATGGTCGCCGGCATGGGGGCGCGGATCATCGACATCAATATGGGCTGCCCGGCCAAGAAGGTGACGGGCGGGGCCTCGGGCTCGGCGCTGATGCGCGATCCAGATCACGCGCTGCGTCTGATCGAGGCGACGGTGGGCGCGGTCGATCTGCCGGTGACACTGAAGATGCGGCTGGGCTGGTGTGACGATACGCATAACGCGGCCGAGATCGCGCGCCGGGCAAAGGCTGCGGGCGTGAAGATGATCGTCGTGCATGGGCGCACCCGGATGCAGTTCTACAAAGGCAGCGCCGACTGGGAGGCGATTGCCGAGACGGTCGAGGCGGTCTCGATCCCGGTGATCGCCAATGGCGACGTGGTCGATGCGAGTTCCGCTCGCGTTGCGCTTGAACAATCCGGCGCGGCGGGCGTGATGGTCGGGCGTGGGGCGCAGGGCGCACCGTGGCGCTTGGCTGAAATCGGTCATGAAATCTTCGGATCGCCGAAGCCGCAGGTTCCGTACGGAAACGCCCTTTGCGATTATATTTCAGAACATTACGAGGCGATCTTGAGCTTCTACGGCCGTGATCTCGGGTTGCGTCTCGCGCGCAAGCATCTGGGGTGGTATTGCGAGGCGGCGAACGCGCCGCTGCGCGCCGAGATGATGGTCAGCGAAACGCCGGAGGCGACCTTGGCGCTAATCGAGCGAGCTTTCGGCGAAAGGTGCGCCGCATGAACCTTCCGGCCCCCGGCATAATCTGGACTTCGCTGCCGACCCCGGCTTTGCTGATCGACGGCGATGATCTTGTCGACGAGGTGAACCCGGCCGCCGAGCTGTTCCTTAACCTGTCTGCCAAGGCGCTGCGGGGTAAGGCGATCGGCGAAAGGCTCGCGATTTCCGCGCCTTTGGAGGAGATCTTCTACCGGGTTCGGAAGAACCGCGCCTCTCTCTTCGTTAACGATGTCGAGCTGACGACGGGTGAGAAAGCCCCGGTGCAATGCAACCTTCAGGCTGCGCCGGTGGGCGAAGACCCCGACCGGGTGTTGCTGCTGATCGAGCCGCGCGAGCTGGCTGACCGGCTGGGCCGCGCGAGTCTCGTGAAATCGGCGGCGCGCTCGGCCATCGGTATGGCGGAGATGTTGGCCCATGAGATCAAGAACCCGCTCGCCGGGATCGCCGGGGCGGCCCAGCTTCTGAGCATGAACTTGTCCGGAGAAGACCTTGAATTAACGGACCTGATCGTCGACGAGACGCGCCGGATCGTGAAGCTTCTCGAGCAGGTCGAACAGTTCGGCAATGTCCGTGCGCCCGAGAAGAAGCCGGTCAATATCCATGACGTGCTCGACCGCGCACGCAAATCCGCAGGTGTGGGTTTCGGCGCGCATATGGCGATTACGGAAGATTACGATCCCTCGCTGCCGCCGACGCTGGGCGATGCGGATCAGTTGACTCAAGTCTTCCTGAACCTGTTGAAAAACGCCGCAGAAGCCTCTGAAGGAGCTGGGAATATCAAGATCCGTACCTTCTACGAACACAGCCTGCGTCTGCGTCGCGCCGATGGATCGGGGCAGCCCTTGCCGCTGCAGATCGAGATCATCGACGACGGCCCCGGTATTCCGCCGGAAATCTCCAACGAGATCTTCGAGCCCTTCGTCTCGGGTCGCGAGAACGGGACCGGGCTCGGTCTCGCCCTTGTCTCGAAGATCATCAATGATCACGACGGCTGGGTCACGCTCGACTCGGTCCCGGGCAAGACCCGGTTTCGCATTTCACTTCCCGTTGCGCCGAAGGAGGCCTGATCCATGGACGGCACCGTACTTGTCGCGGATGACGATCGCACAATCCGCACCGTTCTGACCCAGGCGCTGACCCGTGCGGGCTGCAAGGTTCACGCTACGGCCTCGCTCGTGACGCTGATGCGGTGGGTCGAAGAGGGCAAGGGTGATCTGGTGATTTCGGACGTCATGATGCCCGACGGGAACGGGCTGGAGGCGTTGCCGAAGATATCCGAGGAGCGTCCCGGCCTGCCGGTCATCGTTATCTCGGCGCAGAACACGATAATGACCGCGATTCAGGCGGCCGAGGCCGAGGCTTACGACTACCTGCCCAAACCGTTCGATCTGCCCGACCTGATGAAGCGCGCGCAAAAGGCGCTGGAGCAGAAGCGCCGCAGTCCGACCGCGCCCCGCGAGATCGACGGACGCGCCGATGCGGGCGATCTGCCGTTGGTCGGGCGCACGCCTGCGATGCAGGAGCTTTACCGGCTCGTTGCGCGGGTGATGAATGCCGATCTCGCGGTGCTGATCGCGGGTGAGAGCGGCACCGGCAAGTCCCTCATCGCGAAGGCTATTCACGACTTTTCCGACCGCCGCACGCTTCCCTTCGTGGTGGCGCAGGCAGGTGATCTGCAGGGCGCGGACGGCCCCGCGGCACTGGTGGCGAAGGCCAAAGGTGGCTCGCTCGTTTTCGACGAGGTCGGCGATTACGACGACGAGACGCAGGCGCGGATCGTGCGTATGCTCGACGCCCTGCCCGATCCCGCACCGCGTATCATGGCGACGACGCAGATCGACCTCGCGGGGCTGATGGAGGCGGGAAAGTTCCGCCAGGACCTGTTCTATCGCCTCGGCGGCGTGACGCTGAACGTGCCGAGCCTGCGCGAGCGGGTTGAGGATATCCCGCTTCTGGCCGAGCATTTCCTTGCCCGCGCCGAGCGCGACGGGCTGGGGCTGCGCCGTTTCACGCCCGAGGCGCTGCAACTCGTGCGCGCCTATTCCTGGCCCGGCAACGTGCGCCAGCTGGAGAACACGATCCGCCGGCTTGCCGTGACCTCGCCCGAAGAGGAAATCACCCGGGCCGAGGCGGAATTCGTGCTGGGCAACCAACCCGCGATCGAGCCGCTACGTCAGGGCGGCGAGGGCGAGAAGTTGTCCTCCTCCATCGCACGCCACCTGCGGCGCTATTTCGACCTTCACGGCGGCACGCTGCCACCGCCGGGCCTCTACGACCGGATTTTGAAGGAAATGGAGGCGCCGCTGATCGAAATCGCCTTGGATGCAACCGGCGGCAATCAAGCCAGATGTGCCGATTTGCTCGGCATCAACCGCAATACGTTGCGGAAAAAGATCACTGATCTGGATATTCAGGTGACACGGCGCCGCAAACTGATGTAAACCCGCAACAGGGGCCTGTGGCTTTTCCGTCTAACGGATTCGCGAGCTTCAGCCCGGAATGAGGGGGCATTGGTGCAGGGCAGCACGGCATATCGCTCAGGCTGGGACCGTTTGGCGCGCTTTCGCCGCCAGAAGCGGGTCCGCAACCTGTTCACCTTCGGCCTGGTGGTGCTTGGCCCGGCGCTCGCGATTGCGACCTTTATCGTCCTCGGCCCCCTGGGCCAGGGGGCGGACAGCACCGCGCTGCGCCTGATCCTGCTCGCCGATTTCGTCTATTTTCTGCTGCTCGCCGGTCTGATTTTGATGCGGCTGGTGCAGATCATCGCAGCCCGGCGCGCCCATTCCGCCGGCTCGCGGCTCACCCTGCGCCTGACGGGCGTTTTCGCGGGCATTGCGCTGGTGCCGACGATCCTCGTCGCAGTCTTCGCGTTCCTTACCGTGAATATCGGCCTCGAGGGGTGGTTTTCCGACCGCGTGCGCTCGGTCGTCGGCACCTCGCTTCAGGCCGCCGAGGCCTATCAGTCCGAGCACAAGCGCGATCTGGTGCAGGACAGCCGGGCGCTCGCGAATTTCCTCGACCTGCGGCGGCAGGCGTCGACCTTCATGTCGGATGGCGAGCTGCGCGAATTGCTCATTACCGGGCAGGCGGGCATCCAGCGCGGCGTGAAAGAGGCCTATGTGATCGACGGTACGGGGCGCATCATCGCGCGCGGCGATCGCTCTTATCTCTTTGATTACGAAGAACCTTCTCCGCGTGACATCGTCGAGGCGCAGAAGGGCGAGACGGTGCTGATCGAGGATTGGCCGAACTCGGAACTGCGCGCGCTGATCCGGCTCGACGCTTTCGTGGATCGGTATCTGTATATCTCGCGCAAGGTGGATGGGCAGATTCTCGCGCTGCTGGACAAGACGCGCGAGACGGTGACGCTCTATCAGCAATTGGAGAGCGCCCGCGGTCGCGTCATCTTCGAATTCGGGCTGGTCTATTTCGGCTTCGCGCTGATCCTGATCCTCGCCGCGCTCTGGATGGGGCTGTGGTTCGCGGAGCGCCTGTCTCGGCCGATCGGGCGGCTCGCCGCCGCGGCGGAGCGGGTCGGCGCGGGTGATTTGGACGCGCGGGTGATCGAGGCCGAGGGCGACGACGAGATCGCGACGCTTGGCGAGGCGTTCAACCGCATGACCGGGCAACTGAAGGGCCAGCGCATGGCCCTGATGGAGAACCACCGCGAGACGGAAGAACGCCGGCGTCTGTTCGATTCCGTGCTGTCTTCGGTGACTTCGGGGGTGATCGGACTCGATGCCGACGGGCGGATCGATTTCATGAACCGGGCAGCTATGCAGTTGCTGGCGCTCAATAGCGTGAGCGATCATTCCCGCGACCTTGCAAACGCCGTTCCAGAGTTTCTGTCGATTTACAACAAGTTGCAGGACGGTCTTAATGAAGTCGCGCAGGAGGAAATCCGGATTTCGCGCGGCGGGCGGCTGGAGAGCCTGCTGGTGCGCATGGCCGTTCGACGCAACGATCTGGGCACGCCCGAAGGCTATGTGGTCGCGTTCGAGGATGTGACCGATCTGGTCTCTGCGCAGCGGATGGCGGCCTGGGGCGACGTGGCGCGGCGCATCGCACATGAGATCAAGAACCCGCTCACGCCGATCCAGCTCTCGGCCGAACGGATCAAGCGTAAGTTCGGCAAGATGACCGAGGGCGAAGACCTAGAAACGCTCAACCAGTTGACCGGTGTTATTGTGCGCCAGACCAATGACTTGCGGCGCATCGTGGACGAGTTCTCGCGCTTTGCCCGGATGCCCGAGCCCGACCGTGCCGATCACGATCTCGCGCAGCTCGTGCGCGATGCGGCGACCTTGCAGCAAGACAGCCTGCATGGCGCGAAACTGGTGACGGATGTCCCGACCGAGCCGGTGATCGTCGAACTGGACGCGACGATGATTTCGCAAGCGGTGACTAACCTCGTAAAGAACGCGGGCGAAGCGATTGAATCCTATACGGAAAAAGGGAACGTGGAGGAAGGCTACGCGCCCGAGGTGCGCCTCGATATGGAAGTCGCCTCCGATCACGTGACGATCCATATCGCGGATAACGGGATCGGCCTGCCGCCGGACCGTTCGCGCCTGTTCGAGCCTTACGTGACGACGCGCGAGAAAGGCACCGGGCTGGGTCTTCCCATCGTCAAGAAGATCATCGAGGAACATGGTGGAACGTTGACGCTGAGCGACGCGCCCGCCTTCGTAGAGGGCGCCCATCGCGGGGCGCTCGCCGAAATCAGGCTCCCACGCGCGCGAGCAGCGCTCAGAGCCATCAAGGAGAGGGGCGAAGCCCCCGGGGAAGTGACATGAGCGACATTCTGATCGTCGACGACGAGAAAGACATCCGCGAGCTGATCGCCGACATCCTGCGCGACGAAGGCTTCAAGACACGCCTCGCGGCGAATTCCAACGAGTGCATGGACGAGATCAACGCGCAGGAACCGGCGCTGATGATCCTCGATATCTGGCTGAAGGACAGCAAGATGGACGGGATCGACATCCTCAAGACGGTCAAGCGCGACAATCCGGACGTGCCGGTGATCATCATCTCGGGCCACGGCAATATCGAGATCGCTGTGGCGGCTATCAAGCAGGGCGCTTACGACTTCATCGAGAAGCCGTTCAACATCGACCAGCTGATGGTGGTGATCTCCCGCGCGATGGAGACGGCGCGGCTGCGGCGCGAGAACTCGACGCTCAAGCGCCGCGACATGTCCTCGGGCGAGATGATCGGCGACTCGGCGGCGTTCCGGCGGCTGAAGGATCAGCTCGACAAGGTGACCAAGTCCAACGGCCGGGTGATGCTGACGGGCGAGCCGGGCTCGGGCAAGGAGATGGCCGCGCGCTACATCCACCAGTTCTCGACCCGTGCGGCGGGGCCCTTCGTCACGGTCAATTCCGCCTCGATCGAGCCCGACCGGATGGAAGAGGTCCTCTTCGGGCGCGAGACGCCCGAGCGCGGCGTCGAGAAGGGCTTGCTGGAGCAGGCCCATGGCGGCGTGATCTATTTCGACGAGGTGGCGGAGATGCCGCTCGGCACGCAGTCGAAGATCCTGCGCGTCTTGACCGAGCAGCAATTTCTGCGTGTGGGCGGGGCCGACAAGGTCCGCGTCGACCTGCGGGTTATCTCGTCGACGACCCGCGATCTGACGGCACAGATCCGCGAGGGGCATTTCCGGCAGGAGCTCTACGACCGGCTCAACGTGGTGCCGATCGAGGTGCCGCCGCTCTCCGAGCGCCGCGAGGACGTGCCGCTTCTGGCCGACCATTTCCTGCGCGGCTTCAACGAGACCCAAGGCCTGCCGCTGCGAGAAATCTCGGAAGAGGCGGCGGCGCTGATGCAGACGATGGAATGGCCCGGCAACGTCCGCCAGCTGCGCAACGTGATCGAGCGGGTGCTGATCCTCGGGGAAGGGACGGGCGTGATCGAGGCGCGCGAATTGCCCGGCCAGGAAGGCCCGGCGGATGAGGGGCGCATCGTTCTGGGCGGCGCGCTTGCAACGCTTCCACTGCGCGAGGCGCGCGAGCTGTTCGAGCGCGAATATCTGCTCACCCAGATCAACCGTTTCGGGGGCAACATCTCGCGCACCGCGAATTTCGTCGGCATGGAGCGCTCGGCGCTGCACCGCAAGCTCAAATCGCTCGGCGTCGTCACCACGAACAAGGCCGGCGCCCGCGTCGCCCAGTTTGACGGCGGCGAGGAGTAACCAAAAAACGCGCGCTCCTTGCGGGGCGCGCGTCTTGTCTTCGGCTTGGAAGAAATATCCCGGGGTGAGCCCGGAACGGGCGAGGGGCAGAGCCCCTCTTTTTTATTTCTCCGGCAAGAGCCCGCGCGGGCTGAAGCGCAGCACCATCAGCAGGATGATACCCATCACCAGCATCCGCATATGCGGGGCCGACTGGATCAGGTGATCCTTGAACCCGCCATCGGGGAAGGGAGCCGCCAGCGCGCCCATGATATCCGGGCCCCAGTCGCCTGCCTTGACCCAGACATACCAGATCAGCACGCCACCGAGGATCGAACCCCAGTTGTTCCCCGAGCCGCCCACGATCACCATCACGAGGATCAGGAAGGTGTAGCGCAGCGGGTTGTAGGAGGTCGGCGTCATCTGCCCGTCGAGCGAGATCATCATCGCGCCCGCAAGCCCGATCACCGCCGAGCCCAGCACGAAGATCTGCAGATGGCGGCGCGTGACGTTCTTGCCCATTGCCGCCGCCGAGATCTCGTTGTCGCGGATCGCGCGCATCATCCGGCCCCAGGGCGATTTCAGCGACATCTCGGTCAGCCAGATCAGCGCGAGGATGACGATCACGAACAGCACGAGGAAGGCCAGCTTCACCACGATGGTCGAGCCAAGCTGCGGATCGAGGCCCCAGCTCTGCATTTGCGCGACGAAGTCGGGCGAGTTCTGCAGGTCGATCTCGTAGGGCACCGGCCAGGGGCGCGGGATGCCATTGACGTTCAGCACGCCGCGGTCGAGCCACTGCTCGTTCTTCAGGATCGCAACGATGATCTCCGCGATGCCCAGCGTGGCGATCGCGAGGTAATCCGAGCGCAGGCCGAGGGCGGTCTTGCCGACCAGCCAAGCCGCGCCTGCGGCGAGAACCGCGCCCACGGGCCAGGAGATCAGCGTCGGAAGGCCAAGTCCGCCGAGGTTGCCCTGCGCCGAGGGGTTGATCGCCTCGATCACTTCGACCGCCGGATCGAAGAGCCAGCGATAGGTGAAGAAGCCGACGATCAGCACGGCCGTCACGGCGCGGCCGCGCGTCTTTCCGCGCAGATTGCGCCAGATCCAGACCGCCGCCAGCACGGCGACGATGGCCACGAAGAAGGCCGCCATGATGCCCGGACCGCCGCCCGAGAAAGCGCCGGGAGTGGGCGGCATGGAGATCAGCACCGGGGCGAGGCCGCCAAGCGCGAGGAAGCCCATCGCGCCTGCGTTGAACAGGCCCGCATAGCCCCATTGCATGTTCACGCCGAGCGCCATGATCGCCGACAGCAGTCCCATGTTGAGAATGCCGAGCGCCGAGTTCCAGCCCGAGGTGAAACCTTCGAGCAGGATGAGCGCGGCCATGATGGCGAAGAAGAGGGGCGCACGGAGACGGCTGGTCTCACCAGCCTGACGATTGCTGCTCATACGATTTTCCCCTTGAAGAGGCCGGTCGGCTTGAAGATCAGGACAAGGATCAGGATCGTGAAGCTGACTGCGTATTTGTAGTCGGTGGAGAGAAGCTGAACGAGCCCGTCCGGCTCCCAGTTCGGGATCAGATAGGTCGCCACCTTCTTCCAAGCGTAGGTGAGGCCCACCTCCGAGAAGGAGATCACGAAGCCGCCCGCGATCGCGCCCACCGGGTTGCCGATGCCGCCGACGATGGCCGAGGCGAAGATCGGTAGCAGAAGCTGGAAATAGGTGAAGGCTTTGAACGACTTGTCGAGCCCGTAGAGCGTGCCTGCGATGGTCGCGAGCGCGCCGGTGATGATCCAGGTCACGGCCACGACCTTGTTCGGGTCGATGCCGGACAGCAGCGCCAGATCCTCGTTATCGGAAAACGCGCGCATGGATTTGCCGGTGCGCGTCTTGCCGAGGAACCAGAACAGCGCGGCCACGGTGATGATCGCGGTGACGACGGTGATCACCTGCGTCGAGCGCAGCGTCAGCGGCTCGGAGAGGCCCGTCATGTCGCGCCATTGCCGGGCGTTGATGACGAAGCGGGTGCCGTCGTCGAAATTGATCTGGTCGACTCCGATCAGGAAGCGCGTGAGCGCGTTCATCACGAACATCACGCCGACCGAGACCATGACCATGACCACGGGCGCAGCCCTGACTTTTCGGTAATACTGGTAAACGACCTTGTCGGTCCCGAGCATCAGCGCCGAGGTGATGACGATGCCGAATGGCAGGGCGAGCAGGGCGGTCGGCAGAGGCCCGAAGCTGATTCCCATCGCCTGGAAACCCCAGGTGATCAGGATCACGACCCCGGTGCCGAAGGCCATCGTATCGCCATGCGCGAAGTTGGAAAATCGCAGGATCGAGTAGATCAGTGTGACCCCGAGCGCGCCGAGCGCAAGCTGCGCGCCATAGGCGGTGGCGGGGATGATGACGTAATTGGTAACCGCGACGAGCGCGTTGATGAGTTCCATTCCTCAGCCCCCCAGGAAGGTGCGGCGGACTTCCGGGTCGGCCAGAAGGGCCTCGCCAGTGTCGGTGTACTTGTTCGCGCCCTGCACGAGGACATAGCCTTTATCCGCGATCTCAAGCGCTTGGCGGGCGTTCTGTTCGACCATCAGGATCGAGATGCCGGTGCGCGCGACCTCGATGATGCGGTCGAACAGCTCGTCCATCACGATGGGCGAGACGCCTGCGGTCGGCTCGTCGAGCATCAGGAGCTTCGGCTGGGTCATCAGCGCGCGGCCCACGGCCACCTGCTGACGCTGCCCGCCTGACAGTTCGCCCGCATTCTGGCGACGCTTTTCCTTCAGGATCGGGAACAGGTCGAAGACCTGATCCATCGTGCCCCGGAAATCGTCGTCGCGGATGAAGGCGCCCATCTCGAGGTTTTCCTCGACCGTCATGGTCGGGAAGACGTTGTTCACCTGCGGCACGAAGCCCATGCCTTTCTTGACGCGGTCCTGCGGCGAGAGGCCGGTGATGTCCTGCCCGTCGAGCGTGACCTTGCCTTCGCGCAGGCCGAGCATCCCGAAGACCGCCTTCATCGCGGTGGATTTGCCTGCGCCGTTGGGGCCGACGATCACCGCGATCTCGCCTTTTTCGACGGTCAGGGTGCAGTCGTGCAGGATGTCGGCCTTGCCGTAGCCGCCGGTCATGTGTGAGGCGTCGAGGTAGCTCATTGGTCGCCTCCATGGCCTGCTTCGTCGCCCAGACCGGGCTGCGCGCCGTGGTCTTCATGCGCGGCGGTCTCGGCGGTTTCCTCGGCCTTGACCTTGTTCTTCAGGCCGGTCCCCAGATAGGCCTCGATCACGGCCTCGTTTTCCATGATGTGATCGGCGGACCCTTGGGCCAGCACCTTGCCCTCGGCCATCACGATGACCGGGTCGCAGAGGCGGCCGATGAAATCCATGTCATGTTCGATCACGCAGAAGGTGTAGCCGCGCTCCTTGTTGAGGCGCACGATGGCATCGCCGATCGTATTCAGAAGCGTCCGGTTCACGCCCGCGCCGACCTCGTCGAGGAAGACGATCTTGGCTTCGACCATCATCGTGCGGCCCAGTTCCAGAAGCTTCTTCTGACCCCCCGAGAGGTTCCCTGCCTTCTCATCCTTGAGATGCGAAATCGTCAGGAAATCAAGCACTTCATCGGCTTTCTTCAGAAGCGCCGCTTCTTCCTCGCGGATGTGTTTTCGCCCGAACCACGTGTTCCAGAGCGTCTCGCCGGCTTGCCCGGTGGGCACCATCATCAGGTTCTCGCGCACGGTGAGCGAAGGAAACTCATGCGCAATCTGGAAGGTGCGCAGCAGACCCTTGTGGAACAGCTCGTGCGGGGCAAGCCCGGTGATGTCCTCGCCATCCATCGTTACACGGCCCGCGGTGGGTTCGTGCACGCCTGCGATGACGTTGAAGAGCGTGGATTTGCCGGCGCCGTTCGGTCCGATCAGCCCGGTGATAGAGCCGGTTTCAATCTCGAGGCTTGCGCCATCGACCGCCCGGAATCCGCCGAAGGATTTGACTAGGTTTTTAACCCGGATCATAGGGTCCCCTGAGTTGTAGGCATGTTAACTTCACGCCGCATCTTGTTGTTTTATAATTGAAAACAGCCCGGATCGCTCCGGGCTGTCTCGCGTCTGATGATCGCTTAGCGGTACTTCACCGTTTCGATCTTGTCGTCCTTGATCTCGATTTCGCGGAAGGTGCCCGCGGCTTCGCCATTGCCGATCAGGTTGACGGCGGTCGCGCCTTCGTAATCGACCGGCTTGCCTTCCTTGATCAGGTCGAGCGCCTTGCCCAGCTCGCCGGGATAGATCTTCTCGCCGGGGCCGTTCGCGACTTCCATGACCTTGTCCTTGTAGACTTTCGGGTCGGTGGAATCCGCCGCCTGCATCGCCAGCAGCATCAGGGCCGCCGCGTCATAAGCGCCGCCCGAATAGGCCGACGAGCCGTCGAAGCCGGCTTTCTCGGCCATGCCGAGATAGGTCTTCATGCCGTCGCCCGCGGAGTCGGGAAGCTGACCGAAGGAGCCGTTGATTTCCGAGCCGAAATTGTCTTCGAGCGTCTGGCTGACCATGCCGTCGGGGAAGACGAAGGTCTCGAAGGCGCCGGTGTCGAGCGCGCCGCGCAGGATGCCCGAGCCGCCCTGGTCGATATAGCCGACGATGACGAGCGCGTCGCCACCCGCGGAGGCGAGCGATGCGACTTCTGCGGAGTAGTCGCCCTTGCCGTCTTCATGTGCGGCCGAGATCGTGACGTTGCCGCCCTTGGCCTTGTAGGCTTTCTCGAAGCTGTCCGCGAGCCCCTTGCCGTAGTCGTTGTTGGTGTAGGTGACGGCGGCGTTCTTGATGCCTTTCTCGATCAGCTCATCGGCCATGACTTCGCCCTGACGCGCATCCGACGGAGCGGTGCGGAAGAACAGGCCATCGTCTTCGAGATCCGAGAGCGCCGGCGAGGTCGCCGAGGGCGAGATCATCACGACGCCGTTCGGCATGGCGACGTTCTGCAGGACAGCGGTCGTCGCGCCCGAGCACATCGCGCCCATGATGCCAGCGACCTTGTCGGTGGTGACGAGCGTTTCGCCAGCCGCGGTTGCGGCTGCTGCGTCGACGCAGGTCGAGTCGCCGCGGACTGCGGTCACGGTGTCGCCACCCAGCAGCTTGCCGGAGTCGGAGACTTCCTTGATCGCCATCTCGGCACCCTGCGCCATCGGCGGGGCGAGCGATTCAAGCGGGCCGGTAAAGCCCAGCAGGACGCCCATCTTCACGTCATCGGCATATGCGCCGGTCGCGCCAAGCGCGATCGCAGCCGAAGCCAGAAGCAGTTTTTTCATGTGTTCACTCCCGTGTTGGAACTCGCGTTCTTGCGCGAGGTTAGTGCGCGGTGCGTCAAATGTGAAGAACCGCGAGTGGCGCGATGACGCGAAAAACCGACCCGAAGGTCAAGCATCGCGCAATGCGACGTAACGGCAATTTGGGCCGTTGTGCAAATTCGTGAAAGGCGAGGGGGCGGATTGCGCAATTTTCAGTCGAGCCAGTCTTCCGGTCCAACCTCGGAGGCGGCGTCCGGGATCTCCTTCTCGCCCGCGGCGCTCGCGCCGCGTTCACGGTAGGGTGTGGTCTGGTAATGCGCGCGGTAGCATTTCGAGAAATGCGAGGGGCTGGCGAAGCCGCAGGCCATGGCAACGTTGATCACACTCATTTCGGTCTGCATCAGCAGGTTACGCGCCTTCTGCAGCCGCAATTCCATGTAATAGCGCTTGGGCGAGCGGTTGAGGTAGCGGCGGAACAGCCGCTCCAGCTGGCGCGCCGACATGCCGACCTCGGTGGCGAGCGTCGCGGGGCTGATCGGGTCTTCGATATTGCGCTCCATCCGGCCGATCACCTGCGCGAGCTTCGGGTGGCGCACGCCGATCCGGGTGGGAATCGATAGCCGCTGGGTGTCGCGGTCCGAGCGGATCGAGGAATGGATCAGCTGATCGGCGACGGTATTGGCCAGTTCTTCGCCGTGATCGCGGGCGATCAGCCGCAGCATCAGGTCGATCGAGGCGGTGCCGCCCGCCGTCGTCACCCGGTTGCCGTCGATCACGAACACGCCCTTGGTCAGTTCGATATCGGGAAAATCCTCGGCGAAGGCGTCGATATTCTCCCAGTGGATCGTCGCGCGCTTGCCGTCGAGCAGTCCCGCGCGGGCCAGCGCATAAGAGCCGGTGCACAAGCCGCCCATCACCGCGCCGCGCCGCGCCTCGCGCCGCAGCCAGTTCAACAGCGGCTTGCTGACCGCCTCGGCCACGTCGATGCCGCCGCAGACCAGCACCATCGTGTCGCGTCCCAGCTCCTCCAGACCGATATCGGTGCGGAAGGTCGTCCCGTTCGAGCAGGTGACATCCGCGCCGGACTCTGAGGCGAGTTTCCACGTGTAGAGCGTGCGACCGGACACCTGGTTGGCGAGGCGCAGCGGTTCGATCGCGCTTGCGAAGGCCATCATCGTGAATCGCTCTAGAAGCAGGAAGACGACCGAACGCTGGCGTGCGTCCGGGCCAATCCGGATCATTCCTTGCGAAGGGGCTGGCCGACGGGTGGGGCGGGGATCAGGCATGTCGTCAATCCGTCATCTGTGGTGAATCACCGAAACAGGAAATTGGCGCGCGCCGCAAGAGGGGGGCAAGGTGGGCGCTGCAGACTTGTCGAAATGCAAATTCGGGTTTGTTTCCCAGACCCGCGCCGTCTATAAGCGGCGCCGAATGAACACGACCACGCTTTTGGAGGATCAGATGGGCAAGGGTTGGAGCAAATCGGACTGGCGCGCGAAACCGCGGGTTCAGATGCCCGACTATCCCGATCAGGGGGCGCTGAACGCTGTCGAGGCACAGCTGTCGCGGATGCCGCCGCTGGTCTTCGCGGGCGAGGCGCGCACTCTGAAGGCGGAGCTTGCGAAAGCTGCGCGTGGCGAGGCGTTCCTGCTTCAGGGCGGCGACTGCGCCGAGTCCTTCGGGGAATTTTCCGCCGACAATATCCGTGACACGTTCAAGGTGATGCTGCAGATGGCGGTCGTGCTCACCTGGGGCGCGAAGGTTCCGGTCATCAAGGTCGGCCGCATGGCGGGCCAGTTCGCCAAGCCGCGTTCGGCGCCGACCGAGACCATCGACGGCACCGAGCTGCCGAGTTACCGCGGCGACATCATCAACGGTTTCGAGTTCACCTCGGAGGCGCGTCTGCCCGATCCGAACCGGATGCTGCAGGCCTACACGCAGGCGGCGGCGTCGCTGAACCTGCTGCGCGCCTTCTCGACGGGCGGTTTCGCCGACATCCACCGCGTCCAGAGCTGGATCGCCGGCTTCACCGATGCCGACGAGGCCGAGAAATACCGCGAAGTCGCCAACCATATCAGCGAGGCGATGGACTTCATGCGGGCCGCGGGCGTGACCTCGGAAACCGCGAATGAGCTGGCTTCGGTCGATTTCTACACGTCGCACGAAGCGCTGCTGCTGGAATACGAAGAGGCGCTCTGCCGCATCGATTCCACCTCCGGCCTGCCGATTGCGGGCACCGGTCACATGCTCTGGATCGGCGACCGAACCCGTCAGCCCGACGGTGCACATGTCGAATTCGCACGCGGCGTGCAGAACCCGATCGGTCTGAAATGCGGCCCCACCACCACCGAGGACGACCTCAAGGTGCTGATGGAGAAGCTGAACCCGGAGAACGAGGCGGGCCGTTTGACGCTGATCGCGCGCTTCGGCGCGGGCAAGGTCGGCGATCACCTGCCGCGCCTGATCCGCACGGTCGAGGCCGAGGGCGCGAATGTCGTCTGGTCCTGCGATCCGATGCATGGCAACACGATCAAGTCCGCGTCGGGCTTCAAAACCCGCCCGTTCGACTCCGTGCTGCGCGAGGTGAAGGAATTCTTCGCGATTCACAAAGCCGAGGGCACGATCCCCGGCGGCGTGCATTTCGAGATGACCGGCAAGGACGTGACCGAATGCACCGGCGGCGTGCGCGCGGTAACCGACGGCGATCTTTCCTCGCGCTACCACACCGCCTGCGACCCGCGCCTGAACGCCTCGCAATCTCTGGAACTGGCCTTCCTCGTGGCCGAGGAGCTGCAGGACCGCCGCAAGCTCGCGAAAGCGGCCTCGCAATAAGGCGCGGCCGTCGCGACGCGGCACAGTTTCCGAAATGGATCGGCCCGGACCTTTGCGTCCGGGCCTATTTATTGCTGTCGCCGGTGCAGAGGTCATCCATCACGGGTCTTAACCCTCCTGACGCACCACCCGGAACATCGCGCGGCGCTCTTCCGGGGTCATTTCCGCCAGATGAGCGGCGCGGGATTTCGGCCGCGGGGTGTAAGGCGTCTGGCTTTCGGCGAAGCCGGAGGTGGCGGCGGTCGGCACGGGCTGCTCGAAGGAGTGCGCCGGAGGAGACCTGCGCCCAGTCGGTCGGGGCGAAGGCTGCGGCTCGCGCAGGGGCGGCTTCTCCAAAGGCTTGATCCGCGCGGCTGACACGGTAAAGCGGCGCGGGGCGCGTCCAGCGTCGAGGTTACCGTCCGCCGCGTCCGTATTCCGCAGAGGCTCCGCTACGAAACATCCAAGCGCGCGCGTCACCGCCTCGAAATCGTCCGTCAGCGGCAGCATCAGCAGATGGCCCGTCAGTTCCGGTTTTCCGAGCCCTGCGGCCGAGGCCAGCTGCGCCTCGGCGATGGCGGGACGCGCGAAGACGGCCTCGGTCAGATCGGCGATCTGTTTGCGGGCTTCGGTCGCGAAGAGCGAGGTCAGGGGCATGCCGCGCACCTCCATTCCCATCAGGCCGCAGATATGCTGGCCGGCAAGGCGAAACCGCGCCATGCCCGGCGCGACGCGCTCGAGGATGAAGGCGAATTGCAGTGCCCGGTCGATGCCGCGCGGATCGATATCGGCGCGCGCGGGCATCGGGCGACCGTCGAGCAGCGCCTCCCAATAGGCGTGCAGCTCGTTGCCGACCCGGCGACCTTTGGCCGAGGCGGGGGATGCAGCGTTGCTGTCGGTCTCGCGATCCATTTCTATCATCCTTGTTTCGTCCCGCGCGGCACGGGCGCGGGGTCGCTTTCTCTCGCCCGGCGCGCCGGTGGCGCGGGGCGCCTTGCGGTTGACCGTCGGGACGAAATCGTTACTGAACTCTTACCGGGCCCCAAGTTAGGCCATTTTTTCGTCACATGGAGAAAGAAACTCTTAAATGGTTAAGCCCGCCCCAGAGCCGCGCCCGGAGGGGGCGCCCGCCGCCGCCACCGTCTCGATGACCGGATTTGCCGCCGGACAGGGGAGCGGCGCGGGGCATGACTGGAGCTGGGATCTGCGCTCGGTCAATGGCAAGGGCTTCGACCTGCGGTTGCGGCTGCCCGATATCGAGGGGCTGGAGCCCGCGCTGCGCAAGGCGGTCGGCGAACGGGTCGCGCGGGGTAACGTCACGCTGAACCTGAAGCTCACGCAGGCCGTAGGCAGTGCCGCGATGCGGATCGAGCCGGAGGTGCTGAACGCCGCCCTTGCTGCCGTCGACAAGGTCGAGCGCGCCGCCGAACGCAAGGGCGTGGCGCTGGCGCCGCTCAAGCCGAGCGACCTGATGGCGATGCGCGGGGTGATCGACCACTCGGGCAGCACGATCGAGGATCCCGCCGCACTGCTGGCCGCCTTGATGGAGAGTTTTGCGCCCGTTCTGGAAAGCTTCGTCGCGATGCGCCGCGAGGAAGGCGCGCGGACGGGCGCGTTGCTGGCCGCCCGCATCGACGAGATCGCGGCGTTGACCGATGAAGCGGAAATCGCCGCCGCAGCGCGCGCTCCGAAAGCTGCAGAGACGCTGCGCGCGGCGCTCGCGCGGGTGATGGAAGCGACCGAGGCCGATCCCGACCGGGTCGCGCAGGAACTGGCGCTGATCGCGATCAAGGCGGATGTCACCGAAGAGATCGAACGGCTCCGCGTCCATGTCGAGGCCGCGCGCGCGCTTCTCGCCGAGACCGGGCCCGTGGGCCGCAAATTCGAATTTCTGGCGCAGGAATTCGTGCGCGAGGCCAATACGCTGTGCTCGAAATCGGGCGATGCGGAGTTGACGCGGATCGGTCTGGCGTTGAAATACGCGATCGACCAGCTGCGCGAGCAGATCCAGAACGTAGAGTGATACCAATGCCCGACACTGCCCGCCGCGGCCTTCTGATCATCCTGTCCTCGCCCTCGGGCGCTGGAAAATCCACGCTCGCCAAACGGCTGATGAGCTGGGATCCGACGCTGCGCTTCTCGGTCTCGGCCACGACGCGCGATCCGCGCACGGGCGAGACCGATGGTGTCGAGTATTTCTTCAAGACCCGCGCAGAGTTCGAAGCGATGGTGGTGCAGGGCGACATGCTGGAACATGCCGAGGTGTTCGGCAATTTCTACGGCACCCCGAAAGGCCCGGTGGAGGCGGCGATGGGCGAGGGGCGCGATACGCTCTTCGACGTCGACTGGCAGGGCGGTCAGCAGATCCGCAACTCCACGCTTGGCAAGGACGTGGTCTCGATCTTCATTCTGCCGCCTTCGATCGCGGCGCTGGAAGACCGTCTGCGCAGCCGCGCGCAGGACAGCGACGACGTGATCCGCAGCCGGATGGAGAAATCGCTCGCCGAGATCAGCCATTGGTCGGAATATGACTATGTTCTGGTCAATGACGACCTCGACCGCGCCGAGGAGATGCTGCGCACCATTCTGACTGCGGAGCGTAACCGCCGCGACCGTCAGGTCGGGCTCAGCGAATTCGTGCGAAAACTGAACAGGGAGTTTGACGCAAGATGATTTACGAACTGGACGGGATCGCCCCGAAAATCGCCGAAGACGCATGGGTCGCCGCCGACGCCAACGTGATCGGCAAGGTCGTGTTGGAGGCCGAAACCTCGGTTTGGTTCTGCGCGACCCTGCGCGGCGATAACGAGGAAATCCGGGTCGGACGCGGCTCGAACCTGCAGGAAAACGTGGTCTGCCATACCGATATGGGTTTTCCGCTGACCATCGGCGAAAATTGCACGATCGGCCACAAGGCGATGCTGCATGGATGCACGATCGGGGACGGCTCGCTGATCGGGATGGGGGCGACGGTTCTGAATGGGGCGAAGATCGGCAAGGGCTGCCTGATCGGCGCCGGTGCGCTGATCACCGAGGGCAAGGAAATTCCCGACGGCAGCCTCGTGATGGGCGCGCCGGGCAAGATCGTTCGCGAACTCGACGAGGGCGCGCGCAAGGCGCTTCTGGGCTCGGCCGCGCATTACCGCGAGAATGCGGCGCGTTTCGCCAAGGGGTTGAAAGCGATCGGCTAATTGTCGCGACGCTTGTCGACCGGCAAGGTGAATATATCGAAATCGAGCTGGGGATGCGCGGCGCGCACCTCCTGCCGGATGAAGTCGATATTCGGAAGCGGAGTGGAATAGGCTCGCAGCTTGCCGGTAAACCCGAACCGTTCGAGACGCTTTGCCAGATCGAGAATGTCGAACCGCGTGGTCAGCAGCGGCGCCAGCACCAGTTCGGGGCGCAGAGCCGCCATCTTTTTCGCGGTGATCTGGTCGTATTGCAGTACCTGAATCGCCTGGCCCGAAATCTCGTTGAGCGACGGGGGCAACTTTCCGCCCGGGTCTACAAGCAGAAGGTTGCTGCTCTCGGACGTTTTCACGCATTGAAAGAGAACAGCTTGTAGCGCAAGGCGGGAACTCGGGGTTCTTGGCATAATTCGTAATAACCTCATCGCCCCCGATGATGTATTCGACGGAACCCGACCGGGCTCCGCTAAATACACGCCTAGGTTTAACGTCTCGGTAGCCATTCTACAACCCATTGATTGCGAACCGCGAAGCGTGAGTTGCAATGCCGATGCGGGGTTGGATTTCATGTCTATGACAAGCCTTTACAGCTCGCCTCGCATCGCTCAAACCTTGCTCCGAACGAGATGGCAGGCGGGGAGGCGCGGCAATGAGCCAAGGGGCGATCGGACAGGTTCTCGACGCGCTGCCGAGCGCGGTTTTGCTGATCGGGCGCGACGAGCGGATCGCGCAGGGCAATCTCGCAGCCAATCGGCTGTTCGGCACGCAGTTTCTCGGGCGCCCCTATGTGACGGTGTTGCGCCAGCCCGGCTTCGGGGCGGCGGTGAGCGCGGCGCTGCGCGGGGCGAGGCCCGATCCGGTTCGCCTGCGGCTGCATCCCACCGGTCAGGCCGAGACGATCACGCTGGTGCATTTCTCTCCGCTGCCGCCCGCGCCCGAAGGGCCGCTTGCGACGAATTCGGTTCTGGCAAGCTTCGAAGACATCACGGCTCTCGAATCTGCCGAAGCCATGCGGCGCGATTTCGTTGCAAATGTGAGCCACGAGTTGCGCACGCCGCTGACCGCTCTGATGGGCTTCATCGAGACGCTCCGCTCGAGCGCGCGCGACGATGCGGCGGCGCGCGACCGGTTCCTGTCGATCATGGAGCGCGAGGCGGCGCGGATGAACCGTCTGGTGGGCGATCTTCTCTCGCTCAGCCGTGTCGAGGGCGAAGAGCGGATGCGTCCCACTGGCAAGGTCGATCTGGCGCTGGTGCTCAAAGGGATCACGCAGACGCTCGAACCCGTGGCAGAAGCGGCGTCCGTCAAGCTGATCTGCGAGGGCGAAACCGGGGCCTTGCCCGTCCAGGGCGATCCCGATCAGCTGACGCAGGTCTTCTCGAACCTCGTGGAGAACGCGATCAAATATGGCGGGCAGGGCGGCGAGGTGCGGCTGCGGGTCTCACTGATCCCGCATGAGCCGGTGTTGCGCGGCAAAGCCTATCGCGTCGATGTGATCGATCGCGGCGAGGGCATCGACGAACAGCATCTGCCGCGCCTGACCGAGCGCTTCTACCGCGTCGATACCCACCGCTCGCGCGAGAAGGGCGGAACGGGGCTGGGTCTCGCCATCGTCAAGCATATCGTGGCGCGCCACCGTGGCCGGTTCCGCGTCGACAGCAAGAAGGGCGAGGGCAGCTGCTTCACGGTGATCCTGCCTGCGGCCTGAGAGCGCGCCGGTACGGTTCGGTTTCGGCAGACGAGATGCGCTGACGTTCTGTCACTTCCGCGTCGCGCTCCCTTGAACCGGGACGCGCAAACCGATAGCTTTATCGCAACTTCAAATCGGAGGGCGTAATGATGACGCCCAAGCGTCCCCGGTCGGCGGGCGCGCTCCCGACAGCTGCATCGCCCGCGCGGGCGGTGAAACCGGCTCAGGTCGAGTCCCCCGCGACCAAATCCGCCAAGTCCGGCGAGGGGCTATATGCCGCTCTCGACCTTGGCACCAACAGTTGCCGGATGCTGATTGCCCGTCCCAAGGGTTCTCAGTTTCAGGTCGTGGACAGCTTCTCGAAAGCGGTCCAGCTGGGTCAGGGTCTCGAAACCTATGGCCGGTTGTCGCGCAGCTCGATGTCGCGCACCGTTCAGGCTTTGCAAATCTGTCGCCGCAAGATCGAAACGCACGGGGTCACCCGGATGCGTCTGGTGGCGACCGAAGCCTGCCGGCGCGCCAAGAATGCGCGCGACTTCATCCGTTATGTACGCCGCGAGACCGGCCTGCCGCTGGAGATTATCGCGCCCGAGGAAGAGGCGCGGCTGGCCGTGATCTCCTGCGCTTCGCTGGTGTCGCCCAATTCCGAGCAGGTTCTGGTGGTCGATATCGGCGGCGGCTCGACAGAGCTCGTCTGGATCGACCTCGAAGACGTGCCGCCCGGCGACAGGGCCCGCGCGATCATGCGCCTCTCGCAAGGGTTCAACCAGCCCGACGGGCCCGATCCGGCGGCACGCGTTGTCGATTGGATTTCGGTGCCGCTCGGGGTCGCGACGCTCAAGGATCAATTCGCCGATGTCGAAGACGATGCCGCACGCTTTGCGCTTATGAGCTGGTTCTTCGAGGAGAAGCTCGCGGACTTCACGCCCTACGCGGCGGGCAGCCCGCAGGACGGATTCCAGATTATCGGCACCTCCGGCACCGTCACGACGGTCGCGGCCTGCCACCTCAACCTGAAGCGCTATGACCGCAACCGGGTGGACGGGCTGACCATGACATCGGGCGAGATCGACGCTGTGATCCGCTCCTTCCTGCAACTCGGGCCCGCCGGACGGCGCTCCGACCCGCGGATCGGGCGCGACCGACACACCTTGATCATGTCCGGCGCCGCAATTCTCCAGGCCCTTATGCGGGTCTGGCCCACCGACCAGATGTCCATTGCCGACCGTGGCCTGCGCGAGGGGCTCCTCTATGCGCAAATGGCCGGAGACGGCGTGTTAGAAGAGATTAAATGATGGCGAAGACACCGAGCGGCAAGAACACTTCGGGACGCGGGCAGCGCGACCTGCGCGTGCGCGTGAAGACGGCGAAGGGGCGCAAGCTGTCCTCGACCCTCTGGCTGGAGCGGCAGCTGAACGACCCTTACGTTCAGCGTGCCAAGAAAGAGGGCTATCGAGGCCGTGCCGCCTACAAAATCCTCGAGCTGGACGACAAGTATCGCTTCCTCGTGCCCGGCGCGCGCGTGGTCGATCTGGGTTGTGCGCCTGGCGGCTGGTGTCAGGTGGCGGTCAAGCGTGTGAACGCCTTGGGCGAGAAATCCGGCAAGAAGGTCGGCACCGTTCTGGGTGTCGATCTGCAGGAGGTCACACCGATCGCCGGGGCCGAAATCCACTTGCTCGATTTCCTCGAAGAAGGCGCCGACGACAAGGTCAAGGAATGGCTTGGCGGCTCTGCGGATGTGGTGATGTCGGATATGGCGGCCGCGTCCTCCGGGCACCAGAACACCGATCACCTGCGCATCATCACGCTGTGTGAAGCGGCGGCAGAGTTCGCCTTCGACGTGCTCGAAGAGGGCGGCACCTTTGTCGCCAAGGTTCTCGCAGGCGGCGCAGAGCAGGGATTGATGACGATCCTGAAGAAAAACTTCACCAAGGTCGCCAACGTGAAACCGCCAGCCTCGCGCTCGGACAGCTCGGAGAAATTCGTGGTGGCGCAAGGTTTTCGCGGGCGGCGGCACGAGGAGCCGTGAGCCTAGACTGTCTCAACCCCGAGACAGGTGCCTGCCCGCTCAGCGGGAATTTACGTTGTGAACGGTTCGAATCGGCCTAACCTGCGTGGACTTTCATAGGCTGCGCAAGAGAGGGAGGCTTTCGCATGCCGTCACTGCATACGGGCGTTCCGCGCCAACATGCCGATATCGTGCGCGAAGTCGTCTCTTCGCCGAAATCCGCCACGCGGGCGGGGTTCGCGGCGAGTTGGCGCCGCTCGATGATCCATCACCGCATCGACCCCGAAACCGGTGGGCGCAACGAGCGCCTGACCCAAGCCGAGATGCGCGAGCGGCGCGAGCGGGCGGAACTGATGATGCGGATCGCCTCGCCGGTGCTCGACCGTCTGTCGCGGGCGGCAGGCGATGCGGGCTGCACGGTCCTTCTGTCCGACGCGGGCGGGCTCGTGCTGGACGAGCGTTTGCGCGACGCGGATAAGGATGATTTCCATTCCTCCAACCTCGCGCCCGGCTCGGACTGGTCCGAAGGGGTCGAGGGCACGAACGGCATCGGTACCTGCGTCGCCGAGGCGCGCCCCGTCACCGTCTGGCGCGATCAGCATTTCCGCACCCGCAACACGGTGCTGACCTGCATGGGCTCGCCCATTTTCGGCGCGCAGGGCGATCTGGCCGGCGTGATCGACGTCAGCTCCGCGCGCTCCGACATGACCGAGGGCTATGCGCGCCTCGTGGCGCTGACCGTGCAGGACGCGGCGCACCGGATCGAGGCGGACCTGTTCCGCGCCTCCTATGACGGCGCGCGCATCCTCTCGACCGGCTCGGGCGAGACCGGGGCGCAGGGCGTGATGCTGCTGGCGCTCGACCGCGACGATCTCGTCGTCGGCGCCACCCGCGCCGCCCGGCGGCACCTCGGCATCGAGGCCGGGCAGATCGGCCAGCTTCCGGCATCCGACCTGCTGGAGCATGGCATCCGCAACGGTCTCGAAGAAGCGCAACGCGCCGAAATGGCCCGCGCACTGGCCCGCAACGGCGGCAACGTCTCGGCTGCCGCCCGCGATCTCGGCATCGGTCGGGCGACCTTCTACCGCAAGGCCAAGGCGCTCAACCTCGGCGTTTGAGTGGCGGTGAGGCGGGCAGGGGGGCTGGCCGACCGATCACGCCGCTATTCTATCGCGTTTCTGGATCTCCGTTTCTTGCCTGGCACCCCGTGGGGCGCCTGCCTTGTCGTAACAGCTGCAAGGCGTCGTGCGCCCAATTAGCTGTGCAAAGTGCTTCACTCACATTTTCGCAACGGTTTCCCACATAGATCGTGTCCGGTGTCGATCGGCACGATCTGCGCCCCAGAGTTGTAAAGTTCATACGAAAATCGCCGCCCGAACGTCCAAAACACGCCACAGTTCGATGATTCCTTGACGCATGAAGACTTCGGAATCCTCCGACACGTATCGCTCCGATACCCGCGGCGTGCCTGAGGCAAAGCATAGGGCAGAGGCGAATGATGAGCAGAATGGTAATTGCAAGTGCGGTGCTAGCTCTTAGCATCCCGGTGCAGGGTGTGGCGGGCGAGGCTTACTTGGCGCAAGTGTCTGCGGGTCCGATGACCCTGACTGTGCCACAGCCGAAAATTGTACAGGCCCTTCCCGATGTGCAGCTGCAGATCGCAAATCTCCATTTGGAGCCAAGCATAACGAGTGTGGACCTGAGCGGCTTTCCGGTGGCGACTCCCCCGGCATCCGGTGCGCTCGCGGACGTGCAGAGCACGGGGACGTCCAATACCAGCATGCTCTATCAGGTAGGCGTCCAGGCGGGCTCGATTAAGCAGACCGGCAACTTCAACATGGCGTCGCTTGTGCAAAGCGGCACGAGGAACGGCGCATCCATTTATCAAACCGGTAACCGAGCCATGGCATCCGTCAGCCAGACCGGTAGCTATAATCGGGCTTTGGTTGTTCAACGCTAGGCGACGATCCGGCTGCCTGTGAGACGTCGCGCGGGCTGCCGCGCTAACGATGCGGCGGGGTGATGTGCAAGGCACGAGCACGCCTCGACCTCCAATTTGGTTTCTTATCAATTGACGGGCGTCCGGCAAGGTCGGCGCCTGGAGGCGTCTCACGCTCGCAGTCGGAGATCCTACTGACAGGTGGCGCTGCCTTCAGATTTCGGTTTCAAGTAATCTTCGAGCAAAGCTGCGCGCTCTCGAACTTTCCGGGCCGAACTTATTTCGAACACGTTGGTTGTGGGTGTTTGCGAAGCATGCGAAGCCTCAGTCGACTCGAATATTCTTATATGCGCGAAAAAGCATAGATTCGAAATTCAATTTTTGGTTGAAAACATATATTCTAATTAAATCTGAAATTGAAATATAGCTGGGGCGCTATTCGATAATTGACGACAATTCAATTGATTTGATGATTTTGTTTAGAATGTGGCGAGAAAATGGCACATTCTTTAACCATTGCTCTTGCGAGACTGAGATGCGGCGCGTTTACTACCTGACGTCGCGGTACGTTGTGGTTGGCGACATTGTTCTGATCACGATTTGACCAGTGGCAAATTTTAACTGAGTGGGGAAGATGATCATGAAACTTTTTGCAGTAACAGCAGCCGCGCTGCTCATCGCGGGTGGTGCGCATGCGCAAGACGCATACATCACGCAGCTTGGCGACAATCTGACCGGTCTTAACTATTCCGAATATAGCAACGGATCGAATGTGAGGCAGGTCATTGCGCAACAGGGTGTTGGCTTCCGCGCAGCGAACCTGAGCCGTGGTAATGACAACACCGCGATGACGTATCAGGTCGACACGACTTTCGACAATTCGACCCAAGGCGCCAATCGCGACACGGGTTCGGGCGCTCAAATGAACTCGCTGGTCATTCAAAGCGCGCGGGGCTTTCCCAATGGCAACAACAAGGCTGTAACGGTTCAGTTGGCTAACCAGGGTCCGGGCGTGGAGCACGTTAACTTCAGGGCGCAGACGATCCAGGAAGGTAACAACAACGTCGGTGTGAACTGGCAGCAGAACGACGGCGCCGGTGCCATGTATCAGCAGACCTACGGTTCGATCTCGACGCCGACCTTCGGTATGTCGGTTGGTACGGCTCCGCTGCCGTCGCCGATTGCCCATGCGAGCTTCCCGTACGGCTCGCACGCGACCATCAACTAAGTTGAGTTGAAACTCTTTCCTACGCCCGCCCGAGTGTGTGCGGGCGTAGGGCTGCTGTCTTGAAAAAGAGAGGTGGGGATCATGCCGCCGCGCTCGTCGCAGTGGCTGATGACGGCTGCATTCGTGATAGTCTGCAGTTCGTCCGCGGTCGCTCAAGAAGCTTACTTGCAGCAAATTGGCTCTCACAATGGCGCTGCGAACGTCGCCTTTGGCGCAAAACACATGCAGAGTGTTTTCCAAGCCGGTCAACGTAATGTCGGCGCGCAAATCTCATCTGGCAGCCGAAACAGTTCCGCACTTATTCAGGCGGGTGTCCAAAATTCGGCACTCACGGTGAACCAGGGAAGCCTGAACGCGGCGCTGGCGGTGCAGGTCGGCGGTCTGAATTCATCCTTTATCGGGATCAACGGCCACAGAAATACGGTCGGTCTTTACCAGCAAGGGGTCTGGAACCAGTCTTCGGTCACCGTCACCGGGAACGACACCGACGTATCCGTGTCACAATTCGGTGTCGGAAAACGTCTAGCCCTTAACGTTTCTGACCAGATGGTTCGCTCTTCATCGTCGCCGACGACGAATTCCCGGTCGCCGACCGGACGCTTCAAGGTCGGTGTGATCCAGGGACGCTCATCCGCTCCGGCGAGTTACTCGATTGCGCGAGCGCCAGATGGCTCGATCGTCATAAATCCATGATCGAGTTTCATCTTGAGGTGTTTTTCGATCGTGACGCGAAAACAACACGACCCGCCAAGCTGCCGGTTCAAGCGATCGGCAATGGAATTCTTTGCGAAAATATGTCATTGCTGAAACAATTGGTTTTGACGTGACGCAAAATTTTGCTGTGAGGCACGCATGAATAAACTTTCGACAGCATTGGGACTTTTCGCTCTCTCGATCACTCTCGCGGCTGGATCTGCGTCTGCGCAGGAACTCATCTTCAAGTTCAAGAACCCCGATTTCGGTGGGAATCCGAATTACGGCAGCTTTCTCTTCGGACTTGCCGATACCCAGAAGACCGCGACCATCACCGATTTGAACCAGAGCAGCGGAGGCGGCACGACGACCCCTGGGATCGGTGGAGGAGGTTCCACCGGTGGCAGTATCGGCGGTCCTACGATCATCATCCCCATCAATACGGGGACGCCGACGGCTCCGACCGCAGGAATTGGCTCTGGGACGACGACGAACCAATAAAAGCAAACTCCAGTGCGGCAGGCCCCCAACAGGGCGAGCAACTAAAAAGTGGAAGTTATGAAATCAGTATTACGTTTGGCGTTCGCCGTTGTCGCTGGCTTCACTTTGTCAGGCTGTGGGGCTAATTTTCCGCATCAAAGCGATATGATGTTCGCGGAAAAGCCAGTGCTCCAAGAAAACTCGAGCACGAAGATCAGCCTCGATTATCTTCCGCCCCCTGCGCGGCCGATCGATGTCGCTGTCTATGATTTCCCCGATCTCACTGGTCAGAACAAACCCAACAGTGATTTTGCCGATTTCTCTCGGGCCGTGACCCAAGGCGGCGCGGACATCCTCACCGATGTTCTCACTTCAGTAGGTAACGGAAAGTGGTTCAACGTCGTCGAACGCAACAATGTCGACGATCTTCTCAAGGAAAGAAGCATAATCGAGCAGACGCAGAAGGCTTATGGCGGCAAGGCTGCGCTGCCTCCTCTGCGCTTCGCCGGGATCATCATGGAAGGCTCGATCGTCGGTTACGATAGCAGCGTGCAGACCGGTGGATTTGGCGCTCGTTTCCTCGGGATCGGCGGAACCCACGAATATCGCAAGAACGTCGTTACGGTCGCGCTTCGGGCCGTCAGCGTCTCCACTGGGCGGGTCTTGACCTCGGTTACAACGACCAAGACGATATATTCCGTTCAATTGCAGGGCGATGTCTTCCGTTTCGTCGCGACAGACAAGATTCTCGAACTCGAGACCGGCGTCACGCGGAACGAGCCCAAGACCTTCGCGGTGCGGCGTGCCATGGAGCTCGCTGTGTATTCCCTGATCGTGAAGGGCGCCGAGACCGGGCAATGGAGCTTCGCGAGCCAAAGCGCAGGCAAGAAGGTCATTCAAGACTATAACGCGCAATATAAACTCGTGAAAACGGTCCCCGTAGCGACGGTAAAAGTCGCCTCGTCGCAACCGTGAAATTCGGGTCGTAGCGCCGGTATCTGACACGGTCGGTCGGCGAGCGCCGACAGGGCTTCTGGTGCGCTGTCTGCTCTTCGCATGCACAAGATTCACCGCCACAACCTGTCGAAAACGTGGAGACGGAGCTAGCGACGCTCCCCTTCGGTCCTGAAAGTATTCCGGCGGTTCCGCGGGTGCGGGGCGGCGCCCCTCCTTCCTCTGAATGCTGCGCCTGCACCTGTCTCAGGTCTGATACAGATGACGTATTCCCCCAGCGCAGGCCGGCTATGCGTAGCGTGCGCGATTAGGCAAGCTGAGCCCCATGCTGCGCGGCCCTGTCGGTTGCGCTCTAAACTGGGAGGAAGACCAATGGCCAATGATATGACGCCCGAGTTCAAAGGCGTTTCCGTGTCGCCGTTCCGCGACCGCTACGACAACTTCATCGGCGGCAAGTTCGTGCCCCCGAAAAGCGGCAAGTATTTCGACAACATCACACCGATCACTGGCGGCAAGGTCTGCGAAGTCGCCCATTCGAACGAGGCGGATATCGAAGCCGCGCTTGATGCCGCCCATGCCGCGAAAGACGCATGGGGTAAGACCTCGGCTGCCGAACGCTCGAACGTCCTTCTCAAGATCGCCGACCGGATCGAGGAAAATCTCGACTTGATCGCCGCGGCCGAAACCTGGGACAACGGCAAGCCGATCCGCGAGACCACGGCCGCCGACATCCCGCTCGCCGTCGACCATTTCCGCTATTTCGCGGGCGTTCTGCGCAGCCAGGAAGGCACGATGTCGGAAATCGACGCCGATACCGTCGCCTATCACTTCCACGAGCCGCTGGGCGTCGTCGGGCAGATCATCCCGTGGAACTTCTCGGTGCTGATGGCGGCATGGAAGCTGGCGCCGGCGCTGGCGGCAGGCAACTGCGTGGTGCTGAAACCGGCCGAGCAGACTCCGGCAGCGATCATGGTCGTGGCTGAAGTCATCGCCGACCTGCTGCCCGATGGCGTTCTCAACATCGTCAACGGCTACGGCGCGGAAGTCGGCGCGGCGCTGGCGCGCTCCTCGCGCATCGCCAAGATCGCCTTCACCGGCTCCACCGCGACGGGCCGCAAGATCATGCAGGCCGCGACGGAGAACCTGATCCCGGTCACCTTGGAACTTGGCGGCAAGTCGCCCAACATCTTCTTCTCCGACGTGATGGCCGAGGATGATGCATTCCTCGACAAGGCGGTCGAAGGCTTCGTGCTGTTTGCCTTCAATCAGGGTGAAGTCTGCACCTGTCCGAGCCGCGCGCTCATTCAGGAGGACATTTACGAGAAGTTCATGGAGCGTTGCATTGCCCGCGTCGAAGCCATCAAGCAGGGCGACCCTCGCGTGATGGAGACGATGGTCGGCGCGCAAGCGAGCCAGGAGCAGCATGACAAGATCATGTCCTATCTGAGCATCGGTCGCGAAGAAGGGGCCGAGGTGCTCACCGGCGGTGACGCCGCGCGCTTCAACGGCGATCTGGCGAACGGCTTCTACATCCAGCCGACGATCCTGAAAGGCCACAACAAGATGCGGGTCTTCCAGGAGGAAATCTTCGGCCCCGTGGTGTCGGTCACGACCTTCAAGGACGAGGCAGAGGCGCTCGAGATCGCCAATGACACGATGTACGGCCTTGGCGCCGGTGTCTGGACCCGTGACGGCTCGCGTGCCTATCGCTTCGGTCGCGGGATCGAGGCGGGCCGCGTCTGGGTTAACAACTACCACGCCTATCCGGCCCACGCGGCCTTCGGCGGGTACAAGCAGTCGGGCATCGGTCGCGAGACCCACAAGATGATGCTCGATCACTACCAGCAGACCAAGAACATGCTGGTCAGCTACAACCCGAACAAGCTCGGCTTCTTCTGATAGGGTTTACCTCCCCGAAACCCGGGCCGCGCCTGAAAGGGCGCGGCCCATTTCTATGCGGCGCGGCGGGCCGCCGATATCGCGTGAACGAGATGTTAGGAGAATCGTTCTAGTCCGGATCCGACTGACTTTGAGAAAGGGTCCGACATGTCCATTCGCCGGCAAATCCTGTTGTTGCCAATCGTGATCTCGCTCATCGCCTGCGCGCTGATGGCAGCGGGGATGTTCTGGGTCGGTGGCAAGCTCGAGGATGTCTCGCGCGTGCGCAATCTGAATGCGGCCGAGGAACGGATGCGTAGCGCGATCGAGGCCGCGAGTGTCGGTGCGCGCGACCGGGCGCTGCTGATCGCAGGATTGCCGCAGGTACAGGCAGCAATGGCTGCGCGCGACGATGCTGCGCTGGAAGCGATCTTCGCGCCGAACTGGCCGGTCTTGCGCGACGAGACCGGCGTGGCGCAGTTTCAGTTCCATCTGGCGCCTGCAACGTCGCTGATCCGTATCCACAAGCTGGAAAAACGCGGCGACGATCTGTCGGGGTTTCGCAAGACCGTGGTCACGGTGAACGAGACCGGCAAGCCGGTCGCGGCGCTGGAATCGGGCAAGGCGGGGATCGGCGCGCGGGGCGTCGCCCCGGTCTTCCACGAGGGCAAGCAGGTCGGTTCGGTCGAGATCGGCCTCAATATCGGACAAACCTTCTTCGACGCGCTCAAGGCCCAGACCGGCTCCGAGTATGAATATTTCGGTCTCCTCGGGGACGGGAAGCCAGAACGGCTCGCCTTCACCGTGGATGAGCGGAACCCGCTGAACGACGCGGATTTCGCGGCATTGCGCGCAGGCGAAACGGTCGACAAGTGGATCTCCCATGACGGGGCGGACTACGTGCTGCGCGCGACACCGGTGCGGGATTTCTCCGGCGACGTCGTCGGTGCCGCGACTGTGGAACTGAGCGCCGATGAGCTGGCGGCTCTGCGGCGAATGATCTGGCAGATTTCGCTCGGCTTGATTGCTGCGGCCTTCGTCGTCTCCGGGTTGATCGCCTGGATCGCGGGTGGACGGATCACGCGCCCGATCGGCGCATTGGCGCGGGCGACCGATGCGATTGCAAAAGGGGATACGCAGGTCAAGGTTTCGGGCGCCAAGCGGCGCGATGAGCTGGGCGAGATGGCACGGGCGCTTCAGGTCTTCGCCGAGAATATCGAGCGGAACGCCGAAATGCAGGAGAGCCTGCGTCTCGAAGAGGAAAATGCCCGAAAGGCGGATCGCGCGCGTCAGGAAGAGGTCGCGCAGGCCGAGGAGGCTCGCCGCGCTGAGGCAGAGGCCGCGCAACGCGCGGAGCGCGAAGCCGAAGCCGTGGAACAGGCAGCCCTGCGCCAGCGCGAGGAAGAGTCGCGGCAAGCTCTCGCGGATCAGAAGACCATCGTGAATACGCTCGCTGCGGGGCTCGATGCGCTCGCGCGCGGCGATCTCGGTGCTTCGCTCGATCACGAACTGCCCGGCGAGTATGAAAAACTCCGCCACGACTTCAACGCGGCCGTGGCCCAGCTTGCCGCTTCGCTGAGTCAGATCGACAGCGGGGCACGGCATATCGACGGCGAGGCCCGCGCAATCGCAAACTCCGCCGATGAACTCAGCGCCCAGACAGAGCGCAATGCCGCAACGCTCGAACAAACTGCGGCGGCCCTCAACGAACTTACGGTCTCGGTCCAATCGGCAGCGGAAGGGGCGCAGTCGGCGCGCGATCTTGCCAGCGACGCGCGCGGACATGCCGAGAGCGGCTCCAACGTAGTGGATAGCGCGGTGGCCGCGATGGCGGAGATCGAGACCTCTGCAAAGGCGATTTCGCGGATCACTTCGGTGATCGACGATATTGCCTTCCAGACCAACCTGCTCGCGCTCAACGCCGGGGTCGAGGCCGCACGGGCGGGCGAGGCGGGCCGGGGCTTCGCGGTCGTCGCTTCGGAAGTGCGCGCGCTGGCGCAGCGCTCCTCCGAAGCCGCTAAGGAAATCTCAGAGCTGATCTCTTCCTCGGACCGGCAGGTGCAATCCGGCGTGAGTCTGGTCGGCCAGACCGGTGCGGCTCTAGCGCGGATCGTGGGCTCGGTGCGCGAAATCCATGACCGGGTCTCGGAAATCGCGGCTTCTTCGGGGGAACAGGCGAATGGTATCGCCGAAATCAACACTGCGGTGCACCAACTGGATCAGGCAACGCAGCGTGGGGCCGCGATGTTCGACCGCAGCGCCGCTGCCAGCCGCGCGATGCTGTCCGAGAGCGCGCAGCTGATCGCCGCCGTTTCGAGTTTCACCCTACCGCAACGCGATGGCACCGCGAGCGCTGCATGATGCGTCTGATCCATGGGCTCGTTCCAAAGACGCACATCGCTGTGACAAACGCGCGAGGGCGATTTCCCCGCCGCCTCGGCGCACGGATCGAGGCTGCGAGGTATCGTCGCCCTTGGCGTGATGGGACGAATTCGCCCAGACGCGACCCACGCGTCGGCCGGTCGCAGTCCCCCGGGGCGATCGGCCCGGGGCCCGCTCGGAAGGCAAGCCCGCCGGCCCTTCCTCGCGGCGCGAGACGCCGCTCAGGTGGCGCGGCGGAAGGCGATCGGGGTACTGCCGGTGCCGGCCTGAAAGGCGCGGGAGAAATATCCGGCGCTGCGATATCCCAGAAGCTGCGCGATCTCCTTGATCGGAACGGGGGTATCGCGCAGCAGGCGGCGGGCTTCGTAAAGGCGCCGCTCCTGCATCAGTTCCAGAGCCGATTTCCCGCAGGCGTCGCGACAGGCGCGCGACAGATGGGTCGGTGTTACGCCCAGTTCGCGCGCGATATCCGCGACCGGCGTTCCCGCGCGATACTCGCGCTCGACCAGAACGGCGTAGCGCGTAACCAGACGGCGCGCCGCGCTCGGGCGGATCGCCTCGCTCGCATTGCTCGCGATCTGTCGCTCGAGCCAAACGCTGAGCAGGCCCAGATGGCTGCGCAGTGCCCGGTCGGCGGCGGGACGCGTGCTCTCGTTCTCGCGCTGGATCGCCTCCAAGATCGAGCCGATTTCGCCCTGTGCGATCGCCTCCCGGATTCGCAGGTGATGGGCGGCGGGCGGCAAGACGATGTCGCTGTCGCGCCCGAAGAACAGCGCCTGACCGTGGGTCTGGTTGGAAATCTCGAAGCCGTGCATCACGCCCGGCGGGATGAAAATCGCGTTATTTGGCCCATAGCCGCGCGTCACGCCCGCCAGCGTGATCCGGCCCTGCCCTCGAGAGAACCACAGAAGGCAAGGTTCGGAATGGGCGCGCATTGCCTCGACCCGCCAACGCCCGCCCTTGGCCAGATGGGCGATCTGCACCAGCCGTGGCTCCCGCGGAACGGTGGGCAGTTCCGAAGGCTGGCCGACGTCGCCGCGCGTCGGGCCGGACATGGACTGCGACCCGGGCCTTACGGTCTTGGCCTGCGACAGCTGCGACAGGGGCGGAGTGGAAAAGAGCTTCACGATGCGTTGATCCCAAGCGATGACGGCGGGAGGATAGCCCGCAACCCGCTTAGCGACCAAGGAATTTTCCACAGAAGCCCGGACGCGCAGTTGCCGTTGGGTCACAGTCTACGTGATCTTGTGCCACGCCTTCATACGGCTACGAAACCATGTGCGTTGCCGCTTGGCATATTGGCGACTTGCCGCCTGCGCGCGTTTGCGCGCCTCACTCAGATCGAGTTGGCCATGCAAATGCGCGATCAATTCCGGCGCTCCGATCGCCTTCGCCCAAAGCGCATCCGGATCCCAGATCGGCTCCACCCTGCGAACCTCGTCGAGCGCGCCTTGTTCAAGCATCAGATCGAACCGGCGATCGATGCGTTCGGCCAGCCAGTCGCGCTCCGGATCGAGGTGGAGGGGCGCCGCAGTCTCGAGCGGCAGAAGCGGCGGCGGGGTGCGGGCCTGCCACACGGCGAGGCCTTCGCCGGTGGCGCGCAACACCTCCCACGCGCGCTGGACGCGCATCGGGTTCTGCGGATCGATCTTCGCGCGGGTCGTCGCGTCGAGCTCGCCCAGCATCCCCGCATGACCTTCCGAGAGCCGCCGCTGATCGGCCTCGGCGCGAATTTCCGCTGGCGTTTCAGGGATCTCCGCCAATCCCTGCGTCAGCGCCGTGAAATAGAGCCCGGTGCCGCCAACGACGATCGGGCGCGGCCCGCCTGCGTGAAATGCCTCCAGATGCGGCGTGACATCGCGCAGCCAATGGCCGACGGAATAGTCCGCGCCGGGATCGAGATGCCCGTAGAGGGCATGCGGCGCGCGGGCCTCTTCCTCGGGCGAGGGTCGCGCGCTCAGCACCCGCCAGCAGGACCAGACCTGAAGCGCGTCGGCATTGATCACGACGCCGCCCGCGGCTTCGGCGATCGACAGTGCCAGCGCCGATTTTCCGCTCGCCGTGGCGCCCGCGATCAGCACGGGCGTTCGCGGCGATATATCGGGCAGGGCAGGCGGCATCGGCGGCTCTTGCAGGCTTTCTGTCGGGCTCGGGGAACAACGCTTCTGCAAGAGGTTGAACCCCGGCTCTATTTGGATCATTTTGCGCGCCAATGACAACAGCCCATCGGAGGATCAGATGAGCGCCGAGACGCATCCCGCGGCCAAATACAATCGCGTGCTACTGAAAATCTCGGGCGAGGCGCTGATGGGGGACCAGGGCTACGGCCTGCATCCGCCGACCGTGTCGCGTATAGCGCATGAAGTGAAGTCGGTGCGCGATCTCGGTGTCGAAATCTGCATGGTAATCGGCGGCGGCAACATTTTCCGCGGGCTTGCGGGCTCTGCTCAGGGGATGGAGCGCACGACGGCCGATTACATGGGGATGCTCGCGACCGTGATGAACGCGCTGGCGATGCAATCGGCGCTGGAAGGTCTGGGCGTCTTCACCCGCGTAATCTCGGCCATCCCGATGGATCAGGTCTGCGAGCCCTATATCCGCCGCCGCGCCGTACGCCACCTCGAGAAGAAGCGGGTCTGCATCTTCGCCGCCGGCACCGGCAACCCCTATTTCACCACCGACACGGCCGCGACGCTGCGCGCCAACGAGATGTCCTGCGAAGCGATCTTCAAGGGCACCAAGGTCGACGGGGTCTATGACAAGGACCCGAAGAAATTCGACGATGCGAAGCGGTACGATACCGTCAGCTATGACGAGGTTCTTCAGAAGAATCTCGGAGTGATGGATGCCTCGGCGATCGCGCTCGCACGCGACAACAACAAGCCGATCATCGTGTTCTCGCTTGACGAGCCGGGTGGCTTCCGCGGCATTCTGGCAGGCGAAGGCACCTACACCAAAGTGCAGGGCTGAGCGCCGCGCGACGATCACAAATGCTAGTTTTCGCCTGCGAGCTGCGCTAAAGCTCGGCCCGAGGCTCAACAAGAACGGGGAAATACCCAATGTCCGACGATTTCGAGATCGATACCGATGACCTGGCACGCCGTATGGATGGCGCTATGAGCTCGCTCAAGCATGAATTCGCGTCGCTGCGCACGGGCCGCGCCTCGGCTTCGATGGTGGAGCCGGTTCAGGTCGAAGCCTATGGCCAGATGACCCCGATCAACCAGGTCGGGACCGTCAACGTGCCCGAGCCGCGGATGGTCACGATCAACGTCTGGGACAAGGGCCTCGTCGGCAAGGTCGAGAAGGCGATCCGTGAATCGGGTCTGGGCATCAACCCGCAGACCAACGGGACGATCATCATGCTGCCGATCCCCGAGCTCAACGAGGAACGCCGCCGCGAACTGACCAAGGTCGCCGCCCAATATGCAGAGCACGCCCGCGTCGCGATCCGCAACGTGCGCCGCGATGGCATGGACCAGATCAAGAAGGCCAAGGCCGACGGCATGTCCGAAGATGACGTGAAGCTCTGGGAGAGCGAAGTCCAGGAAATGACCGACGCGCATATCGCGAAGGTCGACAAGGCGCTGGAAGACAAGCAAGCCGAAATCATGCAGGTCTGAGGCCTCCGCCTCAGCCCCGCATTGCGTCCTGCGCGAGAAGGATCACATCGCCGATGGCCCCTAGCATTCCCGATATCGCCCAAACCCCGCAGGGGCATGACGGCGGCGCGCCTGCGCCGCTGCATGTCGCGATCATCATGGATGGCAATGGGCGGTGGGCCACCCAGCGGGGCTGGCCGCGTCTCGCCGGTCACCGCAAGGGGGCGGAGCAGATCAAGAAGGTCGTGCAGGCCGCGCCCGACCTCGGCATCCGCTACATGACGATCTACGCCTTCTCGACCGAGAACTGGAAGCGTTCGACGCAGGAAGTTCTTGGTCTGATGAAGATGTTCCGGCTGATGATCAAACGCGAGGCGGCGGAGCTGTCGCGTCAGGGCGTCGAGCTGCGCTTCATTGGGGACCGGACGCCGCTCGACCCGCTTCTGCGCGAGACGATGGACGCGATCGAGACCCGCACCAAGGGCAATTCGAAGCTGACGCTGGCGGTTGCGATCAATTACGGCGGGCGCGACGAGCTGAAGCGCGCCGCGCAATCCATCGCGCGTGACGTGGCCGCGGGCAAGATCGATGTCGATGCGGTCGACGAGGCCCTGATCTCGGCCCGGCTAGACAGCGCGGGGATGCCCGATCCCGATCTGGTGATCCGCAGCTCGGGCGAGACGCGGACCTCGAATTTCCTGCCGTGGCAGGCGGCCTATTCCGAATATGAATTCACGCCCACGCTCTGGCCCGATTTCACCCCGGCCGAGCTTGCGGACATCCTCGAGCGGTTCGCCGGGCGCGAGCGGCGCTTCGGCGGGGTCGCCTCGTGACCCGTCAGCCGCGGACCGGCAAATGGGGCGATCTCGTCCCGCGGCTCGCCTCCGGGCTTGCAATGGTCGCGATCGGGCTTGCCGCGATCTGGTGGGGCGGGCCGGTCTTCGCGGCGCTCTCGGTGCTCGTCACCGGGCTGATGGTCTGGGAGCTGACCGAGATGCTGCGCCCCGAACGCCCCGGCAAAGCCGTGGGTCTGGGGCTCGTGGCGGCGGCGACCCTGACCTTCGTCTTCGTGATCCACGAACCTTACGGGCTGATTTACCTGCTGATCGTACCGATCATGGCGGCGGTGATCTGCACCGGGCGGCGCCGGATCGGCGCGGCCTATGCGCTGGCGATCATGCTGACGGGATACGGGCTGGTCGCGCTGCGAGAGGGCGCGGGGCTGGGTGCGATCACATGGATCGTCGCGGTGGTCGTTGTCTCTGATATCATGGGATATTTCGTCGGCCGGACGGTCGGCGGACCGAAATTCTGGCCCAAGGTCAGCCCGAAGAAGACATGGTCGGGCACGATCGGCGGCTGGGTCGGCGCGGCGCTCGTGGGCTTCGTCTTTGCCCAGATGGGCGGCGGTCTCGCGATGATCTGGATCTCGCCGCTTCTGGCCTTCGCGGGCCAGCTGGGCGACATCGCCGAAAGCGCGATCAAGCGCGCGACCGGGGTGAAGGACAGCTCCTCTCTGATCCCGGGCCATGGCGGTGTGCTCGACCGGTTCGACGCGCTGACCGGGGCCGTCGTGTTCCTGATGCTGATCTCGCAGGTGACGACCCTGCCGCTGACGGAAGGCTGAACGATGCGGAAGGTTTCGGTCTTCGGGGCGACCGGCTCGATCGGCGAAAGCTGCTTTGATCTGCTGATGGCACAGGGCGGGGCGGAAGCCTACGACGTCGTGGCGCTGAGTGCGGGCCGCAATGTTGCGCGACTGGCCGAGCAGGCCGTGGCGCTGAAAGCCGATCTGGCCGTAACCGCATTCGACGATTGCCTGCCCGCCTTGCGCGATGCACTCGCCGGGACCGGGATCGAGGTGGCCGCCGGGCCGCAGGCTTTGATCGAGGCGGCCTATCGCCCCGCGGATTGGGTTCTGTCGGGGATCGTCGGCGCGGCGGGGCTCGCACCCGGCTTCGCGGCGCTCTCGCAAGGGGCGACGTTGGCGCTGGCGAACAAGGAGTCGCTGGTCACCGCCGGGCCGCTCCTGATGGCCGAGGCGCGCACCCATGGCGCGACGATCCTGCCGGTGGACAGTGAGCATTCGGCGATTTTCCAAGGGCTCGTGGGCGAGGATATCGCTGCGGTCGAAAGGGTTATCATCACCGCTTCGGGTGGCGCATTCCGCGACTGGCCGATGGAAAAGCTGGCCCATGCGACCGTGGCAGAGGCCTCGGCGCATCCGAATTGGGACATGGGGCAGCGGATCACGATCGACTCCGCGTCCATGTTTAACAAAGCCTTGGAAATTATTGAGGCGAAAGAGTTCTTCGGTTTCGCACCAGAGCAGATTGAAGTCCTCGTGCATCCTCAGAGCATCGTCCATTCGTTGGTCGGGTTCCACGATGGCGGGCTGATGGCGCATATGGGTGTGCCCGACATGCGCCATGCGATCGGCTATGCTCTCAACTGGCCCGCGCGAAAGCCGCTTCCGGTCGAGAAGCTCGATCTGGCGAAGATCGGACAACTCGATTTCCGCACCCCCGACCTGCAACGGTTCCCCGCGCTGCGATTGGCGCGTGAGGTGATGGAAGCGGGCGGTCTAACGGGCACCGTGTTCAACGCCGCCAAGGAAGTCGCACTCGATCTGTTCATCGCGGGACGTATCGGATTTCTCGACATGGCGGCGCTGGTCGAGACCACCTTGGGCGAGATGTTGCGGGATCAGGGGCTTGGAATCGCGGCGAAAGACCTCGATATGGTTCTGAGCTGCGACGCCGAGGCGCGCGCGCGCGCAATGGCGATCTGTGAACACGGAAGGATCTGAGTTTTGGACCTGCTGCCCCAATTCGGAAATCTGCTCTATACCGTGGTGGCCTTCGTCGTCGCGCTCTCGATCATCGTCGCGGTGCATGAATACGGCCATTACATCATCGGACGGATTTCCGGCATCAAGGCAGAGGTTTTCTCGCTGGGCTTCGGGCCCAAGCTGATCAGCCGCGTCGACAAGCATGGCACGCGCTGGCAGATCGCGGCGGTGCCATTGGGCGGTTACGTCAAGTTTCTGGGCGATGCGAACGCGGCCTCGGCCGGGGTCGATGTCGAGGAGATGCAGCACCTGAGCCCCGAGGAACGCCGCCACACCATGCATGGCGCGCCTCTTTGGGCACGGGCTGCGACCGTGGCGGCAGGGCCCGTCTTCAACTTCATTCTGTCTATCCTCGTGATCGCGGGATTGAGCCTCTGGGCCGGAAAGGCGACCGAGACGCCCGCGATCCAGACTGTCGTGGCGCTGCCCGGTGGGTCAGGCGATCTGCAGCAGGGCGACGTGATCGACGCGGTGGCGGGCAAGCCGACGCCGGATTATCAAGCGCTCTCCGACGTGGTCGATCAACTGCCCGCAGGGCCGACGCTCGATTACACCGTAACCCGCGATGGCAGCAAAACCGACGCCACGGGACCGCAGCTTTTCCCGGCGCGATTTGCGGGCGTTCAACCCGGCTCGGCCGCCTATGATGCCGGGCTGCGGGCCGGCGACGTGATCACGGCGATCGACGGCAAGCCGGTCTATCGTTTTATCGATCTGCAGGATGCGGTGAAAGCGGGCGCGGGCAAGCCGGTCGCGCTCGATATCTGGCGGCCCGAGGGGGATGCGGGCAAGACGTTCTCCGTGACGCTCGAGCCGCGCCGCACCGATCTACCGGTGGGCGACGGGCAATTCGAGACCCGGTTCCTGATCGGCGCCACGGGCTCGTTCATGTTCGAGCCGGTAACCCAATCGGTCGGCCCTGTCGATGCGCTGGTGGGTGGCGTGACCCAGACCTGGGGCATCATAACGCAATCGGTCTCGGGCATTCAGGCGATGATCGCGCAGCGGATTTCGAGCTGTAATCTCACCGGCGCGCTGCGCATTGCCGAGACTTCGGCTGCGGCGGCGAAATCGGGGATGCTCGACTTCATCTGGTTCATCGCGGTGCTGTCGACGGCTGTGGGTTTCCTGAACCTCTTTCCGATCCCGGTGCTCGATGGCGGCCACCTGATGTTCCACCTCTACGAAGCGATCACGGGCAAGCCGCCCTCCGATCAGTTGATGAACGTCTTCATGTCGATCGGGCTGGCGCTGGTGCTGACGCTGATGGTCTTCGGGCTGTGGAACGATCTGACCTGCTGAGCGGGGCCTGACTGAGCGGGGCCTGATGGGCGCGCGAGCGGGCGGTGCCGCGGTTTCGCCACATTTGCCTCGCAATGCCGACATCAAGGCCGGGTAGGGAACCTTTAGGCGCAACTCGCGCGAAGGAGACCACCCATGTCCGAGATCATCGCGCATCACTATCGCGAACTCCGCCCCTTGGTGGATATTGTCGGGGACCGGCTGCTGTTCATCGCGGCGGTTCTGGTCGCGCTTCTCGGTGCGGCTCTGATCGGTGTTCAACTGATCGACATTCTCGGCGCCGCCGCTTCGAGTTTCCAGCGCATCTGAGCCGGAGCCGACAGGGGCGCGACGCCCGCAAAATCCGTTCTTCCTTGATCCCGGGGCCGCCTTCGCGGCCCTTTCCTTCGTGGCAAGATGATCGCGGTCCACAAAATCTCGGGGCCGAGGGGCCATCCCAGCTTTGACATCGGTTACGCCCTTCGCTACCACCCTAACCAAAGGGAAAAGTGAACTTCCGGCGGGAGAGGGCGATGTCGATGAGCGTGCAAACTATGCTGAGACTCTGTGCGACGCGAAAGGCACTGCGGGCCAGCGTAGTATTTCCAGCAGTTGCAATGAGTTGCCTCGCGGTTCCCGTGATCGCTCAGGCGCAGCAATACAGCTTCTCGCAGGTGGTCATCACCGGTAACGAGCGCGTCGACGCGGCGACGATTCTGTCCTTCGCCAGAATCGCCCGCAATCAGCCCGTCACCGCCGCCGATCTGAACGCGGCTTACCAGCGCCTGACGAATTCCGGCCTGTTTGAAAACGTTGCGATCACGCCGCAGGGCAACACGCTCAAGATCGCCGTGACGGAATATCCGACGATCAGCGTGATCAATTTCGAAGGCAACAAGATCATCAAGGATGCGCAGCTCGCCGCGATCATTCAGGCGAAGCCGAACCGTGTCTACAATCCCGCCCAGATCGAAGCCGACGCCCAGCGTCTGGCGCGTGCCTATTCCGAGGATGGCCGCATGGCCGCGCGTGTCGTGCCGAAGGTCATTCGCCGCGACAACAATCGCGTCGACGTGGCCTTCGAGATCAAGGAAGGCAAAGTCACCTCGATCGAACGTGTGACTTTCACCGGCAACCGCTCCTTCTCGGATCGTCGTCTGCGTCAGGTTCTCGAGACGAAGCAGGCGGGGATTTTCCGCACCTTCGTGAAGAACGACACGTTCAACGCAAGCCGCATTCCGGTCGACCGTCAGAAACTGATCGAGTTCTACCAGGCGCGCGGCTACAAGAACGTGCAGGTCACCGGCGTGTCCTCGCAGATGTCGCGTCAGCGCGATGCGTTCTTCATGACCTTCAACATCATCGAAGGGCAGAAATACCACTTCAACGCGATCAACACGAGCTCCGAGATCGACGGGCTTGCGCCTGACGAGTTCGCGCCGCTCACCAAGATCCGCCAAGGTCAGACCTTCTCGCCAAAGGCGATCGAATTGGCCGTGACCCGGATGGAACAGCTTGCGATCAAGAAGGGCGTGCAATTTGTCCGCGTCGATCCCCGCATCACCGAAGACCCGCGCACGCAGTCGGTCAATGTCGATTTCGTTCTGGTCCGTGGCCCGCGCGTCTTCGTGCAGCGCATCGACATCGAAGGCAACACGGCGACGCTCGACCGGGTGATCCGGCGCGAATTCCGCACCGTCGAAGGCGACCCCTACAACCCGCGCGAGATCTCGAACGCGGCTGACCGGATCCGTGGCACCGGCTATTTCAAGTCGGTCGACGTGAACACCAAGCCGGGCAGCAACTCCGATCAGGTCGTGGTCGACGTGAACGTCGAGGAGCAGCCCACCGGCTCGCTCGGTTTCGGCGCGTCCTATTCCAAGACCGACGGGATCGGCTTCAACGCCTCGCTGGAAGAGAAGAACTTCCTCGGCCGCGGGCAATATCTCGGCCTGTCGCTCGGAACGACCAAGGACAACAACAGCTCGAGCATCCGCTTCGTCGAGCCGGCTTTCCTCGGCCGTGACGTGGCGCTGAAATTCTCGGCGATCTATGCGACGTCCAGCTCGGCCACGAACACCAATTACGACACGCGCCGTATCAGCATCGAACCGGCGCTGGAATTCCCGGTCTCCGAGCGCGGTCGGCTGCAGGTAAGCTACAAGATCGGCGAAGACACGCTGAACAACGTGCCGGCCGACTCCTCGGAAATCCTGCAGCGTGAAGAAACCGACAAGGGCTCGCAGCGGTACAGCGGCCCGGGCCTTCGCTACAGCTACGACACCGCGCGCGAACAGATCGACCCGCGTTTCACCTGGCGCTTCAACGTCGACCAGCAGTTCTGGGGCCTGGGCGGTGACGTGAAAGGTGGCCAGACCACCGCGAAGATCGTCGGCGAGCGCAAGATCTTCAACGAGGAAGCGACGCTGCGCGCCTCGCTCGAAGGCGGCGCGGTCGATGCCACGGATGGTTCGACGATCCTGCAACGCTTCTCGGGTAGCCAGATCCGCGGCTTCGAGAGCTACGGTATCGGTCCGCGTGATCTCAATGCAGCGAACAGAGACGCGCTCGGCGGCAACTACTACTGGGTCGGCAAGGTCGAAGCGGAGTTCCCGATCGGTCTGCCCGAGGAATACGGCATCACCGGCGGCGTGTTCTGGGATGTTGGCTCCGTCTGGGGTCTGGATGACACCAACGGCACTGGCGGTAACGAGGTCGACGACTCGATGCATGTCCGTTCCGCGGTCGGCGTATCGCTGTTCTGGAAATCGGCGATCGGCCCGCTGCGTCTGAACTTCTCGCGCGCGATCAAGAAAGAAAGCTACGACAAGACGCAGAACTTCGATCTGTCTCTTTCCACGCAGTTCTAAGGGCGCGCGATGCGTCTGAGCCGTATCTCCGTCACCCTTATCGCAGCCGCGCTGGCCTTCGGGCCCGGCGCGGCTGTCGCGCAATCGGCAGGTCAGACTCCCGACGCGCAGGCCTTGGGGCCGCGCGCACAACAGAGCGCGGTTCTGACCCTCGATTGGGAGAAGCTTTACGACAACTCGCTGTGGGGCAAGCGGGTGCAATCCGAGATTCAGGCCGCCTCGAGCGCGCTGCGCAAGGAAAACGACCGGATCGCGAGTCAGCTCGAGGCGGAGGAGCGAAAGCTCACCGAGGAGCGGCTGACGATGCCTTCGGACGCGTTCCAGAAAGCCGCCGATGCGTTCGATAAGCGGGCAACCGATATTCGTCAGGCCCAGAAGGCCAAGGCCGATGCGATCCAGCGCCAGCTCAATCAGGAGCACCAGACCTTCGTGCAAACGGTGGTGCCGTTGCTCGACGAGGTACTGCGGGCGCGCGGTGCGGTCGTGGTGCTCGATTCCCGCGCGATCATCCGCGGGCTCGCGCAGGCCGACGTGACGCAGGAACTCGGCGCGCGGGTCGATAAGGAAATCGGCGACGGGGCCGGGCGCGTGACGCCGCTGGTCCCGCCCGCCTCCAATGACAGCGCGGGTGCGGCGACCGATACGCCCGCGCCTTCGGATCAGGCGGCGCCGTCTCAGCCCGCTCCGGATCAACCTGCGAATGGCGCGACGACGGATTCGAGTGGCGAGGCAGGCGTTTTCGTGGATACGACGCCGAACACGAAGCCCAAGGGCAACGGCAATTCCACGCTGGACGGGGCGACCCGCGATGCGCCCGGATTGCCGCTCGGTCTGCCGGTGGTAGATGGTACTCAGGCCACTCCGACGGACACCAAGCCGGGGCAATAGCAGGCGCGCGCTGCTTGCCAAGCGAGGCCGCGATTGCTAGCAACAAGCCAAAAGCGACGATTGCGTGATGCGGCGCCCTAATGCGGCCGCAGGCGCAATTTGCCCGAGAACGAGGACAGCTCATGACCGAACCCGCCCCCTATACCGAAGCCGATCTGTCGCTCATCAAGCGCATCATTCCGCATCGTTATCCGTTCCTGCTGATCGACAAGGTGCGTGACATCGTTCCGAACAAGGGCGCGGTCGGAATCAAGAACGTCACCGCGAACGAGCCGCATTTCCAGGGCCACTTCCCGGAAGAGCCGATCATGCCCGGTGTCACCATCGTCGAGGCGATGGCGCAGACCTCGGCGGTCGTCGTGGGGATTTCGCTCGACGTGATCGACAAGCCGCTGCTGACCTATTTCATGGGTATCGACAAGTGCAAGTTCCGTCGCAAGGTGGTTCCGGGCGACGTGCTGGAGCTGCATGTCTCCGTGAAGCGTGGCGGCGGCAAGATTTGGAAATTCGAGGGCCGGGGTACGGTGAATGGCGAACTGGCCGCCGAAGCCGAGTTCACCGCGATGATGGACCTTCAGGGCTGAATGCATGAGCATTGACCCAAGCGCGCAGATTCACGCCTCCGCGGTGGTCGAGCCCGGGGCGGTGATCGGTCCGGACTGCCGGATCGGTCCGTTCTGCGTGGTCGGCCCCGAGGTCGTGCTCGGCCGCGGCGTGTCGTTGCAAAGCCATGTCGTCGTGCAAGGCGCGACCGAGATCGGCGACGAGACGGAGGTGTTTCCTTTCGCCTCGCTCGGGCAGATCCCGCAGGATCTGAAATTCAACGGCGAGAAGACGCGGCTGAAGATCGGCAAGCGCAACCGCATCCGCGAATACGTGACGATGAACACCGGCACGGAGGGCGGCGGCGGGCTGACCGAGATCGGCGATGACGGGCTCTTCATGTCGTCGTGCCACGTCGCGCATGACTGCAAGCTGGGCGATCGGGTCATTCTGGTGAATTCGGTCGCGGTGGCGGGGCATTGCGTGCTGGGCGATGACGTGATCGTCGGGGGCCTCTCGGGCGTGCACCAGTTCGTCCGCATCGGGCGCGGCGCAATCATCGGCGCGCTGTCGATGGTGACGGCGGATGTTATCCCGCACGCGCTGGTCGCAGGACCGCGCGCCGGGCTCGAAGGGCTGAACCTCGTGGGCCTGAAGCGTCGTGGAACCCCGCGCGAGGAAATCTCGGCATTGCGCAAGACCGTCGAGGCGCTCGGTCAGGGCAGCTTCCGCGAAAGCGCGCGAACCCTCTCCGATCAGGGCGTCGAGGGCGAATTGGCACGCGAAGTGCTCGACTTCATCCTCGGCCCGTCCGAGCGCAGCTTCCTGACGCCCGGCAAATGAGCGGGGGCAAGCATACCGCGCTGATCGCCGGCTCTGGCCGTCTGCCCGCGATCGTGCAAGAAGCCGTGCCGGACATCCTCGTTTGCGAGATGATCGGCGCGCCCTGCGATCTGGATGGCGATCACCTGCGATTCCGGATCGAGCGGCTGGTGCCGTTTCTCGACGAACTGGCCGATCGCGGGATCGAGCGAGTGGTGTTCGCCGGCGCGATGCAGCGACCGGCGATCGACCCCGAGCAGTTCGATCCGCGCTCGGCGCAACTGGTGCCGCGTCTCGCCATGGCGATGCAGGCGGGCGACGATGCAACGTTGCGGGCGGTGATCGAGGTCTTCGAGGAGTTCGATCTGGAGGTCGTCGGCGCGCATGAAATAGTGCCAGCATTGCTGCCCGAGGCGGGTGTGCTGTGCGGCAAACCGTCCGCCGTGGACGAAGACGACGCCGAGCGTGGCGCCGAAATCGTGGCCGCGCTTGGGGCCTCGGATGTCGGTCAGGGGGCGGTCGTTGGGCGCGGGCTTTGCCTTGCCGTCGAGACACTGCCGGGCACCGACGCAATGCTCGATTTCGTGCGTCACCACAAAGGCTTGCGCGGCGATCTTAAAGCGGTGAAAGGGGTCTTCTACAAGGCACCGAAACCCGATCAGGACCGTCGCGCCGATCTGCCCGCCATTGGCGTTGAGACGGTGAAGAACGCCGCCGCTGCTGGCCTGTCCGGCATCGCCTTCGAGGCGGGCGGCGTGATGCTTCTCGACCGCGACGCGGTCATCGAGGCCGCCGAGGAAGCGGGCCTCTTTCTCTGGGCGCGGGCGTCATGAGGCTCTACGTCATCGCGGGCGAGGCTTCGGGCGACAAGCTCGGCGGCGCCCTGATGGCGGGGATTAACGAGCTTGCGCCGCAGGTCGAATGGTCCGGCATTGGCGGCGAGGAAATGGGCGCGCAGGGCCTGACCAGCCTCTTCCCGATGGAAGAGCTTTCGGTCATGGGGCTGATGGAAGTCCTGCCGAAATACCGCCATCTGAAACGTCGCATCGCCGAGACCGCGGATCATGTGATCGATAGCGGCGCCGAAGCGCTGATCACCATCGACAGTCCCGATTTCTGCCTTCGCGTCGCGCGGCTGGTGAAGGAAAAACGCCCTGATCTCAAGGTGGTCCACTATGTCGCGCCTTCGGTCTGGGCGTGGCGTCCGGGGCGTGCGCAGAAGATGGCGCGGGTGGTCGATCACGTGCTCGCGCTGCTGCCTTTCGAGCCGCCCTATATGGAAGCCGCCGGGATGAGTTGCGATTTCGTGGGCCATCCCGTCGTCGCCGAACCGCGTGCGACCGGTGCGGACGCGGCGGCCTTCCGCGAGACCCATATGATCGGCGAGGATCAACCGCTGGCGCTGTGTCTGCCGGGCTCGCGGCGCGGCGAGGTAAAGCGGCTCGGGGCACGGTTCGACGAGGCGCTGATGCAGCTGCGCGACCGCGAGCCGGGGCTGCGCGTCGTGCTGCCGACGGTGCGGGGCGTGGCGCCAATGGTGCGCGAGATGACCGCGCGCTGGCCGGTCGCGCCGATCGTGGTCGAGAATGCCGATGACAAGCGCGCGGCCTTCGCCGCCGCCGATATCGCTCTGGCGGCCTCGGGGACTGTCAGCCTGGAGCTGGCGGCGAACCGGGTGCCGATGGTCATCGCCTATGACGCGAATTTCCTGACTTGGCATATTATCTCGCGGATGCTCAAGATCGACACGGTGACGCTGGTCAATCTGGTCTCGGACACGCGGGTGATCCCGGAATTCCTCGGCCCAGAATGCAAGCCGCGCGAGATTTCGGCGAAGATGCTGGAGTTGCTGGAAGAAGACGCGGCGCGTGACGAGCAGATGGCCGCGATGGAAGAGGTGATGCGCCGTTTGGGCGAGGGCGGCGAACCGCCCGGCCTTCGTGCGGCGCGTTCGGTTCTGGAGTTTCTCGGGAGGGCGTGATGCGCGTCTTTTTGGTGATGACGCTGACATTTTGGGCGGGAAGCGCTTTGGCCGAACCCGATCCGGCGCAGCTTTTCACGCAATCCTGTGGGCGCTGTCATCGCGATGCGGAGCGATTGATGGCAAGGCTCGGCTGGGCGCTCGGTTCGAAGACGCCGGAGGAGCGGCGCGAATGGCTCGACGATTTCATCGTCTCGCATCATTCGCCCGATCCCGACAGCCGCGCGGCGATTGCCGCATGGCTGGCAGAGCTCGCCTCGTAAGACGACCCCTGCCGAGGGGCCTTAGCCCAGCACCGATTTCACGGCATCGGCGGTGACTTCGATGATCTTGTCGGCCTCTGCCTCGGTCAGGCACAGCGGCGGGGCGAGGCCAAGGATGTCGCCCTGCGGCATCGCACGCCCGATTACGCCACGCTCGACCATCGCGCCTGCGATCTTCGCGCCGATCTTGTCGGAGGCGTCGAAGAAGGTGCGGTTGTCGCGATCCGAGACGAATTCCACCGCGCAGAGCATCCCTTCGCCGCGGATATCGCCGACATTCGCGTGCTCGCCGATGGCGGCGCGCATTTGGTCATTGAGGTATTTGCCGACTTTACCCGCATTCTCGACCAGACCCAGCTTGTCGATCAGTTCGAGGTTCGCGACACCGGCCGCCGCCCCGATCGGGTGTGCCGAATAGGTCCAGCCGTGGCCGATCGGGCCGTTCTCGTCGGTGCCTTGCTCGAGCACTTTCCAGACCTTGTCGCTCACGATCGTGCCGGAGAGCGGCGCATAGGCCGAGGTCAGGCCCTTGGCGATGGTGATCAGGTCGGGCTTCATGCCGTAGTGATCCGAGCCGAACATGCTCCCCAGACGTCCGAAGCCGGTCACGACCTCGTCTGCGATCAGCAGGATGTCATATTTGTTCAGAACCTTCTGGATCGCCTCCCAGTAGCCTTTCGGCGGGGGCACGATGCCGCCCGTGCCCAGAACCGGTTCACCGATGAAGGCGGCGATGGTGTCGGGGCCTTCGCGTTCGATCAGCTGCTCCAGCTCCGTGGCGCAATAGGCGGTGAAGGCCTCTTCCGACATCGCCTCATCGGGGCGGCGGAAGTAATAGGGCGCCTCGGTGTGGACCACCTGGCTCAGCGGCAGGTCGAACTTCTTGTGGAACAGCTCCAGCCCCGTGAGCGAGCCGGTCATCAGCCCCGAGCCGTGATAGCCGCGCCAGCGCGAGATGATCTTCTTCTTCTTGGGGCGGTTCAGGATGTTGTTGTAATACCAGACCAGCTTGATGTTGGTCTCGTTCGCATCCGAGCCCGACAGGCCGAAATAGACCTTCGACATGTGATCGGGCGCACGGTCGAGGACCATATGCGCCAGCGTGATCGAGGCTTCCGTGCCGTGGCCAACATAGGCGTGGTAATAGGCCAGTTCCTTCGCCTGCTCGGCGATGGCCTCGGAGATTTCGGTGCGCCCGTAGCCCGCGTTCACGCAGTAGAGGCCTGCGAAGGCGTCGAGCAGCTTGTTGCCGTCGCGATCCTCGATGAAGACGCCCTTGCCGCCGGTGACGATGCGGTTGGGGGACTCGCCGCGCGCGTGCTGGGCGAGATGGGTCGAGGGGTGGAAGAAGCTTTCGCGATCCCACTTGTCGAGTTGGTCATTGGTCAGCAATTTTCTCTCCTTCTTCTTGTCTTGGGGCGTCCGGGCGGGGCGATCAGCCCCAGTCGCGGCAGACGTATTTGATTTCCATGAACTCCTCCATTCCGCGGCGCGAGCCTTCGCGGCCGAGGCCGGACTGCTTCATGCCGCCGAACGGGATCGGCGCGCCGGTGACCTTGGTGCGGTTGACCGCGACCATGCCGAATTGCAGCGCGCGGGTGGCGCGGTAGATGCGTTTCGGGTTCTGGCTATGGACGTAAGCCACGAGCCCGTATTCGTTAGCGTTGGCGCGATCGAATACCTCTTCCTCGCTGTCGAAGACGGTGATCGGAGCGACCGGGCCGAAGGTTTCCTCCTGCATGATCTTCGCGCTGTCGGGCACATCCGTGAGAACGGTCGGCGCGAAGAACAGCGGGCCGCGGTCGAGCCGCTTGCCACCGCAGGCCAGTTTCGCGCCCTTGGACAGCGCGTCGGCGACATGCTCTTCCTGCTTGGCGACGGCCTTTTCGTTCATCAGCGGTCCGATATCGGGGTCGTCCATGCCGATGCCCACGCTCAGCGCCTGTGTGGCCTCGGTGAACCGACGGCAGAACTCTTCATAGACGGGGCGCTCGACATAGATGCGGTTCGCGCCGAGGCAGTCCTGACCGGAGGTTGCGAATTTCGCCTTGATGACCTCTTCCACCGCCCGGTCAAGATCGGCACCCTTGAAGACGATGACCGGGGCGTGGCCGCCCAGTTCGAGGACCAGTCGCTTCACCGTCTGAGCCGATTGGCGATAGAGCAGGCGGCCTACTTCGGTCGAGCCGGTGAAGGACAGCGCGCGAACACGGGTGTCTTCTCCCCAAGGCTCGACGATCTCGGCGGCGTGGCCGGTAAGCACGTTGAACACGCCTGCGGGAAGGCCCGCGCGTTCGGCCAGCTCCGCCAGCGCCAGCGCGGAATAGGGCGTCTCGTGAGAGGGATGCGTGACCACGGTGCAGCCGGCGGCGATGGCGGCGGCAGCCTTGCGGGTGAGCATCGCGGCGGGGAAGTTCCAAGGCGTGACGAGGCCCACGACGCCCACCGGTTCGAGCCACAGCTCCACCTCTGCGTCATGCAGATGCGAGGTGACGCCCTCGATATTCGGGCGCTTGGCCTCTTCGGCGTAATATTCGATGAAGCTCGCCGCGTAGTCGATCTCGCCCAGAGCTTCGCTCAGCGGTTTGCCCTGTTCGAGCACCATGATCCGCGCGAGGTCATCCTTGGCCTCGATGATCAGATCGAACCAGCGGCGCATAATCGCGGAGCGCTCCTGCGGGAGCGTCGTCGACCAATCGAGAAACGCGCGCTGTGCGGCATCGACGGCTTCTAGCGACTGGCTGCGGCTGAGTGCGGTGATGTCGCCCAGCCGTTCCGAGTTGGCGGGGTTGGTGACGGGGATCACCTCGCCCGTCTCGCCGGCGACCCAGCGACCGTTCACATAGGCAAAGCTGCGCAGCAGGCGCTTGTCGGCGATATCGGGGCGGGCGGAAATGGCGGTATCGAGCATGAGAGACCTCCTTGGTTGAGATCACTCTGCGCCCGTTTTGACAGGGTAATAGTCCGAATGGGCTGCGCGGGCCCCGCATTTGGGCTGAAATACTGCCGACCGTCAGTCCATTTGGTCTGCGAAGAGGTCGAAGGGCGGCATGGCGGCGTTCTTCACCTCCTTCGTGACGATATAGGTGAAGTAGCGAGCGATCCCGATCCGCGCGTCCAGCATCGAGTCGATCAGCCGCTGATAGGCGTCGATGTCGCGGGTCACGATCTGCATCAGGTAGTCGAAGCCGCCGCCCAGAGCCCAGCATCCCACGACCTCGGGGTGCTGATCGAGCGACCGCTCGAAGGTCTGGAAACTGGCGGCGGTGTGATCGGCCAGTTCGGCGGCCACGAACAGCGTCACATGCGGCCCGAGCTTCTTGAGGTTGAAGGTCGCGCGATAGCCAGCGATGAGGCCCGCCTTCTCCAGCTTTTTCAGCCGGTCCCATGCGGGCGTCGGCGAGAGGTTGATCTTCTCGGCCAGCGCCGCCTTGGTGATGCGGCCCTCGCGTGCCAGCACGCGCAGAATTTCGATATCGCGGGGGTCGAGCTTGATCATGGCGCCACGCTACACCGGCTCAACGCCTTGTGCATCCCCGATTTTCCGGCTGCTCTCCTGGGGCTCACTCGGCCGGTTCGCGCGCCTCCTTGGACTGCGGAGCGTGGAAGCGTTCGCGCGAGGAGCCGTAGGGCTCGACCGTCCGGCGCTTGCGGCGCAGCCCGTCGGCGTCGCCCCGGCGCAAGCGCAAGAAATAAAGCGCCGAGAGCGGCCCCGTCGCACCTGCGATGGCAAATCCCCAGAGGAAAGCGTGGATCGGGATCATCTCGGCCCCGGTGGTGGTTGCGGCCGCCCCGGCGGTCAGTTCCAGCACCACGCCCGCCAGCGCGATGCCAAGCGCGAGCGAGACCTGACGGCTCATCGCGGTGAAGGCGGTGGCGGGGCTCATCTCGCGCAGGTCGAGATCGGCAAACCCGATTGAGTTGATCGCGGTGAAGACCACCGATTGCGCGGCGCCGCCGATCAGCAGAAGCGGGATCAACTGCCAGTCATGGATGCTGGTCACGGTGAGGAAGCCGAAGATCGTGGCGCCCCGTATGACGGCGGCCCAGATCATCACCCATTTGAAGCCGAACCGGTCGAGGATGCGCGGCACGAATGTCCGCAGGCTGACCGCGCCCACCGCGTTCAGACCCGTCAGTGCGCCGGAGACCATCACGGAAGCGCCGAGCCCCAGCTGGAAGAACAGCGGCAGCAGAAGTGAGATCGCCCCGTTCGACAGCCGGAAGATCAGCCCGCCGGTGATCGAAACGTCGAACGTCCTGTGCCGGAACAGCCGCAGATCGAGAAGCGGCTCGGACGTATTGCGCGCGCGCAGCCAGTAGAGGACCAGCAGGGCCACGCCCGCGACGCTGAGGGCGACTGCGGCCTGCCACGGCAGGATATGCTCGCCCAACGCGGAAAACCCGGTCATCACGGAGGCCAGACCTACGGCAGAGAGCACGAAGCCCGGAAAATCGAATGGTTTCGGCTCGGGCGGTCCGTCGGCGGGCATGTGGCGCAGCGTCAGCCAGATCGCCAGCGCGCCCAGTGGCAGGTTCATCAGGAAGATCGAGCGCCAGCCAAGGAAGGTTGTCACCGTCGCGCCGACGAAGGGGCCCAGCGCCGGGCCGATCAGCGCGGGCAGGGTGACATAGACCATCGCGCGGGTCATCTCCTCCTTGGAGGTGTGGCGCAGCACGATGAGCCGGCCCACCGGGCTCATCATTGCGGCCCCGATGCCCTGCAGCGCGCGGGCCAGCACGAGCCCCGTCACGCTCGTCTGGATCGCGCAGAGGAGCGAGGCCACGAGAAACACACCCATCGCGGCCAGAAACGTTCGTCGTGCGCCGATCCGATCCGCGATCCAGCCGGAAATCGGCACGAAGGCCGCGAGCGCGATCAGGTAGGTCGCCATCGCCATCTTGAGCGACAGCACCGGCACCGAGAGGTCCCGCGCGATCACCGGGATCGCAGTGGCCAGCACGGTCGCGTCGATCAGCTCCATCAGGAGCGACAGCGCCACCGTCAGCGGAATGATATTTTCGCGAAGCCTGCTCAGCATGACCGGGCATAGCTAGCACTTTGCCGCGCGGTGTCACCCCGCCGGGCGCGCGCAGAGCGCCGTGCTTTATCGCGCAGGTGAGATCGGCAAAGAAAAACCCCGCCCGAGAACGGGCGGGGAGTTGGGAGTGATGGGGCCTGCTTCCGGGCAGGAGAGACGAGAGAACCCGGAAGCAGGTCGTCGCGGAAACCCGGGCAGGGAGGGGGAGAGAGAGAAACCCGGCCTTTCCGAATGTCGCGAGGCATCTGCGCTCGACGGCGATGTCCGGGGGTGGCGTATCCCGGCCTGCCATCTCGCCTATGCCCTTGCGTCTCGAGATGTGCAGGGAGAACCGATGCAGCAATGCCGCAGTTCCGATATTTCATTCGCCTCCCGTTCATGTGAGATCGCGCCGGTTTTCCGGAGGTGCCGCGGGCGCGTCCTCCCTTGCGTCAGGTCAAACCAATGTCATGCTTTCTGCGCTAGGCTTGGCGTGGAATCGCACAGGCAGGAGACAGCGGGATGAAGGATCTGGCCGGGGACAAGGTGCCGCCGCGCAAGGGGACGTCACGCAAGGTGTCGCCGCGCAAGGGCGCGACGGCGGGCGCGGGATCGGCCAATGTGGTGAGCAAGCTCGCGGGCGCCGATCAGCCCCGTACCGAGGAACACAGCGCGGCGCTGGCCTCCTTCGAGGCGCTCGACCGTCTCTCTCACGCGTTGATGGGCCGGGCCGAGGGCGGGCTGTCTCCGATCTCGCTGAGCCTTGCCTGGGCCGATTGGGCGACGCATCTGGCCCTCAGCCCCGGCAAACAGGCCGAGCTTGGCTGGAAGGCCGGGCGCAAATGGATGCACCTGTTGCGCGCAATGGCGCCGCACAGCAGCGACGATGTCGAGGCGCAGCCGCTCGAACCGCTGCCGCAGGACCGCCGTTTCTCCGCGCCCGACTGGCAGCAGTTTCCGTACTCCCTCTACGCGCAGAGTTTCCTGCATGCCCAGCAATGGTGGCACAACGCCACGACGGACGTGCGCGGGGTCGAGGCCCGGCACGAACAGATGATGCAGTTCTACGCGCGCCAATGGCTCGACATGGTGGCGCCCACGAATTTCATCGCGACCAATCCGCGAGTGATCGAGCGGACGTTGAAGGAGGGTGGGGTGAACCTCCTGCGCGGGGCGCGCTATTGGGGCGAGGATGCGGTCAAGGCGCTCACCGGCGATACCAAGCCGGAACCCACGCTGATCCCGGGAACCGATCTCGCGCTGACGCCGGGCAAGGTGGTGGTGCGCAACGATCTGATCGAGCTGCTGCAATACGAACCGCGCAGCGAGAAGGTCCATTCGGTGCCGCTGCTGATCGTGCCGGCCTGGATCATGAAATATTACATCCTCGATCTGGAGGAGACGAATTCGCTGATCCGCTGGCTCGTGGGGCAAGGCTTCACCGTTTTCGCGATCTCTTGGAAAAATCCCGATGAGGGCGACCGCGATCTGGGCTTCGACGACTACCGCGAGAAGGGCGTTATGACGGCGCTCGATGCGGTCTGCGCGATCACCGGTGCGGAGAAGGTTCACGGGCTGGGCTATTGCCTCGGCGGGACGCTCCTGTCGGTCGCGGCGGCGGCGATGGCGCGCGATGGCGACGAACGGCTGGCCTCGCTGACGATGTTGGCTGCACAGGTCGATTTTACCGAGGCCGGGGAGCTGAGCCTGTTCACCAACGAAGACCAGCTGAGCCTGATCGAAGATATGATGTGGGAGGAGGGCTATCTCGACAAGACCGCGATGGCGGGTACTTTCACGATGCTCAAGTCGAAGGATCTGATCTGGTCGCAGGCGGTTCATACCTACCTGATGGGCGAGCGCGAGACGGACAGCGCGCTGGCCTCGTGGAGCCACGACGCGACGCGGATGCCCTACCGGATGCATTCGCAATATCTGCGCCGGCTGTTTCTCGACAACGATCTGGCAGAGGGACGCATGGATACGCGCGGCGTGCCGGTCTTCCTGCAGGATATCGAGACGCCGGTCTTCGCCGTCGCGACCGAGGCCGATCACATCGCGCCGTGGCACTCGGTCTTCAAGCTGACATGGTCGCTGCCGGGAGCGGTGAATTTCGCGCTGGTCTCGGGCGGGCACAATACCGGGATCGTGCGTCCGCCGGGTGCGCCGCGGGCGCATTACCGCCTGATGGAGCATCGCCCCGGCATGCCGCATCCCTCCGCCGTGGACTGGGCCTCGGAATGTGCGCCTCGCGACGGGTCGTGGTGGGAGCCTTGGGCGAAATGGCTGCGCAAGACCGGGGACGGGTCCGAGATCGCGCCGCCCCCGATGGGCAAGGGGCGCAAATACCGCGCGCTCTGCGATGCGCCGGGAGCTTACGTGCTGACCCGCTAGGGCTGCTCGACCTCGGGCAGCATCGCGCGCAGCGTCTCGATCCGGTCGGCCTCACCTGGGGGTTTGTCCCAGCGGATTCGCGAGATGCGCGGGAAGCGCATCGCGACGCCGGATTTATGTCGGGTGGAGCGGTTGAGCCCCTCGAAGGCGACCTCCACCACCAGATCGGGCGACAGGGATCGCACCGGGCCAAAGCGTTCCACCGTGTGATTGCGCACGAAACGGTCGAGCTTGCGCAGTTCCTCATCGGTAAAGCCGGAATAGGCCTTGCCCACGGGCACGAGATGCTCTCCCTCCCAGACGCCGAAGGTGAAATCGGAATAGAAGCCCGAGCGTTTGCCATGCCCGCGTTGCGCATAGAGGATCACTGCGTCGATGATCCGCGGGTCGCGCTTCCACTTGAACCACGGCCCCTTGGGGCGGCCCGCCATGTAGGGCGTATCGCGACGTTTCAGCATCACGCCCTCGATCACCACCTCGGGCGGCGCTTCGCGTAACTCGGCGAGATCCTCCCAAGTGTCGAAGGGCAGCAGTTCCGAGACGTCGAAGCGCTCGGGGTTGAGGTCAGCAACAAACGCCTCCAGCCGGGTGCGGCGCGCCTCGAAGGGCAGGGGGCGCAGGTCCTCCTCGCCCGCGATCAGGATATCGTAGAGCCGCAGCGCCGCCGGGTGGGAGGCGAGCATCGCCTTGCCCGGAGATTTCCGCCCCAGCCGCTTCTGCAGATCGCCGAATGGCGCCACCTGATCGCCGCGCCGTACGATCAACTCGCCATCGAGCGCGCCGTCGAATGCCATATGCGCGACTACATCAGGAAACGCCCCCGAAATATCCTCGCCGGTGCGCGAATAAAGCCGCCTCTCGCCGCCCTCGGCCACGGCCTGCACGCGGATGCCGTCCCATTTCCACTCGGCGGCGAAGTCGTCGGGCGTCAGCTCGGTGAGCGCGTCGAGATCGGTGGGAGTCGACAGCATCACCGGACGGAACGGCGCAAAACCTGCGCGCTCGGGCTTTTCGCCGCCCTCGATCCAGTCGAAAAGCGGCTGATAGGGCGGCGATAGCCCATGCCAGATTTCCTCGATCTCCTCAAGTTCGGGCGTGCCGAGCGAGGCCAGAGCCACCCGGGCAAGCCGCGCCGAGACGCCCACGCGCAGCCCCCCGGTCGCGAGTTTCAAGAGCGCATAGCGTTCCGAGGGCTCGAGCCGGTCAAGCCACCCGGCGATCAGCGGCCCGACGCGGGTCTTGGGCGTGTCCTGCAGGGTCTCGACGATCTCCACCAGATCGAGGTCCTGGGGCGTATTTTCCTGCGGCCAGATGAGTGCGATCGTCTCGGCCAGATCGCCTACGTAGTCATAGGACAGCGCGAACAGCTCGGGATCGACCCGTTCTCCCACCATCGCGCGCAGGACCGCAGGTTGCGCGCGGCCCAGTTCCAGTTCTCCGGTGAGCGCCGCAAGCGCATAGCCGCGCTCGGGGTCGGGCGCGTGGCGCAGGTAATCGGCCAGCGCGTCGATCTTGGCGTTGCGCCCCGGTGTGAAGGCGAGACGTTCGAGAAGGACCGCGAAGGCTTTCATTCCGGCTCCTCCTCGTAGCCCACAAGATGGAGCGGACGGGCCACGCGCCCCTCCAGTTCCGCCCAGCGCATCAGCGCCTCCTCGCGGCCATGGGTGATCCACAGCTCGGACGGGTCGATCTCGCGCACCGTGCGCGTGAGGTCCACCCAGTCGATATGGTCCGAGATCACCAGCGGCAGCTCGACGCCGCGCTGGCGGGCGCGGGCGCGGATTTGCATCCACCCCGAGGCGAAAGAGATCACCGGGTCGGCGAAGCGCTGTATCCAAGGTGAGGAAAAGGCCGAGGGCGGCGCGATCACCAGCGCCTCGCGCAGCTCCCGCGCCTCTGCCTTGTCCATCGTGGCGGGGCGCAGATCGCCCAAGGGGATGCCCTGCTCCAGGTGGTAGTCGCAGAGCCGCTGCAGCGCGCCGTGGATGTAGATCGGCGCGTCATAGCCCGCCTCGCGCGCGAGCATGATGACGCGCTGCGCCTTGCCCAGCGCATAGGCGCCCACCAGATGCGGTCGCTCGGGGGCTGCGCGCATCGAGGCCATCAGCTTCGCCATCTCTTCGGCAGGATCGGGATGCTTGAAGACCGGCAGCGCGAAGGTGGCCTCGGTGATGAACGTGTCGCAGGGCACCGGCTCGAAAGGCGCGCAGGACGGGTTCGCGACGCGCGCGTAATCGCCCGAGGCCACGATGCGCTGCCCCTTATGCGTGATCGCGATCTGCGCCGAGCCCAGCACATGCCCCGCCGGATGAAAGCTGACATCCACGCCCCCCACCGAGAGCGGCCCCTCGTAAGCCTGCCGCTGTCCTGCGAAATCCTCGCCATAGCGGATCGCCATGATCTCCAGCGTCTGGCGCGTGGCCAGTACATGCCCGTGGCCTGCGCGCGCGTGATCGGCGTGGCCATGCGTGATCAGCGCACGCGCCACGGGACGACTCGGGTCGATGTAGAAATTGCCGCTCGGGCAATAGAGCCCCTCGGGGCGCGGGATCAGAAGCGGCTCGGCCATCGGTCTTTCACTTACGGTAACGCTCGAAATGCATACGCGAGGGCGCGCGCCCGGCCCAAATTTTCGGCAATCGCCCTGGGGCAAGCTTTTCGCGCGACGATTGTTCCAAATCAAACGATCTTCGGCGCGCCCATGTTAGGGTTGTGCTATCCAGTCACAAGGGAGGCTTACATGGCAGAGAAGAAATCCCCACCCGGCATGAACATGGCCGGCTGCATGCCGGTGCCGGATATGGGTTCGGTAAGCTCGGTGATGGCACCGCAGCTCAAAATGATGGAATCGATGATCGCGCAGAACATCGAACTGCTCGAATTCCTGAAAGCCCGGTTCGAGCGTGATCAGGAGATGGTCAACCAGCTGTCGGAAACTGCCGATCCGATGCGCGCGATGACGCTCTGGGGTGAGTTCTGGCAGCGTACGGCCAGCGATTACACCGCCGAGATGACGAAGCTCGCCACCTCGATGACGGGGATCGCGGAACGCGCGGTGCGCTCTGCCACCGAAGAGGGCGAAGCGCTCGCCAAGGCGGTCGGAAAAAAGTGACGCCTCGGGTCGGCAAGCACGGGGTGAGCCTCGGCGACGTGCCGGTCTGAGCGATCCGAAAACGCGTTGGCGCGGCAAGCCGGAGGGGCTCGCCGCGCGCAGTGCCGCTTGCGGGCAGTCTGCGGGCTTACTTCTTGTAGATCCAGCCGCCGCCGAAGATGCGGCTGTCCTCGGGCGCGTAGAACACGCAGGCCTGTCCGGGGCTGACGCCTTCCTCTGGCACGACCAGTTCGACCTCGGCCTCGGTCTCCGAGACGGGGCGGATGATCGCCTCGCGCGGCGGGCGGGTCGAGCGGACCTTGACCTTCAGATGCCATTCCTTGCGCGAGGTGAAGGGCTCGTCGCCTAGCCAGTTGATCTCGCGCACGGGGATGGTGCGGGTCGACAGCGCCTCTTTCGGGCCGACGACGACATGGCGCGTCTCGGGGTCGAGCTTCACAACGTAAAGCGGATCTTCCAGTCCGCCGATGCCAAGCCCGCGCCGCTGACCGATCGTGTAATGGATCACGCCGCGATGCTGGCCGAGCACGTTGCCCTCCATGTCGACGATATCGCCGGGATCGGCGGCGCCGGGGCGCAGCTTCTCGATGACGCTTGCGTAGTTCCCGTTCGGCACGAAGCAGATATCCTGACTGTCGGGTTTGTCGGCCACCGCCAGCCCGTATTTCGCCGCCAGTTCCCGCGTCGCATCCTTCGAGGGCAGGTGGCCCAGCGGGAAGCGCAGGTAATCGAGCTGCTCCGGCGTGGTCGAGAAAAGGAAATAGCTCTGATCGCGGTTCGGATCGGCTGCGCAATGCAACTCGGGCCCGGCCGCGCCGTCCTTGCGCTGGATGTAATGGCCCGTCGCCATGCAATCGGCATCGAGATCCTTCGCCGTCTCCAGCAGATCCTTGAACTTCACGCGCTCGTTGCAGCGGATGCAGGGAACCGGCGTCGCGCCACCCAGGTAGGCGTCGGCGAATTCGTCAATCACCGCCTCGCGGAACGTGTTCTCGTAATCGAGCACGTAATGCGGGAAGCCCATCTCCTCGGCGACGCGGCGGGCATCGTGGATATCCTGCCCCGCGCAGCACGCGCCTTTCTTGGCCAGCGCCGCGCCGTGGTCGTAAAGCTGCAGCGTCACGCCCACCACGTCATAGCCTTCCTCGGCGAGTTTCGCGGCCACGACCGAGCTATCGACGCCGCCCGACATGGCGACGACGACGCGGGTGTCCGCGGGCGGTTTGGCGAAACCGAGCGAATTGAGCGGCAGATCCTTGGGCATGATGAAGCGTCCTTTAACGAGACGTGCAGCAATATAGGAAAATGCGACCCACTCTCAACCCCGCGTTTCACGCAGTGTTAACGGCGTGCGCACCAATGTGGCCGGCGTGAAGAGCTTGAAGGGGTGAGCCCATGTATCTCAAGAAAGTCGACGGCCCGCGCGCGGTGACCCTCGCCGACGGCACGATCCTGACCCGTGCCGATCTGCCTTCTCCGAAAACCCGAAGATGGGTGGCAAGCCGAAAAGCCGTAATCGTGCAGGCGGTCGCGCATGATCTGATCTCGCGCGATGAGGTGCTGGAGCGCTACGGGCTCTCCGACGAGGAGCTCGACCTCTGGATCGAAGCGATCGAAAGGCACGGGATTCAAGGGCTTAAGGTGACCGCGATCCAGAAGCTCAAACAGCTTTAGGTTGCACCCTCGCGGAAACGTGAGAAGGTAACCCGGTGTTAACCATTTGATGTAAGTCTCGACCTGATCGAGGGATTAATGCGGAGAACCCAGAATGCGTATTTTATTGGTGGAAGACGACCCGACGACCTCGCGCAGTATCGAATTGATGCTGACCCATGCGAATCTCAACGTCTATTGCACCGATCTGGGTGAAGAAGGCATCGATCTCGCGAAACTCTACGATTACGACCTGATCCTGCTTGACCTCAATCTGCCCGACATGAACGGGCACGAGGTGTTGCGTCAGCTGCGCCTGTCGAAGATCGACACGCCGATTCTGATCCTCACCGGGGCCGACGATACCGAAAACAAGATCAAGGGATTCGGCTTCGGCGCCGATGACTACATGACGAAGCCCTTTCACCGCGAGGAACTGGTGGCGCGCATTCACGCGATCATCCGCCGGTCCAAGGGCCATGCGCAATCGATCATCCGCACCGGCAAGATCTCGGTCAATCTCGATGCGAAGACGGTCGAGGTCGATGGCAAGCCGGTGCATCTGACTGGCAAGGAATACCAGATGCTCGAACTCCTGAGCCTGCGCAAAGGCACGACCCTGACCAAGGAAATGTTTCTGAACCATCTCTACGGCGGCATGGACGAGCCCGAATTGAAGATCATCGACGTTTTCATCTGCAAGCTGCGCAAGAAACTCGCCGATGCCACCGAGGGCGAGAATTACATCGAAACCGTCTGGGGCCGTGGCTACGTGCTGCGCGATCCCGACCCTTCGGAGTTGGAGCGGCGCATCGCCATGGGCGCCTGACTTCACAAAGCCGGCGATCTCCGTCGTCACGGCTCTTTACGCCCCCTCGGCGCTTGCCTAAACCAAGGTCAGCACGAGGGGGTTTTCCATGTCCGAGCCAAGCCGCACCGAGATCGACGCGCTGAGCGAGGCCGAGGCCCGCGCAGAAATGCCCAGCCTGATCGCCAAGATCGAGGCGGCTAATACCGCCTATCATACTCATGATGCGCCCGAGATTTCGGATGCGGAATATGACGCGCTCAAGCAACGCCTCGCAGCGATCGAGGCGAAATTTCCCGCGTTGAAATCCGAGCAATCGCCCACCGAACAGGTTGGCGGCCAACTCGCGGAAGGCTTCGGCAAGATCACACATGCGATCCGCATGATGAGCCTCGCCAATGCCTTTTCTGACGAGGAGGTGACCGAGTTCGACGAAAGCGTCCGCAGCTTCCTCGGTCTGAAATCCGACGCAAAGCTGAACTACACGGCTGAGCCGAAGATCGACGGGCTGTCGCTTTCGATCCGCTACGAGAAGGGTAAGCTGATCCATGCCGCCACGCGCGGCGACGGTGCGGTCGGCGAGAACGTGACCGAGAACGCACGCACCATCGACGACATTCCGACCTCGATCGCGGATGCGCCGGACGTGCTGGAAGTGCGCGGCGAAGTCTATATGAGCCATGCCGATTTCGAGGCGCTCAACAGCCGCAACGAGGCCGCAGGCGAAAAGCGTTTCGCCAATCCGCGCAACGCCGCTGCTGGATCCTTGCGCCAACTCGACCCGAAAGTGACCGCGTCGCGCCCTCTGAAGTTCTTTGCCTATGCCTGGGGGGAGCTTTCCGCGCCGCTGGCCGAGACCCAGATCGAGGCCATCGCGCGGCTGCAATCCCTCGGCTTCCAGACCAACCCGCTGACCGAGCTTTGCGACGGACCTGCTGACATGCTCGCCCATTACCGCGAGATCGAGGCAAAGCGCGCCACGCTCGGCTACGATATCGACGGCGTCGTCTACAAGGTAAACGACCTCGCGCTGCAGCGCCGCCTCGGCTTCCGCTCGACCACGCCGCGTTGGGCGATCGCGCATAAATTCCCCGCCGAGCTTGCCTGGACGCAGCTCGAAGGGATCGACATTCAGGTCGGTCGCACCGGCGCGCTCTCGCCGGTCGCGCGGCTGACGCCGGTGACGGTGGGCGGCGTGGTCGTCTCGAACGCGACGCTGCATAACGAGGATTACATCGCCGGGCGCGATTCCAAGGGCGCGGAAATTCGCGGCGGCAAGGATATCCGCGTCGGCGACTGGGTACAGGTCTATCGCGCGGGGGACGTGATCCCGAAGATCGCCGATGTCGATCTCGCGCGCCGCCCCGAAGATGCGGTGCCCTACGACTTTCCGACCCATTGCCCCCGCTGCGGATCCGAGGCGATCCGCGAAGAGGGCGATGCGGTGCGCCGCTGCACCGGCGGGCTGATATGCCCCGCGCAAGCCGTGGAAAAGCTGAAACATTTCGTCTCTCGCGCGGCTTTCGACATCGAAGGTCTCGGCGCGAAACAGGTCGAGCAATTCTACGAGGATGGCTGGATCAAGGAACCTGCCGACATCTTCACGCTGGAAGAGCGCTACGGGCAGGGCATCCAGCAGCTCAAGAACCGCGAGGGCTGGGGAGAGAAATCGGCGCGCAACCTCTTTGCCGCCATCGCAGAGAAACGCAGGATTCCGCTGCAACGCCTGATCTTCGCGCTCGGCATCCGTCATGTCGGTGAGACGAGCGCAGGGATGCTTGCCACACATTACGGCACGTGGGACGCGTTCGAGACCGCGATGACGCAGGCAGACTGCGGGCAGGGCCCGGAATGGGACGATCTGATCTCGATCGACGGCGTCGGCGAGACGCTCGCGACCTCGGTCGTGACGACGTTCCAGCAAGAGGCCGAGCGCGCCTCGATCGACCGTCTTACCGCACATTTGAGTGTCGAGGAGGCCGAGAAGCCGAAATCCGACAGTCCGGTTTCGGGCCTCACCGTCGTTTTCACCGGCACGCTGGAGAAAATGACCCGGGCCGAGGCGAAGGCGCGGGCCGAGGCGCTTGGCGCGAAGGTCTCGGGGTCCGTCAGCGCCAAGACCGACCTGCTCGTCGCGGGGCCGGGCGCTGGATCGAAAGCCAAGAAAGCGGCCGAGTTGAACATTCGCGTCATCGACGAGGATGAATGGATCGCGCTCGCGGGGGGCGCATGAGCACCCGGCCCTCCGAACTGTTCGAGCTCTTCGCCGAGCTCGACAGTCTCGCGGGCGTTGGTCCGAAAACGGCCAAGCATTTCGAAGGGTTGGACATCACGCGCCCGCGCGACGTGTTGTTCACCTTGCCCTATTCGGTGATCGACCGCCGTCCTGTCGCGACCGTGCAAGGCGTGCCCGCGGGCACCACAGTCACCGTCGAAGTGACGATCGGAGCCCATAGCCCTGCGCGCAAGCAGGGCGCGCCAGACCGGGTTCTGTGCCATGACGCGCAGGGCGACATCACGCTGGTCTTCTTCCGCGCGCGGGGCGACTGGCTCGCGAAACAGATGCCCAACGGGGCGCGGCGGATCATTTCGGGCAAGCTCGAGATTTATGACGGGCAGGCGCAGATCGTGCATCCCGATTACATCCTGCCGCCCGAAAATGCGGGCGAGATGCCCCGGTTCGAGCCGGTCTATCCGCTCACCGCGGGCATCACGCAAAAGCTGATGGCGAAGGCGGCCGAGGGGGCCTTGGCGCGTGCGCCGGACCTGCCCGAATGGATCGACGCTGCGCTCAAACGCCGCGAGGGCTGGCCGGATTGGCGCGACGCGGTGCAAACGGCGCATCACCCTGAAAAGATTGACGATCTCGCGGCCACAGCGCCGGCGCGCGCGCGCCTCGCCTATGACGAGCTTTTCGCGCATCAGATGACACTCGCGCTCGCCCGGCGCCAGTCGCGGCGCAAGAAGGGTCGGGTGACGCGCGGCACGGGCAAGCTCTCGGCGCAGGTTCTGACCAGCCTGCCGTACAAGCCGACCGGTGCGCAGACCCGCGCGATCGCCGAAATCTCGGGCGATATGGGCTCCGAGCGGCGAATGAACCGGCTGCTGCAGGGCGATGTCGGCGCGGGCAAGACGCTGGTCGCCTTCATGGCGCTGCTGACGGCGGTCGAGGCTGGCGGGCAGGGCGTGATGATGGCGCCCACGGAAATTCTCGCGCGCCAGCATCTCGAAGGTCTGGCGCCGCTGGCCGAGGCGGCGGGCGTCCGGCTGGAGATTCTGACCGGGCGCGACAAGGGGGCGGAGCGGGCGCGCAAGCTCGCCGATCTGGCCTCGGGCGCGATTGGTATCCTCGTGGGCACCCATGCGGTTTTTCAGAAAGACGTGGAATTTCAGGATTTGCGGCTTTCCGTGATCGACGAACAGCATCGCTTCGGTGTGGCGCAACGGATGGAGCTGGGTGCCAAGGGGCAGGCGGTCGACGTGCTGGTCATGACCGCGACGCCGATCCCGCGCTCGCTCGCGCTGGCGCAATATGGTGACATGGATGTGAGCCTTCTCGACGAGAAGCCACCGGGTCGGACGCCGGTCAAGACCGCGCTCGTCGCGATGGAGCGGATGGGAGAGGTGGTCGAGCATCTGCGCAAGGCGGTGTCTGAGGGGCGGCAGGCCTATTGGGTCTGCCCGCTGGTCGAAGAGAGCGAGCGGGTCGATCTGAGCTCCGCCACCGACCGCTTTCTGGCGCTGCGCGCGGCGCTTGGCGACGATGTCGTGGGACTGGTTCACGGCCAGATGCCCTCCGCCGAGAAAGACACCGCGATGGCGGCCTTCGTGAAGGGGCAGACACGCGTGCTGGTCGCGACGACGGTGATCGAAGTGGGCGTGAACGTGCCCAACGCCTCGATCATGGTGATCGAGCGGGCCGAGAGTTTCGGTCTCGCGCAGCTCCATCAGCTGCGCGGGCGGGTCGGGCGCGGCGCTGCGGCCTCGACCTGCCTGATGATCTACCAGAGCCCGTTGAGCGAGACGGCAGAACGCCGCCTGTCGATCCTGCGCGAAAGCGAGGACGGGTTCCGCATCGCCGAGGAAGACCTCGCCATGCGGGGCGCGGGCGATGTGATCGGCACGGCGCAGTCGGGCCTGCCGCGTTTCCGCGTGGCTGACCTTGAACGTCAGGCCGGTCTGATGGCGGTGGCGCAGTCGGATGCGCGCAAGCTCCTGTCCGACGATCCCGAGCTGAGCGGCCCGCGCGGACAGGCGGCGCGGGTGCTGCTGTGGCTGATGGAACAGGACCGCGCGATCCGCCTGATCGGCATCGGCTGAGCCCGGTTCGACTCACGTTCTCCTCCAGTGTTCTCAAATGTTCCTAAAAAGTTCTTTACACGCAACGTCAATTATGAGAACAAAGTAGCAACAGAGGGAATGGAGGTGCCAGATGGCCAAGGAAATCAAGGAGCTTCTCGACCGCAATCACAGCACGCTGCTGGCCGACGCCGTAGGGGGCATCGCGCTTTGCGCAAGCTTCATCATGGCGCTTTGGCTGCCGGGGCTCCTCTAAGCCCGACCTGTCTCATCGTTACTGCCTCGCGCTTTTTGGCTGCCGCACCTGTCCCAAACCCGCGGCTTTGCCTGTCCCCCAGGCCCCGCCTGTCCGTAAAGCGCAACCTTCAGCCGCCGCTCTTTCGAGTGGCGGCTTTTTTTATCGCGTAGAAGAGAGTTTAGCGGCTCAGCACTGCTCGAGCGCTTCGAGCGTCGCCTCGGGGGCGAGCAGGATCGAGCCATGCCGGTTGGGGTAGTCACGCGCGGCTTGCAGCACTTCATAATCGCCGAAGGGCGCATCGGGGACAGGGCCGCCCTTGAGCATCTCGGCCAGCTGATCGCGCAGCTTCGCGATCTCATCGCGCGTGCGGCCCACGACCTGAGCCCCGAAGATCGCAGCCGAGGCCTGACCCAGCGCGCAGGCATGTACGGTCTGGCTATAGCCGGTCACGCGGCCGTCTGCGCAGGTCAGCGCGACTTCGACTGTGGAGCCGCAAAGCGGCGCGCGCTTGCGCATGGTCACGTCGGGCTCGGGCAGCGGATCGGTGCCCGGCATATCGGCGGCCAGCGCCAGAATACGCTGCGAATAGAGCTTGATCAGATCGGTGTCGCTCATCTCTTTCCCCTTCGGCCCGTCCGGCGTAGATAGGACCTGAGCCACAGGAAGGAAAGAGCAGATGCCATTCGATCCCGCCAGCTTGACCTATGACGCCAACGGTTTGATCCCCGCCATCGCGCAGGATGCGCTGTCGGGCGATATCCTGATGATGGCATGGATGAACGCTGAGAGCGTTACGAGAACACTCGAAACAGGGCGCGTAACCTATTGGTCGCGCTCGCGACAATCGTTCTGGGTAAAGGGCGAGACCTCGGGCCATGTGCAGCGCCTGCGCGAGATGCGGGTGGATTGCGACCGCGACACGCTTCTGGTGCTGGTGGAGCAGGAAGGCCCGGCCTGCCACACCAATCGCCGGTCGTGCTTCTATACCGCGATCCGTGATGGCGAGGAGGTCGAGATCCTCACGCCGATGGAAGATTGAGAGCGACCCTTCGGGGAGGATATTTCCGTCAAGAGGAAGCGGGTAGCCCGACCATGCGGCGAATCTCGTCCGGGGTGATCCCATCCTCGCGGTATTTCGCAATCGCGCGGGCGTCGTCGCGCTTGGCGAGGCGCTTGCCGTTCTCATCGCGGATAAGCTCGTGATGGCAATAAGTTGTCGTCGGAAGTTCAAGTATCTCTTGAAGCAGAACATGGATCTGCGTGGCGTCGAACAGGTCCGCGCCGCGGGTGACATGGGTGATGCCTTGCGCGGCGTCGTCGAGCACAACGGCGAGGTGATAGGACGTGCCCATCTCGCGGCGTGCAAGCACGACATCGCCCACCTTGTCGATCAGATCGGCGCGAGAGATGTGATGCGTGCCTTTGTCCAGCGCGCAGATTTCCTCGAAGCGGATATCGCGGGCGGCGCGGGTCATATTCAGCCGCAAGGCGCTTTCAGGCAGCGGAACCCCGGGGCGGCGCGTGCCGCTGTCGCGACAAGTGCCGGGATAGATCAGGCCGTCGGGCCCGTATTGCGCGCCTTCCTGCGGTGCGGAGGCGGCTGCCTCAATGTCGCGGCGGGTGCAGGAGCATGCAAAGAGAAGATCGCTTTCCCAAAGTATTTCAAGGGCTTCGCGATAGAAGTTCAAGCGATCCGATTGGCGCAGAACCGGCCCGTCCCAAGACAGCCCGAGCCAGTGTAGATCGTCGTAGATCTGCTGTTCCCAGTGCGGGCGCGCGCGGCTCTGGTCGATGTCTTCGATGCGCAGCAAGAACTGCCCGCCGGCCTTGCGCGCCATGTCATGCGCTAGGATCGCGCTATAGGCATGGCCCAGATGCAGCGGGCCCGTTGGCGAGGGGGCGAAGCGTGTGATCATCGACGCGCGCACCCTGCCAAATCAGCCGCCCGCGCGGCGATCCGCATGCGCCTGATAGATAAGGATCCAGGCGAGCGCGATGAACATCGGATGCGTCAGGCCGCCCGAGAAGATGATGGCCGGAACCCAGATCACGAAGACGAGGATCGCAAGGAAGATGCGCCCGATCAGCAGGATCGAAAGCGGTGGCAGAAACAGGGCCAGAACGTAGTTCATACGGTCTCTCCTTGATGTGCCAGCCAGTCGCCGAAGACCGTCTTGGCGCGTTCGGTATAGGCCTTGTAGCGGTCTTTGCGGCCACGCCGCCCGCCCTTGGCGTCGATCGGCGGGAAGAGCCCGAAATTGACATTCATCGGTTGGAACGTCTTCGCCTCGGCCCCGCCTGTGATGTGGGTGATCAACGCCCCCATCGCGGTTTCGGGTCCCGGCGGCGGCAACTCGCGGCCCTGAAGCTCCGCAGCGGCCATGCGACCCGCCAGAAGGCCCATCGCGGCGCTTTCGACATAGCCTTCAACGCCGGTGATCTGGCCCGCGAAGCGCAGGTTCGGGTGCGACTTGAGCCGCATCTGAGCATCGAGGAGCGTCGGCGAATTGATGAAGGTGTTGCGGTGAATCCCGCCGAGACGCGCAAACTTGGCATCCTGAAGCCCCGGAATCATCCGGAAAACAGAAGCTTGCGCGCCGTACTTCATCTTGGTCTGGAAGCCCACGATATTGTAGAGCGTGCCGAGTGCGTTGTCGCGGCGCAGCTGCACCACCGCCCAAGCCTTGGTCTGCGGATCGTGCTCGTTGGTCAGGCCGACCGGTTTCATCGGCCCGTGGCGCAGGGTCTCGCGACCGCGTTCAGCCATCACCTCGATCGGCAGGCAGCCGTCGAAATAGCCCGCGGTCTCGCCCTCGTGGAACTCGGTCTTGTCGGCCTCGAGCAGCGCGTCGATGAAGGCCTCGTATTGGTCCTTCGTCATCGGGCAGTTGATATAGGCCGTGCGCTCTTCCTCGGTCTCGCCCTTGTCGTAGCGCGACTGGCGCCATGCGACGGACATGTCGATCGTGTCGGCATAGACGATGGGCGCGATCGCATCGAAGAAGGCCAGTCGCTCTTCGCCGGTGGCTTGCAGGATAGCTTTGCCGAGGCTCTCGGACGTCAGAGGCCCGGTCGCAAAGATCCATTTTCCCTCTGAAGGAAGCTCCGTAACTTCTTCCTCCGTAAAGGAAATGTTCTCGTGGGCGCGAAGCGCCTCGGTCACCGATTGCGAAAACGCCTCGCGGTCCACGGCCAGCGCGCCGCCTGCGGGCAGACGGTGCTTACGCGCGGTCTCCATGATCAGCCCGTTCGCGGCGCCCATCTCCCAATGGAGCTGACCCACGGCGTTGCGTTCGTGATCGTCCGAGCGGAACGAGTTCGAGCAGACCATCTCGGCATAGTTGCCGGTCTGGTGCGCGAAGGTTTCGACCTTGGGCCGCATCTCGTGCAGCACCACGCGGATGCCGGCATTCGCCGCCTGCCAGGCCGCTTCCGAGCCCGCCATGCCACCGCCGACGATATGGAGTTCTTCTGTCATGGCCGCTCATGTAGTGGTCAAAGCGGCAAAAGGGAAGGCCGATCCGCGGAGGGAAAACGGGAAACGGCCCGGAGCATCCCCGGGCCGTTTCTTGCGATCAGAAATCGTCGAGCTTGGGTCTCTTGCCGATCGAGACATGGTCGATGTCTTCAAGCGCAAATCCCTTGATGATCGAAGGGATCATCATCGACACCAGTATGAAGATCGGCAGGCCCACGACGGTGATCACCTGTTGCAGCGCGGTCAACCCGGCATCGCCTGCGAGTATGATCAGCATCGCCGCGACCAGACCTTCGGCCGCGCCCCAGAAAACGCGCTGATGGACGGGGCCGGGCGTCGGCGTGCCGGTGCAGAGCATGTCGACCACCAGCGAGGCCGAGTCCGACGACGTCGCGAAGAAGATCGCCACCACGACGACGGCGATGCCCTGAACGATATGGACGAAGGGGAAATGCTCGAAGAAGGCGAACATCGCGAGCGGAACGCTATCGGAGACCGCTTTCGACAATTGCCCCGCCTGATCGCCCATCGCGGCGCGCGCCGCCTGTCCGATGCCGTCGAACTCCATCGCCTGCCAGCCGAAGATCGCGAACCAGATCAGGGTGAAGAGCGAGGGCGCCAGCAGCACGCCGAAGACGAATTCGCGCACCGTGCGACCGCGCGAGATGCGCGCGACGAAAAGCCCGATGAAGGGCGACCAGGTCACCGTCCAGGCCCAGTAAAACACCGTCCACGAGCCCTGCCAGCCCCAGCCGGGCGTGTCGGGGTTCTCGTTGGCCAGCATGTCGTTCCAGAAGGCCAGATGCGGCAGGTTGGAGAAATAGAGCCCGAAGGTCTGGACGATCCCGCGGAGCAGGAACAGGGTCGAGCCGAAGATGAGCACGAAGACCATCAGACCGACCGCCATGCCGATATTGATATTCGACAGCAGCTTCACGCCCTTGTCGAGCCCAGCGGAGATGGAGGTGATCGCAACGGCGGTCAGCGCGGTGAGGATCGCGATCTTGACGAAGGTGCCGTCGCCCGTACCGAGAAGCGCATCGAGGCCGGCGGCGATCTGGCTGGAGCCGAGGCCGAGCGAGACGGCGACGCCAAACAGCGTGCCGAGGATCGAAGCGATGTCGATCGCCTTTCCGATCGGCCCGTTGATGCCCTCTTTCAGGAGCGGGTAGAACACCGAAGAGACCCGCACCGGCAGGTCGTAGCGGTTGATGAAATAGGCAAACCCCAGCCCCGGCAGCGTGAAGATCGTCCAGGTGTGCAGGCCGAGGTGATAGATCGCGATGGAGATCGCGTCTTTCGCGGCCTCGTCGGAAAAAGGCTCGACGCCCGGCAGCGGTGGTTCGGAGAAATGGCTGATCGGTTCGGCCACGCCCCAGAACATCAGCACCGTGCCGATACCGCCCGCGAACAGCATCGTGAACCATGACAGATTGCCATATTCCGGGCGGCTGTCCTTCGGCCCGAGCCGGATATGGCCATGGCGCGACAGCGCAGCCCAGATCAGGAAGCCCAGCCAGATATTGACGCCGAGAATGAAGAACCAGCCGAGATTGGCGACGATCCAGGAACGGCCCGCGGCGAACGCGTCGCCAATCGGGCCGGGAAAGATCACAAGGGCGAGCACGAAGACGATCGTGAAGCCTGCCGATACGAAGAAGATCGTCGGGTCGGTTCTTAGGCCGAGCCTATCTGCCAAGGCTTTCATGAAACTCTCCCTTTTTTGAATAGTGCAACCGCAACGGGTGGCTTCAGGGGTGGTTCCGGGCAAATGGCGAATTGAGAGCAACAAAGAGTCGAAACGGCGCGGCACGTGGCTGAGCCGCAACATCGAAAGTCCGTGCGATCAGAAGGCGAGGTTGTGGCGGAAGAGGTTCGTGGTCGAACCTTTTCCAAGGGTGACGCCGAGGCCGACGTTCCAGAGATCGAACTCGCCATCGCGACTATTCTTCTAGCGTGGAAGCCATAATGGGAAAGCCCCCGGTCCTTGCGGAACGGGGGCTTGATCTCATTGCTTTTTGCGAAGCCGTTGCGAATTGCGAGCAGTCTGCGCTGGATCAGCTTTCGCTATCCTCCGCACCGCCGTTCCCGGAGGCGTCCGGCGCGGAAGGTGCATCCGGTGCATCGGTCGCCCCATCGGAATCCGGATCCAGATCGTCGTCGTCGCCCTGATCGGCGATCCGCGCGACCGAGACCACGACTTCGCCCTTGGCGGTGTTGAACACACGCACGCCACCGGCAGAGCGCGAGCGGAAGGAGATGTCTTCCACCGGGCAGCGGATCGACTGACCCGTCGAGGTGGCGAGCATGATCTGATCGCTCATCTCGACCGGGAAGGAGGCCACCAGCGGGCCGCCCCGCATCGCCTTGTCGATCGCCGTCACGCCCTGACCGCCGCGACCGCGGGTCGGATAGTCATGGCTAGACGAGATCTTGCCCGAACCCTTTGAGGTGATCGTCAGGATCAGGTCCTCGGCGGCGGACATCTCGGCATAACGTTCCATCGAGAGCGGCCCCTCGGCCACGGTTTCCTCGTCCTCGTCGGGCTCGACCTCGTCCTCGGTCACGCCCGCCATCAGGCGACGCTGCTTGAGATAGGCCGCGCGCTCTTCCGAGCTGGCTTCGAAGTGGCGGATCACCGACATCGAGACGACCTCGTCATCGCCCTTCAGCTTGATGCCGCGAACGCCGACCGAGTTGCGCGAGTTGAACACGCGCACTTCCGGCACCGGGAAGCGGATCGCGCGACCGCTGGCGGTGACCAGCATCACGTCGTCGTCCTCGGAACAGATGCGCGCATTGATCAGGCGCATTCCGGCGTTCTCGTCCTCGAACTTCATCGCGATCTTGCCGTTTCGCATGACGTTGGTGAAATCCGACAGGCGGTTGCGGCGCACGGTGCCCTTGGAGGTCGCGAAGACCATCTGCAGGTCGTCCCATTCCGCCTCGTCGCGATCGACCGGGGTGATCGCGGCGATCGACACGCCTGTGGGGATCGGCAGGATGTTGACGATCGCCTTGCCCTTCGACTGGCGAGAGCCGAGCGGCAGCTGCCAGCACTTCATCTTGTAGACCATGCCTTCGGTCGTGAAGAACAGAAGCTGCGTATGGGTGTTGGCGACGAACAGCGTGGTGACCGTGTCGTCATCCTTCAGCGCGCCGCCCGACAGCCCCTTGCCGCCGCGCTTCTGCGAGCGGAAATCGGCCAGAGGCGTGCGCTTGATGTAGCCGCCCTGAGTGACGGTCACGACCATGTCTTCGCGCTCGATCAGGTCTTCGTCGGCCATGTCGCCGGCCCAGTCGATGATCTCGGTGCGGCGCGGCACGGCAAACAGCTCGCGCACTTCGCGCAGCTCGTCGGCGATGATGCCCATGATCCGCTCGCGCGAGGCGAGGATGGCGAGGTATTCGCGGATCTTCTCGGCCAGCTGGGCGAGCTCGTCCGTGACTTCCTTCACGCCGATCTGGGTCAGACGCTGAAGGCGCAGATCGAGGATCGCGCGGGCCTGCGTTTCCGACAGGTTATAGGTGCCGTCATCGTTGACCGGATGCAGCGGATCGTCGATCAGCTTGAGATATTCGACGATGTCATGCGCGGGCCAGCGCCGCTCCATCAGGCGGGTGCGGGCCTCTGCCGCGTCGGCCGAGGAGCGGATGGTCGCCACGACCTCGTCCACGTTCGACACCGCCACGGCCAGACCGCAGAGGATGTGGCTGCGCTCGCGCGCCTTGCGCAGTTCGAACGCGGTGCGGCGTGCGACGACTTCCTCGCGGAAGCTGATGAAATAGGTGAGGAACTGGCGCAGCGTCAGTTGCTCGGGGCGGCCGCCGTTCAGCGCCAGCATGTTGCAGCCGAAGGAGGTCTGCATTTGCGTGAAGCGGAAAAGCTGGTTCAGCACCACATCGGGGGTCGCGTCGCGCTTGAGCTCGATCACGACACGCACGCCAACGCGGTCGGATTCGTCGGCGATGTTCGAGATTCCTTCGAGTTTCTTCTCGCGCACGAGATCGGCGATCTTCTCGATCATCGCCGCCTTGTTCACTTGATAGGGAATTTCGTCGAGGATGATCGCGAAGCGGTCCTTGCGGATCTCTTCCACGCGGGTCTTCGCCCGGATGATGACCGAGCCACGGCCCTCGAGGTAAGCCTTGCGCGCACCGCCGCGCCCCATGATCTGGCCGCCGGTCGGAAAGTCGGGGGCGGGGACGATCTCCATGATCGCCTCGTCCGACATGTCGGGGTTCTCGATCAACGCCAGCGTCGCGTCGCAGACCTCGCCGAGGTTGTGCGGCGGAATGTTGGTCGCCATGCCGACGGCGATACCGCCCGCGCCGTTGACCAGCATGTTCGGGAAGCGTGCGGGCAGAACCGTCGGCTCTTCCTGCTTGCCGTCGTAGTTGTCCTGGAAATCGACCGTGTCTTTCTCGATATCGGCGAGAATGTAATTGGCCGGTTTCGCCATGCGCACTTCGGTGTAGCGCATCGCCGCCGCGTTGTCGCCGTCCATCGAGCCGAAGTTGCCCTGACCGTCGAGCAGCGGCAGCGACATCGAGAAGGGCTGCGCCATCCGCACCAATGCGTCGTAGATCGCGGCGTCGCCATGCGGGTGATACTGACCCATGACGTCGCCGACCGGACGCGCCGACTTGCGATAGGGCTTGTCGAAAGTGTTCCCGGTCTCGTGCATCGCATAGAGGATGCGCCGGTGAACAGGTTTCAGACCGTCGCGCAGATCGGGGATCGCGCGGCTCACGATCACGCTCATCGCGTAATCGAGATAGGCGGTTTTCATCTCGTCCGCGATGGAAACGGTGGGGCCGAGATAAGCGGGCCGCCCGGGGCCTTCTTCTTCGGTTTCCGGCGGTTCAGGAGTGTCGGTCACGCGCGCCTCGATATTCTAGATATTGTTGTGGAACCTTATAAAGGCCGCAAGCGGCGGGTGCAATCATGGAGAAGGCCCCGGCGGGTGCGCGGGGCCTTCTTCGTGACGTCAGGTTAGGGCGATCGGGGCGCGGCCCGTGCCGCAGCCGATCAGCCTTCGCGGGCTGCGCGCTTCCGCTCGTGCGGATCGAGGTGCAGTTTGCGCAGGCGGATCGCCTTGGGCGTGACTTCGACCAGTTCGTCGTCGTTGATATAGGCAATGGCCTCCTCGAGCGACAGACGCACCGGCGGGGTCAGGCGGACCGCTTCATCCGTGCCCGAGGCGCGGACGTTGGTCAGCTTCTTGCCTTTGAGCGGGTTCACTTCGAGATCGTTGTCGCGCGAATGCTCGCCGATGATCATCCCGGTATAGACCTGCTCCTGCGAGCCGATGAACAGCTTGCCGCGCTCCTCGAGGTTCCACAGCGCGTAGGCGACAGAGACGCCATTCTCCATCGAGATCAGCACGCCCTGACGACGCCCGTCGATCTGGCCCTTGTAGGGCGCCCAGCTATGGAACAGGCGGTTCAGCACGCCCGAGCCGCGCGTGTCGGTCAGGAACTCGCCCTGATAGCCGATCATGCCGCGCGAGGGGACATGGGCCACGATGCGGGTCTTGCCACCCTCGGCCGGGCGCATCTCGGCCAGTTCGCCCTTGCGGTAGCCGGTCAGCTTCTCGATCACGACGCCGGAATACTCGTCATCCACGTCGACGATGACTTCCTCGATCGGCTCCATTCGCTGGCCGTCTTCCTCGCGGAAGATCACCTTCGGGCGCGAGATCGACAGTTCGAACCCTTCACGGCGCATGTTCTCGATCAGAACGCCCATCTGGAGTTCGCCACGGCCCGAGACCACGAAAGCCTCGCCGCCGGGGGTGTCCTCGACGCGGATCGCGACGTTGGTTTCGGCCTCTTTCATCAGGCGGTCGCGAATGACGCGCGACTGCACCTTCGAGCCGTCCTTGCCGGCGAGCGGCGAGTCGTTGATGCCGAAGGTCACGGAGATCGTCGGCGGGTCGATCGGCTGGGCGTCGATCGGGGTATCGACTTCCGGCGCGCAGAGCGTGTCGGCGACGGTGGCCTTGGTCATGCCTGCGACGGTGACGATGTCGCCAGCGACGGCCTCGTCGATCGGCTGCTGTGACAGGCCACGGAAGGCGAGGATCTTGGTGCAGCGGAAGGCTTCGATGCGCTCGCCCTTGCGCGAGAGCGCCTTGAGCTGATCGCCGACCTTGAGCGTGCCCGCCTCGATACGGCCGGTCAGGATGCGCCCGATGAACGGGTCGGCCGAGAGCGTGGTGGCCAGCATCTGGAACGGCTCGTCGGCGCGGAATTCCTGCTTCGGCGGCTCGACATGCTTCAGGATCAGCTCGAACAGCGCGTCGAGGTTCTCGCGCGGGCCGTCCAGCTCGGTATCCGCCCAGCCACCGATGCCCGAGGCATAGAGATGCGGGAAGTCGAGCTGCTCGTCATCGGCGCCGAGATTCGCGAAGAGGTCGAACACCTCGTCCAGCGCGCGGTCGGGCTCGGCCGCGGGCTTGTCGACCTTGTTGAGCACGACGATCGGCTTCAGGCCAAGCGCAAGCGCCTTCGAGGTCACGAACTTGGTCTGCGGCATCGGGCCTTCGGCTGCGTCCACCAGCAGCACGACACCGTCCACCATCGAGAGGATACGCTCGACCTCGCCGCCGAAATCGGCGTGGCCGGGGGTGTCGACGATGTTGATGCGGGTGCCGCCCCATTCCACCGAGGTGGCCTTGGCGAGAATGGTGATGCCGCGCTCGCGCTCGATGTCGTTGCTGTCCATCGCGCGTTCCGCGACGGCCTGGTTTTCACGGAAAGCGCCCGATTGGCGCAGAAGCTGGTCCACGAGCGTCGTCTTGCCGTGGTCCACGTGAGCGATGATCGCAATGTTGCGAAGGTCCATGGGAGGTCGTCCTGTTCTTGAGTTGCCCCGCCCATAAAGGAAAGATCGCCTCTCGGCTAGCCCCCCAGCATGGCGATCTCGCCGCGATGCGGCATCGTGTCAGTGGAAATGCGATTTCGAGAACAGGTTGATCACGAGGATGCCTGTCAGAATCAGCGCGATCCCGATCAGGGCGGGCAAATCCAGCCGCTGATTGAACATCAGCCAGCCCACGCCCGCGATCAGGACCATGCCGATCCCGGACCACAGCGCATAGGTGATCCCGAGCGGCAGCACCTTCAGCACCAGCGTGAAGAAATAGAGCCCGCCGATGAAGCCCACCGCCACGCCCACCGTCGGCCAGAGCCGCGTGAATTGCTGGCTGGCCTGCAGGCAGGCCGAGCCGAAGGTCTCGAAAGCGACCGCGATGAGCAGGATGACATAGGTCTTGAGCATGGCCGGCACTCTGCCGGATCACTCGGCGATATACCAGTCCCGGCGGTGGTTCATCGCGATGACGAAATTCAGCACGATTGCACCCAGAAGCGAGTAGAGCACCAAAGGCGGTGCGAGGATGAAGCTCGCGATGACGAAGAGGCAAAGGTCGTGGATCAGCTGCGTCCAGCCGGCGCGAAAGCCGAACTTGTCCTGCAAGATCAAGGCGACGATGGAGACGCCACCGAGCGAGCCCTTGTGACGGAAGAGGCCGAGAAGGCCGACGCCTGCGGAGATCCCGAACAGGACGGCGGCCACGGCAGGGTGGATATCCGCGACATGCAGAACGGGTTTGAGCGCCTCGGCCATCAGCGACACGAGCGTCACGGTCACGAGGCTTTTCAGCGCAAAGCCTGCGCCGCGCGCGTAATAGGCGAAGGCGTAGAAGGGGATGTTGATCACGAAGAACACGACCCCGAAGCTGACCCCCGTGATATAGGACAGGATCAGCGCGGCGCCTGCGGTGCCCCCGGTCACGAGGCCCGCGGCGCGCAGCAGGTGAATTCCCAGCGCGGCTTGAGCGGCGGCCACGACAAGGCCCTGCAGATCCTCGAGCTTCGAGTAATGCGGACGGGTCGCGTCTTTGGCTGCGATCTGGTCGGCGGCGATATGTGCGTCAGTGGTCATGACCTAATAATAGGGCATAATCGCTGACCTACCAACTCGCTGGGCGCAGGTCCGCCTTGCAGTGCTCGAAAGGGTCGGGCAGGGCGCGCGGGCCCGTGGCCGGCCGATCGCGTCCGGATCAGGTGGCGATATAGCGGTCGCGGCGGTGGTTGATCAGGATGATCACGTTCAAAACCATCGCGCCCAGAAGCGACCACAGCACCTTGTCGAGCGGCAGCACGAACAGCGCGAACAGGAACACGCCGCAATCGAACAGGATCTGCGTGCGGCCCGCTTTGAACCCGGTCTTGTCCTGCAGATAGAGAGCGACGATCCCCACGCCGCCAAGGCTTGCCCCGTGGCGGAACAGCGCCAGTAGCCCTGCGCCCGAGACGACCCCCGCCAAGACAGCCGCCGCACCGGGGTGAAGGGTGGCGAAGCTGAGAAGATGCGGCAAGATCTCGGTAAAGACAGACAGGATGGCCACTGCGATCACCGTCTTCACCGTGAAACGCTTCCCCATCCGGCGCAAGGCAAGCCAATAGAAGGGCAGGTTGAGCGTGAAGAAGATCGCACCGAAGCTCCATCCGGTGACGTAGGAGAGCACCAGCGACAGCCCCGCGATCTGCCCGGTAAACAAGCCCGCGCCGTGCAGCAGGGCTACGGCGAGCGCCATCATCAGCGTGCCGGAGAGAAGCCCTTGGGTGTCCTCGGGCAGGGTATGGCGATGCGGGTCTTGGATGCGGGTCTGGCTCATGGCGCTCAGATGCCATGAGGCAACGCCAAGCGCAAGAACTGAGGCGCATCGGCAACAGAGGTGCCTCAATACCTCCCAAACACCGTCGCGTGAGTTGCCGTGCTGTCGGAGATCGGGCCAAGTGGCGGCATTCGCAACGCCCAAGTCAAGAGGAGGGCCGCCATGATGTCATATCACCAAGCCCTCGCAGCGTATTGCGAAACCCGTATCGGTTTTTCGGTCTCCGCCCGCGTCGCACGACGCCTCGCCTGACCGTACCGATCCGACCCGGGGCCTAGGCCCCACTCCCGCAAACTGACCCGATTTCCGCGTCCCGATCCTGTCGCGACGCATCCTGGCCGCGCTCTCGCGGTTCCCGTCGGGTCTTCTTTCACATCAATCGAAGAAAGGCCGGTTGCGGGATTGGACCCGCGCCGGGACATCACATGATCCAGACTCTCGAGCGTCCGAACGACGCCTTCACCATCGAAGCCACGATCGCCAAGTTCGGCGCAGGTAAAGTGCTGCGCGCGGCACTGCTCGCGCTTATTTCCCGCGGAAACAAGCCGCGTCCGCTCGATGCCGGGCAGCTGAGCGACCACTTGCGCAGAGATATCGGGCTCGGGCCCGCTGAGCCTCCGCCAGAGCCGTGGAGCATGATGCGGTAAACGAAAGGGTCGGGCGTGTGATGCGCCCGGCCCATGCAAGGACATGAGGGGCGCGCCCGACCTCGGGTGGGCGCTTTGATCCGCCTGTGTGAGGGTGTCTTATCTCGCAAGCCCGAATGACTGCGTGCTTGCGGAGACACCGCCGATGCGCCCTCCCGGGGGGAATGAGGAGGGACCGTCGCGCCTGTGGCGCGGCGTAAGCCTGACGAATGGGCGCGGCCCGGGGCTGGTCGTCCCGTGCCAGTCGGGCGTCGCTCGCCAAATGAAAAAGGCGGAGAGAACCCCGCCTTCCTCAACCCTTTCGCGCGCTTTAGAGCGACAGCGACTTGTTCAGGTATTCGTCGATCTTCTCGAGGAAGCCCATCGTGGTCAGCCATTTCTGATCGGGGCCCACGAGCAGCGCGAGGTCCTTGGTCATGTGACCGTCTTCGACCGCCTGCACGCAGACCTTCTCGAGCGTTTCCGCGAAGGTCTGAAGCTGCGCGTTGCCGTCCAGCTTGGCGCGGTGCTTCAGGCCACCGGTCCAGGCGAAGATCGAGGCGATGGAATTCGTCGAGGTCTCCTTGCCCTGCTGGTGCTGGCGATAGTGCCGTGTGACCGTACCGTGGGCGGCCTCGGCTTCGACCGTCTTGCCATCGGGCGTCATCAGGATCGAGGTCATCAGACCCAGCGAACCGAAGCCCTGCGCGACCGTATCCGACTGCACGTCGCCGTCGTAGTTCTTGCAGGCCCAGACATAGCCGCCCGACCATTTCAGCGAGCTCGCCACCATGTCGTCGATCAGGCGATGCTCGTACCAGATGCCGGCTTCCTTGAACTTCTCGGCGAATTCTTCCTCGAAGACCTGCTGGAACAGATCCTTGAAGCGGCCGTCATAGGCCTTGAGGATCGTGTTCTTGGTCGACAGATAGACCGGCCAGCCCTTCATCAGGCCGTAGTTCAGCGAAGCGCGCGCGAAGTCGATGATCGACTTGTCGAGGTTGTACATGCCCATCACGACGCCTGCGTCAGGCGCCTGGAACACTTCCTTCTCGATCACTTCACCATCGTCGCCCACGAATTTCAGCGTGATCGTGCCCTTGCCGGGGAAGCGGAAATCGGTGGCCTTGTACTGGTCGCCATAGGCGTGACGGCCCACGACGATCGGCTTGGTCCAGCCGGGCACGAGGCGCGGGACGTTCTTGCAGATGATCGGCTCGCGGAAGATGACGCCGCCGAGGATGTTTCGGATCGTGCCGTTGGGCGAGCGATACATGCGCTTGAGGTTGAATTCCTCCATGCGCGCCTCGTCGGGGGTGATCGTCGCACATTTGACGCCGACGCCGTATTGCTTGATCGCCTCGGCCGCATCGACGGTGATCTGGTCGTCGGTCGCGTCGCGGCTCTCGATGCCGAGGTCGTAATATTTCAGGTCGATATCGAGATAGGGCAGGATCAGTTTCTGCTTGATGAAGTCCCAGATGATGCGGGTCATCTCGTCGCCGTCGAGTTCGACGACGGGGTTCTCTACCTTGATCTTGGTCATGCGCGTTCCTTTTCAGATCGGGCTTAATTCACGGGTTCGTGTGCCGGGGAGGCCGGGAATTGAAAGGGGCGGCCCGCGCCGCCCCCTGGTCTCAGTGCTCTCAGCCGATGATGGCGTTGAGCGTCTCGCTCGGGCGCATCACCGCGGCGAGCTTTTTCGGATCGGCGTGGTAGTAGCCGCCGATATCGGCGGGCTTGCCCTGAACCTCTGCCAGTTCGGCCACGATCTTCGCCTCGCCTTCGGCCAGCGCCTTGGCGATCGGGGCGAATTCGGCGGCCAGTTCGGTATCGTCGCCTTGCGCGGCGAGAGCCTCGGCCCAGTAGCGGGCGAACCAGTAGTGGCTGGCGCGGTTGTCGGGCTCGCCGACCTTGCGCGAGGGCGACCGGTCGTTGTCGAGAATGCCCTGCGTCGCGGTCTCGACCGTCTCGCCCAGCACGCGCGCTTTCGGGTTGTCGGTCTGGTCCGCGAAGAACTTGAAGCTCTCGCCGAGGGCGCAGAATTCGCCGAGGCTGTCCCAACGCAGGTGATTTTCCTCCACCAGCTGCTGAACGTGCTTGGGGGCCGAGCCGCCAGCGCCGGTCTCGAACAGACCGCCGCCCTGCATCAGCTTCACGATCGAGAGCATCTTGGCCGAGGTGGCCAGCTCCAGGATCGGGAACAGGTCCGTCAGGTAGTCGCGCAGCACGTTGCCGGTGATCGCGATGGTGTTCTCGCCCTTGGTGATGGTCTCGAGCGAGGCGATGGTCGCCTCACGCGGGGCCATGATCTCGAACTTGTCGGCCACGCCCTTGGCTTCCAAGATCGGCTTCACGTAGGAGATCAGCTCCGCATCGTGAGCGCGGGTCTCGTCGAGCCAGAAGATCGCGCGGTAGCCGGTCGCCTTCTGACGGTCGATGGCGAGGTTCACCCAGTCTTCGATCGGCGCCTTGCGGGCCGAGGCCGAACGCCAGATGTCGCCCTTCTTTACGTCATGCGAATGCAGGACCGTGCCGTCGTCCAGAACCATCTTCACGGTGCCGTCGTTCGGAATCTCGAAGGTGGTCGGGTGCGAGCCGTATTCCTCGGCTTTCTGCGCCATCAGGCCGATGTTCTGAACGGTGCCCGCGGTGGCGGGGTTCAGTTTGCCGTTGGCTTTGAAATACTCGATCGTCGCGTCATAGACCGGCGCGTAGGAGCTATCCGGGATCACGCAGACGCAGTCGTGTTCCTTGTTGTCCGGGCCCCAGCCCTTGCCGCCGGCGCGGATCAGCGCGGGCATCGAGGCGTCGATGATGACATCGGAGGGCACGTGCAGGTTGGTGATGCCCTTGTCCGAGTTCACCATATACATCGGCGGACGCTGGTCGCGGACTTCCTCGATCGCAGCCAGGATTTCCGGCTCGCCCTTCACGCGCTCCAGCAGGTCGCCCATGCCCGAGGCCGGATCGACGCCGAGCGACTTCATCTTGTCACCGTATTTCTCGAAGACCGGCTTGAGCCATTCCTTCACCGCATGACCGAAGATGATCGGGTCGGAGACCTTCATCATCGTCGCCTTCATATGCAGCGAGAACAGGACGCCTTCGTCCTTGGTCTTCTTGATTTCCTCGGCGAGGAAAGCGTCGAGCTTGTCAGCCGACATGTAGGTCGCGTCGACCACGGTGCCTTCGGGATAGCTCACGCCGTCCTTGAGAACGGTCTCGCCATCGGCGCCTTCCAGCACGATCTTGGCGGTGGCCGCCTTCGGCAGGGTGGCCGATACTTCGTTCGAGAAGAAATCGCCTTCTGACATCGAGGCGACGCGGGTCTTGCTGTCGGCGGTCCACTCGCCCATGCGGTGCGGGTTGTTCTGCGCGAATTTCTTCACGGCAGCGGCGGCGCGGCGATCCGAGTTGCCCTCGCGCAGCACCGGGTTCACGGCCGAGCCCTTGATCGAGTCGTATTTCGCGCGGACGGCTTTTTCCTCATCGGTCTTCGGCTCTTCCGGGTAATCGGGCAGGGCGTAGCCTTGGCCTTGCAATTCACGGACGGCAGCGACCAGCTGCGGCACCGAGGCCGAGATGTTCGGCAGCTTGATGACGTTGGCCTGCGGCGTTTTCACGTAATCGCCGAGCCAGGCCAGATCGTCCGACTGGCGTTGCTCTTCGGTAAGCGCTTCGGGGAAGGTGGCGAGGATGCGGCCCGCGAGCGAGATATCCTTGGTGCCCACCGAAATCCCGGCTGCTTGCGCGAATTTGCGCACGATCGGCAGCAGCGATGCGCTTGCCAGTTCCGGGGCCTCGTCGACCTTGGTGTAAATGATGTCAGGAGTGTTCTTGTCGCTCATGGCACAGCCCTCTTCGGTTGAAGCCTCGGTTTGCTGCCTCTTACCCGATTCAGATGCGCTTGGCTAGACGGTATGCGATTGTATACGGAGGTTGCCCGAAATCCCCATGCAGCGGGCGCTGAGGGGCCGCACGCGTCAGCTGCGCGCCGCGAACCAGCCTTCGACCCGATCGCGCACCCAGTCCCACACCGCGGGCGCGCCACGGGCGATCTTGGTGCCGATGCGCTCTTCGAGTTGGGTGAAGCTGACATCGTAATCGATCCACGATCCGCCGCCTGACTGGTGGTTCAGCAGGACCGGCTGCACCCGGTCGAGCGATTTCGCGAAGATCGCGTCGGGGGTCTCGTTGGCCTCGAATTCCTGCCACAGCGCCAGCATCGCTGCCCCCTGGTCCTCTGGCAGCAGTCCGAAGATGCGCTCGGCGGCGGCGGCTTCGGCCTTCTGGATGTCGTCCGCGCCATGCGCCGTGCCGCCTTGGCTGTGGATCGGCACGTCGCCCACGTCGATCTCGACCAGATCGTGCAGCAGGAGCATGCGGATCACCCGGTCGATCGAAACACCTTCGGGCGCCTGCTCGGCCAGTGTCAGCGCATAAAGCGCGAGCGACCAGCTATGCTCGCCGGAATTCTCCGGGCGCGAGGCATCGTGGATCGGCGTCGCACGGGTCACCGATTTAAGTTTCTCGGCTTCGGCGAGGAAGGTGAATTGCTGATCGAGCCGGGTCATGAACGTCTCCAGAGCCGGGGCAGAAGCAGAAGAAGCGCCACGAAGGCGAACAGACCGCCCGCGCGCCAGCTCATCGCGCGATCGGTATAGGCAGCACAGTCGAGGTTCGGCGCCGCGAAAGCGTAGAACAGAACCGTGCCGAAGATCGAGAAAACGACGATTCCCATGCCCAGAACCGGCGGTATCGCGCGGTTCGCGGCGGCGAGCAGGAGCCCGGTCCAGCCAAGCCAGAGCGGTACCGCCACGACGATCAGGTGCAGCGGACGCGCGAGCAGGTCTGCAAGCCCGAGGCGCAACGCCTCGCCACGCGAATGCGATCCGGCCCAGTCGCCGTCGCAGAGCATCTGGCCTGCATGAAAGGCCGTCGCGATGATCAGCGACAGGGCAAGGGAGAGGGCTGCCGCGAAGAGGACGCGCGCGGCCCCCGGGCTCATGCCCCGGTCCCGGAATCCGGTGTTTTCGCCGCCGCCTGTGCGCGTTTTTCCAACTCCACCAGCTTGCGCTCGAAGAATTCGCGGCCGCGTTGCTCGGCCATGTGCAGGCGACAGGCGGTCATGTAGGCCTCCTGCAGGGAGGGCGACGACGTGCCGATATAGTTGCTCACCTCCATGAAGAGGCGATCGTCGTCGTATTTGCGCATCGCCTCCATCGTGTCGGTGGCGAGCTTTTCGGCCAGTTCGTCGATCAGCGCCATCAGCGCGTGCCCTCCGTCAGCCGGCGGCGCACATAGGTCTGGACGGTCTCGATCATCGGCTGCATATGGGCTTCTTCGTTCTTGAAGAAGTGGTCCGCGCCCTCGATGACCTCATGGGTGATCGTGATGCCCTTCTGCTCCTGCAGCTTGGAGACCAGCTGCTCGGTCTCTTTCGGCTGCGCGATCCGGTCGTTCGTGCCGTTGATGATCAGACCCGAGGACGGGCAGGGTGCAAGGAAGGAATAATCGTAATTGCCGGGGCCGGGCGAAGACGGGCCGGGCGGTGCAACGGAGATGAAGCCGGTGATCTCGGGGCGGCGCATCAGCAGTTGCATGCCGATCCACGCGCCGAAGGAATGGCCCGCGACCCAGCAATGCTTCGAGTTCGGGTTCATCGCCTGCAGGTAGTCCAGCGCCGAGGCGGCATCGGACAATTCGCCCACGCCTTGATCGTATTCACCTTGGCTGCGGCCCACGCCCCGGAAGTTGAAGCGCAGAACCGTGAAGCCCATTTTGAAAAAGGCGTAGTGCAGGTTGTAGACGACGCGGTTGTTCATCGTGCCGCCGAACTGCGGATCGGGATGCAGGATGATCGCGATCGGCGCGTCGGGTGCGGGCTGCGGGTGGTAGCGCCCCTCGAGGCGACCTTCGGGACCGGGAAAAATGACTTCGGGCATCGTCTCTCGTTTTTATTGCGCCAGCTCTGGGTTCCGGGGCCGCCAGCGCATCCGCCTTTCTTGACGGGTCGGCGCGGCTGGCCTAGGAGAAAGCCACCCCCGGCGCCATGCCGGGAGATCGGGCATTGGTGGAGGTAATCGGCCCTCGCGCTTGCGTCAATGCTTTAGCAATGATTCACTCCTGCGCGGGCAGAGTTTTCGGGCCGATTTGCGGTCAAATACGGGTTCGGATGGGTCTCGGACCGGGGAGGGTGCATGAAACTGTCGACGAAAGGCCGTTACGCGATGGTCGCGCTGGTCGATCTGGCGCTGGCGGGCGAAGGCAGCCGGACCTCGCTGGCGGCGCTGTCCGAGCGTCAGGATATCTCGCTGCCTTATCTGGAGCAGCTCTTCGTACGGCTGCGCCGTGCGGGGCTGGTGAATTCGGTCCGCGGCCCCGGCGGGGGCTACCGCCTTGCGCGCACGCCCGCGGAAATCCGCATCTCGGAGATCTTCGAGGCCGTGGACGAGACCGTCTCGGCGATGCATGTCGGCGCCGGCGCCTCGGGCGCGATCTCGGGTTCACGGGCGCAGTCGATGGCGAACCGGCTGTGGGAGAGCCTCTCGGCGCAGGTCTTCGTCTTCCTGCATCAGACGACGCTCGAAGACGTGGTGAAGAACCAGCTCAAACCCTGTCCGGCGGTGCCGAGCCTGTTTTCGGTCGTCGACGAGTGATCCCGTCCGTCCGGGCATGATGGTCGCTCGCGGGCGCTTCGCGGGGGATATTTTTGCCGAGGCGAAGGCACGCCCTTTCTTCTTCGGCTTGGGTCAAATATCCCCGCCGGAGGCATCCGACATTTCATTCACGCGGAGCGTATCATGGCGCGCAGCTATCTCGACTGGAACGCGACAACGCCGCTGAGGCCCGAGGCCCGTGCGGCGATGATCGAGGCGATGGACGTGGTCGGCAACCCATCCTCCGTGCATTCCGAGGGGCGTGCCGCAAAGGCACTGATGGAGCGGGCGCGCAATCAGGTGGCGGCCGCCTTGGGCGCAGAGGGACAGGACGTGATCTTCACCTCCGGCGCCACGGAAGCCGCCGCCTTGGCGCTGGCCGGGCGCGAAGTCCATTGTGCGGGCGTCGAACATGACGCGGTGCGCAGCTGGTGCGTGGAGGATCTGCCTGTGGACCGGGCAGGGCGGATCACCGTCACCGATCCCGCAAATTCGGCGCTGCAGCTGGCCAATTCCGAGACCGGCGTGGTGCAGGAGTTGCCCGAAGGCCTGTATCTGAGCGATCTCACCCAAGGGTTTGGCAAGATCCCGTTTGCGTTCAACTGGCTCGGCACCACCTGCGGCATCGTTTCGGCGCATAAGCTGGGCGGGCCGAAAGGCGTCGGCGCGCTGATCGTGAAGCGCGGCACGGATATCGCGGCGCAGCTCAAGGGCGGCGGTCAGGAGATGGGGCGCCGTGCCGGCACCGAGAACCTGATCGGTATCGCGGGCTTCGGTGCGGCAGCCGAGGCCGCCTCGCGTGATCTTGAGGGCGGAATCTGGCGCGAGATCGAAAAACTTAGAAACATTCTAGAAAACGCCATTGCGGATCGGGCAAGCGAGACTATTTTTGTCGGGAATGAATCGCGTAGGCTTCCGAACACGTCCTGCTTCATCACGCCCGGCTGGAAGGGCGAGACGCAGGTGATGCAGATGGACCTGGGCGGGTTCGCGGTCTCCGCAGGCTCCGCGTGTTCGAGCGGAAAGGTCAAAAGCTCCGCCGCGCTGGTCGCGATGGGCTTTTCGGAAACCGAGGCGGGATCGGCATTGCGGGTCTCGCTGGGGCCGCAGAGCCGCGAAGAAGATGTCATGCGTTTCGCCGAACACTGGCTGAAATGCGAAGCGAAACACCGCGCACGGCGCGGGTAAGATATGGGAGAGCCGGATATGGCGGGCGTTGATCAGGTGGAAGTACGTGAAGGCGTCGATCGCGAGACGGTCGAGACCGTCCAGAATATGGGCACCTACAAATACGGCTGGAACACCGATATCGAGATGGAATACGCGCCGAAAGGCGTGAACACGGATATCGTCCGCCTGATCTCGGACAAGAACAAAGAGCCCGAGTGGATGACCGAATGGCGTCTGCAGGCTTTCTCGCGCTGGGAAGATATGCCCAAGCCGAACTGGGCGCTGCTGAAGGTTCCGGAGATCGACTTCCAGGACCAGTATTACTACGCGCGCCCGAAAAGCATGGTCGAGAAGCCAAAGTCGCTCGACGAGGTCGACCCCAAGCTGCTCGCGACCTATGAAAAGCTCGGCATTCCGCTGAAGGAACAGATGATCCTCGCGGGCGTCGAAGGGGCGGAGGACATCAACCTCGAAGATCGCCAGATCGCGGTCGATGCGGTGTTCGACAGCGTCTCCGTCGGCACGACCTTCAAGGACAAGCTGGCCGAAGCGGGCGTGATCTTCTGCTCGATCTCGGAAGCGATCCAGGAACACCCGGAGCTGGTGAAGAAATATCTCGGCTCTGTCGTGCCGCAGGGTGACAACTTCTACGCAGCGCTGAACTCCGCCGTGTTCTCGGACGGCTCCTTCGTCTACGTGCCGCCGGGCGTGCGCTGCCCGATGGAACTGTCGACCTATTTCCGCATCAACGCGGAGAATACAGGGCAGTTCGAGCGCACCCTGATCATCGCAGACAAGGGCTCCTACGTGTCCTATCTCGAAGGCTGCACCGCGCCCAAGCGCGACACCGCGCAGCTGCACGCGGCCGTGGTCGAGATCATCGTCGAGGAAGACGCCGAGGTGAAATATTCCACGGTGCAGAACTGGTTCCCGGGCGATGAAGACGGCAAGGGCGGCATCTACAACTTCGTCACCAAGCGCGCCGATTGCCGCGGCGACCGCGCCAAGGTGATGTGGACGCAGGTCGAGACCGGCTCCGCGATCACATGGAAATACCCGTCCTGCATTCTGCGCGGCAACGAAAGCCAGGGCGAGTTCTACTCTATCGCCATCGCGAATAACTGGCAGCAGGCCGATACCGGCACCAAGATGATCCATCTCGGCAAGGACACCCGCTCGCGGATCGTGTCCAAGGGCATCTCGGCCGGTCAGGCGCAGAACACCTATCGCGGTCTCGTCTCGATGCACCCGAAAGCGACCGACTCGCGCAACTACACGCAATGTGACTCGCTGCTGATCGGCGACAGATGCGGCGCGCACACGGTTCCCTATATCGAGGTGAAGAACAACTCGAGCCGGGTCGAGCACGAGGCCACCACCTCGAAGGTCGATGACGATCAGCTGTTCTACTGCCGCGCCCGCGGGATGGACGAGGAAGAGGCCGTGGCGCTCGTCGTCAACGGGTTCTGCCGCGAAGTCCTTCAGGCGCTGCCGATGGAATTCGCGATGGAAGCTCAAAGCCTTGTGGCGATCTCGCTGGAGGGGAGCGTCGGGTGATCTTCACGCGCGCAAATATCGAAATTGCCGAGGATCTGCCCCATTTCGGGCATAATCCTTATGCATGTCTTAACCTGTCCAAATGGATAGGTGAGGACCATGACGATATCGAGCGCCAGCTTCAACGATCGCCTCGCGCGGATCGAGAAAACGCGGAAATCGGCGAAGGGCCGGATTCAGCTGCATATCGGCGATCAGGAAGCCTGGGTGACCAACGATTCCGCGATGCTGCGTCGGGTCATCGCCAAGCCGCGTCACTCGCGGCTGGCCGTGTTCAAGGTCCTGCCCGCGCTGATGGTCGGCGCGATCGGGATGATGATCGTGACGGCGCTCAAGATGCGCTTTCTGACGCCGGAACTCGCCGAGAAGGTCGGCTCCAATCCGGATCTGGTCCTCGTGGTCGCGGCAGTGCTGACGGCCTTCGGGCTGGGCATGGTGCTGCGGCTCGCCTCGGTGAAACTGATGGCGGTGCAGCTGCTGGGCGTCGCGCTGGCCTTCGTGGGGCTGCACAATATCGCGTTCTGGGAACCGGATATGGCGGCGCTCGCCTTCACGCCCGACTGGGTGGAGCAGCAGACCGCGCAATTCGAGCCGCGCACACTGCGCTACGCCGAGACAACCATCCGCTTCTGACCCCATGCGCGCCCGCCGCGGCCCGTAAGGGTCGCCAAGGGGGAGAGCGCGCATGATCGTCACCACCACACCCACCATCGAGGGTCGCCCGATCGCGACCTATCATGGCATCGTCGTGGGCGAGGCCATCATGGGCGCCAATGTCGTCCGCGATATCTTCGCGCAGGTCACCGACATCATCGGTGGCCGCTCCGGCGCTTACGAATCCAAATTGCAAGACGCGCGCGCCACGGCGCTCGGCGAGCTTGAAGACCGCGCCCGCGACCTGGGCGCGAATGCCGTTGTCGGCGTCGATCTCGACTACGAGGTCGTCGGCCAATCCATGCTAATGGTGTCGGCCTCCGGCACCGCTGTAACCGTATCCTGAGGAAGAACCATGCTTGATATCAAGAACCTGCACGTCAAACTGGAAGAAGAGGACAAGCAGATCCTCAAGGGCGTCAACCTGAGCGTCGAGTCCGGCAAGGTCCATGCGATCATGGGTCCGAACGGGTCCGGGAAATCCACGCTGTCCTACGTGCTCTCGGGCCGCGATGGCTACGAGGTCACCGAAGGCGAGGCGCATCTCAACGACACCGACCTGCTCGATTCCGAGCCCGAAGAGCGCGCGGCGGCAGGCCTGTTCCTCGCGTTCCAATATCCGGTGGAAATCCCCGGCGTCGGCAACATGACCTTCCTGCGTACCGCGCTCAACGCACAGCGCAAGGCGCGCGGCGAGGAGGAAATCTCCGCTGGCGACTTCCTGAAACTGGTGCGCGGCAAGGCGAAATCGCTCAAGATCGACGCCGATATGCTGAAGCGCCCGGTCAATGTCGGCTTCTCGGGCGGTGAGAAGAAGCGTAACGAAATCCTTCAGATGGCGATCCTCGAGCCGAAGATGTGCATCCTCGACGAGACCGACTCCGGCCTCGACGTCGACGCGATGCGTCTGGTGGCCGAAGGCGTGAACGCGCTGCGCGACGAGGGCCGTTCCTTCCTCGTCATCACGCACTACCAGCGCCTGCTCGACCATATCAAACCCGATGTCGTCCACATCATGGCGGATGGCCGCATCATCGAGACCGGCGGGCCGGAACTGGCTCTCGAGGTCGAGAAGAACGGCTATGCCGACCTGCTCGCGAAACACGGGATCTCGGAGGTGATGGCGTAATGTCGGCAGTCGAGAAAATGACCCCCGCCGAGACGCGGCTGGCGCGCGTTTCTCTGCCCGAGGGCTTCGGGCCGCAACGTCGCGCCGCGCTGGACCGTCTGAACGCGATGGGCCTGCCGGGCCGTCGCGACGAATACTGGCGCTGGACCAACCCGACCGATTTCATCGCGCCCGATCCGGTGCCCGCCGCGCCCTTCGCGGATGACGAGCCCGAAATCTTCGGGGAAATCGATCGGCTGAAGATCGTATTCCGCGACGGTGTTTTCGATGCCGAGGCCTCCGACGATCTGGAGATGTCCGGTGTCGAAATCCTGCGTCTGGCCGATGCGCCCGACGTGAACTGGGCCAGCAGCCTTTACGGCACGCTGGAAGCCAACGGTCAGGATCCGGTGAAACGCCCCTTCGCGGCGCTGAACACCGCGTCGGCGACCGATGGCGTGCTGATCCGCGTGACCGGTGCCGCCGAGAAGCCCGTGAGCCTGATTTATACCCATGAGTCAGAGAGTTCCGACCCGATCCTTCATCACCTCGTGAAGCTGGAAGAGGGCGCGGAGATCACGGTTCTGGAGAACGGCCCGGCCGGGGCGCGCTTCAACCAGCTGATGGAAGTGGATGTCGCGAAACACGCGAAATTCCACCACATCCGCGTGCAGGGCCGCGACCATGAGCGTCGTGCGATCACCTCGATCTTCACCCGCGTCGCGGAAGAGGGCCTGTTCAAGAGCTTCACGCTGACCTCGAACGGGGTGCTGACGCGCAATGAATGCGTGATCGACATCGTGGGCGACGACGCGAACGCCCATGTCGCGGGCGCGGCTCTTGGCGATGGCAAGACCGGCAAGTTCCACCACGACGACACCGTCTTTATCACCCACGGGGCCGAGCGCGGCGAGAGCCGTCAGGTCTTCAAGAAAGTTCTGAAGAACGGCGCCGAGGGCATCTTCCAGGGCAAGATCCTCGTGAAGCCGGGCGCGCAGAAGACCGATGGCTACCAGATCAGCCAGTCGCTCCTGCTCGACGAGAACAGCCAGTTCCTCGCGAAGCCGGAACTCGAGATCTACGCCGATGACGTGCAGTGTTCGCACGGCTCGACCACCGGCGCGATCGACGAGACGGCGCTTTTCTACCTGCGCTCGCGCGGCGTGCCGGAAGAGGAAGCCACCGCGCTTCTGGTTCTGAGCTTCGTGGCCGATGCCATTGAAGAGATTGAGGAAGAGCGGTTCCGCGATGCGATCCTCACCCGGTTGGAAGGGTGGCTTTCGCGCCATCGCGGCTGAGGCGCCGCGATGTCCGCGACCGACGATATCCGGCGCAGCTACCGGCGTCCGCGCGTGGTGATGCGCGAGCATCTCGCGCGTCCGGCCTCCGAGCCGCGCGCGCTGGTCTTCCTGCTTGCGGCGCTGACCGTGATTTTCATCGCGCAATGGCCGCGGCTGTCGCGGATCGCCCATGAGATGCCCGACCAGCCGATGGTCGGGCTGATGATGGGCACGGTGTTGGCGCTGCTGGCCACCGTGCCCGTTTTCTACGCGATTGCGGCATTGAGCCACCTTGTGCTGCGCCTCCTTGGCGGGCAGGGAAGCTGGTATGGTGCGCGCGTCGCGCTGTTCTGGTCGCTTCTGGTGGTCTCGCCGCTGATGCTGCTGCAAGGGCTGGTCGCGGGGTTCATCGGACGCGGCGCGGAACTTTCGCTCGTCTCCGCGCTTGTGACCGTAGCCTTCGTCCTGCTATGGGGCGCAGCGTTGCGGGTGGTGGAATTCGAAGGAAAAACAAACTGATGCAGCCCGACCTTAAAGAATGGCTTATCCGCAGCTTCACCGATCCCAAATCGGTTGCGCGCGATTTGATCGGGCTGAATCTGAGCGGCAATGCTCGGTTCATGGCGATGGTGCTGGTTGTCGTGATGACGGCGATCCTCGGCACGCTCGCGCAGCTGGTGTTCTCGTTCATCACCAAGGTCGATATCGGCACGGTGACGCCGCCGCTGACCGTCGTGGGGCTGCAGGCAGCCCTTCTGGTCTATGGCGCCTTCGCTATGTCTTTCGTCGGCCAACGCTTTGGCGGGAATGGGAAATTCTCGGATGCGCTGCTGCTTCTGACCTGGATTGAATTCGTTCTGATGATTGGTCAGATGATCCAGGTCGTGCTTATGGTGTTCTTCCCGATCTCGGCCACTCTGATGTCGGTGCTGCTGGTGGCGCTGATGTTCTACTTGCTGGTGCAGTTCACGATGGTTCTGCACGGGTTCGAAAACCCCTTGGCGACCGGCTTCGGGGTTATCTTGACCTTTCTGGGCTCGGCGATGATCGCGGGGATCGTGCTGGTCTCGACCGGCCTCGTGCAAATGCCCGCAGACCCCGCGTCACTCTGAGGTGCTCCATGTATGATATCGAAAAAATCCGCGCGGATTTCCCGATCCTGACGCGAGAAGTGAACGGCAAGCCGTTGGTTTACCTCGATAACGGGGCCTCGGCGCAGAAGCCGCGCGTCGTGATCGACGCGATGACGCAGATGTACGAGCACGACTATTCCAACGTGCATCGCGGGCTGCATACGCTGTCCAATATCGCGACCGAGAAATACGAGAGCGTGCGCGGGATCGTCGCGCGCTTCCTGCATGTCGCAGATGAAGAGCAGATCGTGTTCACCACCGGCTCGACCGAGGGGATCAACCTAGTGAGCTACGCCTGGGGGGCGCCGAACCTCGAGCCGGGCGACGAGATCATCCTGTCGGTGATGGAGCACCACGCCAATATTGTGCCGTGGCATTTCCTGCGCGAGCGGCAGGGCGTGAAGCTGGTCTGGGTGGAGCCCGAGGCCGATGGCTCGCTGCCGCCCGAAAAGGTGCTGGAGGCGATCACGCCGCGCACCAAGCTGATCGCGATCACCCATATGTCGAACGTTCTGGGCACCCGGGTCGATGTGAAACCGATCGCGCAGGCAGCGCGCGCCCGCGGGATCGCTACGCTGGTCGATGGCTCGCAGGCGGCAGTGCATGGCCCCGTCGACATCGACGATCTGGGCTGCGATTTCTACGTCATCACCGGACATAAGCTATACGGGCCAAGCGGTTCCGGGGCGCTCTTCATTCACCGCGACCGGATGCTCGAGATGCGCCCATTCCTTGGCGGCGGCGACATGATCGACACCGTTACCCGCGATACGGTGATCTACAACACGCCGCCGATGAAATTCGAGGCTGGCACTCCCGGCATCGTGCAGCAGATCGGCATGGGCGTCGCCCTCGATTACCTGATGGGGATCGGGATGGAGAACATCGCCGAGCATGAGCGCGATCTGCGCGACTATACGGCCGAGAAACTGAGCGGGCTGAACTGGCTCAACCAGCAGGGCACCGCGCCCGACAAGGGTGCGATCTTCTCGCTCACGCTGAACGGGCCGGCGCATCCGCATGACATCTCGACCATCCTCGACAAGCGGGGCGTCGCGGTGCGCGCGGGGCAACATTGCACCGGGCCGCTGATGGAATGGCTGGGCGTTTCTGCCACGGCGCGCGCGTCTTTCGGGATGTATAACACCCGCGAAGAGGCCGATGCGCTGATTTCCGCGCTGGAACTCTGCCACGATCTGCTAGGCTGAGGCGACCGCCCGGGCGAGAGACTTGCTTTTGCTGCGACGCAGCATAACTCTGCGGCAGGGAGGCGGGCAGCGAAAGGGCCGAGCCGATGAACCGCAAGAGCATCAATCTCGCATTGCAGGGCGGGGGCGCACATGGCGCGTTCACCTGGGGCGTTCTCGACCGATTTCTGGATGAAGAGTGGCTGGACTACGCGGCGATCTCCGGCACCTCTGCCGGGGCGCTGAACGGGGCCGCGTTCAAGGCGGGCTATGCGCGCGCTGGCCGTCAGGGCGCGCGCGAGTCGCTCGACGAACTTTGGAGCCAGGTGGCAGAAAGCGCCGATCTGCGGCTCGAGCGGTTGATGCCCGCGCAAGTGCCCGGCTCCGAGGCGTTGAAACGCTGGTTCGACGCTTTCACCCCTGCGGCCTTCATCGACGGCATGTCGCGCGTCTTTTCGCCCTATGATGCAGGGCCGTTCTACGTCAATCCGCTGAGCTCGGTGGTCGAACGGTTCCGATATCGCGATGTCTGCGCGGAAGAGGGGCCACGGCTGCATGTCTCGGCGACCAATGTGCGCACCGGCAAGGTCCGTGTCTTCACCGGCGAAGAAATTACAGCGGATGCCATCCTCGCCTCGGCCTGCCTGCCCGAGATTTTCCAGGCGGTCGAAATCGACGACCCGAAGACGGGCCGCACAGAGGCGTATTGGGATGGCGGCTATACCGGAAATCCGCCGCTTTTCCCGCTGTTCGAACCCGCTTATCCGCGCGACGTCGTGGTGATTTCGATCAACCCCCTCTGGCGCGACGAGATCCCCCGAACGCCCGCGCAGATCGACGAGCGGATCAACGAAATCAGCTTCAACACCTCGCTGCTGCGGGAATTGCGCGCGATCAATTTCGTACATCGGCTGATCCGCGAAGACCGGCTGCCGGAGGGGTCGATGAAGGATGTGCTGATCCACATGATCGCCGATGACGATGTCATGACCGAGCTGGGTGCGAAGTCCAAGATCCTTCCCGAATGGGGGATGCTGGCAAAGCTGAAACTGGCAGGCCGGGCGGCGGCGGATCGCTGGCTCGAAGCTCACGCCGACAAGATCGGCAAAGAGGCGTCGACCGACCTTCAGGCGTTGTTCGACTGAATCTTCGCCTTCGACTTGCGCGGCTCCTTCACCGGTTTGGGCTGCGGATAGACGAGACCCGCCGAGATGATCAGCTTCGCCGCATCCTCGACCGACATCTGGAGATAGGTGACCTTCGATTCCGGCACGAAGAGCAGGAAGCCCGAGGTCGGGTTCGGCGTCGTCGGCAGGAACACCGAGATCAGCGGGTCGCCGTCCTCGGCCTGTGCCGCGATCTCGCCCTTCGCGGTCGACGACACGAAGGCGATCGCCTTCAGGCCCTCGCTCGGATACTCGATGATGCAGGCGCGGTCGAACTTGCCCTCGGACTGGCTGAGCACCGTTTCCGCGATCTGCTTGAGACCGTTATAGACCGTGCGCACGAAGGGCAGCCGGTCGACGATGCTTTCGCCGAAGCGGATCATCGTGCGGCCGAAAAAGCCCTTCGCGAGCCAGCCGACGATGACCGTGAATACCAGGAAGATGATGACGCCGAGCCCGCGTACATTGATGCCGATATAGCGTTCGGGGCGCAGCTCGGGCGGCACCAGCGGCAGCACCCAGCCGTCGACCCAACCGGCCATCGTCCACATCAGCCAGATCGTCAGGCCGATCGGCGCGACGACGATCAACCCGGTAAAGAAGGAGGCGCGCAGCGCGCCGAAACGCGAGCGGCGGCGCGGATGGGAATCGTCTTTGGTCATGTCAGGATGCGCCCTCTCGTGGCGATGCGTTGCCTGCTATCTAGGCAGCGCCGCCACGATGAGCAATGGTCCGCGTATCAGGCGCCGCGAGCTGTGATGATTTCGCCCGCGATTGCGGCAGCCAGACGGGCATTGTTCAGAACGAGGGCGATATTGGCCTCGAGCGAGCGGCCTTCGGTCAGTTCGAAGATGCGCGACAGCAGGAAGGGCGTGACGGCCTTCGCCGCGATGCCCTGCGCCTCGGCCTCGCTCAGCGCCTGTTCGATCACCGGCACGATCTCTTCGCGGGCAATCTCGGCTTCTTCGGGGATCGGGTTCGCGATCAGCTGGCCGCCCGGCAGACCGAGCGACGCGCGCGCGAGTTGTGACTTGGCGATCTCGGCGGCGCTATCGGCGCGCAGCGGCGCGGGAAGGCCGGAATTGCGCGACCAGAAAGCGGGGAAGGCGTCTTGCCCGTAGGCGATGACCGGCACGCCGTGGGTCTCCAGCACTTCGAGCGTCTTCGGCAGATCGAGGATCGCCTTCGCACCGGCCGCGACCACGCTGACCGGAGTCTGTGCCAGTTCCAGAAGGTCCGAGGAGATGTCGAAGCTGTCTTCGGCACCGCGATGGACGCCGCCGATCCCGCCGGTGGCAAAGACGTCGATGTCCGCGAGGTTCGCGCAGATCATCGTCGCGGCGACGGTGGTGGCCCCGGTCGCGCCCTTCGCGAGGCACACCGCCAGATCGGCGCGGCTCACCTTCATCGCGTCCTTGGTCTGCGCGAGCTGCTCCAGTTCCTCCGGCTCCAGCCCGATATGGATCTTGCCGCCCATCACCGCGATCGTAGCCGGTACCGCGCCCGCCTTGCGGATCTCGGCCTCGACCGCCTGCGCGGTTTCAAGATTCTGCGGATAGGGCATCCCGTGGGTAATGATCGTCGACTCGAGCGCGACGATGGGACGGTTTAGTGCTTTCGCATCAGCGACTTCGGCGGCGAAGGTGAGGGGGGCGGTCATGTGGCCAGTTCTCCGGAACGTAGCGCGCGGCAGCGGTCAGAGCGCGCTCCAGCGCCTCCTCACGACCCGCGCCGCGCTGTTCGGCCACGAGATGCGCGGCCATGAAAGTATCGCCCGCGCCGGTCACGCGGGTCACGAGGACGGGGGGCGGCGCCGAGGCGATCACGTTGCCCGCGACAGCACTTCCGTCGGCGGCCGCCTTGCCGCCATCCGTCACGAGCACGCGCTGCGCCCCGCGCTCCAGTAGCGTTTCGGCGGCGTGCTGGGCGCTGTCGAAGCGGCCCTGGCACAGGATGCCCGCCTCTTCGAGATTGACGTAAAGCGTCGCCGCCGGATGCGTCAGAAGCGGCATCAACCTTTCCGCCTTGCCGGGGCTGGCAGGCGCCACGCGCAGGTCGGCCTTGGCGAACAGAGGCGAATGCGCGATCTGGCTGAGCAGAGCCTCGGTCAGGTTGCCGTCGAGTGCGATGGCGCCGGTCCACGGCTCGTTTTCGGTGCCGAGCCGTCCGTCGGAAAGCGGTGCGAGGATCTTCTCGCCCGCAGCCTCGAGCGAATGCGCATCCGCGATGGCCGCGATCAGTCCGTTCGCCCCTTCGATCGCCATGTAGCGGTCGGTCGGAAGATCGTCGGAGCGGTAGAGATAGCTGCAATCGACGCCCAGCACCTCGGCGGTCCGGATCAGGTCGTTGCCCTGGCTGTCGCGCCCGAGCGCGGTCAGCACGGCCGGTTTGAGCCCAAACCGATGGAGCGTCATCGCGATGTTCATCGCAACGCCGCCGGGCAGCCGCTCGATCCGCCCCGGCACGTCGGAGCCCTCGTGCATATGCACCGAGGCGCGGCCGATGATGTCCCACAGGACCGAACCGATGCACAGAATATCAGGTCTGGATTCGCTCATGCGCGGTTCTTGGCGCGGTTTCGGGAGCGGGGCAAGGGGGCTTGGCCCCCGCTCGGGTGGCTCAGGCGCGGCGCGACTTGAGGAACGCCCAGAGCCAGATGCCCGCAAGAACGAGCGAGCCGATTGCGTTGAGGTTCGCCATGGTGATGCCGAAGATGTCCCACGGAATCTCGTCGCAGCGCACCAGGGGGGCTTCGTTGATCTGTTTGAGCAGGTCGGCGGCGGAGACGGTGGTGTCGACGCCATTCGAGGTGCAATCGGTCGGACCTTGGAAGATCTTCCGCTCGACGCCCGAATGATAGAAGCCCAGCACCGAGGTCGTCAGCGCCGCCAGCATGCCCAGAAGCGCAGTCCAGCCGGGCAGACGGAAGGCGAGGATCGCAAGCCCGATCAGGATCGCGACCAGATGCGGCCAGCGTTGCAGCAGGCACAGGTGGCAGGGCGCATAGCCCAAGGCCTGAAACACGAAGGCCCCGGCCAGCACGACGGCGGAGCCTGCGGCGGCGAGGCCGACGAGGCCGCGGAAAGAGGTCAGGGTTTGCAGGCGATCTTGCATCGGAGGCCTCAGAGATATTTCAGAAGATAGAACCCGCCGATCAGCAGGATGACGAAGATAGTGAAGAGCGGGCCGAGCCAACGTTCGATGAAGGTCTTGATCGGCTCGCCGAATTTCCAAAGGAGGCCAGCGACCACGAAGAAGCGCAGCGCGCGGGCGATGAAGGAGACGCCAAGGAAGAGAACCGGGCTCAGGTTCGTGGCGCCCGCGAAGATCGTGATCACCTTGTAGGGGAAAGGCGTGACACCTGCGATCAGCACGGCCCAGCCGCCCATCTGGTTGAACCGGGCGGCGAGTGTGTTGAAATCGTCCGCCTTGCCGTAGAAATCCAGCACCGGCCTGCCGATCGCATCCATGAAACCATAACCGATCAGGTAGCCCAGACAGCCGCCCGCGACCGACGACAGCGTCGCCACCAGCGCGATGCGCCAAGCCGCCCAGGGCCGGGCGAGGATCATCGGGATCATCAGCACATCCGGAGGGATCGGGAAGACCGAGGCCTCGATGAAGGCGACGGCGGCGAGATACCACATCGCATGCGGGTGGCTCGCGCGGGCCATCGTCCAGTCGTAGATGCGGCGGATCATGGCGGCATCCTTTTCCTTGCTGCTCGGATCGCTTCATCTCCCGCGCGGGCCGCAAGGTCAAGTCGCGCGCGTCGCACCTTTGCTTTTGCGGGCCTCGCGCTAGACTTCACGAAAAAGCGAGGGAGGCATTCGCAAATGCAATGGCGTGGACGGCGCGGCAGCCGCAATATCGAGGACCGGCGCGGCCAGCGCAGGGCAGGGGGCGGCGCAATCCGTCTGGGCGGCGGCGGCCTTGGCGTGGTCGCGATCATCGTGGTGGCCTATTTCCTCGGGATCGATCTGACGCCGCTGCTCGATGGCGGGTCGGGCTCGGGGCCGGCGATCACCCAATCGGGCGAGCTGAGCGAACGCGAGAAGGCGATGGGCGATTTCGTCTCGGTGACGCTGGCCGATACCGAGGAGGTCTGGCAGGGCGTGTTCCAATCCGACCTGGGACGGCAATACGATCCGGCGGTGCTGGTACTCTTTAGCGGGGTCACTCAATCGCGCTGCGGCAATGCGAGCGGCGCGACGGGGCCATTCTACTGTCCGGGCGATCAGAAAATCTATCTCGATACGGCGTTTTTCGACACGCTGAGCCAGCAGCTCGGCGCGCGGGGCGATTTCGCCGCCGCCTATGTCGTGGCGCATGAGGTGGCCCACCACGTGCAGGACGAGCTGGGGATTCTCGGTAAAGTTAACGAAGTGCGCGCGCAAAGCTCCGAGGCGCAGGCTAATGCGCTCTCGGTGCGCATCGAGCTGCAGGCCGATTGCTTCTCAGGGATCTGGGCGCGCCGCGCCGAAGATCAGATCGGCGCGATCGAGCCGGGCGACATCGCGGAGGCCATGAACGCCGCGGCACGGATCGGGGACGATACGCTGCAACGCGAGGCCGGCCGGGTGCCGATGCCCGACAGCTTCACCCATGGCAGCTCCGCTCAACGGCAACGCTGGTTCGAGCGGGGCTATCTGAGCGGTGAGATCAAACAATGCGACACGTTTTCAACGCGTAACCTCTAAGCGTACTTGCCTCGGGCGCGGCTGCGCGCTAGAGGATTCGGACTGGGCCCGAGTGGCGGAATGGTAGACGCAGCGGATTCAAAATCCGCCGCTGCAAGGCGTGTCGGTTCGAGTCCGACCTCGGGCACCAGACCTTCCGCAAAATGACAAATCCGCGCGCCGATGGTGACCCGGCCGGCGCATCTTTGTTCCTATGTCTTGTCGGGACCGCATTTTCCGGGCTCGCAAGACTTTGTCCAAATTTGGCGTCATCGTGAAAAGCGGCGTCTTGGAAAGTGGTTAGCAAAAGATGATTCGAAGTAATCTCGTTTCGTTCTCAGAACAAACGGGCGCGAGATACCGGATTGCGGCGCGGTCGAGGACAATTAAGACTTATCCGTGGGAAAAATATCGCTGCGATTGGGGGCATCCCAGGAAACAAACTCGCCCGGTTATTGTCGCTAAATCGAAAACAGTTTTTCGCCTTTCGCAACGGGTCCGACAAATATCTTTCAACCACCGGTTTAAATGTGGCGAAACTTAGGCATGGTTCCTGTCTAAAAAGATAGGTCGATCTTTTGGTAAACGGAAACGGTGTTTAAAAACAGTCACTTCGCGATTCGGATTATTGATGACCGTTTCCCGGGCATTTCCTCGAAATGAGGCAAGAAAGCGGCAAATTCCCCTTTTCTTTGTGACGGTCGCGAGGGCAGATTGAGGCCAAGCCCTGCTGGGGGGCGATTGGCCATGGGGGTGGCCAAAGAGAAGAGTTGTCGAAAGAGAGCTCGCCCGGCGCTGCCAAGGGGACCGATCCATAACGGCCTCGACCATGAGGGCAAAGGAGACGCAGAGCGATCTGCGGCGACTTTGCCGGCAGCGCCCGCGCGCGCCGACGCTGGCCAATTCTTCTCAAAAAACACGTTCGGACTTCGGATCCGGACACGTCACGGCGCCGCCGCTTTGCGCCCTAGGGAAGATACGCCACGGCGCGGGGCCAGGGAGCCAAGCGGACGGCAAAGGAGAGTTGGGGATGACTTATTTCTACTATCATCACGACGACGATGATTGCGACAAGAATTCCGATCCGAATGCTACCAACGACAGCGCGAGCGTTAAGTACAACACCGCGCAGACGATCGCCGTTCTCGCGAATGACAGCGACCCCGATGGCGACCCGCTCAAGGTGCAGTGGGCGAGCGACCCGGCGCATGGCTCGGTCACGGTGAATGCCGATGGCACGATTACCTACACGCCCGATCCCAACTATTCCGGCACCGACAGCTTTACCTACAAGATCTATGACGGGCAGGGCGGCTACGACACCGCGACCGTTACGATCAACGTGAGCGCGCCCGACGGTATCGTCGAAGGTACCTCCGGCGGCGACCTGATCGACGATCATTACACCGGTGATCCCGAAGGCGACATGGTCGACAATAACGACGCGATCCTTCCGGGCGCCGCGCCGAATGACGACTACATCATCGCGGGCGACGGCAATGACACGGTCTATGCCGGTCAGGGCGACGACTCCGTCGAGGGCGGCCAGGGCGACGATCTGATCTATGGCGAGGGCGGCAACGACACGATCTCGGGCGATGCCGGGAACGACACGATCTATGGCGACAACGATCCGGCCGGTGGCCCCGCGGCCGATCCGGTCTCGGAAACCGTGGACTGGAGCCATTTCCAGACCGATTGGGGCGAGGTGAAGGACCAGACTGTCGATCTGGGCGAGACCAAGGTCCATTTCGACTTCCAGTCGCAGGATTACGGGGCGAAGGCGACGCTGACGACCTCTGCGCAATATACCGAAGCTGGCGAGAACTTCGACAGCTGCTCGGCGCTGCAGCTCTACGGTGCGGGCGGCGATTGCGAAGGCGGTGTGTCGCCGACCTCGACGACCGTCCTGACTTTCTCTTCGGACAATAGCGATTACACCGGTGAAGTTCAGGGGCTGAGCTTCCGGATCAACGATCTCGATCGTTCGGACAGCTATGATGACCATGTCGATGTCGTGACGCTCTCGGCCGTCGATGCCGATGGCAATCCGGTCGCGATCACGATCGATCCCGAGGGCAACCAGACGGTCACCGACAATGGCGACGGCACCTACACCATCACCGGTGGCGATCAGGACGACGGCAGCCTGCATCAGGACGACAAGATCGGTTCGGTCAAGGTCACCATGAATGATCCGACCGCAAAGCTGAGCATCGCCTATTCGAATGGCGGGGCGACGGATCAGGCGATCTCGATCACCGACATGACCTATGACACCTGTCCGGTGGAAAATGATCCGGGCGAGCCCGGCGACGACAGCCTGATGGGCGGTCTGGGCGATGACGTGCTCTACGGTCAGCAAGGCAACGACACGCTGGAAGGCGGTCACGGATCGGACAGTCTCGACGGCGGTCAGGGCAACGATACGCTCGATGGCGGCGCGGATGCGGACACCGTCTCCGGTGGCGACGATCGCGATCTGTTCATCGTGGGGTCCTCGACCGATGGCATCGGAGACACGCTCGACGGCGGCGAAGGCGGCGACGATTACGACACGCTCGACCTGCAGGGCGCGGGGCCGCTGCGTGTTCATTCCACGGTCACCGATTACGATCCGGTCTCGGGTGTCAGCACCTATGCCGGGACGGTCGACTTCCTCGACGGCTCGGGCAATGTCACCGGTACGCTCGAATTCTCCAACATGGAAGAGGTCATCCCCTGCTTCACGCCGAGTACTCTGATCGCGACGCCGCGTGGCGAGGTTCCGGTGGAGACGCTGCGCGAAGGCGACAAGGTCCTGACCCGCGATAACGGCATTCAGGAGGTCCGCTGGGCCGGCCGCGCCGACATGACGCATGAGCAGCTCGCGCGCGCACCGCATCTCAAGCCGGTGCTGATCCGCAAGGGCTCGCTCGGCAACGACCTGCCAGAGCGCGACATGATGGTCTCGCCGAACCACCGAATGCTCGTCGCCAATGACAAGACTGCGCTCTATTTCGAAGAGCACGAGGTTCTCGTCGCGGCCAAGCATCTCGTCGGCAATCAGGGCGTGGACACGGTGGAGACGCTGGGCACGAGCTACCTGCACTTCATGTTCGACCGCCACGAGGTCCTGCTCGCCAATGGTGCCTGGACCGAGAGTTTCCAGCCCGGCGACCAGACGCTGGGCGGGATGGGCAATTCGCAGCGTCAGGAAATCTTCGAGATCTTCCCGGAACTGCAGACCGCGAAGGGCCGCGAGGCCTATCAGGCGGCGCGCAAGACGCTCAAGAAGCATGAAGCCAACGTCCTGCGCATGAGCTGACGCGCAGGCCTCGTCAGAGGCCCCGCCAGCCCAATAACTGCGACCGCGTCCGGGATGTTTCCGGGGCGCGGTGCTGCCGTGTTGTTTCCGCAACTCGAACAATTCGTTTCCGCTAATCCGCACGTAGAGACGCCATAACGCGTTTTCGCCTCAGGGTTTTGTCGCTATCGTGTGATGGAAGGGGGCCTCGACTGCTGGGAGGCAGGAGGATCGGATGACGCGGAGCATGCGCGCAACGGATTTCGCGGAGATTTTGGCGCAATCGCCGGCTCAGGGGCTGCGATGTACCGCGATGGCGCGCACCGAGTCGCTGCGCCTGGCATTCGACAGCCATGACGAGACGGACGGCCATATCAGTGGCTTTGACGCATCGGGAGATACGGTTTTTTCCGGCTCCATCGCTGCGTTTCGCGCGGCCATTCCCTGCGTGACGCCCGAGACGCGGGTCGCAACCGAGGCTGGCGGTGTTCCTGCGGGCGATTTGCGCCCCGGTGCGCGGCTGGTGACGCGCGAGTCCGGTGTTCAGACGCTGCGCTGGATCGGTTCACGAGTGTTCACGGCTGCCGATCTCGCGCTCAATCCTCTGCTGTGCCCGGTGCGTATCCGCGCGGGCGCGCTTGGCGAGGGGCATCCGGTGCAAGATATGCGCGTATCACCCAATCACCGTCTGATGTCGCCGCTACGGGGGAATCTCGTTTCCGCGCAAGAGCTTGTCGGGCTGGACGGGGTCGAGGCCGAGCGGGCGGCGGGCGGCGTGCGCTATCTGCAACTGCTACTCGACGCGCCGGAAATGTTGCTCTGCGACGGACTATGGGTCGAGAGTTTCCGACCGGAGGTGGCGATGCTGGCGGGCTTCGATGCGGCGCAGCGGGCGGAGCTTCTGGCGCTGCGCCCCGATCTGTCCCGGCGCGACGCCGAGGCCGCCTTGCCCGAGACGCACCCCACCGAGTAATTTTCATCAACCGCAAAAAAGAGCCGGGCACTGAGGCCCGGCCAATAGACGATTCCGGTCAGGGGAATTGCCCGGATCGTTCGCGTCACAGGAAGCGGCGCACTTCTTGCCGGGCAATCTCCCGGCTGATTCCGATATCTTTGAGCAGATGGTCATCGAGTTTCTCCAGCGCCATCCGCGAACGGCGCGCTTCGAGGACGCGCGCAACGCGCGCGATCAGGCTCAGACGGCCATGACGAGCGGGAACGGGACGGGTCCGCGACAGGGTAAACATTGCGATGCCTTTCTGTATTGATACAATGTGGCGTTTGTTGCTATAAGAGGGATACAATACCTCAAAATAAGCAACCAGAGAAATATTGTGACTGATACAAGCTGGTCTCCCCAACTCGCCCATATCGCCGGACCGAAATATCTCGCGCTGGTGCGCGCGCTGCGCGAAGGGATCCGTCGCGGAGACCTGAAACCGGGCGCAAAACTACCTACTGTCAGGGACTTGGCGTGGTCGCTGGGGGTGACGCCCGGCACGGTCGCGCGGGGCTACCAAATCGCCACGCAGGAGGGGCTGCTGGAGGCCAAGGTGGGACGCGGCACCTTTGTATCGACACAAACGCAGCGACTCGGCCCGCGCGAGCCGCTTTACCGCCATACCGGGGAGGAGATCGACGCAACCCCTGACGATCTGGTCAACCTTCGATCGCCACAATTGCCCGATGTCGGCCAGACAAAAGCGTTACAATGGGCGATGGAGGAAGCTGCGCGCTCGATCGGCAAGACCTACCTGCAATATCCCGGTCTGCGCCGCGACGCCTATTGCCGCGAGGCGGTGCTCGACTGGTTTCCGAAAGATTGCTCGCTCGCCTCTATCCTGAACGCGGATGACCTTGTGCTGACGCATGGCGGGCAGAACGGGATCAACCTCGTGATGCAGACCTGCCTGCGTGGCGATCGGCCCGGCGTTTATATCGAGGAGCTGGCCTATCCCGGCTTCCGTCACGCCGCACGGCTCAACCGCGCAGAGGTCCATCCCGTCGCCATCGACGAGCAGGGGATGATGCCCGATGCGCTCGACGCGGCCTGCCGCAAACATGGCGGTCAGATCGTTTGCATCACGCCCGACGCACAGAACCCCACGGCGGGGCGGATGGATGTCGCGCGCCGCGAGGCGCTGGTCGAGGTCGCGCGCCGCCATGACCTGCAGATCATCGAGGACGATTGCTACACCGCGCCGGTCACCGGCCTGCCGAGCTTCCGGGTGATCGCGCCCGAGCGCAGCTGGCATATCACATCTCTGTCGAAGACGATCTCGGCGGGCATGCGCTTCGGCATCGTCGCAGCCCCCGAAGGCATGGGCGAAGTGGGGCGGCTAGCCGCCCAGCACAGCTTCTTCGGCCTCGCACGGCCGATCACCGACATGGTCGCCCGGCTCTTCGAGAGCGGCGAGGCGATGCGTCTTCGCTATGCCGCGCAGGAGGAAATGGGTCGGCGGTTGCAGATGACGGTGCAATCGCTGGCGGGACAGGATTTCAACTGGCTGCCGGGGCTGAGCTTCCTTTGGCTGAAGCTGCCGATGGGCTGGCGTGGCTCCACCTTCGCGCGCATGGCGGAGATGGAAGGCGTGCTGCTGCGCTCGGCCGATGAATATGTCGTGCAGGACGGGCAGGCGCCCAACGCGGTGCGCATCGCGATGGCGGGCTCGGTCCCCGAAGAGCGCTTCCGTACCGCGCTGCGCACGCTGACGGGGCTGCTGGAGCGGATGCCCGACGATCTGCCGGTCTGAGGGCTGAGGCCTGACGCCGCGCCGCCGAAGCGCGCTGCACAAAATTACGGCATCTGCCTTGCCCTTGCGCGAGTAGGGGCGCTTGCCCTCTTTTCACGCCCGCGCCCTTGTGCTTTCGTGACAGCCAACGACGCCCGAGACGGGTGCAAATCGGGAGAGATGGATGGCGGGTAAAGGGGAGAGCTGGCTGCGCAGCGAGTCCGCGCAGGGCTATGCGCTGATTTCGCCCCCCTTCCTCTATGCCGTTCTTTTGCTGGCCGCGCCGCTGGTCACGATCCTTGCCTATTCCTTCTTCAAGGATGGCTATCTGACGGTGGTGCATGAATTCACCGTACAGAATTACATCGCCACATGGACCGATCCGATCTTTCGCGTGATTCTGGTCCGCTCGCTGCTGGTGGCGGGGCTGGTGACGCTGGTCACGGTCGCGCTGGCCTTCCCGATTGCCTATTATCTGAGCTTCGGTCTGGCGCCGAACCGCAAGGCGCGCTGGATCTTTCTGATTACCATCCCGTTCTGGACGTCGTATCTGATCCGCGTGTTCCTCTGGAAGGTGATCCTTGGCTATAATGGCGTGATCAATTCCGCGTTGGAGGGGATCGGGATCATCGGGCCGAACGGGCTGATCGCCGATCCGCTGCAGATGCTCAATTCGGTGGGGGCGATCGCGCTGACGCTGGCCCATGCCTATGCGCCCTTCGCGATCCTGCCGATTTTCGTGAGCCTCGAGAAGATCGACCGCTCGTTGCTGGAGGCGGGGCAGGATCTGGGCGAAAGTCGCTGGCGCACCTTCCTGCGCGTGACACTGCCCTTGGCGATGTCCGGTGTCGTCGCCGCGACGCTGATCGTGTTCATCCCGACGGTCGGCGATTACGTCACGCCCGAGCTGATCGGGGGCGGCAAGATGCCGATGGTCGCGAACCTCATTCAGGCGCAGATGCTACCCCTGGACAACCGCCCGCTGGGCTCGGCCATTGCGGTCAGTTCGCTGCTCGTGGTCGCGGCCCTGTCGCTGGTCTTCCTGTGGCTCAACCGCCGCTTCCTGAAGGTCGGAAAGTGAGCCGCGCATGAAAATACCGTCCCTCAAGATTTACGCGATCGCCTACCTGATCTTCCTCTACGCGCCGATCTTCCTGCTGCCGCTGTTCGCTTTCAACGACGGCACGATCATCGCCTTTCCGCTGAAGGGTTTCACGACCGACTGGTTCGCGAAAATGGCCGAGAACGACACTCTGCGCCACGCGCTGTCGAATTCGCTGATCATCGCGCTGACCTCTTCCGCCGGGGCCACGATCCTCGCGGTTTTCGCCGCCCGCGCCTCGACGCGCTACCGCTTCAAGGGCAAGGGCGGGATCATGGGGCTGATCCTGCTGCCGATGGTGCTGCCCGATATCCTGATGGGGATGTCGCTGCTCTTGGTGATGCTCGAAGTGCTGAAGGTGAACCTGTCGATCGCGACGGTGATCCTCGGCCATGTGATCATCTCGCTGCCCTATGCGATCGCGGTGCTGCAGACGGCCTTTGCCACGCTCGATCAGTCGCTGGAAGAGGCGGCGGTCGATCTGGGCGAAACCCGCATGTCGACCTTTCGGCTGATCGTTCTGCCGCTGGTGATGCCCGGTATCATCTCGGCCTTCCTGATCTCCTTCACGATCTCGCTCGACGAGTTCATCGTGGCCTTCTTCCTCGCGGGCAATCAGCCCACGCTGCCCACCTATATTTTTTCCCAGCTGCGTTTCCCGTCGGCGATCCCGGTCATCATGGCGCTTGGCACCTGCCTCGTCGCGGCCTCGATCCTGCTTCTGAGCGTGGCCGAATTCTTCCGCCGGCGCGGGGTCAAACGGACCGGCGCCAAGGATACCGGAGGTTTCCTGTGACCGATAAACCGATGATCGCCTTTCAGGACGTTCATAAATATTACGGCGATTATCACGCGCTGCGCGGCATCACCGCGGAGATCCGCGCAGGCGAGTTCTTCTCGCTGCTCGGTCCGTCGGGCTGCGGCAAGACCACGCTGCTGCGCACCATCGCGGGATTCGAGGAGATCTCGGAAGGCGCGGTGCTGATCGACGGCAAGACGATGGTGGGCGTTCCGCCGAACAAGCGGCCCACCAATATGGTGTTCCAGTCCTACGCGATCTTCCCGCATCTGAGCGTGGCCGAGAATGTCGGCTTCGGCCTGCGCCGCGATCCGCGTTCGAAATCGGAGAAGGCCAAGCTGGTCGAGGAATCGCTCGAGATGGTGGGGCTCAAGGGCTACGGCTCCCGCGCGGCCCATGCGCTCTCGGGCGGGCAACGGCAGCGTGTGGCGCTGGCCCGCGCGCTGATCCTTAAGCCTAAGGTTTTGCTGCTCGACGAGCCGCTCTCCGCGCTCGACCGCAAGATCCGCGAGCAGATGCAGGTCGAATTGATCAAGCTGCAGCGCGATGTCGGCATCACTTTCGTTCTCGTGACCCACGATCAGGAAGAGGCGCTGGTCATGTCGGACCGGATCGCGGTGATGTTCGAGGGCGAGATCGCCCAGCTCGCCGACCCGGAAGTGCTCTATGGTCGCCCCAATTCGCGTCGCGTGGCCGATTTCATCGGGGTGATGAATTTCTTGCCTGCGACGGTCACGGATGGGCCCGGCGAAGCGGTCACCGCAGAGGTCGCAGGTCTCGGACGGCTCGAGGTCGCGCCGAGCCAGATCTCGATCGCACCTGCGGGCGATGGCGCCGCGGTGGGCTTCCGCCCGGAAACCTTGACGCTTCTTTACGAAGGTCAACAGGCCTCCGACCGCGAAGCGCCCGGCACGATCGACGAGGTCGTCTATTACGGCGACATGACCTATTACGACGTGCGCCTCGACGGCACCGAAAAACCGGTCCGTATCTCGATGCGCAACGTGTTCGGCCGCCCCGTGCTGGAAGTCGGCACCCGCACCCGCGTCGCATGGTCGCCCGGAGCGCTCGTTCTGTTCCGGTGACCGGGGCAGGGGGCGCTGACCCGACCGATAGTTGTCAGATGGATCCCTTCAGTTTCATTGTCTCTGGTAGTGAGCGGGTGACACTTTTCCACTGCATCCCTGCGCGCGCTCTAAATCGTGGAACGGCTCGAAGTCTTCGATCCCTTTGCGGCGGGCGTCTTCGCGCCTTCCGTGGCCCCCGCTTCTCGGGTCAAGGAAGATGGAAGATCAAGAAATCCGACGTCTCCAAGGCGCGTTCCGCCGTCTGATCGAGATAGGCAATTACGCCGGCATGATGGTCCAGGAAGGGACGCCCCTTGCGATCCTTGGAGACTTTGGTCACTCCGAACCAGCGCGCGCCCTGTTTCTTCATCTTCTCAAGCTGGGCGATCGGTGTCGCATCGTCCTCGGCGAAGATCGACCAGTCCTTGTCGCCACCGCCGGGCGGCAGGGTCCAGCCATTCCGGCGGCTGTAATAGATGGCAATCGGGTCACCGACCTGGGGGCTGATCGCGACGACGAGATCATCTGGCCCGGCCAGGCGGTCGAGGGCCTGCCCCATCAGGCGGGCTTCTTCCGCTTGCGGGTCTTTCAGGCGCGGCACGGTCTGAAACTGCGACAGGGCCGCCAGTATCACCCCGATGACGCCCAGGCGAACGACGCCGGTGAGAGAGGCGAAGGCGCTACCGCCCAATTCGACAAGCAGAATGAGCCCGCGCCCGGCGAAAATTGCCAAAGGGACATGGAAGACGTGCAGGTTCCATGGATTGTTGCTGATCTCCTTGGCGGCGCAGAGATAGACGATGATCGCGGCTAGCAACCACACATAGGGAATCCCGGTCAGGCCCGGATCCCGTCGCTCTGCTTTGGAGAAGTCCGGTGGCACCCAGAGGCCGAGTGCGATCAGCCCCATGAACCAATAGCCGTAGAACCCCCAGACCGAGATGACCCAGAGTTTATGCGCGTAGAAGGCCTCGGAGACGAAAGTCCAGAACTTGTGGTCCCAGATGTAGCCGCTGCCGGCGACATGGTAGGGCGGGGTGGAGCGGCCGAGGTAGATCGCCCAGGCGTAATAACCAGCGATGGCCCCGAGGCCGATGGCAAGGGGGAGCAGCGTCCTCAGGACGGTCGTGCGATCCCCACGTCGGAGCGAGACCAGCATCAGCCACAGCACGACGAGACCGACGCCGAGCCCCGGCAGTTTCGACAGCGCGCCCAGCGTGAAGATCGCGGCGGCCAGGATCGGATAGCCCTCGCGCTGCGTGATCCAGTAGCGCACGTAGAGCCATACGCCCAAGGTGATCAACGCCAGCATCGCCGGATCGGGCAGGGCCGAGGTTTCGATGATGATCGTGCCCGGCATCACCGCATAGGCAAGGGCCGCCGCATGCGCGTGGCGCTCGTCCCAGATCAACGCGACGAGCCGATGTAGGGAGAATACTGTCAGCATTCCGAACGCGGTCGCGACCATCCGCCCGAACCAGTCATGCCACCCGAAAAGCGCGTTCAGGATCGCGACGATATAGGCGTAGAGCCCGAATTCACGCCCCTGGTAACTCGGGCCGGGCCCGGACCAGTTCACTTCCGGAAGGAATATATTCCAGCCGTGTTGCCAGTAATTTTCCGCGATCATCGCCGTACTGGCCTCGCGCCAGCTGAAGACGTCGACGAGCGGCTGCGTCAAGTAGGGAAGCCGGAGACACAAGGTAACCGCGAGCAGCGCGAAGAGGACAACCCGGTCTACTGTCGCCGACGGCAGAACGTTGGTCATCGGCTCGGAGGCGGAGGACATGCGTTCCATCTCGGCCGCGGTCACTGGGCTGCCCCCGCCGCGACGGAATCGTCTTCGAAATTCAGGAATTGCCGCACGGTGTAGGGTTTGCGTCCGCGCTGGTTGAAATAGACCCGCGCGAGAACTTCTCCGATCAGGCCGATGCTCAGAAGCTGGAAGCCCGCCAGAGCCGACAGGACCGACAGCAAGAGAAACGGGTTGCCCGTCATGTCGACGCCGCCCCAGATCTTCATGATGACGGTGACCATGGTCGCGACGAAAGACAGCGCGAAGCTGAAGATGCCGAGCCCGCCGAAGACCATCATTGGGTGCCCGGCATTGCCCAGAAAGAAGCGCACCGTCAGCAGGTCGAGGATCACCACGAAGGTGCGGCCGATCCCGTATTTCGTCTCGCCATGGAGCCGCGGCCGGTGATGGGTTTCCATCTCGACACAGCGCGCACCGCGTTCAAACAGCAGGAGCGGGATGAACCGGTGCATGTCGCCGTAGAGCTCGATCTCCGCGACGAGCTCTCGCCGCATCACCTTTAGGGTGCAGCCCAGATCGTGGATCGGAAAACCCGTGCTCCACGAGATCAGCCGGTTTGCGATCATTGAGGGCAACTTGCGGTTCAGCATCGCATCCTGCCGATGCCGCCGCCAGCCATGAACGAGATCATATCCCTCCTCCAGCTTGGCCAGCATCGGCGCGATATCCGCAGGGTCGTTCTGAAGGTCGCCATCGATAGTGACGATCGCGTCCTGCGAGGCAAAATCCAGCCCGGCCTTCATCGCGGCGGTTTGGCCATAGTTGCGGCGGAACCGGATCACCCGCAGGTGCTCGTCCTGCCGGGCCCTCTCCGCGAGCGCCTCGCCGCTACCGTCGATCGAGCCATCATCCACGAAAACAATTTCGTAATGTTTGCCGATTGGCTCGAGTGCTGCGGTCAGTTCTTTGCAGAGGAGATCGATATTCTCGATTTCGTTGTAAATCGGCACGACGACGGAAATGCCTGAGATCGGTTCTTGTCCCGCTTCGTCCGATCTTTCGGCCGATGCCGCAATTTCCGTCATTTTTCTCTCCCCCAAATCTTCCCCACCACACAGCAAGAAAAATTCAACGCAGCCCCATATTCAAGAATTTTCCTACGAATATGGCTCTGTTTCGGGCGAATATATATACAATCGCTCCAATCGGTGTGCCTGCGCCCTAATTTTGGAAACAGACACGACTGCGCCGCTACTGATGTGCGCGGCGCCCGAAGGCGGCTCGGAATGAAACCTCACGCGATGCACCAGACCCACCTTCAGCCGAGTTCCTCGTCAAATTAGGCGTCCGGGCGATGACCTGGGCGGGAACAGGGCGCTGCCCTGTCGCGGGAGGGCGGCATGGCTCAAAGGCGGAAGGGCGCGGCCTCGCAAGAGGTCCCTCGCCAGTGGCTCTGGTCACTCCTCCGGCGGTGCGTAGCCATCTGTCAGGGTCTCGAGAAAGGCGATGATATCTGCTTGCTCGGCCTTGGTCAGCGCGTCGCCTTCTCCGGGCTTGCGTCCGAAAGGCGCATCGGTGCGGTCGATATTTCCCTGATAGCGAGTGGGCAGGTCGTCGAACCGCGCCACTTTTCCGTTGCGCGTGGGGTAAATCGCGCGGGGATCGCTGTCGCGCTTGGCGTAAAAGCGCAGGACCTGTTGCAGGCTGGTGTAGACACCGTTGTGGAAAAACACGTGCCGGGTCGCGACGTTGCGCAGGCTCGGGGTCTTGAACATCCCGCAATTGCCGGGCTGCGTCGAAATCGTGTCGTGGCGCAGCGGGCCGCACAGACCGAGATCGATATAATGCGGATCGGCATTGGCCGGGATCGCCGGGTTGCGGGGCACGCCGAGCGCCTCGTATTCGTAATCGGTGAATTGCGGCGGGCGACCATCGGCGGACCGGGTGTCGAGATGACAGGCCGCGCAATTGCCCTTCTTCGGATCGTCGAAGAGCGCACGGCCCCGCGCCTCTGCCGGCGAAAGCTGCGCCTCGCCCGCGAGAAAGGCGTCGTATTTGCTGGTATAGGGATGAAATTCCACCGCCTCGGTCTGGTAGCGCGACAAAGCGAAAGCGGCCTCGTCGATCAGCATCTTGTCGTCGTCACGCACCGCCTCGCCGAAGAGCCGCGCTAAGCGGTCGCCATAGCGCGCTCGCAGGGTCGCGGCGAGGGTTGCGCGGTCGGGCTCTGCCATCTCGAAATGAGTGAAGAGGACGGCCAGCGCCTGCTCTTGCAGCGTATCCGCGCGCCCGTCCCAGAACAGACCGCCCCGCGGCACCGGGCTCGCGGCGGCGGGCGTGCCGGCGGTTTTTTGCGGCGCGGGCTGCGTAGATGCGCTTGCTCCTGCGGCTCCTTTCGCGCCCGTCCCTTGCTGTGCGACCGCCTGCGGCGCGGCTTCGCCCGCCTCCGAGGTCGGGTCGAGCATCCCGAAGGTGAAGGGTGGCGTCTGGCGCTTGTATGTGAGCGATGGCACCGCGCGCAGTCCCGGCTGGTCGAGATACGCCCCGCCAAGCTGCACCGGGCGGGCATTGGAGGGCGCGAAGTGATTGCCCGGGTCGTGGCAGCTCGCGCAGCTCATTTGGCCACTGGCTGACAGCGTGGGGTCAGAAAACAGCGCCTTGCCGATCGTGGCCACGGCGCTCAGATCGGAATCTCCGAGCGCGCTCGTTTTCGAACCGGCGTCGGACGCGGCCCCGACAGGGGTGGCCGAAAGGAAAGCCGCGAGCGTGATGCTCGCGGCCCCCTGTGCCGAACGGATCGTTCTGGGAGTGATCAATCTCAGGTTCGGCAGTCTCATCGCCTCAGCCTTTCGGGTTGCCGGTGGCCGGGTCGAGGATCAGCTTGCCATTGGCCGCTTTCGAGAAGTCGAACATGCCGTTCAGCTCGCCCGCCTGGGCGTCGAAGGAGCCCTGACCGATGCGCTGACCGTTCAGCCAGTTATCCTCGATAAACTTGGTGACCGAGGACTGATCGACCAGTGTGTGATCCACCGCGTTCTTCTTCGCATAGGGCGAGATCACCAGCATCGGGATGCGGGTGCCGTAGCCGCAACGGCCCTGCGCGGGCTTTCCGTCGAGCCCGGGCAGCGTCTTGTCGCTGGCGCAGTTGCTGCCATTGAGCACGTCATAGCCCGCGACCGGGATGTTCGAGCCGTTCACCACTGCCATCGCGTGGTCATACCAGCCATCGGAATCGTCGTAGGTCACGACGATCGCAGTGTCCTTCCAGTCGTTCGATTTCTGCAGCGCGTTGACCGCGTTGACGATGAACTCCTGCCCATCGAGCGGGTCGGAATAGCCCGCATGGCCGTCCTGATAGGCGGGCGCTTTCAGGAAGCTCACCGCCGGCAGGTTGCCGTTCTTCAAGGCCGCGTAGAAATCCTTACTGTCATATTGGTGGTTCGCGCCGCCATCGTCCGACGTGCCGATCACATCGACCGAGGCGGGACGGGTGTGATCGACGTTCCGGGTCGATTTGTAATACTGGAAGGGCTCGTGGTGGGGGATGTAGTCCTTCGAGGTCTCGCCGGTCACCTGCGAGAGCGACGAGCGGTCGCAGCCGGTGGTGCCGTTGCCGTTCACCGCGGTCAGGTCGAAGCCGCCCTCGAACCAGCCCCAGGTAACGTGTTTGGCGTTCAGCAGATCGCCGATATTCTTGCCGCCCATAAGCGTCGTCGGGTATTTCGGGTTCGAGCAGACATCGCCGGTCGGGTCGAGATCCGAGATCATGGTCCAGCCGCCATTGCCGTCGGGCACGACGCGCCCCTTGTCATAGGTGCCGTCGGCTTCGAGCTTGTAGCCCTTGGGCAGCACCGCGCCATTGGTCTGGCCCGAGACGAGGTTGATCGCGCCCGGCGTCGAGGGGCCGAAGGTGCTCGAGAAGGCATTGTCGTTCATCGCGTAGGCCTGCGCGTAGTTCCACAGTGCGGTGACGGTATTGCCGTCGTAATAGCCCATCACCTGGCCCTTGGTGCCGAATGCGCCGGTGCCGCCCTTCGTGCCCTTGCCGGTATTGGCCGGGAAGGCATCCATCTTGCCGCCGTGGAAAGCGGCCTGCTCGGCGGTGTAGCCGTGGTTCTGGTCGGCGGACGCGGCCTGCGTCCGGTCGAGCCGGAACGGGGCGGCGGCATTCGCGCCATTGACGGCATTGCTCTTGTTGGGGTTGTTCTTCAGCAGACCGGCGCTTGCGAGCGTATTGGCCTTGGGCGTGTCTTTCGCGGCGGTGAATTGCGGCTCGCCCTTGGGGTTGGCGGCCTTCGGATAGGTCGCGAAATAATGGTCGAAGGAGACGTTCTCCTGGAAAATCACCACGAGATGCTTGATCGGGGTGGCGGTCTGGGTGTCGGCGGCGGTGCCAGCCTGGGCGGTCGCGGCGGCGCAAGCCAGCGCGAGCGCGCTGACGGCACCGGTCGGGCGGAGCGTGTCGATCATGTGAAGTCCCTCGTTGAGATGGCAGCTTTCCCGTGCGTTACGGGGCGTGGCCTCTGGCTAGGGGCGTCATTTGACACTTCGGTGACGGTTCCGCTCACGCGCCATCACCGCTCGGTGAGACCGCCGCGGATACACGCGGATGGGATGTTGCGTGAGCGACCGGTGATCGCTGCGCGGGCGCACCGCCTCGGTTTTGCGAGGGGGCTGAGCAGGGGGGCGGCCTCCGCTCGCCACGGCCGTTTTCTGGCGCTACGGAGCGTGCGGCGGGGCGTCCGTCCGCTTGAAGTTCGTTTATCCTGCCCCACCCCCAAGGATATTCTCGGCAAGAGGAACGGGCTTAGGTTTACGAGGCTGACATGCGGCTTGCGTGTTTGCCATTTGACCACCCCCGGCAACGCGGCCTAGATAGGGGCCAAGTAAGGCGCGGAGGCATTTGCCATGAAGGTCATCATCTGCGGTGCGGGTCAGGTCGGTTGGCAGATCGCGCGCCATCTGGCGGGCGAGCGCAACGACGTCACGGTCGTGGATTCCAATCCCGAACTGGTGCGGCGCGCGGCCGATACGCTCGACGTCCAGGGCGTGGTGGGCTTCGCCTCGCATCCGGACATTCTCGAGCAGGCCGGGGCGCGCGATTGCGACCTGATGATCGCCGCAACCCATTCCGACGAGGTCAACATGGTGACCTGCCAGGTCGCGATGTCGGTCTTCGGGATCACGCGCAAGATCGCCCGCATCCGGGCGCAAAGCTATCTGCAGCCGGAATATTCCGATCTCTACCGCCGCGATCATCTGCCGATCGACGTCATCATCTCGCCCGAGCGCGAGGTGGCCGAGGCTGCGCTGCGCCGTCTGGCGGCGCCCTCGACCTTCGACACCGAAAGCTTCCTCGACGAGCAGTTGCAGTTGCTGGGGATCGAGCTGGACGCTGATTGCCCTGTGCTCGACACGCCGCTGCGGCAGCTGACCGATCTGTTCTCGACGCTGCGCGCTGTCGTGGTGGGCATTCGCCGCGAGGGGCGGCTGTTTGCGCCCGAGCCGGGCGATCAGCTTTTCGCGGGCGACCAGATCTATGTCTTCGCCCATGTTGAGGACGTGAACCGCACGCTCGATATCTTCGGCAAATCCACGCAGAAGCAGGAACGCATCGTCATCATCGGCGGCGGCAACGTCGGTCTCAGCGTGGCCAAGTCCCTCGAAGCGCGGACCGAGCGCGTGCGTGCCAAGATCATCGAGCGCTCGCGCGCGCAGGCCGAGAAGGCCGCCGATGCGCTGGACCGTACGATCGTTCTCAACGGAGACGGGATGAGCTCGGAACTGCTGGAGGAGGCGAATATCGCCACCGCCGACGCGGTTCTGGCGATCACGGATGACGACAAGACGAACATTCTCGTTTCGGTGCGCGCGAAACAGGCGGGCTGCCGGATGGCGATCTGCCTGATCAACGATCCGACGCTGGCGCCCTTGCTGAGCGCGCTCGATATCGATGCCTATATCAACCCCCGGGCAACCACCGTGTCGTCGATCCTGCGCCATATCCGCCATGGCCGGGTGCGCGCGATCTACTCGATCGGGGATGCCGAGGGCGAGGCGATCGAGGCGCAGGTCATGGGAACCTCGCCGATGTCGGGCAAGGCGGTGCGCGATGTCGATTTCCCCGAAGGGGTTCTGATCGGCGCGATCCGCAAGGGCGACAAGATCGTCAAGCCGACCGGCAATACCCGGATCGAGGAGGGCGATATCGTGGTTCTCTTCGCTCTGACCTCCGACGTGCCCGAAGTGGAGCGCCTGTTGCAGGTCTCCATCGACTTCTTCTAAGGGCCGGTCCGCATGGAACGCATGATCAAGGCCTTGCCGCTGCCGATACTCCTGATGGGAGTTTCGGCGCTAGCGATGTATGTGCCGGCGATCCACGCGCTCCTGACGCATCATCACCATACCGCGCGATCGTTCTTCTATTCGGCGACGCTGTTTCTCTTCGCGACCGCCCTGATCGGCTTGGCCAACGGGTCGAACCCGCGGCCTGCGCGGGCGGGGCGGGCGAGCCTTCTGATCATGCTGGCCGCTTTCACCGTGCTGCCCGTGATGCTGGCAGTGCCGTTCTATATCGCGGTGCGCGACACATCGTTTTTCAATAGCTGGTGGGAGATGGTCTCCGCCTTCACCACCACGGGCGGCACGCTTTACGAGCCCGACCGGTTGGTCGGCTCGGTGCATCTTTGGCGTGGGCTGGTGGCGTGGATGGGCGGCTTCTTCATCCTCGTGATGGCAATCGCGGTGCTGGCGCCGATGCGGCTTGGCGGCTTCGAAGTGTTCTTCTCGGGTGGCCCCTCTGGCGCCCCGGCCGCCGCGGCCCCGGCCGCAGATGGTGGCGCGGAGATGTCCGAGCGCATCGCCCATTACGCGGTCTCGCTGGCTCCTATCTATACCGGGCTGACGGTGCTGCTGTGGGTCTGCCTGCTGATGGCGGGGGACCGGTCGCTGACGGCGCTGATCCATGCGATGTCCACTCTCTCGACCTCCGGCATCTCGCCAGTGGGCGGGATGGCCAATGCGCGCTCTGGGGTGGCGGGCGAGATGGTGATCTTCGTGTTCTTCCTGCCCGCGCTGTCGCGCAGGCTCTGGCCGGGGGGCGGCGAGCTGCGCGCCTCGCCGAAGCTCATCGACGACCCAGAGCTGCGTCTGGCTGCGGGGCTGGTGATCCTCGTGCCGCTGTTCCTGTTCCTGCGTCACTGGATCGCGGCGCTGGAAGTGCGCACGCCGGGCGATTTCGGTGCGATCTTCCGCTCGATCTGGGGGTCGCTGTTCACCTCGCTGTCCTTCCTGACCACGACCGGCTTCGAATCGAACGGCTGGCACGACGCGCGCGACTGGTCGGGGCTGGGCACACCGGGCCTGATCCTCGCGGGGCTTGCGATCATCGGGGGCGGCGTCGCAACGACCGCGGGCGGGGTGCGCCTGCTGCGGGTTTACGCGCTGCTGCGTCACGGCGAGCGGGAACTCGACAAGCTGATCTATCCGAACTCCATCGCGGGCGGCGGCATGATGGCAAGGCGGCTGCGCCGCGAAGGCGCCTATATCAGCTGGATCGTGTTCATGCTGTTCGCGATTTCCATCGCCGGCGTGATGATGGCGGCGTCGCTGTTCGGTCTGTCGTTCGAGCCCGCGACGATCCTGACCATCGCGGCGCTGTCGAATACCGGACCGCTGGCGGGGATCGCGGCCGATGTGCCACTGAGCTGGGCCCATCTGAGCGAGCCAATCAAGGCCGTTTTCGCCTTCGCCATGGTGCTTGGCCGGCTCGAGACATTGGCGATCATTGCCCTGTTCAACCCGGAATTCTGGCGCGCCTGAATCCCGGATTCGATACGCAATTTCTGGCTCAGGGCCTAACAAACTGTTTTTTGGGCTGGAATCTCCCGCTATGCGCTGCATACTTGAAGAAAGGGCAAATCAGGCCCGTCCGATCACGCGCGATGCGAAACGCGATACGAAAAACAAGGGCAAGAATAATATGGCTGGCGACAAACAGAACCTGCAAGACGCATTTCTCAATCATGTGCGCAAGACAAAGGTTCCTGTCACGATCTTCCTGATCAACGGGGTGAAGCTGCAGGGCGTCATCACCTGGTTTGACAACTTCTGTGTGCTTCTGCGGCGCGACGGGCAATCTCAGCTTGTTTACAAGCACGCGATCTCGACGATCATGCCGGGACAACCTATCTCGCTTTACGAAGGCGACGACTAAGCGGCGCCGCGCGCGGCTTTAGCGATACATATCTTGAGCGAAACGACCTCTACCGAGACGCCCGATACGCGGGCCTACGTGATCCATCCCGACATTCCGTCGCGAGAGGGCCAGCGACACTTGCCCGAATTTGCGCTGGCCGAAGCGGTTTCGCTCGCCGCCGCCCTGCCGCATCTGCAGGTGGTGGGCGAGGAGATCGTGAAGCTGCGCAAGCCCGAGCCGGGCAAGCTGTTCGGCCAGGGCAAGCTGGCCGAGATCAAGGCGCGGCTGGAGGAGAACGAGGTCGATCTCGTCTTCATCGACGGGCCGGTGACCCCGGTGCAGCAGCGCAACCTCGAGAAGGAATGGGGGGTGAAGCTCCTCGACCGGACCGGGCTGATCCTCGAAATCTTTGCCGACCGTGCGCGCACCCGTGAAGGTGTGTTGCAGGTGGAGCTGGCCGCGCTGAGCTATCAGCGTACGCGGCTGGTGCGCGCCTGGACCCACCTCGAGCGTCAGCGCGGCGGGCTCGGCTTCGTCGGCGGCCCGGGGGAAACCCAGATCGAGGCCGACCGCCGCGCCATCGACGAGCAGATCGTGCGTCTGCGCCGCCAGCTTGCGAAGGTCGTGAAGACCCGCGAGCTGCACCGCGCCGCACGCCGAAAGGTGCCGTTCCCGATCGTGGCGCTGGTGGGCTATACCAACGCGGGGAAATCCACTCTGTTCAACCGCGTGACCGGGGCCGAAGTGCTGGCCAAGGACATGCTGTTCGCCACGCTCGACCCGACGATGCGCGGGCTGGAGCTGCCGACGGGCCGCAAGGTGATCCTGTCCGACACGGTGGGCTTCATCTCGGACCTGCCGACGCAGCTTGTCGCCGCCTTCCGCGCGACGCTGGAAGAGGTGCTCGAAGCCGATCTGATCCTGCATGTCCGCGACATCTCGCATCCCGAGACCGAGGAGCAGGCGGAGGATGTGAACGACATTCTCACCAAACTCGGCGTCGCCAAGGAAGTGCCGCTGATCGAGGTCTGGAACAAGATGGACGCCGTACCGCCCGAGCCGCGCCGCGCTCTGCTGGTACAGGAGGCACGCGAGCCCGATCTGCAGGCGATCTCGGCGCTGACCGGAGAGGGGCTCGACGCGCTTCTGAAGGCGATTGACGAGAAGCTTTCGGATGAACGCTATCAGGAAGAGATCACGCTGGGCTTTGCGGATGGCCGCAAACGCGCCTGGCTGCACGAGCAGAACGTGATCCGCGCCGAGACGCAGACCGAAGAGGGGTGGACCTTCGAGGTCGAATGGACTGGCAGTCAGCGCAACCGGTTCCGCGCGCTGTAAGCCCGGCCGGAGACGGGGCAGGGGCGCTGCCCCTCTTCGCTGACGCGAATTCACCCGGGATATTTACACCAAGCCGAAGCGGGCGCGCGCGCCTTGGTTTTCCCGGGGACGCCCATGACCGGTAGGGGTTGCCAAGGCGGCGCGATGGGTCTATATCGCGCGCACTTCACAGGCGGAGGCGGGCCGATGGGGGAGACATCCCCAAAAGTCCACCGGTTGGGGCATATGCCCTGAGACCCTCCGCTCAGGCGCAAACCGGAAAAGGAATTGGACATGGCGCTTCCTGAATTCTCCCTGCGTCAGCTCTTGGAAGCTGGCGTTCACTTCGGCCACCAGACCCAGCGTTGGAACCCCCGTATGGGTCAGTACATCTATGGCGAGCGTAACGGCATCCACATCGTCGACCTGACGCAGACCGTTCCGCTGCTCGACCAGGCTCTGCAGGTCATCCGCGACACCGTTGCGAAAAACGGCCGCGTTCTCTTCGTCGGCACCAAGCGTCAGGCTGCGCGCCCGATCGCCGAAGCCGCCGAGAAATGTGCACAGTATTACATGAACCACCGCTGGCTCGGCGGCACGCTGACCAACTGGAAGACCGTCTCCCAGTCGATCAAGCGTCTCAACGAGATCGACGAGAAGCTTGAGCAGGGCGCTGAAGGCCTGACCAAGAAAGAGCGTCTCGGCATGGAGCGTGACCAGGCCAAGCTGCAGGCGTCTCTCGGCGGTATCCGCGAAATGGGCGGTCTGCCGGACCTCCTGTTCGTGATCGACGTGAACAAGGAAGACCTCGCCATCGCGGAAGCCAAGAAGCTCGGCATCCCGGTCGTGGCGGTGGTCGACACCAACTGCTCGCCGAACGGCGTGGATTACGTGATCCCGGGCAACGACGACGCGGCCCGTGCGATCGCGCTCTACTGCGACCTCGCTTCGCGCGCAGCTCTCGACGGCATGTCGGCCCAGATGGGCGCGGCGGGCGTCGATGTCGGTGCCCTCACCGAGACCCCGGTTGAAGAGGCGCTGGCCGAGGCCGAGGCCAAGTAAGGCCGCGACCGTCACCCAGATGACATGAGGGCGGGGTATCCCGCCCTCGCAGAGTTCTTGAAGGAGATCCGACCATGGCGATTACCGCCGCTCAGGTGAAGGAACTGCGCGAAGCTACCGGCGCAGGCATGATGGACGCGAAAAAAGCGCTGACCGAGACCGATGGCGACATGGACGCCGCCGTTGACTGGCTGCGCACCAAGGGCCTTGCGAAGGCTGCGAAGAAATCGGGCCGCGTGGCTGCCGAAGGTCTCGTCGCGCTCGCCGTCAACAACGGCAAGGGCGTCGCGATCGAGATGAACTCGGAAACCGACTTCGTCGCGAAGAACGCCGATTTCCAGAAGCTCGTCTCCGACATCGCGGAAGTCGCGCTGGAAACCGGTGAAGATGTCGAAGTCGTCAAGGCTGCGCATCTCAACGGCAAGAAGGTCGAAGACGTGATCACCGACGCCATCGCGCGTATCGGTGAGAACATGAACCTGCGCCGCATGCACATCCTCGAAGGCGACACGCTGGTGCATTACGTGCACAACGCTGCCGCCGACGGCATGGGCAAGATCGGTGTGCTCGTTGCGCTGAAGGGCGAAGACAACGGCATCGGCAAGCAGATCGCGATGCACATCGCCGCGACCAACCCGGCCGCGCTGTCCGAATCCGATCTCGACCCGGCTGTCGTCGAGAAGGAAAAGCAGGTTCAGATCGACATCGCCCGTGAATCGGGCAAGCCCGAGCAGGTGATCGAGAAGATGATCGAAGGCCGCATGAAGAAATTCACCGCGGAAGTCACGCTGCTGAACCAGCAATTCGTCGTCAATCCCGACCTCACCGTCGGTCAGGCCGCGAAAGAAGCTGGCGTCGAGATCACCGGCTTCGTCCGGATGGAAGTCGGCGAAGGCATCGAGAAGAAAGAAGAAGATTTCGCCGCTGAAGTGGCGAAGACCGCAGCTGGCAACTAAGCCCGCGCCTCTTCTTTGAAACAGGAAACGCCGCCCTGATCGGGGCGGCGTTTTTCATTGTGGGGCAGGGGTCTGGGATGCGAACCTAACGCGCCGCCGCGTGTGAGGCGTTCAGGAAAATCTGCTTTTGCACCGAGGCTTTCATGACCGCCTGCGCGGTGGTGTCCACGTCCAGCGCCTCGCGCGCCAGTCGCAGGTGTTTCTCCACCGTCGAAGGGGTCAGCCCCATGATGATCGCGATATCGGCGGTCGTCTTGCCCTCCGCCACCCATTCGAGGACTTCGCGCTGCCGATCCGTCAGTGGGCGTCGCCCGGTGGAATAGGGCATGGTCGAGATGCGCAGATGAACGAGGCTGTTCATCACCATCAATTCGCGTTCGTTCTCGCGCCAGATGCGGTCGACGTCGTCCTGGCTCAGCCCCGGCCGCCCCACGAGTCCGATCGCGCCGCGCGCGTAGGAGAGCGGGTCGGAGAAACCGATCGAATAACCCGCGCGGATGCCGAAACGGTGGTTGATGTCGATCACGTCGATCTCTGCCGGGGTCAGCTCTCCCCGCATTGCGCGGTCCGCGACAATGCGCCACGAGCAGGGCCCGTCATTCTTCGCGGCCCATTGCACCATCGGCGCGTGGCGATATTTTCCCTCTCCGATGAAGAGGTCGAGATATTCCTTCTGGTGGTTCGAGAGGATCAACAAATCGTCTTCGTGGCCGAAGTTGTTTCCCTTTCGGAAACTCGTGAACCCATAGATCAAACGGTCGAAGCCGAACCGCTCCATTTCGCGGCAATGGCGGGACCAAATTTCCTGCACAGATTTTGCGCGTAAGACCGCCTCACAGAAGGATAACATCGCGTTTCACCCCACAATCGGTTAGTTCGCGTAGCTCATTAACACTACTCCGGAGGCGCATGTTTCCCCGCGCCGGAGACCCTGTTCAAATGTCTTATGTTTCGCGCGCCATGGCAACCCACGTGGGGCACGAAGACGCTTAGCGGTGGGTCTCGACACGGCTCTCGTGTGCGCAACCTTGGGTGGTCTCGGGGGCGAGCGTCGCCAGCGCGTCGTAATGGGTAAGGTAGATCTGCCCGGTTAGTTGGGTGATCAGGTCCGAGCGCGTCAGGCGGTCCATCACCGGGCCTTTAACCTCGGACAGGTGCAATCGCACGCCCGCGTCGTTGAGCTGGTCGTTCACCTCTTCCAGCGCCTCGAGCGCGGACATGTCGATATGGTTGATCGCGGGGCAATTCAGCACGACATGCTTGATGGACTCGTCGCTCGCGATCCGGTCGTAGATCATCTCCTCGACGAAGCGGGCATTCGGGAACCACAGGCTCTCGTCGATGCGCAGGCTGAGGATGCCCGGCGCGCAGTTCACCCGGTGGCGCCGGATATTGCGGAAATGCTCGGTGCCGGGAACCTGGCCCAACTCGGCCACATGCGGGCGCGAGCTTTGCCACAACCGCAGCGCGATCGAGAGGATGACGCCGAATGCGATGCCGTCCTCGACGCCCCAGATCAGGGTGACGAGCACCGTCAGAGCCATGCCGACGCCTTCGCGGGGGGCGTATTTGAACGTGCGCTTGAGCGCCTTGATATCGACCAGCGTAAGCACCGAGACGAAGATCGTGGCCGCGAGCGTCGCTTGCGGCAGGTAATAGAGGGCCGGGGTCAGGGTGAAGGTCGCGAGCGCCACCCCGATCGCGGTGAAGGCGCCAGCGGCGGGCGTCGTGGCGCCGGCCTCGAAGCTGACGACAGAGCGCGCGAACCCCCCGGTAATCGGAAAGGATCCAGAGATTGCGGAGCCGATGGAGGCGCCGCCGAGGGCTATGAATTCTTGGTCCGGATCGATGCGCTGGCGTTTCTTAGCGGCCAATGTCTGGGCGACCGAGATCGTCTCGACATAGCCGATGATCGCGATCAGGAGCGCCGGGACGAAGAGTTCTTTCCAGAGCGCGATATCGGCGGGCGGCAGGCTCGGGGTCGGGAAGCCGAGCGGCACGGTTCCGACGACGCGGACCCCGCGACCCTCGAGCCCGAACAGCCAGGTGATCAGGATGGTCGCGGCGACTGCGTAAACCGGCGCGGCGCGGGTGAGGATGGCCGCAAGCCGCTCGGACAGCCCTGCCTTTAGCAGGCGCGGCTTAAGCCCACGTCGCGCCCAGAACAGGAAGACCAGCGACAGGATCGAGATGACGACCGTGTAGGGATTGGTCTGGCCGAGATGCGCCCAGAGGCCGCCGAGAATATCGAGAATCCCGCCGCTCTCCGCCGGAATGCCGAAGAAATGCTTCATCTGGCCCGCGGCGATCAGGATACCGACAGCCGATGTGAAGCCCGACAGCACCGGGTGGCTGAGGAAGGCCGTTATGAAGCCCATGCGCAGGAAGCCCATCACCACCAGCATCACGCCCGAGAGAAACGCCAGCGCCACTGCGGCGGCGATATATTCCGGCGTACCCTGCGCCGCGACCCTGCCAACCGCGGCGGCCGTCATCAGCGAGATCACCGCGACCGGGCCGACGGCCAGCGGGCGCGAGGTGCCGAAAACTGCGTAGATCAGCAGCGGCAGTACCGAAGCGTAGAGCCCGTATTCCGGCGGCATCCCGGCCAGCAGCGAATAGGCCAGCGACTGCGGGATCAGCATGATCGTGACGATCACCGCCGCGATCAGATCGGCCTCGAAGGTCGGGCGATCGTAGTCGCGCCCCCAGCTTAGGATCGGCAGGTAGCGTTTGAGCATTGGCACGTCGCGAAAGGGCTGGATCAGGCCTGATCGCGGCGGCTGGCGTAATACTGCATCACCGGCACCAGCGTGGAATGGTCATAGCCCGCTTCGGCGGCGGTCGCGACGATCTTGTCGATTTCCATCTCGCCCGCCTGGCTGACGCCCCACAGATGCGACGAGCGCGTGCCCGAGCGGCAATAGCCCAAGGCGGGTTTCTCTGCCGCGTCCATGATCGTCGCGAAATTGTCGACCAGTTCGAGGCTCAGTTCGCCGGGATAGTAGGGCAGGTAGTAAGGCGTGAGGCCATGCGTCGTGCAAAGCGCGGCGATCGCGTCCGAGCGCTGATCTGCGTCCTCGATCTCCTCGTCGGGACGATTGATGATCAGCGTGCGAAAGCCCATCTCGGCAAGCTTCGGCACGTCTTCGGGTTCGATCTGCGGGGCGACGGAGAACTCGTCGGAAAGTTTGCGCAATTCCATGATCTGTCCTGTTATCCTGCCTTCTAGGTGGAGATGGGCGGGGTTTCCCGCCCTCTCGGTTTATCGTCTCAGAGCCCGTTGACCGGCACTTTGAGGTAGGTCTTGCCGTCCTCGTCCTTCGGAGGCATCTGGCCCGCGCGCATGTTTACCTGAAGCGACGGGATGATGAGCTTCGGCATCGCCAGAGTCGCATCGCGCTCGGTGCGCATCTTGACGAATTCGGCCTCGGACTTGCCGCCGCCGATATGGATGTTGCGGGCCTTTTCCTCGGCCACGCTCGTCTCCCACGCAAATTCGTCGCGGCCCGGTGCCTTGTAGTCGTGGCCCACGAAAATGCGGGTCTCGTCGGGCAGCGACAAGATTTTCTGGATCGAGGCGTAGAGCGTCTCGGCCGAGCCGCCGGGGAAGTCGCAGCGCGCGGTGCCGAAATCGGGCATGAAGAGCGTATCGCCCACGAAGGCCGCATCGCCGATGACGTAGGTAAGGCAAGCGGGCGTATGGCCCGGCGTGTGCAGAACGCGACCCTCCAGCGCGCCGACGCTGAAAGTGTCGCCTTCCTTGAAGAGCCTGTCGAACTGCGAACCGTCGCGCTGGAATTCGGTGCCTTCGTTGAAGATCTTGCCGAAGGTGTCCTGCACGACCTGAATGCGGTCGCCGATGCCGATCTTGCCGCCGACGCGCTCCTGAATGTAGGGCGCGGCGGAAAGGTGGTCGGCATGGACGTGGCTCTCGAGGATCCACTCCACCTCAAGCCCGTTCTCCTTCACATAGGCGATCACCTCGTCGGCGGATTTGGTATCCGTCCGGCCCGAGGAATAGTCGAAATCGAGCACGCTATCGACAACGGCGCAGGCTTTGCTGCCGGGATCTTTCACCACATAGGAGACGGTGAAAGTCGCGGTGTCGAAAAAAGCTTTGACGTCCGGTTTGATCATGGCGGCCTCCGTTAACCTGCCCAGCATATGTAGCCGAGTCCGATCTTATGAAATTGGGGCACTCTGTCCCAGCCCTTCCGTGATCTCGGGCGGTAAGGGGTGCGAGAGATCGGGGAGCACCCACTCCGCGCGCGAGAAATCGCCGCCATCGGTATAGGCCGAGGGCGTCACGACCACGCGCAGCCCGGCCGCTTGCGCTGAGCGCAGGCCCACCTCGCTATCCTCGAAGGCGATGCAGGCCTCGGGCGGCAGATGCAGCCGGTTCAGCGCGAGTTCGAACACGTCGGGCGCGGGTTTCTTGGCGGCGACCTCGTCGCCTGCCGCGATCGCATCGAACAGGTGATCGGGGTCGGCACCCAGCTGCGCGCGGATCAGCGCATCGACATTGGGACGGTTCGTCGTCGTGGCGATGGCGAGCTTCATCCCGGCGGCACGCGCATTTGCGATCAGCCGCGCCACGCCCGGGCGCAGCGGGACCTGCCCGCCGGTGATGATCTCGACATAGCGGCGGGTCTTGATCTCGTGCAGCATGGCGATCTCGTCGTCGGTCGGGCCGAAGCCCATGACCTCGCGGTGGCGCGCCATGCGCTCCTTGCCGCCGGCGGTTTTCAGCAGTTCGCGATAGGTCTCCTGCGACCAGTTCCAGTCCACGCGCCGTGCAGCAAAGGTCTCGTTGAAGGCACGGCGATGGGCTTCTTCGGTTTCGGCCAGCGTTCCGTCGACGTCGAAGATCAGCGCGCTTACCATTTCCAGCCCTCCACCAGACCGGGCAGCATCGCCCAATCGGAGAAGGCGACGTCATGGGGCACGTCGGTCAAGGGCGTCTTGCGATAGCCCTCGGAATAGATCGCAAACGGGGCCTGCGCATTCGCCGCCGTTTCCGCATCGACCTCGCTGTCGCCGACATAGATCATCTGTCCGCCGCCCAGGGCCCGATGGCAATGAAGCAGCATTTCCGGCTCGGGCTTGCGGGTGGGCATGGAGTCCCCGCCCAGCGTGAGCTCGAAATAGTCCCATAAACCGACATGGCGCAGCGCGGCTTCAGCTGGGCGGACCGGTTTGTTCGTGCAGACCGCCATCCGGCAGCCCATCTCCGTGAGCCGGTCGAGCGCGGCGATCACGTTGGGGTAGGGCACGTTGCCCTCCACATCGGTCTCGTAGCGCGCGACGAGGGCATGCTCCACCCGATTGAAGAGCGGCCCGTCCGGGTCTTCGCCCGAGGTGATCAGCAACTGGCGCACGAGGTTGGGCACGCCCTTGCCGACGAAGCTGCGGACCGTCGGCAGCGAGAGCGGCTCGAAGCCCATATCGGTCAGAACGGCGTTCGAAACGGCATGGATCGCGGGCACGGAATCGATCAGCGTTCCGTCGAGATCGAAGATGACGGAAGGCGCGTCGCTCATGCCGATTTCCATTTGATGGAGCAGCCCATCGACGGAATCTGGTCGCGCGGGCCTTCGCCGGTCTCGGCGACCAACATCATGCCTTCGTAGAGTTCTCGCTTGGCGTCGACCGCGGCGGCCTGCTTGGTCGAGGCATCGAGACGGCCGCGATATTGCAGCCCGTCCTCGGCGTTGAAACCGAAGAAGTCCGGGGTGCAGGCGGCCCCGTATGCCTTCGCGACCGCCTGAGTTTCGTCATAGAGATAGGGGAAGGGGAAGCCCTTCTCCTCGGCCAGCTTGGCCATGTTCTCGAAGCTGTCCTGCGGATATTCGTCGACATCGTTGGCCGAGATCGCAACGACGCCGATCCCCGCCTTCTGCAACTCCGCCGCATCGCGCAGGATGCGGTCGAGGATTGACTGGACATAGGGGCAATGGTTGCAAATGAACATCACGAGCGTGCCCTTGGGACCACGGATGTCGTCAAAGCTGTATTGCTTGCCGTCGGTGCCGGGCAGGGTGAAGCCCGGAGCCTTCCAGCCGAAATCGCAGACGGGGGGAGTGACAGCCATGCGGCCTCCTATTCGAATTCCATTTCCTCGTAGACGACGCCCGCGTTTTTCGTCGCCAGTTCCTCGAACGTGTCGAGGTTTTTGTAGGGGCTCTGATCCACGTAGTAGGCCTCGGCCAGATCGCCACCATTGTCGAGATGTTCGGCGATCTTTCCGCGCAGATATTTCAGGTAGCCCGTCGTTCCGCGCGTGACCTTCTCGAGGTTCGTCGGATGGCCATGGCCGGGGATGATGAAGGCAGGCTCCAGCGGCGCGAATTTGGTCTCGAAGGTCTCGATCCAGCAGCTCGTGCAGGTGCCCGAGAAGATCGGCGGCATCCGTTCCGAAAAAGCGATATCGCCCGCGATCATGAATTTCTGTTCCGGCAGCCAGACCTGCGTGTCGCCGGGGCTGTGCGCGGGGCCCAGATGCATCACTTCGATGGTCATGTCGCCCATCTCGATGACGCGCTTGTCCTCGAAAGTCTCGGTGGGCAGCTTCGGATCGGTACCTTCGGCGGTTTCCTTACCGTAGCTCTTGAGCGCCTCGAAGGCGCCGCCGGCGTCATGTTCGAACTCGGCCGCCGCATCGACATGGGCGAGCACCGGCACGCCCTGTTCGATCCAGTAATTGTTGCCGAGCATCGAATGGCCCTGACCGTTCTCGTTGATCACCAGCTTCACCGGCTGATCGGTGACCGCCTTGATCTCGTCATGCAGCGCCTTGGCGAGTTGATAGGACGCGCCGGAATTCACCACGACCACGCCATCGCCGGTGACGATGAAGCTGAGATTGTTGTTATGACCCGAATTCTCATAGGTCGGCGGCGCAGTGGCCCCGATCGCGGTCCAGACGCCGGGGATCACCTCATAGGGCTTAGAGTAGAGAACCGAACCGGGATACATGTCCGGCACGTCTTCAGAGGCGAGTACGGGGCTCACATGAAGAAGTCCCGCCAAGACGCTGGTCAAAAGGAGTTTTTTCACCCTCAGACCTCCGGCACGTAGCGATAGGCGTCGCCGTCGCGCTCGACCCGGCCCAGGCCGCCTTCGGGCAGGTGATAGCCGATGATCGGCAGCTTGTCGGTCGCCAGCTGATCGAGCAACGCGACACGCGTCTCAGCGCCCAGATCGGGGTTTTGGTCGGAGCCTGCCGCCATGCCCGGCGCGGCGAAGGCGAGGTAGTGGTTCACGATCGCATCGCCGATGATGAAGGCCTGCGTCTCGCCGTTCTTGACGTGGAAGGACATGTGACCGGGCGTGTGGCCGGGCGTCATCTGCGCCATGATGCCGGGGAGGATTTCCTCGCCATCTCCAAAGGTTGCAATCTGGTCTTCAAGGATCTGGAGGCGACGCAGCGCGCCTGCCGCGAAGGTCTTGCGGCCCTGATCGATCGTGTCGAGTGTCTCCGGGTTGAGCCAATATTCGAATTCGTCCTTGCCCATCATGTGCTCGGCGTTGGCGAAGAACGGCTCGTCGAAATCGTCGAGCACGCCCCAGAGGTGATCCGGGTGGCCATGGGTGAAGACGACATGGGTCACGTCCTCGGGCGCGACTTCGAGCGCGTCCATCGCTTCCATCAGCTTGCCCGCAGACGGCATGAAGTCATTGCCCGACCCCACGTCGAACAGCACGGTGTTGGTGCCGTCGCGATAGAGCGTGACATTGCAGGGCGGTTCGACCGAGTCTCCGGTGATGCCGTAGCTCTCGAGGATCGGCTTGGCCTCCGGATTGTCGGTCACAAAGCCGATCGGCAGCACGAGATTGCCATCGGACAGCGTGTCGAGCCGGGCCGAACCCATCTCGAGGGTCTGGGCGGCGAAGCTGAGCCGGGGAAGGGCTGTCATGGCGCCCATGGCCAGCCCTCCGCGCAGAATGGTGCGTCGCGTGAATGTCATGCCAGTCCTCCCTAGCTGGTATTCAATTCCACGAATATGAACGAGAGGCAGCGGCAGGGCAAGCGGTCAGATCACGAGATCGCGACCGATCTCCTTGCAGCTTGGCAGTTTCTCACTGCGCGGCTTTGAGAGCACCCTCCGCCGCTTCGCGGATCGCGCGCATATTCTGGCCATACACCTCCGGCCTATCGACCGAGCCGCCCTTGAAGACGGCGGAGCCCGCGACGAAGCAATCCGCACCAGCCTCGACCAGCGGGCCGACCGTGGTCGGATCGACGCCGCCATCCACCTGAATGTGAATCTCCCGATCGCCAATCATTTCGCGCACTTGGCGGACCTTGTTTATGCTGGAGGGGATGAATTTCTGGCCGCCGAAACCGGGATTAACGCTCATCACGAGAACCATATCGACGAGGTCTAGCAGTTCCGAGATCACGTTGGCGGGCGTGCCGGGGTTCAGCGAGATGCCGCATTTCACGCCCTGCGCCTTGATCGCCTGCAGCGTGCGATGCGGGTGCGGACCGGCCTCCCAATGCGCCACGATCATGTCGGCGCCTGCTTCGGCATAGGCCTCGATGTAAGGGTCGACCGGCGCGATCATCAGGTGGACGTCCATGAAGGTCTTCACATGCGGGCGGAACGCTTTCACGGCGGGCGGGCCGAAGGTGAGGTTCGGCACGAAATGCCCGTCCATCACGTCGACATGGACCCAATCGGCCCCCTGATCTTCGATGGCGCGGATCTCGGCGCCGAAATTGGCGAAATCGGCCGACAGGATCGAGGGCGCGATCTTGATGGAACGGTCAAAGCTCATGGGGGCCTCCTTGGCGGCTCATTTCGTCAGTTGCGCGAACAGGGTCGGCAGTTTCTCGGGCAGGCGCTCGACCTGATCGATCACGGTGTAATTGTTGGTCCCGAAGATGCGCGACACATAGGCATCGGCTTCGGGGTCCAGCGTCAGACAATAGCTGTTAATGCCGATCTGCTGGAGTTCCGCAACCGCCTTCTTGGCATCCATGCGCAGATATTGCGGGTCGCGCTCGTCGATATCGGCCGGTTCGCCATCGGTGACGATCAGCAACAGTTTATGGGCTTCCGGGCGCAGGGACAAATGATGGGCGGCATGGCGCATCGCGGCCCCCATCCGGGTCGAGAGCCCGCCCTTCATGCCCGCAAGGCGGCCTTTGACCTCGGAATCGAGCTTCTGCTCGAAATCCTTGAAGCGCTGATATTGCACGTCGTGCCGGCCATCCGAGGAAAAGCCGTGGATCGCGAACGGGTCGCCGATCCCTTCGATCGCCGAGGCCACCAGCGCCGAGGCTTCGCGCGTCAGTTTCAGCACGGTCTTGTCCGAGCCGCGCACGGTCTCGTTGGTGCTCTCCGACAGGTCGAGCAGGATGCAGACCGCCAGATCGCGCCGGTTGATGACGTTGCGCATGGTGATCCGCATGTCGGGCTGCATGCCGATGCGCTGCATCACCATCGCATCGACGGCGGCGTTGATATCCAGCTCGTCGCCATCCTCCAGCCGCCGCTGGCGCGAGATGCCCTGCGGGCGCAGCCGGTCCACGATCTGCTTGATCCGTTGACGGATGCCGCGATGCGCGGTCAGGATCGTGTCGATCTCGTCCGGGTCGCCCATCGGCGGGCGGTGTTCGTAGACAGTCGACCACGACGGGCGCATCAACTGCACCTTGTAATCCCATTCGCCGTAATGAAACGGGTCGGAGATCGGGGTCTTGCCCTCCATCTCGTTATAGCTGACGCCCTCATCCTCGTAGGGGAACAGCTCTGACGACAGCACCCAGACCTCCTGCGCATCGTCGCCCGCGGTCTCGACATCGACCTCGTTGACGAATTCCATCAGGCCGACGCGCTTGCGCACCTGACCCTGCGCGGGCTGATAGGCGTTCTGGTTCGACCAGTCGTAATCCGAGAGCGACCAGATGAAGCGGTTGTCGTCGCGATACGGAATTTTCAGAGATTCGAGAATGCGAAGGGATGGCACCGCGCGGCGTTGCGCGAGCAGGTTGTAAAGCTCAACGCCGAGCGACCAGGAGAACATCGTCTCGCGCGCATTGTCCGCGATCTCGCCGTGGAAGGTCTCGACGAGATTGTCGATTTCTAGATCGCCGGTGCGGGTGCCGGGCGTGTTGAGCGCGCGGGCGACCTTTTCCAGCATATACATCGTCTCGTGTTCGTACTGTCCTTGCGGCGTGTCCGGCATCAGCCGGTCGAACATCGCGCGCAGCCCCGGAAAGGCCTGCGTCGCGCAATATTCGACGCGGGCGTCCTCGATCATGCCGATCAGGAATATCTGCGCCGGATTGAGCGCTTCCTGCCCAAGCCCGTGATCGGAATAGACGATATGGGCCGCCATATGGGCGCACATCGCGCGGTAGAGATCGAGGCCGGAGGCGCCGTTGATCCCGTCCACCGCATCGGGCAGATGCAGCGCGCCCTCCTCGATGAAGGGGCGGAAGCCTTCGAAGTCGGCGGCAGAGGGACGCAGGAAGAAGTCGCGGGCCCAGAAGGCGCGGAGGTAGAAGTTCAGCCTGCGCTGGCTGTCGATGAAGAGCGTGCCGCGGCGTTCCTGTTTCAGGACTGCGCGGCTGTCTTCAGAAACAAGCCCGAAGTAATCCGCCTGTTTCGGCAGGTCGCGCCGATAGGCCTCGGCGCCGAAATCCACCCAGCGGCGCAGACCCGAGAGGGTGAGTTTCGCCAGCAGTTCTTCGAGCACGCCGAACATCGGACGCAGTCCCCGTGGCGCACGGGCCGCCAGCCGGTGCAGCAGCGCCAGATAGCCGCGCAGCAGTTCCGGATCGCCGAAGCGGTTGGCGGCGCCGGGCAGCGTGTCGAGCATCAGCACCAGGATTTCGCCCGACACCATCGAGGCCAGCTTCAGCACCGCGCCCACCACGTCCCGAATGACGTCCTCACCGCATTCCTTGGCGACCTGCGGCATCTCGTCGAGATAGGAGATCAGCAGGCGGGGGCCCTTGCCGAGCGAGGTCATGGCCTTCGCACCGTCCATGTAATCCTTCAGCCCGGCGGGCGACATCATCCGCGCCGCCTCGTGGAAGAGCCCGTCGAGGGTCTCCTCCAGCTCCGGCGCGGATTTGATCAGATCGGCGGCGTAATCGTCGAGATCGACCTTCATCGGACGCGCTCCTTACGCCACCTTCGAGCTGTCGGTGATCTCGGGGAAGAAGGTCTGGACGGCCGCCTGCAACGTGTCGCGCATATCGGCGTCGTCGGTCAGCGGCTCCACCAGCGCCATTTGGCAGGCGGCGGGCGCGGGGATGTCCTTCGCGATCAACTGGCCTGCATAAACGAGAAGGCGCGTCGACATGCCCTCATCGAGGCCGTGGCCCTTGAGATTGCGCGAGCGTTGGGCGACCTGCACGAGCTTTTCGGCGGTTTTGAGGTCGATCCCGGCCTCGTGGCTGACGATCTCGGCCTCGGTCGCGGCCTGGGGGTAGTCGAAGCTCATCGCGCCGAAACGCTGCTTGGTCGATTGCTTGAGGTCCTTCATCATCGACTGGTAGCCGGGGTTATACGAGATCACGACCTGAAAATCGGGATGCGCGTCGACCAGCTCGCCCTTCTTCTCCAGAGGCAGCTGGCGGCGGTGATCGGTCAGCGGGTGGATGACGACGGTGGTGTCCTGACGGGCCTCCACGACCTCGTCGAGATAGCAGATCGCGCCGATCCGCGCGGCAACGGTCAGCGGGCCGTCCTGCCATTTCGTGCCGTTGATATCGAGGAGGAACCGCCCGATCAGGTCGGACGCGGTCATGTCCTCGTTACAGGCCACGGTGATCAACGGGCGCTGCAACTTCCACGCCATATATTCGACGAAACGCGACTTGCCGCAGCCCGTGGGGCCCTTGAGCATCACCGGCATCCGCACGTCATAGGCGGCGGCATATTGCTCGATCTCGTTGCCGACACGCCGGTAATAGGGCTCGGTCTTCACGCGGAACTGGTCTGGGTCGATATCGCTCATGGCTGGCTCTCCGTCGCGCAGGAAAATCCGGGGGGTATGGGGCAGGGCGGGCCGCCACGGTCGGCAGCCCGCCCCGGTATCAGATCAGGCAGAGGCCGACATGTCGGCGCGGTGCACCACCATCGAGGTGCCCTGCGTCTGCTTGAAGTTGTCGTAGCCCACGAGGCGAACATGGTTGCCCGGGTTGGCCTTCTTGCACATCTCGATCTCGCGAAAGATCGCATCGACATCGGTTTCCCCGAACATCGGCAGCTTCCACATGTACCAGAAGTTCGAGCGCATATTCTCGGGCTCGGTATGCTCGATGGCCGGGTTCCAGCCTTTCGAGACGATGTACTCCACCTGCTTGCGCAGCTCATCATCGCTGAGCTGGGGCAGATAGGAGAAGGTGCCCATCTTGCGGCTGTTCGGGTCCGAGATGCGGGAGCCGTAATCTTGCATTTCACTCATGGTGTCAGTCCTTTCTCAGGCGTTGGTGGGAGGGGCGCGCCTTAGCGGTGCGCCACGTCCAGCTTGTCCACGGTGTCGAACTCGAACTTGATCTCTTTCCACGTCTCCATGGCGATCTTGAGTTCGGGCGAGTGCTTGGCGGCCGAGGTCATGATGTCTTTCGACTCCTTCTCGAGATCGCGGCCCTCGTTGCGTGCCTTGACGCAGGCCTCGACCGCGACGCGGTTCGCGGCCGCACCGGCGGCGTTGCCCCAGGGGTGGCCCAGCGTGCCGCCGCCGAACTGAAGGCAGCTGTCATCGCCGAAGATGTTGACCAGCGCGGGCATGTGCCAGACGTGGATGCCGCCCGAAGCCACCGGGAGCACGCCCGGCATCTGACCCCAGTCCTGATCGAAGAAGATGCCGCGCGAACGGTCTTCCTTGACGTATTTGTCGCGCATCAGGTCGATCCAGCCGAGAGTCGCCTCGCGGTCGCCTTCGAGCTTGCCGACGACGGTGCCCGAGTGCAGGTGGTCGCCGCCCAGAAGGCGCAGCATCTTCGCGAGAACGCGGAAGTTGATGCCGTGCTTGGGGTGGCGGTCGATCACGCCATGCATCGCGCGGTGCACGTGCAGCAGCATGCCGTTATCGCGGCACCAGCGGCTCAGCGAGGCCTGCGCGGCCCAGCCCATCGTCAGGTAGTCCGACATGATGATCGGCGACCCGATCTCCTTGGCGAACTCGGCGCGCTTGTACATCTCTTCGATGTTCGGCGCGGTGACGTTGAGGTAGTGGCCCTTGCGCTCGCCGGTCTCACGCTCTGCCTTCTCGATCGCTTCCTGACAGAACTCGAAACGGTCACGCCAGCGCATGAAGGGCTGCGAGTTGATGTTCTCGTCATCCTTGGTGAAGTCGAGTCCCCCCCGCAGCGCCTCGTAGACCGCGCGGCCGTAGTTCTTGGCCGAGAGACCCAGCTTCGGCTTGATCGTGCAGCCCAGGAAGGGACGGCCGTATTTGTCGAGCTTGTCGCGCTCGACCTGAATGCCGTGGGGCGGGCCGTCGCAGGTGGTCACGAACCACAGCGGGAAGCGCACGTCTTCCAGACGCAGGGCCCGCACGGCCTTGAAGCCGAAGACGTTGCCCACGAGCGAGGTGAAGACGTTGACGACCGAGCCCTCTTCGAACAGACCCATCGGGTAGGCGATGAAGGCGTAGTAGCTCTCGTCATCTCCCGGCACGTCCTCGATCGCGTAGGCACGACCCTTATAGTAGTCGAGATCGGTCAGCAGGTCGGTCCAGACCGTGGTCCAGGTGCCGGTCGAGCTTTCTGCGGCGACGGCGGCTGCGGCTTCCTCGCGCGGGACGCCGGGCTGCGGCGTGATCTTGAAGACGGCGAGCACGTCGCTGTCCTTGGGGGTGTAGTTCGGCTCCCAATAGGTTTCACGGTATTCCTTGACGCCGGCGCTGTATTTACCGGGATTTGCATGCTGGTTCATCGGGGTCTCCTTGTCTCCCTAAATCCGATAACTGCGGCCCCGGGCGCTCGACTGCCGGGATCGCGGGTGTGTCAGGCGGCCTTGGCCGCGGAAATCACCGGGTCGAGCGATCCCTCGGCATAGCGCTTGGCCATGTCGTCGAGGTCGATCACCTTGATCTTGCTGGCATTCCCGGCGGTGCCGAAGCGCTGGAAGCGGTCGAGGCAGAGCTTCTCCATCTCTTCCATCGCGGGGATCATGAATTTGCGCGGGTCGAATTCGGTCGGCTTGCTTTGCGCGACCTTGCGGAACTGAGCCGTCAGGGCCATTCGGTTGTCGGTGTCGATATTCACCTTGCGCACGCCCGACTTGATGCCGCGCTCGATCTCTTCGACCGGCACGCCGTAGGTCTGGGGCATCTCGCCGCCGGACTCGTTGATCAGGTCCTGCAGATATTGCGGCACGCTGGACGAGCCGTGCATGACCAGATGGACGTTCGGAATCTTCGCATGGATCTTCTCGATCTGGCTGATCGCGAGGATGTCGCCCGTGGGCTTGCGCGAGAACTTGTAGGCGCCGTGGCTGGTGCCGCAGGCGATCGCCAGCGCATCGACCTTGGTCAGCTTGACGAAATCCAGCGCCTCGTCGGGATCCGTCAGCAGCTGATCGTGGCTGAGTTTGCCAACCGCGCCCGAGCCGTCTTCCTCCGCCGCTTCGCCAGTCTCGAGATTGCCGAGCACGCCCAGTTCGCCCTCGACCGAAGCGCCGACCCAATGGGCCATGTCGGCCACGCGCTTGGTGATGCTGACATTGTAGTCCCAATCGGCGGGGGTCTTCATGTCCTCTTTCAGCGAGCCGTCCATCATCACCGAGGTGAAGCCGTGGCGGATCGCGGTGAGGCAGGTGGCCTCGTTATTGCCGTGGTCCTGATGCATGCACAGCGGGATATCGGGATACATCTCCGACAGCGCCTGGATCATGTGGCGCAGCATGATGTCACCGGCATAGCTGCGCGCACCGCGCGAGGCCTGCATGATGACGGGGGCGTCGCATTTCGCCGCCGCCTTCATGATGGCGATACCCTGTTCCATGTTGTTGATGTTGAACGCCGGCACGCCGTAGCCGTATTCCGCGGCGTGATCGAGCAATTGTCTGAGCGTAATCAGAGCCATATCAGGTGTTCCTTACGTTGTGGGCCAAACGGTTCGAGCCGCGGTCAGAGGAGCTTTCCCATCGCGACGGCGGTGTCGGCCATGCGGTTGGAAAAGCCCCATTCGTTGTCGTACCAGCTGAGGATGCGGACCATCCGGCCGTCCATCACCTTGGTCTGATCCATGTGGAAGACCGAAGAGTGAGGATCGTGGTTGAAGTCGCTGGAAACATTGGGTTTTTCGGTATAGCCTAGGATGCCTTTCATCGGACCATCGGCGGCGGTGCGGATAGCCGCGTTAACCTCTTCCACAGTGGTATCTTTCGCAGCCTCGAATACCAGATCGACGACCGAGACATTCGGCGTCGGCACGCGGATCGCGACGCCGTCGAGCTTGCCGTTGAGCTCCGGCAGCACGAGACCCACGGCCTTGGCCGCGCCGGTCGAGGTCGGGATCATCGACAGCGCGGCGGCGCGGGCGCGATACATGTCGGGATGCATCGTATCGAGCGTCGGCTGGTCGCCGGTATAGCTGTGGATCGTCGTCATGAAGCCTTTCGAGATGCCGATCGCGTCGTTGAGCGCCTTGGCGACCGGCGAAAGGCAGTTCGTCGTGCAGGACGCGTTCGACACGACCAGATCGTCCTTGGTCAGCGCACCGTGGTTCACGCCGTAAACGATGGTCTTGTCAGCACCGGCCGCCGGGGCCGAGACGAGCACGCGCTTCGAGCCGTTCTCCAGGTGGAAGGCAGCTTTCTCCCGCGCGGTGAAGATGCCCGTGCATTCCATCGCGATGTCCACGTCGCCCCAGGGCAGCTCCTTCGGGTCGCGGATCGCGGTGACCTTGATCTTGCCGCGGCCTGCGTCGATCCAGTCCTCGCCGGTGGTGACCTCCTGCGGGAAGCGGCCGTGGACGCTGTCGAATTGCAGCAGATGGGCGTTGGTTTCGACCGGGCCCAGATCGTTGATCGCGATCACCTCGATATCGGTGCGACCCGACTCGATGATCCCGCGCAGCACGTTGCGGCCGATACGTCCAAACCCGTTGATGGCAACTTTAACCGTCATTCTCGTTAGTCCCTCAGATCAGTTCTTTTGCATCCGAAACAATCGCTTCGGACGTGATGTTGAAGTGTTCGTAGAGCGCCGGGGCAGGGGCCGAGGCCCCGAAACCGGTCATGCCCACGAAGCGGTCCTCGGGGCGCAGGAAGAGATCCCAGCCCTGACGGATCGCGGCTTCGCAGCCGACGCGCGGGGCATCGCCGAGAACCTCGGCGCGATAGGCCGCGTCCTGTTTCTCGAAAAGCTCGAAACACGGCGCAGAGACGACCGCGGCCTTGATCCCTTGCTCGGCCAGTTGTTCGGCAGCGGCCATTGCGATTTCAACTTCGGAGCCGGTGGCGATCAGCGTCACGTCGCGGGCCTCGGGTGCGCGCAGCAGATAGGCGCCGCGGGCGGTGAGGTTTGCGTCCGTATGTTCGATGCGAACCGTCGGCAGACCCTGACGCGAGGCCACGATCATCGTCGGCGTGGCCGTCGAGGTCATGGCGATTTCCCAGGCCTCGGCGGTCTCCACCGCATCGGCCGGTCGGAGGACGAGCAGGTTAGGAATGGCCCGGAGCGAGGCCAGATGCTCTACCGGCTGATGGGTGGGACCGTCCTCGCCGAGGCCGATCGAGTCATGGGTCATGACATAGCAGGTCGGCACGCCCATCAGTGCCGACAAACGAATTGCGGGGCGGCAGAAATCGGCGAAGGCCAGGAAGGTGCCCCCATAGGGCCGCAGCCCGCCATGGAGCACGATACCGTTCATCGCAGCGGCCATGCCATGCTCGCGAATGCCGTAATGGATGTAATCGCCGGTGAAATCGGTAGGCGTGATCGATTTCATGCCCGAGGATTTCGTGAGGTTCGAGCCGGTCAGATCGGCTGAGCCGCCCACGGTGAAGGGCAGGGTGGCGTTGACCACTTCCAGCGCCATCTGGCTCGCCTTGCGGGTCGCTACCTTGGGCCTGTCCTGCGACAGCTTGCGCTTGTAGACGGCGATCGCGGCGGGCAGGGCGCTGGTGTCTGCCTCCTCTGCGGCGAGGAAGTCGGCGCGAGCGGTCGCGGCGTTCAGCCTCGTCTCCCATTCCGCCCGCGCCCGCGCGCCGCGCGAGGCGATCCGGCCCCATTCCTCGTAGATCGCGGCCGGAATTTCGAACGCCGGATGGTCCCAATGCAGTTGCTTGCGCGCGGCAGCGATCTCGGCGTCACCCAGCGGCGCGCCGTGGACATCGTGGCCACCTTGCTTGTTGGGCGCACCGAAGCCGATGATGGTGCGGCAGGCGATCATCGACGGGCGCGGATCCTGACGCGCGGCCTCGATCGCAGCGGCGATCTCGGTCGGGCTGTGGCCGTCGCAGTCGACGACATGCCAGCCGGCGGCGGCAAAACGCGCCTTCTGATCCATCGAGGTGGAAAGATCGGTGTCGCCGTCGATGGTGATCGAATTGTCGTCCCACAGCACGATCAACTTGCCGAGCGCCAGATGACCCGCGAGGTCGATCGCCTCGTGGCTGATCCCTTCCATCAGGCAGCCGTCGCCCGCGATGACATAGGTAAAATGATCAACCAGATCGGCGCCATAGCGCGCGTTCTTCATCTTCTCGGCTATCGCCATACCCACGGCGGTCGCGACACCCTGACCAAGCGGCCCGGTGGTCACTTCGATCCCGTCGGCATGGCCGTATTCCGGGTGACCAGCGGTGCGCGAACCCAGCTGGCGGAACGCCTTGATTTGGTCCATGCCCATATCTTCATAGCCCAGCAGATGGTTGATCGCGTAGAGCAGCATCGAACCGTGCCCGGCCGACAGCACGAAGCGGTCACGATCGGGCCATTTCGGCGCGGTGGGATCGATATTGATGAAGCGGTTGAATAGAACCGTCGCCACATCGGCCATGCCCATCGGCATGCCGGGATGGCCAGAATTGGCCTTTTGCACCGCATCCATCGCGAGCGCGCGGATCGCATTCGCCATCCGGGTTTCTTGCGTAATTTGAATATCTTTCATCGCCTTGTTCATCTTTCTCAAGCCCGCTTCGCTTCGCGCACGAGGCGCTCGATGAGGGGGGTGAGGATCAGCTGCATGGCCAGATCCTGACGGTTGCCGGGAATGACGATCGAGTTGGCGCGGCTCATCCACGAGCCGTTGATCATCGAGGTGAGATAAGGGAAATCGATCCCGCGCGGGTTCTTGAAGCGGATCACCACGAGGCTCTCATCCGCGGTCGGAATCCAGCGCGCGATGAACGGGTTCGAAGTGTCTACGACCGGCACGCGCTGGAAATTGATATCCGTCTCGGTGAATTGCGGCGTGATGCAATGCACATAGGCGTGCATGCGGCGCAGGATCACGTCGGTGACGGCTTCGGTCGAATAGCCGCGGGAGGCCCGGTCGCGATGGATCTTCTGGATCCATTCGAGGTTGATCACCGGAACCACGCCGATCTTCAGATCTGCCAGCGCCGAGAGGTTCACCTCGTCATTGACCACGCAGCCGTGCAGACCTTCGTAGAAAAGCAGATCGGACTCGTCGGCGAAATCGCTCCAGTCGGTGAAATGACCGGGAGGCGTGCCCCATTTCTCGGCCTCGGCATCGTCATGGACGTAATGCCGGGTCTTGCCCTTGCCGGTCTCGCCATATTCGCGAAAGACGCGCTCCAACTCCTTGAGTTCATTGGCTTCGTAGGAGAAGTGGGAGAAGCCCTGATCGCCCGCGTCATAGCGCTTTTGCAGCTCTTCCTTCATGTCGGCGCGGTTGTAGCGGTGGAAGGCGTCTCCCTCGATTGAGACTGCGGAAATCCCTTCGCGGCGGAAGATCTGGTCGAAGGTCGATTTCACCGTCGAGGTACCTGCACCGGAGGAACCGACGACGGAAATGATGGGGTGTTTCTTGGACATGTATCAGCTCCGGAAGAGGCCGCGGGTATTGAAGAGCGCGTGGGCTTCATCCTGCGGCAAGTCGTGATAGGCGGCGACGCGGGCGACCTTGCTGGCCGAGCCGAATACGAAGGGCGTGCGGGCATGCAGCCGGTCGGGCGTCGCGGACATGATGGGATCGGCGCCGTCGGTGGCCTCGCCGCCGAGCTGCTCGATCAGCATCGCGATTGGCGCGCATTCATAGACGTGCCGCAGGCGTCCGCGCTGGTAGCCTTCGCGGTCGTCACCGGGATAGAGGAACACGCCGCCGCGCGAGATGATGCGGTGGGTCTCGGCCACCAGCGACGCGATCCAGCGCATGTTGAAGTTGCGCCCGCGCGGGCCTTCGGCGCCGGCGACGAGATCGTCGATGAAGGCGCGGATCGGCTGCGGCCAGTGGCGGTAGTTCGAAGCGTTGATCGCGTATTCCGAGGTCTCGGAGGGCAGGGGCTTCGGATCGGCCACGCGGCGCCAGATGTCGCTTCCGGGCTCGAGAACCCATTGCTGCACACCCTTCCCGAAGGTCACGACCAGGGCGGTCTGCGGTCCGAAGATAATGTAGCCGCCCGCGATCTGCTCGTTCGCCGGACGCAGGAAGCTGGCCTCCGTGTCGTCGGCTGCCTCGAAGATCGAGAAGATCGTGCCGATCGAGACATTCACGTCGATATTGGAAGACCCGTCGAGCGGATCGATGGCGAGCGCGAGCGTGCCGGTCCCGAAATCGACCACCTCGTCCTGCTCTTCCGAGGCATAATGGCGCACCGCACCACCGCGCAGCGCGGCCATGAAGGCCTCGTCCGCGATCACGTCGAGCGCTTTCTGCCCGTCGCCACCGGCATTGGTGCCAGCCGCTTCCGCCAGATTTCCGTCCAGCCCGTTGCGCGCAATCATGCGGGCAAGCTGGGCACCGACGCTGGTCAAGCGGGTCATGGTGTCGGCAAGATCGGCAGAAATACCGAGGCCGTCGAAACTCACGGACATCTTCTCCTCCTCCAAAGACGATGTTCTTGTGAGCCAGACCATTGCCCGGATCGGTTTTTTATGAAATTTAAATAAAGGGAATGTGCGTTAAGGAAATTTGAAACCCAATGCGGATGAATGCTGTGACGTTGAAGCAATTGCGCGCGCTCGATGCGGTGGCTCGCGGCGGTTCTCTGACGGCTGCCGGAGAGAGCCTGAACCTCACAACCCCAGCAATTCATACGCAAATCAGGGGACTGGAGGACGCGATCGGGATGAAGCTGATCCAGCGTGCCGCTGATGGCGCCGGATCCGAGCTGACCGAAGCAGGCAAAGCGCTGCGCGAGAGCGCGCTGCGGATCGAGGACAACTTGTCGCAGGCCGAAGCGACGCTGAGCGCCATCGCACGGGGGCAGGTGGGTCGGATCACGCTCGGCGTCGTCTCCACCGGCAAGTATTTCGCGCCGCGGCTGGTGAAGATGCTGCAAGACGCCCATCCCGAGATCGAGGTCGCACTGCGCGTGGGCAACCGTTCGGCCATTATCGAGGGGATCGAGCGCGGCAGTTTCGACATCGCCGTGATGGGCCGACCGCCGCGCCATCCGCCCGTTGTGGCCGAACCGATCGGCCAGCATCCGCATGCGCTGGTCGCGCCGCCGGGCCATCCGCTGATCGCCAAGGCCGACGATCTGGAGCAGCTTTTCGGCGAGACCTTCATCTCGCGCGAGGAAGGATCGGGGACGCGGATCCTGATGTCGCGCTGGCTCGACCGGGTCGGCGACGGGCGGCTCTATGACACGCTGGAAATGGACAGCAACGAGACGATCAAGCAGGCGGTGATGGCGGGTCTCGGCATCGCGTTTCTCAGCCTCCACACGGTGACGGACGAACTGGAGACCGGACGCCTGGCGCTGATCCCGGCGCCTGGTTTGCCGCTGATGCGTCATTGGTTCCTCGTGCGCCGCGAGAGCGAACGCCCGCGCGAACTGGCGCTGCGCGTCTGGGATGAGATCGTCGAGATGAACGGCGCCTTCCTGCCGCATCCGATCCCGGATTGACGCCGGGGCTGCGCGCAGTACCTTTGCGCGGCAACAGGGAGGATATCATGGCCTATGCGATGGCAATCGCGCGCCCCGGCGGGCGCGACCAATTCCACAAGATCGAAATAGAGGTTCCCAAGCCCGGACCCGGTGAAATCACCTTAAGACATACCGCTATCGGTCTGAATTTCATTGATGTTTACTTCCGTACCGGCCTCTATCCGTGGCCCGTCGAGAGCGATCTGATCACCGGCGGTGAAGCGGCGGGCGTCATCGAGGCGGTCGGCAACGGCGTCGATCTGCAGGTCGGACAGCGCGTGGCCTATACGCAGCCCAACGGCGCTTATGCGAGCCACCGGGTGATCGCGGCGAAAAACGTGGTGCCGATCCCGGACGATATTTCCGACGAAGTCGCGGCAGCGGTGATGCTTAAAGGTCTGACCGTGCATTACCTGATTCATCACTCGTATCCGGTAAAGTCCGGTGACACCGTGCTTTTCCACGCGGCTGCAGGTGGCGTCGGCTCGATCGCGGGTCAATGGCTCAAGGCCAAGGGCGTACGCGCGATCGGTACGGCTGGCGGGCCTGAGAAATGCGCGCGTGCGCGCGAGCACGGCTATGACGCGGTGATCGATTACCGGACTGAGGATTTCGGCGCAGAGGTCAAACGGCTCACCGACGGCGCAGGCGTCGCGGCGGTCTATGACTCGGTGGGCGCCGACACGGTGATGACGTCGCTCGATGTGCTCAAGCGCTTCGGCACGCTGGTGTGCTTCGGACAAAGCTCGGGACCGGCGGATCAGTTCAAGATCGGCGACCTTGCGCGCAACTCGCTGTTCCTGACGCGTCCGACCTTGTTCCAACACACGGATCAACCGGGCTGGCTACGAAACTCCGCCGCAGAACTCTTTGAGATGATTGGAAAAGGCGACATCAAGATCGACGTGCCGCAGACGTTTTCTCTGGAGGATGTTGCTGCAGCCCATGAGGCGCTGGAGGGCCGGAAAACGGTCGGGAGCACGGTTTTGACCCCATAATGGGCGTCAAATCGCATTCATAATTTACATAATACAGATTATAGGTATTACGGTGATAAAAAAGCGGGGGGTGATTTCAGCCCCCCGACTTTGTTTCGGTTCAGGATTTCTTGCCTGTAGCGCTCAGGTAATGACGTCGGGTTTCTCGCGCCCCGTGCGCTCTCGGATCCCCACCAGCGCCTCTGTCGCCCGGATGATCGGTGCCAGCGCCTCTTGCGGATCATGGTCCAAACCGTCCGGTCCCGGCGCATAGCGCTCGAGATACACGCGCAGCGTCGCGCCCTCGGTGCCCGTGCCCGACAGACGCAGCACGACGCGCGAGCCGCCTTCGAACAGAATACGGAAACCCTGACCTTTCGCGACCGAGCCATCGACCGGATCGGTATAGGAAAACTCGTCTGAGCTTTCGACCGTAAGCCCTTCGACCTGCGTCCCTTTCAGCTCTCCAAGGCGGCCACGGAGATCGTCCAGCATCGCCTCTGCCTGCTCGGTCGGCAGCGCCTCGTAATCGTGGCGCGAATAGTAGTTGCGGCCATAGCGCGCGAAATGATCGGCCATGATCTCGGCCACCGACATCTTCCGCGCGGCAAGGATGTTGAGCCACATCAGCACCGCCCATAGCCCGTCCTTCTCGCGCACATGGTCGGAGCCCGTGCCGAAGCTCTCCTCGCCACAGAGCGACACGCGCCCCGCATCCATCAGATTGCCGAAGAACTTCCAGCCCGTCGGCGTCTCGTAGCAATCGAGGCCAAGCGCCTCGGCCACCCGATCCGCCGCCGCAGAGGTCGGCATCGAGCGCGCGACGCCCTTCAGCCCGTCCTTGTAGCCCGGCACGAGATGCGCATTTGCGGCCAGCACAGCAAGACTGTCCGACGGCGAGACATAGGTGCCCGCGCCAAGGATCATGTTCCTGTCGCCATCGCCATCCGACGCCGCGCCGAAATCCGGGGCGTTTTCGCCCATCATCTCGTCCATCAGTTCATGCGCCCAGGTCGGGTTCGGATCGGGATGCATACCGCCGAAATCCGGCAACGGCGTGCCATGGGTCACGGTCCCCGCCGGCGCACCGAGACGGTTCTCGAAGATCTCGACCGCGTAAGGTCCGGTGATGGCGCACATCGAGTCCATCCGCATCCGGAACCCCGCCTTAAAGACATCGCGCAAAGCGTTGAAATCGAATATCGTTTCCATCAGGTCGGCATAGGCGGTCACGGGGTCGACGACTTCGACGGTCATCTCTCCCAGTTTCGTCTCACCGACGCTGTCCAGATCCGGGTCTGCCGCGTCGAGCAGATGATATTCGGTGATCTCCTGCGTGCGTTTGTGGATCGCCGAGGTGATCGATTCCGGCGCTGGACCGCCATTGGAGCTATTGTATTTGACGCCAAAATCCTCGTCCGGGCCGCCCGGATTGTGGCTGGCCGAGAGGATGATGCCGCCGTTCGCCTGACGCTGCCGGATCAGGTTCGAGGCGGCGGGCGTCGAGAGCCACGCACCCTGCCCCACGATCATCCGCGCGGCCCCATTTGCAGCCGCCATTTTCAGGATCGTACTCGCAGCTTCACGCCCGAAATAGCGGCCGTCACCGCCAAGAACCAAAGTCTTGCCCCGCACGCCGCCGATCGCGTCGAAGGTCGATTGCACGAAGTTCTCGAGATAGTTCGGCTGCATGAAAACGCGGGTTTTCTTGCGCAGCCCCGAGGTTCCGGGTTTCTGGCCGTCGATGGGCTGGGTCGCGTGGCGGGTCATGATTTCTCCTGCACTGTTGCGCGGGTAAAGACTTGAACGGATTGTGCGGCAAGGCAAGCCTCAGGGGCGCCCAATTGTTCCGCCTCCCGTTCAGGAAACGCGGAATCGATCAAGCAGGTCCAGCGACCGGGAGGTAACTGCACCCGTTGTTTGGGCCCTGCGTTGAGGATCACATAGACCGCTTCGCTCCCGGCCTCGCCTGCTGGCCCCTCGGCGGCGCCACGGATCTCGACACCGATGCAGCGCAGTTCGGGATCGTTCCAATCATGCGGCTCGGGTTCGTGCCCCGAGGCGAGCCGCCAGATCAGATCGCGCATCCCGTCCTGCTTGCGGATCAGCGAATGCAGATAGCGGTTCTGCCGCAAGACGCGGTGATTTTTTCGTATCTCTATCAAGCGTTTGACGAATGTTGTTAAAGTCTCGTCAGGTCCACTCCAATCGATCCAACCGACCTCGTTATCCTGCGCATAGGCATTGTTGTTGCCGCCCTGAGAATTGCCGATCTCGTCGCCCGCCAGCAGCATCGGAACGCCTTGGCTCATCAGCAGCGTCGCGAGCAACGCGCGTTTGCGCAAAGCCTGCGCCTCAGGGTCCTCGAGCGCCTCAGAGAAGTTCGCATCATGGCCATCGCGGTTTTCCTCGCCATTCGCGAGGTTCTGCTTTTCGCCATAGGAGACGAGGTCTTGCAACGTAAATCCGTCATGCGCGGTGATGAAATTCACCGATGCCGTCGCGGGCCGCCCCATCTGGTCGAAGATCTCCGCCGAGCCCGCGACGCGTCGCGCCAGATCGCCCGCCATCCCACGATCACCGCGCCAGAAGCGCCGCGCGTCGTCACGGAAACGGTCGTTCCATTCGGTGAACGGATGCGGGAAGCCACCGAGGTAATAGCCGCCCGGCCCGATATCCCACGGCTCCGCGATCAGCTTCACATTCCGCAGGACCGGATCCTGCTCGATCGCGGTGAGAAATTGCGAATGCGCCTCGACCGCCCCCGACGATCCGCGCGCGAGCGTCGAGGCCAGATCGAAGCGGAAGCCATCGACGCCCATCTCCACGACCCAATGGCGCAGGCAATCCATCACCAGACGCAGGCAAAGCGGGTTCGACAGGTCCAGCGTATTGCCCGTTCCGGTCTCGTCGATATAGGCGCCGTCCGGTGTCAGGCGGTAATAGCTCGCATTGTCGAGGCCGCGAAGGCTGAGCATCGGCCCGACCGCGTTGCCCTCACCCGTATGGTTGTAGACGACATCAAGGATCACCTCGATCCCGGCCCCATGGAAGCGCCGCACCATGTCGCGGAATTCGTCGCGCGGATCTGGCCCGGAATAGCGCGGCTCGGGCGCGAAATTGGCGATCGGCTGGTAGCCCCAGTAGTTGCTCAACCCCTTCTCGACCAGGAAGCGGTCGTCGAGATAGGCGCAGCTCGGCAGCAGCTCGATCGCGGTGATCCCAAGATCGGCGAGATGCGACAGGATCGGATCAGAGGCGAGCCCTGCCCATGTGCCGCGCAGCGCCACGGGCACGTCCGGATGGGTCATCGTCAGCCCCTTGGGATGGGCCTCGTAGATCACTGTTTCCGACCAGCTGTGGCGCGGGTGATCCCATTTGGGCCGCTCGATATCGGTCACGACCGACTTCGGCACAACGCTCGCACTGTTTCGCCGGTCTGGCCTGGATTTTCCATATTGCATAGGTGCTTGCCAGCTGATCTTCGAGTCGATCTGCCGCGCGTAGGGGTCGATCAGCAGCTTCGCCGGATTGAACCGATGTCCAGCTTCGGGGGCCCAGGGCCCATGCACCCGGTAGCCATAGCGTGCGCCCGGATTGAGCCCCTCGACGAGGCCATGCCAGATCGGCCCCGAACGTCCCGGCAAGTCTATGCGTTCTTCCTTCTCTCCGTTGAACAGGCATAGCTCCACCCTCTCGGCATGGGCCGAGGCAAGCGCGAAATTCACGCCACCTTCGCAGGGCGTCGCGCCCAGCGGGTCCGGTTTCCCTGGGGTAATCTTCATCGAGCGACAAGGTCGTCATACAGCGCGGCATAGCGCGCGGCTGACCGCTCCCAGCCCCAGTCGGTTTTCATCGCGCGGCGCTGCATCGCGGACCAGACTTTTCGATCGCCGTAAAGCGCGATCAACTTCATCAGCGCCTGCCGCAGCGCCAGATCGTCGACGGGATGGAACACGATGCCGGTCGATGCGCCCGCGGCTTCGGTCGCGGGCGTTGCGCCCACCACCGTATCGGCCAGACCGCCGACAGCAGAGACCACCGGGATACAGCCATAACGCAGCCCGTAAAGCTGCGTCAGCCCGCAGGGCTCGAACCGCGAGGGCACCAGCACCGCGTCGCCGCCCGCATACATCCGGTGGCTCAGCGCCTCGTCATAGCCGATCTTCACGCCAACCCGACCGGGATGGCGCGCAGCAAGCTCGCGCATCGCATCCTCGGCCCAGCCATCGCCCGATCCAAGCACGGCAAGGCCACCGCCCGCTTCGAGATAGGGCTCGAGCGCCGGGGCGATCAGATCCATCCCCTTCTGCGCTGTCAGGCGCGAAATCAGAATCGCAAGCGGCCCCGGCGCATCCAGTTCAAACTCGGCTTCCAAGGCCTTGCGATTATTAGATTTCCCACCGAGCTTCGTAGCCGAGAAAGACGTCGCCTCCGGATCGGCCTCAGGATTCCAGACCTCCAGATCGATGCCGTTGAGGATACCGTGCAGATCGCCCGCGCGGGCCTGAATGACACCTTCCAAACCCATGCCGAACTCGCCGCGCATCAACTCGTCGGCATAACGCGGGCTGACCGTGGTGATTGCGCGCGCCGCAACCAACCCAGCCTTGAGCGTCGAGATGTCGCCCCAGAACTCCACGCCTTCGCGGGTGAAATCCCACGCCTGCAGCCCGAGGGCTGCCAGCTTGTCGCGGCCGAACCGGCCCTGAAACGCGATGTTGTGGATTGTCATCACGGTCGGGATGCCAGTGCCGCGCAGATACCACGGCACGAGCCCGGCTTGCCAATCGTGGCAATGCACCAGATCGGGCTGCCATTTGCCCGCGCCCACGCGCGCGATCTCGGCGGCGACGAAACTGAGGGCTGCGAAGCGTTCGGCATTGTCGGGATAGTCGCGCCCGTCTTCGGAATACGGGCCCCCGTCACGGTCAAACAAATGGTTGGCCTGCAGCGCCAGAACCTCCATGCCGCCTGCCTTGCCCAGCACCAGCCGCGCCGGACCGCCATAGAGGCTCGCGCTTTCCCATACTGGTTTCGGCGATTTCAGCTTTTTCAGGATTCCGCGATAGGCCGGGATCATCACCCGCATCTCCCAGCCCTGCCCTTTGAGAGCGGCGGGCAACGCACCTGCCACATCGGCCAGACCGCCCGTCTTGATCAGTGGAACCGCTTCTGACGCAACCGAGAGCACGCGTTTCATGTCTTCGCTCTTTCCAAATATCCCGGGGTGCGGGGCAGCCCCCCGCTATCCACCCCAGTTAGTCCAATGCCGCCGCGCGTTTGTCGAGCATCGCCTGCGTAATCAGCACGACCCCGCCTTCCGACCGGCGGAACCACTTCTCGTCTTCTTCCGGATCCTCGCCCACGACAAGGCCTGCGGGGATTTGCACGCCGCGGTCGATCACGCATTGGCTGAGCCGCGCATGTCGCCCGATATCGACGTAAGGCAGCACCACCGCCTCCTCGAGGCTTGCGAAACTATGCGCACGCACGCCCGTATGAAGCAGCGAATTGCGCACCTCCGCACCCGAGACGATGCAATCGCCAGAAACCAGCGAGGAGATCGCAGAGCCCCGTCGTCCGTCCTCATCGTGGATAAATTTCGCGGGCGGCACGATCTCGGCATAGGTCCAGATCGGCCATTCGGTGTCATAGAGGTCTAGCTTCGGCGTAAAATCCGTGAGGTCGATATTGGCCTGCCAGAACGCGTCGACCGTACCGACGTCGCGCCAGTAAGGCTCGGTCTCCAGTCCCGTCGTCACGCAGCTATCCGAGAACTTATGCGCCATAGCCTTGCCGTGCTTGACGATCTGCGGGATCAGGTCATGACCGAAATCGTGGCTTGAATTCGGATCCTCCATGTCGCGGATCAACAATTCGCGCAGGAATTCCCAGTCGAAGACATAGATCCCCATCGAGGCCAGCGCGTGATCGGGATCGCCGGGCATGCCGGGCGGGTCGGCGGGCTTTTCGAGGAAATCGGTGACCTGGCCGGTCTTGTCGATGGCCATCACGCCGAAGGCCGTCGCTTCCATGCGCGGCACCGTCAGGCAGCCGATCGTGACATCGGCCTTGGTCTCGACATGCTGGCGCAGCATCACCTCGTAATCCATCTTGTAGATATGGTCGCCGGCAAGGATGATGACGTATTTCACGCCGTAATCTTCAACGATATCAATGTTCTGAGCGACCGCATCGGCGGTGCCCGCATACCAGCGGCTATCGGCTACGCGCTGGCTTGCGGGCAGGATGTCGAGATATTCGTTCCGCTCGGCGCGGAAGAAATCCCAGCCGCGCTGGATGTGGCGGATCAGCGAATGCGCCTTGTATTGCGTGGCGATGGCCATCTTGCGGATGCCGGAATTGAGCGCGTTCGACAGAGCGAAATCGATGATCCGGGTCTTGCCGCCGAAATAGACCGCGGGTTTCGCGCGCCTGTCGGTGAGCTCCTTGAGGCGACTCCCGCGGCCGCCCGCCAGCACGAAGGCCATGGCCTGTGCGCTCAGGCGCGTGTTGGGCTGTGGTTTCATAATCCTCCCCCTCCTCTAGGCACCGCTTATGCGGGCGTGAACATCACGACTGACAGCGGCGGCAAATATACCTCCGCGCTATGGGCGCAGCGGCCATGGGCGTGGTCTTCAGCGGCGATCGCGCCGAGATTGCCGCGGTTGCCACCGCCATAGAATTCGGAATCCGTGTTCAAAATCTCGCACCATTCGCCGCTCTGGGGCAGACCGATGCGGTAGCTGCGTTCGACCGGGGTCAGGTTCGCGACGACCACCACCGGATCGGAGCCGGGCGCGCGGCGTTCGAAGATGAAGACCGAGGCCTCGGAATCGTTGGCCGCGATCCACTCGAAACCCTGCGGCTCGCAATCGCCCCAATGCAGCGCGGGCGTGTCGCGGTAGAGCCGGTTGAGGTCGCGCACCAGCGCGCGCAGCCCCTCGTGGCGCGGATCGTTCAGAAGATACCAGTCCAGTTCGCGCTCGTGGCTCCATTCCGACCACTGGCCAAATTCCTGCCCCATGAAGAGAAGCTTCTTGCCCGGATGCGCCCATTGGAAGGCGTAGAAGGCCCGAAGGTTGGCGTATTTCTCGGGCTCGCTTCCCGGCATCTTGCCCAGCATCGAGCCTTTGCCGTGCACGACCTCGTCATGGCTGATCGGCAGAATGAAATTCTCGCTGTAAACGTACGAGCTCGCGAAGGTCAGCTCGTTATGGTGAAATTTGCGATAAAGCGGATCGCGCGCGAAATAGCGCAGGCTGTCATTCATCCAGCCCATGTTCCACTTGTAGCCGAAACCGAGCCCGCCCTCATGCACGGGCCGCGTGACCCCGGGATAGGCGGTACTTTCCTCGGCCACCGTCATGATGCCTTCCGCGCCGCCGTAAGAGGCCGCGTTCATGTTCTGCAGGAATTCGATCGCCTCGAGATTCTCGCGCCCGCCATATTTGTTGGGCACCCATTCGCCCGCCGCCCGGGAGTAATCGCGGTAGAGCATCGAGGCCACCGCATCGACGCGCAGCCCGTCGAGGTGATATTCCTCCAGCCAGAACAATGCGTTGGCAAGCAGGTAGTTGGACACTTCCCGCCGCCCGTAATTGTAGATCAGCGTATTCCAGTCCTGATGGAAGCCCTCTTTCGGGTCGGCATGCTCGTAAAGCGCCGTGCCGTCGAAATGTCTCAACCCGTGATCGTCGGTCGGGAAATGGCCCGGCACCCAGTCGAGGATGACGCCGAGCCCTTTCCGGTGTGCGGCATCGACGAACTCCGCGAATTCTTCGGGGCGGCCGTGGCGGATCGTCGGGGCGTAAAGCCCGATCGGCTGATAGCCCCAGGAGCCGTCGAACGGGTGTTCGGTAATGGGAAGCAACTCGATATGGGTGAAACCCATGTCGCAAACGTAATCGACCAGCTTCTCGGCCAACTCGTGGTACGAGAGCGGCCTGCCCCCATCGTCCCAGATCCGCATCCACGAACCCAGATGTACCTCGTAGACCGAGATCGGCGCGTGACGTTCCTGCGCCTCGGCCCGGGTCTGGCACCATGCGCTGTCACCGAAGCGGTGCAGCCCCAGCTTGCGCACGACCGAGGCCTGCGCAGGCGGATGCTCCGCGCCGAAGCCGACCGGGTCCGCCTTCAGCGGCAGCACCGTGCCCTCGGCGTCGAGCAATTCGTACTTGTAGAGCGCGCCTTCATGGATGCCGGGGACGAAGATCTCCCACACACCGGACGCACCGATCCGGCGCAGCTGGTGGCGCCGCCCGTCCCAGAAATTGAACTCACCCACGACCGAGACCCGGCGCGCATTGGGCGCCCAGACCGCGAAATGGACGCCTTCGACGCCTTGATGGGTGATCGCATGGGCGCCGAGCTTCTCCCAGAGACGCTTATGCGTCCCCTCCCCGATCAGATACTCGTCGATCGGTCCAAGCACCGGCGCGAAGCTGTAAGGGTCGTCGAAATCCCAAGTCGTCTGGTCGCGTCGCGCGCGCAGACAATAGGTTTTCTCGCTCCAATTTCCGGCGAAGACCCCGGGCACCACAGGCTCCAGCGCGACGTCCTTTTTCCCGAGCGCCCAGACCTCGTCCGCCCCGGGCACGAGTGCCACGATTTTCCCGTCATGAAGACCCAGCACGGAAAACGGGTCGGGATGATGCGCTTCGATCAGCGCTTCGGCCTCGTCGCGGGAAAGTGTCATATCGCTCCTTGGTTCACAGGGCAGATCGCGTGGTCCAAATCTCGTCCATGTAGCCCTTGATTGCCCGGTCGGAAGAGAAGAACCCCATCCGCGCGGTGTTCAAAACAGCCATCTTCGCCCAGCCTGCGCGATCGGCGAAGGCCGTGTCCACCTCTTTCTGGGCGGTCCGGTAGGCCTCGAAATCGGAGGCAACGAGGAAATAATCGCTGTGCCACATGTTATGAACAAGATCGTGATAGCGTTCTGGTTCCTCCGGAGAGAAACGTCCCTCGGCGATCATCTGCAAAACGTCCTGCAAAGGCTGGCTTTCAAGGATCGCGTTGCGCGCATGTTCGGGGTCGCGGCGGCGCTCCATCACCTCGTCGGCGGTCATGCCGAAGAGGAAGAAGTTTTCCGCGCCGACCTGTTCACGGATTTCCACATTCGCTCCATCGAGCGTGCCGATGGTCAGCGCACCGTTCAATGCGAACTTCATGTTGCCGGTGCCGGAGGCTTCCTTGCCCGCAGTCGAGATCTGTTCTGACAGATCGGCGGCCGGGATCAGTCTTTCGGCCATGGAAACGTTGTAGTTCGGCGGATAGACGATCTTGAGGCGCCCATCGACGTAAGGGTCATTGTTCACCACCCGCGCCACGTCATTGATCAGCCGTATGATCTGTTTCGCGGTGTGATAGCCCGGCGCGGCCTTACCGCCGAAGAATTTCACGCGCGGCTGGAAATCGGCCTGCGGGTTCTCGCGGATCGCATGCCAGTCCGCGATGGTCTGCAGGATGTTCAGCAGCTGGCGTTTGTATTCGTGGATGCGCTTGACCTGAATGTCGAAGATCGCGTCGGGGTCAATGGTGATCCCTTGGCTTTCGTGCACCCACTCCGCGAGATGCACCTTGTTATGGCGTTTCGCGCCCATGAAGGCCTCGCGGAAGCCCGCGTCATCGGCGTAAGGCTCGAGCGTGCGCAGCTTGTCGAGATCGGCCTCCCAGCCCTCGCCGATCGTGTCGATGATGAGGTGGGACAACGCCGGGTTCGCCATCCGCAGCCAGCGGCGCGGCGTGATCCCGTTGGTCTGGTTGATGATCCGCCCAGGATGCAACGCGTCGAGCTCGGGAAAGAGGTTGCGCTTGATCAGCTCGGTATGCAGCGCCGAGACGCCGTTCACCTTGTGCGAGGTGATGAAGGCCAGCTCGCCCATCCGCACTTCCTGATGCTTCACGATCCCCACGAAATGCGCGCGTTTCGGATAGGTGCGGCGGTGCCAACTGTCGATCTTCTCGATGATCTGCATGTGGCGCGGCAACACCGTGCCCATCAGATAGGTCGCCCAGCGTTCGAGCGCTTCAGGCAGCAGCGTGTGGTTGGTATAGCCCAGACATTGCATCGTGATCTCGAGCGCGGTCTCGAACTCCATGTCATGCAGATCGACGAGGATGCGGATCAGTTCCGGCCCGGCGATCGCCGGATGCGTGTCGTTCATCTGGATCGCGACATAGTCCGGCAGCTCTTCGAGCGTATAGCCCGAAGCCAGATGCCGGCGCATGATGTCCTGCAGCGCGGCGGAGGTCAGGAAATACTCCTGTTTGAGCCGCAGCTCCTTACCCGCATAGGTCGTGTCATCCGGGTAAAGCACGCGGCTCAACGTCCGCGCCAGAGCTTCGGGCTCGGCCGCGGCGGCGTAATCGCCGTGATTGAACCGCGCGAGGTCGAAGAGCTCCGTGGGCTTGGCCGACCACAGCCGCAGCGTGTTCGCCCATTTGCCCTCCCAGCCGATGATCGGCATGTCATAGGCCTCGGCCAGCACCGTCTCGCCGGGGATCCAATGCGGCTTGCCGTCCAGCGTCTCGACATGGCCCTTGAAGCCGATCTCGTAGGCCGCCTCTGGACGCTCGAATTCCCACGGATGACGCTGCTTGAGCCAATCCTCCGGCGTCTCGACCTGACGCCCGCCCTCGAAGCGCTGCTTGAAGAGGCCGTGCTCGTAGCGGATGCCGTAGCCGTAGCCCGGGCAGCCCAGCGTCGCCATGCTCTCCATGTAGCACGCCGCCAGCCGCCCCAGCCCGCCATTGCCAAGCGCGGCGTCCGGTTCGTTCTCGACCACCGTCTCCCAGTCCTGCCCCAACCCTTCGATCGCCTCGCGGCAAATCGCACGCAGCCCGAGATTGATCGCGGCATCTTCCAGCATCCGTCCGATCAGGAATTCCATCGAGAGATAGTAGACCCGCTTGCGCTTTTCCTCCCAGGTGCGGCGGGTGGCCGCGAACCACGGCGCGACGACCCGGTCGCGTATCGCGAGGCTGAGTGCCATGCGCCAGTCATAGACCGAGGCGTGATCGGGATCCTTGCCCATCGAAAATGTGATGTGGTGCAAAATTTCTTCGCGAACCGTCTCGGCACTGGGCAATTGGGTGTCTTTCAAGGGGGAGGTCTCCGGATCTCTTCAGATAGCAATTGATTGATGAGCCGCCCCCTGTTCAAGGTCAAGCGACGGCGTAGAAACCATCTGAGCAGCTGTTGCCGTTTGCGCTAACAAGTCTACCCTTGCCGCGTTAACGGGCAACAGGAAACTGAAAGAGGAGCGATTCATGGCGAAGGATTGGTGGCGCGGAGCGGTTATCTACCAGATTTATCCGCGTAGCTTTCAAGACGACTCGGGCGACGGGATCGGCGATCTCAAGGGGATCACGCGCAGGCTTGATCATGTCGCCTCGCTGGGCGTCGATGCGATCTGGCTGTCGCCGATCTTCACCTCGCCAATGGCCGATATGGGTTATGACGTGTCCGATTATCGCGGTATCGATCCGCAATTCGGCACGCTGGAGGATTTCGACGCGCTGGTCGCGCGGGCGCATGAACTGGGCCTGAAGGTCGTGATCGATCAGGTGATCTCGCACAGCTCCGATCAGCACCCGTGGTTCAAGGACTCCAAGAAAGGCGGTATGAAGAAGGACTGGTATGTCTGGGCCGATCCCAAGCCCGACGGCAGCCCGCCCAACAACTGGCAGGCGGTGTTCGGCGGCTCGTCCTGGGAATACGCCCCCGAGCGCGGCCAGTATTACCTGCACAATTTCCTCATCGAACAGCCCGACCTGAACCTGCACAATCCCGAGGTGCAGGCGGAATTGCTCGACATTTTCCGTTTCTGGCTCGATCGCGGCGTCGATGGCTTCAGGCTCGATACGGTGAACTACTACTTCCACGACCCCAAGCTGCGCGACAACCCGGCGATGGAACCCGACCCGGAGCGTTGGCCGCCGGTCTCGACCTACGACATGCAGGATCACGAGTTCGACAAGAACCGCCCCGAGAACATCACCTTCCTCAAGAAGATGCGCGTGGTGATGGACGAATACGAAGACCGGACTCTGATCGGCGAAGTCGGCGAAGCGCCGCATCGCGCGCTCGGGCTCATGGAGGAATACACGCGCGGCGTCGATCGCCTCCACATGGCCTACAGCTTCGACATGCTGGGGCCGAAATTCTCGCCCGCGCATTTCCGCGGCAAGATCGAAGGCTTCTTCGAGAATGCCCCCGATGGCTGGCCGAGCTGGTCCTTCTCGAACCACGACGTGCAGCGCCATGTGACCCGCTGGGCGAAATACGGCACCGAGGACGGCATCGCACGGCTGGCCATCGCGATGCTCGCGTCGTTCCAGGGCACGATCGGCATCTATCAGGGCGAGGAACTCGGCCAGACCGAGACCGAGATGGAATATCACGAGCTTACCGACCCGCCCGGCCTACGCTTCTGGCCCGAGAACAAGGGCCGTGACGGCTGCCGCACGCCGATGGTCTGGGACGAAAGCACGAATGCGGGCTTCTCCAAGGCCAAGCCGTGGCTGCCGGTGAAACCGCCGCAAGCCGCCCGGGCGGTCTCGGTGCAGGAGGCCGACGCGCACTCGGTGCTGGCCTATTACCGTCGCGTGCTGTCCTTCCGGAAGGAAAACCCGGTGCTGCGCAAGGGCGCGTCGACCTTCCTCGACCTGCCGGACCCGATCCTCGGCTTCATCCGCGACGATGGCGAGACGAAATTCGCCTGCTACTTCAACCTCGGCCCGGATCCGGTGACGCTCAAAGCGGACGGGGAGCTTGTCGGCCCCTGCCTCGCCGCGACGCTGGAGGACGGCACCCTGTCGCTCGGCCCGAACGGCGCCGCCTGGCTGAAGATCTAACCAAACCGGAAAAACGCGGCGCGCGGGCCCCGAATTGCAGCCTGCCGCCACGTCTCGGACCCGCGACGGCGTCGGGAGCGTTTGCTCTCGACGCCGTTCGCATTCCGGTGTTCTGCCTCTGGTCAGCCGCGCCGTCTCGGTCGATAAGATGCCATCGGAAGCGATTTCTTACGGAATTTTAAGAAGGACATAAATTCCTTCTGCGATCGTTCCGCCAGAGATTGGAAAAACTTGGAAATACAAGATGGTTCACGTTGATCCGGCGCAAGCCGCCCCTGCCTCGTCGCGCGTCAAGATACTCTGGCCGATCGCGCTGGGGCTGCTGCTGTTCCTGATGGGGCTCTGGGCGCTGCATCATCTGCTCGCCAGCATCGACGTGCGCCAGGTAATCGCGCAGATCAGGGCGACGCCGTGGCCCACGCTCGGCGCGGCCGTGGGGGCGACCTCGCTGGGCTACGTGGCGCTTGTCGGCTATGATTTCTGGGCGCTGCATTACCTCGGCAAAAAACTGCCCCTGCGCACCGTCGCGCTTGGCGGGTTCCTTGGCTACGCCTTCGGCAACACGGTCGGGATCAGCGTGATCTCGGGCGGCGCCGTGCGCTACCGCATTTACTCCGCCGCCGGGCTGAACGCGTTCGAGGTCGCGGCGCTGTCCTCCTATATCGCGATCGCGATGGGGCTCGGGCTGACGATGGTGGGCGTTCTGGCGCTTTCCGTGCATCCTGCTGCGCTCGCCGGCGTCATCTCGGCGCCCGAGTCAGTGATCCGCGTCGGCGCGCTGGCCGCGACGGCCTTGATCCTGGGCGGCGCCTTCTACCTTTCCTATACGGGGCGCGCCCTGCGCATCCGCGACCGCGAGATCGCGATGCCGGCCCCGCGTATCCTTGTCGGGCAACTCGGCGTGGCGCTCTTCGACTCGACGATGGCGGCGGGCGCGCTTTGGGTGCTGATGCCCGCAGGCACGCCACCTTTCGCGAGCTTCGTCGCGATTTACGCTGCGGCCAGCATGGTCGGCATTCTCAGTCACGTGCCCGGCGGGGTCGGCGTGTTCGAGACGGTGGTGATCGCCGCCCTGCCCGCGGGCGTGCCGCTCGGCGATGCCGCGGCGGGCCTGCTGGCCTTCCGGATGATCTATTTCCTGCTGCCCTTCGTGATCGCCTTCGTGGTGGTCTCGCTGAACGAGGCGCGTCTCGCAGGCGGCTGGGCCACGCGCGTCTTCGGCGAGATATCCGAGCCGATGCGCCCGGTGATCAACGGCATCGAGGGTATCGCGCCACGGATCGCAGGGGTCGCGGTGCTTGGCCTCGGTTTCTGGATGGTTATCGTCGCGCTGATGCCCGTACTGGGCCAGCAAGGCGGCGAGCCGGGGCTGATCACGGCGGTTCTGGCCGAGGGCGGCACCCAGCTTTGCGCCTTGGCGGGCGTGCTGTTGATCGTGCTCTCGCATGGTCTGGTTCGCCGGGTGCGGCTCGCCTATTGGCTGGCGCTCGCCGGGCTCGTGCTCGGTGTGATCTCGGTGCTGGCGGCCGATCTCGACATCGACAACGCCATCGTCCTGTCACTTGCCGCGCTGGTGCTTCTGCCGTTTCGCCGCGCGTTCCACCGGCAGGTCGCGCTCACCGAAGGGGGCTACGGCCCGCTCTGGCTGGCTGTGATCGTGGGGATGGTGGCCTCGGCGGCGGTTTTCTTCTTCCTCGCCTATGCCGCGCATCCTTATTCGAACGCGCTCTGGCTCGATTTCACCGCACGTTCGCCGACACCGCGGGCGCTTCGCGCAGGTCTTCTGATCAGCGCACTGCTGTTGGGCTTCCTGCTTTGGCTGATGCTGCGCCCGATACGCCACTTCGCCTTCTCCGTGGATCCCGAACAGGATGCCTCGGTCGCCGCGATCCTCGCCGCGCAGGACGTGCCGCAGGGCTGGTTCGCGCTGACGGGCGACAAATGCGTGATGTTCTCTCCCGACCGCTCCGCTTTCCTGATGTATGCGCAGCGCGGCGGGATGCGGGTCGTCCTTGGTGATCCCGTCGGCCCGCCGGAGGTTGCGCGGCAACTGGCATGGGAGTTTCACGAACGCGCCGTGAGCGAGGGGCTCACCCCCGTCTTCTACGAGGTCTCGACGCGCAATCTGCCGCTCTGGATCGAGATGGGCTACGCGCTGCACAAGATCGGCGAAGAGGCAGTGATCGACCTGCAGAAGTTCTCGCTTTCGGGGTCGAAATTCAAAACGATGCGGGCCGAGCAGAACCGCGCCCTGCGCGAAGGGTACACGCTCGAACTCGCCGCCCCGCCGCATGCGCCCGAGCTGCTGTCGACGCTGCAGGAAATCTCCAATGCGTGGCTCGCCGGTCAGAAAGGCCGCGAGAAAGGCTTCTCGATCGGACGCTTCGATCCGCGCTACCTCAACCACTGCGAGATCGCCCTGATCCGCTGCGAGGGAGAGATCCTCGGCTTCGCGAACCTTCTGGGCGGCAACGGAGCGCAACATTTCGCGATCGACCTGATGCGATATCGCCCGGAAGCCGCCGACGGCGTCATGCAATTCCTGTTCCTCGGCCTGATCGAGGCACTGCGCGATCGCGGCGCGACCGAGCTGAGCCTCGGCCTCGCACCGCTGGCGGGGCTGCCCGATCGCGCCTCCGCGCGGCTCACGAGCCGGGTGGGAAACCTGATTTATCGTCACGGCGGAAGCTTCTACAATTTCGAGGGGCTGCGCCGGTTCAAACAGAAATTCCGCCCCGAATGGCGGCCGCATTACGTGGCGCTGCCGCCCGGCACCTCGCCCTATCTCGCGCTGACCGAGATCGCGCTCTTGATCTCCGGCGGTGCGCGCAACCTGCTGACAAAGGACTGACATGCTAGACGCCATCCACCAAGTGCTCCCGAATCTCGCCGCTCTGGGGATCTTCGGCTACTGGGTGATCGGGGCCGCGGCGGGGCTCGAGGCCTTCCTGCCAACCGGGTTGTTCCTGCCGGGAACGCTTCTCGTCGACGCCGGCGGGGTGATGGTTCAGCGGGGGATGCTCGACCTGCTCGACCTGCTGTGGTTCGTCGCGATCGGCTCGGTGCTCGGCGGCGAGGCGACCTTCTGGCTCGGTCGTCATGCACGGCGCGGCATGCTCGGGCGTTGGAATGTCGAAGGCATGGCCGCCTATCGACGCGCGGAGAAGCTATTTGCCCGCCATGGCGGCTTGGCGATCGTCATGGGGCGTTTCCTCGGTCCCGTCGCGGGCTTCGTTCCCTTCGCTGCCGCCGTCGCCGGGATGGAGAAGCGACGCTTCCGGATCTGGAACCTGCTGAGCGGCTTTCCCTACGCTGTCTTCCATGTCGGCTTCGGTTATGCGCTTGGCGCGGGATTCGCCCAGCTCAGCCCGATGATGACGCGCAACACCTTGTTCGTGCTTGGCATTGTCGTGATCGCCGCGGTGCTTTTCTGGATTCTGCGCCGACTCGACCGGGCGGTGCCCTATCTCCTTGCGATGGCGGGCGGTCTGATGGACGACATCGCGCGCCACCCCCGCGTCGACAGCTGGGGCGGGCGCCATCCGAAAACGGCGGCCTGGATCGCGCGCAGGCTCGACCGGACTAAATTCTCCGGACTGCCGCTCAGCCTTCTCGCACTGGCCTTCCTCTACCTCGCCTCCGTGCTGGTCGGGCTGTCGCTCGATTTCCTGCAAAGCGATCCGATCGTGCAGATCGACGCACGGCTGGCGGCTCTGATGCGGCTGTTCTGGACGCCGGGTCTCATACAGGTCTTCACCTGGATCACCGCGCTCGGCGATACGCAGCTCGTGGCCGCGCTGCTCGTGCTGGCCCTCGTCTGGCTCGCGTGGCTGCGCCGCTTCGATCTCGCCACGGGGCTCGTGGTCTCGCTCGGACTCGATTTGGTTTCGGTGATAATCCTGAAGGCCGGCTTCGGGCGGCCGCGTTCGATCCTCGGCTATTTCCACGAAACCTCGGGCAGTTTTCCCTCCGGCCACGCGACGCTCTCTGTCGCCTTTTACGGGATGCTGGTCTTCCTCCTCTGGCGGCTATCCCGGATCGGAGCACTCAGCGCGAGCTTCCTGGCGTTCCTGTTCGCCGGGCTGATCGGGCTGAGCCGTCTCTACCTTGTCGAGCATTACCTGAGCGACGTGATGGGCGGCTGGCTTCTCGGCGCGCTATGCCTGCTCGTGGGCATCGCCGTGGCCGAGTGGCTTTATCCGCGTTGGGCCGGGGCGCCGCGCACGCGACCGCGCTGGCAGATCGGCGTGATCGGAGTCGTGACGCTCGCGCTTATGGGCTTCACGATGGTTCGGGTGCGCGACTACTCCAAGGCGCTGAACCCGCCGCCCGTCGCGCAGCCGCTGATCGTGATCGCCCAAGGGGCCGAGCCGCAGGCGTTGAGCGACGCGCCGCTGATGGCGCAGACGCTCGATGCGGAGCAACAGTTCCCGCTTTCGCTCGGGATGTGGGCGGCGAACACCGATCAGATTACCGCCGCGCTGACATCCATCGGCTGGCAGCGCGCCGATCCTGTGACGCTGAAGACGCTGGCGGGCGCGGCCTTCGGAGCGGTGCGCGACACGATACGCCCCGGAGCAGCCCTCGCACCGCTTTTCTGGAACAACAAGCCGAGCGAGCTTGGCTTCACCCGCGTTCCGGAGGGCGACGCGACCGACAAGCTGCCGCGGCTGCGAATGTGGCAGACGCGCTATACCGATGCGTCCGGCGCGCGGCTCTGGATGGGGGCGATCACTCGCGATGACGGGCTGGTGCCGAGCGACGGGTCGGCGGCGGGGCCGCTGGCCTCTGACGTTGTGAAGGCGCTGAGCCAGAGCGGCGGGGCCAAGACGGTCGGCCATATCTCCGGCACTGACGCGTCGGCGATCCCGGTTCTGGCGCTGCGATAAGCGCGCATGTCAGCCTGCGCGCAGATCCTCGAGATAAATGCGAACCGCTTCCTGCACATGACGGAATCGGTCGCCGCCCAGATGCTTGCCGCCGAACCAGCGAGTGACGACGATGATGTGGTCATAGAGCTCTTCGCGCTCGAGCATCCGCAGGATCACCATGCCGGCGCCTGCCTCACCGTCGTCGTTCTTAACCGGAGCGTCTGCCGTCAGAAGCGCCCAGGTGTTATGCGTCGCCTTGGCATATTTCTTTTTCCGGCAGAGTTCCTTGACGAAGGCCTTGGCCTCCTCCTCGGAGGTGCAGGGCCCGCCCGAAACCGCGTATTTCGAGCCGCGGTCGCTGATGATGTTCTCGAGGATGCGCATGGCGCAGGTTTATGGGCCAAGCGCCGAAGCGGCAAGGGCGGGCAGCGGACCCGATGGCCCGCCGCCCTGCCCGCTCAGCCCAGCTTGCGCAGGCGGGCGATCAGCGAGGACGTGTCCCAGCGGTTGCCGCCCATCGCCTGCACGTCCTTGTAGAACTGGTCGACCAGCGCGGTGACGGGCAGCGAGGCCCCGATCTCGTCGCCGGTCTTCAGGCAGATTCCCAGATCCTTGCGCATCCAGTCCACCGCGAAGCCGAAGTCGAATTCGTCCTTCGCCATGGTCTCGTAGCGGTTCGCCATCTGCCACGAGCCGGCCGCGCCCTGAGAGATCACTTCGACCACGGCGGCGATGTCGAGATCGGCCTTCTCGGCGAAGTGGAGGCTTTCCGCGAGGCCCTGCACCAGACCCGCGATCGCGATCTGGTTGCACATCTTGGTCACCTGCCCGGCGCCGCTTTCGCCCAGACGGCGGCAAATCTTGGCATAGGCGTCGATCACCGGCTCGGCCTTGTCATAGGCCGCCGCATCGCCACCGCACATCACCGACAGCTGACCGTTCTCGGCCCCCGCCTGCCCGCCCGAGATCGGCGCGTCGATGAAGGCCACGCCGTGGCCAGCCGCCTCGCCCGCCAATTCGCGGGTCACGGCAGCCGAAACCGTGGTGTGGTCGACGAAGACCGCGCCGGTTTTCATCCCCTTGAACGCGCCGTCCTTACCAAGGCAGACCTCGCGCAGATCGTCGTCGTTGCCGACACAGGACATCACGAAATCGGCGCCCTTGGCCGCTTCGCGGGGCGTGGGCGCGGCGGAACCGCCATGTTCGGACACCCATTTCTCGGCCTTGGAGACCGTGCGGTTATAGACCGTGACCTCGTGGCCCGCCGATGCGAGATGCCCCGCCATCGGATAACCCATCACCCCAAGCCCCAGAAATGCAACTTTCGCCATCGACCTCTCCCTTGCGTGAATACGAAACCGCGCCCCGTGAAGCGCGAGCGCGTTGATTGTAGCGTCGGGCTCAACTAGTAACGCGCCATCCCGGCGCGTCAACTCATGCGCCGGTCGGAGGGATTCCGGGTGAGGCGCGCAGAGGGCTCGATGTACAAGGCATTTCGATGGGGCGTTCGGCTGATCATGGCCGCTATCGTGGGCGTGGTGCTCATCGGGGGGCTGATCTATTTCTTCGCCTCGCGCTCGCTGCCCGATTACGACGCGACCTACAAGGTCACTGGCCTCACCGCCCCGGTCGAGATCGTGCGCTCCACCGAGGACGTGCCGCATATCTTCGGCAAGAATGACCCGGACGTGTTCTTCGCCCTCGGTCTGGCGCATGCGCAGGACCGGCTCTGGCAGATGACGCTGATGCGCCGCACGGTGCAGGGGCGGCTGTCGGAGGTGTTCGGACAGGAGACGCTGAAGACCGACGAGCTGATGCGGCGGCTGGGCCTCTATCAGGCGGCGGTCGACTCGGTGGCATCGCAGGACGATTACACCAAGGCCGCGCTTCAGGCCTATGCGCGCGGCGTCAACCAGTGGATCCAGATCGTCAACGAGGGCGCGATGGGGCGCGGCGCACCGGAATTCTTCCTTTTTGACAGCAAGATCTCCTACTGGACGCCCGCGGATTCGCTCGCGATCATGAAGCTGATGGCGGTGCAGCTGTCGAACCAGCTGCAGGACGAGGTGCTGCGCGCCCGCGTCTCGCTCGCCGGAAAGGATCTCGTGCGCGACATCATGCCCGACGATCCACAACAGGCAACCGCCGCGCTGCCCGATTACGCTAGCCTGTTCCCGACAATGCAAAAAGGCATCCAGACGGCAGAGAACGGCGCGCCCGGCGCGTTCTCGCCCTTCCCCGAGCGCGGCTCTGCCGGGGCGTCCAACGCATGGGCCGCGGGGCCTGACCGCTCGGCCGCGGGCGGCGCGCTTCTGGCCAACGATCCGCATCTTGGGCTCACCGCGCCCTCGATCTGGTATCTCGCGCGGCTGCAACTGCAATCGGGCGGCGTGATCGGCGGCACGATCCCGGGAATGCCGCTCGTGCTGTCGGGCCGCAACAAGGATCTGGGCTGGGGGCTGACCACGGCCTATGTCGACGATCAGGACCTGCATATCGAGGAAATCGACCCCGACGATCCGACGAAATACCGCACGCCCGATGGCTGGAAGCATTTCAAGACCAAGCGGGTGATCGTCGAGGTGAAGGACGCGAAACCCGTGACCCTGACCCTGCGCTGGACCGATAACGGCCCGGTTCTGCCCGGCAGCCATTTCGATCTGGCGACGGTGACGCCGCCCCATTCGGTGATGTCGCTCAGCTGGACGGCCTTCGATCCGAAAGACACCACGATGACCGGCGCGATGGACCTGATGCGGGCGAAATCGATCCCGCAGGCGCTCGACGCCGCAAAAGAGATCGTAGCACCTGCACAGAATATCACGCTGGCCGACAAGGATGGTGTGGCGCTGGTCACCGCCGGGAAAATCCCGCTGCGCGACCGGGCGAATGACACGCAGGGCCGGATGCCCAACGCGGGCTGGAAACCCGAAAACCGCTGGAAAGGCGCCCTGCCTTTCAAGGACAATCCGCAATTCGTGGAGCCCAAAAGTGGCATCGTCGTGAACACCAACAACAAGACGGTGGACCGGCCCTTCCCCTATAACGTCTCGTTCCACTGGGGCGACACGCAGCGCATCCAGCGCCTGTCGAAACTGATGGGCGAGCGCGAGGTGCATTCGCGCGACAGCTTCATCTCGGCGCAGCTCGATACCGTCTCGCCCGCCGCGCGCGGCCTGCTGCCGCTGGTCGGTGCGAACCTGTGGTATACCGGCGATCCCGCGCCTGACGGCACGCCCGAGCGGATGCGTCAGCGCGCGCTGGAGATGCTGGCGAGTTGGGATGGCGAGATGTCCGAGCATCTGCCCGAGCCGCTGATCTACGCCGCCTGGATGCGCGAATTGCAAAACCGGCTGATCCGCGACGAGCTGGGCCCGCTGGCGAAGAAATTCGACCATCTGGAGCCGCTGTTCATCGAGCGCGTCTTCCGCGACACCCAAGGCGCGAGCCATTGGTGCGACATCATCCAATCCGCGCCCAAGGAGACCTGCAGCGATATCGCGCGGCAATCGCTCGACGCGGCGCTCTTGGACCTGTCGAAGAAATACGGGCCGAATATCGAAAGCTGGCGCTGGGGCGACGCGCATGTCGCCGAGCAGGACAATCCGGTGCTGGGCAAGGTGCCGGGGTTGAAATGGTTCGTGAATATCCGGCAATCGACGTCGGGTGGCGATTTCACCCTGATGCGCGGGCGGACCAAGGGCGGCGACGGGCCCGATCGCTTCGCCAATGTCCATGCGGCGGGCTATCGCGAAGTACTCGATTTCGCCGATCCGGACAGCTCGGTCTTCATCATCTCGACCGGGCAATCGGGCCATCCGCTGAGCCGCCATTACGACGACCTGTCAGAGCTGTGGCGTTCGGGCGAATATATCCCGATGTCGCTCGATCCGGCACTGGCGCGGGCAGCGGCGACGGGGATCACCCATCTGGTGCCGAAGGGCGCGGCGCAAGCGGCCAACTGATCCATAATGAAACGGGGACGGACCTTGGCCCGCCCCGGATCAAATCTCAGTCCTCGCGCCCTCAGTCCTCGCGCATCGTGCGCTGCACCTGATCCGCGACCGGCTTGAGCAGGTAGGAGATCGCGGTGCGCTCCCCCGTCTGGAAGAACACCTCCACCGGCATCCCCGGACGCAAGCCCCGCCCGTCAGGCAGCACCGGCGCCTCGGTCAGTGCGACGGTGCAGAGATAGTAGTTACCGCCGCTCTCGTCCTTCGTGGCCGAGGCCGCGACGACGCGCACCTCGCCTGCCACTTCCGGCGTCGTCCGCTGGTTGAACGCGGTGAAGCGCAGCCGCACCGGCTGCCCCGGCATGACCTGGTCGATATCGGTGGTGCGCAGCCGCGCCTCCACGATCAGCTCGCCATCGGGGACGATCGCCATCACCCGCTCCCCGGGCGCGATCACGCCGTTCACCGTATGCACGCCCAACTCGTTCACCACCCCTGCGATCGGCGCGCGGATCTCGGTGCGCGAGAGCCGGTCGCGCGCGGCCACGGCGCGCTCATGCAGTTCGGCCATCTGCGCGTCGATGTCGCGCAGCTCCTTCTGCGCGGCGGTGCGCGCCTGATGATCCAGTTCCAAGATGCGCAGGTTCGACTCGCTGATCTGGCCCCGCACCCGCGCGATATTTGCCTCTATCTCTCCGGAGACCCCGTCGAGCCGCGCCATGTCGCGCTCGATCTCGGTGATCGCGCCTTTCTCGGTCAGCCCCTTCTTCAGGAGCGTCTCGAGCCGGGCATGATCTTCGCCGCGCAGACGCCGTTCGATCTCGTTCGAGTGGCGCTGCGCTTCGAGCGCGCGGATCTCCTCGTCGAACTGGTCGACCTGAGACAAAAGCTGGTCGCGGCGCAAGTCCTGCATCGCCCGGTCATGGGCCAGAAGCTGGCGCTCGCCATCCGCGATCGCGGCGGTTTCCTCGGCGGTATCGAACCCCTCCGGGAACACGATCTCGACGGCGCTGTCGCGCACTGCAAGGAGCCGCGCGCGGCGGCCGGTAAGCTCGCGGATCTGGGTCTCGACGATCCCCAGTTCCGAGCGCAGCTGCGTGTCGTCGAGGCTCAGCACGACATCCCCCGCCTGCACGAGATCGCCGTTCTCCACGCGGATCTCGCGGATCACGCCGCCGTCCGGGTGCTGCACGACCTTCAGCTGCGATTTCACCGCAACCTGCCCCTGCGCAATCACCGCGCCGGAGAGTTTCGCCTGCGCCGCCCATCCGCCGAAGACGAGGATCAGCGCGCCCAGAAAGGCCGTCGCGAACAGGATCCGCGCACGGATCGAGAACAGGGCCGGATCATGGTCAGTCTTAGTCATTTTCGGTTCCCCCCACCAAAAACTCGCGAGCGCCCGTCAGACGGTCGCGTCGCAGTCAAACAGAAAATTGGTTTCTTCCAGCGTGTGATGGCCGTCGAGTTCGATCTCGAAGTCGTAATCCTCGACGCTGCCATCCTCGTGCTGCGCGCTGAGCTTGGCTTTCACGATGGTGAATTCGTGCCCCTCGTCGCCGTCTTCGATCTCGTAAGCCACGAAAACGCCTCCACGCGCCTCGGCGACCTCGCCATTGGCACCGGCGTAGAACAGCCGCATTTCACCATAGCCTTCGCCCATCGGGTCGATATGCGAGAAGTCTATCCGGTCGCCGGGCTCGAAATCGGTGATGCGGTCATGGCCCGCGCCCGCGTTCCGGATCGCAGAGACCGAGGTGAAGACGAACACGTCCTCGCCTTCGCCGCCGCTGAACAGGTTGCAGGCATCACTTGCGATCAGCTGGTCATCTCCGGCGCCGGAAGCGACGTTCTCGATACTGACGAGCGTCGCTTCGCCGGTCTCGCTCGTCATTGTCCCTGAAGACAGATCGACGGTGACCGACTCCGCGATGCGGTGCAGATCGAGCGTGTCCGAGCCCGCGCCGCCATCGTAGCTGTCGCCCGTAGCCTCCGCGATTTGCGAAACCACGATGCGGTCCTCGCCCGCGCCGCCGGTCACGAGGTCCTCGCCCGCGCCACCGTCGAGCAGATCGGAGCCCTCGCCGCCGACCAACGTGTCGTTGCCCGCCCCGCCATCTAGGCTATCCGCGCCGGAGCCACCGTCGAGATAGTCATTGCCGTCCTCGCCATGCAGCAGGTCCGCCCCGACCTCGCCGAAGACAATGTCGTCACCCGCGCCCGCGAAGACCGTGTCGTTGCCGGCGCCGCCATAGATCACGTCCGCGCCCGCGCCGCCGATCAGCACGTCGCAGCCCTCTCCGCCGTCGAGCATGTCGTCGCCCTCGCGGCCATAGAGGATGTCGTCGCCCCCCTCGCCCCGCATCGCGTCGCGGTCGGGCGTGCCGAGCAGCAGATCGTCTTCGGCGGTGCCGATCACGTCGTGATACTCGGGTGGCAGGATCAGCGCGGTCGCGGTCTGGCCGATCGACAGCGCGCCGTCGCTGAGATCGTAGGTGATCACCAGCTCGCCCTCGAAGCCCTGATCGGGCTTGATCAGCCATTCGCCCGCGCCATGGGCGATCACTTCGCCGCCTTGCGCTTGCATCGACAGGATCGAGAGCGGGTCGCCATCGGGATCGCTCGCCCCGGTCAGCAGGACCGCCGCCACGATGAAGAAGCTCTCATCCCGCCGTCCGGGCGACAGCCGAACCGGCCCCTTCGTCTCCGGCTCACGGTTGCGGGGGGCTTCGGTCGCCGCGTCCGGAGGACGGGCTTCATCGGGAGCGCCCCGGCTTTCACGCGCCTTGCGTGCAGCGGCACGGGTCGAGGTGAAGACCGGCACTTTCGGAAGATCGAGTTCCTTGACCTCGATCGCGTCCGGGAAGAACAGCGTATCGCCCTGCGCCTCCACCGTCGCCTTGTGCTTAGCGTGCCATCGCTGCGGCGAAAGCGTGAAGGGCGCGGGATTGGCGCCCGGGAACAGGATCACGTTGTCGGGCAACGGATCGGGCGGCGTGTTTTCCTCCGTAAGCACGTCACTCGGCCCCATTTCGGGGATGTGATGCGCGTTCGGCGTCTGCGGGCCGGCGGGGGCGTCGGGATCTGCCGGGGGGTGGGCCGGTCCATCCTGAACGCCTTCCGCCTGCGCCGCATCCGTGCCGAAGAGCTTGCGCGCGAGCGCAGCCCAGGCAATGGCGACCAGCCCCACCGCTGCGCGGCCGGGCCAGACCGAGCGCCGTTCCGGCGCACGGTATTTCTGCATCGGCGCGATGGCCGCTTCGTCGTCCGGGATACCGAGCTTGAGCTTGTCCTGTTCCATGGCTCAGCCCACCGCCTGCTCGATACTGTCTCCCAGCTCCGCCGCCGGTGCCGTGGGTTTTCCCTTGGGCAGCGGTTTGAGCCCGACGGAGCGGTTCACGATCTCGTCTTTGGGGCCGAAGGCCACCAGCTTGCCGCCCTGGACGAAGCCCACGAGATTCACGGATTCGAGCGCCTTCGGGCGATGCGCGATCACCACCACGATGCCGCCACGCGCGCGGACCGAGGCGATGGCCGCGCTGAGTGCCGCTTCGCCATCGGCGTCGAGGTTCGAGTTCGGCTCGTCCAGTACCACAAGGAACGGCGCGCCGTAGAGCGCACGCGCCAGACCGACCCGCTGACGCTGCCCCGCCGAGAGCGAGGTGCCGAAGGGGCCCAGCTGCGTCTGGTAGCCATCGGGCAGATGGATGATCGTCTGATGCGCACCCGCGGCCTTCGCCGCGGCCACCACATCGGCATCCGTCGCGTCCGGCGCAAAGCGCGCGATATTCTCGGCGACCGTGCCTTCCATCAGCGAAACCTCCTGCGGCAGGTAGCCGATATGATCGCCCAGCAGATCCACGCGCCACTGGTCGAGCGCGGCCCCGTCGAAACGGACATGCCCGCGCAGCAGCGGCCAGATCCCGACGATGCCCTTGGCGAGCGTCGTCTTGCCCGAGCCCGACGGCCCGACCAGGCCGAGCGCATCGCCGGCTTTGAGATCGAAACTGACATCGCCCAGCAGCACCGCGCCGGAGCCCGGCGCGACGACCGTCATCCCCTCGACCGTGAAGCTCTCGGTCGGCGCGGGTAGAGCGATCAGGCTGTCGTCATCCTCGAGCGTCGCCAGCGTGTCGCGCAGACGCGCATGGCTGCGGCGCGCGGCAGTGAAGCCCTTCCAGTTGCCGATCGCCATTTCCACCGGCGCGAGTGCGCGCGAGGCTGCGACCGAACAGGCGATGATCGCACCGGGCGACAGCTCGCCCACGATGGTCAGATACGCGCCGAGGCCCAGCAGCGCCGATTGCAGCATCATCCGCGTGACCTTCGACAACCCGCTCAGTGTGCCGGTGATGTCGCTGGTGCGCGCATGCAGGCGCAGGTGTTCCGCATTGGCGGTGCCGAACCGCTCCACCGCGCGGCGGCCGAAGCCCATCGCGTGCAGCACGTCGGCATTGCGCGTGTTGGTATCGGCGATCATCGCGCGGGCGATGGAGGCCTTCTGCAGCTCCCGGCCCGAACGGCGCGACAGCATCTCGGTGATGACGGTCAGCGTGATCAGCACGCAGGCACCGCCGATGGTCAGCAGCCCCAATAGCGGATGCAGCATGTAGACGAAGCCCAGAAACAGCGGCATCCACGGCAGGTCGAGAAGCGCGATGGCCCCTGCCCCCGAGACGAAGCTGCGGATCGTGTCGACGTCGCGGCCGCGCTCCAACGCCTCGGACGTGGAATAGCCGAAGCGGGGCATTTCGATTGCCACCCGATGCGCGAGCGGCGCGAGGCGGTTGTCGATCCGCGCACCGACCCGCACGAGTATCTGGTTGCGCAGCACATCGAACAGCCCCTGAAACAGATAGAGCGCGATGGCCAGAACAGAGAGTGCAAGCAGCGTCGGAACCGAGCCGCTGGTCAGCGCCCGGTCATAGATCTGCAGCATGTAGAACGAGCCCGTCAGCGCGAGCAGGCTGATCACGAAGGACAGTCCGAGGAGAAAGACGATCAGACCGCGATAACGGCCCAGACGCTCGGAAACGAGTTCTTCGCTGGCTTGAAAACGACGACGTGCGTTGCTCATGTGATCCTCCCACCAAGATCTTGAGACTTATGTACAAAGCGCCCGACGGACCCCTCCGCCGGGCGCCAACCCTTAGTTCACTCCGTTGAAATCAGAGGCGTCGAGCATGTGATGACCCGTGATGTCGATCTCGAAATCGGCATCCAGATCGTCGTCGACATTGCCGGCGATGATGGTGTGCTCGCCATCGTCGCGCATCTCGAAGGAGACCCGCAGTTCGCCCGCGGCGCTGAAATCGCCAGCCGCGAACAAGACGAAGGATTGCGAACCGGCCGCGCCGTGATCTGCGTCGATCCCGCTCAGGTCGATCTTGTCGCCCGGTGCGAAGCCGTTGATCCGGTCGCCGTCGGCATCGGCTGCGGAGTTGAACACGAAGGTGTCGTGGCCGCCGCCGCCATCCATCACGTTGACCGCACCGTTGGCGATGATCGTGTCGTCGCCGCTGCCGGTGATGACGTTCTCGAAGCTGTAGATCTGGTCGGCGGTCTCGCCGATCATCACCTGGCCGTGGCCGTTGGTGCCGTGGCCCAGATCGACCTCGACCGAGGCCTGGATCGCGGCGTAGTCGAGCGTATCCGAGCCCTCTCCGCCCCAGTAGCTGTCGGCCCCGTCATCCTCGGTCGCGATGACCGTGTCGTCGCCATCATCGGCGAAGACCATGTCATGCCCCTTGCCGGCTTCGATCACGTCGTCACCGTCGCCGCCGAAGAGGCGATCCGCCCCGCCATCGCCGAAGATCATGTCGTCGCCGCCGTTGCCAAGCGCATTGTCCGCGCCGCCGCCTGCGAAGATGACGTCATTGCCCTCCATTCCGATGAAGGTCTCGGCGGTGTCGTCGCCGACCAGCACCACCCCGTCGGACATCGCGTCGTCGGAACTGTCGTCGGCGCCGCCATCGCTGCCGCTGTTCGAGCCGTCCTGATCGGAACTCTCCGAGCGCGTGCCATAGCGGGCACCGTGAACTTCGTCCTGCGGACGTTCGCCGCCGACCACCATGTCATCTCCGCCGCCGCCGTTGAAGACGATGCGGTGATCCGAGGTGAGTCCCGAGATGTCGACCGTGTCGTCGCCCGCGTCGCCATTGATGGTGATCGTGGAATAGGCGAGGCTCGTGCCCGAGAAATCGCCCACGATCTGGACCGTGTCGCCGCGCCGCGGATTCGCGCCGTCGGGCACGCCATTGCCGTTGTCCGCGGTCACGTCGAGCGTGTTGATCGTGATTTCCTCGATATTGGCAAGTTCCGCGATCACGACACCGTCGCGTGTGATGATAATCTCGGCGTTCGCGAGATTCTGAACCGCTATCCCCGCGTCAAGCGCAGCAGCGAGCGTGTAGATCGCGAAGGTCTCGCGGGTGTTGTTGCCCGACACGACGAAGCGATCTCCCGCCGCCCCATTGGCGCCTCCATCCACGAAATCGCGACCGTCCGGGCGCTCTGGCCGATTGGGACGCTGGTTCGTTACCGTCCAGACGAAGGAGTCGTCGCCCGCCCCGCCGGTGATCGTGTCATTACCCTCGCGACCGTAGACCAAGGTGTCGTTGGTCGAGCCGCTCAGATCGATCGTATTGTCTCCGGCATCGCCGGTGACGATGTTGAGGGTCTCGGTGACCTGCGTCCCGGTGAGGTCGGTGGCACGGATCGTCGCGCTCAGCGTCTCGTTGTCGCCAAGCCCGCCCGCGACGCGAAGCTCATCGTTATTGGCGCCGCGAAGTCGCATCTCCGGCGAGCCTCCGACCAGTTCGTAGGTCGCCTGCCCGTCGAAAGGTACATCCGCGCTTAGCGTCGCGATAGTTCCGCCGCCACGGTTCCCGGTGGCGTTCATCATGATGTCGGACATCGGGTCCGCCGCGAGCGAGAGCATCTCGCCATTCGCGAACTTGGCGAATTCGACGCCGACGAGGATATCCACGCCATCGGTCGCGACCGGGTTCCCCTGGTTGTCGGTGCCGCTGCGAAGATCGGTGATCCGAACCGCCTGCTGGTCGTTCATCGCGATCAGCTCGATGCGGTAGTCGTCGCGGTTGCCGGTATAGAGCGCGGTGTCGGTGCCCTCCGCCCCGGTGTCGCCGAGGATGTGGCCCAGCGAGCCGTCCGAGAACACCACACGGGTGTCGCCGGTGCCGTACCAGTTCTCGATCCGCTTGACCTCGAACACCGACTGGTCGTGACGGTTGTCGCCGATCCAGTAGAGGTTCGAGTCCACGACCACGCTGTCGCCGAAGATGAAATCGGCCTGACCCGTGGTCTCGTCGCCCCCATCGCCCAGACCGGTCAGCTTGTCATCGCCGCCGCCGCCCACGAGATAGTTGTTCATCCCGTTGGAGCCGATGCCGTTCTCGTCCGCGCCGGTCAACTCGTCATTGTATTGCGAGCCCACGAGCCCTTCGAGGAAGGCGTACTGGTCCATCAGGACCGACCCGGTGCCTGCGTTGTTCGAGGTCTGCAGGTTCGCGATCACGTTGATATAGGCGTCCTCGTAGGAGCCGATATCCATGTCGCCCTCGGTGCCGTCGCCGTTGAACTCGATCACCGGGTTGAGCTGCGCGGGGCTGTCGCCGTTGAGGCGGTCGCCATCGTTCGCGGTCGGGCCGAGGCCGCCTTCGAGCAGGTCGTTGCCCGAGCCGCCGTTGATGTTGTCGTCGCCGACGCCGCCGACCATCCAGTCCGCGCCGTTGCCGCCGAACATCTCGTCGACGCTGTCGCCGCCATCCATGTAGTCGTTGCCGTCACCGCCCATCATCAGGTCGGTGTCGCCCTCGCCATAGAGCCGGTCATCGCCGTCGTCGCCGAAGACCTCGTCGATGCCGTCGCCGCCATGGACCTCGTCATCGCCCTCGTTGCCATGCGCCGTATCGAGCACGCCGGGACCGGCGAAGATCGTGTCGTTACCGAGTCCGCCGAGAATGAAGTCGTCGTTCTCGTAATCGGTGATGTAGTCGTCGCCGTCGCCGCCATAGATGTGATCGTTACCCTGCGCGCCTTCGATGCGGTCATTGCCTTCGTCGCCGTAGAGCACGTCATCGCCCAGAGCGCCGACGATGAAGTCGTCGCCGGAGAGGCCGATCACCGTGATATGGCCGTCATTGGCCGGACCGCCGGGGATGCTCTCGGTGAGTTGGACATTGTCGATCAGGATCTGGTCCATCGAGCCCGCGAGATCGAATTTCTCGATCACGATGCGCAGGTCCAGCCCCGCCGAGGAAGCCGGGATCGGGTCGCTCACCAGCGTCACCGTCACCTTGCCACCGTTCTCGGTCGGCGGGTCGAAGATGACCGAGCCCAGCAGATTTCCGTTGCTGTCGAAGAGCTTCGCCTCGCCGCCGGTCGCTTCACGGTCGAGCCGGTCAATCACGTCGAAGGTCAGTGTATAGGTCGCGTTCTCGACGAGCGGTGTCTGCACCGTCTTCGACAGGATTGCGGCATCGCCGAGATAGGCGACCTGATCGCCGGTCAGCATCGCGCCGTCCACCGGCGGATTGGGATCGGCCGAGAGCACTTCGGTCTCGGGCGCCCAGGTGCCGCCATTGGTCAGCTGCCAACCCTGCGGCGCGCCGTTCAGGTAGGTGCCGTTCGTGTTGGTCGTGCCGACACCGTTGCCCATGACCTGCTCTTCGAAGCTGCCATTGCCGACGTCGATCTGGCGCACCTCGTCGGGCAGCCGCTCCAGCGTGGCGTTGAAGTAATCGTTGTATTGGTAGGCGTCGGTGCCATCCGCCACCAGACCATCGCGGGCATTGTCGTTGAAGGTGCCCGCCGAGGTCTCGCCGTCGAGCACATAGGTGGCCGAGGGCGTCGCGAAGGCGTCCGGGATATGCTCCAGCCCGGTGGTGCGCATGATCAGGTGGGCGAATTGCTCGCCGATGATCTGGTCGCCCAGATGGTGACCGACCGGCATCCGGTAGAGGTAATAGAACCGGTCGCCATCCTGCAGGCGCTGCGTGAAGTCCAGCATGATGAAGCTGAACGTCGTGCCGAGCGGGCCATCGAACATCGGCTGTTCGGCCAAGCCGCCGACCCAGAGGTCGATATCCCAGAAGCCCTGATCGCCCGAACCGCCCGAGAGCGTCCAGCCCTCGCCCGGAGTGTAAGTGGGCTCGCCCGAGCCGCGCATGAACATCAGCGCCGCGTCATGCAGCTGATCGGACGGATCCGCCGCCGCATCGATGATCGCCTGCGCCTTCTCGCGGATCTGCCACAGCTCGCCCGTGCCCGCCTGATAGGCGTCGCGCGCCTCTTGCAGCTTGAACGTGCCCGCTTCGTCCCGGCCATAGGCCGCGATGAAGTTCACCAGCGATTCCGGGGTGCGCAGATGCGCGCCGAAATCTTCCCAGCTGTGATAGGGCGCGATGCCCGCGCCATTGGCGTTGTTCGAGGTATTCTGCATCAGCCCGTCGAATACCTGCTGGCGCAGTTCGTTCAGCGTCGGCAGCCCGACATCGCGACCGCGCGCGATATTCAGCGCGGCCAGGTCGAGCGGCACGCCGACCAGCGATTGCTGCAGGGCCGCGGTGACGAATTCGTCCATCTCGTTGCCTTGCTGGGACAGCAGACCCGCAGCGATCCCGGATGCGCCGTAGGCGTCGAACTGATCGGGATTGAGGAAGACGTCGAAGAGACCCCTTTCGACATAGGTCGGCACGTAGCCCGGCTCGCCCGGATGGACGCCGGCGTCGTCAGTCACCGCGATCTGCACGGTCTCGCGCAGTTGCGAGTGGCCTAGACGGAACACCGCCTGCGCGAATTCAAGGCTGATATTGAGGTTGATATCGGCCGAGTAGGACACGAATTCCGGCAGCGCCGGGTAGAGCGTCGTCATGTATTGATCGACCGCGACGTGGTTGTACTCGCTCTCGGTGATCAGACGTGCGGCCTGGTAGACGCGTTCGCCATCCCAGGTGAGGCTGTCGACGATGTCCTGCACCGCCCCTTCGTCGTTCAGGTTCGTCGTTGCCCAGCTGTCGAAGGTGGCCTGATCGACATCCACCGCGAGCCAGCCCTCGTTGGCCGCGTCGGTCCCGTTCAGGCCACTGAGGTCACCGGTCTCGATCGCATCGCGGACCGCCGACATCATGATGTTATGGGCCTGGATGTTGTGCTCTTCGTGGAAGACGTGGTGGACCGAGGTGAGCGTGATGTTCTCGTTCACGCGGCCGTCGCCCGAGACCTTGTGACGGGCCAGAAGCGCGTCGTCATAGGTGAAAGCGCCCGAATTCGGATCCGAGGCCGGGTTCAGCTCGTTGCCCTGGAAGTCGAGGCCCGGCGTCGCGCCATGCGCGATATCGATCAGGATCGGCTGGTTCGTCGTGCGCACTTCGCCGATATCAGCCGCCGCGCAATGGCCGTCCATTGCATCCTGCAGCGTCCAACGCACGAAGGGATCGTAGCCCGCGGCTTCCAGTTGCGCGTAGGACTCGTAGGTCATGCCGTTGATATCGATCCCGATCGTGGAAGCGATCTCGTCGATATCGGCGATGCTCTGATCCGAACGGAAGTGGAAATCCTGCTGCGGCGTGAAGTTCAGCCGACCGATCGCATCGGCGTTGATCCACGGGCAGTCGAGCACATCCGTGTCGATCAGCTCGACGCCAATCCGCATCGCGTTGACCTTCATGTCGGCCCAGGTCGCAAGCTCGTCCTTACCCGTGACCTCCGTACCATCGGGCGCGATTGCCGAGCCGTCCGAAACGTCGAGCGCCACGAGATTTCCATTCGCATCCTGGCGATGGACGATCCCGTCCTCGGATCCGGTGATCAGCCTGCCAGTGACGACGCCATTCGCATCGTAGTGCCGCAGCAGCGCGTTGACCGACTCGTGCGAGCCGTAGGTCTGGCTCTGATCGATCATCAGGCCGGTATTGTTGTTGTAGAGCGGCGTGACACCCGGCAGCAGGTTGCCCTGATCGTCGAAATCCGTATCGGGGTTCGACAGTTTCCCGCGGCTCAGCATCATCATGTTCGAGACGCCGGGAATGTAAGACGGGTTCGTCGCGATCATCTCGGGAACGTTCGGCGTGGTCGCCGCATCCACGTAATCCGGGTTCGGCGCATACATCGGATCAACGTAGAGCGGATCGTTCGGGCTCAGCGGGATCATCACCACGCCGCCGGTCTTCTGGATGAAATCCAGCCCGTGATCGAAGAACTGACCGAAGGCCACGAACCATTCGTTATAGCTCACCCCGCCCAGCACGCCGGGATTCGGGATAAATGCGGTGGTGATATCGCCCACCACGGAGTTCGACACATCCACTGCCGAGCCGCCAAGCGCGTTCATCGCCGCGACCGCAGCCGGGTTGTAGTTCGGATCGGTCATGTCGACATTCGAGCTGCTGATCAGCTGCGAGATCAGGCGCGGCGTCGAATCCACCACGACAGAGCTGTTGAGGATATCCAGCGTCGATCCATCGCTTGTGAACTGGTATTCCGGCTGCGCGTCCGACATCGCGGTCATCATCGACGTCGCATCGACGGTCGGCAGGTAGCCCGTTGCACCCGGTGCCACGCCGTTCGAGTCGGCCACGAACATCGAGGGCGACATCGACATCGGGTTGTCGACCAGCACCTGCTTCGAGGTCGGGACATAATCGAGATCGCCGGGCAGACGGCCCTCGCTATCGGGCAGCACCAGCGTCACCCACATCTTCTGCACGGTCGCATAAGAGGTGCCGTATTCCGGCTCGGTCGGGTGGTTTGTCATGAACATACGCAGGAACTCGGTATCGGCCTGCCCCCAATCGGGATGCACGTTGCCACCGCCGGTCCAGACGACGTTGCCGTTCTCATCGACGGTATAGCCGCCCGCGAGGTTGTTGTTGTGGCCCGACACTTCGCGCACCCCGTTCGGGTCGAGCGCGCTCGTCAGTCGCGAATAATCGTTCAGGATATTTGCCTGTTGCAGCAGATAATCGAGATCGGCTCCGGCCAGTTTGATCGTCATGGTAGCCCCCTAAGACCAATTCGGCCCGCGCATCGCGGTCCGTGTCACACCCATTGCCGAAGCTCGGTTCATAGGAGGCTGTGCGAGATGGCAAACACCCCTGCGCCGCATCTCTCGCCGACACCCCCACAAGCTCGGCGCTTTTCCTGTTTCCATGAGGCCATCGAATCGGGACGACGAAAATTGTCTTAGGTCCAACGCGATTTTCCCCTATGGTCGGGAACGCTCCTCGCCAAAGGACGCAAGGGAACATGGGACGAAGGTCTAAGAGCGATGCGACCAAGGTCGGGGATGTGGGGGCCCCGGACCGGGTGCAGCCGGTGCGCAACCCGCTGCGCTGGTTTCTGGGATTTTCGTTATCCCTGCAGTTTCTGGTGGGTCTGGGCCTGGTGCTGAGCCTTTTGCTGGCCTCGCTCGCCTATTGGATCAACAACCGCGCGACGACCCGGCTTCTCGACGCCTCTGCCGACACTGCCGCCTTCTACATGCAGAACCTTCTGCAGCCGCATGTTCAGGCGCTGGGCCGATCGGATGCGTTGCGCGCCCAAGATCTCGCCGCGCTGCACGCGCTCGCGGAGGGGTTTCGCAAACAGGGCAACTTCCTCGCCATCAAGATCTGGAGCCGCGAGGGCAAGCTGATCTTCGCGCCCGATGCAGGGCTTGGCCATGTGCTGCCCGACGACGAGATCTTCGAGGCTCTCAAGGGGAATGTCTTCGGAAGGTTTCCCGATCTCGAGGACGCGGCCCATGATGCCGAGCGCGCGCTGGGCGTGCATCTCTATGAAATCTATGCGCCGCTGCGCGACCTGGAGACCGGCACCATTCTTGCCGTCGGAGAATTTTATCAGAACGCCGATGTGGTCCGGGGCGCGCTGCTGACCTCCGCCAAGACGACATGGCTCTTTGTCGGGCCAGTGGCGATCATCGTCTTCACCATGCTGTTCCTGATCGTGCAGCGCGGCAGCCTGACGATCGAGCGCCAGACCGTCGAGCTCCGCCGCCAGTTCGCCGAGCGCGAGCGGCTGCTGCTCGGCAATTCGCAACTGCACCGCTCGATCGCCGAAGCCGCGCGGAATGCCGCCGATATCGACGAGCGCGCGAAACGTCGGATCGGCGCGGACCTGCATGACGGCGCCTGCCAGCTTCTCTCCTACCTGGTGCTGGAGATCGACCGGCTGGAGCATCTGATTCGTTCGCCCGGGGCGACCGATGAAGCGAAAGCGGCCGGGATTGTCTCGGAAATCAAAAAAGTTGCGCGCAAGACGATGGAGGAAATCCGTGCCATCTCGGGCGGATTGGTCGCGCCGCAATTCGACGCTGCGCCGACGCTGGCCGCGCTGGTCGAAACGCTCGCCACCGATCACCGCCGACGCACCGGTTTGGAGGTCACGCTTTCGCTCGCACCTGACGCTCCGGAACTGTCCGAGACGACGCGGCGCACCTTGGGCCGGATCGTGCAGGAAGCGCTGGCCAATGCCGCGCGACACGCTCCAGGCTCGACGCAGAAAATCGAAACCTATCAAGAGGATGGCGATTTCGTTCTGCGCATAAGCGACAGCGGCGCGGCCCCCGGCCACACCCCCCCGCAGGAGCGCGAATACCGCGAGGGCGGGCTTGGTCTACCGGGGATGCAATTCCGGGCGCAATCGCTGGGAGGCACGCTCGAGTTCCGCTTGCTTGAGCCGCAGGGATCGGAGGTGATCTGCCGTATCCCGCTCGAACCGGAACGCCGCTGAAAGTGACGCAAGGGTAAACCCTTGGAGCTACGCCCATACACCGATGGGGCTAGATGATAAGCGTCTTTCTTTATTGTGTTTCTTCAAGACCTCTTCATTCTGGACGTCCGGGGGGAAGACGAATTTCGCGACAGTCCGGATGGCTTGGCCTTCACGCGTTGGGGAACGCGGTCGCGGGATCGTTCAAGGGGTATTTCGATGTCCGATTTTGTGCCGACGACGGCTTGTATTGTAGACGACCATCCAATTTTCCGGCAGGGGCTGTGCGCCGTGCTGCAGGACGCGCTCGATATCGACGTGCTCGATCAAGGCAGTTCCGCCATCGACGCGATCGAGCTTGCCCGGGCGCGACGGCCCGACGTGATGATCCTCGATCTCAGCATGCCCGGCGGCGGGTTGAACGCGCTTCGCAAGATCATCGATCACGACCCGTCCATGCAATGCATCCTGCTGACCGCCTGCGACGAGCCCGCCACCGCGATCGAAGCGATGAGCGCGGGGGCGAAGGGCTACATTCTCAAAGGGGTCGGCGTCTCGGAACTCCAGGCGGCAATCGACGCGATCCTGCACGGCGGCACATTCGTTTCGCCGAGCTTCGCGGCGGCGCTGCTGCAGGCGGCGCTTTCGGGGCAGGAAAAATCCGAGAGCGAGAGCCTGACCCACCGCGAGATGCAGGTGCTGCGCGAGTTGGAGCGCGGCAAGACAAACCGCGAAATCGCCAAGCGCCTCGCGATCAGCGAGAAGACGGTAAAGTTCTACATGACCAATATCATGCAGAAATACGGGGTGAAGAACCGGCTGGAGGCCGTGATCGCGCATCGTCAGGCGCATGAGCGTACGGTCTCGTCACGCCCCTATTGAAGAGGCGGAGCGAAACCGCTCCGCCAGTCTTTCAGGTTACAGCGCGGTCCAGCCGCCATCGACCGAGATCGTGGTCCCGGTGATCTGCGCCGCCGCGTCCGAGCACAGGAACACGGCGGTGCCGCCGATCTGCTCGACCGTCGCGAATTCCTTCGACGGCTGGCGCGCGAGGATGACCTTCTCGATCACCTCTTCCTCGGTCATGTTGTATTCCTTCGCCGTGTCGGGGATCTGCGCCTCGACGAGCGGGGTCTTCACATAGCCCGGGCAGATCGCGTTGACGGTGATGTCTTCCTTCGCGGTCTCGAGCGCGGTGACCTTGGTCAGGCCCACGACGCCGTGCTTGGCCGAGACATAGGCCGATTTATAGGGCGACGCGGTCAGACCGTGCGCGGAGGCGATATTGACGACCCTGCCCCAACCCGCCTTGCGCATCATCGGCAGCGCGACGGCGGTGGTGTGGAAGGCCGAGGTCAGCATGATCGCGATGATCGCGTCCCACTTCTCGACCGGGAATTCCTCGATCGGCGAGACGTGCTGGATGCCAGCATTGTTCACGAGAATATCGCATTTGCCCGCCTGCTCGATCAGGGCGCGCGCTTCGGCACCTTTCGAGAGATCGGCCTTGATGTAGCGCGCGGTGACACCGAATTCCGATGCGATATCGGCGGCGAGCTTATGATCCTCGTCGCGGTCGGTGAAGGAGTTGATGACAATATCGGCGCCCGCGCGCGCGAGTTCGCGCGCGACCCCGAGACCGATCCCGGAATTCGATCCGGTAATGACGGCGGTTTTTCCCTGAAGCGACATGTTCTCTCCTTCGGTGACGTAAGTGACGGATTCGCCGGGATCATGCCGTGCCGCGCGTGCGAACGCCATGCTGCAAGCGCAATACCGCGTGAGATCGCGGTGAGGGCCTTGTTTTCTTGGGTAATGAGGTAAAAAAAGACGCCCGCGCTAGGGCGGGCGTCAAGTCATGAGGCAGGTTTCATACAGGCAAGAAACCTATCGAGCAGTGCATCCCTTATAAGCAATCCTGCGCCGCTCTCCAAGGGAAAAGTTTGCGCAGTTTCAAACCTCTCGCTAGCTTGGCGCCAATAAATGCAGGCAAGGCAGGGATTGTTAACATGACGAGATCGGTGTTTTTCCATTTACTCGGCGGGGCTCTTTTCGGGCTCGCCCCTGTATTTACAGGGATCGCTGCCGCGGAGCCACAACCTGCGATTGCAATGTACGGCGAGCCTGCACTTCCCGCCGGCTTTACCCATCTGCCCTACGCCAATCCCGATGCCCCAAAGGGCGGCGAGATCAGATTTGGCGTGGCCGGCATGTTCGATTCGCTCAACCCGTGGATCCTGAACGGGAGACCGGCGGAAGGAATCAGCCGCTATGTCGCCGAATCGCTGATGGGCCGCTCGATGGACGAGCCTTTCACGCTCTACGGACTTCTCGCCGAATCGGTCGAGACCGACCCGGACCGCACTTGGGTGGAATTCACCCTGCGCCCCGAGGCCAAGTTCTCGGACGGCAACCCGGTGACGGTCGAGGATGTCATCTGGTCCTACAAGACGCTCGGGACCGAAGGCCATCCGCGCTATCAGAACGCCTGGTCGAAGGTCGAAAAGATCGAGAAGACCGGCGATCGCAAGGTCCGCATCACCTTCAAACCCGAGGTGAAGGACCGCGAAATGGCGCTGATCATGGGGATGCGCCCGGTTCTCGAGAAGTCGCAATGGGAGGGGCACGACTTCGCCTCCACCACGAATATGGCTCCGATCGGCTCCGGCCCCTACGTCGTGGGCCGCGTCGATCCGGGCAAATATATCGAGCTGAAACGCAACCCCGATTACTGGGGGAAGGATCTGGGCTTCAACAAGGGCCGGAACAATTTCGACACGATCCGCTATGATTATTTCGGCGATGGCGGCGTCGTGTTCGAAGCCTTCAAGGGCGGCGAGACCGACAGCTACACCGAATGGAACGCGGCCGACTGGGGCCGGAACTACGACTTCCCGGCGGTGCAATCGGGCGACGTGATCAAATCCGAGATTCCGAACGGGCGTCCCTCGGGGATCAAGGGGCTGGTGATGAACACCCGCAACCCGGTTTTCGCGGATTGGCGGGTGCGTCAGGCGATGATCGACGCGTTCAACTTCGAATTCATCAACAAGACCATCAATGGCGGCGCGGAGCCGCGGATCTCGTCCTACTTCTCGAATTCCGAGCTGGGGATGGAGCACGGCGCCGCCGCGGGCAAGGTGAAGGCCCTGCTGGAGCCCTTCGCCGATCAGCTCCCGCCCGGCACGATCGACGGCTACAGCCTGCCTACGTCCGACGGCGGCGTGCGCAACCGCAAGAACATGCGCGCCGCCGCGAAGCTGCTGGAAGAGGCCGGCTGGCAGGTCGACAGCGATGGCGTGCTCAAGAAGGACGGCAAGCCCTTCACCTTCGAGATCGTGCTGCAACAGGGCGCGGCCGAGACGCAAAGCATCGTCGACATCTACACCGAGGCGCTCAAGAAGCTGGGTATCTTCCCGAAAGTGACCGTGATCGACGATGCGCAATACACACAGCGCACCAATTCCTATGATTTCGACATGGCGTGGTACTGGCGCGCTCTGTCACTGTCGCCCGGCAACGAGCAGAACCTCTACTGGGGCTCGAAAGGCGTGAAAGAGCCCGGCTCGCGCAACTGGATGGGCATGAATTCCCCAGCCGCCGAGGCGATGGTGAAGGCCATGCTCGATGCGAAAAGCCACGAGGATTTCGTCGCCGCGACCCGTGCTCTCGACCGGGTGTTGACTGCGGGCCGCTATGTCATTCCGATCTGGTACGCACCGGTTGACCGGATCGCCCATATCAAGCAGCTTCACTACCCTGAGAAGACCCCGCTATACGGGGCATGGCCGGGCTTCGAGCCCGATGTCTGGTGGTACGAAGAGGCAGGACAATGAAGAAACTCATCCTTCTGGCAGCGATCGCTGCGGCAATGGCGGGCTGCAACACGGTGGCCGGTGTGGGCGACGACATCTCGGGCGGTGCCCGTTCGGTGCAGGGCTGGTTCAGGTAACTCCCGGAATTCAACGCGATATGGAACCGCGCGAGCTATCTCGGCCTTGTGCCTTGCAAAGCCCCGCGCGCGTCCCTTTCTCAGTATGAGGGTCACCCGCGACACGCGCCGTGAAGAAAAGGATCAAAAGCGATGAAATGGCACCATATCGAGGAAAACTGGGCGGCATTTTACGAGGCTATCGTGGATCGGTGGCCGGATGCCGACGAGGCCGAGCTTGACGAGATCGACGGCGATCAGAAAGCCTTCATCCGCTATATCGCCGAGCTGACCGAACAGGAGCCCGCCGACGCGCGCGACGAAATTCGCGACTGGATGCGAGGCGAATTGCCCTCCGACGTGATCATGGACCCGACTCATGACGGTCACTCGATCGCGGCCTCCTCGAAATACGTCCCCGAAGGCGAGGACGAATATGACGACGACGCGCGCTTCGGCGACGACGAGGAAGAGGACGAGTAAGCTTAGCCCGCGCATAGGCGCGCAAACTTCACGTCACATGGGCGCTTTGCTCCCGCGCACGGTCGCACATGGCTAAAGTTGCAGGGGGCTCTGCCCCGCGGCGTCGTGGCCCTTCGTTTGCGCTCCGGGCGTTCGGCGGGGCGTCCTTCCACTGGAAGGCAGCTCGTTCCACCCCAAGATAATTTCGCCAAGGCGAAGTCAGAGTGAAGGTCGCGCGTTCGGGCTTGCTCGGGCGCGCGCCGCGTCCTAGCTAGGCGGCATGGATTCCGTTTACCGCACAGACCCGATCCCCGCCCCGCCGAGCGCCTTCAACATGGCCGCGCATGTTCTGGCGGCAGGCGCGGCGACCCCGGACAAGCTGGCGATGCAGATCGTGAAGCCTTCGGGCGCGCAGCGCTGGTCCTATGGGCGGCTGACCGCGGCGGTGCGCGGTGCGGGAACGCTGTTGTTGGACGCCGGGCTGACGCCCGGGGATCGCGTGATGCTGCGGCTGGGCAACGGGCCGGAATTTCCCATCGCTTTCCTTGGCGCCATCGCAGCCGGGCTGGTGCCGGTGCCGACATCGGCGCAGCTGACCGAGGCGGAGATTACCAAACTGGCGGCCGATCTCGATCCGGCGGCTGTCGTGGCGGGCGATGGGATCGCCCTACCCGATCATCCGGCGCACGTGATCCCCGCCGATATTCTGCGCAAGGCCGAGGACGCCGCCCCCTGCGACTACGCAATGGGCGATCCGAACCGCCTCGCCTATATGATCTTCACCTCCGGCACGGGCGGCTCGGCGCGCGCCGTGATGCATGCGCATCGCGCGATCTGGGCGCGGCAGATGATGTATCGCGGCTGGTATGGCATGGGGCCCGACGACCGTCTGATGCATGCAGGCGCCTTCAACTGGACCTATACGCTCGGCACCGGGCTGATGGACCCGTGGACGCTGGGCGCCACCGCGCTGATCCCGGCGGACGGCGTGGAGCCGCGCAGCCTGCCCCTGCTGCTCAAGCGCTTCGACGCGACGATCTTCGCCGCCGCTCCCGGAGTCTACCGGCAAATCCTGAAACATCATGAGGCGCTATCGCTGCCGAAGCTACGCCATGGGCTGAGCGCGGGCGAGGCGCTGCCGGAGCCCACGCGCGCGGCCTGGATCGCGGCGACGGGCACCAGGGTCTATGAGGCGCTCGGCATGTCCGAATGCTCGACCTTCATCTCGGGCAGTCCGGACCATCCCGCGCCGCCCGGCACCTGCGGCTATCCGCAGGCGGGCCGTCATGTCGCCGTGCTGGGTGAAGACGGGCAACCGGTGCCGCGCGGCGAGCCGGGTCAGCTGGCAATCCATGAAAGCGATCCGGGGCTCTATCTGGGCTATTGGAACGCGCCCGAAGAGACTGCGGCGCGCCGGATCGGCCCGTGGTTCGTCACCGGCGACACGGTCTCGATGGGCGAAGATGGTGCGATCACCTATCTCGGACGCGGCTATGATATGATGAATGCGGGCGGCTTCCGGGTCTCGCCGATCGAGGTCGAAGAGGTCATGCATGACTGCCCCGGCGCAGGCGACGTGGCCGCGGTCGAAATCGCGGTGAAAGTCGATGCAAGCGTCATCGCACTGGCCTATACCGGCGACGCCGGAGAAGAGACGCTGCGCGCCCATGCCGAGGCGCGGCTTGCACGCTACAAGCAGCCGCGCCTTTACGCCCATATCGCCGCCCTGCCCCGCAACCGCAACGGCAAGGTGCTGCGCTCGGAAATCCGCACCATGCTGCAACAGGAGGTCACCTCATGATCACGCTCGATATTTTCGCCGATCCCGTTTGCCCGTGGTGCTTCATCGGCAAGGCGCGGCTCGACCGGGCGCTCGCCCAACGCCCCGACCATCCGTTCCAGCGTGCGTGGCAGCCCTTCGAGCTGAACCCGACCATGCCGCCCGAGGGGATGGCGCGCGCCGATTACCTGCAGGCGAAGTTCGGTCAGGACGGGGCGGCGAAGATGCATGTGCAGCTGCTCGAGATCGCGGAGGCCGAGGGCTACGATTTCCACCCCGAGCGCGTCACCCATCAGCCGAACACCCGCAACGCGCATCGCCTGCTCTATTGGGCGGGGCTGGAAGAGCGGCAGGAAGAGGCGATGGAGGGGCTGCTGGCCGCACATTGGAGCGACGGGCGCAATATCGGCGACTCGACCGTGCTGTGTGAAGTGGCCGAGGCGGCGCGGATGGACCCGCGACTGGTGGAGCGGCTTCTGGCTTCGGATGCCGATATCGACACGATCGTCGCCAAGGAACAACATGCGCGCGAGCGTGGGATCAACGCGGTGCCCTCGGTCGTTGTCGCGAATGCTCATCTGGTGAGTGGCGCGCAACCGACCGAGCTGTGGCTGCAGGTCATCGACGAGCTGTCCGGCACACCGTCCGACGCGACCCAGCACTGACCGAGTTGTCCGGCGTCGCAGCCGCCGTCACTATCGCGTGAGCGCACAGGGGGCTGCGCGCCCGGCCCTCTGGCCAAATCGGCGCAGCTCCCTATGCTCGCGTTTCGAATAGATCCGACTCTCGGAAAGTCCCCCAGAATGTCCCACATCTCTGACGCGCCCCGGGCGCGCACGCCCCTTTCGCTGCCCGAACTGACGGTCATGCTCGCCTCCTTGATCGCGACGGTCGCCTTCTCGATCGACGCGATGCTGCCGGCACTGCCGCAGATCGCGGCAGAGTTGAGCCCCGACGCGGTCAACCGTGCGCAGCTGGTGCTGACCGCCTTCGTGCTGGGCATGGGCGTGGGCACGCTGTTCGCCGGGCCGATCTCGGATGCGCTGGGGCGGCGCAAGACCATCGCGGGGGGGATTGCGATCTACATGGTCGGAGCCTTCGTCGCCGCCCATGCGCAAAGCCTCGAAGCGCTGCTGGCGGCGCGGGTGCTGCAAGGGATCGGCGCATCGGGTCCGCGGATCACTGTTATGGCGCTGGTGCGCGACCTCTTCGCCGGGCGCGAGATGGCGAAGATCACCTCATTCATCATGATGATCTTCATCCTCGTGCCGGCCGTCGCCCCCTCGATCGGCCAACTGGTGATCGCTCTCGCGGGCTGGCGCGGCGTATTCTGGGCCTTCATGGTCTTCGGCTGCGTCGGCGTGAGCTGGCTGATGATCCGCCAACCCGAAACGCTCGCCCCCGAGGATCGCCGACCGCTGAGCGTATCCAAGCTGCGCGCCGCGGCGCTGGAGGTGATCACCCATTCGGATGTGCGTCTCTATATCGTGACGATGACGCTGGGCTTCGGGCAGATGTTCGGCCTGCTGTCCACCGCGCAGCAGCTTTACGCGGCGCATGGCGTCACCGACACCTTCCCGATGTGGTTCGCGATCGGCGCGCTGCTCGCGGGCTCGGCCACGATCTTCAACGCGCGCTACGTGATGCGGCTGGGGATGCGCAAGATCGTCAAGGGGACCTATATCTCCCAGGTGGCGATCTCGGCGGTGATGCTGGTGCTGGTGCTGCTCGGGTTCACTGACGGCGCGGCGGGCTTCCCGTTCATCTTCATCTACTCCGTCTCGGTCTTCGCGATGGCGGGCCTGACCTTCGGAAATCTCAACGCGCTGGCGCTGGAACATATGGGCCATATCGCGGGCATGGCGGCGTCCATCGTGTCGGCGATTTCGACCGTCGGCGCGGTGATCATCGCAGCCCCGGTGGGCCTGTCCTTCAACGGCACTGCGCTGCCGATGGTGATCGCGACGCTGACCTGCTCGAGCCTCGCCTGGTGGCTGATCCGCAAGACGCAGGAAACCGGCTGACGGGGCTTTACGCGCAGGTGCAAAAGCTACATATGCGCGCATCGCCCTTGTCACGGAGCCTCACCGATGTCGTCGCCCTATGCCCGCCCCGGGTTCTATGATGAGGCGCTCGCCAAGGGACGCCACCGCGACATCGTGGGCGGCCGCTGGGACGAGACGGGCCGCGCGCAGATGGCCGCGCTTCTGGATCACGGGCTGCGGCCCGATCATGTCCTTCTCGATATCGGTGCGGGGGCGTTGCGGCTGGGCTGCAAGGCGGTGCCCTATCTGGAGCCCGGCCATTACTGGGCCACGGATGCCTCGCGCGCACTGATGCTTGCGGGCTATGCGGCGGAGTTGGAGGCGCGCGACCGGCTCGATCCTATGCAGTTGGTCGAAGACGCGGATTTCGGTTTTGATGGCGTGACCGACACGATCACCCATGCCATCGCTTTCGGTGTCTTTCCGCATCTGGAAGGCGACGCGATTGCACATTGCTTCAACGGCTTGCGGCGCTTTACTCAACTGGAGTGCCTGCTACTGACGGTATTCCTAGCCCCCGAAGGCGCCACAATCCACCGACAAAACGACGGCGTCGTCACCCACGCGACCCGCGCGCCCTATCACCTTTCAGAAGCCGCGCTCTACGCGATGGCGGAGGCGGCTGGCTGGCGCCTTATCCGCGACGACCGGATGCTGCCGCGCGGACAGGTGATGTTCCGCGCGGAGCCGCTCAGGCCTTCGTCTTCTTCGCCTCGATAACCTTCTCGGCCAGATCGCGGGCGATCGCGAAGGCGCCTTTGATCTTGTCCTTGTCGTTCTTCCAGTCTCGGCGAATGACCAGCTTGTTGTCCTTCACCTTGGCCAGATCGCGCTGTGCGGTCAGGAATTCCACGAGCCCCTGCGGGTTGGGGAACTTGTCGTTGTGGAACTGGACGGTCGCGCCCTTCGGCCCGGCATCGAGCTTGGCGATCATCGCGCGTTTGCACATCGCCTTGATCCGGACGACCAGCAGCAAAGTGTTGACCTCTTTCGGCAGTTCGCCAAAGCGGTCGATCAGCTCGGCGGCGAACCCTTCCAGCTCGACCTTGGTGGTCAGGCTCGACAGGCGACGATAGAGGCCGAGGCGCACGTCGAGATCGGGGATGTAGCTGTCGGGGATCATCACCGGCACGCCGAGATTGATCTGCGGCGACCAGTCGCCATCCGCCGTCTCGGTCAATTCGCCCGATTTCAGCTTCGAGATCGTCTCTTCCAGCATCGACTGATAGAGCTCGTAACCCACCTCGCGGATATGGCCCGACTGTTCCTCGCCCAGCAGGTTGCCCGCGCCGCGCAGGTCCAAGTCCTGGCTCGCAAGGTTGAACCCGGCCCCGAGACTGTCGAGCGAGCCCAGCAGACGCAGCCGTTTCTGCGCTTGTGGCGTCAGCGGCATGCGCGGCTTCGTCGTCAGGTAGCAATAGGCGCGTGTCTTCGCGCGGCCTACCCGGCCCCGTATCTGGTAAAGCTGGCTGAGGCCGAACATGTCGGCGCGATGAATTACCATCGTGTTCGCGGTCGGGATGTCGAGGCCACTTTCCACGATCGTCGTGGCCAGAAGGACGTCGTATTTGCCGTCGTAGAAGGCGTTCATCCGGTCGTCCAACTCGCCCGCGGCCATCTGCCCATGCGCCACGAGATATTTCACCTCCGGCACGTGGGTTTGCAGAAATTCCTCGATTTCGGGAAGATCGGAAATTCGCGGCACGACATAGAAGCTCTGCCCGCCCCGGTAATGCTCGCGCAGAAGCGCTTCGCGCACGGTGACCGTGTCGAATTCGGAGACATAGGTGCGGATCGCAAGGCGGTCGACGGGCGGCGTGCCGATGATCGACAGGTCGCGCACCCCGGTCAATGAGAGTTGCAGCGTGCGCGGGATCGGCGTCGCGGTCAGCGTGAGCACGTGGATTTCCGAGCGCATCTCTTTCAGGCGCTCTTTGTGCTGCACGCCGAAATGCTGCTCCTCGTCGATGACCAGCAGGCCGAGATTGGCGAATTTCACCGATTTCGCCAGAACCGCATGGGTGCCGATCACGATATCGACCGTGCCGTCGCGCAGCCCCTCGCGGGTCTTCGTAGCCTCCTTGGCGGAGACGAAGCGGCTGAGCGGTTTCACATTCAGCGCGGTGCCCCGGAAGCGTTCGGCGAAGGTCTTGTAATGCTGGCGCGCAAGCAGCGTCGTCGGCGCGATCACCGCGACCTGCATGCCCGATTGCGCGGCGACGAAGGCCGCGCGCATCGCGACCTCGGTCTTGCCGAAGCCCACATCGCCCACGACGAGACGATCCATCGGCGTGCCCGATTTCAGATCGTCCACCACATCCTCGATCGCGCTCATCTGATCGTCGGTCTCGGTATAGGGGAAGCGCGCGGCGAAGCTTTCCCACTCGTGATGCGGCGCTTCCAGAATGGGCGCGTGGCGCAGGTGACGCTCTGCCGCGATCCGCATCAGCTTGTCGGCGATCTGGCGGATGCGTTCCTTCAGCTTGGCCTTTTTAGCCTGCCATGCGCCCCCGCCGAGCTTGTCGAGCAAGCCCTCCTCATGGCCGTAGCGGCTGAGCAGTTCGATATTCTCGACTGGCAGATAAAGGCGATCCCCGCCCGCATATTCCAAGAGCACGCATTCATGCGGCGCGCCAAGGGCCGTGACCGTCTCCAGCCCCTTGTAACGGCCCACCCCGTGATCGACATGCACGACCAAATCGCCGGGCGACAGCGTCGTGTGTTCGGTCAGGAAATTCTCGGCCTTGCGCTTGCGCCGCGGCTTCGAGACGAGCCGTTCGCCCAGCACGTCCTGCTCCGAGATCACGGTCATCTCGCCGCCGTCACGCGGGGCTTCGAACCCTTCGTCGAGCGGCCAGACCGTGAGGTTCACCCCCGGCCCGATCTCGCGCGCCGATCCGATCAGCTTCGCGCCGATCACGCCCTCGTCTTCCATTAGGCCCTTGAGGCGCTCACGTGCCCCCTCGGACCACGAGGCGATCACCACGGGACCATCGGCCAGACGCGCTTGAACATGGTCTTTCAAAGCGCTGAACAGGCTGACATTTTCCACCTTGCGCTCGGGCGCGAAATTGCGCCCCACGCGCCCGCCCGCATTCAGGATCCCGGGTCCGGGCGGTGCCGGGATCACCTGCAGGCGCAGCACGCGAAGCGGTTTCAACACCGCTTCCCAACTCTCTGGGTTCAAATACAAAAGCTGCGGCGGCGCGGGTTTGTAGACGGAGTCCAGCCGGTCGCGCCGGGTCATCGCCTCGCGCCGCGTGTCGTACTGATCCGCGATGCCGTCCCAACGGCTTTCCTGCTGCGCCGCGATCTGGTCGTCGAGCATCACCGACGCATCGGGCAGATAGTCGAAAATGGTCTCGAGCTTTTCATGGAAGAAGCCCAGCCAATGCTCCATCCCCGCCTGTTTGCGCCCTGCCGAAACCGCCTCGTAAAGCGGGTCTTCCGCACCGCCCGAGCCGAATTCGATCCGGTAATTCTGCCGGAAACGGGTGATCGCCGCCTCGTCGAGGATGACCTCGGAGACCGGCGCAAGCTCGACGCCTTTCAGCTTCTCGGTCGTACGCTGGGTCACCGGATCGAATCCGCGCGCATCGTCCAGCACATCGCCGAACAGATCGAGCCGCACCGGGCCGCCCTCGCCGGGCGGGAAGATGTCGATGATGCCGCCGCGGATCGCGTAATCGCCGGGCTCGGAGACGGTCGAGGCCTGCGAGAAGCCCATCCGGACGAGGAATTCGCGCAACGCCTGCTCGTCGATCCGCTTGCCGACCTGCGCGGTGAAGCTCGCGCCCGCCAGCACCTCGCGCGCGGGCACGCGCTGCATGGCAGCTGAGAGCGTCGTCAGCAGAACGAACGGCCCGGGCATCCCCGAAGCCAGCGCGGCCAACGTCGCCATCCGCGTGGCGGAGATATCGGCATTGGGCGAGACGCGGTCGTAGGGCAGACAGTCCCACGCCGGGAAGTCCAGCACCGTCGCCTCGGGCGCAAAGAACGCAAGTGCCCCGCGCATGGCCGCCAGACGGCGATCGTCGCGCGCGACATGGATGACCGACTTGCCCTTGGCAAGTTCCTTGGCCAGCAAGGCGGCGTCGAACCCTTCCGGGGCGCCCGAGAGAAGAAAATGCTCCATAGCCAAGCGAGGTATCCGGCCTGTCTCCGGTGTCAAGTTGCTTCGCGCGTCAAACCAGCATCGAGGCGAGAAGGTTCTGATACATTCCCCAGAGCGCGCTCACGATGATCGCGACCACGCCGATCGCCTGCACGTTCACCCGGTGGCGCGAGAGTGCCTTGATCGCAATCGCCGGGTCATGCGCAAGCGTGGGCTCTGAATCGAGCTTATGCGCCAGTCGCAGGCTCAAGCCGAACACGGCCATCATCGGCACCAGCAGCAGAGCGAAAGCCTGCGCCGTCTCCGAGCCGTAGATGAATCCGGTGATGATGAGAAAGCTCAACATGAAGGGGATGGTGATCGACATCGAGAACCCGGCATCGCGCCGGATGCGGTTCAGCCGCCGTGCGCTCAGCGCCGTCATCGCGGCCAGATCCTGACCCGCGTCGCCGCCCTTGCGGCGCGCGCGGATCACCATGTCCCACGGCACGCCCAACACCCAATGCGAGGCCGAAGACCAGACTGCGGCCAAGGCGATCCAATACCACAGGTTGGAAAAGCTGCGCAGGTCGATCAGCCGCGCGATCGTGTCGAAAACTTCCAAGCCCCTCGCCCTCGTTCTTCCGGGTCGTCGTGTCGCGCCCCCTCCTGACGATGCATAGACCAGCCCAGCCCCGAGCGGAAGCCCGCGCGGATCTGCCGCGCTTGCCTGTTACATCGATCCGTGGCACCCATTTTGCCCGAGCCAGAGGAGCCAGCCGATGAACCCGATCCTTCCGCCCTTCCCCCACACCCGTTTGCGTCGGATGCGCCGCACTGCAGCGCTTCGCGATCTCGCGCAGGAGCACCGGTTGAGCGTGAAGGACATGATCTGGCCGATCTTCATCACCGACGTGCCGGGCGCGGATGTCGAGGTGCCCTCGATGCCGGGCGTCGTGCGCCGCACGCTGGAGGGCGCGGTGCGCGCCGCCGAAGAGGCCGCAAAGCTTGGCATCCCGGCGATCTGCCTCTTTCCCTATACCGATCCGGCAGTGAAGACCGAGACCTGCGAAGAGGCCTGGAACCCCGAGAACATCACCAACCGGGTGATCCGCGCGATCAAGGCCGAGGTGCCCGAGATCGCGATCATGACCGATATCGCGCTCGACCCCTACAATGCGAACGGCCATGACGGGCTGGTGCGCGACGGGGTTATCCTAAACGATGAAACCGTTGAGTGTCTTGTGAAAATGGGGATCGCGCAGGCCGAAGCCGGGGCCGATATCCTCGGGCCTTCGGACATGATGGACGGGCGGATCACGGCGCTGCGCTCGGCGCTCGAAGGCGCGGGTCATTCGGACGTGACGATCCTCAGCTATGCCGCGAAATATGCCTCCGGCTTCTATGGACCATTCCGCGACGCGGTCGGCGCCACCGGTGCGCTCAAGGGCGACAAGAAAACCTATCAGATGAACCCCGGTAATTCCGACGAGGCGATCCGGCTGGTCGCGCGCGATCTGTCGGAGGGCGCAGACATGGTCATGGTGAAGCCGGGGATGCCCTATCTCGACATCTGCCACCGCGTGAAAGAGCAGTTCGGCGTACCGACCTATGCCTATCAGGTCTCGGGCGAATACGCGATGATCATGGCGGCGGTTAAGAACGGCTGGCTCGACCACGAGAAGGTCATGCTCGAAAGCCTGATGAGCTTCCGCCGCGCGGGCTGCGATGGCGTGCTTACCTACTTCGCGCCGGAGGCCGCCAAACTGCTCGGTAACGGCTGAGCAGGGTCTTGCCACTTCGGCGTGAATTGGCTCAAGAAGAAGTGACAAAGCGGGTTCCCTCGTCTATTAATTGTGCCAAGCGGTCGTAATAAGACCATTCAGCCCGGCGCGAGATCGGGCATATCGAGCGGAGCGACAGACATGACGAAACTTTCCAGACGGACCCTTCTGGCGATGGGCGGTGCGGGGCTCGGCCTTGCGGCCTGCGGCAACGGCGTGGGCAGCGCAGGCAGTGCCAAGCTGGACGCGCGGGTCGACGCCACCCGGAACTACCTTCTGACGAAATATCCCGGCACCCGCGATCTCGAGAACAAATCGGTGGGCGTGCTCTGGATGCCGCTGATGACCGAGGCGGGCTTCGGCGTAGGTGGGGCTTTCGGGCGCGGCGCGCTGCGGATCAACAACGTGACGGTCGATTACTACGCGGCGGCAGCGGCGAGTTTCGGTCTGCAGATCGGCGCACAGCAATATGCCCATGCCCTGTTCTTTATGACGCCCGAGGCGCTGTCCAGCTTCCGCCGCGGCGATGGTTGGCAACTGGGCGCGGATGCGCGCTACGCGGTGCCGGATCAGGGCGGCGCGATTTCGGCCTCCACGCTGACCTCGACCGCGCCGATCATCGCGTTGGTCTTCGGCCAGGCAGGTCTGATGGCGGGCGCGACGCTCGCGGGCACCAAGTATACCCGGATCATTCCGTAAAATCTGCCGCTTAGGCTGCTTACTTAAAGCCAAACATAAAGAAAGCCCCGCAGATCGCTGATCTTGCGGGGCTTTTCATGATTTCGGGCGCATAACGGATCAACCGCCGAGGATCACCCGCACATAGTTGCGAGTCTCGCGATACGGCGGAATGCCGTTATGTTTCGCGACCGCCTCCGGCCCAGCGTTATAGGCCGCGAGCGCCAGCCGCCAGCTTCCGAAGCGATCATACATCATCTTGAGGTAGCGCGCGCCGCCCTCGAGGTTCTGCGCCGGATCGCGCGGGTTCACGCCCAGTTTCGCGGCGGTCGCGGGCATCAGCTGTGCCAGCCCCATCGCTCCCTTGTGCGAGCGCGCCTGCGGGTTCCAGCCGCTCTCCTGCTGCACGAGCCGCAGAAACAGGTCGGTCGGGATGCCGTGGCGCGAGGCCACCGATTTCGCGGTGTTGATATACTGGCCGCGATACTTGCCGTTGTAGCGTGGAACGCTCTCGGCACTAGCCGTCTGGGTCAGCTTGCCGCCGGGTCGCAGCCGCGAGGAATGTTCGTATTGCTGGGCTGCGCGCGTGTCGAGGATTTTGGTCTGGTTTCGGAACAGCATCGCACGCGATTTCGAAGAGTTACCCTGGAGCCTCAGCCCCTCTGCCTGGGCGCTCATCGGGCCCGTCATCACCGTTGCCGCGGCGATCGCCGCAAGCCCGAGAATTCCGATCGTCCTACGCATCGGCCCCTTACCATTCACTGTCCATATTTTCGGGGCCAAACTATAAAGAAATCGGCAAAAAGTTAAAGGAAAACGCCGAATGCCTCGGCAATCTCCCGCCGACTCTCTTCCCTAACGTCAGATTGCGCGTGCCTGTTGCGCTTTCGCATCAGCCTTGATGGGGCCGTGAAACAGCTCCTCCACGAAGATCGAGACAAGCTGGGAGCGGCCCGAGACCCCTGCTTTGCGGTAGACTGAATTGAGGTGGGATTTCACCGTCGCCTCGCTCGATCCGCGAAAGGAGGCGGTCTCCGAGACCGAGAACCCTTTGATGGTGAAGGCCGCCACATCGGCCTCTGCGGGCGTGAGCCCCCATTGGTCAAACTGCGCGCCCATCATCTCGGCCATCGCGCCCTGTGCGGCCCCGATGGTGCGATCCGCGCGCGCCTGACGGCGCAGGAGCGCCCAGAGCACCGTCGCCTCGACGACGATCCCCGCGATCAGGCCGAGATTGGCGAACAGCTCCATGTTGAGATCCACCGTGAACCGTCCGGCTTCGCGGATGTCGTTGAACACGTCTGCCACGAAGAGAGCGGCACAGGCCGACTGGAATAAGATGAGGGCGACCAATGCGCCCTCTTTCGTCCAGACCGAGACTCGCGCTCGCGATATCGCCATGGGCGTTTACCCTCTGTTGCTGCGGAACACCTTCTTACCGGTGATCATCGCGCGCGCAAGGTTCACGCGCAACCGACGGCTCTCAAAGACGACGGCGGCGATATGGGCGGCGATCGAAACCTCGGCCCAGTTGACGGCCAGTTCATGCACTTCCTTGGGCCATTTCACGCCCCAATAGGCGTCAGTCGTCATCAGGTAGCCCGAGCCCGCGATGACCAGAAGCGTGATCAAAAGATTGTAGATCATCAGCGCGCCGAGTGGCGAATGGCCCAGATGCGCGTGCCGCCGCCCCGTCGCCATATCGCGCAGCTGCGTCAGCGCGCCGGTGGGCGATGGCGGGAAATCCTTGAACTTCGCATGACGCGTCCCGAACACCCCCCAGAGGATGCGCGCGATCACGAGCCCCGCGACCGTGTAGCCGATCCAGTGATGCAGATCGTTCTTCGGCGAGGTGAAGAAGGCGTTAGCGGTAAAGAGGCCCGCGATCGACCAGTGGAACACCCGGACGAACGGGTCCCAGACGCTATGCGCGCCAACGGGCGGCGGTTCTGCGTGAGACGTTTCATGCGACGGAAGATCGGTAAAGCTCGCGTCTTCGATGGCCATGATCGGGCCCTCCTGCTGCTTTCGGGAAAGACTGGCGTGAAGAGGACGGGCCGATCGTGCCGGCCCGCCCCCGAGGATCGGATCAGTTGCTGTCCGAACGCTTCACCTGCTTGAGGTTCGAGTCGAAGAAGAGTTTGGCGCGCTTGCCGTCCTTCATCGCGTAAACCTCGATATAGCCGCCATCCGTTTCCATGCTGCGAACCTGGTATCCCTGATCTTTCAGTTCGGCTGCGAGCTTCTGCTCTTGTGCCGGGGCCACGTCGCCTTCGCCACTTTCGGCGAGTGCGGGGAGAGTGGAAGCAGCGGCAATCGTAGCGCTCGCGGCGATCAGCATCAGGTATTTCATGGGGTATCTCCTCATGGGATATGGGTTTGCTCGACCGGATCGGGCGGGGTCGTCCCCGGGTGCCGTCCGGCTCGTGCAGACCTGGGGCAAACCCGGACCGCCAGCTATCGACGCAAGGTTGGAAATGCGGTGCCGAAATCGCTCTCAAACCAAAGATGCACGCGGGATTTCGCCGCTTTCCGTCACGGTTGAGCGAAGCTTCGCCCCTAGGCTCCAGCGGGGCTCTGCTCTATACCCTTTGGGACCAATTCTAGAATCGCAGGCGGAGGCAATATGGCAGGCAGCGTCAACAAGGTCATTCTGATCGGCAATCTGGGGCGCGACCCAGAGGTGCGGACCTTCTCGAACGGCGGCAAGGTGTGCAACCTGCGCATCGCCACCTCCGAGACGTGGCGCGACCGCAATACCGGCGAGCGCAAGGAGCGCACCGAATGGCATTCGGTCGCGATCTTCTCGGAGCCGCTGGCGAAAGTGGCCGAGCAATATCTGCGCAAAGGCTCGAAGGTCTATATCGAAGGCCAGCTCGAGACCCGCAAATGGCAGGACCAGAACGGTCAGGACCGCTACTCGACCGAGGTCGTGCTGCGCCCCTATCGCTCGGAACTGACCATGCTCGACGGGCCTGGCGGCTCGGGCGGCGGTCAGGGCGGCGGTGGCGGTGGCTACGGCGGCCCGTCCTCGGGTGGCGGCGGCTACGATGACGGCGGCGGCTATGGCGGCCCGTCCTCGGGCGGCGGCGGCGGCGGCGGTGGCCGCTCGGATTTCGACGACGAGATCCCGTTCTAAGCCAGAAACAAGAAAGGCCCCCGGTTCGGGGGCCTTTGCTTTTGAAGCTGTCCGATGTCAGAGAAGCGCGCCTGCGCCCTGCCCTTTACTTCTCGGCCGTCTCGCCGTTCAGAAGCGGGCGCAGATCCGAGGCTATCACGCGCTCGGTCAGCGGGCCGGCGAAGCGATAGAGCACCTTGCCCGCGCCATCGATCACGAAGGTCTCGGGCACGCCGTAGACGCCCCAGTTCAGCGCCATCTTCCCGTTCGGATCGGCACCGAGCTCAGCGAAGGGATTGCCCATCTCGCTGAGGAAACCCTGCGCCTTGGCGGGCTTGTCCTTGTAGTTGACCCCATAGATCGGAATGCCTTCGTCCGAGAGCGCTTCGAGATTGGGATGCTCCACCCGGCAGGGCGCGCACCACGAGGCCCAGAAGTTCACCAGCTTGATCTTGCCGTCCTTCAGATCGGCATCGGTGAAGGGTTTGAAATCGCCCAGCGGTTCGAGTTGCACCGGCGGTGCGGGCTTGCCCGCAAAGGCGGTGGGGATTTGCGTCGGATTCTCGCGCTGCATCCCCACATAAGCCGCACCAACAAATCCGACGACCACGATCAATGGCAATAGCATCAGCGGCTTAACCATGTGCGCCCCCTTTCCGGCGGGCCTCGGCCTCGGCCAGTTGACGTTTCACCTTCGCGCCCCGCATCAGCGAGACGACGACGATCAGCACCAGAAGCACGACCGTCGAGGCCCAGGCGATATTGACGGTGTAGGTGTAGGATTTGGTGGACGGGTCCACGAGGACGACGCCGCCCTCGGTGACGGTGCCGCCTTGTTCGGTCGTATCACTCATGCCATGCGCTCACGTTGCTGGATGGCGCCCAGACGGCGCGCGCGGACCTCGGTGCGGGTGCGGATCAGCACCAGCGCGAGGAAGAAGAAGATGAACCCGGCCATGCAGAGAAGCAGCGGGAACCAGTAGACATCCGCGATGTGCTGCTCGGAATCCATCGAGAGCGTCGCCCCCTGATGCAGCCCCTGGTTCCAGAAATTCGCCGCATAGCGCGAGAGCACCGCGAAGACCCCGCCGACCAGGCTGAGCACGCCGGTCAGATCGGCGGCCGTATCGGGGTTCTCGACCGCGGCCCAGAGCGCGATATAGCCGAGGTAGAACAGGAACAGGATCAGGAACGAGGTCAGTCGCGGATCCCATTCCCACCAGGTACCCCACATCGGCTGGCCCCAGACCGCGCCGGTGATCAGCGCAATCAGCGTCATCACCGCGCCTATCGGCGCCGCGGCCTTGGCGGCCAGCGCCGAGACATGGTGGCGCCGGATCAGCCAGATCAGCGAGGTCACGACCATCATCACCCAGATGTTGATCGCCATCATCGCGGCGGGAACATGGACATAGATCACCTTCACCGAGCCGCCGAAATTCTCGGCGGCCGGGACGAAGAAATAGCCCCAGACCAGCCCGACGATCAGCGTGATCGCGGCAATTCCCACCGTCCAGGGCAGGACCTTGTCCGTTGTCTTCATGAATTTGACGGGGTTGGCGTATTCCCAGATCGACATCTTGTTGTTCTGCTCACCTTCTGGCCAGGTTGGCTCTTCCTATCATGGGATGCGCGCGGGAAGCCCTAGCGCAGATTGACGCGGATCGCGGCGGCCGAGGCGAAGGGCACGAGCGCGATCGTCGCCGCCGTGATCCCGGCGAGCATCAGAAGCGGTGTCTCGGTGTTCATCCCCTCGGCGCCACGGCGCACGAGCTCCGCACCGAAGATGAGGGTCGGCACGTAGAATGGCAAGACCAGCAGCGACAACAAAAGCCCTCCGCGCTTCAACCCGACGGTCAGCGCGGCCCCGAACGTGCCCAGAACCGAAAGCGCGGGCGTGCCCAGAAGAAGCGAAACCACCATCCAGACATGCGCCCCTTGCGGCAGATGCAGCAAGATCCCGAAGATCGGCGCCGCGACGACCAGCGGAAGCCCGGTCGTGATCCAATGCGCGAGCGCCTTGATAGAGACCACCCCTTCCAGCGGCACAGGCGCGGTGACCAGCAGATCGAGCGAGCCATCCTCGTAATCGAGCGCGAAGATCCGGTCGAGCGAGAGCAGGCAAGCCAGAAGCGCTCCGACCCACAGGATCCCCGGCGCGATCCGCGCGAGGATTTTCCCCTCGGGGCCGACGCCGAAAGGCACCAGCGTCACCACGATCAGGAAAAACGCGAGCCCGAGCCCGAAGCCGCCACCTGCGCGTACCGCGAGGCGCAGGTCTCGCATTAGAAGCGCGATCATGTCCGGCCTCCTGCGCGAGCCAAGGGGGCGCTGCCCCCTTCGCGGCTGCGCCGCTCATCCCCCGGGATATTTCGGCCAAGCCGAAACAACGCGCAGCTGCCTTCGCCTTGGTTCAAATATCCCCGCCGGAGGCTCCCGACCGCGCCGATAGCGCGCCGCGCGATCATAGGAAAGCCTCGTCGAAGGCGCCCTGCATCCCGCCCTCTTCCGGGATCTTGGCCTTGAAGGGCGTCAGGTCGAGGACCTTCGCCTCGTCCAGCCCAAGATCGATATGGGTCGCGATCAGCGCCGCTCCGCCGCCCGCGAGATGGCCGCGCACGGCCTCGGCGAACAGCGCGACGGAGGCCGTGTCGAGCGAGACGGTCGGCTCGTCCAGCACCCAGATCGGGCGCCCGGTCACCAGAAGACGCGCAAGCCCGAGGCGGCGTTTCTGCCCCGCCGACAAGCTATGCGCAGGCCGTGTCTCGAGGCTTTTGAGGTTCATCCGCGCCAGTGCAGGTTCGATATCGCGGGTCGCATAGACCGACGCCCAGAAGCCGAGGTTCTCGCGCACGGTCAGCGTCGATTTCAGCCCGTCGGAATGGGCGGCATAAGCCATGCTTTCCGGCGGCACCGAGACTGTCCCCGCCAGAGCCGGTTGCAGCCCCGCCAAGGTGCGCAGGAGCGTCGTCTTGCCGACCCCGTTGGGACCGCGCAGCACTAGCGCATGACCGGCGTCGAGCGTGAAGCTCAGGTCTTCCAGCACCGGAAGCCCCCCGCGCGACACTGCGAGCCCGTCGACCGACAGCATGCTCATTCAGGCGTCTCGGAGGCGTCGGGTTTTTCCGGCATCGCGATCAGCGCGCAGCCGACGCGGCGGCCTTCGGACAGCAGCACGTTATAGGTACGCGCCGCCGACGGCGTGGCCATGCCCTCGCACATCAGTCCCTCGGCCTCCAGTTCGGCCACGAGGTCCTTCGGCAGATGGGCGATCTCTTCGCCGGTGCCGATGAACAGCACGTCGAGCTTTCCTGCGAGCGCGAGCAGCGGCGCGCGGTCGTCCAGACCGCCCCAGCTGCCCATCTCCTCTCCCGAGACCCAGATCGAGCCTCGCGTGACCTCTCCGGCGACGCGGAAAAATCCCGGCCCGTAACCGTCGATCGGCAGCGAGGCCCCGAAATTGGCTTCAGTCAGTAGCGACATCCGTTTTGTCGAAGAACTTCTCCGAGGGGTCCTTCTTCTCCTTGTTGCGGTCCAGCCCGATGAACAGGACGATGTTCTTTGCGACATAGACCGAGGAATAGGTACCCACGATCACGCCCCATGTCATCGCGAAGACGAAGTTGCGGATCACGTCGCCGCCCAGAACGAGCAGCGAAATCAGCGCCAGCAGCGTGGTGCCCGAGGTCATCACGGTGCGCGACAGCGTCTCGTTGACCGAGAGGTTCATCACTTCGCGCAGCGGCATCTTCTTGTATTTCACAAGGTTCTCGCGAAGACGGTCGAAGACGACGACGGTATCGTTGATCGAGTAGCCGAGGATCGTCAGCAGCGCCGCGATGATCGACAGGTCGAACTTGATCTGGAACAGCGCGAATATGCCCACGGTAACGGTCACGTCGTGGATCAGCGCCGCGACGGCGCCGACCGAGAACTGCCACTCGAACCGCAGCCAGATATAGACGAGGATCGCGGCGACCGCGGCCAGAACCGACCAGATCGCGGTCCAGATCAGCTCGCCCGAGACTTTTGGGCCGATCGACTCGGTCGCGACGATCTTGATGTCCTTGTTCACCGTCTTCAGCGAGTCCAGCACCTTGGCCTGGGTCTCGGGGCTGATCGCCTCCTGGCCGTCCTGCGCCTGGATGCGGATCGTGACGACCTTCTGATCTGCGCGGAAGTTGGGGTCATAGACCTGCGTGATCAGCACGTCGCCCAGACCGAGCGGCGCGATGGCCGAGCGATAGGCGCCGATGTCGACCGGTTCGGTCTGGTCGGCCTCGGTACGGATCGTGGTGCCGCCCCGGAAGTCGATGCCGAGGTTCAGACCCATGGTCAGCACGAGCACGATCGAGGCCAGCACCATGACGACGGAGAAGCCGAAGGTCGCGACCTGATGCTTGAAGAAGTCGAAGTTGGTCTTTTCGGGGACCAGTTTCAGACGGAATGCCATGTCTCGATCTCCCTTACAGAACCAGTTCGCGGGGACGACGGCGCGCGAACCAGAGGCTCACGAACAGCCGCGTCACCCAGATCGCGGTGAAGACCGAGGTGATAATCCCGATCAGGAAGGTGACGGCGAAACCCCGCACCGGGCCCGCGCCCAGCACGAAGAGGATCACCGCGGTGAGGAAGGTGGTCACGTTGGCGTCGATGATCGCCGACATCGCGCGCTCGTAACCCAGTTCGATCGCTCTGGCGGCTTTCGCCTTTTGCTGATTGCGCAGCTCCTCGCGGATACGTTCGAACACGAGTACGTTGGCATCGACCGCGGTCCCCATTGTCAGCACGATCCCAGCGATACCGGGCAGCGTCAACGTGCCGCCGATTGCCGACATGATCGCGAAGATCAGCGCGATGTTGATCCCCAGCGCCAGCGAAGCGAAGACGCCGAACGTGCCATAGGAGGCGATCATGAAGACCACCACGAGCACCGCGCCCACGGCCGCCGCCATCTTGCCCGCGGCGATCGAATCCGCGCCGAGTTCCGGGCCGATGGTCCGCTCTTCGAGGAAATTCATCGAAGCAGGCAGCGCGCCGGCGCGCAGCAACAGCGCGAGATCGGTCGCCTCTTTCACCGTGAAGCGGCCGGTGATGATGCCCGAGCCGCCCGCGATATGCGATTGGATCGTCGGGGCCGAGATCACCTTTTTGTCGAGCACGATGGCGAAGGGCTTGCCGATATTGTTCTGCGTGTAATCGCCGAAGGTGCGCGCCGCGCTCGCGTTGAAGCGGAAGGCCACCGCCGGATAGCCGTTCTGATCGGTATCGGGGCGCGCATCCGTCAGGTCCTCGCCGGTCACGACCGGAACACTGTCGAGGATGTAATAGAGGCCCTTCTGGTCGGCCGAGGGCAGGATTTCCTGATCCGAGCCCACGGCTTCATTCGGGTTCGAGCTGGTGCCGATCACCGAGTTGAAGGTCAGTTTCGCCGTGGTGCCGATCAGCTGCTTGATCTCCTGCGCGGAGCTCGCGCCCGGCACCTGGATCAGGATGCGGTCGGAGCCTTCGCGCACGATCGTGGGTTCACGGGTGCCAGCGGCGTCGATCCGGCGGCGCACGATCTCGAGCGATTGCTGCATCGTGCGGTCGTCGGTCGCGGCTTTCTCGGCATCCGAGAGCTGGACGATAAGCTGGTTGCCCTGGGTGGTGATCGCGAGCGTCTTCTGGCCCACGCCGGTCAGCGAGGAGACCGGGTTGTTCAGCGTCTCGGCGATCTTCTGGGCTTCGGCGATCTGGTCGGCATTGCCGATCTGGATGCGCAGAACGCCGGGATCGGCGTTGAGCCGACGGATCGAGCCGAGCGTCCCGCGTTCGGCGGCGAGCGCCTTGCGGAACTCGGGCCAGAGCGCATCGACGCGGGCCTTGTAGACCTCGTCGACATTGACCTCGGCCAGAAGCTGCGCGCCGCCGCGCAGATCGAGACCGAGGTTCACGATGTCGGAGGGCAGCCAGTCGGGCCAGCCCGCGCGCGCGGCCTGCTGATCGGGCGTCAGGGCCTGGCCCTTCGCAGCGGCGGCAACGGCATCGTTATGCCCCTCCACCCGGTTGTAAAAGATGTTCGGCGCGGCAAAGACGAGCCCGATCACAACGACGATCAGGATCAGCACGCGCTTCCACAGCGAAATATGCAACATGGGGGACGGGCCTTATATGGCTTATTCGGAGGTCTTGGCGGGTTCGGTGCGCGAGAGAACCTGCACGATGGTCGATTTCACAACGCGGACCTTCACGCCCTGCGCGATCTCGACTTCGACTTCGCCGTCTTCTTTGAGATGGGTGACTTTGCCGAGGATACCGCCCTGGGTCACGACCTGATCACCGCGGCGCAGCGCCTCGAGCATCGCCTTGTGCTCCTTGGCTTTTTTCTGCTGCGGACGGATCAGCAGGAAATACATGATCACGAAGATCAGGATCAGGGGAAGGAACTGGCCGAACGCGGCGGCGGGGTTGCTGGCGCCACCGGCGGCCTGCGCGAAAGCGGGGGTCACGAACATGATCTATGGTCCTTTGTCATGGGCCTTGGGGGCATGACGCCCCGGTTGTCGGCGCGCACCCTATCCGTGGCCCTGAGGCTTGGCAAGGCGAAGCGGCCCCGGCACGCGCGTCCTCACGTCGCGTTGACGGGGCGAAAGGAGGCGCGCGGCGCGGGGTCGTCGCCCGGTCGCGACAAAGAGCAACGGAAACGGTGTGCGGCCCGCGTCGCGAAAGGGAGACACTCGACGCGGAAAGAGGGGCTCTGCCCCGTTCCTGCGGAGCGTCCCCGGAATACCTGCACCTAGGGGAAAGGGCACCCGGTGGCCGTCAGGCCAGCGGCAGGGCGCGCTCGGCCAGACGTGCGAGCAGCGATGCGCCCACCGGCGCCGCCTCGTCGTTGAAATCGAAGCGCGGATGGTGGAGCCCCGCCCCCTCGCCGGTGCCCATGAACAGATAGGCGCCGGGCCGCGCGGCCAGCATATAGGCGAAATCCTCGGCGCCCATTTCACGCGGAGCATCGGTGACCACGCGCTCGGGGCCCGCGATTTCACTTGCGACCTCCGCGGCGAAGCCGGTCTCGTCAGGGTCGTTCACGGTGGGCGGATAGCCACGTTCGTATTCGATCTCGACGCTGACGCCGTGCGCCGTCGCGATACCTTCGCAGATCTCGTGGATCCGTTTCTCGGCCAGATCGCGGATTTCCGGCTCGAAGCAGCGAATCGTCGCAGTGAGAAAGCCGCTTTCGGGGATGATGTTGAGCGCGGTGCCCGCGTGGATCTGCGTTACCGAGATAACGAGCGCATCGCCCGCGCCCACGTTGCGCGCGACCACCGTCTGCAGCGAGGAGACCATCGCCGAGAGCGCCGGGATCGGATCGATGCAACCCTGCGGTGTCGCCGCATGGCCGCCGCGCCCCGTCACCGTCACGCGGACCTCGTCGACCGACGCAAGATAGGGACCGGGCGTGGTGTAGAAATGCCCGAAAGGCAGCCCCGGCGCATTGTGGATCGCGTAGACGCGCGAGATGTCGAAGCGCTCCATCACGCCGTCCTCGACCATCACCTCGGCGCCGCCGCCGTCTTCCTCGGCGGGCTGGAAGATCAGCGCGACGGTCCCGGCGAATTTTCGGGTCTCGGCGAGATAGGCCGCCGCGCCCAGAAGCATCGCCGTATGCCCGTCATGCCCGCAGGCATGCATCTTGCCTGGGGTTTCCGAGGCATAGTCCGCATGGGTTTCCTCGGTGATCGGCAGAGCGTCCATATCGGCCCGCAGGCCCACGGTCGGGCCCGCGCCCTGCCCCTTTATCAGCGCCACGATACCGGTCTCGGCGATGCCCTCATGGATCTCGTCCACCCCGATCTCACGCAGCCGGGCCGCGACATAGGCCGAGGTTTCGTGCAGCGCGAAGCGCAGCTCGGGATGGCGATGCAGCCAGTGCCGCCATTCGGTCATTTGCGGGCCGAGATCGGCGATACGGTTGAGAACGGGCATAGTGGACTTCCCCTTGCGGGCTGGTTAGGCCAGAGGCATTCGCATGGCAGGAGGCAAGCTGCAATGGCCAAACCCGACGATGCCCTGATCTTTGACGATACGGGAGACGCCGCGCATCAGTTCACCCGGCTGACCGCGATCATGGAATGTCTGCGCGATCCCGAGACCGGCTGCCCGTGGGATCTGGAGCAGGATTTTGCCTCCATCGCGCCCTACACGATCGAGGAAGCCCATGAGGTCGCCGATGCGATCGCGCGCGAGGCTTGGGCGGAATTGCCCGGAGAGCTGGGCGATCTCGCGCTGCAGGTGGTCTATCACGCGCAGATGGCGTCCGAAGACGGGCGTTTCGACATCTCCGAAGTGCTGCGCGCGATCAACGCCAAGATGGTGGCGCGCCATCCGCATGTCTTCGGGTCGGAGAGCCGCGAGAAATCCGCCGAACAACAGACCGCCGATTGGGAAGCGATCAAGGCGGCCGAGCGCAAGGCTGCAGGCAAATCCGAGCGTGTCGGTGTTCTGGACGGGGTCGCCTTGGGCCTGCCCGCGCTGACGCGTGCGATCAAGCTGCAGAACCGCGCGGCCCGTGTTGGGTTCGACTGGCCTTCGACCGATGAGGTTCTGGACAAGATCGTCGAGGAGGCGCGTGAGTTGGAAGAGGCGCGCGACGAATTGGGGCCGGAGGAACTGGCCGAGGAATATGGCGATCTGCTGTTCGTGATGGTCAATCTGGGGCGGCATCTGGGGCTGGACCCGGAGGCGTCCCTGCGCGCGGCCAATCTGAAATTCACCAATCGGTTCAATCATATCGAGCGCGAACTTGAAGCGCGCGGGAAAGCGCCCAAGGACAGCGATCTGGCCGAGATGGATGCGCTCTGGAACGAGGCTAAGGCGCGCAAGATCAAGTGACGGAGGGGGGCGCTGCCCCCGCGCATTCGCGCCCCCAGGGATATTTTCAGCAAGCCCGAAGAGACTTAGAGGAACGCTTTGCGCAGCATGTTCAGCGCGACGAGCATAAGAAAACCAGCGAAGACACGCTTGAGCTTCCTGGGATCGAGCTTATGCGCCAGCGCTGCGCCCAGGGGGGCGGTGAGCGTGGTCATCGCGATGACGATCAGGAAGGCGGGGATGTTGACCGCGCCGATCGAGTAAGGCGGCGCGTCGGGGACCGGGGTCAGCAGGAAGCCGATCGCCGAGGGCAGCGCGATGGTCACGCCGAAGCCTGCCGAGGTTGCGACCGCGCGGTGGATCGGAATGCCATGCAGCGTCTGCATCGGCGTACCGATCGATCCGCCCCCGATGCCCAGAAGCACCGACAGGAAGCCCATCAGCGGGCCGAACCACGCGCGGAAGATGCCACCCGGCAGCCCGTCCGAAATCCGCCAGCTCGATTTCCCGAACATCATGTAGCAGGCGATCAGCAGCACCATGACCGCGAAGATGATCTGCATGGTCGAAGAGCGCAGTTGATGCACCACCAGCACCCCGATGATCGCACCGATGGCGATTGGGACGACCCATTGCTTGAGGATGTCCCAGTCGACCGCGCCCTTGCGGTTATGGGCCATGACCGAGCGGATCGAGGTCACGATGATCGTGGCCAGAGAGGTTGCGACGCAGACTTGCATAAGATCGCTCGACCCGTAGCCCAACCCGCTGAAAAGATAGAAGAACGCGGGCACGAGGACGATCCCGCCGCCGACGCCCAGAAGCCCCGCCAGAACGCCTGCGAACGCCCCCACTGCCATCAGGATCAGGACGAGCGGCGCGAGCGTGGCGAAATCGGGCATGTCGGGAAATCTCCTTGGGTTCCGCTCAGTTAACCCGTTCACGTACCGCTGACAACGCACTCTCGAAAAGTTCAACCCCGGCACCGTCGCGGGTCGCGCCTTCCGACAGAATCTGCCGGAAGCGCCGCGCGCCGGGCTTGCCGTGGAACAGGCCCAGCACGTGGCGGGTGATCTGGTGCAGCCTGCCGCCGCGTTCGAGATGGCGCGCGATATAGGGGATCATCGCCTGCGCCACATCGAACGGATCGCGCGCCTCGCCCTGCCCCCAGATGCGCTGATCGGCGGCGCCGAGCACCTCCATCGGCTGGTGATAGGCCGCGCGGCCCACCATCACCCCGTCGAGCCCTTGCGCCAGTTCCGCCTCGGCCGCGGCGAGATCTTTGATACCGCCATTGATCGACAGGTGAAGCTGCGGATAGGCCGCCTTCATCGCGTGGACGAGCGGGTAATCGAGCGGCGGGATATCACGGTTGTCCTTGGGCGAAAGGCCTTGCAGCAACGCTTTGCGCGCATGGATCGTGATCCGGGTCACGCCTGCGGCGGCGACTTTCTCGATGAATTCCGGCAGCACTTCCTGCGGGTCTTGGTCATCCACCCCGATGCGGCATTTCACCGTGACTTCAACCGGTTGCGCGGCGATCATCGCGGCGCAGCACTCCGCCACCAGATCGGGCGTCTTCATCAAGACGGCGCCGAAGGCCCCGGATTGCACGCGATCCGACGGGCAGCCGCAGTTGAGGTTGATCTCGTCGTATCCGAAATCCGCACCGACCTGCGCCGCCTCGGCCAGTTCCTTGGCATCCGAGCCACCCAGCTGCAGCGCCACCGGATGCTCGGCATCGTCGAACCCCAGCAGCCGCTCGCGGTCGCCGTGAATCACCGCGGGTGCGGTCACCATCTCGGTGTATAGCAGCGCATTGCGGCTGATCTGACGGTGGAAGTAGCGGCAATGGCGGTCGGTCCAGTCCATCATCGGGGCGACCGAGAGCTTCGCTGCGCGGATCAGGGCGTCATCTGTCGTCATCGCATCTCTCATCGGGTCTGTCTCAGGGCCGTCTCGATAGCGTCTGTGCCGCCCCCAAGGCGCTGAAATTCCGGAAACTGGGGGAAATGGCGCACCCAGAAGGATTCGAACCTTCGGCCTCTGCCTTCGGAGGGCAGCGCTCTATCCAGCTGAGCTATGGGTGCCTGAAGCGGCGTATAAAGAAGGAGCGCGCGGCTCGCAACTGGGAAATCGGCTTACCGCGCGGCGAGCGCGTCGTCGAGCACGCCCGCCAGCACATCGCGCGGCACATCCGACGTCACGAAAGCCTCCCCGATGCCGCGCGCGAGAATGAAGCGAAGCTTGCCATCGAGCACTTTCTTGTCCTGCGCCATCAGGTCGATCAGCGCGTCGCGCCCCGGCAAATCGCCTTCGATATCGGCCAGATCGGTTTTCATCCCCATGTCGCGCAGATGCGCACGCACGCGGCTCGGGGCCTCTTGAGAACACAGGCCGAGGCGCTGGCTGAGCTCGAACGCCATCGCGCAGCCGATCGCCACGCCCTCGCCATGCAGGAGGCGGTCGGAATAGCCTGTCGCGGCCTCCAGCGCGTGGCAGAACGTGTGGCCAAGGTTGAGGAGTGCGCGGTCGCCCTCTTCCGTCTCGTCGCGCGCCACGATCTCGGCCTTCATCTCGACCGAGCGTTTCACAGCATGCAGGCGCTTTTCCATGTCGCCTTGCCCCATCGCGGGGGCGTTGGCCTCGAGCCAGTCGAAGAAATCCGCATCGCCCAGAAGGCCGTATTTCACCACCTCGCCATAGCCCGCGAGGAAATCACGCGGCTCGAGCGTGCCGAGCACGTCGAGATCGGCGAGCACCAGCGAGGGCTGATGGAAGGCGCCGATCAGGTTCTTGCCCTGCGGCGCGTTGATCCCGGTCTTGCCGCCCACGGAACTGTCGACCTGCGCAAGAAGCGAAGTCGGGATTTGCACGAAGCGCACGCCCCGGCGCAGCACGGCGGCCGCAAACCCCACCAGATCGCCGATCACGCCGCCGCCCAAAGCGATGACGATATCCTTGCGCTCGACCTTCTGCTCCAGCAGCCATTCGACGGTGCGGGTGAATTGCGGCCAGCTCTTCGTACCCTCGCCCGGCGGCAGGGTCAGCGAGACCATCTCGATATCGCCAAGACCGCGGCGCAGGGTTGCGAGATGCAGATCGGCCACCGTCTGATCGGCGACGACGGCCACGCGCGGACGGCGCAGCAAGGGTGCGATCTCGGTGCCTGCGTTTTCCAAGAGCCCGGTGCCGATGCGCACCTCGTAGGAACGCTCGCCCAGCTCGACCGGCACGATCTCACGCATCTTTCACCTCTTCGATCAATCCATCCACCTCGCGCAGATGGCTCACCACCTTGCGCGCCATCCCCAGCACCGAGAGACCCGGTTCGGCCTCCACCACGATTTGGGCTTTCTCGTAATGCGGAAGGCGCGCCGTGAGCAGGTCGCTCAGCGTCCGTTTCGGGTCGGCTGTGCGCAGCAGGGGCCGCGTGTTCTTGTGGCGCACGCGATTCCACAGGATCTCCAGATCCGCCTTCAGCCAGACCGACACACCGAGCCGGTTGATCAACTCGCGGTTCTTTTCCGACAGGAAAGCCCCGCCTCCGGTGGAGATGACGCCGGGCGGCCCCATCAGCAGCCGCTCCAGCACTTCCGATTCGCGGGCGCGGAAGAACGGCTCGCCATCGCGGGCGAAAATTTCGGCCACGGTCATCTGGGCGGCGCGTTCGATTTCGTGGTCGCTGTCGAGAAACGGCGAATCGAGCATCTTGGACAGCGCGGTACCAACGGCGGTCTTTCCAGACCCCATCATGCCCACGAGCACGACGGAGCGCGTAAGATGGCCCACTTTCCCGGTTTCGCCTTCCACTGCGCCCCCTGCCTCGCCTCGCCTGCGGTATTCCTGCCCTGTCAATCCCGGCGGGGCGGACAAGGCTTGCCATCGGCGGAGCCTTGCACAATCGTGACGCAGGACCCCTTGAATGGCGTGAACTTCCCTGAAATGCCATATATGATCAACGCGAAACCGCAACCAAGAACGGCCCGCCCGCCGAGAGACACGATCTGGGACGGGCCGCGACAGACGGCAGAAAAGAGAGATTATGGGGCGCATCTTCAAGCTTATCGTCATCCTTCTGGTGCTTGGCGCGATCGGCGTGATCGGCTTTGCTTACTTGGGCGACATGAGCCCCGACAGCCAGGAACAGCGTATCGAGGTCACCCTGCCCGACGGCACGGGTGCCGCGTCGGGCGCGGGTAGTTCCGATGCGAGCACCAAGACGGGTACCGATGCCGGGACCGACGGAGATACTGCGAGTGGCAACTGATCGCCGTCCGGCGATCCTCGGCCTGATCTGGCTGAGCGGTTTCGCGCTTGACGGTCTCGTGGCGGGTCCGGCGGCCGCGCAATCGACGACGCCGGTGGATGCCTCCGCGACGACCGGCAGCCCGATGTCCGCAATCGACTGGCTTTCACATTCGCTGGCGACCACGCCGCGCGGCGGCTCGACCTCTTCGCAAGCTCCGGTCACCGGCGCGGGCGGGATCGAGGATATCGCGGTGCTCTCGCTCGATGCGCCCTCCGCCGACAGCCTTGGTCTTCTGACTCCGGATCGCACCGGATTGCCGCGCGATCTCTGGGGCAAGACGCCCGAGCCGGAACTGGCGCAGGCGCTGCGGGCAATGCCGCTCGATCAGCTGCCCGCGCTGCAGGGCTTGCGCCTGACGCTTCTGCTGGCGGAACTGAATCCGCCCCAGATCGAGACGCCGGCGCAACGCAACCAGCTCTTCCTCGCCCGGATCGACCGGCTATTGGACATGGGTGCGCTCGAACAGGCGAATGCCCTTCTGGGACAGGCAGGCACGGCGAGCCCCGAGATTTTCCGCCGCAGCTTCGACGTGGCGCTGCTTCTCGGGCAGGAAAACCGCGCCTGCAAGATCATCGAGCGCACTCCCGGCATTGCACCATCCTACGCGGCGCGGGTGTTCTGTCTGGCGCGCAACGGGCAATGGGACACGGCCGAGCTGACCTATGGCACCGGCAGTGCGCTGGGGCAGATCCCGGCAGAGGACCAGTCGCTGCTGGAGCAATTCCTCGATCCGGCGCTGGCCGAGGAGGCCGGCGATGCGCCGCCGCCCGATCACGTCACGCCCTTGGCCTTCAAGATGATGGAGGCGATCGGTCAGCCGCTGCCTACTGCGACGCTGCCCCTGGCCTTCGCACAGGCGGATCTGACCGAGAATAACGGCTGGAAGTCGCAATTGGAGGCCGCCGAGCGACTGGCCCGCGCGGGTGTGCTCGACCCGAACCAGTTGCTGGGGCTCTATACCGAGCGCAAGGCAGCCGCGTCGGGCGCGCTCTGGGATCGCGTGTCGGCGGTGAGCGCGCTGGATGATGCGTTGGAGAGCGGCAAAGCCGATGCGATCGCGACCGCCCTGCCCGCCGCCTATGATGCGATGGCCCCGGAAGACCTGGTGCCGGTGCTGGGCACCCTGTTCGGCGACCGGCTTGCGGGCATGGACCTGCCGGGCCGCGCCGGGCGTATCGCCTATGAGCTGAGCCTGCTCACCCCGAATTACGAAGAGAACGCCCTGAAATCGGCGCCGCAGTCGCCGCGGGCCAAGCTGCTCAAGGCGCTCGCTGCGGGCGATACCGGAACCGCGCCAGCGACCGGGGCCCGCGATCAGGCGCTGAAATCCGTCTTCGATGCGTCCCCCGCTGCGCCGCCTGCTCGCTACGAGAGCTTGCTGCCCGACCAGCTGGGCCTCGCCCTGATCGAAGCGATCGGCGATGTAAGCGAAGGATCGAAAGGCGATTACCCGCGGCTTCGGGAGGGTCTGAGCCTACTACGGCTCGCCGGGCTGGAAACCGTCGCCCGGCGCGCCGCGATCGAGATGATTGTACTCGGAGACACCCCGTGACCGGCCCCGGTTCAGACGCGCCGCCCGATCCGCAATGGCTGCCGATCTTCCTCGACGCTCAGGCCGCCGAAGCGGGCGCAGCACGCAACACGATCCTGAGTTACGGGCGTGATCTCAATGACTTCGCGGGGTTTCTTAAGGCAAAGGGGCTTAGCTACGCCAGCCTCACCCGCGCCGATATCGAGACCTACCTGATCCGCTGCGAGGCAGAGGGTCTGGCGAAATCGACCCGCGCGCGCAGACTCTCCGCGATCCGGCAGCTTTACCGCTTCGCCTATGAGGAAGGCTGGCGCGCGGACAATCCGGCGATCCGCATCTCCGGCCCCGGGCGCGCGCAGCGCCTGCCCAAGACGCTGAGCCTCGAGGAGGTGGAGGCTCTGCTGGAGGCTGCCCGCGATCAGGGCCGCTCGCAAAAGGACCAGATCCGCAATCGCTGCCTGATGGAACTGCTCTACGCGACCGGGATGCGGGTGTCCGAGCTGGTCTCCCTGCCCGTTTCCTCCGCGCGCGGCGACCCCCGGATGCTACTCGTGCGCGGCAAGGGCGACAAGGAGAGGATGGTGCCGCTCTCGCCCCCCGCTCGCGAGGCGCTCGCCGACTGGCTTAGCGCACGCGACGAGGCCGAGGAACAGGCGCGCATCGAACACCGCGCGCCGCCCTCGCGCTACCTTTTCCCGTCGGGCGGCAAGGAAGGTCACCTCACGCGACAGGGCTTTCACAAGCTCTTGAAGGATATCGCGGTCAAGGCCGGGGTGAGCCCCGCCAAGGTCACGCCCCACGTCTTGCGCCACGCCTTCGCTACCCATCTTCTGCAAGGCGGTGCCGATCTGCGGGCGATTCAGATGCTTCTGGGGCACGCGGACCTGTCGACCACGGAGATCTACACCCATGTGCTGGACGAACGGCTCAAGGAGCTGGTGCTGACCCATCACCCGCTGGCGAAACCGCGCGGCAAAAGTGACGGCACCGCTTGAATGCGTCCTGCCCGCGCCCCATAACCTGACACCATGGAAAACACTCTCGATTTTGCCTTCTGGCTCACCGCCGGTTCGATCATTCTGCTGCTGGCGCTCTCGGCCTTCTTCTCGGGCTCGGAAACCGCACTGACCGCGGCCAGCCGCGCGAAGCTGCGCGCGCAGGCCGACAAAGGCGAAAGTGGCGCGCAGACCGCGCTGGAGGTCACCGAGGATAGCGAGCGTCTGATCGGCGCGATCCTGCTGGGCAACAACGTGGTCAACATCCTCTCGGCCTCGCTGGCGACCGCGCTGCTTACGCGGGTCTTCGGGCAATCGGGCGTGGCGCTTGCGACGCTGGTGATGACGGTGCTGGTGCTGGTCTTCTCGGAAGTCCTGCCCAAGACCTACGCAATCACACTGCCGGAGAAAGTCGCCTCGAAAGTCGCGGGCCCGATCCGCGTCGTGACCCTCGTCCTCGCCCCGATCGTCGCCATCGTGCGGATGATCGTGCGCGGCATCCTCTATGCATTCGGGATGCGGACCGACAAGAACACCCATATGTTCTCGATCCACGAGGAAATCGCGGGCGCGCTGGCGCTGGGGCAATCCGAGGGCACGGTGGACAAGGAAGATCGCGACCGCTTGCTGGGCGCGCTCGACCTTGGCAATCGCACGGTCGAAGAGATCATGCTCCACCGGAGCCAGATCGAGATGATCGACATCGAGGAAGACCCCGATGCGATCCTCACGGCGGTGCTGTCCTCACCTCATACCCGGCTGCCGCTCTATCGCGGCGAGCGCGAGAACGTGGTGGGCGTGATCCACTCGAAAGACCTGCTGCGCGCGGTCGAGAAAGTCGTGCGCGGGGGCGACGGGACGCTCGAGAGCGTGGCGGATCTCGACATCTCCAAAGTGATGATGAAGCCCTATTTCGTCCCCGAGACCACGCCGCTCGACGAACAGATGCAGGAGTTCCTGAAACGTCGCACCCATTTCGCGCTGGTGGTGGACGAATATGGCGATCTGCGCGGTCTGCTGACGCTGGAGGACATCCTCGAGGAAATCGTCGGCGAGATCACCGACGAGTTCGATCCCAAGTCCGAGAAACGCCTGAAACCCACCGAGAACGGCGATTACATCGTCGACGGCGCGATGACGATCCGCGACCTGAACCGCGAGACCGACTGGACGCTGCCCGATGACGAGGCCAACACCGTCGCCGGTCTGGTGATCCACGAGGCGCAGACCATCCCGACCGAGGGTCAGGTCTTCTCCTTCCACGGCTTCCGCTTCGAGGTCGCGGGCCGCAAGGACAACCGGATCACCAGGCTGAAGATCCGGCCACTGATCCCGGGTGGCTATCCGGAGAGCTGAGCGGCGATGTCGAAGAAGCAACACGCGCGATAAACAACCGTTGCGCAAGCTGCCCTCTTGCCAAGCGCGAAAACGCGTCCTAATGCCATCGGCATGACAGACCATCAGCGCCTCCTCATCATCGACTTCGGTTCTCAAGTCACGCAGCTGATTGCGCGGCGGCTTCGCGAGCTGAATGTTTATTGCGAAATCCATCCCTATCAGAACGTCACCGACGCCTTCCTGAAAGAGTTCGCCCCGAAAGCGATCATCTTCTCGGGCGGGCCGGATTCGGTCACGCGAGAGGGCTCTCCGCGGCCGCCGAAATCGGCCTATGAGCTTGGGGTGCCGATCCTCGGCATCTGCTACGGCCAGCAGGTGATGATGCAGGATCTGGGCGGTCTGGTGGAGGCCAAGCACGGCTCCGCCGAATTCGGGCGCGCCTATGTGACGCCGACCGAGACGCGGATCGATCTTCTCACCGGCTGGTTCATGGATGGCGCGGGCCGCGAGCAGGTCTGGATGAGCCATGGCGACCATGTCAGCCGCATCGCGCCGGGCTTCGAGGTCTATGGCACTTCCCCGGGCGCACCTTACGCGATCACCGCCGATCTGAGCCGTCGGTTCTATGCGGTGCAGTTCCACCCGGAGGTGCATCACACGCCCAACGGCAAGACGCTGTATGAGAACTTCGTGCGCGACGCGGGCTTCACGGGCGACTGGACGATGGATGCCTATCGCGACGAGGCGATCAAGCAGATCCGCGAGCAGGTCGGCGACAGCCATGTGATCTGCGGCCTGTCGGGCGGCGTCGACAGCTCGGTCACCGCGATCCTGCTCCACGAGGCGATCGGCGATCAGCTGACCTGCGTCTTCGTGGATCACGGGCTGCTGCGACATAACGAGGCCGAAGAAGTGGTCACGATGTTCCGCGACCATTACAATATCAAGCTGATCCATGCCGACGAGAGCGAGCTGTTCCTCGGCGAGTTGGAAGGCGTCACCGACCCTGAAGTGAAGCGCAAGACGATCGGGCGCCTCTTCATCGACGTGTTTCAGAAATACGCGGGCGAGATCGAGAACGCGGAATTCCTCGCGCAGGGCACGCTCTATCCCGATGTCATTGAATCGGTGAGCTTCTCGGGCGGCCCTTCCGTCACGATCAAGTCGCACCACAACGTCGGCGGTCTGCCCGAGAAGATGGGCCTGAAACTGGTCGAGCCGCTGCGCGAGCTGTTCAAGGACGAGGTCCGCGCGCTCGGTCACGAGCTGGGTCTGCCGGCGTCGTTCATCGGTCGCCACCCCTTCCCCGGCCCCGGCCTCGCGATCCGCTGCCCCGGCGAGATCACCCGCGACAAGCTGGAAATCCTGCGCAAGGCCGACGCGGTCTATATCGACCAGATCCGCAAGCACGGGCTTTATGACGAGATCTGGCAGGCTTTCGTCGCGATCCTGCCGGTGCGCACCGTCGGCGTGATGGGCGACGGGCGGACCTATGATTACGCCTGCGCGCTACGCGCGGTGACGAGCGTTGATGGCATGACCGCGGATTACTACCCGTTCAGCCACGAATTCCTCGGCGAGACCGCGACGCGGATCATCAACGAGGTGAAAGGCATCAACCGGGTGACCTACGACATCACCTCGAAGCCCCCCGGCACGATCGAGTGGGAGTGAATTTCAGGCCCGCGTCCGAAAGGCGCGGGCCTTATCTTTTGGGAAGGCCGTAATGGCTTTGAGACTGACCGGACGCCTGATCTGCGCCGATGCTGCCGAGGCCGGGATCGTTCGTGCCCATCTGCCCGAGCACATCGCGCTCACCCATGCCGAGCCGGGATGCGAGATGTTCGAAGTCAGGCAAGGAGCCGATCCGCTGGTCTTCACGGTCTCGGAACGCTTCACCGACCGGGCCGCGTTCGAGGCGCATCAGGCGCGGGTGCAGGCTTCGGAATGGGGCCGCGCGACCCAGGGGATCGCGCGGGATTATCAGATCGAGGAAGACTGAGCCGTTACAGGAAAGCGTCGGGCACTTCTGCCTTCTTTCGTGCGACATAAGCCGCCAACGCCTCGGCGATGCTCGGATCCATGGCGGGCTGCTGATACTCGCTGAGCATCTTCTCGACCCGCTTCGTCGCGAGCGCCATCGTGTCGGGTGCGCCCTGCTCTTCCCAGGTCTCGAAGGGACGGTAATCGAGCAGCTGCGTGCGCCAGAAAGCGTCCTTGAAATTGGCCTGCGTATGGGCGCAGCCGAGATAGTGACCGCCCGGGCCAACCTCGCGGATCGCGTCCATCGCCTGCCCGTTTTCCGAGGCGTCGACGCCCTGCGCCAGACGATGGAGGACGCCCAGTTGATCGGCATCCATCACGAATTTCTCATAGGACGACACCAACCCGCCTTCGAGCCAGCCGCAGGCATGGAGCATGAAGTTCACGCCCGCATAGAGGCCATTATTGAGCGTGTTGGCGCTCTCGTACGCGGCCTGCGCATCGGGCAGTTTCGAGCCGGTGAAGCCGCCAGCCGAGCGGTAAGGAAGGTTGAGACGGCGTGCGAGTTGGCCCGCACCAAGCGTGATCAGCGAGGCTTCCGGCGTGCCGAACGTGGGTGCGCCCGAGTTCATGTCGATCGAGGTCACGAACGCGCCGAAGATCACCGGCGCGCCGGGACGGATCAGCTGGGAATAGGCCACGCCCGCCAGCACCTCGGCCAGCACCTGCGTCAGCGTGCCCGCGACCGAGACCGGCGCCATCGCGCCACCCACGATGAAGGGCGAGATGATGCAGGCCTGATTGTTGCGCGCGTAGATTTCCAGCGCGCCCATCATCGTGTTGTCGAAGGTCAACGGCGAGTTGATGTTGATGAGCGAGGTCATCACCGGGTTATTGTCGACGAACTCCTCGCCGAAGAGGATCTTCGACATCTCGACGCTGTCCTCGGCGCGCGAAGGTTCGGTAACAGAGCCCATATAGGGCTTGTCCGACAGCGTCATATGGGCGTGGAGCATGTCGAGGTGACGTTTGTTCACCGCCACATCGGTCGGCTCACAGACGGTGCCGCCGGAATGGTGGAGCCATTTCGACATGTATCCGAGCTTCACGAAGTTCCGGAAATCCGCGATCGTCGCGTAGCGGCGACCGCCTTGCGCGTCGCGCACGAAGGGAGGGCCATAGACCGGGGCCAGCACGAGGTTGCGGCCGCCGATCTCGACATTGCGCTCGGGGTTGCGGGCGTGCTGGGTGAATTGCGACGGCGCGGTCGCGCAGAGCTTGCGGGCCAGACCGCGCGGGATGCGCACGCGTTCGCCTTCGATCGAGGCGCCGGCTTCGCGCCAACGCTCGAGGGCTTCGGGGTTCTCGACGAAGTTCACGCCGATCTCTTCGAGCACGGTTTCCGCATTATGCTCGATGATCTCGAGGGCTTCCGCGTTCAGGATTTCCATGTCGGGAATATTGCGCGTGATGAAGCGCGAGAACTCCACCTTCACGGCCGTGCGCTCGGCCCGACGGGCTGCCCCGCCACCACCGCGCGCGCGACGCCCTACACGTTCACCCAAATCCGAATCGGCCATGATTGCCTCCGCCCGTTTATCTCACCTCAAACTAACGGGCAGAGGGATACGCGATGGCCTGTTTGCGTCCGTCAGCGGTAGAGAAGCGACTGACCGTCCGCGAAGAGGTGTACCTTGGACGGATCCGCGCCGAGCTTAATCTCGCTGTGGCGACGGTCGTGATGGATGCCGGGCAGTTTCGCGATGATCGGCTCATGACTGCCCTCCGCCTCGAAGTAAAGCAGCGTCACCTCGCCCAGAGCTTCGACGATATCGACCTTTCCGGTGTAGATTCCCTCGCCCTCGACGGGCTCGAAATCCTCGGGGCGCACGCCGATATTGACCCGGCGCGACAGGTCTTCCGGACGGGTCGCGATGGTGGATCGCGCGATGCCGCCACCATCGAGTTTCACGGTGGTCATCTCACCCGTCTCGGTGATCTCGCCCGACAGCAGGTTCATCGCAGGCGAGCCGATGAATTGTGCGACGAACTCGTTTTGCGGCTTCTCGTATAGCTCCAGCGGCGTGCCGACCTGCGCGATCCCCTTGTTGGCCAGAACCACGATCCGCGTCGCGAGCGTCATCGCCTCGACCTGATCGTGGGTGACGTAGATCATCGTGCGATCGGGCATCGCCTCTTTCAGCTGGGCGATCTCGATCCGGGTCGCGACGCGCAGCGCCGCATCGAGGTTCGAGAGCGGCTCGTCGAAGAGATACACCTTCGGGTCGCGCACGATGGCGCGCCCGATGGCTACGCGCTGCCGCTGACCACCCGAGAGCGCCTTCGGCAAACGGTCGAGATAATCGGTCAGTTGCAGCATCTTCGCGGCCTTCTCGACGGCGGCGTTGATCTCTTCCTTCGACTGTTTCGCGATCTTCAGGGCGAAGGCCATGTTGTCGCGCACCGTCATGTGCGGATAGAGCGCGTAGGACTGGAAGACCATCGCGATGCCGCGGTTCGAGGGCGGCACGTCGTTCATCCGTACCCCGTCGATCTCGAGCGTCCCGCCCGTGATCTTCTCCAGCCCCGCGATCATCCGCAGAAGTGTCGATTTCCCGCAGCCCGAGGGGCCCACGAAGACGATCAGCTCTCCGGCCTTGATGTCGAGGTTGATGTCCTTGAGGACCGACACCTCGCCATAGCTTTTCGCGACGCTTTCCAGTTTGAGTTCGGCCATTGTCTCCCCCTCAAGCCCCGTGTTCGTCGAGGCGCAGAATGCTCGGCTGCCACGGGCCGAGATGCAAAGTGTGATCGGGCATCGGGCGGATCGAGCCCAGCTCGCCCCCGACCGTCACCCAGTTGCCCGGCGGAACGGTGGCGTTCACCGGATGATCGGACAGGTTGAAATAGCACAGGATCGTCTCCTCCTCGTTCCTGCGCGTGAAGACCAGCAGGTCGCCGGAGCAATACATATCCTCCATCGCGCCGGTCCGAAGCACGTCGTGATTGCGACGGAACGCGATCGCGCGGCGGTAATGGTGCAGGAGCGAGGCCGGGTCGTGCTCGGCCACATCGGTCGCGATATTCTGGTGCGTGGTCGGCACCGGAAGCCACGGGCGCGCCTGCGAGAAGCCCGCATAGGCGGCGTCGCGCTCCCAGACCATCGGGGTCCGGCAGCCGTCGCGGCCTTTGAACTCGGGCCAGAACTCCTTGCCGTAGGGGTCTTGCAGATCTTCGAAGGACAGTTCCGCCTCGTGCAGCCCGAGCTCCTCGCCCTGATAGAGACAGAGCGAGCCGCGCAGGCACATCATCAGCGTCGTATAGAGCCGTGCCGAGGCGGGCGTCAGGTTCCAGCGAGAAATATGGCGCTCAACGTCGTGGTTCGAGTAGGCCCAGCAGACCCAGCCGTCCTTGGCGACCGCATCGACCTTGTCGAACACGGATTTGATGAACTCCGCCTTGAGCGGCTCGTGCCCCGACAGAAGCTCGAACGCGTAGGACATCTGCATCTTGTCGGCGCCGGAGGTGTATTCGCCAAGGATCTCCAGCCCGCGCTGGCTGTCGCCCACTTCGCCGACGGCTGCGGCGTTGTAATTGTTCATCAGCGTCCGGAGCTTGCGCAGGAAGCGCAGGTTCTCGGGGTTGTTCTTGTCGTAGATGTGGCGCTGGTGATTATAGGGGTTCACTTTGGGCGCGGTCTGATCGTTACGCTCTTCCGGCGGCAGCGGCGGGTTATCGCGCAGCTCGTCGTCATGCATGTAGAAATTGATCGTGTCGAGGCGGAAGCCATCGACGCCGCGCTCCAGCCAGAACTGCGCCACGTTGAGCAATTCCTGCGTCACTTCCGGATTGTGGAAGTTCAGATCGGGCTGCTCCACGAGGAAGTTGTGCATGTAATACTGCTCGCGCCGGCTGTCCCAATGCCAGCCCGGCCCGCCGAAAATCGACAGCCAGTTATTGGGCGGCGTGCCATCGGGCTTGGGATCGGCCCAGACATACCAGTCGGCCTTGGGGTTATCCCGGCTCGACCGGCTTTCCTGAAACCACGGGTGCTGGTCCGAGGTATGGCTCAGCACCAGATCGATCATCACCTTCAGACCCAGCGCATGGGCCGTCGCGATCACCTGGTCGAAATCGGCAAGGCTGCCGAACATCGGATCGACATCGGTGTAATCGCTGACGTCATAGCCGAAATCCTTCATCGGAGAGGTGAAGAAAGGCGAAATCCAGACCGCGTCCGCCCCGAGGCTCGCGACATGCGGCAGGCGTCTGACGATCCCGAGAAGATCGCCGATGCCGTCGCCATTGCTGTCTTGAAAGCTGCGCGGATAGATCTGGTAGATCACTGCTCCGCGCCACCAGTCTTCTTTCTTTGTAAGGGTTTTCATCAACCACCTTTAACCGAACCCGCCAGCAGACCGCGGACGAGATATTTCTGCATTGCGAAGAACACCAGGAGCGGCACGGCGATCGAGATGAAGGCGGCGGACGCCAGAATACCCCAATCGCCGCCGCGCGACCCCAGAAGGTCGTCGGCGATCTTCACGGTCATCACCTTCGACGCGTCATTGGCCGGAAGGAAGACTTTCGCGACAAGTAGGTCGTTCCAGACCCAGAGGAACTGGAAGATTGCAAAAGAAGCGAGCGCCGGGAATGACAAAGGCAGCACGATTTTCATGAAGATCTGGAAATCTGTCGCCCCGTCGACCTTCGCGCTCTCGATGATGTCACGCGGCAGACCCACCATGTAGTTCCTGAGCAGGTAGATCGCGAGCGGCAAGCCGAAGCCGGTATGGGCCAGCCATATCCCGAGGAAGCTCTGCCCGATGCCGATCTCCTGATGGAGCCGCAGAAGCGGCACCAACGCGAGCTGCAGCGGCACGACCAGAAGGCCCACGACAGCCGCGATCAACAGGCCACGGCCCGGGAACTCCATCCAGGCCAGCGCATAGGCCGCGAAAGCCGCGACGAGGATCGGGATGATCGTCGCCGGGATCGTCACCGTCAGCGTGTTCATGAAGGCCTGCCCCATGCCGTCGGAGAACAGCACGTTGCGATAATTGGCCAGCGTGAAGGCGGGCGGCATCTCGGCCACGAAATAGACCCGCGGGCCCGAGCCCTCGAAGCTCGTCTTCGACGTGGCCTTGTAGGTGCCGTCCTTGGCGACGCTCAGCGTGCCGCCATCGCCGGTATCGACCGTCTCCCCCGCCTTGTAGGCGCCCGGCTTGATGCCCGAGGTACCGAAGGCGGTAATCGTCGTGCCCGGTTTCAGGTCATTCGCGTTCTGCCCGTTATTGAGCAGATCGCCCTCGAGCACGTAGAGCCCGTCGACCTGTTTCTCACCGTCGGCCGGGATGCGGTCGCGGAAGGCTTTCTCGACCGAGAATGCCGCGTCCCACCAGCCCGACTGACTGATTTGGTCCGTCGTGCGGAAGGAGCTGACCAGGAGCCCCACCGTCGGCACGAGCCAAAGCACCACCATGAAGACGACCGAGAGTTGCACCGCCCATGTCAGGCGCGATTTCTGTCCTGCGATAGCGGCCATCAGCGCGTCTCCCTACGGGCTTGAATGATGTTCCAGATCATCACCGGCAGCACGATGATCATGATGACGAAGGCCACAGCCGTCGCGCGCCCGTCGTCGCGGAACATGTATTGCATCATGTAGCTGGGCAGGATCTGGGTGCCGAAATTCCCGCCCGTCGTTGCGTAGACGATGTCGAAGACCTTGAGCACGAGGATCGTGATCGTGGTCCAGACCACGACGATCGTCGGCATGATCTGAGGCACCTTGATCTTGAAGAACAGCTGGAACGGGTTCGCCCCGTCGAGCACCGCGGCTTCGATCGTCTCCTCGGGGATCCCGCGCAGCGCGGCCGACAGGATCACCATCGCGAAGCCCGTCTGGATCCAGATCAGGATCACCATCAGGAAGAAGTTGTTCCAGAACGGCACCTGCAACGGGTCGAGCGGCTGCATGTGGAAGGCCACGCGGATCGCGTTGATCATCCCGATATCGGGGTTCACCGCATAGACGAATTTCCAGATCAGCGAAGCACCCACGAAAGAGATCGCCATCGGCATGAAGATCAGCGATTTCGCGATGTTACCCCACTTGATGCGGTCGGTGAGCTGCGCGGCCAGCAGACCGAGGAAGGTCGCGAGCGCAGGCACGACAAGCACCCAGAGGAAGTTGTTGAACACGGCCTGACGGAAGCTCGCATCCATCGCGAGCCGCTCGTAATTGCCAAGGCCGATGAAGGTCCCGCCATCGCGGTTGAACAGCGAGCGCCAGAACGAGCCCACCACCGGATAGGCGAGATACAGACCGAGCGCGAAGATCGCCGGGAACAGGAACAGCCAGGGGCGGACCATGTTCGCGCGGTTGATGTTGCGCCCCGGATCGGCGCCTTTCGGCGGGAAGATGACTCGGTCGAGGACGATGTTGGCGGCGTAGAAATAGGCCACACAACCGCCCACCCCGAGCGCGATCGTTATCAGCCCCTGCAAGATCGGTGACATCAGGTCCCTCCCCGAACCGGCGTGTAAAGATGCAAACGCCCCCGGAAAAACGCTCCGGGGGCGCAGGCGTTGGTTACTTCTGGATGCTGTCCCAGCGCTTCTGGACCGCGTCGGCGGCCTCTTGCGCGGTCTCGTCACCGGTCGTGTAGGCGACCATCGCCTTCCAGAACGCATCGGTACCGATCTCGCCCGGCATCTGGTCCGACCCGTCGAAGCGGAAGGTCGTGGCGTCCAGCAGGATCGAGTTCATGTGACGCTGCACGTCATTGGCGAAGGCCGCCGGATTGACGTTCTTGTTCGGCGTCAGGAAGCCCGATTGTGCCATCCAGATTTCCGAGGCGATCGGCGTCTCGAGGAACTTGATGAAGGCCTCGGCAGCCTTGGAGTCCTTGGTGATGCCGAACATCGTGCCCGCGCCGAGAACCGGTTTACCCAGATCCTTGTCTGCATAGGCCGGAAAGTAGAAGAAGTTCACGTCCTGACCGACTTTGGTCCCTTCGGGGAAGAAGGTCGGGATGAAGCTCGCCTGCTTGTGCATGTAGCATTTCGGCGGGAAGTCGAAGAGACCCTTCGGGCTGTCGCGGAAGTCGGTGGTGGCCACCGCCTGCTCGCCGCCTTCGGCGAAGCCGGGGGTCTTGGCGAACCAACCGTAATCCTTGATCGCCTCGACGACCTTGGGATCGTTGAACTTCAGCTTGTTGGTGACCCAATCGTCATAGGTCTCGGGCGACTGCGTGCGCAGCATGATATCCTCGACCCAGTCGGTCGCGGGCCAGCCGGTCGCAGCCCCCGAACCCAGACCGATACACCACGGCGTGCCGCCATCGGCCTTGATCTGCTCGGTCAGCGCCTTCAGATCCTCCATGGTCTCAGGCACCTTGTAGCCCGCTTCCTTGAAGTTCTCCGGCACGTACCAGACGAGCGATTTCAGGTCCGCCTTGAACGGGAAGGTGAAGGTCTGCGCCTCGCCATCCTTGTTCTTGTAGGTGGACAGATCCTCCCAGGATTTTCCGGCGGCGTAATTGTTCTTGATCCAGTCGCCCGTCCCGTCGGGCATCGGCGTCAGGTATCCCTGGCGGGCCATGTCCGATGCGAGGCCCGGCTGCGGGAACACCGCGATATTCGGGGGCGTGCCGGCCTTGGCGGCGATCACGATATCCTGCTCGAAGCTCTCCGACCCCGAGTAGTTCACCTTGGCCCCGGTCGCGGCTTCGAAATAAGCCAGAACGCTCTCGAAGAGCGCCTTGTCATTGCCGGTCCACGGGCCAGTGATCGTCAGCGTCTCGCCGCTCAGATCGGTGTCGCTCTTGAATTGGTCATAGCTTTGCCAGTCGAACTTGTCGCCGTCGCTGCCCGGCGCGAATTTGAGATCCTGCGCGTTAGCGAGCCCGGCCGACAGCGCCAGCGCCGCGATCCCAAGCATCAGATGTTTGGTCATGAAATCCTCCCGGTGTGTCGCGCTTTTCGGCTTGGCGACTCGCCCTACCCAAAGCGCTTTGGACGTCTGCGACCGTTTCAGAGCCTCGCAGCGATGTCAACAAAACGCGCTCTCGTCGTGTTCAAATATACTCTATATCGTCGTTGGTTGCGCGCAGCTGCACGCCGCGGCGCAGCGGGAGGAACGCCGCGCGCGCAGCATTGACGGCGTGCGAGGCTAAGCCTAGTCTCGCCTCCAATCCAAAGCGGTTTGGCTTTTAGAACCCGATATGAATCTCAAGACCTTGGCACAGGAACTGGGGCTGTCCCCCACCACGGTGAGCCGCGCGCTCAATGGCTATCCGGAAGTTTCGGAAGCCACGCGCCGCCGCGTGCGCGAAGCTGCCGAGGCCGCGAACTACCACCCCAATACGCAGGCGAAACGGCTTGCGACGGGACGGACGATGGCGATCGGTCACATCATCCCGATCTCGGATCGGCACGAGATCGTGAACCCGGTCTTCGCCGATTTCATCGCTGGCGCGGGTGAAGTCTATGCGCAGCGGGGCTACGACATGGTCATGACGATCGTGCCCGACGATTCCGAGGCCCGCGCCTATGCCGAACTGCGCTCGAAAGGCAATGTCGACGGCGTGCTGATCCACGCCCCGAAAGTCGGGGATCACCGGATCGAGATGCTCGACGCGCTGGGACTGCCTTACGTTCTGCACGGGCGGGTCAGCGGATCGGATTCCACCTTCAGCTGGGTCGACGTGAACAACAAACGTGCCTTCGAGCGGGCCACGAATTTCCTGCTCGATCTGGGTCATCGGCGGATCGCGCTGATCAACGGCATCAAAGAGATGGATTTCGCCTGCAGGCGTCGACGCGGCTACGAGGCGGCGCTCCGGGCGCGCGGCCTTCCGGTCGATCCCGACCTGATCGTCGAGGGCGAGATGACCGAGGCACAGGGCCATGATGCGGCGCGCGAGATGTTGCAATGGACCGACCCGCCGACCGCCTTCCTGACCGCCTCGCTGCTCTCCGCGATGGGGGCGCGACGCGGCATCGAAGAGGCCGGGCTGGTGATGGGACGCGATGTCTCAATCGTGACCCATGACGACGAGTTGGGCTACCTGAGAAACGGCACGGCGGAAGAGCCGATCTTCACCGCGACGCGCTCGTCGGTGCGCGAGGCAGGACGACGCTGCGCGGCGCTGCTGATCGAGCAGATCGAGAGCGGCGACCGCAGCCCGCGCCACGAACTGATGGAGGCGGTTCTGGTTCTCGGCCAGTCCACCGGACCCGTCCCCGCACAATGAGGCGCGCCGCGCCCGAATTGAAACCAATTTTAGAAACAGGATGAAGATGCTTCCGAAACGCTCTGATTTTCCTGCCGATTTCCAGTTCGGCGTTGCCACCTCCTCCTACCAGATCGAGGGCCATTCCTTCGGTGGCGCAGGCCCGACCCATTGGGACACATTCGCCGCCACACCGGGCAATGTCGTGCGCGCCGAGAATGGCGCCGTGGCCTGCGATCACTACCACCGCTGGGAAGAAGACCTCGACCTGATCGCCAATGCGGGATTCGACATCTACCGCTTCTCGACCTCCTGGGCGCGCGTGATGCCCGAAGGGCGCGGCCCGGTGAATCGCGAGGGTCTGGATTTCTACGACCGGCTGGTCGACGGGATGCTGGAGCGCGGGCTGAAACCGGCGCTCACGCTCTATCACTGGGAGCTGCCCGCGCCGCTCGCCGACAAGGGTGGTTGGCGCAACCGCGATATCGCCTCCTGGTTCGCCGACTTCACGCAGGTCATCGCGGATCGTCTGGGCGACCGGATCTGGTCCGCCGCCCCGATCAACGAGCCTTGGTGCGTCAGTTGGCTGAGCCACTTCCTCGGCCATCACGCGCCGGGCCTGCGCGACATTCGCGCGACGGCGCATGCGATGCATCACGTTCTGCTCGCCCATGGCAAGTCGACGCGTGTGATGCGCGCGCACGGGATGAAGAACCTCGGCGCGGTATGCAATCTGGAATACCCGATCCCCGCCGATGACAGCCCCGAGGCCGCCGCCGCTGCAGATCTCTATGATGCCTATTACAACCGCTTCTTCGTTGAGGGCATCTTCAAGGGCCGTTACCCCGAGCAGGTGATGGAAGCCTTCGCGCCGCACATGCCGCATAATTGGGAAGACGATTTCGCTCTGATCGGCGAGAAGCTCGACTGGCTGGGGCTCAATTACTACACCTGCAAGCGCATCGCGCCCACCGAGGGCCCGTGGCCCGCGCATCACGAGGTCGACGGCCCGCTGCCGAAAACCGCGATGGGCTGGGAGATCTATCCCGAGGGGCTCTATCAGTTCCTGACCCGTCTCTCGCACGAATATACCGGTGACCTGCCGCTCTACGTGACCGAGAACGGCATGGCCGCGCCCGACGTGGTCGAGGATGGCAAGGTCGAGGACCCGCATCGCATCGCCTATTACAGCGAGCACCTCGCCGCCGTGCAGCGCGCGATCGCCGAGGGCACCCCCGTGAAGGGCTATATCGGCTGGTCACTGATGGACAATTACGAATGGGCCTTGGGCTACGAGAAACGCTTCGGGCTCGTCCACGTGGACTTCGACAGCTTGCAGCGCACCCCGAAAGCGTCCTATTTGGCATGGAAAGACGCATTGGGGAGCCGCGGATGAGCGATCAAATCACCCTGCTGGCCGATATCGGCGGCACCAATACCCGGGTCGCGATGGCCCGCGACGGCAAGCTGATCCATTCAACGATCCGTCGTTATCCCAATCTGGGCCGCGGTGCGCTGGAGGAGATTCTCGCTGAATATATCCGCGACGAGGATTGCGGTCCCATTGCGGGTGCCTGCGTGGCCGCCGCCGGCCCGGTGCGCGACGACGTAGCCGAGATGACCAATCTCGCCTGGATAATCCGTGCCGACAATATCGCGCGCCTGACCGGGACGGATCAGGTCTTCGTGCTCAACGATCTGCAGGCGCAGGGTCATGCGCTGGGAAGTCTCGCCGAGGATGCCGTGCGTCCGATCCTGCCCGGGCTGCCCGCGAAGGAAGGCTCCGCGCGGCTGGTGGTCGGCATAGGCACCGGCTTCAACGCGGCTCCCGTGCACGAGGGCCCCGGCGGCCGCGTCGTCCCCCCTTCCGAGGCCGGACACACCACCTTGCCGATCGAGACCGAGGCCGATTTCGCGCTCAAGACCTATCTCGATGCGAAACATGATTTCGCCAGCGTCGAGCATGTCGTGTCGGGCCGCGGTCTGGAACGTCTCTACGCCTATCTCAGGGGAGAGGAAGACGCGACCACGTCCGGGCAGGAAATCCTCGAAGCGATCACCCGTGGCGAGGAAAAAGCCGTCGCGGCGGGGCAATTGTTCGTTCAGATGCTGGGCCGTGTCGTGGGCGATCTGGCGCTGACCCACCTGCCCTTCGGCGGCATCTACCTGATCGGAGGCGCGGCGCGCGGCGTCGTGCCGTGGCTCGAGGAATTCGGCTTCGCCGAAGCGATGCAGGCCAAGGGCCGCTTCTCGGAGTTCCTGCGCGCCTTCCCGGTCTATGTGATCGAAGACGATTACGCAGCGCTGCAGGGCTGCGCCTCCTATCTTTCTTCGCGGATGTCGCGATAGGCGCGTTTCCGTCAAGCCTATTTTAACGGCTTGAGCTTAGACCTCTTGCACGGATGTGTTTGAAAGAGGTTGCCGATGCGTACGCCCTGCCTTCGTGACTTTCCGGTGGCGCCATGACTGCGCTTACCCTGCCCGACCGGATCGATCTTGCGACCGTGCGCTCGCTGCATGAGTCGCTGACATGCGTGGCGACGCAGGACGTCGCGCTAGATGCCTCCAACGTGACCCATCTCGGGGCGCTTGGGCTACAGCTGCTGGTGTCGGCGGCGAAAACCGCACGAGGCGCGGGCCACCGCCTCGAGATCACGTCCAGTTCCGAGGCATTCGACAGCGCTCTCGCCCGGTTCGGCCTCTCGCGCGCCGATCTGCAACATCAGCCGGATGCGGAGGCCGTATGACCCTGAAAGTCCTCGCGGTCGACGACAGCCGCACCATTCGCGACATGCTCAAACTCACCCTCGAACACGCCGGGATGGAGCTTTATCTCGCCGAAGACGGCGTGCACGGGCTGGAGGTTCTCGACGGGCTGGAGCCTGACGCGATCATCTCCGACATCAACATGCCGCGCCTCGACGGGTTCGGCTTCATCGAGGCTGTGCGCGGCCAAGAACGCCACCGCGCCACCCCGATCCTCGTCCTCACCACCGAATCCGCGGCAGAGCTGAAAGCCCGCGCCCGCGCCGCCGGGGCGACCGGCTGGATCGTGAAGCCTTTCGACCCGACCAAGCTGGTCAAGGCGCTCAACATGGTTGCCGGATAAGGAGCGCGACATGTCCGACCCGATGGCAGAAATCAAAGCGTCCTTCTTCATCGAATGCGAAGAGCTGCTCGAAAGCCTGCAAGACGCGCTCTCCGACCTCGACGAAGGGGCCGACGATGGCGAAACGATCAACGTCGTCTTTCGGGCGGTCCATTCGATCAAGGGCGGCGCCGGCGCCTTCGGCCTCGATGCGCTGGTCGCTTTCGCCCATCGCTTCGAAACCGTGCTGGACGAACTGCGCTCAGGCAGGCTCGCCCTCACGCCCGAAGCGGTGAAACTATTCTTTCAGGCGGCCGATTTGCTCACCGACGAGATCCATGCTGCCCGCGAAGGCTCACCTGAACCCGCAACCGCCGAGGCGTGCCTGCAGTCTCTCGAAGCGCTTTTGGGCGAGAGCGGGGCAGAGCGCGTGGCGGAAGCGGAAGACGATGAGGTTTCAGATTTCCAACCGATGGGTCTTGCGCTCGATCTCGACTTCGATTTCGCGCCGGTGGAGGCACCTCCGTCGGGCTTCAACCTGGAGTTCCGCCCGGATACCGCTCTCTACGCCTCTGGCAACGAACCGCTCCAACTCCTGCGAGCCCTTTCCGATATTGCAGATATCTCCGTCGTGACCGACACGACTGCGGTCCCGTTGCTCGACGCGCTCGACGCCGAGGAGAACCATCTCGGCTGGTCGGTACAGATCACCGGCGAAATCGGTGAAGACGAAATTCGCGAGGTCTTCGAATTCGTCGAAGATGTCTGTCAGCTCGATATCTCCCCGACACTAGAAACACCCGCAGTGCCCACCGCGGGGCTCCCCGACATCGATAGCGAACTGCGCGAATACGCCCACGAAGAGGAAGACAACGGCCAAGATCTTGAAACGGAGGCGCAGAGTTCGGAAAACGCCACCCCTCCCCGAGCGGAAGAGGGAGCCGAGGCCGAGCCCGCACCCCCCTCGCGCAAGGCCGATCCGTCCCCCACCGGGCATCAAGCTGAGACTGCGAAGCCAACCGCTGCGCAGCCCGCAGCCGCCGCCACCCCCGCGCCGGCCGCCGAACACGGTGCCACAGTGCGCGTCGACATCGAGCGTATCGATCGTCTGGTGAACCTTGTCGGCGAATTGGTGATCAACCAAGCGATGCTCGCCCAATCCGTCGCCGAAGCCGGGCTTCCGCCCAATTCAGCCGTAAATACTGGGCTCGAAGCTTTCATGATGCTCACTCGCGACATCCAGGACAGCGTAATGATGATCCGCGCCCAGCCGGTCAAACCGCTGTTCCAGCGAATGGCCAGGATCGTTCGCGAGGCCTCCTCGGCAATCGGAAAGGATGTCCGCCTCAAGACCGAAGGGGAGACCACCGAGGTCGACAAGACCGTCATCGAACGCCTCGCCGATCCACTCACCCACATGATCCGCAACGCCGTCGATCATGGTCTCGAAGCCCCGGACACGCGCGTGGCCGCAGGCAAACCACGCGAAGGCATCGTCACCCTCTCGGCCCACCATCGCTCCGGCCGGGTCGTCATAGAAGTCAGCGATGACGGCGGCGGCATCAACCGCAAGAAAGTCTTCGGCAAAGCCGTCGAAAAAGGCCTGATCGCCGCCGATGCCCAACTCTCGGACAGCGAAATCGACAACCTGCTCTTCCTGCCCGGCTTCTCCACCGCCGATCAGGTTTCGGCGCTTTCAGGTCGGGGCGTTGGCATGGACGTCGTCAAAAGCTCGATTCAATCCCTCGGCGGTCGAATCTCGATCACCTCCGCCCCCGGCAAAGGCAGCTGCTTTTCGATTTCCCTGCCGCTGACACTCGCCGTGCTCGACGGCATGGTCGTCAACGTCGCCGGAGAAACCCTCGTCGTGCCTCTCTCGTCGATCCTTGAAACGGCCACGCTAACGAGTGAAGACATCCGCGCGCTCGGGCCATCGACCAATGTGATCCACCTGCGCGGTGCCTTCGTGCCCCTTTTCGATCTCGGCGCGGAACTCGGATACCGAGACCCGAAAAACTCCTATAGCGGAGATGTCGTCCTGCTCACAGCTCAGGAAGACGGCGCCCGATCCGCACTTGTCGTCGATTCAATACTCGAGCAACGGCAGGTGGTGATCAAAGGCCTACAGCAGTCCTACGGTCACATTCCGGGCGTCGCTGCGGCGACAATCCTCGGCGATGGTCAGATCGCGCTCATTCTCGACCCTGCCGATCTCGTGCAAACCGCCTCGGGCAACACCCGCGCCATCGATCTCTCACTCGCAGGATAAGCCATGACCGAAGACAATTCGTCCAAATCTGAAGCCGCCGAAGTCGAGCTCCTCTCCTTCCGTCTGGGCGAAGAGGAATACAGCGTCGACATCATGTCGGTCCGCGAGATCCGCGGTTGGACCCGCGCCACCCCACTGCCCCACGCGCCCACCTTCGTACGCGGCGTGATCAACTTGCGTGGCACGGTTCTGCCCGTTGTAGATCTTTCCGTTCGCCTGGGAATGGAACCGGTCGCAGGCGATGCTCGCAACGTGATAATCGTCGTTCAGGTCGGCGGGCAAACTGCAGGCCTCCTCGTCGACGCGGTCTCCGACATCCTCGCCCTCCCCCGGTCGGAGATGCAACCTCCGCCCGATCTCAACGCCGACATCTCGCAACGCTACATTTCGGCGCTCACGATCGTCGAAGGCCGAATGATCCGGATGCTCGACCTCACGTCCGTACTCCCGCAAGAGGCGATCGAGGCCGCATGAACGCTCCGCAGTCCACATTGGGGCAAGTCGCGCCGACAGAGGCGGAATTTAGAGCGATCGCACAGCTCCTTTCCGACACGACGGGCATTGTGCTCGCGCCCGGCAAAACCTCGATGGTCCAAAGCCGTCTTGCTAAACGGCTCAGGGCCTTGGGGCTCGCAACCTACAAGGATTATATTGCGCTCGTGAGCTCCGAGGGGGGGCGCGACGAATGCCGTCGCATGGTTTCGGCTCTCACGACGAATGTCACCCATTTCTTCCGCGAGAACCACCACTTCGAGACACTGCGCCAAGTAGTGCTCCCCCGCCTCCTGGAAGAAGCCCGCTGCGGTGGCCGCGTTCGTCTGTGGTCAGCGGGATCCTCGAACGGTCAAGAAGCCTACTCGATCGCCATGACAATCGCCGAGCTCGCTCCCGATTTCGCGACCCTGAACCTGCGCATCCTCGCAACCGACATCGATCCTCTCATGATCGAACAGGGCGCGAAGGGGATTTATCCCGCAGCTGCGCTTGAGGCGGTGCCAGAGAAACTGCGCAAAAAATATTTTCGAAAGGAAGGCGAAGATTATCAAGTTGATCCGAATCTTCGCGGTCTTGTGAAGTTCCGTGAACTCAATCTCCACGACCGCTGGCCAATGCGCGGAAAATTCGACGTGATCTTTTGTCGCAACGTCGTCATCTACTTCGCGCCGGCAGCGCAGGCCCTGCTCTGGGAGCGGTTCGAAGAACAGCTGACACCAGGGGGATACCTCTTTGTTGGCCATTCTGAACGGGTAACGGACGGGAAACACTCGAATCTCCGAACCGCAGGCGTCACGACCTATCAACTGACTAATCGAACCAGCAGGATCTGACTTCATGGCATTGAGAGACCAATTGCGTATCCTCGTGGTCGACGACATGTCGACGAGTCGAGGTCTCATTATGCAAGCGCTCGACGCGATGGGTATTCGACAGGTCGGATACGCGACCGACGGTCAAAGCGCACTTCAGAGCCTCGAAGCCAAGCCCGTTCATCTTGTGATCTCTGACTACAACATGCCCGGAATGGACGGCTTGCAGTTCCTTCAGGCAATGCGAAAGAACGCACGCACGAAGGGGCTAGGATTTATCCTGATCACCGGACGAGCCGATCGCGAAATCATCGAGACTGGCCGACGTCTTGGGATGAACAACTTCATCAAGAAACCATTCACCCCGCCCGAACTGAAAGCGTGTATCGAAGCTGTCGTGGGACGTTTGTAATGCGGCAATACGCCCGCCAACTCCCAGTCAGAGACATCACCGCACGCGTCGGGCGAGAATTGGAAACGCTCGCTCGCTTGTCGGTTTCACTCCAGAAAACGCTTTCAGCAAGCGGGATTGACGGCGATCTCTCGCCGCATATCGTTCGTGAGATTCAAAGCATTGATTTCATAAGTCAATCTCTTGAAGACCTCGGGGCTTTCGTCAACAAGCTCTCTGAGCAGATATCGCCCGACCTCGCCTGCGACGCAGACACGGTTTTTGCCTCACTTCGGCTTCAAGACCTTGCAGCAGCTCTCGATCCCAAGCATTTTGCCGAGTTTCAAAAACGCGCCACTGACGGTGACGTCAGTTGGTTTTGAAGTAGCTGAGCTTCCGAATACAATTTGAGACTCGATTAAGCCATGCCCGAACTACGAAGGAAGGCAACGTGTTTTTCATCCGACGTACTAGAACAACTCGATGTCGAGAGATGGCGCTGGTGCAATCTCGCGTTCAAGAACCTTTGCATCCCCGAGCAGCTTCTGGCGCGCTCGCCCGGTGTCAGGCCAAAACACTATCCGACGAGCTTGCGAGCCCCCTAGGCTTTGGCTGACACAGGGGATACCCTCCTTGGCGAGGAACTCGATTGAGAACTTGCTGTTCTTCAATCCGATATCCGATAGTCCATTGACCATGCGCGCGCCACCGAAGAGCTTCGCGCAAAGGTCACCACGTTGCGCACCCTGCTTGATCAGTTCATTTATCAGCAGTTCCATTGCGTTCACACCAAAGCTTGCCGCTTGAAAAGTTGAGCCGGTGGTATCTGGCAAGAGAAAGTGGTTCATTCCGCCGACACGCGCTTTCTCATCGTAAAGACAGCAGGCCACACAGGAACCAAGGATGGTCGTGATAGATTGCGCTCCCGCTCCTGCGACAAGAAACTCACCTTGCGAAATGTGGATTGGCCGACCTGAAGCAACGGCACTCATGTACCACCCACCTTGCCGTCCGGCGCGGAAATCTGAGCAGATCTAGTCAGAATTTCTTGCGAAATCTCTTGCAGCGGAACCGAATAGGACGCGGCTCCGAGTTCAAGAGCAGCACGCGGCATTCCAAAAACGATCGATGTCGCTTCATCTTGGGCGAAACAATGTGCACCAGCTCTGCGAAGTTGCAACATTCCCTCCGCCCCGTCCCTTCCCATACCGGTGAGCAAAACAGCGACCGCCTTCGCCGCTATCTCGACCGCAGATTCGAATAGCACATCCACTGACGGACGATGCCCGTTTCGCTTCTCGCTCTCGATCAATGCGAGTTCAGGAGCTTTCGCGTTTCGAACCGTGAGATGTGTTGCGCCACCAGGCGCGAGATAAACATGACCTTGCTCAAGACACGTCCCCGTCATGCCGAGGCGAACGTTCGGCGCTATCATGCGATCGAGTCGTTCGGCGAAGCTCGCGAGGAAGCTTTCCGGCATATGTTGCGCGATGAGGGTGGGAGGGCAATTCCCGGGAAACCCTTTCAGTATCGTCTCAAGCGCGTCGACACCACCGGTCGAGGAACCGATAAGCACGATTTGACCGTCCCACCGAAAGTTTCGCGCGGGTGTAATCGCGGCGCGATCACGCGCTCTTTGAGGTAGTCGCGCGTTCGCACTTGCGAGAAGAATTTCCGGAAGCACTTCGAAACTTCTTTGGAGATTACCGAACCGGGGCTTTCCAACGCAGTCGATCGCTCCGAGGGCGAGCGCTTCGATTGCCGCACGCGATCCTTTATGTGTTTCTGTCGACACCATGACCACGGGGATCGGCCGTAAACGCATGAGGCGTTCGAGGAAAACGAGACCGCTCATTCGCGGCATCTCGACATCGAGTGTGATCACATCGGGCAAAAGCATTTTTATTTTTTCGCGCGCCTCGAACGCGTCTGCCGCCTCGCCGACCACGACAAGCCGCCGGTCCGTCGCGAGGCGCGCCCGAATAAGCTTACGCATCGTAGCGGAGTCATCGACGATGAGAACCCGTTTGGCGGAAGCAAAATCATCCGGCATCAGTTTTCCCTCGCGCGAACTCAAAATTCTTCCCAGTCTTCGGCTGCAAAGCTGGCGGCGCGCGGCGTCGTGTCGCCGACCGCGCGCGAAAGCTCGACGTTCCCGTCTTTTTCGTTCGATGTTACTTGCGACAACTCGGAGCGCTCGCGCGCAGGCGGCGAGAGTGACTGCGTATTGACTGTAAATTGCGCTGTGATGTCGCGCAGTGAAGTCGCGTTTGTGGTCAAGGCGTGGCTCGCCGCTGTGGTTTCTTCGAACATTGCAGCGTTTTGTTGGGTCACCTGGTCGAGCTGATTGACCGCAGTATTGATCTCCTTGAGTCCTTCCGCCTGTTCACGCGCGCCGCCCGCTATTTCTGAAACGCGCGTTGAAATGTCCATCACCGCGCCGAGAATACCCTCGAGGGCGCGACCGGTTTCATGGACGAGGCCGACGCCGCGCGTAACCTGTTCGCTCGACGCGGTGATCAGGGCATCGATCTCGCGAGCGGCCTCCGAAGAGCGCTGCGCGAGGGCACGCACCTCTGAGGCGACGACGGCGAAGCCGCGCCCCGCTTCACCCGCGCGCGCAGCTTCGACGCCGGCATTAAGTGCGAGAAGGTTGGTCTGGAACGCGATTTCGTCGATCACGCCGATGATTTTGGAAATCTGAAGCGAGCTGGTTTCGATCTCGCCCATAGCTTGAATTGCCTGTTTCACCACTTCGCCCGATGTCTCGGCGCTATTACGGGCCTCGGAGACCACGCGATCCGTTTCGGCCACCCCTTGCGCCGAGGTTGTGACAGACGATGACAATTCATCGAGCGCGGCAGCCGTTTCTTCGAGCGTGGCGGCCTGTTGTTCGGTTCTGCGACTGAGATCGTCAGAGGCCGACGCGATCTCGCGGGCCTCGGTATCGATCGCCGCCGCGTTGTCTATCACGGTTTCGATTGCTGCAGCGAGATTTCGCGCTGCATCATTGAAGTCATTGCGCAGCGCCTCGTATTCCTCGGTGAACTCCATGTCGAGAGTCAGGCTCAGGTCGCCCCGCGAGAGGGCGGCAAGGCCGACCTGCAAGGACTCGACCACCGATTTCTGCGCCTCCAGCATTGCAAGGTTGCGGTTCTGCGCGGCGGTGAGAGCGGTCTCTGCCGCAGTCACGTCATTCGCCATGAGAAAAATCTTCATCAAGCGACCGGCTTTGTCCGAGATCCCATTCAGCGTGCCGTCGAGCAGGTAGGCATCTCCCTCCGGGGCGCGCATCGTGAAGCGGGCGGTCACGGACTGCCCGGCGGCGACCGTGGGCCAAGGATCGCTGCCATCGATAGGGCTCAGCCATTCCTTCAGCGGCTGCCCTGTCAGGTTTTGCGCCTGCGCTCCAAGGAGCGTCTGCATATTTGCGTTCATTCGCGTCACCAGGCCCGCAGGGTCCGCTTCGCAAACGAGTTGGCCACGCTCGATGGCTGAAACGAGCGCATCCTTCATGCGACGCTCGGTGACATCTTGCCATTCGACGACAAAACCGGCCTGATTGCCGTCGGCATCGACAAAATTGGTGACGTCGACTCCGAAACGGCCATCACCGACCTTGATATCGACATGAAGCGGCAATTTGCCGGGATCATCGAGCAGCGCACGCGCGTGATGCCGCTCCGCATGGAAGTCGTCCATCGACCGGCCAACGAGACCGTCGGGATCAAGGTCGGGACTGACGACGCGAAACTCCTTGATCCGGGATGCGACCAGTTCTACCAGCGCACGGTTGACATGCGTGATGCGGAAATCCTGATCGACGATCATCAGCGCGGCGGAGGCATTCGCAAAGGCTGCGCCTTGTCGGGTCGCCTCGCGCGGGATGGCTTCGGCACGATCGAGCTCATCGCGCAGGTTGCTCAGCGCCGAGGCGATCGCGCCGACCTCGTCGCCGCGACGGGTCTGCACGATCTCACCGGTGTAATCCCCTTCGCTAATCTTGCGGATGGACTTCTCAAGTCCTTTAAGGGGATTGGAGACGGATCGCGCCATCCAGGTCGACAGCGCCGCAAGCAGAAGGATGAGCCAGGACGCATTGAAAAGCATCGAGCGGGCGAGCGACGTAGCTGGCGCGAATAGCTCTGCCCTGTCCTGTTCCACGACCGCCCAATAGGGTTCATCGAACAGGGTGAGCGCCAATGTTCGTTCGATTGCCGGGTGTCCCGAAAGCGAAGTCACTTCATCCTGCCCCTGTTTCACGGCATTCAGGGTCCCCTCGGGCAAAGCCTCCCCCGGCTTCGGTGCGGCGTCAGGAAAGCGAAGGTCGCTCATCAGCCGACCTTCCGCATCGATCAGGAACCCCTCCCCGGTCTCGCCCATGCCGCGCGGGTTGGCCATGATCTGCCCAAGCTGTGTCATGGGCTTTTGCAAGACCACCGCTCCGAGGTTGAGGCCGGTGCCGCTGCGCACGGGGCGCGCTGCGAAAAACCGCCCCTCGCCGGCGTTGAAATGCGGCGGAGGCACGGCGACGGTGCTTGCCGACCCCATGCGCCGCGGCGCGTTCAACCAGTCCAAAGCCTTTGTCGCGGCCTCCTTCAGGCCGGCGGGCTCGTCCCTGAGTGGGTGGCCGATCGCGGCGTGATCGCGAACCGCGAAGACGATGCGACCGTCGCGATCGACCAGATAAAGATCGTCCAATCCATGCTCAGCAAAAATCTGTTCGATCACAGGGCTATAGCGGTCCTGCAGCAGGCGGTAGTCCCGCAGAGGGCCGCTCACTTCGCCCGCGGACGCGCCGGCCTCGGCCGTCCCGTTTCTCAAACTATCGATCGCCGCGGAGTCGAGGTTGTCAACGCTTCTTGTGAACTCGTAAAGCGCCCGGGCCGTGTCGGGATTGGCCGAGATCGTGCGGGTGTTGGAAGCAAGCCGCTGCGCCCAGTCTTCCACCAGCGCCGCGCGCGCCTCGAGCGTCCGCCCGAGACGCTGCCTCCCCTCGCTTTCCAGCAACCCGTGCGCGGTGCGATAGGCAGAAATTCCCATGATCGTCAGTGCGACCATTGCGATCGCCACCAGCATCAGCGGCAACTTCAATCCGAGTTTGAGATTGTCGAAAAAGCGCATCAACGTCCTCCGGCGAACTGCGGCAGCGACCCGACAGATCGGGGCAATCGCGGTCACCATCCGGCGAAGAGTTGAAGATTCCTCTAACTTCGGAAAATTTCCCGCGCTCTACGATGCAGACGCGCTCAGACACCAAGCAAGGCGGCGCGCAGAAGACCCGAGCGACGCCGGAATTCCGACAGCACCAATGCGCCCGGCGCGAGCGGGTCATCTGAGCCGTGCGCGCGCGCGAGGACGGCTCTCGCCTGCCATCCCGGTAGAAGCGCGGCCTTGGCGGCGCCGAGCCGCAGCTTGCGCGCGGGCTCGAGGCGCGCCTGCCCCTCGGCCGCGAGCTGGCGCAAGGTCTCAGCGTCGGGCGCAGCAAGTGGCGGACGACCGCGCGCAGCCAGGTCGGGCCAAGCCTGCAGAAGCGCCGCCAGCCCGGCGCCCGCGCCGAAACTGCGCACCGTTATCTCGGCCTCATTCGGCGCGCCGAGCGCCTCGGCAGCGGCCCAGTACAGCGCTCCGGAGGTCTGGTCGAGATAGGCCCAAAGGCTTGAAATATCGTCGAAAGGTTCGGGCCAACAGTCGGCGCGTCGAGCCTCGGCGGCAGCAATCAGATGGCGGGCGGGCGCTGCGACCGACACCAGCGCGGGGCCGATCTCGTGCGGGGGCTCCCGCTCTTCGGACAGCGCCTCGAGGGCATCGACCCACCATTGCAGTCGCATCTCGGCGACCATCGGCTCTGACGAAGCCCAGGGCGCGCGCGCGATCTCGAGATTGGCGGCGTAAAGCGGCCAGAGGCGGTCGCGCAGTTCGGCGGGCGCGGCCATCGTCGCGGCGAAACGATCGGGATCGCCCTGGCGCACGGCCTCGGCTGACGCTTGCAGGGAGGCGGCCAGATCGCTCATGCCGGATGCGCCCCGTCGCGCAGCAGTTTCCAGATCATCGCGTCGAGGAGCGCCTCGAAACTCGCGTCGACTATGTTCGGCGACACGCCCACGGTGGACCAGCGCTGGCCTGCGCCGTCTTCGCTGTCGATGATGACGCGGGTCACGGCCTCGGTGCCGCCTTGGGTGATACGGACCCGGAAATCGACCAGTTTCATGTCGTCGATGAGGTTCTGATAGGGGCCCAGATCCTTCGACAGAGCTTTCGAGAGTGCGTTCACCGGGCCGCGGTCATGGCCCTGCTCGTCCATACTTTCCGAGACCGAGAGCATCTTCTTGCCGCCGACCTTGACCACCACGACGGCTTCCGAAATCGAAACCATCTTGTCGTAGCGGTTCTTCCGACGCTCCACCGTGACCTTGTAGCGCTTCACTTCGAAGAAATTCGGCAGCTGCCCCAGTTCGGCACGCGCGAGCAGCTCGAAACTCGCCTGCGCGCCGTCATAGGCATAGCCCTGATCCTCGCGTTCCTTGATCAGATCGAGGATACGCGCGAGGCGCGGATCGTCCTTTTCGACCTCGATCCCCATCCCCTTGAGCCGCGCGCGCAGGTTCGATTGGCCGGCCTGGTTGGACATCGGGATCAGCCGCGTATTCCCCACCACAGCCGGATCGATATGCTCGTAAGTGTCTGGATTCTTGAGGATCGCCGAAGCGTGCAGACCAGCCTTGTGAGTAAAGGCCGAGGCGCCCACATAGGGCGCCGAGCGCAGCGGCACCCGGTTCAGGATATCGTCGAGCTTGCGCGAGAGCTTGGTGATCCCGCGCAGGCTCTCATGGCTGATGCCAGTGTCGAGCGTCGACGCGTAAGGCTCTTTCAAGAGCAGCGTCGGGATCAGCGTGATCAGGTTCGCGTTGCCGCAGCGCTCGCCCAGACCGTTGAGCGTGCCTTGGATCTGGCGCGCACCGGCCTCGACCGCGGCGAGGCTGCCCGCCACGGCGTTGCCGGTATCGTCATGGCAATGGATGCCGAGACGGTCGCCGGGAATGCCCGCCGCGATCACCGCCTCGACGATCTTGCCGATCTCGCCCGGCAGCGTGCCGCCATTGGTGTCGCAAAGCACGATCCAGCGCGCGCCCGCCTCAAAGGCCGCACGGCAGCACTCCAGCGCATAGCCCGGGTTCGCCTTGTAGCCGTCGAAGAAATGCTCCGCATCGAACAGCGCCTCGCGGCCTTGCGCCACCATATGCGCGACCGAGGCTCGGATATTCTCTAGGTTCTCCTCCAGTGTGATCCCGAGCGCAGTAGTGACGTGGTAGTCATGGGTCTTGCCGACGAGGCAGACGGCGGGCGTATTCGCGTTCATCACGCCCGCCAGCACGTCGTCATTCGCAGCCGAGCGCCCTGCCCGCTTGGTCATCCCGAACGCGGTGAACGTCGCGCGCGTCTCGGGCCGCGCCTCGAAGAAATCGCTGTCGGTCGGGTTCGCCCCGGGCCAGCCGCCTTCGATATAATCGATGCCGATTGCGTCGAGCGCCTTGGCGATCTCGATCTTCTCAGGCACCGAGAACTGGACGCCCGCCGATTGCTGCCCATCGCGGAGCGTCGTGTCGTAGAGATAGAGGCGTTGTTTGGTCATTGGTTGCCTCCGTCGAGGTTACGTTCCGCCCAGCGGCACGTCGGGCCGCGCCCTAAGGGTCCAAGAACCACCGGATCGCTTGCGATCCGGTTCGCCCCCGACCCGCCCCCCAGGGCGGGGGCGAAGATGCCCCCACCCTCGGGCCGGGGGCAAACCTGCGTTGCGTAAGCCATCACAGACCCTCCAGCTTGGCGGGGTCGAAATCGGATCCGGGCAGCAATTCCACCCCGGCCTTCGACATGCGCACCTCGACACCTGCCGCGACGAGCGCCTGTTTCATTGCATCGACCGGCGCGAAGTCCTTGGTTTCCATCGCATTAGCACGCAAAGCAACGAGCTTGTCGGCGAGCCCCGAGAGATCGGCCTCCGGTGCCGCGACCCAATCGCCCATCCCATCGTCAAGCAGGCCGAGCATCGCAGCGGAAGCCTTCAGAACTGCTGGATCATCGATTTGATGCAGCGCCGCGATGGCACCCGCCGTGTTAAGATCGTCGGTGAGCGCAGCGATCACCTCCGGCGCCGCCTCGGGTGAAGGTGTGACCCCATCAACAGCTGTCCGCCACTTGCGCAGGGTCGCAGCCGCCGCCCGCGCCTTCTCCGCCGTCCAGTCCATCGGCTTCGTATAATGCGTCTGCAGGAACACAAACCGGATCACCTCGCCGGGAATGCCCTTCTCGCCGTCATGGCCGTCGAGCAGATCCCGCACGGTGAAGAAATTGCCCAAGCTCTTGGACATCTTCTTGCCCTCGACCTGTAGCATCTCGTTATGCAGCCAGTAATTCGCGAAGGAGCCCTCAGGATGCGCGCAGCAGCTTTGCGCGATCTCGTTCTCATGGTGCGGGAATTGCAGGTCGATGCCGCCGCCATGGATGTCGAACGACGCACCCAGCAGCTCGTAAGACATGGCCGAGCATTCGATATGCCAGCCCGGACGGCCGCGGCCCCACGGGCTCTCCCAGCCCGGCAGCCCCTCGTCGGAGGGCTTCCAGAGCACGAAATCCATCGGGTCTTCCTTGAAGGGCGCAACCTCGACCCGGGCCCCGGCCATCATGTCGTCGACCGTCCGCCCCGACAGCGCGCCGTAATCCTTGTAGCTGCGCACCCGGAACAGCACATGGCCCTCGGCTGCATAGGCGTGACCGTCTTCGATCAGCGTCTCGATCATCGCGATCATCGCGCCAATGTAGTCGGTCGCGCGCGGCTCCCGATCCGGACGCAACGCGCCGAGCGCATCCATGTCGGCATGATACCAGCCGATGGTCTCCTCGGTCCGCGCGCGGATCAGTTCTTCCAGCGACCCTTCGGCCCCGGCCTCCTTGCGCGCCAGCGCCGTCGCGTTGATCTTGTCATCCACATCCGTGAAATTGCGCACATAAGTGACGTGTTCCGGCCCGTAGACGTGGCGCAGCAGCCGGTAGAGCACGTCGAACACCACCACGGGCCGCGCGTTGCCGAGATGGGCGCGGTCGTAAACGGTCGGCCCGCAGAGATACATCCGCACGTTCTTCGCATCGATGGGATGGAAATCCTCGACCTTCCGGGTCAGGGAATTGCGCAAACGGATCTGGGTCATAAGTCCTCGCAAAGGGTCGGCGGCACCTGCCGGCGGGCTTACAAGGTCATGTCGTTTTTGGAAAGAGAAGACCGGCCCGCGTGACGATGTCAGCGGATAATGCAGCAGATGATGATGGTCTTCGTGGTCATGGCGAGAAGATAAGCCGCCGCCCGCCCAAAGGTCCAGAGCAAAGTTGGGCGCGCCCGAAAACGAAAAGGGGCAGCCCCAGCCACCCCTTTTCGGACTTCTGATCAGCGATTTACGCGACGATCTTCACTTGAACTCAACGTCGTCCATCGCCTCGACGATCACCAGATCGCGCTCGGCTGCGCCTTCGGCATGGGCCAGCGCCGCCTGATAGTCGTCGGAACGGTAGCAGGTTTCGGCCGCCTCCAGCGAGGGGAACCAGGCAACCACGTTGCGCGCCCGGTCATTGCCTTCCAGCTGCACGTAGCGCGCACCGCGAGCGAGGAAGCGCCCGCCATGTTTCGCGATCGCAGGCCCCGCGCCTTCGGCATATTTGCCATACGCCTCGGCGTCTTTCACGGTTACATGGGCGATCCAGAATGCGCCTGCCATCAAAGTTCCTCCAACAAAGTTTTCACGGCCGCAACGGCCTCCTCGGCTTTCGATGGATCGGCCCCGCCGGCTTGCGCCATGTCGGGACGGCCACCGCCGCCTTTCCCACCAAGAGCCTGCGCCGCGGCCTTCACCAGGTCGACCGCGCTCACACGCTCGGTCAGGTCCTTCGTCACGCCAGCCGCCACGGCCGCCTTGCCACCCGCATCCGCGACGACGAGGATCACGCCGGAACCGACCTTGTCCTTCAACTCGTCCACGATGCCGGGAAGGTCCTTGCCGGTCACGCCGGACACCACTTGAGGCACGAACTTCAAGCCATTGATTTCACTTACGTCCGGGCCGCCGGAAGAACCACCGCCCATCGCAAGTTCGCGACGCAGCTGCGCGATCTCGTTGGCCTGCGCCTTGCGCTCGTCGAGGATCGCCTGCAGACGCCCGAGCACATCCTGCTCGGAGGTCTTGATCAGCCCTTCGATCTCGGTGAGCAGCTTGTCGCGGCGGCGCAGTTCGGCCATCGCGATATCGCCGGTCAGCGCCTCGATCCGGCGCACGCCAGACGACGACGCGCCTTCGCTCGTCAGCACGAAAGTACCGATATCCCCGGTGCGCTTCACATGGGTGCCGCCGCAGAGCTCGAGCGAATAGACATTGCCGGTCGTACCTTTGCCGGAATTGGCCAGTTCGCCCATCGAGACGACGCGCACCTCGTCGCCGTACTTCTCGCCAAACAGCGCCTGCGCGCCCAGGTCGCGAGCATCATCCGGCGTCATGATCCGCGTATCGACCGGCGTATTTTGGCGAATGAATTCATTCACTTCGCGCTCGATCTTCGCGATTTCCTCCGGGCTGAGCGCCTTGTTGTGCGAGAAGTCGAAGCGCAGACGATCCTCGGCATTGAGCGAGCCGCGTTGGGCCACGTGATCGCCCAGCGTGCGGCGCAGCGCCTCGTGCAGCAGGTGCGTGGCCGAGTGGTTCGCCCGGATCGCGCTGCGGCGGGCGTGGTCGACTTCCAGCTTCGCGCCCTGCCCCTTGGCAATCTCGCCTTCGGTCACACGCGCGAAATGGATGAAGACGCCTGCGACTTTCTTGGTGTCGGTAACCTCGGCTTTACCTGTGTCGGTCACGATCCAGCCACGATCGCCGATCTGGCCGCCGCTTTCAGCGTAGAACGGGGTCTGGTTGACCACGACCTGCACCTCGCCGGTCGCTGTGTCGATCTCTGCACCGTCGGTCACCAACGCGGTGATCTGCCCCTCGGCAGTCTCGGTGTCATAGCCGAGGAATTCGGTCGCGCCGAGCTTCTCGGACAGGTCGAACCAGATCGCGGCATTGGTGGCTTCACCCGTGCCGGACCAGCTGGCGCGCGCCTTGGCCTTCTGCTCTTCCATCGCGGAGTCGAACCCTTCGGTGTCGACCTCGCGATCCCGCTCGCGCAGAGCGTCCTGCGTCAGATCGAGCGGGAACCCGAACGTGTCATAGAGTTTGAACGCGGTCTCGCCCGGCAGTTTCTGCCCCTCGGGGAGGTCCAGAAGCGCCTCGTCGAGCAGCTTGAGCCCACGGTCGAGCGTTGTCTTGAAGCGGGTTTCCTCGCCCAGAAGGGTCTCTTCGATCAGTGCCTGCGCCCGGCCAAGCTCGGGGTAAGCCGCGCCCATCTCCCGGATCAGCGAGGGGACAAGACGGTGCATCACCGGATCCTTCGCGCCCAGCAGGTGCGCGTGACGCATCGCGCGGCGCATGATCCGGCGCAGAACATAGCCACGTCCATCCGCCGAGGGCATCACGCCATCCGCGATCAGGAACGAGGTCGAACGCAGGTGATCCGCGATCACGCGGTGATGCACGTTGCCCGGCCCGTCCGGGGCGCCATCCGTCGCGTTGGCCGAGGCCTCGATCAGGTGGCGCATCAGGTCGGTGTCGTAATTGTCGTGCTTACCCTGCAGCAGCGCGCCGATCCGCTCGAGCCCCATGCCGGTGTCGATCGACTGCATGTCGAGCGCGCGCATCGAGCCGTCCTCGAACTGCTCGTTCTGCATGAAAACAAGGTTCCAGATCTCGATGAAGCGGTCGCCATCTTCCTCGGGCGAGCCGGGCGGGCCGCCCCAGATGTGATCGCCGTGATCGAAGAAAATCTCGGTGCAGGGACCGCACGGCCCGGTCGGGCCCATCTGCCAGAAATTGTCCGAGGTCGGAATGCGGATGATCCGCTCGTCCGGCAGACCCGCGACTTTCTTCCACATCTCCGCCGCCTCGTCATCGGTATGGTAAACCGTGACCAGCAGCTTTTCTTTCGGAATATCGAAATCCTTGGTCAGCAGCTCCCAGGCGAAGGGGATCGCGCCTTCCTTGAAATAGTCGCCGAAGGAAAAATTCCCCAGCATTTCGAAGAAGGTATGGTGGCGCGCAGTGTAGCCGACATTGTCGAGGTCGTTATGCTTGCCCCCGGCGCGCACGCATTTCTGCGCGGTCGTCGCCCGGTTGTAGTCACGCTTCTCCACCCCGGTGAAGCAGTTCTTGAACTGCACCATGCCGGAATTGGTGAACATCAGCGTCGGGTCGTTGCGCGGAACGAGGGGCGAGCTGTCAACGACCCGGTGGCCGTTGCGCTCGAAGTAATTGAGGAAAGTGGAGCGGATTTCGTTAAGGCTGGGCATAGTGTCCTGTCTCGCCTGATCGGGCTTGTTCGCTCCCGTTTAACGCCCGCCCTTCCCCCTGTCCAGCAATCGCAAAAGGCCGGGAGTTTGCGCTCCCGGCCTTTGCAAGAATTCGCGGCGAAGATCAGTCTTCGGTCAGCGCGTCGTCTTCGGACAGATTGTCGAATTCGAGCCCGTGGCTGGCGCGGATTTTATCCTCGATCTCGTAGGCGACATCGGGATGTTCGCGCAGGAAGGTTTTCGCGTTTTCACGGCCTTGCCCGATCCGTTCGTCCCCGTAGGAATACCAGGCGCCGGCCTTGTCGACGACCCCCGCCTTGACGCCCAGATCGACCAGTTCGCCCATCTTCGAGATACCCTCGCCATACATGATGTCGAACTCGACCTGCTTGAACGGCGGGGCGACCTTGTTCTTGACCACTTTCACGCGGGTCTGGTTGCCCACCACCTCGTCGCGATCCTTGATCGAGCCGATGCGGCGGATGTCGAGGCGCACGGAGGCGTAGAATTTCAGCGCGTTGCCGCCCGAGGTCGTTTCCGGCGAGCCGAACATCACGCCGATCTTCATCCGGATCTGGTTAATGAAGATCACCATGCAATTCGAACGCCCGATCGACGCGGTCAGCTTACGCATCGCCTGGCTCATCAGGCGGGCCTGCGCGCCCACGGTGTGGTCGCCCATATCGCCTTCGATCTCGGCCTTCGGCGTGAGCGCCGCGACCGAGTCGACCACCACGAGGCTGACCGCGCCGGAGCGTACCAGCGTATCGACGATTTCCAGCGCCTGTTCGCCCGTGTCGGGCTGCGAGATCAGCAGCTCGTCGAGATCGACTCCGAGCTTGCGTGCATAATGCGGGTCGAGCGCGTGTTCGGCGTCGACGAAAGCGCAGACGCCGCCCTTCTTCTGCTCTTCCGCGATCGCGTGGAGCGTCAGCGTCGTCTTGCCCGAGCTTTCAGGACCGTAAATTTCGACGATCCGGCCTTTCGGAAGACCGCCGATCCCGAGCGCGATATCCAGACCGAGCGAGCCGGTCGACGTCGCTTCGATTTCCCGAGCGGGCGTCTCGCCGCCGAGCTTCATGATCGAGCCTTTGCCGAACTGCCGCTCGATCTGCGCCAGCGCCGAGTCGAGCGCCTTCTGCTTGTCTGCCTTGGGAGATTTATCCATGTCGAAAAGCTTCGCTACTGCCATTTGTCCGCTTCCTTATTTCACAGCGACGGCCGGTCGGCAATGCGACGCCCTCGCGCGGATGTTCACCTCATGTTCTGCTCGCACTATGCGCACGAAACATGAACATTACAATAAAATTCTGATAGCCCTACTGAACCGCATTTACCCTTAAGAAACGGTTTACCGACGCGAACCGAATGATTATCACCGGCGGAGTTAGGAGCTAGACCCGCCAAGATGCTGATTTTCTGGACACAAAAACTCGTCTTTCTGGCCACGCCTAAAGCGGGCTCCTCGGCGGTCGAGACCGCTCTGGAGTCCCTCGCCGATGTCGCGCTGACTCGTCCGGCGGTTCTCAAACACGCCTCCGCCCGCAATTTCCGGGACCATCTTGAGCCGCTTCTTGCCGCGAAAACCGATGCGAGCTTTACCACGGTCGCGCTGATGCGCGAGCCGCTCGACTGGCTGCGTTCGCTCTATCGCTTTCGGCTGCGCGACTTGATCGAGGAGAGCGACATCTCCGCCGGCTATTCCTTCGACCAGTTCGCGCGCGATTATATCGACGATCCGCGCGCCGGGTTCAGCGACGTGCCCAGTCAGTCGGCGTTCCTGTGCGACGTCGATGGCAACACGCTCGTCGACCGGATTTTTCCCTATGAGCGGATCGAGGATTTCGTGCATTTCCTCGAAGATCGGCTCGGTTTCGCGATAACCCTGCCGCGGGTGAACGTGCCGCCTGCAGTCGAGACCGGGCTCGCCCCCGAGACCGAGGAGGCGCTGCGAACCGCGATGCAGGAAGATCTCGCGCTCTACGATCGGGTCACCCGCGCCTTAGCGTGAGAGGAGCTCCTGCACAGTCGCGGTCAATTCGCCAAGCGAGAAAGGTTTCGGCAGGAAGACCGAGTCGGGCACCGGCGAGCTGCCGTTCTGGAACACCTCCTCGGCATAGCCCGACATGAAGACCGTGCGCGTGCCCGGCCGCGCCTCGAGCGCCTGCCTCACCCAGCTTGGCCCGTCGAGACCGGGCATGATCACATCGGTGACGAAGATATCCACCTTCAGCTCCGAGTCTTCCAGCAATTCCAACGCCTCTTCGGCGCTCTCAGCCTCGAGCACGGTGTAGCCGCGCAGCTGGAGCGCGCGCGAGGCGAAGGCGCGAACCGGCGGTTCATCCTCGACGAGAAGTACGGTCGCGTCACCGGCGATGACGTGGCTGTCACGGACGGAGGTTTGTGCGATCTCCACCTTGGGCGCGATGGTCGATGCTGCGGCGCGTGGCGGCACCGGCGCCTTTGTCGCAGGCTCGAGCTCGGGCGCGGGTTCGGCCGATTGCGACACCTCGGCCTCCTCCGCCAAGTCATAGGCGGGCAGCAGGATCGTGAAGCTCGTCCCCGTGCCAATGACGGAATCGCAGAAAATGTAGCCCCCGGTCTGCTTCACGATGCCATAGGCGGTGGAGAGGCCGAGCCCGGTCCCCTCGCCCGTGCGTTTCGTGGTGAAGAAAGGTTCGAAAATCTTGCCTAGCTTGTCGGCGGGGATCCCGGAGCCGGTATCGGTGACCTTGATCGCAACATAATCGCCCTTGGGCACCGTGACGCGGTCGCGCGGGCGGTTCTCGGCCAGATGGAACGCTTCGGTCTCGATCCGGATTTCGCCGCCGCCGGGCATCGCGTCGCGCGCATTCACCACGAGATTCATGATGACCTGTTCGAGCTGCCGCTTATCCGCACGCACCCGTCCGGCATCACATTCGTGCCTGACGCTCAGCGCAACCTTCTCGCCGACCAACCGGTTGAGCAGATGGGTCAGGTCTGACAGCGTGTCGCGCAGATCGAGGGTTTCGGGTTTCAGCGTCTGCTTTCGGGAGAAGGCGAGTAGCTGGCCGACGAGCGCCGCGGCGCGATTGGCGTTCTGACTGATCTGGTCAAGATCGGCGTAATCGCCATCTCCCTTGTCATGGCGCAGCATCAGCAAGTCGCAATGCCCCGAGATCGCCGTGAGCAGGTTGTTGAAATCATGCGCGACCCCGCCCGCGAGCTGGCCGATCGCCTGCATCTTCTGGCTTTGCACGAATTGCGCCTCGAGCGTCTTGAGCTGCGTCGCGTCGGACAGCACCGCCAGCAGCCCCGCGCGTCCGTTTTCCACGATCCGCGACAGGGTGACCTGCAGGAAGACCTCCTTGTCGCCGCGTCGGGCGCGCAGCACTTCGGGGCGGCCATCGGCACGACCGGCGAGGGCATCGTTCACCCAATCCGAGACCGGACGGCCGAGCCCTTCGAGCAAGTCCGACAGACGGGACTGCGGCTCGATCCGGCCCAACAGGCCGCGCGCCGCGCGATTGGCCGCGCGCACCCGGCCATGCGCGGAAAGACGCAGCATCGCGACGGGCAGCGCCTCGAAATTCGCGCCCTCCTCTGCCGCGCGCGGTCCGGGGATCGGGAGCAGATAGACCTCGGATCGTCCTCCTGCGCCTTGAAGCTGCGCTACGACTGCCGTGACCGGGCCATCCTGCCCCTTGATCTCATGCTCCTCGCCCGAGCGCAGCGGAAGATCGGTGAAGATGCGGTCGAGAGACCGCACCCGCTCTCCGACGAGCCGCCTCAGCGCTTCGTTCATGAACAGAATCGTGCCGCCCTTGGAGACGGTGAGCATCGGCAGGCTGATCGTTTCCGCACCGCGCCCGCCAATCGCCCTCTCGGCCATGTCTTCGAGGCGCCACAGAAAATCGCCAGAGCCGATGCGGTGCACCGAGAGACGCAGATGGCCGCGCCGGGTCACCAGATCCTCGCGCGCGGCCCCCTTCGCCTCCGCCTTGCTCTGCAATCGACGCAGCACCGCGCCCGGATCGGCGAAAAGTTCCGCAAGGGTTCGCGCCAGCCCCTGCCCGCCGCGAGAGCCGAACCGGTCCAGCGCGGCGCGGTTTTGATAGCCGATCTCGCCCTCCGGGTCCGTGGTGAAGCTGGGCGCGGCGTCATGGGCGACGAAATTCGCGATCGTTTCCTGCTGCCGCGCCCGTCGCCTTCGCTCCTGCGCCAAGGCGAGCCGCAACCAGCCCGCCGTGATCACGAGCGTGCCGGCGACGGAAAACATGGCCCAGGTCACAACCTCGTCGGGCATCACGAAGGCAACCGCAGCCGCGATCCCTGCAGCAAGCAGCAGATAAACCGCACCTGGCGCCAGCGCGGCCATCGTCTTCGAGAGTGGCTGCAGCATCAATTCGTTCCGCCCCACACTCTCCTCCCTGCCTGACGTCTCGGTCCCATAGCGCGGCAAAAAACTTAAAACCCAATTAACGAGACTAGACTTTCAGCGAACGCGCGAGTCAATCACGCGACCGTGAGAAGGCGAGCGCCAGTTCGGGAAACTCAAAGCTGGAGATGGGCCACGAAAAACCCGTCGCCACCCGAGAGCGGCGTGATCTGGCGCTGCGACAGCACCTCGCAGCCGTGGCGCATGGCGAAATTGGCGATTTGCGCGCCATTCTCGACCGTAAGCAGCGAGCAGGTCATGTAGACGAGGCGGCCGCCGGGGGCGACAAAGCCGCGCGCGGCGTCGAGGATTTCGCTCTGCAAGGCGACCAGTTCCGACAGCCGCGCGGCGCTCAGACGCCATTTCGCATCCGGCGTGCGTCGCCACGTTCCCGAGCCCGAGCATGGCGCGTCGACCAGAACCAGATCGTAGCCCGTCCCCGGATCCCCCGGCGCGCGCAGGGACACCTTCGCCCCGGCCCGTTTCGCGCGCGCGGGCAAATCGCGCATTCGGCCCGCATCGATGTCATGCGCTGCGATCAGCGCCTCCGGACAGGCTGCCGCCAGCGCCAGCGACTTGCCGCCACCGCCCGCGCAATAATCTAGCACACGCTCCCCGGGCCCGAGCGGCACCGACGCGATCGCCGCTTGCGAGGCCGCGTCCTGCAACTCCACCAGACCGTCCTTGTAAGCCGCGGCCTGCTGAATGCGCCGCGCCCCCGCGCCGAGTTCCAGCGCGGTCGCGGCCAGCGGGTGCGGCGTGGCTTCGATCCCGTCCTTCGCGAGCGCCGCGATCGCACGGTCGCGGTCCGTCTTGGCAAGATTGACGCGGAGGAAAACCGGTGCGCGGGCGCGCATCGCCTCGGAGATGGCGTCAAAATCCGCACCAAGATCGGAAGCGAGCTGATCACGCAGCCAATCGAGCCAGTCCAGCTGGGCAATATCGTCGGGCAAGGCATGGGTCAGCGCGGCGCGCTCGACTTCGGACAAGGGGTCAGCCGCAAAGCCCTCCCCGGTGAAGATCGTCGCGGGATCGACGCCTTGCAGGCGCAGCAACCCGGCGACGAGCGCGCGTCCCCCGGCCCCGCCGCCGGCAAGCGCTGCGCTTGCCTTGCAGCGCAGCACGTCGAAGACGTGATCGCGGATCGCCGCGCGATCCTTTGAACCCGCGAAACGGTGACTGCGCGCCCAGTTGGTCAGCGCGCGCTCGGCCACCTCGCCCGACTGGATGCGGTCGAGAATATCGATGGCGGCGGCATAGCGCGCGGCTGGCGTCATGGGCGGGCTCCGAGGCGGGCTGTGATCTGGCCCGGTTCTAGGCGCGCCGGCTGGGCGGCGCAATGCCACGCGACAAAGACCGCTCCCGGGTCACACGCTCGTAGAATCTTGCTGTTAAACCTTAATTTATTGATCGTAACCCACTTTTCGCCACATTTACGCCGCGACAACTCCCTTTTTCTCCCTAAGGAACATGTAAAAGGACGTTTTCAGCCACGGGGTATCCCTCCTTGAAGCGATTAATGAGTTTTCTGTCGGCCGAAGACGGCGCCACGACGATCGAGGCGCTGCTCTGGTTGCCACTTTTCGTCGGAATGCTGGCGGTAACCGTCGACGTTTCCCTCATTTTCAACGCCCAGTCCCGCATCCTCGGCATCGTGCAAGACGTCGATCGCGCCTATTCGGTCGGGCGGTTCGAGAATGACGAAGACACCATGGCGCGGCTGCGCGCGCTCCTTCCCTATGACCAAAACACCTACACGCTCGACACGAGCGTCACCGACGGGATCATCGAGACCCGCGTGACGATTCCGATGTCCGAACTCGTCGCGACGGGCCTCTTCACCAAAGTTCTGAACATGGACCTCACGGTCCGCGACTACCGCTACATGGAGTCCTGAGATGAGCCGCGTAACGATTACCGATTTCACCGCTGAAGAAGATGGCATGATCACTCAGCTCTCGCTGTTCTGGACGATCCTGTTCCTCGCCGTCGGCAGTCTCGCGCTCGACGTCTCCAACGGCTATCGCGAGCGGGTGCAGATGCAGGATGCGACGGATGCTGCCGCGCTCGGTGCGATGTATCTTGCTTCCGACCCCCTGATCACCAAAGACGAGGCGAGGACTCGCGCGGCCGAGCTGGCCCATTCCAACCTCGGCTCCGACGATGCGACTTCGGTCATCACCAAAGACGATGTGACCTTCGGCTATTACGACGCGACCAACAATCGCTTCCTTACGGATTACGCCCCCGACCTCGATCTCAGCCCCGCGGTGCGCGTGATGGCGCATCGCACCACCGACCGCGCGAACGCAGCGCCCACCTTCTTCGGTAAGGTGATCGGTCAGGACGGCTGGCAGATCAATACCGGCGCCGTCGCCGAAGCATACCAGCCCGCCTGCCTCACCGAAGGCTTGGCCGCGAAAGGTGTCATCGACCTGCAATCGGGCAACAGCTTCGCGTCGGGCTTCTGCCTCTACGCGGCGCAATACGTGTCGCTCAACCAGAACAACATGTTCGAGAGCGGCGCGATCGTGTCGATGCCCGACACCAGCAAGCTCGACATCCCCGCATCCGGCTTCAAGCAGAACGACGGCTTGCAAGAGGCGCTGCGCACCTCCTTCTACAAGCTGCGCGTGCTCGACCGCATTCCGAAGATCATCGAATCCATGCGCGACGGCACTGGCTATTTGCCCTCCTATATTACGAACCGGACGCCGACCTTCCTCAACGGGACGAAGCTCGACACCACCGATTTCGCGCCCGGCAATCTCTACATACTCGACTGCAATTCGAGCGTGACGATCTCGGTCCCGAACAAGGTCGACGGGTCCGTGACGACCGACCCGAGCGTGATCTCCGAGGTCGCGGTTATCGCGAACTGCCCGGTGAAATTTGGCAACGGCGTCGCGCTGGAAAATGCGATCTTCGCAAACACCTCGACCGATGATCGCAGCTTCTCGGCGCCGCAGGGGCTGCGGATCGGGCGCGACGACAATTGCGCACCCGATGGCGGCGCGAAGCTGATCACGATGGGCGGTGTCTCTTCGGCGGCAAAAATTTCCTTCTACGGCGGTCAGATCCTCGCGATGAAGGATGTAAGCTTCTCGGCGCAGGCAGACGGGATCGAAGGAGTCGCGATCGTCTCTGGCGGCAAGATCGACGGCACCTCCAACTCGCGCTTCGGTCATTGCGATACCGGCATGGAGAGCAATATCGAGATGAGCTACTTCCGCCTGCGGATGTAAGGGGCCTCCCAGCGGGCGCAAAGCGCGATCGAAACAATCCGCGCAAGATGGGACAGGAGAGGCCACGTTTTGGCCGCTCCATTGCTCTCGACGTCGCCATGCCTGATCGCGCCGCTTCCGCGCAACCGCCTTCCCTCCCGCGCGTGGCGATCGGTTTCAACAAATGCGGCACCCGCTCCCGGGGATGCCATGGCGGCCTGGTCGCGGTTCGGGCGTGGTGATCCCGAGCTTCGAGATTTTCGCCCGGCCCAGCAGTTTTCGCAGCAGTCGCGCCTCCCGCCCCGGTCACGGACCGGGATGGCCCTGCTCAATCGTCGGATTTGTAGCTGTAGCGGTAGTTATAGTGATATTGGTAATGACCGCCATAACGCTCGGCCGCCTCGGCCTTGAAGCCGTTGAGGACCGCGCCCGTGATCGACGTGCCCGCCGCCTCGAAGCTCGCCTGCACGGCACGCACCGCGCCCTGCATCGTCTCAAGATGGCGCGCGATCACGATGCTCGCGCCTACGGAGCGCCCGATCACCACCGGATCGGTGACCGCAAGCGCGGGCGGCGCATCGACGATGATGAGATCGAACTCGCTGTCGAGCTGGCGAAGCATGGTCCCGAACTCGGCCCGCATCAGCAGTTCCGACGGGTTCGGAGGGTAGCGGCCCGAGGTGATTACCTTCAGCCCCTCGACCGGCCCGTCGCGCATCACCTCTTCCAGCGCCTTCTCGTGGCCGAGATAATCCGAAAGGCCATCCACCGTCTTCGGCAGATGCAGGAACCGCGCGAGATAGCCTTTGCGCATATCTGCATCGATCAGACAAACTCGCTGCCCCGCTTGCGCCGCGACTACGGCGAGGTTGATCGAAAGGAAGGTCTTGCCCACCCCCGGCGCGGCCGAGGTCACCTGGATCGAGTTGGTCTGCGCATCCAGTAGCCCGAAATGCAGCGAAGTGCGCAGGGATCGCAGCGCTTCGGTCGTCACGGCGTCTGAATGTTCAAGCGCGAAGATCGGCAGGTCGCCCTTGCGGTGACGTAGATCGGACGCCTCCTTGGCGAAGGGAACGGTTGCGAAGACTGGCAGACCGAGCGCTTCGATCTCTTCGGCGCCCTTGATTCCGTGACGCAGCGCGCGACGGATCAGAACGTAGGCTGCGCCGATGATGAGACCCAGTATCCCCGCCAACGCGACGATCCGCGATTTGCGCGGCGCGACCGGGATGATGCTCGCATAGGCTTTGTCGATCACGCGCACCGAACCGACAGTCGAGGCGCGCACGACCTGCAATTCCTGCGATCGGTTGAGAAGCTGGGTGTAGACCTGCTGCGCCACTTCGAGGTTACGCTGCAGATTGAAGATGTCCTTCTGCGTCTCCGGCAGCCCTTGGGTCGCCTTCTTCGCCTGTTCCAGCTGCGCTTGCAGTTCCTTGCGGTTTTGCAGCAGCGCCTGATAGGCGGGGTGGTTGACCGTGTACTGGTTCTTCAGCTCGGCCTCTTTCAGATCGAGCGCGGACAGTTCCCCCTCGATCTTCGTGACGCGCTCCAACAGGGCCTGGGTCTCGTATTTCACGTCGACCGATTTCTGCTTCTGGCGATAGGCATTGAGCGCCTGCTCCGCCTCGGACACGTTCTTGCGCGCCTCGGGCAATTGCTTCTGGATGAATTCGAGGCTGTTCTCGGCGGAGGCCGAATTGCGCTCGATATTCTGGTCCACGAAAGACGCCGCGATCGCGTTGAGGATCTTTTCCGCGCGCTGGCGGTCGGTGTCCTGATATGCGGTATGCAGGATGTTCGAACCGCGCGGGCTTTCGGAGACCGAAAAGTTTTCGCGCATCGCCTGAATCGTCGCGTTGAGAGAGCGGCGCCCGATGTAGAACTCGCGGCCGACCGGGGCGTCCATCTCGGATAGCGCAAGCGCGAAATCGCCATCGCGCGCGGTAACTTCGTGGCCGACCGTACCGCTGACTTCGGTGCCGTCGAGCAGCGTGACGCGATAGCTGTCCGCGCCGGTCACGGTCAGCGTCATCGGCTCTCCCTGCCATTGAGCGGGCACTTTCAGCTTACCGATCTGAACCGTCTCTGCGTTCCACTGGTATTGGGTGAACAGGCCCGGATCGGGCAAGTGCAGGTTCGCGGGAAGCATGCCGATAAGCGGCAGCCGGCGCGGAATGACGAAGTTCTGCAGGTCGAGCTTGTTCGCCGCATCGCCCAGCACCAGCCGCGACGACATGATCGCGATCTGGGTCTCGGCCTGCGATTTGCCGCCAACATCGCTGCCGAGAAGCGTCTGCATCGACTCCGGAAGCGCCGACAGACCGTTTTGCGACTGCTCGAGCTGCAACAGGCCGTTCGCCTCGTAGACCACCGGTTTGCGCAGCGCGACGAAAGCGCCGAGGATCACAGCCAGGGCAAAGGCCAGCGCGATCCATTTCCAGCCCCCCAAAAGCGCGCCGGCAAGCGCCATCAGGTCGATTTCGTCATCCTCGACCTCGGGCTGCGCGGCATGTCTCTGGGTTATCTCGGAAATTTGCTTCATCTGTCCCGCTCAATTTCTCAAATGCTTATCCAAACCCACGCGCGCCGCCAGTTATGCCGCTCACCGTTTCGGCGCGAGACGCGAGACCCATGCCTCGCTCGCGGCGGAAATCTCGGTAAATGCCTTGCGATGAGCCTCGATCGGCTCGCGGTACGGGTCGGCGATCCCCTTGCTGCCCATCCATTGATCGAACAGCATCACCCGCCCGCCCAGTTGCGGCGCGCGGCGCGTTATCTCGCGCTTGTGGCCAGCCTCCATCACGAGGATCAGCTCGTGCTCGGCCCCGATCTCGGCGGTGAACTGGCGCGCGACATGGCCGTCGAGGCTCAGCCCGTTTTCCGCGGCGACCTCGCTCATGGTCTCGTCCGCGCCCGCGCCGACCACCGCGCCGATTCCGGCAGAGGTGACCTTGCACTCTGGCAGTGCCGCAGCGAGAAGCCGTTCGCCCACAGGCGAGCGACAGATATTTCCGACGCAGACGACGAGGATGGATCCGACTTTCGCCATCGCTCAGTTCGCCAGTGCGGAGGCCGCGCGAGCGGTGCTCAGCGTCGGCAGGATGTTGGAGACCACACGGTTCCATTTCGCGACCGGCGCGGTCGTGACATAGACGACGTCCTGCGGGTGCAGGAAGAATTTCGTGCCTACGACAAAGGCCGCTGCGCTCGACGTATCAAGCTGGAACACCACCACGCCGCTCGGCGTGTCACGGAACACGAAGACGCCGCGCGCATCGGCCTGATTGGTGTTCAATCCGCCGACAGCGGTGACGGCTTCGGTGAGGCTCACGTCGTCCTTGGTCAGGTCGATCGGACCGGGCTTCACCAACTGCCCGAGCAGATAGGCTTCCAGCTTCGTCGCGCGCTGCACCGAGACGACATCGCCATTGCGCAGTACCGGGTTGTTGGAGGCGATCCCCTGATTGAGGAAGGCCTGCAAGTCCACCGCGTAGCTGCGCCCGCCGCGGCGCACAAGAACCCGACGCGCATCGGCGGCATCGTTCAGACCACCCGCCTCGTTGATCGCATCGAGCAGCGTGAGCGATTTGGAGGTCAGCGGGATCCGCGCAGGCTTGCCGACCTCGCCGGTGACCGACACGGTCTGCGAGTTGTAGCCCACCACGCGCACCGAAACCTGCGGCGAGGGGATGAACTCCTTCAGCTTGCGCGAGAGATCGGCACGCACCTGTTCGGGCGTCCGGCCCGCGGCGCGCACGTTGCCGACGTAGGGATAGTAGAAAGTTCCGTCCGAATTGACGCGAAGACCACCCTCGGCGGGCGTCCGGGTCGAGCCTGCGGGCGAGGTCAGTTCGGGATGTTCGTAGACGACGATATCGAGCAGATCGCCCGGCCCGATGCGGTAGTTCCAATAGCCGTTCGAAGGCAGGGTCGTGCGCCCGCCGCTCAGATCGGAGGGCGCGCCGAAGGTGGAGACGTTGGCGAGGCTCAGCCGCACAATCGCGACATCGCCCGCTGCCGGATCCTCGACGGAACTGACGTTACGGGTATTTACAGGGAAATTCGTGGTCGACGTGTCGCAGGAGGCCAAAAAGAGCGACGCGCAGAGCGCCACAAAAATCCTCGTCACTGCCCCCATCGTGCCCTCCTGAGCCTCTTAATCCAAGCTTCTGATCCGTTCCGGCCATGCGGTCGGGACCGGGTTTCGTCTAGCGCCTCTGAATAGACAAGCTGTCGCCGTTTTCAACCGTCCAATCGCGTCGAGGCGCGATTCTGGCTCAAATCACTCAACCTGACAGCGAGCCCCCACCCGCTGGAACCGCGTGAACTCCGCCCCGATCGTTTGAGCATACGCGCGACAGGAGCTCATCCTCATTGGTCGCGAACGCATTGGTCGCGAACAGGTGAGTGAAGTTTTCTGACGTTTTTCGCCTAACGCGAGTCAAAAGCCGTTGACCCTCCGGAAAAAAGTTAAGTATCCCTGTCGAGCAAGAGTATCCGTACGATTATCGATATTTTTTACGATGACGCGTTAGCGGAATATTAACATCTGCCGCCGCGATAATATTTTTTTCATGCAAGAGGGCAGTGTATGATTGGCCTTGAATATGTTGTGACGGCTTTCCTGGCATCGTTCCTGATGGCGGCCCTCATCGTTGCAACAAAGAGTTTTCATGGCAAGCTCACGCTCGACGGCGATCACGGCATCCAGAAAATCCACGCGGCCCCGACCCCGCGGATCGGCGGCTTTGCCCTTCTGGCAGGTGCGTTGGTTGCGGGTCTGACACTGGATGCGCAGACACAGGCGCTTTGGTGGACGATCTGCCTCTGCGCGAGCCCTGCATTCGGCTCCGGGGCGATCGAGGACATCACCAAGAAAGTCTCCGCCAAGTGGCGCCTGCTCGCCACCGTATGTGCGGGGCTGATTTTTTGCCTCGTGTCCGGCTACCACATTGAACGCGCGGATATCCCCGGGCTCGATTACCTGCTGCGCTACCCGGCGTTCGGGATCGCACTCAGCGCCATCGCTATCGGCGGGATCGCCAATTCGCTCAACATCATCGACGGGGTGAACGGGCTCGCCTCCGGTAGCGCGATCATCGTCTTTTCTGCTTTCGCGGTGATCGCCGAGCAGACCAATGACGGGCCGATCTTGGCGATCTGCCTGCTGATGATCGGCTCGATCGCGGGATTCTTCGTGATGAATTTTCCGGCCGGAAAGCTGTTTTACGGTGACGCCGGGGCCTATGCGACAGGGTTCGTACTCGCCGTGATCGGCATCGTCTTGCCCGCCCGCAATCCCGAGATTTCACCGCTGATCGCCGTGCTCGCGCTCGCCTATCCGTGGATCGAGACGGTCGTCTCGATTCGCCGCAGGCTGAAGCGCGACGGAACCCATCCCGGCGCGGCGGATCGGCTGCACCTGCACAGCCTCGTCTATCGCAGCCGTGCGAAGCGAATTGCCGAAGCGCTCGGACATCCGGAGATGCGCAATCCGATCACCTCGGTCGTTCTCTGGTCACTGAGCCTGATCGCGTGCTCCATAACCGTGATCAGCGCGACTTCACCCGCATCCCTCGGCGCGGGGGTCGGCGTGGTTTTTGTCTGCTACATGCTGATCTATCGTCGCGTCGCGCTTGGCAGCAAGCTTCGTCGTGCAATGGCGACCGCGCGCCGCGCACGGATCGATATGTAACGCGAGAGCTCACGCGCATCACCTCGGAATCCGCGCGTCTTCGCCCGGCGTATTCCAAGCGATGGGGCCGAGCGCCGACCGGCGCGTCGAGTCTTACCTATCCTGCGCGGATCGGCGCTCGTCACCACCCTGCCCGGGCCCAGATCGGCCCAAACGATTCCCTAATTGGCCACCTCGCGATACGGCGCTTCATCCTGCACAGGCGCAATGCTCTCCCAGAGCATCATCCACACCAGGGCCGCGAGAGGAAAAATCGCGAGTCCTGTCAACATCGGCTCCTACCCCAACACTCAAACACTCGTCTTATGATTATCATATCATAACTCGAGCGAATCAGTGCGCATTTGTAAGGTCTGGAGCACTGTCGATTTGGATAGTTTTGCAGCGTTCCCCTGTGGTTAGGCGGAATCGAAAAGGCCCCGCTTCAAGCGAGGCCTTTCGAAAGATCACGGATCGCGCGGATCAGTTGGTGCCGTTGGTTCCGTTGGTCCCGTTAGTGCCGCCGCTGCCCATAGCAGCTGCCGCGAGGCCGACGCCAACGATCACCGCAACGACCGGGGTCGCACCGCCGAGGTTGCTATTCGCCGCCGCCGTGCAGGATACCACGGCCTCACCTTTATTATTGTACACAGCGTCGACCACAGCCGTGTCGCAAACATTATTCGCTTTTGCCCAGGCAACGAGCGCGTCGTGGCTAAGATTGGCCGGCGCTTGCAGGTTCTGGGCCGCACCCGGAAGGGCACCAGCAAGAGTGGCTGCCACTACAACGGCACCCGTAAAGAACTTCGTCATCGAAACCTCCGATCAGGTTGGGATAGGTAAGACATTATTATCTTACATTAATCTTTTGGTGAACCATAGGGTTAATTGATACCCGAGGCCCATTCAGTTTAGTCGAGCACGCCGATCGCGATCTGCCCCACAGTGGGGGAAACCCATTGCCGCCCGGCCTGGATCCGTCCCGTTTCATCGGTCCAGTAAATATTGGTTATTGCCATCTTCGGATTGCGACATTCTTCTTCGTGGCGCAACAATTTCAGCCCTGCGAGGGTTTCGTTTCCAGCCGCAGTCATCTTGCAGCCGAGCAAAACATAGTCCGCATGATTGTCCGCCGTAAGGAAGCGGTAGGTCCGGCGATAGGCGTCCATCTTGGCGCTGCGAAGGGCGGCGAGCGTCGGCCCCGAATCCGCCGCCATCAGATCGTCGCCCAAGCCGCGGGTCGCGACCACCACGCCCCGATCGACCGACACGGTGATATCGTCTCCGGACCGCCAGGTCTCGACGGTGCCATTCCGCCCGGCCAGAGACAGGGTCGCATTCGCGTCGCGCGACGGAATCACAACTTCGAGCCCGCGCTTCGGAACTGCTCGCGTCACCACCTTCACGCCCACACCTTCGCCATTCGTTGCGGATCGCACGGGCGCGCCCTGCCCCACGGCCCCTCCGCCCGGAAGCGTCATCGTGTTGCCCAGTTTGTCGAATTGCGCACAGCCCGCGACCGCCAGCAGCGCCGCGCCGAAAACAAGTGATCTCATCGCCAGAACCGCTCCCAATTTCCGTCGAAGGAGGCGGGCTGATCTTCGCGCACCATCCCGTAAAGCCTGTTGGCCACACCCAACCGCGCCCCGCCGTCGCGCACGATCGGCTGGATCACCGTCGAATAGCGCTGCTTCGTCGGCTGCCCGGTCGCCCAGTGCAGCGGGATGGTGATCATGAAGCCCTTGTCGAACGAGCCCTCCCCGAAATCTTCCGAGGACACATCGGTCTTCGTCGCATAGACCCCGACTTTCCAGCCATTGTCGAAAACGCGCGAGAAGCTCAGCGTCGCGCCCCAGTCGCCGGCGAGGTAACGGCCGACATCGAGCTGCGTATAGAACTGGTCGGTGAACTGATAATAAGCGGACAGATGGCCGGTCGTGACCTCGTAGTCGCGCAGATCGAAGCGCTGGTCGTAGCCGCGCTGGCGTACCCGGTTAAGCTCGGCCCCCAAAGCAAGGCGGCTGTGTTCCGGCGCCCAGAGAAGCTCGGTCGAGACACCCGCGAACATCGGCTCCAGATAGCCGGCGGTCACACGCCCGAAGAGATCGCGTCCCGGACGGAAGAAATAGGCCCCCGTCAGTTCCGGAATCGTCGGACCCGACCCCTTGTAATAGAGCCACGCATCCGAGCGCACATGCGGTAGCACCGAATCCGACGGCCGGTTCGCCTGATCGAGATTGCCGATCACCTTCTGGTTCACGCGCCCCGACAGCAACAGACCTGGCGCGATCTCGTATTGTGCCTGCACGCTTACACCCAGATCGGCGCGCAACGGATCGTCCGGGTCGAACAGGCCCGGAAGCAAATAAGGGCCGACACCCCAGGAAAAGCGCGGGTAGGTGCCGGGCGCGACCGGCAGCCGAGGGGGCGCGCCGTCGATCTGTGCATGGGCGCGCATCAGTTCGCCGCCGACGGGGTGGAATTCATAGGCTTCGAGGTCGTCCCGACGTATTGTCGTGGTCGAGACGGGCTGCGAATTTTCCGACAGGGTGATCGCGAAGCGATCAACCATAGCAGGGGCCTGCGCGCTCAGCACCCGCGCGGCGCGCCCGAGCGCTTCGGGCGGCGCGTTGTATCGGTCGTTGCGAATCTGGATCGCAAGGGTGGAGCCGCTGAGCTTTGCGCCTTCCAGCACCAGTCCCTGTTGCGCCAAGGCCGGGCGCAGCTTCGCCGTCAGATAGGCCGGATCGTTCGTCCAGCTTTGCGCCGCCTCGACGCCCGCGCGCGGTACGACCGGCGGCGGTGCATCTTTCAGCCCGCTCGGATGCGCGTTGTGCTTTGGGTTCAGCGCGTAGCTCAATTGCACGCTGAAATCGGTTCCGTAGAGATAGCCCGCCGTGATCGAGGCCTGAGCGTTGATCTTGTATTGCGCGGCGATGTTGACCGGGGATTTGCGATCGAAGGTCGGACCGTCCTCGCGCGTATAGGCGTCGGAGGAATATTCCGCCATCAGCCGCAGCCTGTCCGTCGCCTGCCATTCGACACCCGCAAACAGTGCCGCATCCCCGGTAAACCATTGCTGCGGCTGGAACGTCCCGCCCTGCGCCCCGGTGCGATCTCCGCGCGTCTTGAAGTGATCGCTCAGCACGCCCAGCGGATTGTCGAAGCCGTTATTCGACCCAAGCCGCCCCCAACCGATCCCCGCCGTCGCGCGCAGTTTCGGCGAGATCGACTTGGTCGCCACGACATATTCCCCGGAATAGACCCCGGTGCCGGTCATGTCGTTGATGCCGAACGCCATCGCAGGCCAGAAGCGCCCCTCGTCGAGGAACCGATACTGGATCGAGAAGCTGCGATCGTAGAGCGTACCGCCGCCCATGTAGTTCTTGATCGTCGAATATCGGAAGCCAGCCGACAGGCGCGGCGTGATCTGGAACGCGGCCGAGACGCGCGTCTGTCCGGCGAAGGCGAAGACATTGAAGCCAAGCTCCGCATCCTCGCGACTGCCCGCGACGGGCATGTCGATCAGCCCCGGAATGCCATAGCTGTTATAGCCCCAGGCCCTGTCGGCCGATTGCGCGCAGGCGGGGCCGAAGCCGAGACCCGCGAGCGCACTGCTCGCCATAGCAAAGAAGAGAAAACGGGAGCGGTAGGGGCGCGCCAACATGTCAGGAAAATCCGCCTCGGTCACAATCAATTGGAGACCTAGCAGAGAGTCGCACTCCTCTGAAACGCGAATTGCTGCTTTTCCAAGGAATTGTCACCGATTTGCACTGCCGGGCGGCGACCCGCCGCCGAGCACGTGCTATTCGCCCACTGCGCGCATGTAGACATCTTCGTAGCGGACGATGTCATCTTCCCCGAGATAGGCCCCGGTCTGCACTTCGATCAGAACCATCGGCATCATTCCGGGGTTTTCGAGCCGGTGCGTCTCGCCGATCGGAATGTAGACGGATTCGTTTTCCGTCACGAGGCGCGCTTCCTTGCCCAGCGTCACGAGGGCGGTGCCCTGAACGACGATCCAATGCTCGGCCCGGTGGTGGTGACTTTGCAGACTGAGCGCCGCGCCGGGCTTCACCGTGATCCGCTTCACCTGAAACCGATCGCCGGTGACGAGGCTCTCGAACCCGCCCCAGGGTCGGTGATCGCGCGGGAAGTCTGTCGCCTGCGCAGCCTCGCGGGCCTTGAGCGCGTTAACCGCCGCTTTCACATCCTGCGCGCGCGAGCGATGCGCGACGAGGACCGCGTCGGGCATCGCCACCGCGATCACGTCCTCGAGCCCGATCCCGACCATCTGTAGCCGCGGATCTTCCGAGCGCAGCAGGCTGTCGCGGCAATCGATCGCGGTGGCAGCGCCCGACAGCGCCACCCCGTCGGAACGCGCAGCGGGGGCCGCGCGGCGCACCGCCTCCCAGTCGCCCAGATCCGACCAGCCCGCCTGCACCGGCATCACGGAGACGCAGCCCGCGCGTTCCATGATCGCGTAATCGATCGAGATGTCGGGCGCATCCCCCCAGGTATCCGGGTCGAGTCGCAGAAAACCCAGATCGGCGCGCGCGGCAGCGAATGCCGCCTCGACGCGCGCGAGGAGGCTCGGCGCATGGGTTCGCGCGGCTTCGAGGATCGCGCCCGCGGAAAACAGAAAGAGGCCGGAATTCCATAGGTAATCGCCGCTTTCATAGAGGGCGCGCGCCCGTACGAGATCGGGCTTTTCGATGAACCGGACCAGGGGCACGGGGCCGCCGACGCCTGACTCCTGAGAAGGTTCGAGATATCCATACCCCGTCTCGGCCCGGTCGGGGGTAATGCCAAAGGTCACCAACCGCCCTCCCCGCGCCGCAAGCTCTGCGCCTGCGATCGCCTCCTGAAACGCCTGCGCATCGGCGATGACATGATCCGAGGGCGCGACCAGCATCAGCGCCTCCTCCCCTGCCTCGCGTCGGAGCCAGAGCGCCGCGGCGAGAATGGCGGGGGCGGTGTTGCGCCCCTCGGGCTCCAGCATCACCGCGCCGGGATCAATGCCGACCGCGGCAAGCTGCTCGGTCGCGATGAAGCGGAAGTCGGATTGTGTGAGCACCAGCGGCGGCGCGAAACCCGCGCCCGACAACCGCTCTGCCGTCGCTTGAAACAGTGTTGCCGGCCCTGTCAGTTCGGCGAATTGCTTCGGATAGCTGCGCCGGGACAGCGGCCACAGACGCGTTCCCGACCCGCCCGCTAGAAGAACCGGAGTGATCATGTGCATCCTCCCCATCTCGGCAGGTTTCTCCTGCCATGTCGGAGCTTTGCACGGTCATTCCTAACGTTACGTTAACGACGCTCGGAACCACTTTGGCGCGCATTTTTACGCACGAATTCGCCTTGTCAGATTGACTTGTCAGGCCCTATCCATCAGTCAGCAAAGCACACCCCGGTTGGACAAAAGGCCCAAGCCATGACCGATCAGAGCCCGGCCCGCGCGTGGCATGTGGCGCAGTTCAAGCCCAACAGCGCCGCGATCGCCCGGCGTAATCTGGAGCGGCAGCGGTTCGACATTTTCCTGCCGACGGTCGAGACGACGCGGCGCCAGTCGGGCAAGTTCGTGACCCGCAGCGCACCCCTCTTTCCGGGCTATCTCTTCGTGCGCGAACAGACGAAATCGGCGCGTCTGGGCGCGGTGAACGGCACGCAGGGGATCACGCGGCTCGTGGCGCTCGCGGGGCGTCCGACGCCGGTGCCCGATGCGATGATCAAGGCGCTGCGCGCGCGCTGCGACACGCAAGATCAGCTACAGCCGCTGCCGGATTACGCGCCCGGCGACGAGGTCACGCTGGCGACCGGTCCCTTCGCGGATTTCGTGGCGACGGTCGAAAAGGTCGATGCCGAGAAACGGGTCTGGCTGCTGCTGGATTTCATGGGCCGCGAGACCCGGATCAAGGCGACATCCGACGTCTTGATCTGAGACTCTCAATTACCGCGGCAACCTAGCCTTTGTGCTGTTCATAGGCGGCCAAAGCGCGCGCGCGCCCCTCTTTCAGATCAATCAGCCGTTCGGGGTAATCCTGTTCCGGCGACAGATGCCAACTCTCTGGGATCGCTTCGAAATAATCCGTCGCCGTCTCGGGCGGATTGGCCTGCCCCTCGGCGATGAAATCCTTCCGGTAGCGCCCGTCCCTGTCGAATTTCTCGAGCTGCGTCTCGGGGTTGAACACGCGGAAATAAGGCGTCGCGTCCGGCCCCGGCCCGGCCACCCATTGCCAGCCCATCGCGTTGCTCGCCGGATCCCAGTCGATCAGGCAATCCTCGAACCAGCGCAGCCCGACCCGCCAATCGGTCATTAGATGCTTGCTGAGATAGGAGGCCACGATCATCCGCGCGCGGTTATGCATCGTGCCGGTGACATACATCTCGCGCATCGCCGCATCGACGAAAGGCTCGCCGGTCATGCCCCGCCGCCACGCCTCGGCATCGTTATTGTCGCGCCGCCAGTCGAAACCGTTCCACTCTTCGCGCCAGTTGCGCTCGGCCATGTCGGGCCAGTGAAAGAACAGGTGCCAGGCGAATTCGCGCCAGACGAGCTCTTTCAGGAAGGTCTCTGCACCGGGGTTGCCCTCGGCCATCTCGCGATAACCGGCATGCCAGATCGTACGCGGGGAGATCTCGCCATAAGTCAGGTTTTCGGACAGGCCCGAGGTACCGCCCGAAGCGGGCACATCACGCTGCGTCTTGTAGGCCGAGAGGCGATCGCGCAGGAAATTCGACAGCCGCGACTGCGCGGCGCGCTCGCCGACATTGACATGTTTCGCAACGATGGCCGCACCGCGCCGCATCGCCGCTCCCATCCTCCAGTCGTCCAGCTTTTCGCTTCTTGGCCAATTACTTGGCGTGCGAAGTTCAGACACTGTCTTAACTTCCGGCGCGACATCCGTGCCCTTCACCGCGTTCCAAAAGGGAGTGTAAACCTTATAGGGGCCGCCGGTCTTGGTCTCCACCGTCCACGGTTCGAACAGCAGATGCCCGGTGAAGCTTTTTGCCTCGATCCCGTCGTCGGAGAGCGCGGATTTCACCTCCGTATCGGTGTCGCGACCCGGCTTGTCGTAGCGGCGCGACCAGTAGACCGCGCCCGCGCCCGTCTCCTCGATCAGCGCACGGAGCACCGTAAGCGGCGCGCCCTTGCGCAGGATCAGCTTCGAGTCTTTCTCCGAGAGGCTTTCCGCAAATGCCTCCAGCGCAAGACCGAGCCGCCATTTCGCCGCCGCCCCCAGGGCTTCGACCTGGTCGTCATGGATGAAGACCGGGATCACCGGGGCACCGGTCTTCGCGGCCGCCGCCATCGCCTCATGATCGTGGAATCGGAAGTCGCGCCGCAGCCATAACAGGACGGGGGTGTCACTCATGCTCGTCTCCTTTGCCTCCCTCTCCCTACGCGCCGCGCCCGATCCGGTTCAGTCGCGCCCAAATTTTCCGCATCCGCCCCGCTTGACCATAGCGCCGCACCGTCGAACCCGGCACTTCTGCCTAACGACCGTGCAAATGCCTCTTGCGAGGGCGAAAAAGCCGCTCTAGCGTTTTCACAAAACGAACACAAAACAGGGAAGATACAATGAAGACTTCTGCTCTCCTTATGGCGGGGATCGCCGTGGCCGCGCTGAGCGCGCCCGCGCGGGCCGCCGATCCGGACCTGACTATCTTCGATTGGGCCGGCTTCGAAATCCCGGGCCTGTTCCAGCCCTATATCGACAAATACGGCGACAGCCCGACTTACGCCTTCTACGGCGATGACGACGAAGCCTATCAGAAACTCGCCTCCGGCTTCAAAGCAGATGCCGCCCATCCCTGTTCGCAGATGATCTCGAAATACAAGGACGCCGGGCTGATCGAGCCCTGGGATGTCTCCAAGATCCCGGAGTTCAAGAATATCGACCCCAAATACCTGAACTCGAAGATTTTCGTCGATGACGACAAGAACGTCTGGTACCTGCCGACCGATTGGGGCGCGACCGCGATCGCCTACAATCCCGACAAAGTCGCGGCCGAGGACGTGGCCAGCCTCGATGTCTTCGTGAACCCGAAATATGCGGGCCGCACCTCGCTGCCCGACAGCTCGGACGACGTCTGGGCGCTGGCCTATCTGGCGACCGGTGTGACCGACTGGACCAATGTCACCGACGAACAGTTCAAGGCCGCCGCCGACTGGCTGCGCGAAGCCAACAAGAACGTGCAATCTTACTGGACCGACCCCTCGCAGCAGGCCCAGCTGATGGCCTCGGGCGAGGTTCTGGTCGCGTGGTCGTGGAATGACGGCGTCGCCTATCTGCAGGACGACAATTATCCGGTCGCCTTCCAGCGCGAGGCGAAAGAGGGCTCGTCGACCTGGTTCTGCGGCTTCGTGAACCTCAAGGACGGTCCCGGCTCGGAAGAAAAGCTTTACGATTTCATGAACGCATGGCTGCGCCCGGAGGCGGGCCCGGTTCTCGTCGACGAGATCGGCTATGGTCACACGAACACCGAGGCGATGAAACTGATCCCGCCGGAGCAGCTGGAAACGGCAGGCCTGACCGAGATCAACGCGCCTGTCCTCGCACAGACGCCGAACTCGCCGGAGCTGCGTGAAAAGCAACTGGCCGAGTTCGAGAAGATCAAGGCTGGCTTCTGATCACTGCGCCGAATACGTCACAACCCGAGGGCCGCGTCAGACGCGGCCCTTTCTAATTGCCCCCCTCGTGCTAGCTGCGTGCAACCGACCATTTGAGACCGACCATGATCCTCGACGCAGCCATTCTCATTCTCGCCCTGATCGTCCTTGCCGCGATGTTCCTGCCGCAGCTACGCGACCTGCCGCGCTGGCGCGCCATGGTGACGCCGCTGGCCTCGATCATCGGCTCGGGCTTCCTGGTGCTGGGGCCGATCCTAGAGGTGCGCTACGGCAGTTTCGCGCCGCTTGCGATGGCGGCCTTGTGTGGCTTGGGATGGCTGTTCGGCGCGGCCGTGCGCGCCAATATCCGCGCCGAGGACGTGCCCGACACCCGCGCCGTCAAGCGCATCGAAGAGGTGGCACAGCTCGCACTCGCCTTCGCCTATGTCATCTCGGTCGCCTATTACCTCAACCTGTTCGGGGCATTCGCGGTTTCGCTTACGCCGTGGAACACGGATTTCGCGGCGCGCGCGGTGACGACGACGATGCTCGCCATCGTCGCGATCGCCGGGTTCTCGGGCGGGTTCAAACGGCTCGAGCAGATGGAATATGCCTCGGTCGCACTCAAGCTCGCGATCATCGCCGGACTGATCCTCGGCCTTGCGGTCTATTTCGGCAAGGTCGCCGTCGCGGGCGATCTTGTGGTCGATGCGCCGACGCTGGGCCCGTGGGACTCTTTACGGCTGCTCTTCGGCCTGATCGTGACCGTGCAGGGGTTCGAGACCGCGCGCTATCTGGGCAAGAGCTACGATGCCGACACCCGGGTCGCTGCGATGAAATGGGCGCAGATGCTCGCGACCGCGATCTACATGGTCTATATCGCGCTGCTGGCTTACATCTTCACGCCCAACGCCCATAACCTGACCGAGACCGCGATCATCGACATGATGCGCGTCGTCGCCCCGATCCTGCCGGCCATGCTGGTAGCCGCGGCGCTGGCCGCGCAGTTCTCCGCTGCCGTGGCCGATACCGGTGGCGCGGGCGGTCTGATCGCGGAATTCTCGCGTGGGAAGATCCCGCAAAAGGCGGCCTACCCGGTGTTGATCGGCGCGGGCATCGTGCTGACCTGGACGACCGACCTGTTCCAGATCATCTCCTACGCCTCGCGCGCCTTCGCGGGCTATTACGCGCTGCAAGCAGTGCTGGCCGCACTGCAAACCGAAGGGACGAAGCGCCACGCGTTCTGGGCACTTGCTGCGCTTGGGGTTGCGATCACGCTTCTGGGCATCCCGGCCGAAGGCGACTGAGGCGCCTATCCGGCCAAGCTAGCTCTCGGCCAGCGCCTGCGCATGCAGCCGCGCATCGAGCGCATAGTAATCCCCTATGAAGCCGCTAATATCGTCCGTCAGGAACGCCTCGTAAGGCGGGGTGCGCGCCGCCATCCAGTCCCCCGGCAGCGCATCGGAGAGATCGCGCGTCGGCGTCCCGCGTGTCTTTTGCGCCGCATTGGTCAGCCCGAGCCGGATCTCGTGCAGATCCTCCGGCAGGCGCTCACGCAGGAAGGCCTCGAAACTCTCGATCTTTTCCAGCGCGAAGAGCCTGTCCCAGCGGCGATTTTGCAGGTAGCTCCACTGTGCCGCCCAGTGGCTGTCCTGCACCTCGCGCGCAGTGGCGTTGATGTAGAAACAGAATTGGCGAAAGCTCAGCCCGCGCTCGACCATCTCCCGGTCCGGCGCGTCTCCCCCCGCGAAGAACGCATAGACCGACCGGGTATGATGGAGCACCGAGTCGTGCATTCGGTTGCGCCCGAACTTGTCGCAATAGCAGCTGACGAGCCGATCGACGGGATCGCGCAGAAGCGCGACCGAGACCCAATCCGGCGCGTGATCAACGCGGGCGCGTGCGGCGAAGGCCCAGTGGCGTGCCTGCATGCGGCTCTGTCCGGAATCGAGCCAGTAATGCGACATGCCCGGCTCGGGTCGTCCATCGCCCACCAACCGCAGAGCCCAATCCTTGACCGAGGTATTGCCGACCTTCGCGATCGGGCAGAACACCGCCCGCGCCGGCGCAATGTAGAGCATCGCGCCATCGTACTGGCTACGATCCTGATCGCGCAGAAGCCGGGCCTTGCGTCGATATTCCTCCGACCCGCGCAACTCCCGCTCGACATCGGCCACGCTCGCGCGCCGCTCTTTCAACGCGGCCTGCGCCCGCGCTTTCGCAGGCCGCCCGAGATAGGCCTGAAACAACGTGTCGATCGCGTCAGGCGTGGCGCGCATTTGCGCGGCCAGTTCCGGATCGTCAAAGGCGACGGGCTGCAGGGATAAATCCGTCATGCGGCGAGACTTTCATAGCGGGGCATCAGAGGCGCGAGCTGCGCGGGCCAGCCATATTGCGCTACGTCTTCGGGGCGGCGCTGCGAGCCGATCGCCCCCGTCATGGCATCGCGCAACAAGCGACGAAACTGCACAGGATCGTCCGCGACATGAACGCCGCTCAGTCCCTCCGCGTCTTCAAACCCGCGCATCGCGGGGCGCATCGCGACGACGGGCTTGCAGGACAAAAGCGCCTCCGCGGTCTTGAGATTGGTGCCGCCTCCCTCGGTGATCGGCAGGCAGATGGCGCGGGCGTGATGCAGAAGACCACTCAAGGTTTCTTCCGCCACCACGCCCAGGGGCGCGACGAATTCCGCGTTCATCTGCGCGTAACGTTCATAGCGGACGTCGGTGGTAATAAGGTGGGTCATCGCCCCCGCGACGGCGAGACGGCTACGCGGCGGAAGGAACCCCGGAATTTCGCCAAAAGACGCCCAATAGCCCGTGGCGTTCGGCGGATGCGCCGAGCCCGCAACGAGTGCGTAAGCCCCATCCAACGGTGCGGGTGGACGCGCCTCGGGATCGGGCGCCCAGCAGCCGTTCGGAGCCACGACGATCGCCGGCGCGCCCTGCTGGCACGCGAAGTGCCGTGCATCGGCCTCGCAGACCGCGATGACCAGATCGGCTGCCGCGACGAGCGCCGCTTCGAGCGCTTCCGCCTGCGCGCGCCAATGTGGGTCGATCAGCGCCGCCTCGACATTATGGGCGGAATAGATGAGTCGGGCGCGGCGCAGGATGGGGTCGCGTTCCAGCGCTTCGGCGAAAAGCGGATAGAGCCAGGGATGCTCGAACTGCACCGCGTCGGGTGCGAAGTCGCGCAACTCGCCGATCAGCCCGGGGATCAATGGATGAGCGGCGAGAGTGTCCGATATATGCAGATCCTCTCGGCGCTGCGGATCGTGGAGACGCGGCAGCAGCGCCATCGGCACCGCCGTACGTTGCTCGTCCGGGGAGCCGTCGGGATAGCCGCGCGTCGAATAGATCGGAACATAGCGAAAGATATGCCCCGCCGCCCGCGCCTGACGCGCGATCGCTGCGACTCGGCGCTGACCGCCATGTAGCGGGCGGTGGATCGGATAATGACCGAAAGCGGCGATCTTCATGCGGCGTCCTCCCGGTAGGTCGTGGCGTTTTCGGAAAGCGCGTAGGATGTGGCGGGACGTGAAGATTTCTCCGACGAGTCCACGTCGAAACCTTCGGTCAACGCCACTCGAAAATCGGCCCATCTATGCGGCTTGAACCGCTCCACATGCGCGCAGGCCGCGCGATAGGCCGCCTCGTCCACCATCAGCGCCTCGGTGCGCGCAAGCCAGCGCTCGCCCTCGAACAGACCGATCGCCTCGGAGGCCCCGCCCCCGGCTTCGATCAGCGCCGGCGCATCCGACGTGAGACAAGGTTTGCCATGCAGCAGCGATTCCACGACAGGCAGGCCCCACCCTTCGTAATGGGAGGGGTAGATGGAGAAGCGACAGTTGCCGTAGAGCACCTGCAACTCGGCATCGTCCACATCGTCGAGGATGCGGATCGCGCCATGCGGCAGGCCGGGATCGGCCCGCACCATCGCGAGCAGCGGGTCGATGGACCAGCCGGGCTGCCCCACCCAGACCAAGGGCAAGACATCGCCGCCGTGCCGCGCACACAGCTCCCGCCAGAGGCGATAGGCGAATGCGTGGTTCTTGCGCGGCTCTTGCGTGCCGACCATGAGGACGTAACGCCCGGGCTCCAGGCTTCGGTGCGCGAAGATTCCCGAGAGATCGTCGGCGGGCGTGGTTCGCGGCAGCGCATCGGCACCGAGGGCAACGACACGCACGTGGGTCGGGTCCAACTCGGGGTAGCCGCAACTGGCGGCGTGGGCGAGCAGATCGCACCGCGTCACCTCTGAATTCGTCCAGATCCGATCCACCCCCCAGAGCATCCAATGCAGCGCGGGCGGAAAAGTCTTGCGCGTAGTGGGTTCGGCGACATGCCCCCAGAGGATCGGGATCAGGTCATGAATGTAGTAGCTCAGCCGCCAGCCGTGGGACTGGCGCATCTCATAGGCCGCGCGGTAGCGCGCATCGCCCCAGAATCCGCCGGCCGAGACATAGTCACTCACTTCCTCGGGCGAAATCCGGTTTCGATCGGCGCAGATCTCGTCATGGACCGTATCGATGAGCCCGTAATGCGCCCGGTGATTGAGCGCATCAAGCGCGCGGATGCGCGGCGCGATAGGCGGAGCGATCCGCTCGAGCCGTACGAGCCAGCGGCGCATCTGGGCATATTCGTCACCGCTCAGCCGCAGCAATTCCTCCGCCGCGGCGCTCTCACGCCGCGCACGAAGTGCAGCTTCGCTTGGTCTTTCGCCCTGCCCCGAGTCGCGTCCGACCGCCCGCAATCTGCGCGAGACTCGCCAGACAAACCGCCCGATCCGCGCCCATGACCGCCAGCGGCGCGGCGCGGTGAGGGCGCGCGCAGGCGCCTCCGGCTGAAAACCGTTGCGAAAGATGACCTCTTCGAAGATCGCCTGAGGGATGCGATAGAACCCGCCACGCGCCTCGTCATAGATCACTGGCACCGTCCGCACGCCGAAGTGCGCGGCAAACGCCCGCCAGACCTCATGTTCCACCCGAAGGATGCCCATGGGGCGCCAATGGCGGAACTGATAGCTCGTGCTGAGATCGATCAGGATCGTCTTGTCGCGCATCGCGCCCCTCCATGGCCAGTTCTTGACCCGACTCGAGCTATAGCGTGCTGCAAGTTCACGTCCGGTTAATGCGCATTCATCCCATCCGACGCCTTGAAGCGCCCTGATCTTCCCCCTATATTCCAAAGCGTTCCCGGCAACGGGGACTATGGGCATAAACGCGCATGTAATAAGCGGATCGGACCCGGGGGCGGTACCCGGCGGCTCCACCAATCAACCCTCGTTGGGGGAGAATGGGGCCGAAATAGGATCGACGAACGTGTAAAGATGTTTGCTTTGTCCCGGTGAGCCACCACCGTTATCGGTGCAAATTGTACAGTTGCCAACGACAACCGTGCTCCGGTCGCTCTGGCTGCATAAGCAGCTCGGGTAACCGAAACTTAACTCCTTGCGCTTAGCCGCGTAAGGCGGGGCCCGCAGGAGCCTTGCAACAGAATCCTGCATTTCTTCCCCCCTTTGTTCATTCGATCACCGTAAACCGGTTTGATATTCGTGGCTGCAATGCTGGCCCGAAAGGATCGGCTGGACGAGATCGACGGGTTGTTTGACGCGGATGCCTTGACCAAAGGACTGATCTCTGGGCTCGAGATTCGACCGGAGGTTTTCGGCGAACGGGTGCCGGCGTTGCGGGCGCATTTACACGGAATTCAGATAGACGTGCTGCGCCATGTCGAATGCGGCGAATGGCTCTGAACGCTTCTGAAAGTCGCGGGAAAATCCGCGCAGACCGCGCGTTCGGTGGGGTTTACCGGACAATTGGCCATGCGATTTCGCGGAGAAAAAATCGTGGAAGCTTACAACACTTACGACGTGATCGCGCTGTTCGAGGGCTTGGAACTGATGTCCCCGACACGGTCGCGCTCTGCCTATCCGGGGAGATGCTGGAGTAAGCAGAAACGCTACCCCGTCTCGCCTCTAGGATGCAAAGGCATCGATCGCGGCGAGGCTGGCGCGTCCCCGCAAAGTCGCGCTTCGCGCTCCCTCGCCCGCCTTGCGGCCCGCCAAGAATCCCCTATGCTTGAGGCCGAGAAGAAAGGGACTTGGCCATGACGCAATCCATTGATTACGGAAACCTGATGCATCACGCGATGCGCGGGCTGATCCAGACAGTGCTGAGCGACATCGCGGCGAATGGCCTGCCCGGTGAACACCACTTTTTCATCACCTTCGATACCCGTCATCCCGACGCCGAACTCGCCGATTGGCTGCGCGAACGGTACCCCGAGGAAATGACGATCGTCATCCAGAATTGGTATGACAATTTCGAAGTGGGCGAGGACGGTTTCTCGATCACGCTGAACTTCGGCAATTCGCCCGAGCCGCTCTATGTGCCGCTCGACGCGATCACCACCTTCGTCGATCCCTCGGTAGAGTTCGGCCTGCGTTTCGAGACGCAGGAATATGACGACGAAGACGAGTTCGAAGAGGAAGAGGTGGCCGAGGAAGAAGAGGCGCCCCCCGCCGCGCGTGGCGAGGCCGAGGTCGTGAGCCTCGATCAATTCCGCAAGTAACCCGGTGGCGTCGGAGCCTCCGGACCGCGAAGCGCTTCTGTCGCTTTATCGCGGCTATCTGACTTGCCTGAACGAACAGGACTGGGCGCGTCTCGGTGATTTCGTGCATCCCGAGGTCACTCATAATGCGCGCCCGCTTGGCCTCGCGGGCTACCGGGAGATGCTCGAGGGTGACCATCGCGCGATCCCCGACCTTCATTTCGATGCGGAAACACTTGCGGCCGATCCGCCAGTGATCGCAGCACGGCTGCGCTTCGACTGCACGCCCGTGGGACTGCTCTTCGATCTGCCGGTGAACGGCCGCCGCGTGAGGTTCGACGAGCATGTCTTCTATCGCGTTGCAGATGGCCGCATCCGCGAGGTGCATTCGCTGATCGACCGGGATGCGATCGCCGCACAGATCTGAGAGCCGCCCCAAGTATACCTCCGTATACCGTTGCAAAATTCCTTCGCGGGCCCTATCAGTGCGTGCGAAAGATTGCGCGCAATCATGGAGGCCCAGATGACCGCGACCCGCACCGAAACCGACAGCTTCGGCCCGCTTGAAGTTCCTGCAGACAAATATTGGGGCGCGCAGACGCAGCGCTCGATCATGAACTTCCCGATCGGATGGGAGCGCCAGCCGGTCCCGATCATCCGCGCGCTCGGCGTGATCAAGAAAGCCTGCGCGATGGCCAACAAGGCGCAGGGCAAGCTGGACGCGAAGATCGCCGATGCGATCATCGAGGCGGCCGGCGAAGTGATCGAAGGCAAGTTCGACGACAACTTCCCCCTCGTGGTCTGGCAGACCGGATCGGGTACGCAGTCGAACATGAACGCCAACGAGGTGATCTCGAACCGCGCGATCGAAATTCTGGGCGGCGAGATGGGCTCGAAAGACCCGGTCCACCCGAACGATCACTGCAACATGGGGCAGTCCTCGAACGACACCTTCCCGACCGCGATGCATGTCGGGATCGCGATGCAGGCGCGCGACGTGCTGCTGCCCGGTCTGCGCAAACTGCACGCGGCGCTGGAAGCCAAGTCCGAGGACTTCAAGGACATCATCAAAATTGGCCGCACCCACACGCAGGACGCGACGCCGCTGACCCTCGGCCAGGAATTCTCCGGCTACGCCCATCAGGTGAAGAAGGGAATCGAGCGCGTCGAAGCCTCACTCGGCGACATCTACGAACTGGCCCAAGGCGGCACCGCCGTCGGCACCGGTCTGAACACCCAAGTCGGTTGGGCCGAGACGGTGGCGGCGAATATGGCCGAGATTACCGACCTGCCCTTCGTCACCGCGCCGAACAAGTTCGAAGCGCTCGCCGCGCATGACGCGATGGTCATGTTCTCGGGCGCGCTGAAAACCGTGGCCGCCTCGCTCTTCAAGATCGCCAACGACATCCGCCTGCTGGGCTCTGGCCCGCGCTGCGGCCTGGGGGAGCTGATCCTGCCGGAAAACGAGCCGGGCTCCTCGATCATGCCGGGCAAGGTGAACCCGACGCAGGCCGAAGCGCTGACCATGGTCTGCGCCCATGTCATGGGCAATGACGCGGCCATCGGTTTCGCCGGCTCGCAAGGCCATTTCGAGCTCAACGTCTACAACCCGATGATGAGCTACAACGTGCTGCAATCCATGCAGCTTCTGGGCGACAGCGCCTCGGCCTTCACCGACAACATGGTTGCCGGCATCGAGGCCAACGAGCCGCGCATCGAGAAGCTGCTGCACGAGTCGCTGATGCTGGTCACCGCGCTCGCGCCGACGATCGGCTACGACAACGCGACCAAGGTCGCGAAGACCGCGCATAAGAACGGCACCACGTTGAAGGAGGAGGCGATCAAGCTTGGCTTCGTCGACGAGGAAACCTTCGACAAGGTCGTCCGCCCCGAGCAGATGATCGGCCCGAAAGCCTGATCCAGCTTTCATGAATCACTAAGGGCGGCCCCGGTGGCCGCCCTTTTTTCATTGGGGGGCTCTGCCCCCGCGCTTTCAGCGCTCCCCCGGGATATTTCGGCAAGCCCGATGCAGCTCTGTCCGTTCGGGCTTGTCTAAATATCCCGGGGTGAATGCCGAAGGCAGAGGGGCAGCGCCCCTGCCCGGCCCGCAGTTCTCAGGCAAGATGAAGATGTACGCGGCGGTTCATCTTGCCCTTCTTCTCGATCTTGCCGAGCCGGAGGCCACCGATCTCGCCGGTCGAGGCGACATGGGTGCCGCCGCAGGGCTGCAGGTCGATGCGGTCGGCAGCTTCGCCGATCGCGACCAGCCGCACCCAGCCCTGCCCCTTGGGCGGCGCGACCGAGAGCGTCTTGACCAGCTCTGGCTGCGCCTCGAGTTCGGCATCGGTGATCCAATGCTCGACCACTTTCAGGTCTTGCGCGACCCAATCGTTCAGCTGCCGTTCGATCGCTTCCAGATCTTCAGGCCTCTCCGGCATATCGAAATCGAGCCGCCCCTTGTCGGACCCGATCTGTCCGCCCGTCACCGGCAGCGGGATCGCGACCGACAGCAGATGTAGCGCGGTATGGACGCGCATGTGGCGGTGGCGGCGTTCCCAGTCGAGATGCTGCTGCACCTGAGCACCGACAGGCGGCAGGGGCTGCGGCTCGGCGGGCACGAGGATCACCGCGCCGGGCGCGCCGGATTCGGCCTTCACGGTGGTCGCGATCTCGATCTCTCCGCCGTCCCAGACCAGCTTGCCGCTATCCCCCGGTTGGCCGCCGCCGGTCGGGTAGAAGATCGAATCCGCGCAATAGATGCCGCCTTCGTCGGTCAGTCCGGTCACCCGAACTTCGAGATCGCGGGCATAGGGGTGGATACGGTAGCTTTGCTGCTGCGATTGTTTAACGGTCTCCTGCATCGGCCTCTCCATCGGAACTGTCGTGGCGCTGTTGTTCTAACCCTTCCGGACCTTCGCCGGGTTGGGGCTTGCCATACTCGGCGCGGCTGACGGGGCGCTTGGAGGCGGTGTCGTCACTGTCCTCCGACCCCTTGTCCTCGGCCTTGTCGGATTGCGCCTCGGCGTCGTCCTTACTGGGCCGCAGCACCTCGGGGTTGCGCAACCAGACGTCGCGCTGTGCGAAGGGAATCTCGATCCCGGCCTCGGCGAAGCGTTGATTGATCTCGTGGTTCATCTCGCTCTGGACACGGAGTATGAAGTTCACGTCCGAGAGGATCACGCGCACCTCGAAATCGAGGCTGTCCGCGCCGAAGCCCTTGAAGATCACGACAGGCTCGGGGTTCATCATCACCAGCGACTGGTTCGCGGCCACCTCGTGCAGGATGGTCTCAACCTTGCGGGTGTCGGTGCCATAGGCCACGCCGACCGGCACGATCAGGCGCCCCGTGACATTGCCGCGCGTCCAGTTCGTCACCTGCCCCGAGATCAGGTCCGCATTGGGCACGATGACTTCGGTGCGATCGAAGGTCTCGATCCGGGTGGAGCGCACGGAGATCGCCTTCACGATTCCCATCTGGCCGTTGACCTCGATCCAGTCGCCTTCGGAGATCGGGCGCTCGATCAGCAGGATGATGCCCGAGACGAAGTTCTGCACGATGGTCTGCAGACCGAAACCGACACCGACAGAGAGCGCACCGGCGACGATGGCGAGCGAGCTGAGGTCGATCCCGGCCGAGGAAATCGCGATCACCGCGGCGAGGAAGATGCCGAAATAGCCAAGGCCCGAGACGATGGCGTTCTGCCCGCCCTTGTCGATCTTGGTCTTCGGCAGAAGCGAGGTTTTCAGCGCCCCTTGCAGGAGCCGGGTAACCATCAGGCCGATCACGAAGACGATCGCGAAGGTCAGGAAAATGCCAGGCGAGATCGTGACGCCGCTGACCGAGACACCGTTCTGGAAACGCGTCCACATCTCGGCCAGATCGGCCGGGCGCGCGCCCCAGATCAGAGCTGCGGGCGGCATCGCGAGCAGGCCAAGCAGGAAGCCGATCAGCGCCGGGATCAGAGAGTCGCGCCCGTCGTCCTCGCGCCGGGCGACCAGCACATAGACATCGGTAAAGAACTGGTTGAGCACCAGGAGCAGCGCGATCAGCCCCAGCGTCAGGATGGTCGGGAAGATCAGCGCGTTGGCGGCGTTGATATAGCCGATACCGCCCAGAACCGGCGCGACCACCGCGACCGCGATCAGCGCATTGCCGAGCGCCCCCACGAGCCGGTCGCGGAACGCGCCCTCCTCGGAGCCGGAGGTCTCGTTGCGCAGGTGGCGCCGCAGCAGTTGCCCGAAGCGGAATAGCGCGATCGCGGCGAGAACCTGCAGCGGAAAGACCAAGACGCCGAAACCGGCATCGAGCGTATGCCCCGCCGCATCGATCTCTTCGGCCGTTTTCGCGCTTCCCTCGATCACATCCTGCCCGCGCGCGACGAGCCAATCGCCGAACGGGCCCTGGATCGCCGCGAAAACCGCCAGCGAGATCGTCAGCAACCGGCCTTCGCGGCGACGCTCGCTTTGCAGGGTGAAGGGCGCGACTTGCCGGTCGTTGCGCGGGAAGATGCGGCCCGAGAGCCAGAAGGCGACGAAGGCCGCGCTCAGCACCACGCCGATCGCTATGAGCAGCTCCATCCATCGCGAGCCGAAGAGTTCGGTCTGAACCAGCGCAGCTTCGAGCAGCACGATCCCCGCGATCGGCAGCAGGAGCTGCCCCAGCGAGACGATGAAATCGATCACCCTCTGCGCATTGCGCGCCAGCCGCGCCTCGAGCACATCGGCCAGCTTGTCGATCCATGTCCGGCCGCGCGCCACCAGAAGCAGCGCCACCAACAGCAAGCCCACGATCGCGGGCGCGTTGTTGCGCGCACTGGCATAGGGATCGGTGTCATTGAGCTGCTGGCCCATCTCCGAGGCAAGCTCGGAGGTCAGTTCCGACAGCACTTTCAGCCCCTCGGGCCAGTTTATCGGGTTCAGCGGCGAGGGTGTGAGCCGCAACAGCTTGTCAGTCTGCCGCGCGCGCAGAAGCTGGTCGATATTGGCAACGATGGAATCCGCGCGGCTCGCGGCCTCGGTCGCGCGCAACCCCGGCGATTGCAGCTGCGCCAACTCGTCGTTGAGCTTCTTGCGCCGGTCGGCGATCGCCTTGTCCTCGCTCTGGCCCTCCTTCGGCGGAGGTCCGAGCGCTTCGATCTGCGCCTTGACGGTCGAGATCTGGCTGGCGTTGATATCCTCGGCCGCCTTGAATTTCTCGCGCCAGTTGACGACCTCCTGCCGGATCTTGTCGAATTCCTGGCGCTGCGCCTTGTCGGCCTGCACCATCTGCTCGGCTTCGGTCGCGGTTTTTTCCCACGCCTTGTAATCCGGCGGCTCGGGGCTTTGTGCAAAGAGGATCCCCGGAAGCGCCAGCGCGACGGCCAGCAATAGCAGACGCGCCAGACGCAGGATCATCCCTCGAACACCTCCGGCATCTCACGCGGGGCCCGGTCGAGCCATTCCGGCACAGGCAGACCCTTGCCCTTGAGGAAGTCGGGGTTGAAGAGCTTCGACTGGTAGCGGTTGCCGTAGTCGCACAGCACCGTCACGATCGTGTGGCCGGGGCCAAGCTCGCGCGCCATATGCATCGCGCCCGCGATATTGATGCCCGAGGAGCCGCCCAAGCAGAGGCCTTCTTCCTGCAGCAGGTCGAACACCACCGGCAGCGCTTCGCTATCGGGGATGTTGAAGCTCATATCCGGGGTGAAGCCCTCGAGATTGGCGGTGATCCGCCCCTGCCCGATGCCTTCGGTGATCGACGAGCCCTCGGATTTGAACTCGCCGGTCGTGTAATAGCTGTGCAGCGCCGCGCCATCGGGATCGGCGAGGCCGATCTTCACGCCCTTGGGCTGCAGCGCCATGCCGGTGCCCGCGAGCGTGCCGCCCGAGCCCACCGCGCAGATGAAGCCGTCGACCTTGCCGCCGGTCTGATCCCAGATTTCGGGGCCGGTCGTTTCGATATGAGCCTGCCGGTTCGCGGTATTGTCGAACTGGTTGGCCCAGATCGCGCCATGCGGATCGGTCTTGGCCAGTTCCTTCGCCAGCCGCTCGGAATAGCGCACGTAGTTGTTGGGGTTGCGATAGGGCGCGGCCGGGACCTGCACCAGCTCGGCGCCGGCCAGCCTCAGCATGTCCTTCTTTTCCTGGCTCTGCGTCTCGGGGATCACGATCACCGAGCGAAAGCCCATCGACGCGCCCACGAGCGCGAGGCCGATGCCGGTGTTGCCCGCCGTGCCTTCGACGATCGTGCCACCGGGTGCGAGCTCGCCGCGCTGGATCGCGTCGCGGATGATGTAGAGCGCCGCGCGGTCTTTCACCGATTGGCCGGGATTGAGGAATTCCGCCTTGCCGAGGATCGTGCAGCCGGTCTCTTCCGATGCCTTCCTGAGCTTGATGAGCGGGGTATTTCCCACCGCCGACGCCAGATCGCTGCAGATACGCATCGCGCTTTCCTCCCGTATCGAGTTGCCCGTCACCGGGCCGTTGAAGCCAGACTTAGGACGCGGCGCGCGCCACCTCAACCCCGCGATTACGCGACGCCCGCCATCCGCTGCAGTGCGGCGCGCTGCCCGGCGAGCCAGAGTGCGAGCACGACAAGCGGCGCATTGCCCGCCTCGCCGGTCGCCACCAGCGTCATCAGACGCTCGAACGGCACCAGATGAGCGCGGATATCTTCATGCTCATCGGCCTTGCCGCCAAGCTGCGCAGCCTCGTCAGGAAGATCGGCGATCCCTATATAGGAATAGACGAATTCGCTCTTGGCTCCCGGCGACGGATAGTAGCGCGGGGCCTCGATGAGGCGCGCAATCGTGATGCCCGCCTCTTCCCCCGCCTCGCGCAGCGCCGCTTCCTCGGGGGTCTCGCCGGGATCGACCCGGCCCGCGATCGCCTCGATCATCCACGGGTTCGGCTCACCGCGGGCCAGCGGCCCGGTGCGGATCTGTTCGATCAGCATCACCCGGTCGCGCACCGGATCATAAGGCAAAACGACGCTCGCATCGCCCGAAACGAAGGCCGCCCGGTCGAGCTTGGCGCTCATGCCTCCGGCAAAGAGCCGGTGTTCGAGCTTGTAATCTTCGACGGCGAAAAACTTAGCATAGGCAGTCTGTTGCGCGTCGATCTTGATGTCGCCATCCTGCAGGTCGCGGCGCAGGTCCTGCGCCATCGGGGCAGCGCGCGCCCGCAGGATGGAGGCCGCGCGCACGAGGATCGCATGATAGCGCGCATTGGCGGCGTCGGGCCCGACGGCCTGCGCTTCGGCGATGAACAGGCGCGCGGCTTCGGTCTTCAGCGCTGCCCATTTCGGCGCCCAGTCGCCGAGCGTCCACTCCGCGCCGACCTCCCAGCGATCAGCCTGCGGCAGCCAGAGCTTCGCGTCGCGAGACCCCGCCCCGGTTTCCAGCTCACGAATTTCGGCGTCGTAACCATCCTCGTACCACGCGATGCGCTCCGCCTCGGCCTCGGTCAGATCGGCCACGACCCCGCGCGTCACCGCCCCCGGCGTTTCGATCAGGATCGGAAAGCCCAGACCCTGCCCCTCGCGGCAGGCCTCGTACGGCGCGAAACCTTCCAGCCGTGCCGGAACGAGCTGCGGCACACGTCCGATCACCGCCTCCAGCAGTGGCGGATGACAAAGCGTTCCGTAAAAGAAATGTGGTTGCATGAGCATCCCCGCAGCTTGGCGCATCATGCGCTTCAACCTGCAAGGCAAGCGCGCGATGTCAAGCCAAGGGTGCGGCCCGCGCGGTGTTCAGCGCCCGTAGCGGCGATAGGCGAACTCCGACAGCAGGCCCGCGCCCATCGCGCCCAGACCGAGCGTGATGACCGGCGTCACCCCCAGCGAGGCCACCCCGATCGCGACACCCTGCCCGATGACATCGGTCACGGCGGAGAGCACGTCGTCATAGCGCATCCGCAGTGCCAGCTTCAGCATCTGGATTGTGCCGAGGAAGAAGAAGGTCCACATCAGGACATAGATCCCGCCGCGCAGCCCGTCATTGATTGCATCGACCCAACGCCGTCCCTCCGACACGCCCACCACGCGCCAACCAACCAGAAGCCCGAAGGAGCCCATGATCAGGCCCAGCTCTTTCGCGCCATCGACCCCGGCTGGAATCGCAGGCATGATCTGTTGGGCGGCGAAGAACCCCGTCGCCCCGAGCGCGAGCGCCGCGAAAAGTTTCGCGAGGGTCGGGATTTGCGCCTGCGACTTGCGCACTGCGATACGTTGCATCATTGCCGGGCCTCCATCTCGAAACCGATCCGGTCTGAGGGTGATCCCTACTGGTTAACGCGCGATTACGGCGAAACTATGAAAGACTGACGTAAGGTAATTCGACATCAAGAAGGCCATCACGAAGGACGCATTTGTCCGGTCGCGTCGCTCGCTTTCACACGTCAGGCCCCCGCGCCGCCCAATGCATCCCGCGCCGAATGATCTCGGTCACCTGCTCGACCTTCAGATCGTCGAGCGTGTGCCCGATCGAGCAATAGAAGATCCGCCCCTTGTCCCAGCGCCGCTTCCACACGACCGGAATCACCGTGCCCTCGATCCACCACAGGTGATCGCCCGAGAAGGTCGTCGTCGCGAGCACCTCGTTGCTCGGATCGGTAAGCATATAATACTGCTCGGATTTCAGCCGGAAGCTGCGGATGCCCTTCACGATCGGATCTGCGGGGCGGCAGATCGTGACGTCGTAATCGACGTAATCGTCGGTCGGCACAAGGTTGTCCGGCCAGCCCGGTGGATGGGCGACGAACTGCCCGCCGATCAGGAAGTGGTAGGTCGGGCGGTCGCGGAAGGCATCGCCCATATGGCCGTGCCAGCCCGCCAGCCCACAGCCGCCGGCAACCAGCTTGAGAAGCCCGTCCTCCTCCGCCTTGGTCATGTTTCCGAATTCCGGCTGGTGCGCGGAGCGGGCGGACGACCAGATCGGCACGATCAGGTCGCAATCAGCCATCTTCTCGGGTTCGGCAAGGGGCGCGAGCGTGTCATGCACCACCACCTCGAAGCCCTCGCCCTCCAGCAGGTCGCGGCACCAGTCTGCGAATTCGGTCGGCGCGTGGCCTTCCCAGCCTCCGACGAAGAGAACGGCTTTCATTATTTATCCTTTCGCGTGAAATCGACCATCGAAGCCATGTCGCGCGCCCCTCGGCCCGCAGCTTCGGCGGCGCGCAGCCGCTCCAGCACCACCTCGCCCTGCGGCAGCGCGACGCCAAGCTGCGCGGCCAATGCCTGCGTGACCTCCATATCCTTGCGCGCCAGCGCCACTGTGAAACTGACCGGGTGGGCCGCCTCGTCCAGATAAAGCGGCTTGCGGTAGCTCAGCATCGGCGCGGCGGCGGCCGAAGCCTCGATCGCGGCAAAGGCCGTGCTTGTGTCGATGCCTGCCGCGTCGGTGAGGCTCAGCGCCTCGGCGAGGGTCTGGTTGAGGCTGTGGATCAGCATGTTCACGGCGAGCTTCATCACCGCGCCGTCGCCCACATTGCCCAGACAGATCACCGTCTTGCCCATCGCGTCGAGCGCGGGGCGCAGCGGCGCCGCCTGATCCTCGGTGCAGCCCGCCATGATCATCAGGCTCGCCGCCTCGGCCGCGGCTGTGGAGCCCGAGACCGGCGCGTCGATCACCTGCCAGCCTGCGGGGGCCTCGCCCGCGAGATCAGCGATATGTTCGGGGCTCATCGTGCCCATCTCAAGCACCGTCAGCGGACCGGACGCGGCGAAGAGACCGTCCTCTCCCAGATGCACGGCGGAGGACGCCGCGTCGTCGGAGAGCATCGTCACCACCAGTTCCGTCCGCTCCGCCAGGGCGCGCGGGGTGGCGGCCACCCCTGCCCCGGTCTCGGCGGCGAAGGTCTCGGCGCGTTCCGGAGAGCGGTTCCAGACCGTCACCTCGTGCCCGGTCGCGATCAGGTTGCGCGCCATCGGCGCACCCATCCGCCCGAGCCCCGCAAACCCGATCCGCATCACGCGACCTGTTCTTGCTCGATCCCGGAAATCGCGGCGACGAGGCTGTCCTCGGTCACTTCCTCGACGGTGAAGCGGCGCATCACGCGGCCATGATACATCGCGAGGATGCGGTCCGAGACATGAAGCACTTCGGGCATCTCCGAAGAAATCACGATCACCGCGTAGCCCGAGCGGGCAAGCTCGCGGATCAGGTCGTGGATCTCGGATTTCGAGCCCACGTCGATGCCGCGCGTTGGCTCGTCCACGATCAGGATGCGCGGATGCATCGCGAGCCATTTGCCGATCACGATCTTCTGCTGGTTGCCGCCCGAGAGATTGCCGACCGCCTGCCGCCAGCTGGGAGTCTTGATCTTCAGCGTATCGCGATACTGGTCGAAGATCGCGATCTCGGCCCCGTCCGACACGAACGGCCCCGAGGTCAGATCGCCCACCTGCGGCAGGGTGATGTTGTCGCGGCAGTTCATGCCAAGCACCAGCCCCTGTTCCTTGCGGCTTTCGGGCACCAGCGAGATGCCTTTCGTGATCGCGTCGGCGGGCGAGTGGATCGAGGTCTCCTTGCCGTCGATCTCGATCGTGCCGGCGGTGGGACGGCGCAGGCCGAACAGCGTCTCGGCGATCTCGGTGCGCCCCGCGCCCACAAGACCGTAGAAGCCCAGCACCTCACCCTCGCGCAGCTCGAAGCTGACATCCTGGAACAGCTTGCCGCAGCTCAGCCCCTCCACCTTCAGGGCGACGTCACCGGTCTTCACCTCGGCATGCTGGCGGCGCGACAGGTCGAGCGAGCGCCCGATCATCAGCTGGATTACCTCGTCCTCGGTGGTGTCGCCGGCGACCAGCGTCCCGCGATAGCCGCCATCGCGCAGCACCGAGATCCGGTCGGCCAGCGTGAATATCTCGTCCATTCGGTGCGAAATGTAGACGATGCCAACGCCGCGCGCCTTCAGGTCGTTGATGATCTCGAACAGCACCACCTTCTCGGCATCGGTCAGCGAGGCGGTCGGTTCGTCGAAGATCACGACCTTCGCATCTACCGTCAGCGCGCGGGCGATCTCCACCATCTGCTGGTTGGCGATGGAGAGTGCGCCCACCCGGTCCTTCGGGCCGAAGCCGCAATTGAGGCGTTTGAGGATTTCCTCCGACTTGGCGAAGAGCGTCTTCCAGTCGACCCGGCCAAGGCTCCGGCGCGGGAGTTCACCTAGATAGATGTTCTCGGCGACCGTCATCTCCTCGGCCAGCGACAGCTCCTGGTGGATCAGCACCACGCCGCGCCGTTTTGCCTCGAGGGGCGTACGCATCGTGACCGGTTTGCCCTCGATCTCGATCGTGCCCTCGTCGGGTTGATACATCCCGGCGAGCACCTTCATCAGGGTGGATTTGCCCGCACCGTTTTCGCCCAGCAGCGCGTGGACCTCGCCTGCGCGGACGTCGAATGTCACGTCGTCCAGTGCGCGCACACCGGGAAAGGTCTTGACGATCCCCTTGAGTTGCAGCGCGGGGGTCTTGGTTTCAGCAGCGTCGCTCATACCCGAAGCTCCTCTTTGCCCTTGCGGTTGAGCTGCTTGTCGAGCAGCAGCACGGCGATCAGGATCGTCCCGAGGATCACCAGCACGTAGAAAGCGGGCACCTGCATCAGGTTCATCCCGTTGCGCAGGATGCCGATGGCGAGCACGCCGCCCAGCGTGCCGATGATATTGCCCGCACCGCCGTTCAGCTTGGTGCCGCCAAGCACGACCGAGGTGATGACCCACAGTTCGTAATTCGTGCCGAGGTTCGGCGTCGCCGCGCCCATCTGCGAGGACAGCGTGACCCCTGCGAGCGCCGCGAAGAAGCCGACGATCATGAAGTTGATCAGCATGTGCGGCCCCACGCGGATCCCCGCATTCACCGCTGCTGCCCGGTTGCCCCCCACCGCGTAGGTGTTACGGCCATGCACGGTGCGCGCAAGTAGCAGATGCACCACTACCGTGCAGACGAGGAATAACACCGCCAGCGTCGGCAACGGTCCGAGATTGCTCGACCCGAAATCCGAGAAGGAGAAGTTCATCGCGAAGAAGGACTGTTCCTTGGTGTAGACGAAGACGAGCCCGCGCACGCCAAGCATCGCGCCCAGCGTCACGATGAAGGCATCGACCCCCGTTTTCCAGACGATGAACCCGTTGAGCGCGCCAAGGGCGGTGCCCGCTACCAGCGCCGCGATCACGGCGGGCAGGAGCGCCCAGTTGCCCCAGGCCGAGAACATATCCCAGCCCTGAATGTCGACGCAGAGGCTCGCCGCGAGGGCGACGACCGCACCGACGCTCAGGTCGATATTGCCGTTGATCATCACCAGCGTCATGCCGAGCGCGATCAGGCCGATGGTCGAGGTCTGCACGAGGATGTTCTGGAAGTTCTGCACCGCGAAGAAATATGGGTTCGCGAAGCTGAAGAACACGAAGATCAGAACGATGAAGCCCCATATCGGGTTGGCTGCGAGCCAACGCACGGGCGATTTGATAACGGTATCCGCCATTGTCTCCTCCTCAGGCGATCGGGGAAAGCAGCCGGCCACGCTTGGCCGCGATGTCGAGCCAGACCGCGAGGATGATCACCACCCACGTCACCAGCCACTGCACGTAATATTCGAAGCCCATCAGCAGCAGGCCGTTCTGGATGAAGCCGAGGATCAGCACGCCGATCACCGTCTTCCAGATCGTGCCCGAGCCGCCCAGCAGCGACGTTCCGCCGAGGATCACGCCCGCCAGCACCTGCAGCTCGTAGCCTTGGCCCACGTTGTTCTGCGAGCCCATCACCCGGCTGCCGAGGATGATCGCGGCGATGGCGACGCCGGTGGCCGAGATCAGGTAGGTCAGGAACACCACGCGCGAGCGCCGCACGCCCGAGAACACCGCCGCCGTGGCGTTGCCGCCGGTGGCGTAGATGCGCCGTCCGAAGGGGGTGTAGGCCATCGTCAGGTGCAGCACGATCGCGCAGATCCCGAAGATCACGATGGGCGTCGGGATATCGAAGATCGAGCCGCGCCCGAAAATCTTGAACCAGGTCTGATCCTGATTGACGATATCGACGTTCTTGCCGCCCGAATAAATCAGCGTGAGGCCCTGTATCGCCGAGAGCATACCGAGGGTCACGATCAGCGAATTCAGCCGCGCGACGCCGACGAGCAAACCGTTCACCGCGCCGAGCGCCAGAGTGGCGACCAGCATCACACCAATCGCCGGTGCCGGGCCGATCTTGTCATGCAGATCGACCACCAGGACGGTCGAGAAGGACAGCATCGAGCCCACCGACAGATCGAGATTGCCGCCGATCACCACCACCGTCACGCCTAGCGCCATGACCCCGATGATCGCCGAGGAGCGTATCACCGAGAAGAGGTTCTCCGGCGACAGGAACCGATCCGAAAAGATCGAGAATCCGATCAGGAACAGAGCGAAGGCCACCAGGATGCCCTGCCGCGCCAGCACGCCGGCGATCGTTTTCCACCTGTCTCGGTTCATTCCACTCCCCCTGCTGTCACGCGCCACGCGCGCCGTGTGCGGGCTGCTTGCGGCAGCCGGCTTCTCCACATGCGAATTCGCCATTTTCTCCTCCCGTCGGGCAGCCTCCTCGCTGCCGCTGACGGCGGGTCAGACCAGTGTCATACCGCCGTCGATCATCACGATCTGTCCCGTCATGTAGTCACTGTCGGGCGAGGCGAGGAACGTCGTGGTTCCCGTGATATCGGCAGGTCGTGCGACCCGTCCGCGCAGGATGCCCGAGGCGAACTCCTCCATCGCCTGCCCGGGCGCCTGCGCCGCGCCGATCTCCATCAGGTCGCGATCGACCTCTTCCCACATCTCCGTCGCCACCACGCCCGGCGCGAAACCTGTCACGGTGATATCGTGCTTCGCAAGATCGCGCGCGCCTGATTGCGTCAGCGAAACCACCGCCCATTTCGAGGCGCAATAGGGCGCCACGTTGTCAAAGCCCTGACGGCTCGCGATCGAAGCGGTGTTGATGATCTTGCCACCACCGCCCTGCGCGATCATCTGATGGGCCGCTTCCTGCATCCCGATCAGAGTGCCGAGCCCATTGATATCCATGATGAAATGCCAATTATCTTCGGTCACGTCGAGGAAGTTCATCGGGCGATTGACGCCCGCATTGTTGAACACCACGTCGACCCGGCCGAATTCCGCAGCGACCTTCTGCATCATCGCGCGCACTTCGTCACGCTTGGTCACGTTCACCTGCGCCGACATCACCCGGCCACCCGCAGCTTCCGCGCGCGCCGCATTCTCCGTCGCAAGTTCGGCGACCCGCTCACCGTTGAGATCGGCGAAACAGACATCCGCCCCCTCATCCAGCAAAGCCTCGGCAATCGCGCGTCCAATACCGCGCGCAGCACCCGTCACGAGACAGACCCGTCCAGTTACGCGTCCCATCGAATTCTCCGTTTTTCCTGCAATAAGGTGGGCATGGGTCGCCCCGTGAGCTTGACCCATGCCCTGGGGAGGAGAGATCAGAAGGCAGGCTTCTTGAACTGGTCCATATTCTCCTGGGTGATCTGGGGCGTCTTGAAGTAGTTCATCTTCGGAACGTCCTTGCCCTGGATCACGTCGATCGCGGTCTGAAGCGCGTTCTTCGCATCGTCGATCGGCGACTGGTAAACCGAGCCGTAATACTCGCCCTTCTTCATCGCCTCGTAGCCGACCGCGAAGTTGGTGGCGCCGACGAACTTGATGTCCTTGGCACGACCCGCAGCCTTGGCGGCGTTGAGCGCACCGACGCCCATGTTGTCATCGGCCGCATAGACGCCGTCGATCTTCGGATATTTCACGAGAAAATCTTCCATGACGCGCTGCGACTTCTCGCGGTTCCAGTCGCCAGGCTGGGTGTCCATGATCTTCACGTCGGGGCAGGCTTTGGCCAGCTCGTCCTCGAAGCCCTTCTGGCGTTCGATCGCGGTGGTGTAGCCGGGCTTGCCCGAGATCTGCACGATGTCACCCTTGCCGTTGAGCCCGGTGCACATCATGTCCGCGGCTTCCTTGCCCTGCTCGATATTGTTCGGGCCCGAGAAGGCGGCGATGAAGGGCATGCCCTGCTCGGCGATGTTGGAGTTGGTGATGATGACCGGGATGCCCGCGTCATGCGCCTTCTTGACCGCCGGGACCACGGCCTTGCCGTTGGTCGGCCAGACGATGATCGCCTGCACTTTCTGCTGCACGAGATCCTGGATCTGCGCGATCTGGCGCGCCACGTCGCCGCCCGCATCGAGCACGACCGCATCGACGTCGGGATTGGCCGCCGCCGCCTCCTTGAAGGCCTTCTCATAGGTGGTCTGGTAGCTGTCCACCCCGACGTTGTTCTGCGTAATGCCGATCTTCATCTGTTCGGCCCATGCACCGCCGGCAAGCGCGAGCGTTGCGACTGCGGTGGTTCCGGCGACGAGCGCCTTCATCGATCTTTTCATCATTATCCTCCCATGATGTTTCAGTCCGGCCGTTGGTCAGCCGTGGCACCCACCCCCTCCTGAGTGTCTGCCATGCAGCCCGAATCCTCCGGCGGCACATCCTGATCATTCCGACAGCGGCCCCGGCTTTCGCCCGCCAACTTATCCATTTTGAACATCGTTACATCCATAATGGATATTTTTGCTAAGGTGAACGATCCTCGATCTGGACATCTTTCGGAGGACTTCATGGCGAAGCAACCAAAACCACAGCTCGGACACAGACGCGTGACCAAACTCGATCCGCAAAATATCCAACATGGACATACCGGCGCCCCGGCGCCGTCCGCGTCCGTCGTTCAGGATCGGGACACCGCGCTGTCGATGATCGACCTGCTCGAGTCTCTTGCCGACGAGATCGATTCCACGCTCGCGCTCTCCACCCCAAACCCGTATCTCGCGATGGCCGCCCATCTGGTGCGCTGCCATCTGGAGGGCAAGATCGTCACGCCCTCCTCGCTCGTCGCGGCTTCGGGCGTGCCCTACGCGACGGCGATGCGCAAACTCTCGGACATGATCGATGCCGGGATGATCGAGCAACGCCCGCGCACTCGCTCTGGCAAGACCGTTTCGCTTCATGCCAGCACGCAGCTGCTGACGAACTGGGGACAGCTTTCCGATCGCGTCGCGCGTCTGGCCCGCAAGCACCTCGCCGACTCCGACGGGGGCGAGCGCGACTATTACTTCGGCGGCACCTACCTCGCCGGTCATTCGATTGCTCCGCCCTCGGTGCTGCCCGAACCGATCACCGTGCCGGGCGGCCTGCGCGTTCTGGTTCATGGCGATCCGACCTTCATGGTGATGGAGAACCTCAAGCGCCAGTTTGAACATATCGTGGGTACATCGATCTCGCAGCGGGCCTTCTCGATCGACCGGCTGCACGAAGAGACGCTGCGCAATGCCACCCGCAAGACCAGCCATTACGACATCATCGCCGTCGACCTGCCGTGGATCGGGGAATTCGCGAAGAAAGGGCTGTTGATGCCGCTCGACGAGGTGATGGATATCTCGCGCCTCGATCCGAGCGATTTCCATACTGCGGGCTGGCGTGGCGCGCATTGGGAGGGCCGCCCCTATGGCGTGCCCAGCCAGACCACGCCGGAACTGCTGTTCTACCGCAAGGATCTGTTCGCCGAAGCCGGGCTGAAGCCACCGTCCACGACCGATCTCGTGCTCAAGGCCGCGCGGCATTTCCACGACCCATCGCATGGCCGCTACGGCATCGCGTGGAACGCCGCGCGCGGCACCGCGCTGGGGCACACCTTCATCATGGCGATGGCCGATTTCGGCCAGCCGGTCGTCAATCTCGACCCGATCGCGGGCGGGTTCGACGCCGATCATCTCGATCGCGACGATTTCGTTGCGCAGTTCGACACCCCCGCGACCGAGGCGGCTGCAGAGTACCTGCTGCAACTGATGAGCGTCTCGCCGCCCGACATCCTGTCGATGTCCTGGTACGAGCGCGTGCGCCCCTACGCGGCGGGCAAGGTCGCGATGGCCTATGGCTATACGCTGCTCGCGCCGTATTTCGAACTCGACGCGAATTCGCCCGCGCATGACACGACCGGCTATCTTCCGCATCCGACAGGGCTTGGCGCGAAGCCGGTGGCGCCTGTGGGCGGATACGTGCTCGCGATCCCGGCCAATCTACCCGAGGAGCGGCGCGCCGCCGCGGCAGAGGCGCTGATCGCCTTCACCTCGCCCGCGGCGCAGAAACTGTACGTGCTCAACGGCAGCCGCACGGTGCCGCGCTACTCGGTCGGCGCCGATCCGCAGGTGCAGCATCTCTCGCCGATCTTCGAGGCGGTGGACGCGATGTCCTGGCGCGACGAGCTGCAATTCTGGCCGCGCCCGCCGCTGCCGAACATCTGCGAGCTGATCGAGATCTGCGGGCAGGAAATTCACGACATGCTGCGCGGGGTCACCACCCCGCGCGAGGCACTCGGCAAGGTCCAGATTCGGGCCGACCGGGTGCTGAGGACAGGTTCAAGTTAGGGAGGAAAGACATGGACCCCGATCGACTGAAGGGAAAGAACATCCTGATCACCGGCGCAGGCCAGGGCATGGGTGCGTGCAACGCGGAGTATTTCGCGCAGCAGGGCGCGAATGTCTGCCTGGGTGATATCGATCTCGACGCAGCCCAGGAGACCGCCGACCGTATCAACAAGGGCGGCAACGGCAAGGCGATCGCGGTGCGCATGGACGTCACCAAGCGCAAGGACAATGCCGATGCGGTCGCAGCCACCGTCGACGCCTTCGGCATGATCAATGTCGGCCTTTTCAACGCGGGCCTGAACAAACCCCGGTTCTTCATGGATATCGATGAAGACAACTGGGATCACATCATGACGGTCAACACAAAGGGCATGTGGCTCGGCATGCAGGAGACCGCACGGCAGATGATCGCGCAGGGCAAGCAGGACTATCCCTACAAGCTGATCAACGTGGGCTCCGTCGCCTCGCGCAAGCCGCTGGTCGACGTGACGGTCTACTGCACCTCGAAATACGGCTGCCTCGCGCTGACCCATTGCGGGGCGATCGCGCTGGCAGAGCATGGCATCACCGTGAACGGCTACGCGCCCGGCGTGGTGAAGACGCCGCTCTGGGAGCAGCTCGACAAGGATCTCGTGGATATCGGCTTCAAGGAGCGTGAAGGTCAGGCCTTCGACGATCTGGCCGAAATCCTCGCGCTCAAGAAGGTCTCCTACCCGGATGACGTGAAGGGAACGGCGGCGTTCCTCGTCAGCCCGGAGAGCGACTACATGACCGGCCAGATGATCCATATCGACGGCGGCTGGGTCATCCAGTGATCCGCGCCTGAACCGGGCCAACACCCCGGAACTCTTAGACAATCGCAACCGAACAGGCGCGCCGGAACGGCCGCGCCGGGAGACATATCATGACCACGACCGCCCTCAACCCGCGCATTCTGCAACCCGGGGACATCGACCCGAACTGGCGCTGGGAAAAGCACATCCCCGCCTGGGGTCACACCTCGGTGGATTTCGAGCGCCGCGTCGATCACGACCGTCTGCGCCGCTACCGCCTCAGCCGCGCCAAGGATGCGCTGAAGAAATCGGGCTGCGGCTCGCTGCTGCTGTTCGATGTCAACAACATCCGCTACATCTCCGGCACCAAGATCGGCGAGTGGGAACGCGACAAGATGTGCCGGTTCTGCCTGCTCGCAGGCGATGAAGAACCCTATGTCTGGGACTTCGGCTCCGCCGCCGTGCACCACCGCGAATATTGCGATTGGCTCGACCCCGAGCGGATGCTGGCGGGCGTCGTCGGCATGCGCGGAACGATCCCGCCCTCCTTCGGGCTGATGAAGAAATATGCCGAGGAGATCGCCTCGCTGATCAAGAAGGCGGGCATGGCCGACATGCCGGTGGGCGTGGACTATGCCGAGACGGCGATGTTCTTCGCGCTGAAGGAAGCCGGGCTGAACGTCGTGGACGGCCAGCAGGTCATGCTCTCGGCCCGCGAGATCAAGAATATCGATGAGATTCAGCTGCTCAACCAGGCGGCTTCGATGGTCGATGGCGTCTACCACATGATCCACGAGGAGCTGAAACCGGGCGTGCGCGAGAACGATATCGTCGCGATGTCGAACAAGCTCCTCTACGAGATGGGCTCGGACGACGTGGAAGCGATCAACGCGATCTCGGGCGAGCGCTGCAACCCGCACCCGCATAACTTCACCGACCGCCTGTTCCGGCCCGGTGATCAGGCCTTCTTCGACATCCTGCAAAGCTATCAGGGTTACCGCACCTGCTATTACCGGACCTTCAACATCGGTCGCGCGACGCCCTCGCAGAACGACGCCTACATCCGGTGCCGCGAATGGCTCGACAACGCGATCGCCCTGATCAAGCCGGGCGTCACCACCGATGTCGTCGCGAAGGCTTTCCCGAAATGCGAGGAATTCGGCTTCCCCGACGAGCTGTCGGCCTTCGGCCTGCAATTCGGCCACGGGCTGGGTCTCGCGCTGCACGAACGGCCGATCATCAGCCGCGCGGTGTCGCTCGACAATCCGATGGAGATCCAGACCGGCATGGTCTTCGCACTCGAAACCTATTGCCCGGCCTCTGACGGCTATTCGGCGGCACGGATCGAGGAGGAGGTCGTGGTGACCGACAAGGGCTGCACCGTGATCAGCCTTTTCCCGGCCGAAGAGCTGCCGATCGCGGCCCGCTACTGACCGGCTCCCGGGCCCGCGCCATTCCGCGCGGGCCCGGACCTTACGCATAACGCCTACGCCAAAGGGGGGAGCGCGCCATGGCCAAAGCCACCAAGCGCAAGACGAATACCGAAGACTACCTGCGCATGTATCGCCAGATGGTGCGCATCCGCAGCTTCGAGGACAACGCCAACCAGCTGTATCTCTCGGCCAAGATGCCGGGCCTGACCCACATGTATTCCGGCGAGGAGGCCGTCGCGGTGGGCATCTGCGAGGCGCTGACCGACGACGACAAGATCACCTCGACGCACCGGGGCCACGGCCATTGCGTCGCCAAGGGGGCCGAGTTCAAGCAGATGTTCTGCGAGCTTCTCGGCAAGGCCGAGGGCTATTGCCGCGGCAAGGGTGGCTCGATGCATATCGCCGATCAGAGCCACGGCAACCTCGGCGCCAACGCCATCGTCGGCGGCTCGATGGGGATCGCCACAGGGGCCGCGCTCTCGGCCCGGCGGCTCGGGCGCGACGACGTGACCGTCTGCTTCTTCGGCGACGGCGCGACCGCGCAGGGCCTTTGGTACGAGGTGATGAACATGGCCGCGCTCTGGAAGCTGCCGGTCATCTATGCCTGCGAGAATAACGGCTATTCCGAATACACCAAGACCGACGAGATCGCCGCTGGTTCGCTGACCGCGCGCGCCGAGGCTTTCGGCATCGAGAGCTTCGAGGTCGACGGGCAGGACGTGCTGGCGGTGAACGAGCTGGCGCAGCGACTGGTCGCCCGCGCCCGCAAGGGCGAAGGCCCGTTCTTCATCGAACTCAAGACTTACCGCTATCACGGTCACCATGTCGGCGACATCAACCGCGACTACTACCGCTCCAAGGACGAAGAGACGATCTGGAAGGAGCAGCGCGACCCGATCATCAATTTCGGCAAATGGCTCGTCGGCGAGGGCGTCGCGAGCGATGCGGAACTCGAGGAGATCCGCGAAGCGGTGAAGAAAGACGCCGCCGACGCCGTCGAATATGCGCTGGCCGCCGCCTACCCCGACGCGGGCGAGGTCGACATGCATGTCTACGCCCCCAACGACGCCGCCTGAGGAGGAAATCATGCGCGAGATCACCCTGTCCAAGGCCGTCAACGAGGCCATCGCCGAGGAAATGCGCCGCGATCCCACGATCTTCCTGATCGGCGAGGACGTGGCCGAAGCCGGCACCCCCTTCAAGGTCCTCTCCGGGCTCGTCGAGGAATTCGGCACCGAGCGGATCATCGACACCCCCATCTCCGAGCCCGGTTTCATGGGCCTCGCGGTGGGCGCGGCGATGACCGGATCGCGACCCATCGTCGATCTGATGTTCGGCGACTTCCTGTTTCTGGTGATGGATCAGCTCTGCAACCAGGCGGCCAAGACCCATTACATGTCGGGCGGCAAGCTGAGCGTGCCCTTGGTGCTGCGCACCAATCTGGGCGCGACCCGGCGCTCGGCCGCGCAGCACAGCCAGTCGCTCCATGCGCTCGTGGCCCATATCCCGGGGCTGAAGGTCGCCCTGCCCTCTTCGGCCTACGAGGCCAAGGGGCTGATGAAGACCGCGATCCGCGACAACAGCCCGGTCGTCATTTTCGAAGACAAGCTGATGTATAACGACAAGGCTCCGGTGCCCGAGGAGGAGTATTACATTCCCTTCGGCGAGGCCAACGTGCTGCGCGAGGGCAGCGATATCACTCTGGTCGCCACCTCGTCGATGGTGCAGGTGGCGCAGGCTGCCGCCGAGACGCTGGCCGCGGAGGGCATCTCCGCCGAGGTGATCGATCCGCGCACCATCGTGCCGCTCGACGAGAAAACCATCCTCGACAGCGTGCGCAAGACCAGCCGCGCCATCGTCATCGACGAGGGCCACCAGAGCTACGGCATCACCGGCGAGATCGCCGCGCGCATCTCGGAGAAGGCCTTCTACCATCTCGACGCGCCGGTGCTGCGGATGGGCGCGATGGACGTGCCGGTGCCGTTCTCACCCGCGCTCGAGGATCTGACCGTGCCGACGGCAGAGGGCGTGGCGCAAGCGGCCCGCCGGCTGGTCCGGCAGGAGGTGAGCGATGCCGCATGAGGTCATCATGCCCGCGCTCGGCATGGCCCAGCAATCGGGCCAACTGGTCGCCTGGCTGAAAGCGCCGGGCGATGCCGTGAAGGCGGGCGAACCCCTGATGGAGGTCGAAACCGACAAGGCCACGATGGAGGTCGAGGCGCAGGCCGACGGCTACCTCGGCGGGCTGCGCGCGAAGGCGGGCGATGACGTGCCCGTGGGCTCCGTGGTCGCGGTGATCGCCGAGACGAAGGAAGCCGCGGAGGCCGAAGCTGGCGGGGATGTCGCGCAAGACGCACCTGCCGACGAGCCAGCCTCCGGGTCCAATACCGAGGCCGCGAACGACGACGCGCTCCCCGAGGGCGCGGAGGTCATCATGCCCGCGCTTGGCATGGCGCAGGAGACCGGTCAGATCACGACCTGGCTCAAGGAGCCGGGCGACGCGGTGGGTGCCGACGACATTCTCTTCGAGGTCGAGACCGACAAGAGCGCCGTCGAAGTACCTGCCGGTGTCTCGGGCTACCTTGCCGCGATCCTCGCGGACCCCGGCGAGGAAGTTCCGGTCGGCGCGCCGATTGCGATCATTTCGGCGGAGGCGCCCGCGAACCCGGTCCGCCGCAGCCACGCGCAAAAACCGGTCGCGCCCGAGCCTGCCAAGGCAGAAGCCCCGGCGAACAAAGCCACGCCGGAAAAAGAGACCACACCGAAGCCCGCAGCGGCTAGGCCGTCTGCGAAACCCGCGGCAGTCCCCGCGCCCGGCGGTCGCATCCTCGCCTCGCCGAAGGCGAAACGGCTGGCCCGCGAACAAGGGCTCGACCTCGCGCGGCTGGCCGAGGCAGGCATCGCGCAGCCCTACCATGTCTCGGATCTCGAGACGCTGCGCACCCTGCCCGCACCGCAAGCGGCGGCAGCGACGGCTCCGACCGCTCAAGCGCTGCATCTGAGCGCCGAGGTGTCGGCGAAAGGCTTCGCCGCGTTCTGCGACTGGATTGAAGCGGAGACGGGTCAGGCCCCCGATCCGGGCGCGCTGCTCGCCGGTCTCGCGGCAGGTGCGACGTTCTCGGGCCCGGTCGCGGTTTCGCGTCACGGGCGCAGCCGCTGCTTTGCCGATCCGGGCCGTTACCCGCTGGGGCAAGCCCCCGAGTCGGAAGAGGATGCCACCCCCGCGCTCCTGATCCGCGATCTGCGCGGCAGCGCGTTGCAGCGGATCTCGCTCGGCGCAGAGGCGCAGCCGGTGCTGACGCTCACCGGCTCCGATCCGCTGACCCTCACGCTCGAGGCCGATCCCGGCCAGCTCGCGCCCGAGACGGCGCTCGACCTGATAACCGGATTTGCCGCGCGGCTGGCCGAGCCGCTGCGCCATCTCCTCTGATACAAGGAACCGGACCGACATGGACCAGACCGACCTCTATATCGACGGCGCGTGGCGCCAGGGCGCGAAAGGCGCCCGCTTCGATGTCATCAACCCCGCGACCGAGGAAGTGCTCGCCTCCGTCGCCTCCGCCGAGATCGAAGACGCGGATGCGGCGCTCGACGCCGCGCAGAAGGCCTTCGTGGACTGGGCGGCGCGCTCGCCCCGCGAACGCTCGGAAATCCTGCGCAAGGCGTTCGAGTTGATGACCGAACGGCTTGATCACTTCGCTCATCTCATCACGCTGGAGAACGGCAAGGCCGGGGCCGACGCGATGGGCGAAGCCCGCTACGCCGCCGAGTTCTTCCGCTGGTTCGCCGAGGAAGCCGTGCGCGCCGACGGGATGATTACCCGCGCCCCCGCCTCTGGCGCGCGGATCGTGGTGCAGCACAAACCGGCGGGCATCGCGGTGCTGGTGACGCCGTGGAACTACCCCGCCGCGATGGGCACCCGCAAGATCGCGCCCGCGCTGGCCGCAGGCTGCCCGGTGATCATCAAGCCCGCCTCCGAGACGCCGCTGACGATGCTCGCGCTGATGCCGCTGCTGGAAGAGGCCGGCGTGCCCAAGGGCCTCGTGAACGTGCTGCCGTCGGAGAATTCCGCGGAGATCGTCGATCACATGCTGCACGATCCGCGGGTGCGCGTCGTGAGCTTCACCGGCTCCACCGGGGTCGGCCGCAAGCTTCTGCGCTCGGCCGCCGATCAGGTGCTGAAACCGGCGATGGAGCTGGGCGGTAACGCGCCGCTGATCGTCTTCGAGGATGCCGATATCGACGTCGCTGTCGAAGGTGCGATGTTGGCCAAGATGCGCAATCTCGGCGAAGCCTGCACCGCAGCGAACCGGTTCTATGTCCACGAGGCGGTGGCCGAGGAATTCACCGCGAAGATGACAGCTGCGATGGGCGCGCTGAAGGTGGGCAACGGCGTCGAGAAGGACGTCGATGTCGGCCCGCTGGTCAACGCCAAGACCCGCGACAAGGTGGCGAGCTTCGTGACCGACGCGCTGGAGCGTGGCGCGGAACTGAAACTCGGCGGCAAGGTCCCGAACGGGCCGGGCTATTTCTACCCGCCGACCGTTCTGACGAAGGTGCCGCAGGATGCCGCATGCGTGCATGACGAGATCTTCGGCCCGGTCGCCGCGATCCAGACCTTCACCGACGAAGAAGACGTGATCGCACGCGCCAACGACACCGAATACGGGCTCGTGGGCTATGTCTTCACGCAGGACATGGCGCGCGGGATGCGGGTCTGCGAACGGCTCGATTACGGGATGGTCGGGCTCAATCGCGGCCTCGTCAGCGATCCTGCAGCGCCCTTCGGCGGCTCCAAGCAATCGGGTCTCGGCCGCGAAGGCGGGCATGAAGGGATGCTCGAATTCATGGAAACGCAATACATCTCGGCCAGCTGGTGAGGAGGATGCCATGAGCTATGTCGCAAGCCCTTCGGTGCGCAGCTACGCCGCCGAACGCGGGGTGGATCTCGACCGCCTCGCGCAGGAGACCGGGCGCGAGACGCTCGCGCGCGAAGATGTGGATCGCAAGGCCGACGGGGCGGGCTCCGGTGTCGCACCCGGCCCCGCCCCGGATGCCGCGCGCTACTGGGATGTCGATCATGCGGCCTTCGGGCCGGTGACCGAAGAACCACTCTCACGGATCGCCCGGGTCGCCGCCGACAACCTCTCGGCCGCGAATTCACTTATCCCGCAGGTCACGCATCACGATAGCGCCGACATGCGCGCGGTCGAGGCCTTCCGAAAAGGCCTTCGCGACGAGGCGCGGGACCGTGGCACCCGCCTGACGGCGCTCGCCTTCCATGTGCGGGTTCTGGCGCGCTGTCTGCGCGAATTCCCCCGGTTCAACGCCTCGCTCGACGCAAGCGGCGAGACGCTGGTGCTCAAGGATTACGTCCATGTGGGCATCGCGGTCGACACGCCGAACGGCCTGATGGTCCCGGTGATCCGCGACGCCGACCGCAAGGGGCTTTGGGAAATCGCGGCGGAAATCACCGACCTGTCTCGCAAGGCGCAGGGCCGGAAACTGCGCCCCGAGGAAATGGGCGGCGCCTCGATGACGATCTCCAATCTCGGCGGGATCGGCGGCAGCGCCTTCACCCCGATCGTGAACCCTCCGGAAGTCGCGATCCTCGGCATCACCCGAAGCCAGGTCACACCGGTCTGGGAAGGCGAATGGGTGCCGGTGCCGCTTTGCCCGCTCGATCTGAGCTACGATCACCGGGTCATCAACGGCGCCGATGCCGCGCGCTTCCTGTCGCGCTATGCAACACTGATGGCGGATCCGCGCCGGATGCTGATCTGACGGCGGAACGGGGCGCGAAGCATCGCGCCCTCGCCGTGGTCGACGTGGCGATCTGCCGCCCCCGCCGGAGACAGCCCGCCGATTACGATTGCCGGGTTAAAGCACAGGTGCCTGCAAAGAGATGTGCCATCACGAGAGGGTCGGCCTGCTTCATGCGATGCCCCTGGCTCCGGCAGAGACGACTCCCTTATTCGATATCAAGGCCTGGCCGCCCGATAGGCGGCCGGGCATCATGTTCGAAGAGCACAAGCCAATCTTCGCGGACTCGCCATTTCTTCCCGAGACGCGTGGCTGGTAGCTTCAAGCGACGTCCGTTCACCGGGCATCCCTTTTGAATCCGATCTCGGATCGTGCGGGGATGGCGGCGAAACCGAACTGCGAGTTCGTCGGTCTCACAGTAGCGGGGCAGCGGGCCTTCCTGAGGCTCAGCACCGATCGATTGATGTTTTTCACACGCCATGTGTTCTGCCTCCCAGGTTCTGGGGGGTTACGGCGAGCAATCCCCTGCACTGAGCCGTCGAGGCATGTTTCGAGTGACGATTTTCCATTTGTTGTCTCCGGCATTTGTGGAAACCGGAATGGAGATGATTAGCTTCCGACATACTGCCAGAAGGACGGCTTACAGAAGTTCGCTGCGTTTGGTTCAAATGTCTGGTTAGAGCGCGTTGCGGCGGGCTTGGGGGATGCCGGGCGGGAAACGGAATTTCCTTGCGATATCCACGAACAGCCCCAACGGGCAGGCACTGGACTTTCACTATATCGGCCAAAACAAATTGGACTTCATGGTCAGATGGCATGCAAAGCATGCGTCATCGGGTATTTGAGTAACGAAGCTATTCTTCTGGCAAACCTGCCCGACGCATTGCGTCGTAGAACTCCTGCCGGTTCTCTACGGCTGATGGTGGAAGCGAGTCGCTCAGTTTGCGAACGGTCAGTCCCGGATACGCTGCAAGCAGCTTTCGATAGGCTTCTTCGGCATCCGCCTGCCGTCCAAGCCGAATATTCAGAGACGCTATGAAACGGTAGGCCCATTCGACGCCAGGAGAGAGGGCCATTCCTCGCTTGAAGTGTTTGAGGCACTCCTCAAAGCGGTCTTCATGGAGATATGTGACCCCGCGGCCAAACTCTATGTTGAACAGGAAAGGGTCGAGTGGACTAAGGGCTTCCGCACGATCAAAGCTCAAGCGCGCCTCTTCGGTTTCTCCAAGATAATGACGGTTCCAGCCGCGGCGCATCCAGCCCCAAGCACAATTTGGGTCGATCGCAAGCGCGCGATCTATAAAAGTTCTGCTGAAATCGTGATCCGTTGAAACGAGGTCAACTGCTGCGCCGACAGCCACCATCGAAGGCGCATGTTCACCGACGAATTGGGCAGCCTGCTGCGCCAACCGCAGCGCCTCTGCCTTATCCGTCAAAGGATTGTCTGACCATATGTAGGAGCACTGTTGCGCAAGCGCCCATGCCTTATGCGCCAGAGCAGGTCCATAGTCCGGAGCGATCGAAAGCGCTCTATCGAACAGGTCAATCGCTCGTGCGTTGCTTTTGCGTTGATGGGCCCACATGTGCGGCAGGCCGGTCAAAAACAATTCGTAAGCATTCCGGCTTTCCGGCGGAGTGGTTCTTGCGCGTGCGATCTCGGCATTGCGCAGACTGGGTAAAATCTGCCCCGCGACTTGGCCTGCGACCCTATCCTGCAAGGCGAATAGGTCGTCGAGCCGGTCGTCGAAGCGTTCAGTCCAGATTGTGCGACCGTCGCGCCCCTCTACGAGTTGAACTGAGATCCGCACTCTGTCGTCGGCGCGCCTGACGGTCCCCTCAACAACGTAATCAACCCCGAGTCTTTCGGCGACTTGAGGCACATCCAGATGCTCGCCGATAATCGCGATTGCAGATTGGCGGGCGATGACGTGGAACTCATGCACCCGGCCGAGCGCACCAGTAATTTCTTCGACCACCCCGTCGGCAAACATGTCTGTTGCAGCCACTCCGATCTCTTCGAAGGGGAGCACTGCAAGGCTGGGAAGCCGCCTTGCTCTATGAGGGGCGGCTGTAGCTACAGGAGTGGCTGAGCCAGGGCGCTCGGCTTGCCGCATTTCCCGGAGCCAATCTTCGAAACCTTCCGTGGCAAGATCGAACCCTTCGAGAAATACGCCCGAGCCGGACTTGTCGGCGACCACTGCGGTCGGGTCCAGCCAGACGAGTTGTCGGTTCGCGTCAAGAACCCCTTCGGGCAAAACGCGACGCAACACCGACAACTCCTGTCGGAGCGATGCCCGGGCTTGCCCCTCGGATCGGTCCGACCAGAGAAGGTCTGCCAATCGCGCACGCTCGGCCCGCATTTCCGGTTGTTGTGACAGGAAGGCAAGCAGCGCTTGCCCCCTTCGCGACAGGCCCACGAGTTCGAGGCCTGACCCATAATGGGCAGAGAACACTCCGTGAAGGATAAGTGTCAAATGCAGCTGTCCCGTCGACGTAGCCATAATATCTCGCGGTTCTCGAAGCTTCTTACGGTCGTCGCATTCGATTTTACGCGATTTTTACGCTGGAGGGTGAGTTTTGGTGGGCGGCTTTTGCGGGTGTTTTGCGGAAGACTGGCAATCTGGCTTCAGTTTACCACTTCAGCAGGAGCCCAGAGATGCAAACCCTAAGCGACATTGCCCTCAAAATTCGCCGCCCCAAGGACTGGATGCACGCCCTCCACTGGGTTGTGGAGCAGAATGCCAACTACCGCGCTTCGCACAAGTTGCGCTCCATGACCGACGAACGGCTCGAGGACATGGGGATATCACGTGAGGACGCGGATACCGCCTTCTACAAACGCTTCGCGCTCCGCGACGATTGATCCTGTGCCGGGAGGGCGGTGGCATTTCCTTCAAGGGTGTCATGCGCGAGCAGTCGCCCTCCAGCACATCTTTATTGCGTTGCAGCCGCGCAATGCATGACTGCTGTCATTAGATGAGAGGTTAATTCAAGCGAGCGGACGCCTGCTGTGCTCGGAGCAAGTGTCTGGTTTGGGATGGGCCGACAAGAGCTCGTCATCCGGGGCTGCTGGGCGTAGCTGATCGCTGCATGTGCACTAAAACATCGGGCGATCGGCCAATTTTCCGAGACTTTGTCTCCGACGTGATGACCGTTCCGTATCGCTACCAGTTTATCTGACGCGCTCGACACCTGCGCGCATCGGCGGTGCATTGAAGCATCAACATAACCCCGTTCGACAGCGACGCGTCAGCGATATACCGAGCCTCGAAAAGATAGCATCGGAGCGAACGGATGCAGCTGCAACGAAACTGAATCAGTTCGCATAAGCAAACGCTGTCCAGTTCTGGGTAGTTCATATCCTGTTCACCTTCAGGCCGCGCGCATAGCGCGCGGCCCGCAGGATCGATTAAAGACATGTAATCAGATACTTACCCGATCCGGTAGTTCGGACTCTCCCGGGTGATCGCGACGTCGTGGACGTGGCTATGACTATTTACTTATCAAATATTTACGCGGATTATGCATCTGTTTTGCATCTAACCAGGCCTGTTCAGATGCAGAACCTCCGAGCTTGAGGTCGGTCTTGCAATGCTTCTGTATCTCCGGCCACCACTCGATTTCCAACGTCCGCCGGATCGGATCAAGGTGCTCGAGCTTCGCTCTGAGATAGATGCGCGTCGTTTCGCTACCGTCGCTCTGACGAAGCTGTCGGCGCTCTCGCGTGTCGAGTGCTGCTACATGACCGGCCAGCGCAGACAGTGATCTTGCCGGCACTCGCATTTCGAGAAAGTCGATCAGTGTGTGTCTGATCGAATACCAGTTCACTTTGTCAGCCTGGGATCCGAGGGCACGTTTCGCTATCCGATGGATGATCTGAGTGCCGTTTCGCCCGGTCAGCCCCTGAGCGCGGAAATGGATCAACTTGCGATCACGACCCGCGGTCGACGCAGCTTCGGCGACGGCCCATCTCATCGGACCAGTTACAGGCACGATCGGGCGGTACTTCATCGTCTGCTTCATACCGATAGGAAGCATATCAAGCGCATCGAAATCCCATAGGATTTGCTCGGCAGTCATATCGATGAACCCGCCACTTCTTGCGGCGCACCCGAGATCGAGCAGAAGCATGTGCAGATGATGCGGAAATTCGCATGCATCGATGAGAGCACCGATCTCTTCAAATGAAACGTGCCTGCCCTTCGGATCGCGGTCGATCGGCGCCGTTCGACCTGGGATCCTGATCGGAGCGATCGGAGACGGCCCAGAAACGATCTGTTCTTCGAGAAGGAAATTCAGTGCCGCGCGAGCGATGTTGACGATGTCTTCAATAGTGTTCGGGCTCAGCGGCAGATGCCGACCGCCGCGGCTTGTGTCGCGGTCGTCTCCGATCCAACCGTCCAGCATTCGCTCTGACATCGCGCGGATCGCTGGAGAAAGCTTCGATGCAGGAACCTGCGCAAGCGATGATTTGAAGTAGAGCTTGTAGAGTTCGTCGAGACGCCTTGCCCTTCCAGCTGAAAGCGTCTTCTTCTTCTCTCGACGATAGAAGAACCAGAGCTCTTCAAACGTCGGATCAGACGGTCTCTCAGCGACATCATCTGGAGATGCCATCGCCGCAAGTCGCCGTATCGCCTCTTCTCGCGCCCGCTCGAAATCGCGGCCGAAGCTCTGGGATTCTTGCTTTCCGGTGTTCCGGTTAGTCCAGCGAAGGTGAATTGTGTTCCGATTTTGCGCGATCGAAAATGGGCCGAGACGTTCAATTGTCTTCATTTGCACCTTAATCCGTTGCTTTCAATATTCCAGCACGGGTACAGATGCACGCTGATGCGTCAAGTGATAAGTAAGGCCCTGATAGCTGCTTTATCATAGCCATGCCGCGGCGCTTGACGAAGGTTTTTTTGTTCCTGTTGTTCATCCATGGCGACAGGCTTTACTTCGCGCCCCGAGAGCCAGCTTATCAGTGACGCGCGCATGTAAACGACGGGTTTCCCAGGAATGTGCGGGATCTGCTTCATACGTCGCATCGCGCGGATTTTCGTCAGTCCAATCCGTAGAAAATCTGCGGCTTCTGACTCAGTCATGACTTCGCGAGAAGGCAGCATAAAGTCTGTTTGTTTCGACTGAAACGACATTGATAAATCCTCTTTTTCAAGAGGTGGTTCGATCCGGATTTCGCGACTCTATCGCTCCGGTCGCCTTCTCACATTGAGTTGCTAAAATGCATCACATCCATTTCCTGACGATCAAATACAGGCACTGCCCCATTCGACAAGAAGTGCTCCCCACTTCAGCGAACAATGTCAGACCACACTTCTCGTACCGCCCGTCCAGCCTGGCGGTTTCAATCAACCTGCGCAGAGCGCGGTGCCGTCAGAAAATGAAAACCGCATCTCGAATGAGAGCTACCAACTACTTGGCGCTCTGGAACAGGCGGTCGGGGAAGAGATTGAGCACTACATCCATCACAGCGCACAACCTCGCGCTGGCCGATGCATATCACCTAAGGGACGAAGTAATCCTAAACTGCCTAAAGCAGATCAAAGCCGTTACCTTCGAGAAACGCTGCTTGCTGCATGGCTAAACTGCGGCATAGAATGAAATTCGCACAAGCCAGACCCTCCGTTCTCGATCAGGTCGTCGCGTTCCGAACCGACTGACAAGGGACATTATGAAATGTCGGGGCTACGAGCCCCAGCAAAATGGGACCAGTTCATGCACACGAATGAAAACGACGATTATGTGCTCGCCAACGAGGTCGCAGCCGGCCGCACAGAGAAGGCGAGCCAGGGCGATCTGGTCGATCGGTTTCCGGAACGCGCGCAGGCGCAAGAAGAAAGCGACAAGTTCTCCTTCGAGCAGCGAGCAGCGGAAAAAGTTGCTGCGCGAGCGAAGGATGAGTGCGAACTCCGCACCGGCACCGTTTCGTCGGCCAAAATGGCGCGCATGAACGGCGGAGGCCGTCACCAAGTCAAGCTGATCGGCCCGTCGAAGCGGATGCAAGAACTGGCAAAAAGTTTTTGATTTTCAGTTGCATCGCAATTTTTCTGATCAAATTCGTCAGCCGTTTTTGTATATGCCACGTCCTAAAAATGTATCCAATTAAAGGGTGACGGGAATCCGCCTCACACTTACCAGGGGAAGAACATGCAGGTATCAAATCATATGCGCCGCAGGATCGAGGCGGTCATCGCGCGGACAGATAGCCTCGACGACTACGTGTGCGAAGCACTTTACAAACCCGGAATCTCCAGCGCGCTTGCCTCCGCGGCGAGCGCAAGCTTGATGCGCGACATTCGTGAGAAAATCGTCCTAATTGAGGAGCTTACCGCTGACGAGTCTCACGAGGTTTGTCGAGGAATGGTGGAAGAGCTCATTGAGCCGATTGAGACTCTCATGCGCGAAGCGGGTCTAAAATGATGCCCGTCGAAGGGCTATCGAAGAGTACTCTGACGGCGATGAGTGCGGCCAGGCGCACGCCGCTATCTCCCGTAGGCAAACCTTGGAGTCCAGCTCTCTTGCAGAGATTGTTCTTCTTCGTAAGCCTCGTCATAAGGGTCGTCGGCAAGTTCTTCACTGGAAAGGATGGTGAGGGTGAAGCCGTACGCGCCGAGACCGATGATTTCTTCATCCAACGCAAGCCGTCGCCTGCAAGAGAACCATTCAGCAAGACTGGTTTGTCCACATATCGAGCGCGCAGACCGAATGTTCTGCATATCAGCGTTGAAACGCAGGGTATGCGTTCTCGGCAGCGGAGTACCCTTCTTGAGGAACGTGAGCTTATCGAGTTTCTTGAAGCTTTCCGACAAGAAAGCATATGCGATTTTGTCGCCGGAACTGACGACGACCGCCATCGGATAGTCGCAACATTCGGCAGCTCTGATAGCAGAGGCCGTAAGTGAGCACTTTGCGAGCTGGCTTAGCGCAACGATCCCATCCAGACCGACACGGCTTCCCCCGATGACCTCGCCAACGAGTCTCGACGGCATCAGCAGCCCAGACGCAAAATGATCCGCCTCAAGTTCTATCGAACTCGTCCCTTGTGAAAACCCGGCCCTGGACATGTGGATTGGAGCAGTCTTCAGAATTTCCTCGGGATGCCCCTCAAGAAAATAGTGGCCAAGTTCGTGAGCCACGGTGAACCTGCGAAACCCTTCGCTCTTGATATCGGTCGCATAGAAGATGCCGACGCTCTCATCATGGAAGATGATCCCGCCGCTCACGCCAACCCGGCCGGGATCCTTTGGCTCGACAAAAATGTCTTCGGTCTCCGCAATCGCAAACGGATCAACTGGGAAGGCATCGTAGCCTTTTTCTTTTGCTTTGAGTTCACCTTGGCGCCGCGCCATATGAATTCGGAACTTGCTCAACGACCCGACTTTCTTTGGTTCATGAGATCGATCATCATTTGGATGTGCTCTCGGTCATCATCTGACAAGTTCTCTTCACCACGAAAGGCCGTTGTTGCCCCGGCCATCTCATTTGTCCTGCCGAGCAAGTAGTCTGACGTAACACTCAATGCCTTCGCGAGCGCCCTAATGTTTGCAAACGAAGGCTTGCGCCGCTCCTTCTCGAAATGGCCGATTGCTGATGGCTGTAACCCAGTCTTCGCCGCAAGTTCCGTTTGGTTAATCCCTCGCGCCTCTCTGGCTTGACGTAACCTGTCACCGAACCCACCACTCGAATCCGTAGAATTTGACATGACGCTCCCGCATGTGTTAGTATGACGTTATCGTAGGATTTCTGCCGCTTGCTCGCGGCTTCTTTTTTCGCTTTCCGTCCTACGGAAACGTCACAAACTGTAAGACGGATCAGCGAATCCGTCAAGCCTGAGGGGGCAGAAGAAGATGAATATCAGGACGAACCTCGAAGATTTCGCCCGCAGCCTGGAGATCGACCCTGTAGAAGCTGCGCTGATGGACGTTGCACGTGCCATCCAGATCACCCGCACTATGCACGACGAAGCTGACCGCCATTTTCGCGGGCTCGCTCAGCATGTCGACCGCCCTGGCAGTCCTCTCGAAGATTTGGTCCTTGAGATCTACCCTTCTGGCAGCTTTGCAATCCACGCCGCGACTCGGTCACGCCTGAAGACCGACCAGCACGACGTTGACGCCGTTCTCGAGATTGCGATCGCTCCTGGCACCGACCCGGCATGGGTGCTTGAACAATTGTACAAGGCGATCAGGGGCAAAGAAGGCAGCAGGTACTACGACTACCTAATTGAGAAAAACAGTCGCTGTGTCACGGTTACCTACCCGGACGGCGTCACGGTCGATCTGATGCCGGTCGTTCGCATCGATGGGGCACCAGAACGCGTGGCGACCCTGTTTCACTACAAGCCTGAGAAGGACGAGCGGTACCACAAGGAGATCAATCCGAAGGGGTTTGCCGATCACTTCAATGCTCGCGTCGAGATCAGCGAGGCGTTTCAGAAGCGCTTCGATGCGCGTCGTTACCTCGTCGATGGCGAAACCTACACCGAATTGGCCACGCGGCTTTCAAATGAGACGTCTGGTCTGGCGTTGCAAAAGGCAGATACCCAACCGATGCCGGTGCATGTCCCGCTCGACCAGAAATCGCCTCGCGTGGTTGCCCTGCAGCTGATCAAGAGGTTCCGCGACAAACGCTATCGCAAGCACGACGATCACCGTGGCAAACGCAAACCCCCGGCCGTCATTATCGCAGCGATTGCAATCGATGCCGGCCCTGCAAACGATAGCCTGGTCGATGAGGTGATAGCGATTGCAAAGCGGATGCGCTGGCAAATCCGCAATGCCGAACAGAACCTGCGGTTGTTGGAAGTTCGCAATCCGGCACACTACCCCGACCTCTTTACCGATCGGTGGCCGGCTCAAAGGAGCGATCAGCAACTTTGGGCGGCGGACTTGCTCACTCTCATCGAGCGCCTCGAAAACCTGAAGCGGGTTGGCTTCGATCCTGCGGTTATCCAATCGACGTTCGACGATTTGTTCGGCGAAAAGGCCGGCGAGACCGCTCTGCAGGCCTATCATCGCGCGCAGACTGTCCAACTCGAACATGGGGCGCTCGGCATGACACCGAGCGGACTATTGAAACCTGCGGCACCACTTTCGTCCCTGGCTGCTCCAACTCTGGGTGCTGGGATCGCATCCGCACCAGGCCTCGTGAGGCCTGCACGCGCGAATACGAACATGGGGGGCACTGTACGTGATGATAACTGTTGGTGAGCAGATTGCAGACATGGCCGATGTCTATCCCGAATGGTCATGCGACCGGCTGAGCCAGCGAACTTGTGTGTGGGAGGGGCATCTGCAGCCACACAGAACGACGTACCGGCTGCGGGTAGAATATACGGAACCCCTACTGCTCGAAGGCAGATCAAACCTGTACCTGCAGCCACTGGTTGAGGTTCTTGAACCGACATTGCAAAGACGTTTCGGAAACGAAGAAGGGTCCCTACCGCATGTTTACGTGTCACATCCGCGAACAGAGCGTACGGGGCCTTTCCTTTGCCTCTTCGACGACGAAGCGGATCAGTGGTCGCCAGATGACCTTATCAGCAATACAACCATTCCCTGGGCGTCCAACTGGCTGAGCTGCTACGAAAGCTGGCTCGCTTCGGGAAGATGGTTTGGGACCGGCAAACACATCAGAAGTCAGTCAGGCGGGCGATCCAGGTTGGCGGTACTTATGGAGAGATTTCATGGCACAACCTCAATCCCGTCGCTCACAGGGCACCATCTTTCACCGTCGAGATCAACTCGAATGGCCCGCAGATGATCTTCGCATACTGTCCATTGATGGCGGCGGCATAAAAGGCATTCTGCCTGCGGCGGTCCTGGCGGAATGCGAGCGTCGTTTCTTGAAGGGCGGTTCGGCAGCCAGCTACTTCGACATGATCGCAGGCACTTCAACCGGAGGAATAATCGCGCTCGGCATGGCAGCAGGGATGCGCGCCGAGGAGGTTCTGGAAATCTATATGCGTCACGGGTCGGAAATATTTCCCAGGCCTTGGACTCCCCCAACTCGATTTGGTCGCGCGATGCGATCCACTTACCAGTTTGCCCGTGATCTCGCCGTTTATCGATACAACCGCGACCCCTTGGAACGAGCGCTTCGAGATCGCTTTGGCAACAGGACACTGGGCTCGGTCAATGTGCGTTTGAACATTCCCGCCTTCGATGGGTTCAACGAGGTCAACGTCCTCAAGACCCCGCACCACCCTGACTTCCGCCTCGACTGGCAGGAAGAACTGGTCACGGTAGCATTGGCGACGTCAGCCGCGCCGACATTCTTCTCGACCTACCGGAGCGGCACCCGGCTCTTTGCCGATGGCGGTGTTTGGGCGAACAACCCCGTCATGGTGGCGCTGGTAGATGCCATGAGCTGTTTCAACATCGACAGACACAAAATCGAAATCCTGAGCCTTGGCTGTGGCGATCAAGATCTTCGTATGACTGACGGTCAGATTAGGTGCGGCGGCATGTTCCACTGGAGAACAATCATCGAGAGCGCGATGCACCTGCAAAGCCAGAACGCCCTCGGACAGGCCGGACTTTTGATCGGGCGAGACCGCATGCTTCGCCTGACATCCGCTCCAACTCTCGAACCAATCGGCTTAGATGATTTTGTGCGGGCGAGTAGTGAGCTGCCAGCGCAAGCGAAGAGGTTAGTTGAAGAAAACGCTGAACACCTTGAAGCGTTTTTCGATGCTAAGCGGCTTCAAGCGACTTTCTATCATGGCGAGCGGAAATAGTAGTACTCGCGGCGTAGATTTTGGCATCATTTTACTGCCTATAGCTGCGTTAGGCGAGGGGGAGCTGGTGCCACCCCCTCGCCGTCTAACAATTGCTACTTTTGGCCTGGAAGCCAGGTGTAGGGCAGCGCATAATGTTTCGCGTTGCCCATAAGTTTTCGTGAAACGCCCATAAGGCTTCGTTTCCGCGGTTTGGGCCTAAAAGGCGAACGCGAGAGATTCTCGGCTTCTGGTCTCTCTTTTTTGAAGGGTTTCAGGCCCAGTTTCGGTTCCCGAGCAACAGATATGCTTAGCCCAAGGACGACCGCCCGCTTTGCACGCACTCTGTCCGAGGCTCGATCGGCAGTTACTGATCGCGGCGCGACAAAAAGGGCGGATTCCGGAAGTTCGCTGCAACCGCGATGCGACGCGGCAGCTTCATTGAGAGCTGACATTCAGATTGCGTTGCACCGCGAATTTTTCTGCGCGGTCGCAAGGCTGACCGGAGCCTGGATTGACCAATGCGGCGATTTGAACCGACGTCTGAAAGCCGGTGGAAGCGGTCATGCGAAAACGATCTTTGCATCTAACTCGTGATGGATAGTGTCGATTTAAGCGAGTATTCAGTATTTCGACGGACGTCGAAGGGCAGTTTGTGTAGATGCTTCGATCGCGCAAATCGGCATTGTGTTGCGTGGGCGGCGGAAAGTCTTTTGATTAAGCGGTTCTGGGGCTTGGGTGGCCAAAGCACCGGCCTCGTTGCTGCATGGCTCGGCGATCGTACTGATGGTGAGCGATTATGCGGTAACATGCCAGCAAGCGCGAAGGTGCTGATGCTCCTCGAATTGTCACTCCCTTTGCATCATGCCTTGCGCGAGGTCTCCGGCGGGGGCTGCCGGTAGCTTGATGGAGGCCTCGAAACCGGAAGACCTGCCCGGACGCGGAGATGCCAAGCTGAGCGGACTACCGATCCGGTTCGCGATGGCGGCGACGATGGCGAGGCCCAGCCCACTGCCGTCGGTGCTTGCACTTGCACGCTCAAAACGGGCGGTGAGGCGGTCAAGGGTGTCACGGGAGAGAACAGGACCATCATTCGCGACGACAAGCCGCCCCTCCGCCGTCAGCGTCATGTCAACCGGAGCATTTTCCTCGCCATGGCGAAGGGCATTTTCCAGGAGATTCCGGCAGAGGATGGCGAAGGCGTCGGGGTCAATGTCCGACATGACGGCCGTTTCCGGCAGTGTCAGCACGATGCGGCCCGGCGTGCCCGCGCGTCCGATATCGTCCACCACAATCCGCACGACGGAGCGAAGATCCGCGCTTTGGTCCATCCGAAGGCGCCCGCCTTCGGCCCGCGCAAGTTGCATGAGCCGTTCGGAAAGCCGCGTCAGCCGCTTTAGGGACGCCTCGATATCGGCCGCCCGGGCGTCAATGGCCGGGTCGCGCGTCTCCGAGCGGAGCCGCTGCGCCTGCGCAATGGCACCCGCGAGCGGCGTTCGAAGCTCGTGCGCGGCATTCGCAGCAAAGCTGCGCTCGGCCTCGAACGCATCGCGCAACCTGCCCAGCAGGCTGTTCAGCGTGTCGGCCAGTGGCCCGATCTCCCTTGGCAGATCGTCAGCGGGAACCTCTGAAAGGTCGCGCGCGCCGCGCGACTCCAGCCGCACCCGGAACCGGCGCAACGGGTCGAGGCTGAAACGGACAGCAAGGATGATCGCAGTCAAGGCGACCGGCAGGACGATCAGCAGCGGCAGACTAAGGCCCATCTGGATTTCACGCGCGGTCGACGCACGATGTGCCAGCGGTTCGGCCACAGTGATGCGGATCGTCCCTTGAAGCGCTGCGTCACCGTAGAGGCGATGGGTGGCGGTCTGCCGAAACCCCGGCCCGTCATAGGGCGGAAACACAGCGGGGTCCGCCGCATGGGATTGCAGCAGGACGCGCCCTTCGGCATCGCGGACGAGATACGTAAAGAACTCGTCGTGTTCCCGGATCGGGGCGAGCCGTTGCGTTACCCCCTCATCTTCCCGTCCGACAATGTCGGTCACGGCCAGCGGCAGGATCCGCTCAGCGGTCTCGCGCAGGGCACTGTCGAAGACTTCGTCCATCTCGCCCCGGACAATCACGCCGGTGACGCTCGCAGCGAGCAGCCAAAGTACCGTCAGCACAAGGCCGACCGACAGGGCCAGCCGCGCCATGAGGCTCGCGGGCCACCTCATGGTTTGCCCAGGCGGTAGCCCATGCCGCGCTCGGTCTCAATGACCTCGCTCCCGAGCTTTTTGCGCAGGCGGCTGACATGGACCTCGATCGTGTTGCTCTCCACCTCGGCGTCAAAGGCGTAGAGCCTCTCCTCCAGTTGCGCCTTTGACAGCAGCTGACCGGGCCGGGCGAGGAAGGCGTCGAACAGCGCCCATTCGCGGGCCGTCAGCGCAACGGGCTTGCCGTCGCGGTGAACACTGCGTGCAGCAAGGTCGATGTCCAATGACCCATGGGTGAGGATGGGATTCGGGTTGCCGCTGTAACGCCGGGCGACAGAGCCGATCCGGGCAGACAGCTCGGCAAGGTCGAAGGGCTTCACGAGGTAATCGTCGGCGCCCACGTTCAGCCCTTCGATCCGATCCGAGACCTGGTCGAGCGCGGTCAGGATGATGACCGGGGTCACATCTCCCCGCGCGCGCAGGCCTTTGAGGAACCCGATGCCCCGGCCATCCGGAAGCATCAGATCCAGGAGCATCAGGTCATAGGACGTGACCCTCACCGCATCGCCGGCCGTATCGAGGCGCGTGACCCAGTCCACCGATTGGCCATCGGCGGCAATCTGGTCGCGCACTGCGGCTCCCAGAACCGTGTCGTCCTCGATCAGCAGGATGCGCATATTTGTTCTTTCCTTTTGTCCCTAACCTTCTTTTGGCGGCTACGGCTGACGCAAAGCTTACGCGCGCGGATGAACTTCTTCAGCCTGCTGTCAGCTTCGTGGCGCATACCTTGCAACGAGACGCGCCCCATGAGGAGTTTGGCCTATGAAGAAGACATTGACAATTCTCGGCTTTCTCGCGGTGTTCCCGGCCGGCTCCGCACTGGCGGACGATGATTGCTTTGTGCCGATGGCCGATTGGCAACCGCGCGATGCCGTCACTCGACTGGCCGAAGAGAACGGCTGGACCGTGCGGCGCATCAAGATCGACGACGGCTGCTATGAAATTGACGGCCGCGACGCCGAGGGCCGCCGGATCGAGGTGACGGTGCACCCGTCGAATCTGCAAATCATTGAATTCGAGTACGAGGATGACGACGATGACTGAAACCTATGCGACCGAAGGCGAGGCCGGAAGACATGATGCCGATGGTCCGGTCCGCGTCTGGGACCCGCTGGTGCGGATTTTCCACTGGGGGCTCGTGGTGGCCTTCGTGGTGGCATACCTGAGCGCCGAAGAGCTCTCGACGGTCCATGAGGTGGCGGGATACGTCGTTGCCGGGCTGGTGGCCTTCCGTCTGATCTGGGGATTTGTCGGAAGCCGCTATGCCCGCTTTTCCCAGTTTCTTAAAGGGCCGTCGGCGACAGTCCGGTATCTCAGCGACATGGTAGGTGGTCGTGAGCGCCGCTATCTGGGCCACAATCCCGCAGGTGCTGTGATGGTCGTAGCACTGCTGATCGCCCTGTCGGGAACCGCTTTCACGGGGTGGCTGATGGAGGATGAGACCCGCATGGCGATGCTGCCCGATGTTCCGCAGATCGTGGCGACAGCCTGGGCCGACGAGGATGGCGACGAACGCTCAGAATATGGTGAAGGCGGTGAAAGCGCAGTGGGGGAGGTGCACGAAACCCTTGCCAACCTGATGCTTCTGCTGATCGCGGTACATATAGGCGGCGTGGTTCTGACCTCGTTCCGGCATCGCGAAAACCTTGCGCGGTCCATGGTCACCGGTACCAAACGTGCGCCCGAGCCGGGCGACATCGCCTGACCGGAGGAGTCCCCCAAGGTCGATCGTCCCATCGGCCGAACCTGGCCCCGCCCTGATCGGCGGGGTCTTTTTCTTTCCTGACAGCAAGCTGAAGCGGAAACTGCCGCGCTGTCAGGAAACCCTCAGGTCGGCTCTCCAGATTGTCCTCAGCAGACGAAAGGAGACCCTGCCATGAAAAAGACCCTGACATTTCTCGCCGCCACAACCGCGTTGACGACAGCGATCGGCGTCCCTGCCTGGAGCGCGATGCAGGCGCCCGACGGCGGCCTTCGGCCGTTCACTGCGTTCTTCGAAGAGCGCGCGCAAGCGATGCCGCTCATTCTTGCAAGCGACGACGACGATGACGATGACCGCTACCGTAACGGCTCGCGGAGCCGCTATGGCGACGATGATGACGACGACTGCGACGACGATGACGATGACGATGATGACGATGACGATGATGACTGTCGCGGTGGCGCCCGCAATCCCGCGCCCGCGGGCACCGTCGCACCGCCGAAGAACGGCCTTTTCGGGAACGGTGCCCCGCCGCAGGTTCAGGTGAACTGAACCACTCCGCAGCCCCTCTCCGAATAAGGATACATCCGATGAAATCGCTTCTCGCAACGCTCGCTCTCACCACCGCGCTAACGCTCCCCAGCCTCGCCATGGCGCGGCCGGTGACACTGACCGCAACGCTCAATAATTACGGCGGCGACGGCGCCTATCTTGCGCTCTACGTCACAGATACCTCTGGAGCCTATGTCGGCAGTCTCTGGATGGCTGGCGGCAAGTCCAAATACTACGAGCATCTGACCGACTGGTACCGCGCCACGGGTGGCGACACCGCGCAAGTGAACGGCATCACCGGCGCCAGCATTGGCGCGGGCCGCACGCTGGAGATCACTCTCGACCTCGCCGATGCGCTGTTCGATGCGGGGTACACGCTTCACATCGACGCAGCCGTCGAGGATATGCGCGACAGTCCGAACGAGGTGGCGGTGCCACTCACGACCGACGGTGCGGGGACTTCTGTGCCCGGGCGCCGCTACGTCGCCAGCTTCGCCTACGACATGTGAGGAGTGAGGGCCATGATCCGTGCACTCCATCGCTGGCCGGGTCTGCTGGCCCTCGTGCTCGTCACCATCCTCAGCTTGAGTGGCGCGGCGCTGTCTGTCTTTCCTGCGGCCGAGCGGCTTGCCGCGCCACAGGCAGAGACCGAACTGACGGTCGCCACTCTCGCGGATCGCATCCAGTTGGTCTATCCGGGCGTCGAGCAGATCCGCCGGTCGCCATCGGGACAGATCACCGCCTACTGGTTCGATCAAGGCACGCCGGGCGCCGCCGTGATCGACCCCGCCACGGGTGAGGGCGTGGCCTCGGCTGATCCCAATCAAGTTGAACGCTGGATTACCAACCTGCATCGCTCGTTGTTTCTGGGCGACGGCGGGCGCATCGCCATGGCTGCAGGGGCGGCCGCGATGCTGGTCCTCTCCCTTTCCGGAGCGGCACTGGTCGCGCGCCGGACGGGCGGATGGCGGCACTGGTTTGCGCCTCTGCGCGGACCGCTCGCTGGTCGTCTTCACGTCGAAATCGCCCGGATCGCCGTGGTTGGCCTTCTGCTTTCCTCGACTACGGCTTTGTGGATGACGGCGTCGACCTTCGACCTGCTTCCCGATGGCGGAGCCCCGCCGGCCTTTCCGGCCGAGGTGAGCAATGAGACGGGCGTTGCGCTCGACCGCCTTGCCGGTCTGAGCGAAATACCAGTCGCAGACCTGCGCGAGCTGAGCTTTCCCTATCCCGGGGACACCACGGATGTCTTCACGCTCAAGACCGACCGGGGCACCGGATATCTCGATCAGGGCGACGGTGCCCTCCTGGCCTGGGCCGACCTGACCGGATGGGAGCGCGTCTCCGAGACGATCTACATGCTGCACACCGGACAGGGTGCGGCGGTGCTCGGTCTCGTGCTCGGGCTCATGGCGCTCGGCGTGCCCGCGATGGGCGCTACCGGCGTCCTGATCTGGCTCGCCGGGCGGCGCGCGCGGCCGCGCATCCGGGGCAACCAGCCCGCAGGCCGCGCCGGGACGATCCTGCTCGTCGGCAGCGAGGGGGGAAGCACCTGGGGCTTTGCCGCGACGCTTCATGCCGCGCTGACGCAAGCCGGGCAGAGCGTCCATGTCGGCCCGATGTCGGGCTTTGCGCCAGAGCGCTACACGAGGGCCGAGCGGATCATCCTGCTCGCCGCGACTTACGGCGACGGGGCGGCGCCCGCCTCAGCGAAGGGCTTTCTCGATCGGCTGAACGCGTTCGATCGGGTGCCAGACATGCCCATTGCGGTGCTTGGCTTCGGCGACCGCAGCTTTCCAGCCTTTTGCGCCTTCGCCAAGGACGTCGCAGCAGCGGCGCAGGCGAAGGGCTGGCCCGAGCTTCTTCCGCTCGAAACCGTCGACCGCCAATCGCCGCAGGATTTCGCCCGCTGGGGCCGCGCACTGGGCGACGCTCTCAGGATCGACCTCGAGCTGTCGCACCAGCCCGTCTTGCCGAAAACTGAAACGTTGACCCTCGTCTCGCGCCGCGACTACGGCGCCGAGGTGCAGGCCCCGACCGCGATCCTCCGCTTCGCGCTTCCGCGCGTCACGCTCTGGCAGCGGCTGGTCGGGGCGGGCTTCGCGCGGTTCGAGGCCGGTGACCTGATCGGCGTCCTGCCGGAAGGAAGCGCCGTCCCGCGGCTCTATTCGCTCGCCTCCGCGCGCTGCGACGGCTTCATCGAGATCGTCGTGAAAAAGCACCCCGGCGGTCTCTGCTCGGGTCAGCTCACGGCCCTGGAGCCGGGCGATACGGTCACCGCCTTCCTCCGCCGCAACCCTGGCTTCCGTCCGGGGCCGAGCCGGGCACCGCTGATCCTGATCGGCGCGGGGACCGGCATCGGGCCGCTCGCGGGTTTTGTGCGCGGCAACACGCGCCGCAGGCCCATCCACCTCTTCTTCGGGATGCGGCATCCCAAAAGCGATTTCTTCTACGGCGAGGAACTGCCCGCCTGGCAGGATGAGGAACGCCTGGTGCGTCTGGTCATGGCGGTCTCGCGGGTGGAGCATCCGCACTACGTGCAGGACGCGTTGCGGGACGACGCGGCCCAGGTCACCAGACTGATCCGTGACGGGGCGCGCGTGATGGTCTGCGGCGGTCGTGAAATGGCGGCGGGCGTGGCCGATACGCTGGCCGAGATCCTCGCGCCGGCCGGGCTCACGCCGGCAGTCCTGAAGGCGGAGGGGCGGTATGTCGAAGATGTCTACTGAGCTGGTGAAGGTCGCGCTGAACGGACCGACCATGGGCACACGCTGGTCCACGCTGTTCTTCGCGGAACCGGACTTCGACCCGGCCACGGTCCGCGTGGCGCTTCAGGCGGCTGTCGATGAGGTGGACGCACAGATGTCCACCTGGAAACCCGATAGCCACCTGATGCGGCTCAATGCGGCGCCGGTCGGCGAATGGATCGCTGTTCCCGCGCGATTGCGCGAGGTGATACGCCTCGGCCTGGAGATCGGGCGCGCCTCCGGCGGGGCCTTCGATATCGGCATGGGCGACGCGGTTAAAGCTTGGGGCTTCGGGCCAGGAGACGTCACGCCGGATGGCATCCGCGCAGCGATGAAAAACCCTCGTTGCCCGGCGCATGAAGTCCTGGAGTTCGACGGCGACCACGTTCGCAAGACCGCGCCCGTCGCGCTCGACCTCAACGGTATCGCCAAGGGTTATGGCGTCGACCGCCTGGCCGAGACCCTGCGCGATCATGGGATTTCCGCCGGACTCATAGGGATTGACGGCGAGATGCGGGCGATGGGTGTGCGGCCAGACGGCGAGGCCTGGACCATCGCGGTCGAGGCGCCGGACTCCGAGCGCCGAAGGCCGCATTCAATCCTCGCGCTGCAGGACGCGGCCGTCGCGACCTCGGGCGACTACCGCCACTGGGTCGAGGTGCAGGGTCGCCGTCTCTCGCACACAATGGATCCGAGACGCGGCGCGCCGCTGATCGCGTCGCCTGCCTCCGTCACCGTCGTTGCCCGCAGCTGTGCCGAGGCCGATGCCTGGGCAACGGTGCTTATGGTGCTCGGTCTCGACAAAGGAGCGAAACTCGCAAGAAAACAAGGGCTTGACGCCCTGTTCCTCCTGCGCGATGATGCAGGGAGCGCGAGGGGCGTAGGAGTCGGACGACTTTTTTCCGAAGAGCCAGCGGCGATGACCCCAGCAGAGGGGAGATAAGCCGAATGGACCAGACCCGCACCGATCGCTTCAAGACCGCAATTCTGCTTCTGGCCGTGATTGGTCTGATCGCGGGTCTTGCATTCTATTTCGCTGGCAGGCGCGACATCGCGAACATCGTCTGGTTCGCCGGGGTTGTTCCAGCCCTTGCCGCGCTCACAGTCGAGATCCTGCGCAGCATTGGACGCGGCGAGGTGGGCCTCGATATCGTCGCAGCGCTGTCGATGACTGCCGCGCTCGTCTTCGGTGAGACTCTCGCCGCGGCGGTCGTCGCGGTGATGTATTCCGGTGGCACCTTCCTCGAAAGCTTCGCAGAAGGCCGCGCCCGGCACGAGATGCACGACCTGTTGTCCCGAGTTCCGCGGACAGCGACACGGCATCGCAATGGCGGCCTCGAAGATATACCGCTTGAGGAAATCGCTCCCGGCGATCGGCTGCTGATCCGTCAGGGCGACGTGGTGCCGGTGGACGGCACGGTGGCCTCTGACGCGGCCTTTGTCGATACTTCGGCGCTGACCGGCGAGTCGCTACCGGTGCGGCTTGCACGCGGGGCCGAGGCCATGAGCGGCTCTACCAATGCAGGCGAGGCTTTCGACGTCACGGCGACCCGCGAGGCCAAGGACAGCACCTATGCCGGAATCGTCAGACTGGTCGAGGAGGCGCAGGCGTCCAAGGCACCGATGTCACGGCTGGCCGACCGATGGTCTCTGGGATTCCTGGCCGTCACCGTGACCATAGCCTTCGCTGCCTGGTGGTTCACCGGCGACCCCATCCGGGCCGTCGCCGTTCTGGTCGTGGCGACGCCCTGTCCGCTGATCCTCGCCGTTCCTGTGGCGCTGGTCGCGGGCCTGTCGCGAGCCGCGCATTTCGGCGTGCTGATCAAGGGCGCGGGGCCACTCGAAACGATGGCGCGGATCCGCACGCTCATCCTCGACAAAACCGGAACGCTGACGGATGGCCGCCCGAAGATCGTGTCGATAAATAGTGCGGATGGCATGGACGAGGACGACATCCTGCTCTTTGCGGCATCCCTCGATCAGGCCTCCAAGCACCCAGTGGCACAGGCCGTCGTCGCCGCCGCGAAGGCGCAGGGCTTAACGCTGCCCGTGCCGTCCGAGGTTGCCGAGTTTCCGGGGGAAGGGGTCGTGGGCCATGTCGAGGGCCGCAGCGTGATCGTCGGCGGCGACGGTTTCGTGGCGTCCCGGGTTGGGCGGATGACGGGCGATCACCCCGCCACCGCCAAGAGCGCCGGATCGGTCCTTGTCGCCGTAGCGGTCGATGGACACATGGTCGGGCATCTGGTGATGTCCGACCCATTGCGCGAGGGCGCGGGCGTCATGCTGGAAGGTCTGCGCCGCGAGGGTATCGGGCGTATACTGTTGGCCACAGGCGACCGCGCAGATGTGGCCGAGCGCGTGACCGAGGGGCTGGGTCTCGACGGTCTGCGCGCCGGGCTGACGCCGGATCAGAAAGTTCTCCTTGTTCTCACAGAGCGCAAGCACGGACCCGTCATGATGGTGGGCGACGGCGTGAACGACGCGCCGGCACTCGCGGCAGCCGATGTCGGTGTGGCCATGGGTGCTCGGGGCGCCGCTGCCTCCGCCGAGGCCGCTGACGTGGTGCTGCTTGTCGACCGGATCGACCGGCTTGGGCCCGGCATCGAGATCGCCCGCGCGTCCCGGCGGATCGCCGTCGAAAGTGTTGTCGCCGGGATCGGCCTTTCGGTTCTTGGCATGATTGCCGCCGCCTTCGGCTACCTCACCCCTGTGCAGGGAGCGCTTCTACAGGAGGTGATAGACGTCGCCGTGATCCTCAACGCCCTGCGGGCGCTGCGCATTGTGCCGCATGAGCCTGCTATGGCCAAACCACAGCCCGCAACGTCAGGGCAGGCCGACATTGTTCAAGGAGCCACGCCATGAGCCGTCTCTCGCATTCCGAAATCCACATGGTGCACCGCATCGGCTGGCTGCGGGCGGCCGTACTTGGGGCCAATGACGGTCTCGTCTCGACCGCGAGCCTTATCGTCGGCGTCGCCGCAGCGGGGTCCGAAAAGCCCGAGGTCCTGATCGCGGGGTTGGCCGGGCTCGTGGCCGGTGCGATGTCGATGGCTGCAGGCGAGTACGTGTCAGTCAGTTCCCAGACCGACGCCGAGCAAGCCGACCTTGCGCGCGAAACGCGCGAACTTGAGGAAACACCGGAGGCTGAGCTTGAGGAACTAACCCTGATCTATGTCGATCGAGGTCTTGATCGGGATCTGGCCGAGAAGGTCGCGGTTCAACTGACCGAGCGAGACGCGCTTGGGTCGCATGCGCGCGACGAGCTGGGCATTTCCGAGACCGTGACGGCCCGCCCGGTCCAGGCGGCATTGGTTTCGGCGCTGACTTTTGCCGTCGGCGCGGTGCTTCCACTGATCGTGGTGCTGCTCGTGCCGGAAACGTTGATCGCGCTCTTGGTGGCAGCATCGACGATCATTGGCCTCGCGGTTCTCGGTGGACTGGGCGCCTCGGCGGGCGGCGCTGGCGTCGCGCGAGGGGCCGCCAGGGTCACGCTCTGGGGCGCCCTCGCGATGGCCGCGACAGCGGCAGTCGGCACAATCTTTGGTGTGACTGTCGGGTAGGAAATGATGGCAGCAGAGGGTGTAGACGTTGGATGTCAGCCCCCCGGGTTCGGCCACTCCGTTCGGCAATCGCGTCGGTCTTGAATTAAACCCAAGGAGCGATTTTGATTCGCTATCAAGGTGTTACGGCGTCCAGTGTGCGTTTTTGTGTACAAGCGCCTCCTAAAGTCTGCTAACGGGTGGGAAGCAGACCTTCACGGCCGTTGGCCGAACGGCAGGCTTTGCTGCAAGCTGTGAGGTCGATGGCACCGAGATCATGCATCTGCAGTGAAAGTCCGGTCTGGTGAAGCTGCAGCGCAGCGATTGACGACAGCGGCCATGGCTGGTTTGGGCCGTTCGCTCCAGGGAGCGAACATCACTCAGCCGCATCTTCACAAAGCTAATGCTCCCGAAAACGCTCAAGCCATGGTATGATTGGCGAATGAAGAGTTTCCGAGACGCCATCCTTGAGGCGTGCCCAGAGATAGCTGAGCGCGAAGCCGAATTTCGAGATAAGATCCATCTTGCGATGAAGCTTCGAGCTCTGCGCGACGCCGCGAACCTGACACAGGACCAGATTACAACCCTGTCCGAGTTGTCGCTCGAAGATGTTCAGGCGTGCGAAGCGCTGACCGGCGAAATGCCCGCGCAGGACCATGTCGCGGCTTATCGATCCGCCATTCACACACATAGGTCAGCGTCAAAACGCTCGGTGAAGCCACCAAGATCGTAGATGGGAACAAAGAACTGCCCGGAAAGCTGAAGTGACCTGAGCTTTTGGTCGAAGCAAATCAGGCCGGGACTTAACTGCCCACAGTCCAAGTTACCCGGTCATCTTTTCCCGCCAGAAGAACTACCTTTCGCGAAGAGATCGAGCATAGATGATCTCACCGTCTTCGGAGAGACCCACTCCTAAGCCACGTTCACGTCGGCGCGCGAAAAACGTTTCCTCTTCCGGGCCGGGCTTCGACATGGCCTCAGAAAACTGGTCGAGGGCAAACCGCCCTTCCTTGGATGACGTATCCTCCGAACCGGCAGTGCGTTCTTTGTCTTTCTTGCTCATGTCAGTCGTCCTCCAATGACAGCGGCTTGTCGAGATCGACATCGACTTCTGAGACCAAAGCTTCAATTCGATCATACAAAGCTTGGTCGAATACCCGAAACGCCGGCGGATATGCTTCTATGTCAGCCTCAAGGAAATCGAGCGCCGAGAGTAAATCTGCATCCGCCGCAAAAGCACCGCCCCCATTGCCAGTTTGCAGACCTTCGCTTCAATGCGCCAATCAATCTGGTCTCTTGCGCACGGCTTCAGCTGCCGTGATCTGTCGACCAAAACCGGACTCTGATCAGATTGATCCGATTGTTGCCGTCGCGAATGCCCTTTCTCATGGCAACTCCGTAGCCAGTTATCGCTTACCTCGAAGAAACAGTATTCGCCTCTGGGTCGCGGGCAAACTTCCTGGCACGCGCTTACGACAACGCGGAGTATCGCCGTCGCCCTACATATTGCCAAGCGTCCCTTGAGCGTCACTTGCCAATGCCCGCATCCAAGACCGAGCCAAGCGTGCGCTATCGCGCCCCGCCCGGTGCGGCGCGCGATGGCGCTCCAGAAACTCATAGAGATCATCAAGCACACGCCCGGAAAACGAGCTGAACGACGCCGCATGAAAGTCGTCGATGAAGATCTCTCCCTCGCGCCCAATGAGCGCAAGCAAACGATCCAGCCATAGTGTCTCATAAGGCGGCGCATCGGACAGAACCACGCCCCCCCGGAGCTCTTCAAATGCCTTTTCCGCGACGTCGATCGCGTCGGGGCCATCAAGAAGCTCATTGAAAGGGATGTTGTGGACCTTCGCACTCTTCTCCGACCATTCGGAAATCGGCCAACTTGTATGCGGTCGGATCGCGCTGTCCCAGGTAGCAACACTGACGCCCTCTTCTTCGAACAGGAGACGTGAGACCCCGATCTCGATAGGCCAGGATGCGGCACTCACGGAACATGCCTCGAAGTCGAGGAAACGGATGCGCGTGAAATGATCGATAGTTGTCATAGAGCAAACAGGCCGAGACCCTCGACCACCTCCTTTTTCGTCGCTTCTGTAACCACTTGCGCGCGTTCCGTGCCCGCCCGGATCACGTCGAGCACAAAATCCGGTTCTTGGGCAAACTCCGCGGGCCGTTCCCGAATCGGAGCGACAAGCGCTTGAAGGATGTCGTCGAGGCGCCTCTTGATCTGACCATCCCCAAGCCCGCCATGCCGATACCGCGCCTTGAGCTCCTCAAGGGTCTGGGTATCCACATCGAAGGCGTCGAGATAGGTGAAGACGACATTTCCCTCGACGCGACCGGGGGTCTTCGACACGCAGATGTGCCGGATCGGTAAACATCGCGCGCACCGCGGCCGAGATCTGATCGGGTGTCGCCGAGAGCGGGATCGCATTGCCACCAGACTTCGACATCTTGGCCCTCCCATCAACGCCAGGGAGACGCCCGGAGCGCGGGATGATCGCCCTCGCCTCGGGCAAGACATTGCGCCCCGCGACGGCGTTGATCCGACGCGCGATCTCATTGGTCTGCTCGATAAGCGGCGCCTGATCTTCTCCGACCGGAACGACGGTGGCCTTGAACGCCGTGATGTCCGCCGCTTGCGCTGCGGGATAGCGGATCAACACGATTTGCGCCCAACGCCGAATTTCTCCCTACATGATTTCATTCAGCGTTGTCGCACAGGGCTGCGAGGCGCATTAACGCGCACTCTTTTCGTTGCCTTGCGACTGTCTTCGAGAGAATATCCGAGCTGGTCAATTGACGGATCGAACGGCATGTCTTCGAACGCTTCGAACATGAGACCAAGCCCTGTCGCGATTCCGCGCAGTGTTTCTGCCTCCTGCTTCGTCGCTTCATCAAAAAAGCCACACTTTGTAGCGAACCTCCTGATCGCCTTCCAGAGATCATTCATGTCGCGTTCGCGCTTGTCGATACGAGCTTTCGCACGGCGGAACTCGGCGCGCTCTGCTTCGAATTCTTCGCGCTCGTTGTCGAGATCGTCACGCTCCTTCTTGACTGCCTGACGCTCTCCAGCAAGCTTCTCTGCATGCTCTTTCTCAGCGCGCATGAAGAACTCGCGCGTGCGCTCTTTCTTCTTAGACAGAGCGGCATTAAAGTTCTCTTTCTCAGAGCGAATTTTGTCTCGTGTCGCCCGCTCTTGCTCGCTTGCCGCACGTGCCTTCCCGACGGCCGACTCGACGTATTTCTCAGCGTTCTGGAGGATGTCATGAACAGTTCCATGCTGCTCTTCAAACGTCTTGAGAAGTACAGCCCGGGCGCGCCGCGTTGTCGCTTCATGACGCTTGCCTGGCTCGAGCAAACCTGCATGCTCGAGCAGCTCGAGCGCAAGCAACTGCGCCGGGTCGAGGCGGATCCGATTGATGCCACCTTTCTCATCTGCAGCGGCTGCGATACGACGCTTCAACTCACGCATAGCCAGTCCGATTTTCGAGCCAGAAATGCCGTCATCGCGTCCGTCTTCTGATACTTCTTTGAAGACCTCGTCGAGCTCTTTCGCATACTCGCGACGCTTCGCTGCACGACGCTCGCCGCGAACGATGTTCAGCTCAGCGAACCGCTCTTGCTCGAACCATTCTCCTACAGCGTCTTGCGCGAGTTCGTAACCCTTTGCCTTTCCGTCGCCGCCGATGAACGTGTGATGCGATGTGCGCAAAAGTGTCCGTCCATCAGCGAAGCGGACGGAGGGTTTCTCGTCCACATAGTCAAGAAGCAAGAAGTGAAAATGCACGCTCTGTTCGTCGAGGTCGACGCGCATGTATTGCATCATGTCGCCGAAATTTTTCTCGAGAAACTCGCGGCCAGCCGCAATGAATTTGTCTGCTTTCCGCATATCCCATATCATGACTTCTCCGGCGTCATCGATGAACTCGAGGCGGCGCTCTGACGGACAATCTTCATCAGCTCTGAAAGCGTCGCGATGCACGGTGAGGATTCCTTCGCGAAGCGGCCCGCGACTTTTTTTCTGAGCTGACCACGGCTCCTGCTCGCCGGCCAATTTCGCTGTGCGATAGTCTTTCGGGCGCGACTTTTTGAGACCCGCGAGATTCGACGCGAGGTTCTTCTTTCTTGCCGCTCGATAGAACGACATGACTTCTTCTGCGATTGTTTTCGGATTGCCGCGGAGCTTGCGATTGAGATGTGATCTGGCTTTGTCGACATGCTCTTCTTCCCCAGCTTGGCGCTCTGCATGTGCGATCATTTTGGATACGTCGCTGGGATGCATGCTCGCGAAGCGAAGAACAGCCGGGTACTTCCCGTCCGCCCGCAGTTTCTCTGCGTGCGTGAGTGTCTTGAGACGCTCTTTGTAGTCGAAATCCGACATGCTGAAATTCCTTCTTTTGGTAAGAGGGAAGTCGGGTTCGCTCGTGAGTCTCGCTACACTTTTTCTGACTGTTTCTGACAGTCACATACTTACTATGTCTCTGTCAGAGCTCTACGCGCCCGCGCTCCGCTCTTCTGACAGTCTCATGCAAGCAAGGGGAGTTATGTGCTGCACACCTTCCCCCTTGACCCCCAACACCAAAAAATCTGGCCAAAACACTGAGCGAAGCAAGGCTCTGGGACCCGTTTCCAGGTCAGACGCTTACAAGGAATACTTCAAATGACCTAACGCGGGTCTTTCATCCAGTCACGACCGACGTCCCACACGGTGCTCCCCGGTGACCTCGGTGCAGCATCCGCGTCAGTGTAAATGGGGGCATTTTTGGATGCCGATTACCCCGCAACAGGGTCAAATTTGCATGCATGTTCACAGATCAGAGGCAAGACGCCAAAGATCGCGATCAACAAACCTACGCCTGTCCCGATCAGATACCGTTCGATCGTTGCGACCCGGAGCCACCAGTCGATGAGCTTTGCGAGAAAGTTGTCGAAGTGGCGTTTTAGCATTCTCGAGCGGGTCTTGCGTCTAAGAGACGCTTTCCACACGTGTGACGCTAACCATGTGAGGAGGATGGCCGCGAACGAAGAGATGGGCGCTGCACTCGAAGCGCCAAAACCATCTCAGCCGACTGATGAAAAGTACGGCAAAGTCCACCCCTCCAGAGCCGTCCACGAGGTCCTGCATGGCGTGCACGTCTTGAAGACTGGGGTTCACACTGAAGCTCGGGTGGCTGTGCCATTCGCCCAGATAGTTAAAACGACCGTATTCGGCACCCGTTCTTTCAAAGAAAGCCGAAAGGGCCTCATCGTGATGATCGGCGTCGCGCAAAAACTGCGCGCGCGTTCCGCGGGATGTGTCTACGCTGAAGTCGACGATCTGAAACATTTGGTCGCCGATCTCTTCGCCCATCAAGATGCCGCCGATCTCACGTGACCCTGACCTGAACAGATGGCGACGCATGCGCCGCAGAACATCAGTCGGCAACTGCAACTGCATCCGCGTCCTCCTTTGGAGGCAAATGGGCCTTGAGGATCTCAACCAAGGCGTCCGCGTCAAGCGGTTCAACTGTTTCACCCCATTCCCCAGCAGGGATCAAATCGATTGGCCGCGTATCAAAGGGTTGGTCAAAAAGCCATTCCGATGAAAGGCCGATCACGTAAGCAGAGAAAGGAAAGATGCTGCCGTCCGGGCGGGCCAGTAGATCGATCACGAAGCGGCTGACATGCGTGGCAATTACACCGACATCTGCATCGTCTGCAAGCATTGGTGTCCCATCAACGCTCTGACCGGCATAGCGCTGCGGATCGTCCGGCTTGATCCATTCGACGCCTTGATCCTCACACCAAGTGTCGATTTGCACCCGTGCCATGAGAGGGATTGGATCAATATTGGGCCGCGCTCTGGCTATAAGGCCACCAATTCCTCCGGCAAACACTTGGGCCCAGACCATTGGCTTACTCTTGCGCGTTGCCATTGACGCGATCATGTTGAAAGCGGTCGGATCCCCTGTGGCGTCGATCAGCACATCGCACTCGCCAAGCGCCTCAAGCGCGCCAGCCATAGAGGCAGCGCTTTCTTGGCCGCCAAGCGCCATGCGCAACGCACTGACACTCACACCAGGATTTAGATTTTCCAGCCGTTCGCGCAGGCTGAACGCTTTGTGCGCACCCGTGACGCTCAAGTCCAACTCGTTGCGCACTGCATTTCCGGGAAAAAAAATTTCGTCATCAATTAAGAGAAACTTGCCCACGCCCGTCCTGCAAAGACTGGCTGCAACCTTAGATCCAACGGAGCCACACCCGACGATCCCGATAGCTTTGTCAGCCAACACTTTGAATTCATCCGGCACACGCTTTTGCCCGGCCGGAACGATGACTGTAGTGTAAGGGAAGACCTTCCGCTCGTCTTGCTCACCAAAGATCGAAAAAAGCTCCCATTTTTCTCCGTAGCCCAATAGAAGATGTGTGAATGCATCGGTTTCGAACACCCGGCCGCGCAGTTCACGAAGGCCTACGCGGTCAAGAAAAGCACCCAGTGCTTCGGCGGTAACAAAGCCAAAGCTCCCTGCCCCCGGCACGCGAACAACCGTTCCCGTTTCTTTCCCAAATCCATCGGGCAAGACCAGATCGCTCACCCAAGACGGATCATCCTTTGGCCCTATGCGTGTTAGTGAAGCAAGATAGGTGGTTGCCGCCTTCCGCTCTGACAGAGCGAACTCTCTGTCCTCAAGCTCCGGCAGCCCGTTGACTGCTGCAAGATCATTCTCGCTCAATAAGAAACGATAAGACTCTGATCGAAGGTCTCGTCCGAGCGATGCAGTGTGCGCGGATCGCGCATGTACGATTTCACCAGTCTCGGGCTGCTCTTCGGCGATTAGACGCTGGCAGCTCGCCACCATATCCGCGCCTGTGATCGCGGGACTCCAGTTATCTGGTCGGTGTTCGAGGCAGAGTTCCCCGCTGGCCCCATATTGATGGTTTGAAATCCGCGAGCCGTCTTCGGTGAAGATCATTGGCGGCGCATCCGGAAAAACACTTGGATAACGCATTCGAAACACAAAACGTTTTTCGCCATGCGTGATGGTGAAGGCGACGCACATCTCAAGTTCGCTGTTGGCCTGCCATTTTTCGACAGAGAGCCAATCCACGCTGCCCTCAAGTTCCGCAAGGGCTGCCTTTTCCATCCCCAGTCTTGAATTCTGCAGGAGCCACCAAGTCATGCGAAACCGTCAGGTTTTTTTGGCGTACGAGGTGCGTCTCCAAAGGAAACACTGGGGACTGAGGTCGCCGAGGCTACCCCTGCAGCTTTCACGAGACTGGACGAGCTTGGCCGCGATGCATGCAATACTCCATCGTCAACCCGATCGGTAAGATCCCGCCCCATACGGTTCGCCAGAACAGTTGCTATGCGCCGGTGTTCGACCAGACGGCCGGCGGCGGAAAAATCCTCTCGCGCTTGCTTCAGCCATTCAAAAAACGCATCGGCACGCTCCGGATTGTCCTCCCATTTATCAGCGAAGTTCTCGAGCGCGTCAGTCGGGTTCTTGATGATGTACTTTGTACCGTCATGCTCGATTGCGTCCTCCATTCGGCTCAGAATCGACAGCAGTGCATAGCCAATCGTTTCCTCGCCCTGATAAGCGTGCGCAGCAAGCGAGGAAATTATGATCGAAATCGGTTTGTCCGTGGGGTCATCCGCGAACATTGAGTCACGGTGCCGTTTCAAAATCATGATGGCGGACTGCAGCGGTGTGCGCACCCGATATGTCGGGATGTCTTCGACACTCGCGGTCACACCCTCCGCGCGCATTTCGTTCAAGAGCTGCTGACGTCTTCGAACGAAGACATCGCCCATGCGCGATTTGAACCACTCAGCGTATCCCCGCGGATTGGAGCGTGGCCAATCGTCCGTGATGGCGTCGTACGCCAGTTCCTCATTGTCCGTGATGGCGATGGCCGTGTCGGCAAACTGTGCATCGAGTTCGCGCGCCTCAAGCAGCAGACGCTGATCTTCGGCGTTTGGAATACAGGGCACGATGTCCATATGGAACTGGGCGCCATCGGCGTATTCAAGGCGCCAACACCGTCGGCCTTCGTGCACCGGTTTCTTGATGCCCTTGCTTTCACGGTAGAGCTTGATCTCTTGACCCAGCATGTTCTTCAGATCGTGCTGCGACAGATCCGACTTGCTCAGACGTGTGAGCGAGCAGGCACAGTCCACGTCATACTCTTCATCGTCAGACATCGGCCTGATGACCGTGCCGAGCCGGAAGGAACCCTGTACAAAGATGTCCGGATCATGATCCCGCACAATGGACGCATCTCGCTGCAGCCATTCGCCGAGTGATTTATAGCTCTTTTCAGCCTGATCGTAGCGCGACGACGGAATCTCGAGCCCCGCTGCCAAAGCCTCAAGATACGCTTCGGCCTGCTTTGTGATCGTGACAGCCATGCTCAACTTTCCCCCTTCGTTCTCCCGCAATATGAATGGCTGGTAGGCAGATTACAACGCTCGGGACGTCCGTTGCTGCTAATCCGACGATGTTCCATCGCATTCGCAGAGAACGACCACTTGCCGGTCGGCATGCCAATTCTCTCGCGCCTGCGGCGAACTTCCGGCAACCGTCTTTCCTGCTTTGGCGCAGTGAACGGCCCAGTGTCGTTCTTGGGCCTCAGCCAGGAGGCCGCATCGCCGCATCACCGAAGCCGCCATTCCAGCAGACCATAGAATTATCGAAGATCAGAGGTAGGTAAAGTACTGCAACATGAGCGGATCAGTCGAGGAACCTACCGAACACGCGAAGAAGCCGGGCAGGATGTGTTCGACTACATCGAGATTTTCTACAACCCTAAGCACAAGTACGCCCGACACGGAATACTGTCGCCCGTCGACTTCAAGCGGCGGCAGCAAATGAGACACGAAGGCGCCTAAGTAGCGCGGGGCTATTTAGAGCCGCCGCGAACCCCGTCGCCCTCTACGATGTGGACACCGCGCCGGTCCGGATCCTGGAAGCAGATCGCTATCTATACATCCAGACATTCACCCGGCTCTACGTACTCGAGGGCGACCGCCTTGTGGGGTTGCAGGACTGCACGACCAAATGCGACCTGATGGTCGACGAGGACTTGGCATTGTTGGTCGAGAACAAGGGCGTGCGGCTTCTCACGGAGGCGGGTCGACCACTGGGCGTCGCCCTGACCAAGGCGCCGATCCGTCGAGCCGGAATCGAGGACGGCGTCCTCGTCGTCGAAACGCGAACTCATCGCGGACTATTCAGTGGCCTTAGGATGTAGCACGCTCCCTCCCTGGCCCAGAGAGAGTAGCCGCAAACTCCGACCTCAAACGGCCCAGTTTTTCAGAGAACAGAGCAGTCCCTTTTTGGTAGGTTGCAGAGGTGTTTTCTCACATACTCCGCAGGATCGCAGCCCAATGCATGGACCCAGATACAAAATTCGATAATGTCGAGACGACGTTCACAGATTTCGACTTTTGCAACGTAAGAGCGGTTTCGTTCCAGTAGATTTGCCAAGTCTGTCTGCGACAATCCTCGCTCAGCGCGTAACTCAACTAAAGCTTTCACGACCGCCCGATACTCTTTTGTGTGCAGTGTGCCCGCCATGTTGTTCCTCTGGCTATAGACACACCCGCGTACCCCATGCTAACGCCTGCTCCCAAAATGGGAGCAAATCATGCATGATGGAGATTTCGTTTATCTTGATGTTCGCTGGGCTGAGCCTGGCTGGTACGAAGCTATGAGGTTTCGTTTGGCAGGCTGGCTACCAGAACAGCTCGTAGCCACAGGCGTCGAAAAAGGCGTCCTTGAGGCGCATCAACAAACTAACGGACAGCTCGTTGCTTTGACCACTCAAGGTATTTCTCTGACTGAGCCCGGGCCACATAGCCTCACCCAAGAGAACTGCCAGCAGCTGGCTGAAGTACTACGGATGGAAAGCGACAATGACGAATGGTTCCAGGATCTTAGCGAAAAATCTACTTCATTCCCTGATGGTTTCGGCACTAACTTCAGAAGGCTTCTGATCGAAACTCTCCATCGCAAGAAAACATAGGCAAATGGCATACGATACGCGTCGTACGGCAGCCGTAGCGTACGCGCCCGATTGATGCCGCCTCGCTGATGGAGGCGGAGCGAGATGAGGCACGTGAATAACGACGTTGTTGCCGACGTGTCGTATCGGGAAGCGCCATGTTGGGAGAAGTTCCGGATGTCGAACGGCGCCGTCGGTGGAGCGACGAGGAGAAACTCAAAGTCTTCCTGGAGGTGGGTATTGGCGGCGCTTTGGTTACGCGAGTTATCCAGCGACACGAGCTCACGCGGCGGTCAGTCTTAGCTCATTGAGAGATACATCGCGCGCAGGACACTTGGGGCATGAGCAAGCAGAGCAAATTCTTGTCGAAGGTACTGCGACACGATCCCGCACTGATCGGGGTCGAGCTCGATCGCGAAGGCTGGGTTCGCGTTGATGTTCTCCTGCGCTCGATGATGCGGCACGGGCGCAGGATGACGCACGACGAACTGACGTCGATCGCGGGCTCAGATGACAAGAAGCGCTTCACTCTGAGAAACGGCCGGATTCGAGCTGCGTACGGTCACTCTGTAGAAGTTGAACTCGGTCTGCCGCCTGTTGCACCGCCGGCACTGTTATTTCACGGAACCGCATCGCAGCATCTCGATCAGATTTTCGATCACGGAATTTTGCCTGGGCGCCGCCGCTTCGTCCATCTCACCGAAGATATGGAAACTGCAGCTCGCGTCGGCAGGCGACACGGAAAACCGGTCGTACTTCATGTCGACGCCGCCGGCCTGCATGCATACGGGCATGACTTCTTTCAGTCTGACAACGGAGTATGGCTCGTCGATGAAGTGCAGACGGGGTATTTCTCTCTGTAACTGTCACCTTGGCCCGCGCTTTCATGCACGCGGGCCCAGGCGCCAGCTCTCGAGAGAAGCTCTGGACGGGCTTTTGTCGTGAGTTGGTGGCTACATCTATCGCCCCTGCACTGCATCTGTTTTGCATCTACACTGAGCGATACTTGCCGAAAATCAGCGATAATTCACGACACTTGCATGATATTGAACGCAGCCATTAATCCTTCAAGGCATTGTTTTTACTTCATTATCCGATCCGGTAGTTCGGGCTCTCGCGGGTGATAGCGACGTCGTGGACGTGGCTTTCCTTGAGACCCGCGCCGGTGATGCGGACGAAATTGCAGTTCGTGCGCATCTCGGCGACCGTCGCGGAGCCGGTATAGCCCATCGCTGCGCGCAGACCGCCCACGAGCTGGTGGACGACGGCGCCTGCCGGGCCTTTGTAGGGCACCTGCCCCTCGATGCCTTCCGGCACGAGCTTGTCGTTCGCCGCATCCTTCTGGAAGTAGCGATCCGCCGAGCCGCGTGCCATCGCACCTAAGCTGCCCATGCCGCGATAGGATTTGAACGAGCGGCCCTGATAGAGGATCACTTCGCCGGGGCTCTCGTCGGTGCCCGCGATCATCGAGCCGACCATGGCGCAGCTTGCGCCCGCCGCGATGGCTTTCGCGAAATCGCCCGAGAACTTGATGCCGCCATCGGCGATGATCGGCACGTCTCCGGCCGCACTCACGCAATCCATGATTGCTGTCAACTGCGGCACGCCCACGCCCGCGACCATCCGCGTCGTGCAGATCGAACCCGGACCGATGCCGCATTTCACTGCATCCGCGCCCACGTCGATCAGCGCCTTGGTGGCATCTGCCGTCGCCACGTTGCCCGCGATCACCTGAATATCGTTCGACACCTGCTTGATGCGCTTCACCGCGTCGATCACGCCCTGACTATGGCCGTGGGCGGTGTCGACAACGATCAGGTCACAGCCCGCATCGATCAGCGCCTCGGACCGCTCGAAGCCCGCATCGCCGACCGAGGTCGCGGCGGCCACGCGCAGGCGGCCCAGCTCGTCCTTGCAGGCGGTGGGGTTGAGGACAGCCTGCTCGGTGTCGCGCAGCGTCAGCAGGCCGGTCAGCTTGCCCTCGTCATCGGTCACCAGCAGCTTCTCGATCCGGCGCTCGCGCATCATCGCGATCGCTTCGGACCGATCCGCCGGCTCCTGCAGGATCGCGAGGTTGTCGGTGGTCATCATCACCGAGACCGGAGTTTCGTCCTTCTGGGCGAAGCGCATGTCGCGGTTGGTCACGATGCCGACGACGCGGCGGTTTTCATCGACGACCGGGAAGCCGGAGAAACCGTAGCGCTCGGTCAGTGCTTTCGCATCGGCCAGCGTCTGATCCGGGCGCAGCGTGATCGGGTTGTAGACGATGCCGCTCTCGAAACGCTTGACGCGGCGGACCTCGTCGGCTTGCTGCGCGACGGTGAGGTTCTTGTGGATCACGCCCACGCCGCCCGCCTGCGCCATCGCGATCGCCATGCGCGCCTCGGTGACGGTGTCCATCGCGGAGGACAGAAGCGGGATGTTGAGACGGATTTTCTTCGTCACCTGGGTCGAAACATCTGCGGTTGCCGGAAGCACCGAAGAGGCTGCGGGAAGAAGAAGAACGTCGTCGAAGGTGAGCGCCTCGCGAATCTGCATGGGGGGTCTCCAGTGTCCAGATGCGTTTGGCAGTTTGCTGTTTCACGCAATGGACGCGAAGGCAACCCCTCGCGGACGCGGTACGCAGCGGGTGTGCGGAAAGGTTGGCCTGCGTGTGCCGCGCCAAAGGTCTCTGGGCGCGGGGGCGACCAGCCCCCGGGCCGCGCCCGAGCCTCCCCCGGTTGGACGCATTGGTCATGTCGTCGCGGGCGCACTCGACACCCGGGCCTTCAAGACAAAGCGGCCGGCCACGTGCGGAGCAAAGCGCCCAGCCGAGGCTCGGGGGCCGCCCTTTCGCCTCACGCAATCGCAGCGTTGGTCTTCATCGCAAGCTGCCCCTTCGCCCAAAGCTGCAACACCTTCAGCGCGATCGGTACTACGACCAGCGTCGCCGCCGTCAGCATCAGCGCGCCGGGCAGCGCCCAGACGCCGCCAAGCGCGAGCCAGCACCCCGCCGTGGCTGCGACCGGGAAAGTGAACGCTCCCCAGAGCGGCGAGAAGCCCCCAGCGAGCAGCCAGCGCACCGACACGACCAGTGCCAGCAAATAGCCCGCAGACAGGATCGCCATCGCCTGCGCGATGCCCATCGCGCCGAACCCGCTCGCGACAGTCCCGAGCAGCGCCGCAGGCGCGAGGTGAATGGCGAGTAGCGGGCGCAGCGGCGCGGGAACGCGCTCATGTGCGAATTGTCGCAGCGAGATCATCCAGATCACGACGGCCGACAGCATCGCGACCCAGAACATCACCAGAGCCGCGCTATCGAGCCCGAGGATCACGGCCGCCACCGCGCCGACGATCCAGCCCGAGAAGGTCAGCTGCCACGTGGGATTGACGCGGCGCTGCTCGGCCGGGCCGGTCGCGAGCGTGTAGATCACCGCCGCGATCAGCCCCAGATGCACGACGACGCCCAGCCAGAAGACGATCGCTGCCAGCCCGCCATAGGGCGCAAGCGACGCCGCGATCAGATAGATCGTCAGCGTTCCCGCCGCGAGCCCCGCACGCCCGGGCAGCACGCGCAGATCCTCGAACACCACGCCCGGACGCCGCACGATCTTCGCGCCATAGGCAACCAGCGTGAACAGCGCGAGCAAGGTCACCGCGCCCAGAAACAGCTCCGCCAGATCGGGCGGCAGCGCGAATTGCCCCACACCGCGCCGCCACGCGATCCCGAGGCCCATCAGCCCCAGCACGGGCGGGAACATCGCGGGAGGCGTACGGCGAAACAGGCCCTTGGGCGTCATCTTGGGCGGGGCGAAGGACATGCGCTCTCCTCGGGCAATCGGCAAATCATTTCGGTCGCGCAGAAGCTTGCAATATTTCGCGCGTGGCGAAAAGCTGTCGGGGGTGCGACAGGGTGTCTGGAGGAAAGATGGCGGGACATGGGTATGAGGCGGGGCGGCTGAACCTGCCTTTCGTGGGGATTTCGACTTTCGGCAAGCGCGCATACGTGGCCGATTGGGATGCGATCGAGGCGGATGTGGCAGTAATGGGCGCGCCCTTCGATTTCGGCACGCAGTTCCGCCCCGGCGCGCGGTTCGGGCCGCGGGCGGTGCGCGAGGCCTCGACGCTGTTCTCCTTCGGACACGCGGGCGCCTACGACCACGAGGATGACGCGACCTATCTCGGGCCGGAGGTCACGATCGTCGATATCGGCGATGCCGACATCGTTCATACCGACACGGTGAAGAGCCATGCGAATATCGAGGCCGGCGTGCGTGCGATGCTGAAGGCGGGCGCGCTGCCGGTGGTGATCGGCGGCGATCACTCGATCAATATTCCCTGCATCCGCGCCTTTGAGTCCGATTGCGCCGAGAAGGGACCGATCCATATCCTGCAAATCGACGCCCATCTCGATTTCGTGGACGAGCGTCACGGCGTCACCGAAGGCCACGGCAATCCGATGCGCCGCGCCGCCGAGAAGGACTATGTCTCGGGCATCACCGCGCTTGGCATTCGCAACGTCTCTTCCACCGCGAAAGACGGGTATGACGCCGCCCGCGCAATGGGCGACGACTTCCTGAGCGTGCGGCAGGTGCGCAAGCTGGGGTCCGAGGGCGTGCTGGCCCGCATCCCGGAAGGCGCACGGATTTATGTCACGATCGATATCGACGGGTTCGACCCCTCGATCGCGCCCGGCACCGGGACGCCGAGCCATGGCGGGTTTCTCTATTACGAGGTGCTGGAGATCCTGGAGGGCGTGGCAAAGCGGCACGAAGTTGTCGGCATCGATCTGGTCGAGGTCGCCCCCGATTACGACCCCAGCGGCTCGACCCCGATCCTCGCAGCGCAGGTGCTGCTGAATTTCCTCGGCTTCATCTTCCACGCGCGACAGTCCAGCGGCGCGTCTGCGGCGGGCTGAGGAGCCTCCGGCGGGGATATTTGGATCAAGAGGAAGGGGTTAGCGCGGCAACACCCACATAGTCGCCCCGAGACTGTGCGGCTTGGCGCCGGTGCCCAGTTTGAAGTGCATCCGCCCTGCCCCGTCCTCGCTATCCACCGCACCGAGATCGAGCTGTCGGATTCCGCGCGCCTTCAGCCGCAGCGCGGCCTGCCAGAGCATCAGGTTATGCGCGCCGGACACGCGCCCTTCCGGCCCGGTCCATCCGATGTGATAGCTGGCACCTTCGCCATGAAGCAGGAAGATGCCGCCCGCGATCCGCTCTCCTTTCGATGTCGCGACGCGCAAGGCGAGAAGGTCGGCGGGGCTGCGATCCGCCCACGCGAGGGTGAAGCTCGGCGGCAAGGCGCGGTAACCGCGCGCGTGTTGCTGGGCCGCGTCGGAGGCGAGAAGCCACTCGATCTCGGGCTCGGGCTCCACGCACAGCCCGGCACGCTCTGCTGCCGCCAACCTGTTGCGCCATTTTCCCGCCAAGCCTGCGCGCAGCATGTGGGCATTGGGGAGCAAGGACCAATGCGCATGGTGGCGCGGGGTGATCAGCGGGATCAGCCCGAACCCGGCCAGCGGGTTTTCCGGCGTCATCAGCACCAGCCCGGCACGGCGCGCGATCCGACGCAGCACTGCGCGCCGGATCCAGATATCGAGCTCCGGCGCAAAGACCGGCCCGCGCGACAGAAGCCACAAACCGCCGCGCCCGATCATCTGGGCCAGCGCGACCCGCCTGCCCTGACATGTCGCCTCCAGCCGCAGGCACCGCCGCCCGTGCGCGGCCGCGATCGTTCCATAGAGCGCCGCCTGCTGAACAGCCGGAGGGTGTTCCGGCGCAAGCGCGCGCAACGCACGGTTCCAGCTGTCGTCGGAGCCGGGAAACTGCATGACACGAAGAGGTTTCATCGCTGCCATTAAGGCCGGCTTCACCTAAGTCTGGGTTAATGGAGACGCGAAAAGTTTCAACCTCGAGGCGAACATGCCCCTCATCCTCTCCAACGCCCTCCGCAACCTGCGCCGATCACCCAGACCCGCGCGCAAACCGTTGCGCCCTCGCCAGACCGAGGAACCGCGAAATCTGCCAGCGTCGCGCGCGACGCTCTGGAGCGCGCTTTTCATCGCAATCTTCGGCGCGGCGCTCTGGCTCGGCCTTCTCGCGATTCTCAGCTTTTCCAGTGACTTCTGAACGCTTCAGTTCAGAACTTGACGTTCAGGTCACCCTGGAGTGACCGCGAAGACACGCTTTTCCCTGCACAGCTGCAACAGAACGTGACGTCACCGTGATCCCCAGATTGATTTACACCTTCCGGGTGGTAGCGTCGCCAAAAGGAATTCCTTCGAGACGTTAGGATCTCCTTCGGGACACGTTAGGGAAGAGGACAATTATGAAACGTGTGATGACTTCTATGGTCGCCCTCGCGATTGGCGCAGGCGCGGCCCATGCGGGCGGGGTGGAGCGCTCGACGCAATCGGTCGGCATCCTGTTCGAACAGGGGAACTACGGCGAAGTGAGCTTCGGTGCGTTCAACCCGGATGTGTCGGGTACGGTCGGCGGCGGAGCCTTGAAATCCGGCGACATGGCGCCGGGCTATGGCACGTTGAGCCTCGGTTACAAGCAGGCGCTCAACGACCAGTGGGATCTTGCGGTCATCTTCGATCAGCCCGTCGGCGCAAAGGTCAACTATCCCTCGGGGACCGGTTATCCGATCGCGGGCTCGACTGCGACAATTAAATCAGCAGCAATCACCGCGCTGGCGCGCTACAAGATGCCTAACAACATCTCCGTCTATGGCGGTCTGCGCAGCGAGAGCGTTTCGGGCAAGGCTTCACTCTATCTGGGCGGCGAAAACTACTACAATCTGGACACTTCACAAGAGACCGACTTCGGTTACGTCATCGGGGCCGCTTGGGAGAAGCCCGAGATCGCCGCGCGCGTGGCCCTGACCTACAACTCGAAGATTGATCACGACTTCAGCGCGACAGAGACCAGCGCGATGGGGACGAACAACACGACCTTCGAAACGACGGTACCGGAATCGGTGAATCTGGAATTCCAGACCGGGATCATGAAGGACACGCTGTTGATGGGGTCGGTCCGCTGGGTTCACTGGACGCAGTTTGACATTACCCCTCCCAATTATCAGACGATCACCGGCGGAGCCTCGCTCGTGGATTATTCTGACAACACGATCACCTACAACCTCGGCGTTGGCCGTCGCTTCAACGACCAGTGGTCGGGTGCGATCATGTTCGGCTACGAGAAGCACACCGGCAAACCGACCGGCAACCTCGGCCCGACCGATGGCTTCAAGTCGGTCTCGCTGGCGGCAAGCTATCAGGCGACCCAGAACATCAAGGTGACCGGCGGTGTGCGCTATGTCGATATTGGCGATGCGACCACATCGACGATCGGCGGTGACTTCTCCGGCAATGACGGCTGGGGTGCGGGGCTGCGCGTCGGGATCAACTTCTGATCGCAAGCATCTGATTTTTTTACAAAAGCCCCGCCTCGAGCGGGGCTTTTTCTTGGAACATCGACATTGCCGCAAGTTCCGGGTGGTGCGCGTCGCTGCCGCCCGCTAGATCGAAGCGATGAAACACGCACCCGCCCCTTTATCCCTCACCCCACTCGCCTGGGCGCTGCTCGCGGCGCTCGCGCTGATCTGGGGCTCGTCCTTCCTGTCGAACCGCGCGGCGCTGGAAGGTGCGGGCGTCTTTACCGTGGTCTTCCTGCGCGTGGCCTCGGGCGCGGTGCTGATCTGGGCCTATGTCGCGCTGCGCCGCCTGCCGGTGCCGCGGCACCCGATCTATCTCGGGCATTTCCTGATCATGGGGCTGTTGAACAACGCCATTCCCTTCTCTCTCATCGTCTGGGGGCAGAAGCATATCGATAGCGGGTTGGCCTCAATCCTGAACGCCTCGACCGCGATCTTCGGGGCGCTGGTCGCGGCGGTGGTCTTCACCGACGAGCGGCTGAGCGCACGCAAAGCCACCGGCATCGCAGTCGGTTTCGCGGGCGTCGTGGTGGCGATCGGGCCGGATGCGCTGAAGGGGTTCGATCTGACCTCGGCGGGCCAGCTCGCCGTGCTGGGAGCGGCGCTGAGCTATGGTTTCGCGGGCGCCTATGCGCGCTTTGCAATCAGAGGCTTACGGCCCGAAGTTGCAGCGGCCGGGATGCTCACCGGCGGTGCGATCTGGACGCTGCCGATTCTGCTTTTAACCGAAGGCGTGCCGAGCTTCGACTACGCGCCTGCCGTCTGGATCGCGATGCTCTGGCTGGGTGTCGGCTGTTCGGCGCTGGCCTACCTGCTCTATTACCGCATCCTTGCGATGGCGGGGGCAGCCAATCTCGCCCTCGTCACGCTCTTGATCCCGCCGGTCGCGATCCTCGCAGGCTGGGCGGTCTATGGCGAGCGTCTGGGCTGGGCGGAGGCCTTGGGCTTCGCGATCCTCGCGCTTGGCCTGATGATCCTCAACCGCCGCCCCAAAACCCCGTGACGCGCGCGCATTGCCGGGCTACACCGGGGCGAAAGACCTATGGGGACACGATGATCTATTCCAATCGCGCCGAATGGCTGGCCGCCAAATCGAGGAAGGTTGCCCTGTTCGGCATGTCCGGCCTCGGCAAGACCTGGGCTGCGAACCTGCTGCGCGACGAGGGCTGGTTCCACTACTCCGTCGATTACCGGATCGGCACGCGCTACATGGGCGAATATATCGCCGACAACTTCAAGCGCGAGGCGATGAAGAACCCGTTCCTGGCGGAGCTTCTGCTGTCGGACTCGGTCTATATCGCATCGAACATCACGTTTGAGAACCTCGCGCCGCTGTCGACCTATCTCGGCAAGCCGGGCGATCCGACCAAGGGCGGGCTGCCCTTCGAGGAATACCTCGAACGCCAGCGCCAGCACCGCAAGGCCGAGATGGACGCGCTTCTCGACACCGCGCATTTCATCGACCGCGCGAAGCAGATTTACGGGATCGAGAATTTCCTGTGCGATTCCGGCGGCTCGATCTGCGAGGTGGTGGACCCCGACGACCCCGAGGATCCGATCCTGACCTCGCTGTCGCAGAACCTGCTGATGGTCTGGATCGAGGGCTCCGAAGCCCATACCGAGGAGCTGATCAAGCGCTTCTCGCGCGCGCCGAAGCCGATGTATTATCAGCCCGCGTTTCTGGCCGCGAAATGGGACGAGTATCGCGATCTGAAAGGTGTGGCCGAAACGGAGGTCGACCCCGACGACTTCGTGCGCTGGACCTATGCGCAAGCGCTGGCCCATCGTCAGCCGCGCTATGCGGCGATGGCGAGAAACTGGGGCGTGACGATCCGTGCCGAAGACCTCTACCTTGTCCGCGACGCAAAAGGCTTTACATCGCTGATCGCCGACGCGCTGCCCGCGTGAGCCTGGACACTTCACGCATCACTTTAACTTCACCCTGCAAGAGACTGAGAAACAATGCCGATCAAGCTGCCTGAAAACCTCCCCGCCTTCGACATCCTGTCGCGGGAAGGCGTGATGGTGATGTCGCCCGAGCGCGCATCGCGGCAGGAAATCCGACCCATCCGGATCGGCCTTCTCAATCTCATGCCGAAGAAGATCCAGACCGAGAACCAGTTCGCACGCCTGATCGGAGCGACGCCGCTGCAGATCGACTTCCAGCTGATCCGCATGAGCGAGCATCAGACGAAGAACACCGCCGCCGAGCATATGGAAGAGTTCTACCGTCCCTTCGAAGAGGTCGAGGCCACCGGCGAGAAGTTCGACGGGCTGATCATCACCGGTGCTCCGATCGAACATTTGCCTTTCGAGGAGGTGACTTACTGGGAAGAGCTCAAGCGGATTTTCGACTGGACGCAGACCCATGTCTTTTCGACCTTCGGCGTCTGCTGGGGCGGCATGGCGATGGCCCACTACTTCCACGGCGTGAACAAGCACATGCTCGATCACAAGGCCTTCGGCTGCTTCCGGCATCGCAATTGCGCGCCCGCCTCGCCTTACCTGCGCGGCTTCTCGGACGATCTGCTGATCCCGGTGAGCCGCTGGACCGAGATGCGGCGTGACGAGTTGGAAGCGGCGGGCATGATCACGCTGATCCATTCCGATGAAACCGGGCCCTGTCTGGTCGAAGATCGCGCTCATCGGGCGCTCTACATCTTCAACCATCTGGAATATGACAGCGGCACGCTGAAAGAAGAATACGATCGTGACGTCGCGGCGGGGAAACCGATCAACGTCCCCGCGAATTACTATCCTGAGAACGACCCGAGCCGGGTGCCGACGAACCGGTGGAAGAGCCACGCCCACCTGCTTTACGGCAACTGGATTAACGAGATTTATCAGGAAACTCCGTATGATCTGGCCGAGATTGGTAACTAGCCTCGTCCTCGTGCTGCTCATTCTGGGCGGCGCGACCTGGGGACTCGAGAGCTGGCGCGGCCGGATGGCGGAGCAGCGCTATCCGCCCAACGGCATATTCGTGGACGTTGGGGACCAGCGTGTGCATATGGTCATCAAGGGCGATCACGGCCCGGCGGTCGTGTTGATCCACGGCGCCTCGGGCTCGGCCCGCGATCTGACCTTCGATCTCGCACCGGAACTAGCGAAACGCTATCGCGTCTTCGTGCCCGACCGTCCTGGGTTCGGCTATTCCGATCCGCTGCCGGAGGGGCACGACACGATCGAGGACCAGGCCAAGCTGCTGCAGCAGGCGACGAAGATGGCGGGCGCGGAGGAACCGATCGTGCTCGGCCATTCCTATGGCGGGGCTGTCGCAATTGCCTGGGCGGTATATCTGCCCGGCACGCTCTCGGGTCTGGTGCCGGTCTCCGCTCCTTCGCATAGCTGGGACACCGGGCTGCCGCTTCTCTATCAGATCACGTCGCCGCCACTGGGTCAGGCGATCGCCGTCCCGTTGATTTCAGCCTGGACGCCACCCGCGATCATTCGCTCCGAGGTGGAAGGAGTCTTCGCGCCGCAGGAGATGCCGATCGGCTACATGCGCTGGTTCGGCCCCGGCATGACGCTGCGGGTCGAAACGATGCGGGTGAATGCCCGCCAGCGTGCCGAGCTGAAGCCCGAAATTCAGCAGATGATCCCCCATTATCCCGATCTCGACCTCCCGATCGTCTCTTTGCATGGCACGGCCGACACCATCGTGGGCGAGAAAATCCACGCGGTGCCCTTCACGAAGGAGGTGCCGGGGGCGGAACTGATCTCGCTCGACGGGATCGGACACATGGTCCCGCATGTCGCGTTGCTCCAGACCGTCGCCGCGGTGGACCGTGTCGCGACGCGCGCTGGCTATGATATCCCGATGAAGGCGGCGGCGGAGTAACCGACACTCAAGCACTGCAGTCGCTTGAAAAGCGGTCACTCCTGCGGTTTTGCGCGCACGTCACACGACCGGTATCGCCTGCCCGCCGCTGTGCGGCACCGCTTGCACCGTCCCGGCCCGCGCAGCATACTGCCGTGAAACGACAAAAGGCAGATCATGGCCAAGGACAAGAGTGACCCGCCGTTCGATATCCCCTTCGTGGGCGACATCACCCGCTACCTCGAGGAGGAAGCGCCGGACGTCGTGCGCGAGGCGATCGAGAAGGCGGGCAAGGATGACATGCTCTCGCCCTCCTACCCTCACGACGAGGAGATGAAGCGCAAGAAATACGACCGTCACATGGATGCGCTTCAGGTCGAGCTGGTCAAGATGTTCTGGGACGCCAAGGAAACCGGCAAGCGGATCGCGGTGATCTTCGAAGGGCGCGACGCGGCGGGCAAAGGCGGCACGATCGGGCGGATGCGGCAGAACCTGAACCCGCGCTCGGCCTATGTCGTGGCGCTGCCGAAGCCCACCGAGACCGAAGCCACGCAATGGTATTTCCAGCGCTATGTCGACTGGCTTCCGGCCGCGGGCCAGATCGCGATGTTCGACCGCTCATGGTACAACCGGGGCGTGGTGGAACATGTCTTCGGCTTCTGCACGCCCGAGCAGCGCGAGCATTTCTTCTGCCAGTTGCCCGATTTCGAGAAGATGCTGGTCGATGACGGGATCATCCTCGTGAAGCTCTGGCTCAACGTGGATCGCGCCGAACAGTTGCGCCGTTTTCTCAAGCGCGAGAAGGATCCGCTCAAACAGTGGAAGCTGAGCTGGATCGACGTCGAAGGGCTCAAGCGCTGGGACGCTTATTCCGACGCGATCCAGGAGACGCTGGCGCGCTCCGACAATGCGCATGCGCCCTGGACGGTGATCCGCTCGGACGACAAGAAACGCGCCCGGATCGCCGCGATCCAGACGGTGTTGAACGCGGTCGACTATGCGCATAAGGACCGCGACGCGATCGGCGAGATCGACGGTGAAATCTGCGGTGGCATCGACGTTCTGAATGTCTAAGCAAGGCTATCATCACGGCAACCTGCGTCAGGCGCTCGTAGCCTCCGCGCTGGAACTGATCGAGGAGAAGGGCCCGACCGGCTTCACGCTCTCGGAAGCGGCGAAACGCGCAGGCGTGACCCCGGCTGCGGTCTATCGCCATTTCGAGGGGCGCGAGGACCTGATCGCGGAATGTGCGCGGCAGGGCTATCTGATCTTCGGCGACCTGCTGGATCACGCGTGGAACGGCGGCAAGCCTTCGGCGCTGGCGGCGTTCTCCGCGGTGGGTCGCGCCTATCTCGCCTTCGCGCGGAAATATCCCGGTCACTACATGGCGATGTTCGAAAGCGGCATATCGCCCAACCGCTCACCCGATCTTGCGGCGGTGGCGCGCAAATCCAGCGACGCGATGGAACGTGCGACGCGCGCCCTGATGGCGCATATGCCGCCGGAAAAGCGCCCGCCCGTCGCGATGGTCGCGGCGCATGTCTGGGCGATGAGCCACGGCGTCGTGGAGCTTTATTCCCGCGAGGGAAATCGCGCGCCCTATGCCCCCGAGGACCTTCTGGAAAGCGGCATCGGCGTCTATCTGCGCGGGCTGGGCCTGATCGCTCCGGATTGAGCGGCCTTGCCCGATCCCGCCGCGTCGCAGCATCATCCGGACAAAGAAAAACGGGCGGAGGTTTCCCCCCGCCCGTCGATATCAGACGATCCGCCTGAGATCAGAACTTGTAGGACGCGGTGAGGTTCAGCGTCGTGGTGTTCAGATCGTTGGTGGTGCCGTCGAAGTTGTTGCCCTTGCGGTAGTCGAGCTCGGTACCGACGGTCCACTTCGGGTTGATGGCATATTTCATGCCGACGCCAACCAGCGGAACGGTGTCGGAGATGCTGTCGCCCGAGGCGTTGTCAGCGTCGACGTAGGACGCGCCGAGCGTGCCGTAGAACAGCATGTTGTTGTAGGGCGCACCGGCGATCATCTTGAGGTCGGTCATCGAGTTGACCTTCGCGGCGGAGTTGCTGTCGTCGATGTTCGCGGCGTTATAGGCAAGCTCGCCACCGAGGACATAGCCGCCGAAGTCGCGCAGATAACCCGCGTGCAGACCGCCCACGACGCCGTCGCCATCGATCGACTGGTCAGCCTTGCCGTAGCCGAGTTGAGCACCGGCATAGAAGCCGTCCCAGCTGAACTGCGCGGGCGCGACCGCGACCGGGGCCGGGGTGACTTCTGGAGCCGGTGCCGGGGTGGTGTAGCCGCCCGCCATCGCGGCGGAGCCAGCGAGTGCCAGAATGCTCGACGTAACGATGATACGTTTCATGTTTCTCTCTCTCCTGTCTTGGGGGTTCATCCCCCGTTGAGACGTTTTGGATCAGATCCGTTGCCCGGACCTATGCTCATTCAATGCAACGTCAATCGGCTTGGTTCCGGCCATAGGCGGCAGGTTGCCGAAGCTGTCACAAGACGTGATCGGGGCGCCGGATGCTGCAGCCGCAAAATGCATTGGCAACACTGGACAAAGCGGCGGTTCCACTGGTTAATGAACACGCGTTCATTTCGAGGGAGTATCACATGGAGTTGAGCAAAATTCGCGCCATCATCACCGGCGGCGCTTCGGGGCTGGGGGCTGCGACCGCGCGGCACTTCGTTGAGTCGGGCGCGCAGGTGACGCTCTTCGACCGCGACCAGGCGGGCGGCGAGGCTTATGCGGCAGAGATCGGCGCGACCTTCGCCGAGGTCGACGTGACCTCCGAGGACAGCGTCGCCGCCGGGATCGCAGCCGCAGTAGACGCGATGGGCGGCATCGATGTGGCGGTCAATTGCGCCGGTATCGCCACCGGCGAGCGCGTGGTCGGCCGCGACGGGCCGCACCGGCTCGAGAGCTTCGCGCGCACGATCGACATCAACCTCGTGGGCAGCTTCAACGTCGCCCGCCTCGCCGCCGCCGAGATGGCCCGCAACCCCGGCCCCGAGCGTGGCGTGATCATCAACACTGCCTCCATCGCGGCTTTCGACGGCCAGAAGGGCCAGGCAGCCTATGCGGCGTCAAAAGGCGGAATCGTCGCGATGACCCTGCCCCTCGCCCGCGATCTGGCCAGCCAGGGCGTCCGTTGCTGCGCCATCGCGCCGGGCATTTTCGCCACGCCGATGATGAAGGGCCTGCCCCAGGAGGTGCAGGACAGCCTCGCGGCCGAAGTCACCTTCCCGAAGCGGCTCGGTGATCCCTCGGAATACGCCAAACTTGCCGGTTTCATCGTCCAGAGCGGCTATCTGAACGGCGAAGTGATCCGCCTCGACGGGGCGCTCCGGATGCGTTGACCTTACGTTTATGACGGCTTTGCGAAGGATCTGAAAAAATCCTCGAAAAACGGGTTGCAAGGGCGCGCGAGGGCGGCTAAATCCCGCCCTACGAAACGACCCCTGATGCGGAGAGGTGGCAGAGTGGTCGAATGCGGCGGTCTCGAAAACCGTTGTCGGTGAGAGCCGACCCAGGGTTCGAATCCCTGTCTCTCCGCCACTTTCCCCGACGAATGAATGTGGGGAAAATATCCAAGAAAATCAGCGTTTAGCTAGCGTAGCTCGGCGCGTGGCCCACCTCTTTCGGTGAATTTGCCATGCGAGCGGAGCGCTTGCCCTTTTCCCGGCTTCCGAATTTTGGCAAACAGCCGCCCCCTGCGGAAAGTCAGAGGTTCCCGGACCGAAGCCAGTCGCCGCGCGGGGAGCATTGTTCCCGGCGGCAGACGCGGCGCGTCGTGCTCGGACGAACGAAACCGATCCCTCCAAAACCGATTCTCACCGGCGTGTGACAAAACATTGCTCTCAGATGACGGTTTTGTGCACAAATTTTGTGCAGCCACCCCGAAAAATCCACCTCTGAGCTGTGAACCCGCAGGGGTTTCGCAATTTGCGCTTGCCGCCTGAGTCTCACGCTGCAAATTTGGTTCCACATCGGAACAACCCGAACGGCAATTGCGCCTCGCTTTGACACCGCTTTCCTGCGGCAAGTCAGCGGGGCGTTTTGCGTTTTGGATCAGGGGTGCTGCGGGAGCGGATATGAAGAAACGGATCGAACTTGGCCTGCTATATTCCCGCTCGGGGAGCTATTCTCTGATTTCAGAGGCTTGCCGGACCGGGGCGCTGAGCGCGATTGCAGAGATCAACGCGATGCCCGATTTCCCGCTCACCTTTGCTCCGGTCGAGCGCGACCCAGAGGGCAACATCGACGCCTACGGTCCGCTCTGCGAGGAAATTCTGCGAGACAGCGATGCCCGCCACGTGATTGGTTGCGTCACGTCGTGGAGCCGCAAGGAAGTGATCCCGACGCTGGAGAAAGCGGGCGGTACGCTCTGGTACGCGGTGCCCTACGAAGGGTTCGAAGCCTCCGATCATGTCGTCTACACCCATGCCTGCCCGAACCAGCACCTGCTGCCAATGCTGGGCTGGGCCTTCGCCCGGCTGGGACGGCGGGGCTTTCTGACCGGCTCGAATTACATCTGGGGCTGGGAGATGAACCGGCTCGCCCGAGACGTGATCTCGACCGCTAGCGGCGAGGTTCTGGGCGAACGTTACCTGCCGCTCGGCTCGCTTGATGTCGACCGGATGATTGCTGAAATTCGCGCGACCCGGCCCGATTTCATTCTCAACAACCTGATCGGCCCGTCGCAATACGCCTTCCTCGAAGCCTATCACAGGCTCGGTCAGGAGGACGCCCATTTCCGGCCCGAGACCTGCCCGATCCTCTCGTGCAATCTGACCGAATGCGAATTGCCCGCGATCCATCCGGGCGCGGCCGAGGGGCTCGTGGCCGCCGGGCCGTATTTCCGCGGCGCGACCGGCTGGCCGCAGGCGCAGCGCAATTTCGGCTCCTCGCATGAAGCGGCCGCGTGGTCATCGGTCTATCGTCTCGCGCTTCTGCTCTCGGGGCACGAAGACGCCCCGGACCAGAGCCTCGCACAACTCTTGCACGATGCGCCGCAGGGTACCGAGGGCATCGACGCCTCGACCCACCATACCGCCCTGCCCGTCCTGATCGCGCAGGTCGAGAACGGCGGTTTCACCGTTCGCGAGCGGTTCGAAGCCGTCGCGGGCGACCCCTATCTCGCACGGGGTCGCAACGCGGTCTCGCCCGGCGCGCCCCGACTGAAGGTGGTGTCATGAAGCGCAAGATCCACATCCCCGATCTCGGTGGCGCCCGCGCCTATATCCTGCATCGCCCGCACGCGACCGTGCAGGCGCTCGAACGACAGTTGCGCGCGATCGGACTGACGGTCGTGCATTGCTGGCCCGAACTTCCGGCGGAAGCGCTGTCGGGCGATTTCGTCTTCTTCGACGCGGATCAGGGCTATGACGAGCAATTCCCGTGGAAGCCGGGGCAAAGCCCGATGCCGATGATCGCGCTGATCGGGACCGAAGCGCCGGGCCGGATCGAATGGTCGCTGGAAGCCGGTGCCCATGCGCAGCTCCTCAAACCGGTGGGCGATGGCGGGGTCTATTCAGCGCTGCTGATCGCGCGGCTCGGTTTCGAGGCGCGGGCGCAGCTTTCGGCGGAGATCGCGGATTTGCGTCGCCGCCTCGACGAGCGCCAGACGGTGGTGCGGGCGGTCACTCTGCTGGCCGCGCGGGGAAAGAGTGAGGCGGAGGCCTATGACCAGCTCCGCCAGATGGCGATGGCCTGGCGCGTGAGTTTTGAGGATGCCGCGCGCCGCATCGTCGCCAACCATGACGAACAAAGGAAGACCGATGACCGACGCGACCTTGGCTGAGGGACCGGCCCGACCGCAAAGCGCCTTGCGCCGCCTGATGCGCCGCAAGCTCGCCCTTCTGGGCTTTGCGATCATCGCGATCGTAACGCTTGGCGCGATTTTCGCGCCGTGGATCGCGCCATTCGAGCCGCAGGACCAGATGTTCGACGGGCTGACGCTGGAAGGCGCCCCCATGCCGCCGGGCGAAAAGTTCTGGCTCGGCACCGACCTTCTCGGCCGCGACCTGTTCTCGCGCATCCTTTACGGCGCGCGGACCTCGCTGATCATCGGCGTCGTCGCGAACGGCCTTGCGCTGATTATCGGCACGCTGATCGGCGTAACGGCAGGCTATTTCCGCGGCTGGATCGGTGCGGTGCTGATGCGCTTCACCGACCTGATGATGGCCTTCCCGGCGCTGCTGCTGGCGATCTGCCTCGCCGCTATCTTCACGCCGTCGCTGTGGATCGTCGCGATGGTGATCGCGCTGGTAAACTGGGTGCAGACGGCGCGCGTGGTCTTCACCGAGACCTCCGCGCTGGCCGAGCGTGAATTCGTCGCCGCCGAGCGGACCCTCGGCGCGGGCACAGTGCGCATCCTGTTCCGTCACATCCTGCCGCATCTGGTGCCGATGATCATCGTCTGGGGCACGCTGGGGATTTCAACCACGGTGCTGCTGGAGGCGACGCTGAGCTATCTCGGCGTGGGGGTTCAGCCGCCGACGCCAAGCTGGGGCAACATCATCTTCGAGAACCAGACCTATTTCCAGGCGGCCCCTTGGCTCGTCTTCATCCCGGGCGCCGCGATCCTGCTGCTGGCGCTGTCCTTCAACCTCGTGGGCGACGCATTGCGCGACGTGCTCGACCCGACGCAGAGAGGGCGTGACTGATGCTGGCCTATCTGATCCGACGCCTGATCCAGGCTGCCCTGATCCTTCTCGGCGTCTCCTTCATCACATTCTTCCTGCTCTTCGTGCTGCCGGCCGACCCGGTGCGTCAGATCGCGGGCCGCTCGGCCACGCCCGAAACGGTTGCCAATATCCGCCACCAGCTGGGCCTCGATCAGCCCTTCATCGTGCAATACTGGCGCTACCTGACCGGGTTGTTCCAAGGCGATATGGGCCGCAGCTACCTGCAGAAGACCGAGGTCGCGACGCTGGTCGCCGCGCGTCTGCCCGCGACGCTCCTGCTGATGCTGGGCGCGATCGTCGCCGAACTGATCATGGGGCTCACGCTGGGCATCGTCGCCGCGATCCGCCGAGGCGGCGCGCTCGACCAATCGCTGATGATCACTTCGTTCGTCGCGGTCTCGGCGCCGCAATTCGTGGTCGGCCTGCTTCTGCTCTATGTCTTCGCGGTCAAGCTGAGCTGGTTCCCGATCGGTGGCTACGGCAGCTTCTCGAACCTCGTGCTGCCGGCGCTGACCCTCGGGATCATGGGCTCGGGCTGGTACAGCCGGATGATGCGCTCCTCGATGATCGACGTGCTGCGCTCGGACTATATCCGTACCGCGCGCGCCAAGGGTCTGCGGCGCTTCCGGGTGCTGGCGCTGCACGCGATGCCGAACGCCATCCTGCCGATCATCGCGATGATCGGGATCGATATCGGCATCTTCATGTCCGGCATCGTCGTCGTGGAAAGCGTCTTTGGCTGGCCCGGCATCGGGCAGCTCGCCTGGCAGGCGATCCAGCGCGTCGATATCCCGATCATCATGGGCGTCACGCTCGTATCCGCCTGCGCGATCGTGCTGGGCAACCTGCTGGCCGACCTGATCACACCTTTCATCGATCCGCGCATCAAGCTGCGCTGATCGCAACCAGAGCCCCGGAGGAACCGGGCCCCTCGACTAACGTCCAACGGAGAAAGAGAGACAAAATGAGCTTGATGAGAAAGATGCTCGTGACGAGCACCCTCGCGGTGTCGCTGGGCTTCGGCAGCTTTGCCGCGGCGGCGGACTACACCCCCGACCCGAACGCCAAGGAAGGCGGCGATATCGTCATCACCTACAAGGATGACGTGGCCACGCTGGACCCGGCGATCGGTTATGACTGGCAGAACTGGTCGATGATCAAATCGATCTTCGACGGGCTGATGGATTACGTTCCCGGCACCACCGAGCTGCGCCCCGGCCTCGCCGAGAGCTACGAGATCTCGGATGACGGCACGGTCTTCACCTTCCACCTGCGCAAGGGCGTAAAGTTCCACAACGGTCGCGAAATGACCGCCGAAGACGTGAAATACTCGCTCGACCGCGTGACCACGCCCGCGACCCAGTCGCCCGGCGCAGGCTTCTTCGGCTCGATCAAGGGCTATGACGCGATGGCGGACGGCTCGGCCACGAGCCTCGAAGGCGTGACCGTCGTCGATCCCTACACCGTCAAGATCGAGCTGTCGCGCGCCGACGCGACCTTCCTGCACGTGATGGCGCTGAACTTCGCCTCGGTCGTGCCGAAGGAAGCGGTCGACGAATACGGCACCGATTTCGGCAAGCATCCCGTGGGCACCGGCGCGTTCAAGCTCGCCGACTGGACGATCGGCCAGCAGCTCGTGTTCCAGAAGAACGCCGATTACTGGCGCGAGGGCATCCCCTATCTCGACACCATCACCTTCGAGGTCGGCCAAGAGCCGATCGTGGCCCTGCTGCGCCTGCAGAAGGGTGAGGTGGACGTGCCCGGCGATGGCATCCCGCCGGCGAAGTTCAACGAGGTGATGAACAATCCCGACGAGGCCAAACGCGTCGTCATGGGCGGCCAGCTGCATACCGGCTACATCACGCTGAACACCCAGATGGCGCCCTTCGACAAGGTCGAGGTGCGTCGGGCGATGAACATGGCGATCAACAAGGATCGCATCGTGCAGATGATCAACGGTCGCGCCACGCCCGCGAACCAGCCGCTGCCGCCGTCGATGCCGGGCTATACCAAGGATTACGAAGGCTACCCCTTCGATCAGGAAAAGGCCAAGCAGATGCTCGCGGATGCGGGCTATCCCGACGGCTTCGAGACCGAGCTCTACGTGATGAACACCGATCCGAACCCGCGTATCGCCCAGGCGATCCAGCAGGACCTGTCGCAGATCGGCGTGAAGGTCGACATCAAGGCGCTGGCGCAGGCCAACGTGATCGAAGCGGGCGGCACGCCGAAAACCGCGCCGATGATCTGGTCGGGCGGCATGGCGTGGATCGCCGACTTCCCCGATCCGTCCAACTTCTACGGGCCGATCCTGGGCTGCGCGGGTGCGGTCGAGGGCGGCTGGAACTGGTCGTGGTACTGCAACAAGGAACTTGACGCGATGGCGACCGAGGCGGACTCGATCACCGACCCGGCCAAGCAGGACGAACGCCTGCAGAAATGGTCCGACGTTTACATGAAGGTCATGGAAGACGCGCCGTGGGTGCCGGTGTTCAACGAGAACCGCTACACCATGAAGTCGAGCCGTATGGGCGGCGAAGATGCGCTCTATGTCGACCCGGTCTCGATCCCCGTGAACTACGACTACGTGTACGTGACGGAGTAAGCGCGCATGTGCAAAGCCTGTGACTATACGATCCACGGCGCACAGCACCATTTCGGCTGGGACAACTCGCTTGTCCCGGCCGAGACGGTGGCCCCGGGATCGACCATCGAATTCCATTGCCACGACAGCTCGGCCGGACAGCTCGGACCGTCCTCGACCGTGGAAGACGTCAAGACGCTCGATTTCGGCAAGATCAACCCGGTCTCCGGCCCGATCTATGTCGAAGGCGCGAAGCCCGGTGACGTGCTAAAGGTCACCATCGACAGCTTCACCCCGCGCGAGCAGGAAGGCTCCGCCTGGGGTTGGACCGCCAACATTCCGGGCTTCGGCCTGCTGGCGGATCAGTTCGAGGATCCGGCGCTGACGATCTGGAAATACGACGCTGGCTCGCCCGACAAGGCGCTTTGGGGCAGCGAAGGCAAGGTGGGTCTCAAACCGTTTTGCGGCACGATCGGCGTCGCCCCGGCAGAAGCCGGCCCGCATTCCATCGTCCCGCCGCGCCGCGTGGGCGGGAATCTCGACATTCGCGATCTGGCGGCGGGCACCACGCTCTACCTGCCGGTCGAGGTCGAGGGCGCGCTGTTCTCCGTGGGCGACACCCATGCCGCCCAAGGCGATGGCGAGGTCTGCGGCACCGCGATCGAAAGCCCGATGAACTGCGTGCTCAGCTTCGACCTGATCAAGAACGAGACGCTGAAATTCCCGCGCTTCACCACGCCGGGGCCGGTCACGCGCCACCTCGACACGGCGGGATACGAGGTCACGACGGGCATCGGCCCGGACCTGATGTCGGGCGCGCGCGATGCGGTCTCGGGCATGATCGACCTTCTGTGCGCACAGCGCGGCATGTCGGCGGTGGACGCCTATATGCTGGTTTCGACCTGTGGCGATCTGCGCATATCCGAGATCGTCGATATGCCCAACTGGGTCGTCAGCTTCTACTTCCCGAGAAACGTGTTCGAATGATCGAAATGCAACAAACGAAAGCCGGGGCCGTCATGGCCCCGGAGCCCGCCCAGCCGGTGCTCGCCGTCGAAGGTCTCACGATCTCGGTGCGCTCGGAGGGGCGCGAGCGCGCGTTGGTCAGCGATCTGAGCTTCACGCTCGCACGCGGCGAGACCATCGCCATCGCGGGCGAAAGCGGGTCGGGCAAGTCGCTGACCTCTCTGGCCATCATGGGTCTGTTGCCGCCCCCTGCCCTTCGGGTCAGTTCCGGCGCCATCCGCTTCCATGACGAAGACCTGACGCGCCTGCCCGAGGGCCGGATGCGCGCCATTCGCGGCAACCGCATCGCGATGATCTTCCAGGAGCCGATGACCTCGCTCAACCCGGTGCTGACGATCGGCTTGCAACTCTCCGAAGCGATCCGCGCGCATGAGCCGGTCTCGAAGCCAGAGGCTCGGACCCGTGCGCTTGAGGCACTGCGGCGTGTGCGCATCTCCGAACCCGAGCGTCGCATGACGCAATATCCGCACGAGCTGTCCGGCGGCATGCGGCAGCGCGTGATGATCGCGATGGCGCTGGCGCTGCGCCCCGACGTGCTGATCGCCGATGAGCCCACGACCGCGCTCGACGTGACAGTGCAGCGCGAGGTGCTCGATCTGCTGCGCGATCTGCAGGACGAGATGGGAACGGCGATCATCCTGATCACCCACGACATGGGCGTCGTCGCCGAGATGGCCGAGCGGGTCATCGTCATGAAGCAGGGTCAGGCGGTCGAGACCGGCCCTGTCTCGCAGATTTTCACCGCCCCGCGCGAGGCCTATACGCAGGACCTGCTGGCCGCGGTACCGCGCATGGGCGATGGCAGCGGCGCTGCGGGCGCGTCGCCGGATGCCAAACCCGTGGCGCGGCTGCGCGACGTGAAGGTGCATTTCGACATACGCGGCGGTATCCTGTCGCAGGTCACGCACCGAGTGCACGCGGTCGAAGGTGTAAGCTTCGATATAATGGAGGGCGAGACCTTCTCGCTCGTGGGTGAAAGCGGCTGCGGCAAATCCACCATCGCGAAGGCGCTGACCGGCCTCGTGCCGCATCAGGGCCGCATCGAGGTCGCAGGCCACACGATGGGCAGTTTGAGCGGCGCGAAGATGAAGGAGATGCGCCGCGACGTGCAGATCGTTTTTCAGGACCCGATGGCCGCGCTAGATCCGCGGATGCGGGTGGGCGATCTGGTAGCCGAGCCGCTGGTGATCCATGGCATCGGTACGCCCGAGGAGCAACGCGAGAAGGTCGCGGCGCTGTTCGAACGCGTCGGCCTCACCCGCGATCAGCTCGACCGCTATCCGCACGAGTTCTCGGGCGGCCAGCGCCAGCGAATCTGCATCGCCCGCGCGCTGGCGCTGCAGCCCAAGCTGATCGTGGCGGATGAAAGCGTCTCGGCGCTGGATGTGTCGGTGCAGGCACGGGTGCTGGACCTGCTCGAGGCGCTGAAGCGCGAGTTCGGCATCGCGTACCTGTTCATCAGCCATGACATGGCCGTGGTCGAGAACATATCGGACCGGATCGCGGTGATGTATATGGGGCAAATCGTGGAGATGGGCACGCGGGCGCAGATTTTCGGCGCACCGCAGCACCCCTACACGAAGCGCCTGATGGCCGCCGTGCCGATCCCCGACCCCGACAAGGTGCGCGAACCCATTCCGCGCCTCTCCGGCGAGGTTCCCAGCCCGGTCTACAAGCTGGGCACCGGCCCGCAGCGGCTCACGCTGCGCGACGTTGGCGACGGACACCTGGTGGCGGATGGTGATCTCCCCGCGATGCCCTCCGACACCGCGGCCGAATAAGCGCGAACAGCCAACAGATAAACGAAGACACCGCGGCGCTGTTCGGCGCCGCGGTGTTCTATTTGGCAGATCGGTGGCCTTCGTTCCCGAAGCGGCTTTACGTCTCGACGCCGATCCGTTCGTGGCGAAGCGTCGCCTCCGTAGCTTTCGCATGGCTGGCGATCTCTTCCATCGGTGCGAACCAGACGTCGCCCGTCGCCACGGCGCGTTCCAGCAGCCGTTCCATCTCGCGCCAGCGCGCCAACCGGCCCGTCAGGAACGGGTGGAGCACCGGCATCCAGAACCCGCCCGCCTCGTGCATCGCGTCGAACTCCTCGGCGAAGGCGCGGATGCCATCGGAGGGCGCACGGATCGGCATCAGGTAGTCGATCTCGCCGAAATGCGCGAAGGGCGGCCAGTCATCGGTGCCCCAATGCGGCGGCATCTCGATCAGGCTGCCTTTCGGGGTTTCGACGCGGTAGGGCAACTCGTCGGCCATCATCGAGCTGTCATAGAGAAACCCGTGCTCGATCAACCGGTTCAGCATCGCGGGCGTGAAGGAATAGACCGGCGCGCGATAGCCGCGCGGCTTGTGGCCCGTCATCGAGACATGAACCTCCAGCGCGCGCTCGAACAGCTCCGCCTCGCGTTCGTCGGAATGTTCCATCGGGTCTTCGTGCATCCACGAATGGTGCCCGATTTCGTGCCCTGCCTTCAGGATCGCCTCGACCGTCGCGGGATAATTCTGCATCACCCAGGCGGGCATGAAGAAGGTCTGCGTGAGGCCCAGACGGCGATAGGTCTCGAGGATGCGCGGCACCGCGACCGTCGGCCCGTAGCGACCCATCGAAATCGGCTGCAGGCGCAGCTCGGCATCGTCAGGACGGGCGGTGCGGATCAACGAATCCGCGTCGATATCGAAGGTCACGCAGGCGGCGCAGCGCTTGCCCTCGGGCCAGGTGATCGGGTTGAGAAACATGTCACTCTCCGCTCAGGAAGGATCGGCGGACACCGGGAGCGTCACCGAGAACAGCGCCACGATATCGTTGCGCAGCCAGGTCTCGATATCGTCCCGGCGCGCGGCGTCGGTGGAAATGAACTGGATGAAACGGGCGTTCTGCAGCTGGAACAGCGCGCGGCCCAGATGGAGCGGGTTGAGATCGGCACTGAGCCGGCCGTCCCGCTGCATCGCCTCGATCCGGCGCACCAGCACCGAGGCAAGCTGTTCGTCGAGCTTGAAATAGGCCTTGGACAGCTGCGTGCCCGCCTCGATCGTGACCGCAGCGATGACCTGACGCCAGATTTCCTTCTCCAGCGTCTGCATCGCGTGTTCCATGATCTCATGCGCGAAGGCGAGCGTCAGCTCGACGAGATCGGCCTCTTTCCCGGGCAACCTGGCGTCGAGCCGTTCCAAGAGCTGCTTGTCGCTCTCGATGACCAGCGCGAGCAGCACCCCCGCCTTGGTTCCGTAGTAGTTATGGACAGTCACCCCCGAGACGCCCGCGGCGACCGCGATCGCCTCGATCGTCGTCTTGTCATAGCCCTTTTCGCGAAAAAGCTCTTTGGCCGATGTCACGATGCGGTTGCGACGGTCTTGTTTTTGTTGGGCGCGCAGGTTGCTCACAAGGTCCTCCTAGGGTTGCGAACAGTTGTCTGCGATGGCTCGTTTTTGGTCAAGACAAAATTTTTATTGCATAAAAGTTTTTATCTCATAAAGTTTTCTTCACAAGATCAAGAATCCATACCAACAGTGAGGTCCGCTTATGCGCTCCGTTCTCAAAATCGCCGCCGCCTCCGCGGTCGCCCTCTCCGCGGGCAGCCTCTCCGCTGCCGCCGCTGAAACCGTCAATGTCGGGGTCTGCGTCTCCTGGCCGGGCTATGCCATGCTCGAAGTCGCCAAGGAGCAGAACCTGATCCCCGATTACGATCTCAACATCACGATCTTCGAAGATCCGCTGGGCGGGCATGCCGCCCTCGCCGCGGGTCAGATCGACGTCTATGGTTGCACCGCCGATTACACGCCGCTGGTCGTGGATCGCGGCACCGACGTGGTGAACGTGGCTCAGCTCAACCCCTCCTACGGGGTCGATCACGTCATCCTCGCACCGGACACCGAGCCCGCCGACCTGCCGGGCAAGAAGGTCGCGGCCCCGCAGGCCTATATCGGCCAGCTGCTGATGGGGATCTGGCTCGATTCCGAGGGCATCACTCCCGATCAGGTGGAATGGGTGAACCTCAACGCCGATGAAGCCGTCGGTCCGATGATGTCGGGCGACCTGTCCGCCGCCTACATGTACGAGCCGTGGATTTCCAAGGTGCTCGAGGCGAAACCGGGCGCGCGCTCCATTGTCGACACCTCCGATCCGGAAATGCTCAAGACCGGGATCTTCATGGACGCGCTCTACATGAACAAGAAGTTCATCGCCGATAACCGCGAGGCGGCGCTGGCGGTACTGAAGGCGCGCTGGGATGGTCTGGCCTACTGGAACCAGCATACCGAAGAGGCCAACAAGATGATCGCCTCCTTCCTGCAATGGCCCGCCGAGGATGTCGGCTACGTTATCGGCACCAACGGCAAGTCCTTCGAGGGCGGCATCTACATGATGGATTTCGACGAGTCTGCCCGGCTCTGCGGCGTGCTCGACGGCGAAGGCCCGCTTGGCATGGCCAACGGCTCGATGGTCGACTCGATCGCGATGACCAATGACTGGTGGATCAAACTCGGCCTGATGGAAAACAAGGTCGATGCGTCGAAGGGCGTCGACTGCTCGCTGATGGGCGATCTGGTCAAGTCCGGCTACCGCCAGAGCCTGACCGCACACTAACACACGCGGGAAGCGCCACGTCCCGGCGCTTCCCTTCCCCCAAGCCGGAGCATCTGCCTTGAGCGCCCGACCCACTCCCTTTCTCCAGCTGCGCAAGCCCGTGAACCGCCGTCAGAAGCTGCTTTCCGCGCTCGCCGTCTGGGTGCTGTTCTTCGGCATCTGGATCGTCGCCTCGGCCAGCGGTCTGGTGAACCCGCTTCTCGTCCCAGCCCCGCATCAGGTCTTCGCGACCACCTTCGATCTGTTCTTCAGTCGCGGGTTCAGCAGCGATGTCCTGATCTCCATCAGCCGCGTGCTGATCGCCTTCGCGCTGGCCAGCGCCGTGGCTGTGCCGCTGGGCGTGATGATGGGCTCCTTCCCCGCGATCGAGGCGTTCTTCGCCCCCTTCGTTTCCGCCTGGCGCTATCTGCCCGCGCCGTCCTTCATCCCGATCCTGCTAATGTGGTTCGGCACCGGCGAGGCCCCTAAACTGGCGCTGCTGTTCCTCGGGGTGATCTTCTTCCTGATCACGCTGATCATGGATCACACCAAGAACGTCCGCGAGGAACTCGTCGAGACTGCCCTCACGCTAGGCGCACCGCGCCGCAAGGTCGTGGCCCGCGTGATCTTCCCCGCCGTTCTGCCCGATATCGTGACCGCGATGCGCCAGATGCTGGCGATGACCTGGACCTATCTGGTGATCGCCGAGATCGTCGCCTCCACCACCGGCATCGGCGCGATGATGATGCGCGCGCGACGTTTCCTGAAGACCGATGAAATCCTGTCGGGGATCATCGTGATCGGGGTGCTGGGCCTGCTGTTCGACCTCGCCTTCTCCGCCCTGCATCGCTGGGCCTTCCCTTATCTGAGAAAGAGCTGAGCATGGCTGCCGAAACCGCATTGGAAATCCGCGAAATCACGAAGGAATTCGAGCTGTCGGGCGGGCGCAAGCTGGTCGCCGTCGAGGGCGCGGGCTTCACCGTCGAACGCAACTCCATCTGCGTCCTTCTCGGCCCGTCGGGCTGCGGGAAATCGACGATCCTGCGCATGATCGCGGGGCTCGAGACCCCGAGCGGCGGCGAGATCGTCATCGGCGGTCGTCGCGTAGAGGGACCGGGCCGCGACCGGGGCATGGTCTTTCAGGCCTATACCTCCTTCGACTGGCTGACGGTGCGCAAGAATGTCGAGTTCGGGATGCAGATCAACGGCGTCCCGGCCGCCGAGCGCCGCGAACGCGCGGAGCGATTCATCAATCTCGTAGGCCTCGGGAAATTCGCCGAAGCCTACCCGTCGCAACTCTCGGGCGGGATGCGTCAGCGCGTCGCCATCGCGCGCACGCTCGCCAATGACCCCGAGGTCTTGCTGATGGACGAGCCGTTCGGCGCACTCGATGCCGAGACCCGTTGGCTGATGCAGGAGCTGATGATCGACGTCGCTGAGAAGACCAACACGACGATGGTGATCGTCACCCACGATCTGGAGGAGGCGATTTTCCTCGCCGACAAGATCGTCTTTCTCTCGAGCCATCCGGGCCGGGTGAAAGAGGTGATCGTGCCCGAATTCAAGCAGGGCGCGCGGATCGCCGACAAGGAAAAAGCCGTGAAACTGGAAGGCTACTCCGACCTGGAGGGGCATCTGATGCGGCTGATGAGAGAGGAAGGACGCGGCAAGGAATGAGTGTGACATTCGACTTCACCGGAAAGACCGTTCTGGTCACAGGCGCATCGAGCGGGATCGGCTATGGCATCGCCGAAGGGTTTGCCCGCGCAGGCGCCGACCTAATCATCCTGTCAGAGACCGACGCGATCTATGAGGCCGCCGAGAGCCTGCCCGGCAAGGTCCGCGCGATCCGCTGCGACATCGCCGAGGCGGAGATGGTGACCGAGGCGCTGGCCGATATCGAACGCGTCGATGTGCTGGTGAACAATGCGGGGCTCGAGCGCCCCACACCGCTCACCGGCGACAATCCCACGGGCAACGCGATGTTCGAGCGGATCGTGGCGATCAACGTGACCGGCACGCAGAACGTGACCGACGCGCTGATCTCGCGCATTCCCGAGGGCGGGCGCATCGTGATCACCGCCTCGATCTGGGCGCGCACCGCCGTACCGGGCTTCTCGGCCTACGTCGCCAGCAAACACGCCCTTCTGGGGCTGACCCGGACATGGGCGCAGGAGCTGGGCCCCCGCGGCATCCGCGTCAACGCGATCTGCCCCGGCTGGGTGAAAACCGGGCCGGCGGCCAATTCGCTGCGGGAACTGGCGGAGTCCAGCGGGCGCAGCGAGGCCGAGGTCGAGGCCGAGATCATGGCCGCGCAAGCCATCGACGGGCTGATGGTGCCCGCCGACATGGCCGATCCGTATATGTTCCTCGCGTCCGAGGCTGGCGCGAATATCACCGGTCAGGCGCTCAACGTCGACCGCGGCGAGGTCATGTCATGAGCCTCGACGGTAAAGTTGCACTGGTCACCGGCGGCTCGCGCGGGATCGGGCGCGCCATCTCGCTGGCGCTGGCGGCACAAGGCGCGAAAGTCGCGTTCTGCCATCCCGACGATGCGCAGGCGCGCGAAACGCTCGCCGAACTTCAAAAGCTGACCGAGGCGGAATCCCTGCCCGCCGACGTCTCCGACGAGGCGCAGGTCGAGGGGATGTTCGACGCCGTCAAGTCGCAGTTCGGGCGGATCGACATCCTCGTGAACAACGCGGGAATCCTGCGCGAAAGCCCGATTGCCGAGACGAAGATCGACGAATTCGACCGCGTGATCGCGGTGAACCTGCGCGGCACATTCCTCGCCGCCCGTGCCTTCGTGCGCAGGGTCGAGGAAGGCCGGATCATCAATATCGCGAGCGATCTGGGTTTTCTCGGGCGCGAGGAAATGTCCGCCTATACCGCCTCTAAGGGCGGGATCATCGCGCTCACCCGGACACTCGCGCGCGAACTGGCACCGAAAATCCTTGTCAACGCCATCGCGCCGGGCTCGATCGAGACCGACATGACGAGCCCCGCCTCGATGAGCCCCGAACAGCTGGCAATCGACATGGCGACGCCCCTCGCCCGGTTCGGCCAGCCCGAGGATATCGCCGCGATGGCCTGCTATCTCGCGGGCCCGCAGAGCAATTTCATCACCGGTCAATGCTTCGGCGTGAACGGTGGCAGCGTCATGACCTGACAGGAGCGACCCCATGTCCAGCGATCCCTTTTTCCACCCCGTTTCCGGCTTCGATCTGCCCCGCTTCGCGGGCGTGCCGACCTTCATGCGCCTGCCGCATGTGCCGCTCGACGATCCGCGCCTGTGCGACGTGCAGATCGGTCTGATCGGCAGCCCGTGGGACTCCGGCACCACCAACCGTCCCGGCCCGCGCCACGGCCCGCGCCAGTTGCGCGATCTCTCGACGATGATCCGGGCGCAGAACGGCGCGACCGGCGTGCGCCCCTTCGAGATGGTCAACTGCGCCGATCTCGGCGATGTCGCCCCGAACCCCGCCGACATTCAGGACGCGATGGATCGGATCACCCGGTTTTTCGAGACGGTCCGCGAGCATGGAATCCGCCCGCTCACCGCAGGCGGCGACCACCTCAATTCGCTGCCGATCCTGCGCGCGTTGGGCAAGCCCGAGCCGCTCGGCATGGTACATTTCGACAGCCATACCGACCTCTTCCACAGCTATTTCGGCGGCACCATGTACACGCATGGCACGCCCTTCCGCCGTGCCATCGAAGAAGGGCTGCTCGACCCGAAACGCGTGGTGCAGATCGGTATTCGCGGCTCCACCTATGATAGCGAAGATCGCGATTTTGCCGACAGCGTAGGCGTGCGCGTGATCCCGATCGAGGAGTTCCACGCCCGCGGCGTCGAGGATGTGATGACCGAGGCGCGTGAGATCGTCGGTTCCAAGCCCACCTATCTCTCCTACGATATCGACTTCATCGACCCGGCTTTCGCCCCCGGAACGGGCACGCCAGAAGTGGGGGGCCCGAATTCCTATCAGGCGTTGCAGGTGATCCGTCTGCTCGACGGGGTGGATATCTTAGGCGCCGATCTCGTCGAGGTCTCCCCGCCCTTCGACCCTTCCGGCGCTACCGCCTTCCTCGGCGTCTCGGTGATGTTCGAGATCCTGTGCCAGATGGCCGTGACCATGACGCGCGGGTAACCGCGACCGCCCCCATCCTGCCCTGTCCTGTCCCGGCATTTCGCAGGCCGCCCTTCACATTCCGGAGGACGGTCTGCGATGATCGCGGGACCGGCTCACCCCACCCAGCGCATCGCGTTCGCGCGGGTGCGATAAACCGGAGTCATATTGTTGGCGAGGCTCGCAGCGAGGTCGAGATCGGCGCTCAGCAAACTGGCGACCTCCTGCAGCGCGAGGCCGAGATAGCGCGCGATCTCCTGTGGAGAGAGGCCGAGATCGCGCAACGCCGAGACCTCCAATGTGCGGTCCGGTCCCGTTTTCCGGAGCCGCACTCCGGTCGGGCCGGCCGTGTCGTCCGGTCTGGCGCGCGCGCCCGGCAGCGGCCACGGAACGGTTTCCGGCGCGAGGCCATCGTCCCGCGACCTTCGCGGCTGCGGCAGAAGGTCAGAACTGTTCTCGGGGGTGATCCAACGAAACATCCGCACACTCCTTCGAGCTTGGCTATGACGCCTCCCAGCTAAAACCAATCCGGCCAGCCGCGCCATTGACCGCCGTCAATGCGAAACCCGCAAACCCTCTCGGACGGTCTGTCTGGGCGGGGTTTCGCCCATTTCTCGCAGAGGTTTGCGACAGGCGCGAGACAGGGTCACAGTTGCGCGAAAAAAATTTGGTCAAAGCGCCGGAGAGTTTGGCCGGCCCTGCCTCTGGGCGCGTCAAACGTGACGAAAGGCCATCGTCCGACGCGCGATGTCGATGTTTTCACATCGGAAATCACACGACAACGATGACCCTTCGATCGATGGAGCTCTCCGTGTCGGGGCGGACCGGCCACCGGGCCGCAGCGCGCAGCGTATCCGTATGGCGATCTCCGTATCGACTCCTCGCATCGATTTCGGAAGTCTGCGCGCGATCCGCGCGGCCTGCATTGACCAGCGACAATCGCGCGGCAGGTGCCTTCATTCCTGCAAGGTGGCGACATGCTCCGCGATCGCCAGCACCCGGCCCCGGATCACCGCCTCGGTTCCGAAACGCCCGACCAACGGCTCCAGCTCGTTGCGGAACAGCGCGCCGAAGACCGGCATCGGCCCGCCATGCCCGCGCACTTCCGTCCGCCCGTCGAGGATCTGGATAACCTTGAGCAGCGGGAACGTCCCGTCGTTGGCCGCAGACAACCCGGTCAGCGCGGGAATGTCCTGAATGAAGGCCTCTGCGAGCGGGCCGTCACCCTGCCCCTTCATGCCGTGACAGGCGGCACAATTGTCCGCATAAAGCTGCGCGCCCATCTCGTCGGACGTCATGGCGTCCTGAGCCGCGAGCGGTCCCGCCGCGCCGATCAAGACGAGAGCGAGCAGGAAAGGTCGAACCTGAGTCATTTGATATCCTCCCATATCGGTGGCCCAGCTTTCCCGCGGCGCGGTGCCGCGGCATTGTCCGCCGTCAATTCGGAGGCGCTGGCGGGGCGCGCCTGGTCCTACGCGCAGATAGCCGAGCCCCGCACCGGCGCCTTCGCTACGCCGCGATTGACGCCCGATAATGGCGCCTGCTCCGCGCTGGGGCATCATTTGGCATTCGCGGAAGGCTCGGGGTGACCTCGCTCGGTCGCCCCGGTCGAAGAGCATTTCGCGAATCCCGTCGGCCACCATGCGCCCCTCCCCGAGGCGTGGCCGGCGGGACCGAATTCATCGGCGTGGCGGTCTCTCTCCGCCGCCTTCTATCCCCTATGCTCCGCGCAACAATATTGCGCACAACGCCACTCAAATTGCACAAATTAACATTTCTCTACAATTCACCGCCTGACAGATGCCCTCCGACACGGCAAGATTCCTCTCGTCACGCAGGTGACCGTTGCCCGCGAACTGCCACCGACCGGGCGACCCAAGGGGAGGGAAACATGTCAAGTATTCAGCCGATACGGCCGCAATTCGATGCGAAATGCGACGACTGCACGGCGCGCCAGACAGGGCTCTGCAGCGCTTTCGATCGTGACGCGCTACTCGATTTCGCCCGGCGCAGCTACCGCGAAACCTATCGCCAAGGGGCCGAGATCGCGGCACAGGGCGAAGCGGCGGACCGGATCGGGATCGTCGCATCCGGGCTCGTGAAACTCGTCGTTCTGACCGAGGGCGGCGACGAACACGTTCTGCAGATTCTGCGCACGGGCCACCTGATCGGCGACCCCGAACGCGAGGTGAACGGGTTCTCGAGCGAGGCCGCCACCGAGACCACCATCTGCTGGATGCCGCGCCAGACCTGGCACGGTTTTCTGCAGTCACATCCGCAAATCTTCCGGGGCTTCCTGTCGGCGCTGAACCGCCAATTCGAAGAATTGCAGATGAGCGTGGTGAAGATGCGCGGGCGCAGCACGGTGCAGCGGCTCGCGCTCTGGCTCGTGGAGCAGTTGCCCGGCGCGATCGAGGGCAGCACGCCGCAAATCCGCATCGTGCTGACCCGGCGCGATCTGGCCTCGCTGCTGGACATGACAGTGGAGACCCTGTGCCGCGCGCTGCACCAGATCGAGGAGCGCGGCGCAATCCGCCTGCTTGCGCCCGATCACCTCGCCGTCACCGATCTCGGGCGGTTGCGGCGACTTGCCAAGTTCCAGAACGAGCGGATCGGCGCGGCCCTTTCAGAACCCGCTCCCGCGCCGCGCCTGTCGGACTTCGACCGAGGGGCGATGGGCGGGAAAGCCGCGGCCATGCGTAGCGGCGCGGGACAAGCGCCCAAAGGCTCGCTGGCTGCCGCGTTTCCCGGGACGCGGCGCTAGGCAACCGCCCCGGGCCAAGGCAGGTTTCGCCACGCGCGCATTGATCTCCATCAATGCACGCGCCTGCCCCTGCGGCAAAGCTCGGGGAGCCGACATCAACTCCGGAGGAGGCTCCGATGCCCAGCTCGACCGACGCGACCGCGTACACCAATGCGGGCTACGCCGAACTGCTGAAACGCCTGCTTCCACCCGACGGACCGGACCCTGCGCTGCTTGGCCCCTTCGTCGCGATGCAGATGCAGGCGGCGGATCGGACATTGCAGTTCAACCAGGAATGGCTGCGCTTCACCACCGATCGGATCACCTGTGACCGCGCCCTGCTCGCCAATCTCGCCAATCCCGGCGATCCGGCGGCCATCGCCGCCGCGTGGTCGGAATTCGTCTCGGGCGCGATCGACGACTATTCCGCGCTCTATCGCCGCCTCTGGGGACAGGTCGCCGAGGAAATGACGGCGGCTGTGTTCGACACGCAAAAACAGGCGCAGGAACTTTTCGTGACCTCACTGCGGGTCGCGGGCTCCGGAGAGAAGCGTCACGCGACGCCCGTATGAGAGCCCGCGGCAGCGGTTGGCGCGGCACGGGACGCGTGGTGCCAAGCGCGCAAGGAGTGGCGTCGATGGCAAATTCCGAAGAGTGCAGGCCCGACCCGAGACCGGGCCACAGCGCTGCGGCGCTCGCCGAGGATCTGGAGGGTGTGATCGATCTGATACCTGTTCCGGTCGCGGTGTTCGACACCGAGTTGCGGTTCGTCGCGGCTTCGGCGGCGTTTCTGGCGGCCTACGGGGGCGATATCGCACATGCCGTCGGGTCGGACCATGACGCGTTGCTGCCTTGGCTGCCCGCCGCCTGCCGCGACGCGCGCGGCAAAGCGCTGGCGGGCGAAACCGTGCAGTGCGACGAGAGCCGCACGATGCGTCCCGATGGCCGCGAGGCGTGGACCCGCTGGACCGTCGCACCGCTGCGCCGCGCAGGACAAGTCGCGGGGATCATCCTGATCATCGAGGACATCAGCGCCGAAAAGGAATTTCAACAGCTGACGGACCTGCGCGCGGAAGAGATCATCGAGGCGATGAAAGCCGCGGGAATTGCGTTCTTCGAGATGGATTTCGACCGCGACACGCTCGTCGCGACGGAGCCCGCCCGGCAACTCCTCGAGACGCAGGAGGTGCCCGACAGCTTCGACACGTGGATCGCCCTCGCCGCGCCTGAGGATCGTGTGCGCCTGAAAGAGGCGCATCGCGCGGCGATCGACCCCACGGGCAGCCGGAAATTCTCCATCGAGTTCAAGCTCGCCCGCAGCGCCGAGCCCAAGGTGATCGAATTGCGCGGGAACATCCGCTTCGACGAGAGCGCCGACCCGCCCCGCCCGGTCGGCGCTATCGGCGCAATCCTCGACCGGACCGAGCGCGCACGGATTGCGGCGGCGATGGTGCGCGGGCAGCGGATGGAAACCGTAGGCCGGATGGCGGGGCTGATCGCGCATGATTTCAACAATCTTCTGACCGTCATCCTGTCCAATCTGGAGCTGGCGGCGCGCACCGAGATGGCCGATCTCGCGCGCGGGCATCTCGAACGCGCCATCGACGCGACGCGGATCGGCGCGGGGTTCAACCAGCGGCTGCTGGCGCTCGCGGGGGCGCGGACGCCCAAACCGGTGCGCTTCGGCCTCGATGCGCAGCTCGCAGAGACGTGGACGCTTCTCGAGCGGGTGCTCGGAGAACAGTTGCATCTGCGTCTCTTGCCGGGCGCGGATCGAGGCCAGATCTACATGGATCGCGGGGAACTGGACGGGGCACTGCTCAATCTCGTCATCAATGCCCGCGATGCGATTTCGGCGGCTGGCACCATCACGATCCGGACCGGCAGCGCGCAGCTCGACGTGCAGCAGGCAGGCGAAATCGAAGGCGCGCGCCCGGGCAGGTTCCTGACGGTTAGCGTGAGCGATACCGGCCACGGCATGACGCCGGATGTGCGGCGGCAGGCGCTCGATCCGTTCTTCACCACCAAGGATGCGCGGGTCGGGAACGGGCTCGGGCTGACGAGCGTCGCGAGTTCGGTGGCGCGGGCGGGCGGTTTTCTCGACATCGACAGCGCCCCCGGTGAGGGCACGACGATCACGCTCTATCTTCCCGAGGTCGACGGGGATCCCATGCTCGCCGCAGCCGAAGATCGCGACGCGCTGCGGATGGGTGACGGTCAGCTCGTGCTCGTGGTCGAGGACGATCCGCTGGTGCGCGAGACGGTTCTCGACCGGCTGGAAGCCTTGGGATACGCGGTGATCGAAGCCGGGAATGCGCATCAGGCGCTGGAGCAGATCGACGCGGGCGAGCCGGTGGAGCTGCTGTTTTCCGACATCGTCCTGCCCGGCAGTTGCTCGGGCTTCGACCTGGTCGATCGGGTGCGCGCCCGAGACCCCCGATTGCCGGTGCTTCTGACTTCGGGGCATGCATCGGAGAAATTCGCCGGGCGTCCGAAGGTCGAGCAAGAGATCGAATTGCTCACGAAACCCTATTCGCTCTCGACGTTGAGCGCAGCCGTCGCGCGCGCGCTCAACCCCGACGCGCCTCCTGGTTGATCTGCCCGGTGAAGACATAGCCCACGCCGCGCACCGAGCGGATCATCCGGGGCGACGCGTCTCCCGGTTCGATCTTGCGCCGCAGCCGGGCGATATGGGTGTCGATGGTGCGGTCGTAGGGCGACCAGTCGCGCCCGTGCAGAGCCCGGTTGATATCGTCGCGCGAGAGCACCTGCGCCGGACGGCTGAGGAACAGCTCGAGCAGTTTCGTCTCGGTTCCGGTCAGGTCCTCGCGGCGCCCGTCGCGATGCTCGATCACACCCCGACGCAGGTCGATGCTGCTGTGATCGATATGGAGCCGGTCGACCGGCACGGCCCGCGTCCGGTATCCCTCGAGCACGCGGCGGATGCGGATCACCACTTCGCGCGCGGCAAAGGGTTTGACGATATAGTCGTCCGCCCCCGCCTCCAGCCCGCGTACCCGGTCTAGTGGCTGACCATATCCCGTGATGAAGACGACCGGAATGTTTCTGCGCCCGCGCAGCACCCGGGCCAAGGCAAACCCGTCATCGGCGCCGAGCCCCAGATCGAGCGTCACGAGGTCGATGCCGCCCGTTTCGATCTCGCGCAACATGCCGGCCGCGTCTTGCGCCTCGCGCACCGCCCAGCCTTCCGCCTCGAGACACTCCCGCAGCGCCGCACGCACGGCGGCATCATCTTCGACGATAAGAATTGTCTGCCGTTCCACAGGCGCCTCCTCCGAAGGTACGCCATGATCCCTTCGCCCTGCCGGTTCTGTCTTTGACCGTGATCAAGCAACGAAACGGGGCGCGGGCAATTAACCTTGAGCGCCGCGTGATCATCGGCCCCTCGCCAAAGCCGTTGAGCCGGTCGGAGCCCTGGCGCGAGACATGTCGGAAAATCACCGGTTGGACGGGACGCGAGTATACGGACGTTGTGCGCGGTGGAACTCGACCCCAGAATGCGCAGCGCGCGCTTCCGATGTGGAAACGCGCGCTACTCCCCCCAACAGACCTGCAAGCAGTGTCGTTTTATCGACCCCAACCGCCCGCGCGGCCTGCACCCGTTCCCATGCCGCCAACTCTCAATTGCGTCGCTCCATCAGCAGGGCGACCAGCAGCCCGGTCCCCACCATCCCCAGCAGCACCCCGGCCCACGGCACGGGATGGCTGCGCACGCTGCGGCGCAGGTCGTGCTGCGCCTCGGTGAGCGCCTCGCGCATCTCGAAGACCGCGTCGCGGGCATCTTCCACGAACTCGTGGCCGCGCCGCGTCGCTTCGGCGCCAAGATCGCTGGCCCGCAACCGGCCATGACGACGCAGCGCCTGCGCCAGTTCCGTCACATCCTCGCGCAGATCTTCGAGATCGGAGCGGATCGCCTCGACTGCCAGACGCTCGTGTTCCTTGATATCGGCGCGGTCGGGCGTGTCTTCGCTGGAAGACTTGGCCATGACACTTCTCCTCTGATCGGGTTCGACTCCGTGCGGCAGGGTCAGGATGCGAAGCCGCGAGGCGGCGCGCATTGATCGCTGTCACTGCAAAATGCAAATGCGCGGGTCACGTCACCTTCAGCGCCTCCTGCAGTTTTTCGCGGAACTGGTTCGGCGAAAGGCTCGCAAGGTTAGAGCGGATTTCGCGGCTCACGCGCGCCGCGAGGGAATCGGGCATCGCCTCGCGCATCGCACCGAGCATGCGTGGCGGCGCGACGAGGACGAGCGTGTCGAACTCCCCCTCCCCAAGGCTGCGTTCGAGGCGGTCGCTCAGATCGCGGGCGAAGGCGAGTTCCTGAACATGGCTCGGATCACCATGCGGCGCCATCGCGGCCCGCCGCCCGGGCGATCCGATCGCGAAACTGCGCCCGGCCCGGTCGCGGTCTCGGTCGCGCGGGCGTGCATGTGGCGATTCAAGCTCGAAGACCAGCGCATGGCCCTCGGCATCGGCTAGCACATGCGCGCTGGCAGAGTTCATCACCACGATCCATTCGATTTTCTTCGGCTGGGGCATCGGCTCACCTATTTCGAAAACAGCACCGGCAGATGGGAAGTCTCCAACAGGCGCGTCGTCACCGCGCCGATCACGAAATCATAGAGGCGCGAATGACCGAACGCGCCGACGGCGATCAGCTCGGCGCCGCGTTCGCGCGCGGTATGCAGCAACTCGTCGCCCGCCTCCGACGTCGTTTTCATCCGGTCGAGAAGCGTCACGTCATATCCGCGCCGGTCGAGCGCCGTCGCCAGATCGTCGCGAAGATCGTCGACCGCCTGCCGCTCTCCCCCGGAGGGCGACACCGAGAGCAGATCGATCCGCGCACCGCTGGCCGCAAGATAGAGCATGTCATGCGCCGCACGCATCGCCTCGCGGCTGCAGGAAACACCGAGAAGAACGTGCCGCGCGGGCCGCTCCAGCTTTGCGGTCTCGCTCACCACCAGCACCGGACGTCCGGTCTGGCGGATCAGTTGCTCCTGCAGACGGATGTCGCTCGCGCGGCCGGCATGGGGCGGCACCCGCGCCGAGACGACCAGATCGGCGGCGCGGCAGCTATCTACGAGGAAGTCGACCAGCGCGTCGCGCGTGTCGACCGGGCTGCGGAACTCTCCCTGCACATCCTCCGCCGTCAGCGCGTGCTCGAAGGTCTCGCGGATCGCGGCGGCCTCCTTGCGCTGCCAGTCGAGGAATTCGGGGTAGATAATCGGATCGCTTGCCAGATCGCCCCCCAACAGCGGCAGCGGCTCGACGCCATGCACCCCGATCAGATGGGCGTTGAAACCGCGACACAACCCGGCCGTCATCGGGGCGAGCCATCGGGCGTCGTCGGTCTCGAGAAAGGCGGCGGCAACGGTGCGCGGAATCATCTTCGGGCTCCTGAGTGGCTGGCATCGCGCCGAGACTGCGCCGCTGCGGGCGATGCGGCATTGATCGCGCGCAACGTCGGAGCGGTTCGGAACCATCGGTCCGCCGCGCCCCCTATGCGCGCCGTCAATGCGCAAGCCGCACCGGTCGTGACAGCTTCGATGGCGTTCTACCAAGACACTTCGCATGGGAGATCCAGCATGACACCACAAGCCACCGAGATCGGCGTCAAGCACGAGAGCGCCCCGCCGACCAGCAAGCCCCCGAGCGCCGAAACACCGGCGAAACCTCCAGCCTCCAGCGCCGCCCCGCCCGCGCGGGGGCGCGATGTCTTCGCGATGCTGCGTTCCGAGATCGACCGCCTGTTCGACGACTTTGCGCGTCCCGGAGCCGGATGGCCGCGCGCCCTGACCCTGCCGTCGGGCTTCGGCGACCTTTCGCTCTCCGCGCCCGCGATGGATTTCGTCGCGAATGACGGGAGCTATGAGCTGCGCGTCGACATGCCCGGGCTCAAGCCCGAGGAGATTGAGCTCAAGCTCGACGACGGACGCCTGAAGATCCGCGGAGAAAGCTCCAGCAAGCGCGAGACGCATGAGGGCGATTACGTCGTGCAGGAGCGGAGCTCCGGCAGGCTCGAACGCACGATCACCTTGCCGCGCGGGGTCGATCCAGACCGCATCGACGCGGTTCTGAGCGACGGGGTTCTGACCGTGACCCTGCCGAAAACCACCGAAGCGCGCGAAAAAGACCGCCGCATCGCGGTCAAGGCGCAATAATTGCGCATGACCAGAGGCTTGCCCCGTGCGCCGCAACCGTTAGGCGCGCGGGGCCGCCCCAAATCTGGAAGGACAATCCTGCTGATCGCGGAATATCTCGCGAGTATCCAAAGCTGAGGCGGTGTCTTCAGTACTTCGACCGGGAGGTTCGACCGATGAAAGTGACCGGCCTGAGCGCCATCGACCACGCCCCGCAAATCGTGGCGGAATGGCTCAACGATCTGGAATATCGTCTGGACAACAAGGATCGCAGCCACGCCTATCTGCTGCTGCGTACCACCTTGCATGCGATCCGCGATTTCCTGACCACCGCGGAAGCGGCCGATCTCGGGGCGCAGCTTCCAGTGTTGCTGCGCGGCATCTACTATGACGGTTTCGTGCCCTCCCGCCAGCCCGCGCATCCGCGCATTCGCGATGCCTTCGTGGCGAGGGTCACGGAGGCGTTCGCAGACCGCCCGCTCGACGATCCCGAAGCGGAGGTGGCGGCGGTGTTCGATCTGTTGCACGAGCGGATTTCCGAGGGCGAATACCGGCAGGTGACGCAGGCGATGCGTCATTCGTTGCGCAGCCTCCTGGCCTGATCGCGCCGCTGGGCCGCTATGCCGGATCCTTGCCCAAGGGGCGCGCCCGCGCCTTCGCGAGAATTTGCGTGACCTCGGCGTCCGGCACCTGATCGAAATAGGTGTAATAGGCCCCGACCGCCCCGAAGAATTCCACCTCGAGCGGGCAGACCACGCGGTCGGCCTCGGTGCGGATCGCCTCCAACGCGTCGGTGGCGCCGACCGGGGTCGCACAGACCAGCTCGGCTGGACCGGCGGCGCGCACTGCCCGCAACGCCGCGCGCATCGTGGCCCCCGTGGCCACCCCATCATCCACAAGGATCGCGACCCGCCCGGCCAGCGGCAGCCCCGGGGCCCCGTAAAGCTTGATCCGGTCCGCGATCACCTCGCGTTCGCGGGCTGCGAGACGCTCCAGCGTCGCCGCGTCGCAGCCGGTGGCGCGGATCACGTCCGCGTTGCGCACGATCACCTCGCCGCGAAGACCCGCGATCGCTGCAAGCGCCACTTCGGGATTGCTGGGCGCGCCGAGCTTGCGCACGAAGACGAGGTCCAGCGGCAGATCGAGACGCTCCGCGATCTCCCACGCGATCGGCACCCCACCGCGCGGCAGGGCAAGCACCACCGCGTCGCGCCCGCGATAGGCGTCTAGCTTTCGGGCGAGGATGATCCCCGCCTCCCTCCGGTCGGTGTAACCTTCGAAATCGGACATCCGGATGAGCCTCTGCAGGGGCGTATTCGACCGTAAGCCTGCCGTGCCCTCCGGCCCGTGGCATTGATTTCGAACAACGAGGGCGGATTTGTTTTCGCTCTGCTGGGTCTTGCGCAGCCCGCGCCCGGCGCAAAGAATTTCGGGACGATCTCGCGCAGGGCCCTAAGTCGATTTGAAGCGCAGACCGCCCCGCCCTCACCGCGGGCCCGACAGGAGGAGACCATCGTCATGAGTTTGAAAGACAACCGCATTCTCGTCGTCGGCGGTTCGTCCGGCATCGGCTTCGGCGTGGCGCAGGCGGCGCTCGCGCGCGGCGCGCAGGTGACCATCGCCTCCCGCTCGGCTCAGAAGATCGAGGATGCCTGCAAACGGCTGGGCGGCAACGTCGCGGGCGTCACGCTCGATACCGGCGACGCCGCCGCGCTGGAGGCGTTTTTCGCGGAGCGCGAAGCGTGGGAACATGTCTACTGCTCGGCAGCCAGCACCAAGGTCGCGGCGGTGAAGGAGTTGCCGCTGGAGGACGCGCAGGCCTCGTTCGAGTCGAAGTTCTGGGGCGCTTATCGGCTCGCTCGTGCGGCGAAGATCGGCCACGGCGGCTCGCTCACCTTCACCTCGGGCTTTCTGTCGCAGCGGCCCAAGGCGGGCGCGGCGATCCAGGGCGCGATCAATGCCGGCCTCGAGGGGCTGACCCGTGGCCTCGCGCTGGAATTCGCGCCGGTGCGGGTTAACTGCATCTCTCCCGGGCTGGTGAAAACCGAGATGTACGAGACCCTTGAAGGCGACAGCCGCCGCGCGATGTTCGACAATGCCGCGGACCGCCTTCCTGCGGGTCGCGTGGGCCTGCCCGAGCATATCGCGATTCAGGCGCTCGCCCTGATGGACAACCCTTACATGACCGGCACCACCGTCTTCGTCGAAGGTGGTGGGCTGCTGGTCTGAGCAAGCGAAAGGACCTCCCATGAAACGCACAGCTCTCGGAACGACCGGCTTCGAGATCGCCCCCATCGTCTTCGGTGGCAATGTCTTCGGCTGGACGCTCGACGAGGTCGCAAGCTTCCGCATTCTCGACGCTTTCATCGACCACGGCTTCGACGCGATCGACACCGCCGATGTCTATTCGAAATGGGCCGAGGGCAATGCGGGCGGCGAGTCCGAGACGGTTCTTGGCCGCTGGTTCGACGCACGCCCCGGAATGCGCGACAAGGTGAAGCTGTTCACCAAGGTCGGCTCGGATATGGGCGGCCCGGACGAGAAAGGCCTCGGCGCGGAGTGGATTTCCAAAGCCATCGACCGGTCGCTGGCGCGGCTGCGCACCGATCACGTCGATCTCTATTTCTCGCATTGGCCCGATGACAGCGTGAGCCATGCCGAGACGCTGGGCGCCTATGACAAGCTTCTCAAAGCGGGCAAGATCGGCGCGATCGGAGCGTCGAATTACGATGCCGCCATGCTGAAAGCGGCGCTGGAGACTGCCGATAGCGAGGGGCTGCCGCGCTATCAGGTGATCCAGCCGGAATATAACCTTTATGACCGCGAGGCTTTCGACGGGCCGTTGCGCGATCTCTGTGTGAGCGAGACTATCGGGGTGGTCACCTATTTCTCGCTCGCCGCCGGGTTCCTGTCGGGCAAGTATCGCTCGAAAGCCGATCTGGAAGGCCGCAAGCGCGGCGGGATGGTCGAGAAATACCTCACCGATCGTGGCATGGCGCTTCTCGACGTGCTCGAAGACGTGGCGAGCCAGAAAGGCGCGAAACCCGCCGAGGTGGCCATCGCCTGGCTGATCAACCGGGAGGGCGTCAGCGCCCCGATCGCCAGCGCTACCAGCATCGAGCAGGTGGAAAGCTTCGCGAAGGCCGCGGAGATGACGCTCAGCGACGAAGAGATGCGCCGCCTCACAGACGCGGGCGCCTGATCGCCTTCTTTCGGGTGGCCCGCCGGGCCGCCCGCTTCTCCCCTCCTGCCCGGACGCCGTTCACATGTATGAAACCATTTTGCTGATCGTCGCGGCGCTGGTCGTCGGCATGTCGAAGGGAGGGCTGTCGTCCGCTGCGGCCATCGCGGTGCCAATGCTCGCGCTGTTCATGAACCCGGTGAAGGCGGCAGCCACGCTACTGCCGGTCTATATCGTGACCGACTGGGTGGGCGTCTGGCTCTACCGTCACCATTTTTCCAGGCGGAACCTGTTCATTCTCGTGCCCGCGATGCTTGCCGGCGTCGCCATCGCGACCGTGATCACGCCCTACACGCCGGAATGGGCGTTGCTCATCTTCACCGGGCTGATCGGGATATGGCATGTCGGGCGCGCCTGGCTGAAACGGCATGATGACAGCCAGGCCGAGGCCAAGGTGATCCCGGGGCTGTTCTGGGGCACGCTGACCGGGATCGCGAGCTTCATCACCCATTCCGGCTCGCCGCCTGCGCAGGCCTACCTGCTGCCGCAGAAGCTGCCCAAGCTGGAATTCGCGGGCACAATCGCCATCGCCTTCGCCATCGGAAATATCGTGAAACTGCCCGCCTATTGGGTGATCGGTCAGCTCGACGGGCTGAACTGGCCCCTTGTCGCGGGGCTGGCCGTGGCGGGGATCGCAGGAACCGTTGCGGGGCGTTGGCTGACCGCGCGGCTGTCGCAGCAACTCTACATGCGGGTTATCCAGATCATGCTGGCAGTGCTGTCGGTCCTGCTGCTGATCCGCGGCGCGACGCAGGTGATGTGATCAGCGCGGCGGGTAATGGCTGCGCAGCGCCATCGCGTCCTGCCCGATCAGCCGCGTGACCGAATTCCCGTCCTCAGAGAAAATCGAGCTTTGGGTGTAATACGGATCTTCCAGATCGGTCGAGAAACCGAGCGATTGCACGATCTCTTCCAGCACGACCGAGCGGATATCGCGCATCTGGATGTCCCGGCTGAAGGCGATATCGGCATCCATGATCCGGCCCGTGTTGGTCTGCCAGTAGAAGGTCACCTTCGCGACCGTGCCCGGTCCCAGTCGCCGACCATTGAGCCGCATCGATGGTGTACCGCGCACCGTGCCGCCCACGGGCGTGTCGGTCAGGTAGAGCTTGATATCGGCGGGACGCGCCCCGGCATAGCTAAGGTGCAACGCAGCGCCGGTCTTGTTGACCTGCGCGATCGCGGCACGGGCGGCCTGTTCGATGGCATGGGCGCGCTTGGCTGGAAAATGCTGTGAGCGGAAGGCGAGGCCAACCGTCAGATCGCGGCATTTGCTGGCCGACCAGCGGCGGTAGGGCAAGGTGCAGGCGCCCCCAGGCCGCGCGGCGCAGGCCATGGCGCGATAGAAGTCGCGGTCGCTCATCTTGCCGGAATTGGCGATGTTCCGGTCGCCGCCGGTGTCGGTCGCCCAGGCGGGGGCCGCAAGGTTGAGTGCAAGTGCGAGGCAGGTCGCGCCCGGGATCAGCGCGAACGCAATTCTAAGTCTTTTCTCAAACGCTTGCAGACCGATCTTAAAGTCCCCTCTTAACTCAGAACCGAACAGGCGCGGCGGGTTGCGAGCGCGTAACCCTCGATCCCGAAGCCTGCCAGAACCCCCTCCGCCCGTTGCGAGATGTAGGAATGATGGCGGAAGCTTTCCCGCTTGTGAACATTGGAAATATGCACTTCGAAGACCGGGCCTTCGAAAGTGTTGAGCGCGTCGAGGATCGCGACGGAAGTGTGGGTATAGGCCCCCGCATTGATCACGATGGCGCAGGCCTCGTCGCGCGCATGGTGGATCTGCTCGACGATTTCGCCCTCGAAATTCGACTGGAACAGCGCGACATCGAAGCCGCGGGGCTGCGCCTCCTCGCGGCAAATCCGCTCCACGTCCTCGAGCGTGTCCGAGCCGTAGATCTCGGGCTGGCGCTTGCCCAGAAGGTTCAGGTTCGGGCCGTTGAGGATATGGATTGTCTTCGACATTCTGCGCTCCGAGTGGCGCGTGAGGCAGGCGCGCCCTGCCCCTCGCGCGGATCAATTTCCCCAAGCTATAGTGCCTTGCGCGGCCCTCCGTCCAGCAAAAGGGCGTGATCGGTTGCGGCGGCGAGCGGTCGCTGACACCACGACATCCGCAAGCGCATCCTAGATCCCCGCCTCGGCCTTGCTGAACAGTTGCGGCGGCGGATGTCGCGCGACCAATGCGATGGCCACTCCGCCCCCGTCCAGCGTGCGAAAACAAATCGCACGTAGCGGCCGCCAAGGACTTGGCAGCGGGGCCGTTTTCGCCCACTCTGTCGGCGAGGGCTGAAGGCGATGGCGTCGCCAGCGCGTTGCGCGCCCGCCCGATCACCCGTCCTGTACGCCGGGATCTTGCTTTGTCGCAGCGCGCGACGGGGGAAGATCGTCCCTCGGCGCGTTGCGGCCTCTGATAAGGAAGAGTGCCGATGGACCGTCCTGCTTTTTACCGATTTCACCAAGGCGAGCGCATCCTGCCCTTCGCTGCCAGCGAATACGAGGCGCGGCTCGCGGGTCTCCGCGCGGCGATGAGCCAAGCGGGCATTGATGCCTGCCTGTTCACTTCGATGCATAACATCGCCTATTACTCGGGCTTTCTATACTGCGCCTTTGGGCGGCCCTACGCGCTGGTCGTGACGCCAAGCGACAGCGTGACGATCTCGGCGGGGATCGATGCCGCGCAACCGTGGCGGCGCGGCCATGGCGACAATATCACCTATACCGACTGGGCGCGGAACAATTACTGGCGCGCGATCGCCTCCGTCACCGGCAAACGCCGCGTGCTGGGCATCGAGTCCGATCACCTGACGCTTGCGCAGGCGGCGCTTCTGCAGGATTTCCTCGAGCCGACCGAGACCCGCGACATCGCCCCCGCCACGATGCGGCAACGGATGCACAAATCGCCCGCCGAGATCGCCCTGATCCGGCAAGGGGCCGCGGTCGCGGACGTGGGTGGCTATGCTATCCGCGAGACAGTCCGCGAAGGCGTGCGCGAGATCGACGTGGCGATGGCGGGCCGCGACGCGATGGAGTTGGAAATCGCCAGGCGATTTCCCGACGCCGAGTATCGCGATACCTGGGTATGGTTCCAGTCGGGCATCAATACCGACGGCGCGCATAACCCGGTGACGGGGCGCGTTTTGCAGCGCGGCGATATCCTGTCGCTCAACACCTTCCCCATGATTTCAGGCTATTACACGGCGCTAGAGCGCACGCTGTTCGTGGGCGAGGTTGACGACGCCTCGCGCGCGATCTGGGAGGCGAATGTCGCCGCCCATGAATACGGGATGAGCCTTCTGAAACCCGGGGCGAGTTGCGCCGAGGTGACCGAGACTATCAATGCCTTCTTCGCCGAGCGTGACTTGCTGCAATATCGCACCTTCGGCTATGGCCACAGCTTCGGCGTGCTGTCGCATTACTACGGGCGCGAAGCGGGGCTGGAGTTGCGCGAGGATATCGACACGGTGCTGGAGCCCGGAATGGTGATCTCGATGGAGCCGATGCTGACGATCCCCGAGGGCCAGCCGGGCGCGGGCGGCTATCGTGAGCACGACATCCTCGTGATCACCGAGAACGGCAACGAGGACATCACAGGCTACCCCTACGGGCCGGAGTTCAACGTGGTGGGATGATGTGACCGGCACGTGGGCGGCCCGGCTGCCCGCGCGCTACAAAAGCCCGAAGCGCAATGCGATCGCCACGGCTTCGGCGATCGTCCGGGCGCCGAGTTTGCGGCGCAGGTTGGCGCTGTGCATATCGATTGTCGGCATGGCCAGATCGAGGTCATGGGCCAGCTGATCGCGCCTGCGGCCGCGGATCATCCCGTGCAGGACATCGCGCTCGCGCGGGGTCAGGTGAATCCTGTCGCGCGGTGCATCCACCAGATCGCGAAGGGCTGTCTCTTCCTCGCTCGTGACGATGACGAGGACCCGGCGCCCGCCATCTGTGCGCGGCAGAAGGTTCAGTCGCAGCCTCGGAATGATCCGCCCGTCCGCCCCACGCATCTGCGGCAGATCGAGCGAGCCCGCCGCGCTTTTACCAGCATCGGTCGCCCGTCCGATCGCTCGGCGCAAGGCAGGTTGCGCCGCCCCGCGCGCCCGCAGCACACGCTGGAAATTCAGCACGAGAAGCGGGTGGATTTCTATCAGCGTCTCCGCCATCCCGTTCATCCGCACAAGGCGGCCCTCGTGGTCGAGCTCTAAAATCGGCGCGTCATCGAGCAGGCTGTTATCAGACGCGGTGACCTGCTGGATACTGGCGCGATGAAGCTCCCGACGGATCTTGTGCAGCCGCCCCAGATCCTGGACATGCGCGCCGAGAGTCTTCATCTCGGGGTCGGTGAAATCCCCACCGCGCTTGCCCTTGTGGAACGCCGTGGCGACCAAACCGTCGCGGGTGCTCTGCATCATCGCGAGACACCAGTAGCGATCGACACCGTTCTTCACGATGAAATCGTTATACATTTCGCTGCGTTCGAACTCCTGCGCGCTCACGTGGTCCGACAAACGAAACAGCCCTGTTCCACACTTCTCCGGCGTGCCATGGGCCAACCATGGGTCGTGCCCCTCGAAGGAATTGTAGTCGAGATTGGCCTCCGCCTGGGTTCCGGCGGTAATTTCGCGATAGTCGCCGGGATGGAGCCAGATGAAGACCGCGGAGGGAATGTCGATCTCCCGCGCCATCATGCTGGGCAGCAACGTGAACAACTCGTCGTCAAGCGCGGCGTCGTAGATCTCGTGATGCGATATGAGATGTGACATCGGATCAGGTCAGTCGTCGCGGGCGGACCATTGGTGACATGATGTGCGTTTCTTGAAAAACGACGCGCAGAAACGAACCCGGCATTGGCCCCCCAAACTTTTCAAACAACCGCCAATCGGACCGTCGAGCCTGCACCCGACTGCGACGAAGCTGAAATGCTCACCGATTATGTTTTTTGACATAAAGCACCGACTCTTCCTCAAAAATCAAGCTTGAGGGAAAAAGCGCAATCGACCGAGTTCGTCGTGTAGAGCGCGACATTCGACCGGGTGCGCCGCGCCGTGCAAGAAATTCTGGGCGTTTGACCGAGGACTTTCACCCGCTTCAACTCCAGGCTCAGACCGAGGCTTGCGGCCCGGTCGCGGCGATGCACGCCGACGATCGGAAAGGCGGCATCATAGCGGCGCTCGCCATAGCTGAGCGACAGCCCGCCCCGTACGCCCGCGATCAAGGGGCGCTCGAAACCCACGCGCAATTCGGCGCCGGAATAGCGGTGATAGTCCGTCCGGGGCACGGCGCGCTCCAGCCTCAGGCCATAGCTCAGGGCACCGCGCCGCCCCACCCGCGTCCGGCGTGCGAGATCGACGTAATATCTCGGCCCGCTCAGGTAGGACTTCTCGCCATAGCTGGCATATTCGCCGCCCAGCCGGAAAACCGTGCGCCCGCCCGCCACGGACCGCCACGCCTTCGCGAACCGGACTCCGCGCGTGAGATTGTCCGACGTGATGTCTTGCGACCCGCCGCCATAGCGCCTGTCGCGGACGAACGCCTCGACCGACCAGGGCCCGCGACGGCCGAGATGCTCATATTGCACCGCAAGGCCGGGCTCGGAATAACGCAATGTCGCAGTGTGGTACCACGCCCCCGCATAAGAGGCGCGAAACCGGATGCGATGACCCGGGCGCGGCTGAATGAACCAGTCGAGATTGGCGCCATAGCCGAGCCCCACGCCGGAGGTCTCGTTGCCGCCATCTTTGATCAGGAAGGTCCCGAAATCTGTCACGAGGTAACGCTCCGAGGCGACATGATCGACATTGCTGCTCGGCAGGATCGAGGCGGTGGCGGAGAAGCGCAGCGGATGCGCGCGATCGAGCGCCTGCCACGCCGCGAGAAGCGCGCCTTCGTGCTTTGGATCCTTGGCGAGCGCATAACGCAGGAACGCCTCGGTACGGCGCACGGAGCCAAGTTTCTTGAAGCTTTGCTGCAACCCGGCCTGCGCCGGAGAAAATTCTGGATGGCGCGACGCGATTTCGCCGAAAATCAGCAGCGCCCGCCCCGGTTTGCCCTGCGCGAGCTGCGCATTCGCCACGCCGAGCCAATCCGAAACCGTCTGTTCGGCGAAGCTACGCGTCGGCAAGAGCGTGGAGGTGACAAGCGCGAAGGCGAGCCAGATCAGGAGGAAGGAAGAACGGTATCGCATCGCGCTTGTCGTTTGCCTCTCGGCGAGACGGAAAGAGACCGGGCGCAGAACGCCCGGCCTGTGCAGGGAAAGCCCCGCCTCAATTCTCGGTGGCGTAATAGGCGCCGCCGAGATTGGTGTTAGGATCACTGCCTGCCTCGGTCATCGTGCCGGAGACGTCACCCACGGCGGTCAACACGTTCCCGTTGTTGGCGTCCGTATAGAAGCCGCCGTTCATTTTCAGATCGAAATCTGCGCCGGGCGAGGTGCCATCCGACATCGTGCCCGTCGCGGTCGCGGCCATGGTCGAGCCGGTAACCGTGCCCGCAACGTCGAGCGAGCCCGTCACATCGGCTTCTTTCGTCAGGACGTCGCCGCTGTAGATGCCGAAGTTCGTTCCCTTGCCGGTCAGCGTTCCCGCGCCAAAATCGACATCCATTGCCAATTTTCCGATTACCGTCGTCGAGGCGTCGTCTGGATTGACTTTGTCGATGCCCATGTAGCCCGACATCGAGGCCTGCCCTTCGGGCGCAGTCGCGGTCATGGTCGGGCCGCCGATCCGATCCTGATAATCACTATAGGTTGCATCGACGTTTTGGGCCTCTGCCGAGGTCAAGGCCCCGGAAGACCCGTTGCTGCTGTTGCAGGCAGCCAGCGCAAGACAGGCGGCTGACGCCGCGAGAGCGAGTTTGAATGTCATGAGAATACCCCGATTTTTTGGTGTTTTGTCACGGCCCAAGCACACGAACCGATCACGCGCATTTCATGTCACGGCACCGAAAGCTCGCAACCTATGAGAACTTATAGGGTTCTGCGAAATTGGCGCCCGAGCGCCCTCCGCAGTGCCGAAATCACGAAAACGTGCAAACCTGCGTAAACCTTGGTTTCTCGGAGATGAAGGAATGGGACGGCGCGGCGTTTCGAGACATTCGACCATGTCCGGCATCGCCCGGAACAAACTGCGCACAGCGCACGGGACGGATCGGAGCGCATTGCAAAGAACGCAACGGGCCATCGGCGAAAGGCGCGCTTCGAATGCACCGACGATGCTGGCCAGGAAAAACGTCATCGGCTCCGTCCCGACCGCTGAAGCAAGTCCCGCCAACTGGATCAGCAGAACTGCAGCGCCTTCTGCAGCGAAGCGTTCACCACAAACATCGTCCCGCCCGTCCATGACGCGCGAGTCGACGCTGGCCCCCGCGAAGCGAGAGATCGGGCTCCCGCCGCGCAGCGTAAACTGCGGCGCAAAGCCTCGCTAGGCGCTTGAAAACATGGGCTTGAAAGGGGGTAATGGCGGAGCGGAAGGGATTCGAACCCTCGAGACGGTTTCCCGCCTACACACTTTCCAGGCGTGCGCCTTCGACCACTCGGCCACCGCTCCGCCGGCGGGTTTATCCGCAAATCCGGGAGGGATGCAAGAGCCGATCCGGAATAATGCGAAGGACATTAAAAAGCCCTGAAAACACGCGGGTTCGGCGCTTGCGCGCCTGCCCGGTGGCTCCTAGCATAAGAAAATCAGGTTACGCCCCCGTCAGGGGCAGGCACAGGAAGATGATGAAGATGAAGGACACTCCCGATGAGGGCCGCCCCGCCCTGATCGATGGGCGCGCATTCGAGCCGCGCGCGCTCACCAACGTGCTTCTAGGCATCATCGCCTTCGCGCTGGCGCTGTTCCTGATGGTGCAGGCGAAATTCATCCTGATCTCTCTGGCCATCGCGATCATCCTATTCTCGCTGACCTCCGAGGCGATCAATGCGGTCGGGCGGCTCCGGATCGGGCCGGTCTCGATCCCGCCGCGTCTGGCGTCGCTGGTGGCACTGGCGCTGATCGCGGGCGGGCTGCTCACGCTGAGCGCGGTGCTGATCTCGCAGGTGAACACCGTCGTGACGATGGTGCTGAACTATGCGGGTCCCGCGCAGCAGGCGATCGCGCAACTCTTCGGCTGGATGGGCCCCGAGGTTGAGCAATCGGTGCTGGAATCGATGCAGAGCATTCAGGTCGCAGGGTATCTGACCACCCTGGCGGGTCAGGCCTCGAACCTGCTTTCGGCCACGATCCTGATCATTCTGTTCGTGGGCTTCCTGTTCGCCGAGCGTATCTGGTTCGACGCGAAGCTGAACTCGCTGATGGGGGATCGCGCCAGCGCAGAGCGGATCGCGCGAATGGTCGGCACGATCATGCGCCGGGTGAACCACTATCTGCTGGTCAAAGCCATCGTCAGCGCCGTCACGGCGATTGCGGTCTACGGCGTCTTCACCGTGGGCGGCTTCGACTTGGCGCTCCCGGTTGCGATCATCACCTTCGCACTGAACTTCATCCCCTCGATCGGCTCGATCATCGCGACGGTTATCGCGACGCTCGCGGTCTATGTGCTGACCCAGAACCCCTACACGGCGGGCACGGTGCTCGTCGCGGTCGGCATCCTGCAATTCGTGATCGGCAACGTGATCGACCCGATGCTGATGGGCCATGCGCTGCGGCTGTCGAGCTTCGGGATCATCATCTCGCTTGCCTTCTGGGGCGCGGTCTGGGGGCTTCCGGGGATGTTCCTCGCCGTGCCGATCATGGTGGCGCTGATGATCATCTGTTCGCAAAGCCCGCGTCTGCGTCCGCTCGCGGTGCTGCTGTCGCGCGAAGGTCTGCCGGACATGGAACATTGAAGGCCGCTGACAGCCAACGGGGATTGGATTGAAGGGCGCAAGGCTTAGATAGGGAGGTAAGGAGACGCCATGACCATTCCCTTCGACAACAGCTATGCCCGCCTGCCCGACACGTTCTTCGAGCGTCAGCCGCCCCAACCGGTGAAAGCGCCGGAACTGGTGCTGCTGAACCGCGACCTTGCCGACCGTCTGGGCCTGGATGCCGATTGGCTGGAGGGCCCCCAAGGGCTCGAGATGCTGGCCGGCAACACGATGCCCGAGGGCGCGGAGCCGATCGCGCAGGCCTATGCGGGTCACCAGTTCGGTGGCTTCGTGCCGCGTCTGGGCGATGGGCGTGCGGTGCTGCTGGGTGAAGTGGTCGCGCCCGATGGCGTGCGCTTCGATCTGCAACTGAAAGGCGCCGGGCGCACCGCGTTTTCGCGTGGCCGCTCTGACGGGCGGGCGTGGCTCGGTCCGGTGTTGCGCGAATATGTCCTGAGCGAAGCGATGGCGAAGCTTGGCGTGCCGACGACTCGCGCGCTCGCCGCCGTGCGCACGGGCGAAACCGTTGTGCGCGATGCCTCGGGGCGTCCCGGGGCGATCCTGACCCGCGTCGCGCGCAGCCATATCCGCGTCGGCACCTTCCAGTATTTCGCGGCGCGCAATGATCGCGATGGATTAAGAACGCTCCTCACCACGTTGATAGATAGACATTATCCGGAATGTGAAACACCGCTCGAAGTCCTGCGTGCGGTAGCGGCGAAGCAGGGCGAGCTCGTCGCGAAATGGATGGCGCTCGGCTTCATTCATGGCGTGATGAACACCGACAACATGGCGCTGTCGGGCGAGACGATCGACTATGGCCCCTGCGCCTTCATGGACCATTACCATCCGGGGCGGGTCTTCTCCTCCATCGACCAACAGGGCCGCTACGCCTATGCGCGCCAGCCGCAAGTGGCGGTCTGGAACCTTGCGCAATTCGCGACCTGCCTGATGCCGCTGATCGGCGACGACGATGCGGCGATCGAACGGGCGAGTGCCGCCGTCGACAGCTTCATCGGCGTCTATCAGGGCGAATGGCTGCGGCTGATGGGCCGCAAGATCGGCCTCGCTGGGGCGACCGAGGAAGACCTGCCGCTCATCGAGGACCTGTTGAACCGCATGGCGACCGAGAAAGCCGATTTCACGCGTGTCTTCAGTGCGTTGCGGCGCGATCCTAAGACGGCGGGTCAAGAGTTCACAGAGCCGATGGCATTCGATCTCTGGCGCGAGGGATGGGAGAAGCGGATCGCGAGCGAAGACGATCCGCGCGCCGTCATGGAGATGGCGAACCCGCTGCGCATTCCGCGCAACCACCGGGTCGAGGAGATGATCGCGGCCGCGGTCGATGGTGATGACGGTCCGCTCCACAGGCTTATGGAGGCGCTGGCGGACCCCTATGCGGAAGATCCGCGTTACGCCTCGTATGAAGACGCCCCGAAGCCCGACGAACGGGTCTTCCGGACCTTCTGCGGGACATGAAGATCACCCTGTAAGGCACTCAGAAAAATGACACTTCGGATCGCTTCCTACAATCTGCACAAATGCGTGGGGACCGATCGCAAGCATGACCCGGCGCGGATAGTGAACGTTATCAATGCGCTGCACGCCGATGTGATCGCCTTGCAGGAAGTCGACAAGCGCATGGGCGAGCGGCCAGCGGCACTGCCGCAAAAGCTGATCGAGGAAGAGACCGATTTCATCCGCCACGACATGCCCCGCACCACAGCCGCCTCGCTGGGCTGGCATGGGCAGGTCGTGCTGGTCCGGCGTGGCTCCCGGGTGCTGGGGATCGAGCCGGTTACCCTGCCCGGCCTCGAGCCGCGCGGCGCCATCGCGGTGAACATCGCCCCCGACAGCGGCGCGCCCTTCCTGCTCATTGCAGCGCATCTTGGGCTGCGGCGGAGCGACCGGCGCGCACAATGGACCCGGATCGCCGAGATCATGGCCGGGGTGAAGCCGCATCCGGCACTCGCCATCGGCGATTTCAACGAATGGCGCGAACGCCACGGCTTTGAAGCGCTGACCGGCTTTCACATCCATGCGCCGGGCGCGACCTACCCCTCGCGCGCCCCGATCGGCCGGCTCGACCGGATCGTGACCTCGCCGGGAATCCGCGTGGTGCGCAAGGGTGTGCTGGATACGCCACTGGCGCGCGTGGCCTCGGATCACCTGCCGATCTGGGCCGATATCGGCGGTATCGTCACCCGTGCGCATCCCCGCGCCTGACACCCTGCTTGAAGGCCGATCACAGGCGCGCTAGGTGGGCCTTGACCATCCGGTCAGGAGCGCCCCATGACACCCGAACCCACCGAGAACGACAATCTGCGCGGCTCGATGCTGATGATCCTCGCGATGGCGGGGTTCGCGCTCGAGGATATGTTCATCAAGATGCTCGCGGGCGACTGGCCGGTGGGGCAAATTCTCGCCGCCGTGGGGCTTGGCGGCGCGACGATCTTCGCGGTGCTCGCCAAGCTGAAGGGCGAGCGCATCTTCACCCGCTCGCTGCTTTCCTCTGCGCTCTGGCTGCGCAACGCCGGCGAGATCGTCGGCACCGGATTCTTCGTCTCCGCCGTGGCTTTCACGCCGCTCGCCCAAGCCACCGCGATCCATCAGGCGACTCCGCTTGCGACCACGCTCGGCGCCGCGATCTTTCTGAAGGAACGGGTCGGCTGGCGCAGGCTTTCGGCGATCCTGATCGGGTTTCTCGGCGTGATGATCGTGATCCGGCCCGGCACGGACGAATTCTCGATGCTCTCACTTCTCGCGGTCGGCGCGGTCATCGGCCTGTCGATGCGCGATGTCACCACGCGGCGCGTGCCGCGCGACGTGACCTCGCTGCAGGTGGCGACACTCGGCTTCTTCTGCGTGTTGCCGCTGGGGCTCCTGCTGCTGGCCGTGCTGCCAGAGCCGGTCGTCACACCCGCACCGATGGATTGGCTTTACCTGCTCGGCGCGCTCGCGATCGGGCCGGTGGGCTATTACGCCCTGATCGCCTCGGTGCGGCTGGGCGAAATCGCGGTGATCATGCCGTTTCGCTATTCGCGTCTCGCCTTCGCCGTCGTGATTTCGACCGTCGTCTTCGCCGAGCCCCCGGATCGCTGGACGCTGATCGGCGGGGCGGTGATTGTGGGCTCGGGCCTCTATGCGCTGTGGCGGCAGGCGAAACTGCGCAGGGAAGGTCGCCGTTAGCGGTAACATTTCTTCCAGAAATTGCCCTTACGGCCTTTTCGCAGGCGCAGCACGGGTGTATGCACCTAGCCAAGCATCAACCGGAGCCCGAGGAGAGCGCCCCCATGAGCACCATCATCGACATCCACGCCCGCGAGATTCTCGACAGCCGTGGCAACCCCACCGTCGAAGTCGACGTCATCCTCGAAGACGGCACGATGGGCCGTGCGGCCGTGCCGTCGGGCGCCTCCACCGGCGCGCATGAGGCGGTCGAGCGCCGCGACGGCGACAAGGCCCGCTACATGGGCAAAGGCGTTCTGGAAGCGGTAATGGCCGTGAACGGCGAGATCGCGGAGAACCTCGTCGGCGAGGACGTCACCGAGCAGGTCGAGATCGACCGCGCGATGATCGAACTCGACGGCACCGAGAACAAGGGCCGCCTCGGCGCCAACGCGATCCTCGGCGTCTCGCTCGCCTGCGCGAAAGCGGCCGCCGATTTCTCGACCCTGCCGCTTTACCGTTATGTCGGCGGCACCTCGGCCCGCGTCCTGCCGGTGCCGATGATGAACATCATCAATGGCGGCGAGCATGCCGACAACCCGATCGACATCCAGGAATTCATGATCATGCCGGTCTCGGCGGGCAATATCCGCGACGCGGTGCGCATGGGCTCGGAAGTATTCCACACTCTGAAGAAAGAGCTCTCGGCCAGCGGCATGTCCACGGGTCTGGGCGATGAGGGCGGGTTTGCTCCGGAACTCAGCTCGACCACGGCCGCGCTCGACATCATTCTCAAGTCGATCGAGAAAGCGGGCTACAAGCCGGGCGAGGACATCTACCTCGCGATGGATTGCGCCTCGACCGAATATTACAAGAACGGCAAATACGAGATGAAGGGCGAAGGCCTGTCGCTGACCTCGGAAGAGAATGTCGACTATCTCGAGAAGCTGCTGGGGGCCTATCCGATCATCTCGATCGAAGACGGCATGGCCGAGGACGATTGGGAAGGCTGGAAGCTCCTGACCGAGCGTCTGGGCGACAAGGTGCAGCTGGTGGGCGACGATCTCTTCGTGACCAATCCGACGCGTCTGGCCGATGGCATCAAGCAGGGCGTCGCGAATTCGATGCTGGTGAAGGTCAACCAGATCGGCACCCTTACCGAGACCCTGCAGGCCGTCGATATGGCGCACCGCGCAGGCTACACCAACGTGATGAGCCACCGTTCGGGCGAGACCGAGGACGCGACCATCGCCGATCTCGCGGTCGCCACCAACTGCGGTCAGATCAAGACCGGCTCGCTGGCGCGTTCGGACCGGCTCGCGAAATACAACCAGCTGATCCGCATCGAGGAATCGCTGGGCGAGACCGCGGAATATGCGGGTCGTTCGATCCTGCGCTAAGCGCGTCTTGACGTGAGACACCCAGGCCCCCGGCGGAGCAGGCGCTTCGCCGGGGGTTTTCGTTTCGCCTTCGGCGAGGAAATTTGGGCCAAGCCGAAGGGGCGATTGCGTTGCGCCCTGATCCGCGTCACTGTCGGGCCATGATCGAGGCTCTGATTTTCGATGTGTTCGGCACCTGTGTCGATTGGAGGAACTCCGTCGCGCATGAGGTGGAAACTGCCTTTCCCGGGATCGATTCCCTGGCTTTCGCCGATGCGTGGCGTGGCGAATACGATCCTGCGATGCGGCGCATTCGCGACGGCGGGCGCGGCTATGTGGCGCTCGACGATCTGCATCGCGAGAACCTGCACCGGGTAGCCAAGCGCTTCGCGGTCTCGGCACCCGATAGCCTGTCGCATGTCTGGGAGCGGCTGAACCCGTGGCCCGACGTGGTCAGCGGCCTTCACGCGCTGAGGCGCCATGCGATCATCGCGCCATGTTCCAACGGGTCCATCGCGCTGATGACACGGCTTGCGCGCCACGCGGGGCTGCCGTGGGATTGCATCCTCGGCGCGGATATCGCCCGCGACTACAAGCCGAAGCCGGAGGTCTATCTGGCCTCCTGCGCCGCGCTGCGTCTGCCGCCCGAAGAGGTGATGATGGTGGCCGCGCATAATGATGATCTCTCGGCAGCCCGGGCGCTGGGGCTAAAGACCGCTTTCGTTCCGCGCCCGACCGAATACGGGCCTGCTCAGGACAAGGACCTTGTGCCGAGCGAGGAATGGGACGCGATCGCGCCCGATTTCGAGACGCTCGCCAAGGAGCTCTTCGCATGAACGAGGCCGACGCGATCATCGAGGCCCTTGGCCTCGTGCCGCATCCCGAAGGCGGGCATTACCGCCAAACCTGGGAAGCGGAAGCCGCAGACGGCGCGCGTCCTTCGGGCACCTGCATCTATTTCCTGCTCAAGGCGGGCGAGCGCAGCCACTGGCACCGGGTGGACGCGACCGAAATCTGGCATTTCCACGCAGGCGCGCCGGTGCAGCTCGATATCGCGCCGCAGGAGGCGGGCCCGGTGCTGGAATTGCTGTTGGGCCCCGACGTGATCGGCGGCGATCAACCGCAGGGGATCGTGCCCGCGGGCCAGTGGCAATCCGCGCGCTCGACCGGGGCGTGGAGCCTTGTCAGCTGCACCGTCTCGCCGGGCTTTCGCTTCGAGGGGTTCGAACTGGCCCCACCCGGTTTCGACATCCCCCGTTGATCACCAGAGACCGATGCTCGCCCAACGCGAGAGTTGATCGAGCCAGCTGACAGGCGGCCACCAGAGCAGCGTCAGCACGATCACCGCGGCCACGAGCCCCACCGCCAGCGCCAATTCGCGCCTGTGACACAGCGTTTGCGCCGCCGCGGACCACAGCAGGTTGCGGATCACCGGCCAGTGTAGCTTGATGTGCCAGACCCCGGCGAAGACGAAGAGCACCCCCATCGCGAGGTGCAAAAGCTCCCAGTCGGCGCGGTCGAGCGCGAGGAGCGACCAGTCGATATCCCGCGCAACCCGGCCCGAGGGCGCAATGCTGACGACGAGGCCGGAGATGACCATGACGACGAAGCTGAGCCCCGCAAGGAAGACCGCGGCGGCCCGGTTCGAGAACGGGGCCTGCTTGCGCGCCTGCGGCGTCGGACAGGGATCGGTTGGAGTTTCAGACATCGGACTACCCTCTTCAATGAGGCCGATCCTAGCGCCGTCCGCCGCGGCGCGGCATGATCAGCGTCAAGTGATGCGAATTTAGCCGGGGCGCGAGACCTTGCCGCCGCCGATCAGCGCCGACACCCCGGTCGTCGAGGGCCCAGAGGTTGCCATGCCACGCGCCACCCGCACCGCGAGATAGGCGAAGGCCTGCGCCTCCAGCATGTCGCCATCGAGCCCGATATCCTCGATCGGCTGCACTGGCACGTTCATGCGCCGCTGCAAAGCCACCATCAGCGCGGTGTTGAGCCGCCCGCCGCCGCATACATAGATCGCCGAGGGCGCGGTCGGGTAATGCTCCCCCGCCCGCGCGACGGAGGCTGCCGCACAGGCGGTAAGCGTGGCTGCCGCATCCGCGTCTTCCAGCGCGGCCACACGGGACAGGACGTCATGAAAATCGTTCCGGTCGAGCGACTTCGGCGGCATCTTCAGGAAATAGGGATGCGTCAGGAAGGCCTCGACCACTGCCTCGTCAACGCGGCCCGTCAGCGCCAGCTCTCCGCCCGCATCGAACTCCGCCTTGCGCCTGAGCCGCATCAGATCGTTGATCGGTGCGTTGGCGGGGCCGGTGTCAAAGGCCAGAACCGCGCCCGGCACCTCTGCCGAGGGTTGGCGCGGATCGACCCAGGTCACATTGCCGACGCCGCCGAGGTTCAGAAACACCGCCGGCGCATCGAGCTTGGCGTATTTCACGCAGGCAAAGTGGAAGAAGGGCGCGAGCGGCGCGCCCTGCCCGCCCATCTCGACATCGGTGGAGCGGAAATCCCAGACCACCGGGCGCGACAGCACCTCGGCCAGGACCGAGCCGTCGCCGGCCTGATGGGTGCGGCGCGGGCCCTGCACCCCATAGGGATCGTGGGCGAGCGTCTGGCCGTGAAACCCCACGAGCTGCGCCTCTCCGAAGCCACTGAGCAGTTCGGCATGGGCGGTTTCGACCACCTCGCAGGCCTCCTCCACCCCGGCCTCGCCGGGCCAGCGCCCGAGGGCTGCATGGAGCGTCGCGCGCTCGGCCTCGGTATAGGGGCGGTAGTCGCTGCGGCCGAAATCGAGAATGCGGGTTCCGTCGGTCAACACGAGCGCCGCGTCCACCCCGTCCAAAGACGTGCCCGACATGGCGCCAACCGCCCAGACCGGCCCGGATTTCAACATGGCTTCCCTCTCGTCGCCTGCCCCGATATACGCACGCTCAGACGAAAGGAACAAGCACGATGACCTACCATCCGAAATCAGACTTCATGCGCGTGATGATCGAGCGGGGCTTTCTGGCCGACTGCACGGATTATCAGGGGCTGGACGAGGCTTTGGCGAAGGGCACCGTGCCGGGTTATATCGGCTTCGACGCGACGGCGAAGTCGCTGCATGTCGGCTCGCTGATCCAGATCATGATGCTGCGCTGGCTGCAGAAGACCGGCCACCAGCCGATCACCCTGATGGGCGGCGGCACGACGAAGGTGGGCGACCCCTCCTTCCGCGCCGATGAGCGCCCGCTGCTGACGCCCGACCAGATCGACGACAATATCGCGGGCATCAAGCAGGTGTTTGCGAAATACCTCGATTACGAGGCCGAGACGCCGGCTCTGATGCTCAACAATGCGGAATGGCTCGATGGGCTGAACTACCTCGATTTCCTGCGCGATATCGGGCGGCATTTCTCGGTCAACCGGATGCTGTCGTTCGAGAGCGTGAAATCGCGGCTGGATCGCGAGCAGAGCCTCAGCTTCCTCGAATTCAACTACATGATCCTGCAGGCCTATGACTTCCTCGAGCTGAACCGCCGCTACGGTTGCCTGCTGCAGATGGGCGGCTCGGATCAATGGGGGAATATCGTCAACGGGATCGACCTGACGCGCCGCGTGCTCGATCAGGAGATCTTCGGACTGACCTCGCCGCTTCTGACAACCTCGGACGGCAGGAAGATGGGCAAATCGGCCTCGGGCGCAATCTGGCTGAACTCGGACATGCTGAGCCCTTACGAGTTCTGGCAGTTCTGGCGCAACACAACCGACGCCGATGTTGGCCGCTTCCTGAAGCTTTATACCGAGCTTCCGGTCGAGGAATGTGAGCGTCTGGGCGCGTTGGAAGGCTCCGAGATCAACGCGGCGAAGGTGCGGCTGGCCAACGAGGTCACCGCGCTCTGCCACGGCTGGGAGGCCGCGCATGCTGCCGAGGCAACCGCGCGCGAAGTCTTCGAGAAGGGCGGCGTGGGCGACGACCTGCCAACGCTTACGCTGACGGTCGAGGAACTGGGCGACGGGATCAGCCTCGCGCAGCTCGTGGTGCGCTCGGGCCTCGCGAAATCGGGTAAGGACGGCAAGCGGCTGATCGCGGAAGGCGCGCTAAAGGTCGATGACGAGCCCTGCGCCGATCCGGGCCGCATGTTCACCGCCGCCGATCTGGAGACCCCGGTGAAGCTGAGCGCGGGCAAGAAGCGTCACGCGCTGGTCGAAGTCGAGTAACTCTATCGGGCGCGCCTCATGCGGGCGCGCCCAAGCCCCTTTTCCGATACGATCGGCTGTGGCACTCTTTGCCCATGAGCAAAGTCACCAATCTCAACCAGTTTCGCAAACAGCAGGCGCGCGTGAAGAAGCGCGAACAAGGCTCTGTGAATGCTGAGAAATTCGGTCGCAGCAAGGCCGAGAAAACGCTACAGGAAAGCCGCGCCACGAAAGAGCGGCGCGATCTCGACGGCCATCAGCGCGAGCACGACGAATGAGCCGACCGAAGAAACGCTCCCTGACGCTGGGCGGGCACCGCACCTCGGTCACGCTGGAGGATGAATTCTGGCGTGCCTTCCGCGATATCGCCCATGAGAAATCATTGGGCCTCAACGAGTTGGCAGCCGAAATTGATGTGGATCGCGGCACCGAGACGGGCCTTGCCACGGCAATCCGCCTCTACGTGCTGGCCTATTACCGGGCGCGTGCGATCTCGTAAGGCAAGCCGCGACGCACGGCGCTTTCCGCAGCCCATGCAAGCTCCTTGCGCGAGCGATAGTCGGAAACCGAGAGCGGCGCGTGGAACACCACTTCGACCGCGCCCTGCCGCGCCTGTGCCAGCACCTTGATCAGATGCGGCCCGAACTCCATATCGCCCCACCAGCCATAGAACCGCACGTCCTCGCCCGCGGGGGGCGTGTAGACCACGGTGACCGGCTGAATCTGCATCACGCGCTCCAGCCCATGGCTGTAGAAGGCCTGAAACAGCGTCGGCTTGAAGGGCAGCACCCGGCGCGCATCGGTCGAGGTGCCCTCGGGGAAGAACAGCAGGTGATGGCCCGCCCGGATGCGATCCTCGAACAGCCCCTGCTGCGTCTTTGCCTCACGCGGATCGCGCTTGATGAAAACCGTGGCCGTGGCCCGCGCGAGCCAGCCGACGAAAGGCCATTTGGCGACCTCGGCCTTGGAGACGAAATAGACCCGCTGGCAGGCGTTGAGCGCAAAGATATCGAGCCACGATCCGTGATTTGCGACCACCGCCCCGATCTTGGTCATCGGACGCCCCGTGACGCGATAGGAGATCCCGAGGATCGGGAAGCTCATCCGGCAGACCGCTTGCGTGATCCACGGCGTCCAGGGCCGCGCCAGCCCGTGAACCGGGCGCTCCACCAGACGCACCAGCAGCAGCACTACAAGCCCGATCAGCAGCATCAGCCCCCAGATCAGACCGCGCAGCCCCGCCCGCATCCAATCGAGCGCGCCGATCTGCTTTGGATCGGGCTCGTCCTCGATCCAGCTCACGCGCGGCCCTCGAAACGACGGGTGTAGAAGCTGCGATGCTTGTCGCTCATCGCCTTGGTATCCATGAGCAGGAGAACGTCGGTCGTGTTGAACGGATAGTCGATGAAAGCCCCCTCGCCCACGAAGCCGCCGAGCCGCAGATAGGCCTTTATCAGATTGGGCATTTCGGCCAGCGCCGCACGCCGATCCAGCGCCGCCTCAGGCACGAGGTCCATTGGCTGGAACGCCTCTGGCCGCGCGCGCGGACGCATGTGCGCGGGCGCTAGGTGATGGTGATGCAACCACGACAGCGGCGCTTTCAGCTTCTCGGCATCGGTGCCGTGGAAGGACGCAACGCCGAAGAGAATCTCGATGTCATGGGCAAGGACGTAATCGGCCAGCGCGTTCCACAAAAGCAGCATTGCCGCCCCGCCCCGATAGTCCGGATCGACGCAGGAGCGCCCAAGCTCCAGCAACTTGCGCCCGGTGCCGACCAGCGGCGAGAGGTCGTATTCGCTATCGCAATAGAATTGCCCTGCCCGCTCCAGCCGATCCGAAGGTAGCAGCCGGTAGGCGCCCACCACATGCTCGCCTTCAGCGCGCGCGGGATCGACCAGCAGAAGATGATCGTAGATCGCGTCGAGCCGATCGCTTTCCAGACGATTTTGGTGATCGACCGTCTCGCCGCCGCCGCCGAGTTCTTCGACGAAAACGCGGTAGCGAAGCCGCTGCGACGCCACGAGATCGGCGGCATCGCGAGCCAGCCTGATTTCGAATGCGGCGCTGTCGGTCACGGGCGTCCTCCTGCCGATATTCGCTGGCCCGGTTTAGAAAGCCGCGCCCGGATTGGCAATATCGCGCGGCGCGGAGCGTGTCATGGACGCATCACGACGGGGGGCGATGCGCCACATCCTCCGGTTGACGGAATTTCTCGCGTGACCTCACGTGCCTGTTAACGTTTCATCAACTTTGTTCAGAGAAAACCAATTCCAACGCGACCCGCCGACCGTCCAGGACAAGCTTGCCTTCATGTTCAAAATTGACCGTCACCTTTTCGCCGATACGCGATTGCACCTGGCCAGTGCCCCAGTCGGGCTGGGCGGGATTCCTGACCAGCATGCCGGGTTCTAGAATTTCATAGATCACATTTCACCTTCTGGAGAGTTTGATGCCATTCGAGACCGCGAATGCGGGTGCGGAGGACGCTGATTTGATCGAACTTGTCGCGTCGCGCCTGTGCCATGACCTTATCAGCCCGATCGGGGCCATCGGCAATGGGGTAGAATTGCTCGCCATGACAAGCGAAGCGCCCGGCCCGGAGGTGGAGCTTATTTCGCAAAGCGTGGCGGCGGCGAATGCGCGCGTCAAGTTCTTCCGGCTGGCCTTTGGACGCGCCGGACCCGATCAGCAGTTGAGCGAAGCGGAAATCACCGGGTTGCTGGGCGAAGTCTCCGCTCAGAGCCGCGTGGACTACGATTGGCGGGCGCCGGGAGAGACGCCGCGCGCCGAGGTGAAACTGGCACTTCTCGCGATGCTTTGCCTCGAAACCGCGCTGCCCTTCGGCGGCGATATCCGCGCGATGCCCTGCGGCGACGGCTGGATGATCACGGCGCGCGCCGAGAAAGCGCGACCCGATCGTGCGGCCTTCGCGGCGCTCGACGGGGAGCCGCTGGACCTGACGCCCGCGCGGGTGCAATTCGCGCTCCTGCCGCGCGAGGCGGCGCGGCAGGGTCGCAGACTCGATTGGTCGGTCGATTCCGAAGGCGGCACGATCGCCTTCTGACAGCGACCGCGTCCGGCTGAAATCGGAGGGTACGGTGCGCTCAGGGACGCACCGTGCCGTGCCCGGTCACCAGGTACTTGAACGAGGTGAGCTGCTCGGCGCCCACCGGCCCGCGCGCATGCATCTTGCCGGTCGCGATACCGATCTCTGCGCCCATGCCGAACTCGCCGCCATCGGCGAATTGGGTGGAGGCGTTGCGCATAAGGATCGCGCTGTCGAGCCGCTCGAAGAAGCGGTCGGCGGCGGCGTCATTCTCGGTCAGGATCGATTCCGTGTGCTGGCTGCCATAGCGGCGGATATGTTCGATCGCGCCATCCACGCCATCGACGATCTTCGCCGCGCAGATCATATCGAGGAATTCGCGCCCGAAATCTTCCGCACTTGCCTCGGTGACGCCCTCGATTTGCAGCAAATCGCCCGTGCCGCGCACCTCGACGCCTGCTTTGAGCAGGTCTTCGATCAGCACGCCGCCATGTTTCTTCCAGAAGGCGCGGTCGATCAGAAGGCACTCCATCGCGCCGCAAATCCCGGTGCGCCGGGTCTTGGCGTTCACCACGACGGCCCGCGCCTGTTCCAGATCGGCTGCCCCGTCGGCATAGATATGGCAGATGCCCTCGAGATGGGCGAAGACCGGAACACGCGCCTCGGCCTGCACCAGACCGACGAGCCCCTTGCCCCCGCGCGGCACGATCACGTCGATGAATTCGGTCGCGCGCAGCATCTCGGCCACGGCGGCGCGGTCGCGGGTCGGCACGAGCTGGACCGCCGCCTCGGGCAGCCCCACCGCACGCAGCCCCTCGAGCAGGCAGGCATGGATCGCACGGCTGGAATGGAAGCTCTCCGAGCCGCCGCGCAGGATCACCGCATTGCCCGATTTCAGGCATAGCGCGCCGGCGTCCGCCGTCACGTTGGGCCGCGATTCATAAATCACGCCGATCACGCCCAGAGGCGTGCGCACGCGCTTGATATGCAGCCCCGAGGGCATGTCCCATTCCGCGATCGTGTCGCCCACCGGATCGCGTTGCGCTGCCACCGCCCGCAGACCCTTGGCGATCGCCTCGATCCGCGCATCGTCCAGCATCAGCCGATCCATCATCGCGGGGCTCAGCCCCTTCTCGGCCCCGTAGGCCATGTCCTCGCCATTTGCGGTGATGATGTCATCTTTACGCGCGAGCACCGCATCGGCCGCCACTTCCAGCGCCTTCTGCTTTACCTCGGCGCTGGCGAAGGCCAGTTCCGCCGCGGCCGCCCGCGCGGCAGCGCCCATCGTCTCGATCAGCCCTTTGGCGTCCATGTCGTCTTTCATTACGCACCCCTACCGGATTTCCCGGTCTGTCCGGTTTTCACCCATTGCGCCAGCTTCACCGCCAGCACGAACCAAGGGAGCCCGTGCATCACCAGATCGAACCAATCGACCGTACGCACCAGCGTGCCCGCCGCCAACATCTTCAGCTTTTCCCAAATATGTGGCTCTGGGGTGAATGGCGCGAGACCCAGCAGACCCGCGAACAGGACTGCTTGCAGCAGGGTGATGTGGTCGAAAAACTGCTTGATCCAGCGCATGCGCTCCTCCCGAAACTTCGCCCGGATATAAGCGACAGATGCGCGTTTCACAAACGCAACTTTACCGTAGAAGGGGGGAAAGTGGCGCGGTTGACGGGGCTCGAACCCGCGACTCCCGGCGTGACAGGCCGGTACTCTAACCAACTGAGCTACAACCGCGCATCTGCGCTCGGGGCGATCCGGATGATGGCGCGGTTGACGGGGCTCGAACCCGCGACCCCCGGCGTGACAGGCCGGTACTCTAACCAACTGAGCTACAACCGCTCGCATCATCTGCCCGGATCGCCGTCCGAGCGTGGGGAGGGTATTACGCGGGCGACCTGCCCCCGTCAAGCGGCCTGAGAGCAAAAATCCGACGAATTTTCACCTGCCGTTCGGGCAAGCAAATCGCGGCTCCTCAGTGCGCGTCCGCGGCCCTTATTTATCGCGCCCGCACGCGCGCCGATGAGATGCGCTTTCTGCTTCCCCTTGGCAGAAATATCCCGGGGGAGACCGAAGGTCGGGGGCGGAGCCCCCTCTTCTTTTAGTTTTGTCGCCGTCCGGCGACGGGGGCAGCGCCCCCTTTCTCGGCGAATGCAATCAACGTTCCGGCGCGGGAATGAACTCCGCATCATCCGCGGGCGGCAGTTGGAATCGGCCATGCGCCCAGTCGCCCGCGCGCCATGCCTCTTTGGCCGCGTCGATCTTGTCGCGCGAGGAGGCCACGAAATTCCACCAGATATAGCGCGGACCGCCCATGGTCGCCCCGCCCAGAACGATCAGCCGGGCGCCCTGCCCGCCCGCCTTGAGCGACACCCGGTCGCCGGGGCGGAAAACGAGCATCCGACCTTCCTCGTAGGTTTCGCCCGCGGCGGTGACGGAGCCTTGCAGCACATAAACCCCGCGATCCTCGTGATTGTCAGGCAGCGGGATCTGCGCGCCCGGATCGAGCTTCGCATCGGCGTAGAACATCTCGGAGGGCAGATCGATCGGGGCATGCGCGCCCCAGGCATCGCCCAGCACCAGCCGCACGGTCTTGCCCTCGGCCTGCAATTCGGGAAGCGCTTCGGCGCCGACATGCTTGAACGCCGCCTGCCCCTCTTCCTGATCCTCGGGCAGCGCAACCCATGTCTGGATACCCGCGAGATGCTGGCCGGTGTCGCGGACCTTGCCGTCAGTGCGCTCGGAATGGGTGATGCCGTAGCCCGCACTCATCCAGTTCACCGCGCCCGGCGTGATCCATTGATCGGTGCCCAGCGAATCGCGGTGATGCAGGCGGCCTTGCAGCAGGTAGGTCACAGTCGCGAGCCCGATATGCGGGTGCGGGCGAATGTCGATGCCCCGCTGGCCGGAGAGGAACTCCACCGGGCCGATCTGGTCGAAGAAGATGAACGGGCCGATCATCTGGCGTGCAGCCGAGGGCAAGGCGCGGCGCACCTCGAATCCACCAAGGTCGCGCGCTCGGGGCGCGATAACGGTTTCAATGGCGTCGACGGCATCGCCGATCGGAATTTCGGGGTCGAGGGCGGGGTTCCAGCTCATCGGAGCGCTCCTTTCCTGTGGTTGAGGGAAAGGTAGCATCGCGGCGCGCATATCATAGAGCCATGCGCGAACAGAGTCTGAGCGCGGTCGCGCAACGCCACGCAAGCAGTTGATATCAATATTATTCATGGGGAATGGTGGGCGGTGAGGGACTCGAACCCCCGACATTCTCGGTGTAAACGAGACGCTCTACCAACTGAGCTAACCGCCCCCGACCCCTCCTCTAGCTCCGCCTTGCGCGGGGATCAAGGGCTCAGATGCCTTCGCGCATCCGCGCCTTGCGGGTCGAGGAAAGCTTCATCCCCGGCGCGGTCAGCCGCGCTTCCGGCCCGACCCAGGCATAGGCAAGCAGACAAGGATCGAGATCGGCCGTGGTGATGCGGTGTTCGTGATCGGGTCGGTTCAGGATCAGCGACCCCGGCGCATGCACCGCAGTGTCATTTTCCGACCACGGGCCCGCGACCGAGATATAGCTTTCCTCGATCTCCTTGTGACTGTGCTGCGGATAGGTCGTGCGCGGCGCGAACAGGACGAATCCCAGCACCAGCCGATCCGAGGCCACCGGACCGCGCGGACCCAGCACCTCGCAATAGGCATATTTGCGTGCCAGCGCCTTCGGCACTTTCTCGTAGCCATATTCCCATGTCAGCTGGCTCGCGACACGCGACAGCGCCCGCGCCATGCCCGCCACCGCACCGCGCTCGCCCAGATCGAGTGCCCGCGACAGATGCGCGGTCACCGGTTTCGGCTGCGGCTGGCGCGGCGTCACCGGGGGATTGGTGTCGATGATCTGCGAGAGCGTGTCGCGCACCCGTTTGCGGTGGCTGCGGATGAGGCGACTGCCGCCCGCCGAGCCATGACGGTAGAGCGTGTCGAATTCCCGCAGCAGATAGAGCCAGTCCGGACAATCGGAGACGCGCAGCCCCTCGTCGGGGGACGTTTCGTTCATCGGCATCGTGTCGGTCATCGCATCCTCCGCGTCTCGCGCCTCGGGCGCTTCTCTGGCGTGCTGTCTGGCCCATAATCTGACGCCGCGGGGCGCAGAAAACTAACCGGAAAACGACGAAGGCGCGTCTGTTCAAGACGCGCCTTCGTAGGAAAATGGTGGGCGATGAGGGATTTGAACCCCCGACATCATCGATGTGAACGATGCGCTCTACCGCTGAGCTAATCGCCCTCCGTGGCGGGCTTTTAGCGCCCCGCTTCTGGCTCCGCAAGAGGGTTTTCGACGAAATCTCAGCCCCGGTTTTCGACCTCGCTTTCCAAGGCGTCGTCCTCGGCCTGCGCGGCGCCATCCGCCTCTGCCGCGACGGCCTCGAGCATGCCCGAAGGGCGGCGCAGCTTGACCACGAGGATCTCGTCGCCGTTCTTCTCGAACTGGCGGTTGATCTTCAGCTTGCCGAGCGGCGGGATGCTGAGTTCCTCGCCTTCCGAGAGCGCCTCGCCCAGAACTTTCAGCACGGCCTCCGACATTGCTTTCGCCTCGCCGCGCTTCACGCCAGCCTCGACCATCACCCGATCCACGAAGCTTCGCTTGCGCACGAGCGCCTTCGCCTCGGCCCCCGGATCAGGAGCTGCCGGCGTGAGCGTCGCGGCGGAGGCCGGAGGTGTCGCGGCGGGTGGCTTGCGGGTCGATTTCGGCTTCTGGCTCTTGGCCATGGCGGCTCCTTTTTTGACCGGAATAAAAGGAGGTTACGTGCAAATGCCTTCAGATGCAAAAACGCCCGCCGCGATATGCGACGGGCGTTTTCGTTTTCAATCCAAAGCCGATCAGTGCGCGGTTGCGCCCTGTGCGTCCGATTTGGCCGCGGCTGCGGCGGCGGCTGCCGCCTCTTCGGCCTCTTCGTCCCAATCGACCGGCTCGGGCTGACGCACCAGCGCGCGGGCGAGGACTTCGCGAACGTGAGTGACCGGCACGATCTCCAGCCCCTCCTTCACGTTGTCGGGGATATCCGCGAGGTCTTTTTCATTCTCCTCGGGGATGAACACCGTCTTGATCCCACCGCGCAGTGCCGCGAGCAGTTTCTCTTTCAAGCCACCGATCGGCATCGCGTTGCCGCGCAAGCTGACCTCGCCAGTCATGGCGATATCCTTGCGCACTGGGATTCCGGTCAACACCGAGACGATGGAGGTCACCATCGCCAGACCCGCAGAGGGCCCGTCTTTCGGCGTCGCGCCATCCGGCACGTGGACGTGGATGTCCCACTTCTCGAAGCGCGGCGGCTTGATGCCGAATTGCGGCGCGACCGAGCGGACGTAACTGGATGCCGCGTCGATCGATTCCTTCATCACGTCGCCCAGCTTACCGGTGGTCTTCATCCGACCTTTACCCGGCAGGCGCAGAGCTTCGATCTGCAGCAGGTCGCCGCCCACGGAGGTCCAGGCGAGGCCGGTCACGACGCCCACCTGATCTTCCTTCTCGGCCAGACCGTAGCGGTGCTTTTTGACGCCCAGATATTCGCCCACCTTCGCCTCATCGACGGTGATGTGCTTGATCTGACCCTTCGACTTGATGATCTCGGTCACCGCTTTCCGGGCGAGCTTCGCGATATCGCGTTCGAGGTTCCGCACGCCCGCCTCGCGGGTGTAGTAGCGGATCACGTCGGTCAGCGCGCCATCGGTCAGTTCGAACTCGTTCTTCTTGAGCCCGTGCCCCTTGATCTGCTTCGGGATCAGGTGCTGCTTGGCGATCTCGGCCTTCTCGTCCTCGGTGTAGCCCGCGAGCGGAATGATCTCCATCCGGTCCAGAAGCGGGCCCGGCATGTTGTAGGAGTTCGCCGTCGTCAGGAACATCACGTTCGAGAGGTCGTATTCCACTTCGAGATAGTGGTCCACGAAGGTCGCATTCTGCTCGGGGTCGAGCACTTCAAGCATGGCCGAAGCCGGATCGCCACGGAAGTCCTGACCCATCTTGTCGATCTCGTCGAGCAGGATCAGCGGGTTCGTGGTTTTCGCCTTCTTCAGCGCCTGAATGATCTTGCCGGGCATCGAGCCGATATAGGTCCGACGGTGGCCGCGGATCTCGGATTCGTCGCGCACGCCGCCGAGCGAGATGCGGATGAATTCGCGCCCCGTTGCCTTGGCGACAGACCGGCCGAGCGAGGTCTTACCCACGCCGGGGGGACCCACGAGGCACATGATCGGGCCTTTCAGCTTGGCCGAGCGCGCCTGCACCGCAAGATACTCAACGATGCGTTCCTTGACCTTCTCGAGCCCGTAGTGATCGGCATCAAGCACGGCCTCCGCCTTGCTGAGGTCTTTCTTTACGCGGGATTTGGTGCCCCACGGGATCGAAAGCATCCAGTCGAGATAGTTGCGCACGACGGTGGCTTCCGCCGACATCGGCGACATCGACTTGAGCTTCTTGAGCTCGGCCTCGGCCTTTTCCTTGGCCTCTTTGGAAAGCTTCGTGTTCTCGATGCGCTCTTCCAGCTCGAGGATCTCGTTCTGGCCGTCTTCGCCATCGCCGAGTTCCTTCTGAATGGCCTTCATCTGCTCATTCAGGTAGTACTCGCGCTGGGTCTTCTCCATCTGCGTTTTCACACGGGACTTGATCTTTTTCTCCACCTGGAGAACCGAGACCTCACCCTGCATGAGCCCGTAGACCCGCTCCAGCCGCTCGGAGACGTCGAGCGTTTCCAGAAGCTCCTGCTTCTGGGCCACTTCCAGCCCCAGATGGCCCGAGACGAGATCGGCCAGCTTGTCCGCTTCGGTCGCGTCGGCCACGGCCGAGAGCGCCTCTTCGGGGATGTTCTTCTTGATCTTCGCGTAGCGCTCGAATTCCTCGGCGACCGAACGCAGCAGCGCGCGGATCGTCTCCACATCGCCCTCGGTTTCGATCAGCGGCTCGGCATTCGCTTCAAAGTAGTCGTCATTCTCGACGAACTCGCTGATGCGCACGCGGCTCTTGCCCTCGACCAGAACCTTCACGGTGCCATCGGGCAGTTTCAGCAGTTGCAGCACGTTGGCGAGCACGCCAACGCGGAAAATCCCGTCTGTGTCGGGGTCGTCTTGCGACGGGTCGATCTGGCTCGCGAGCAAGATCTGACGGTCATCCGCCATCACCTCTTCGAGTGCGCGCACGGATTTCTCGCGCCCGACGAAGAGCGGCACGATCATGTGGGGGAAAACCACGATATCGCGCAACGGCAGGACCGGATGGGTGACAGAGCTAAATTCGGTCATCGGCGTTCCTCTCTTGGCAGGAGGGTCCGGCCCCGTTTTCGGCGACCACGTCCCTCCCCTGTTCGACCCAATATCTAGGAGCCGCGAAGCGTCCATTCAACTAGGCCATGTCACTCATCCGTCACAATGCGTGGCCCCGGGACAGGCCGCAAGAGGCGATCTCGCTGCCGTGAGCGGTTCGTGCGCGCGCGTGATCGAACGTGTAGCCGCTCACCGCGGCAGGATCATCTCGGCCATCAAGCCGCCAAGCCGTTCGGATCGCCCGAGTTTCAGCGATCCGCCATGGCGCCGCAGGATGTCAGCGGTGATCGAGAGGCCAAGGCCCACCCCCTGCCCGCGATCCTGATTGCGCGCCGGATCGAGCCGCGTAAAGGGCAGGATCGCCTCTTCGCGGCGTTCGGGCGGGATGCCAGGGCCGTCGTCATGCACCGCGATTCGCCATCCCGTGCGCGCGATCGAGACGGTAATCTCGGCGCGGGTGCCGTAGCGGACCGCATTGCCGATCAGGTTTGCCAGCGCGCGTTTGAGCGCATCGGGACGGAAAGTCGCCTCCTCCTCCGTGTCGCAATCGACGAGCGTCACGTCGCGGCCCATCCGCCGCATGTCTTCCACCACGCCTTCGACGAAGCCGCAGATCGGCAGCGTCTCCGGCTCGCCATGCGAGGCGCCGTCGCGCGAAAAATCGAGGAAGGCATCGACAAGGCGACCCATCTCCTCGACGTCGCGCTCCATCGCGCGGACCTCGTCCGTCTCCTCCATCATCGACAGCCCGAGCCGCAGACGCGTGAGCGGTGTGCGCAGATCGTGGCTGACACCCGAGAGCATCAGCGTGCGCTGCTCGATCTGCCGCTCGATCCGGTTGCGCATGTCGAGAAAGGCGCGGCCCGCGGCGCGCACCTCCGTCGCCCCCGAGACGCGGTAATTCAGGTTGCGCCCCTTGCCGAATTCCTCCGCCGCATGGCTCAGTCTGCGGATCGGGCGCAGCTGATTGCGCAGGAAGATATAGGCGATCAGCGTCATCAGAATGGAAACAAAGACCATCAGAACGAGCAATTGGTGCGGATTCGACGCCGATACCCGGCTGCGCGCGAAGGTCACCGCCAGCGGCCCGTTCGGCGTCTCCTGCACCACCCGCACGGAGTTGGTGGTGTTGTCGAGAACGATCGAGCGAATCTGCGACAGATTCGTGCGCAGGGTCGAGATCACCACGATCCCGGTGAGATCGAAGAAGTTGCGCGTATCGCCCCGCTGCGACGCGAGATCCGTCGGCGCCGGGAATTGCGAGGTGAAGTTCAGTGTCTTGTCGAGCACGTCGAGCCGTTCGCGCGCAACCTCTGCCGTCGGCGCATTGGTCGCGACCTGATCGAGCAGCGCGATCTCGCGCACCATCCCTTCGGTCATCTGCTGCGTGACACGTTCGAAATGGCGCTGGATGAAGACGACGGATACCACCAGCTGGATCGTCACCACCGGCAGAATCAGGATCAACGCGGCCCGCCCATAAAGCCCGCGCGGCATCATCTGTTTCAGCCAGCGAAAATTCATGCCAGAACCCTAGCGATGGCCGCGACGGAGGGAAAGATGGAAGAATTGCAGCCCGGCTTGCGTCGGATCGTGGCTCCGAACCCATCCCCCATGACTTATACCGGCACCTGCACCTATGTCATTGGCACAGGCGAGGTCGCGGTGGTCGATCCCGGCCCCGCCGATCCCGCCCATCTGCAGGCGCTGCTCGACGCGCTCGCCTCCGGAGAGCGCGTCAGCCATATCCTCGTGACCCATGCGCATCTCGACCATTCCCCCGGCGCGCGGCTGCTGGCCGAAACGACAGGCGCGCCGATCCTCGCCTTCGGCCCGCCCGAGGCCGGGCGCGCGCCTGTGATGGCGGAACTCGCAGCGCGTGGACATGCGGGCGGCGGTGAAGGAGTCGATCACGCGTTCGACCCCGACATCCTTGTCGAGGATGGCGAGACGCTGAGCCATGGCGACTGGTCGCTCACCGCGCTGCATACGCCCGGTCATTTCTGCAACCATCTGAGCTTCGCGACGGGCGATGCGCTTCTGACCGGCGATGTGGTTATGGGCTGGTCCTCGACGCTGATCTCACCGCCCGACGGCGATTTGGGCGACTATTATCGCTCCCTCGCGCGCATCGAGGAACTCCGCCCGCGCATTCTCTATCCCGGCCATGGCGAGCCGGTGACCGATCCGCAAACGCTGATCGCGAGTCAGCGCGCACATCGCGACGCCCGCACCGCGCAGATCCGAAGCGCCTTGGCAGAGCGCCCCGCCACCCCGCAGACGCTCACCCGCGCGATATACACTGACGTGCCCGCAGCCCTCCTGCCAGCCGCCGAACGGAATGTCTTCGCCCATCTCGTTGAAATGTCGGTACAAAACGAAGTCATCGCCGCGCCCGACCTGCGTCCGGAGGCGCTATTTTCGCTGACGTGACGAAAGCCTGAATTTTTTCGCCAGAACCCTCTGGACATCCCAATTCGAGATTCATATACACCCTCACATGTTCCGGCGTAGCTCAGCGGTAGAGCAGTTGACTGTTAATCAATTGGTCGTAGGTTCGATCCCTACCGCCGGAGCCATATTCCCCTCCAGGGTGTTGATTTAGCTACAAAAAGCCTTTCATGGCTTCGTAGGTGTGGCATACAGGTGTTCCATCACCCGAGTTTTGCGTGGGTCCGTCCGAAACAAGGGCGGCGCAAGACCATGCACGGCCAACCTCATCTCTCCCGTCGCGGCGCCGCCTATCAATGGCGCCGTCGGATCCGGGTGTTTTCCACAAAATTCGTCGACCTGAAGCTCTCCTTGGGGACGACGGATCGCCGTGTTGCGACTATCTTAGCACGAAAGATTAGTGCGGAGAGCGACACATTAATGGACGGCATCATCAGGACCGAGATTTCCCCTCAGGAGGCGCGCGCCTGGCTGGCGGATGTAATCAAGCGCGAGCGGGCGAAGATCGAAAAGCTGCAATTGCTGCGCCGGTTCGACTCCCTCGATCCGCTCGATGATTTGCGCCAAGACGAGGCCGCGCGAGACGCATGGGCATATCTGGCACGGTCGGGATTGAATGCTGAGGCACCCGAAGGTGCTTCTGATCTGTTGAGGTCGACGATCGACCTGTATCGCCGCGACCTTGCCAGCGATAGCCGCAGGCGCATCATCGCAAGGGAGTTTCAGGATCTGACCGGGCGTCCGGCAAGTTCTGCCTTTGAGGTGGTGACCCTCATGAGCCTACTGATTTCTGGCAAGCGGGCCGCGTGGGCCGGCAACGATACAGCTCTTGAGCCGATCGAGGCCCTGGCCGATGACTTGGCCGCCCAGACACCGTCCGACCTGCTGGGGCCCGAACCGAATTGCGCGGCGCCTAATTTCCCTCCAGAAAATGCGGCGCGAACGCCCTCTGTGGTGTCGCAGCCTGCCCAAGACCCTGCTCTTGATCCCTCGCTCGACGGTGTGATCGAGCGCTTGATCACGATGAAACGCGAGGAAGGTATCGAAGAGAAGACGCTGCGCCAATATCGTAGTTTTGGCGATTTGTTTACGCTTCTCACCGGGATCACGGATATCCGGCGGGTCCGCCAGGCTGATGCGACCGCCTTCCGTGCCGCGCTCTTGAAAATTCCGAAAAGCTGGGGGAAGAGCCCGAAGGATCGCACCGCGACCCGCGACGAGGTTATGGCGCGTGCTGCCGCCCTGCCCGCCGATCAGGTGGGCCTCTCGACCGGCACGATCAATCGGCACCTCGATCATCTCGGTCAGGTCGCGACCTGGGCCGCCGATGAGGGCTTCTTGATCGACCCACGCCTCGATCCGAGCAAGCTGCGCCGTAAGGAAACTGTGCGCGAGAGCGAGAAGAAGGATGCGTTCACCCCACTCCAACTCGAGGCGCTGTTCCAAAACCCGGTCTGGACGGGCTCTGAGACAGAATACTTCCAGACACGTCCGGGCAAGACGATCTATCGCAACGGCATCTATTGGTGCCCTCTGATCGGCGCGGTTACGGGGGCACGGCGCGAAGAGATCGCAGGCTTGTCGCCCGAGGACATTATCGAGGTCGACGGCATTCCTTGCATTTCTATCCGTGAGACTGAGCAGCGCCGTGTCAAAACGCTCTCCTCTTGTCGCACCGTGCCGATCCATATGCGCCTGATCGAGCTCGGGTTTCTCGACCATGTGACGAAGATGAAGCGTGCCGGGCACCCTGATCTGTTTCCGGACCTTCGGGAACCGAAGAGTGGCAAGCACGGCAAGAAACTCGGGCGTCGGATGAGACAAATCATCGATGATACGCTGGGTGCCGATGGCGCGGCGCTATCTTTCCACAGCTTCCGCCACTACGTTCAGAACGCGCTCGAACACGCGGCAATCGACGATAAGATCATTCGCGACATCGTGGGCCATGAAGGGCGCGATATTCACGAGAAGACTTACCACAAGCCGACCCCACCCAACCTGATGCGCCCGGCAATCGATGCTCTGCCACTTTGGGTTTGACGGGGATGTGCCAGACGTTTTTTGGGCGGAAAGCCGCCCTTCGCTGCGTTTTTTTCCAAGGCCTGCTAAACACGCGAACGTCTATTGTGACGATCCCCGCGGTAGTCATAAATAAATGCCTCACCCAAAGAGGGACTAATAGCAAGATGGCTACTTTTTTTGCGCCTTCACGATGCTGATCGCCCCGTTTCGTTCGATGTAGGCGACTTCGACCTCATCTGGGCCACGAAGCCCTTTGAGGCGCAACTGTTCGGTGAGGTCTCGCTCTCCGAGACGGCTTTTTTCGGCGGCCTCCCAATCTACAACACCATTACTGATCAGCCGGACTGGTCGCCCCTTTATAATGTAGGAGAGGAATTCAGAGCGTGGCGCGAGTGCGGCAAGAACCGAGTGAAGCGCTATCAAAAGGGCGGTGGCCACCAGCGTGGGAAGCAGCGGCGCGTGATCTGATCCCCGGAAACTGGACCGTTTGAAGCTGGAGTTTTCCGCTACGCTTCCTTGGCTGGAAGAGGAGTGGAGTCGCATGAAGGCGAGCAAATTTTCGGACGCGCAGAAAGCGTGTCTTCCACCAAAAGCATTCGCATGGCGCGACAGTAGCGCCTTTGGATCGGCCCCGGAAGCGAGCATCGACGCTACGGCGGTCAAGTCAGCATCCTGTCAGTTTCGCGTCAGCATCGGCACAGGCTTGATGGCGCATAAGCGGGGATGCCCGACGGGCTTTGATATTAGGGAGGATCATATGAACTTTAAGCGTCTTTCGACCGCGCTTGTCTGCGCTCTCGGCCTCGCAGCCCCAGCTTTCGCCCAGAGCGTTATCGACCACCCCGAATGCGTGGCTCCGGCCAACCCGGGCGGAGGCTTCGACCTGACCTGCCGCGTGGCTCAGACCGGCCTTGCTCCGCATGTCTCGAGCCCGGTGCAGGTCAACTTCATGCCCGGCGGCATCGGCGCCGTTGCATTCAACCAGTTCAACACGAACCGGGCCGATGACGGCAGCGCCATCGTCGCCTTCTCCACTGGCTCGCTGCTCAACATCATCACCGGTAAATACGGCGCCTTCGACGAGAATTCCGTGCGCTGGGTCGCGACCGCCGGCGCAGATTTCGGCGCAGTGGTGGTTCGCGCCGACAGCGATTACAAAAACCTGAAGGACGTGATGGACGACCTGAGCAGCGACCCGCAGAGCGTGGTTGTGGGCGCCGGCGGTTCGGTCGGCTCGCAGGATTGGATGAAGGGCGCGTTGCTGATGCGCGAGGCCGGCGGCACGCCGATGCAGATGCGCTACGTGGCCTTCGATGGCGGCGGCGACGCGATCGCGGCACTGCTTGGCGGCTCGATCGAGGTATACACCGGGGACGTCGGCGAAATGGTGCCCTATCTCGAAAGCGGTGACATGCGCATTCTCGCCGTCCTTTCGCCTGAGCGCCTCGACGCCCCCTTCGACCAGATTCCGACCGCGAAGGAGCAGGGCTACAACGTCGAATGGACGATCCTGCGTGGCTTCTATATGGGCGGCAAAACCTCGGATGAGGACTACAAGAAGTGGGTCGATGCCTTCAACGCGGCTTACGGCACAGAAGAATTCGCGAAGATTCAGCACGACAAGGGCCTCTTGCCGCTCAATATGTCCGGCGAAGAGTTGAGCGCGTCGATCGAAGAGCGCATGAAAACGCTGCGCGAGATCGCGACTGAAGCTGGCCTCGTCCAGTAAACATTTGCGGAAAGCGCGCAGGGCCGGGTTCCAAAATGGACTCGGCCCTGATCACACACCCGCCACATCCCTGAAAATAGGAGGCCTGGAATGGCCAACCGCATCTTTGCGGCGGTGCTTCTGGTTGTGACCCTCGGCTACGCGGTCATCGCCTTCACCGCGATCAAGGCACCTTTCCAATACGACCCGCTCGGCCCGGAAAGCTGGCCGCGCATCCTGTCGGTCGTCGCGATCCTGTGCCTGCTCATTATCTTGTGGAAGCCTGACGAAGAGGCGTTCGACGTGACGCGGCACGTATGGTTTCGCCTGACCGCTGCCGTGGCGCTGCTCTTCGGCTATGCGGAGCTCTACGAGCCTCTCGGTTTCATCCTGTCGACGATCCTCTTCGGCACGATTGTCTCGGCCATGCTCGGCGCAACGAAACTGCGTGCGCTCGGGTTCGGCGTGGTAGCAGGCATCGCGGGCTACCTGCTCTGCGTCACCCTGATGGACCTCAACCTCCCCGAAGGCGAGCTGATCGCGCCGCTCTTCGAAATCAGCCAACAAGGAGAGAGCTGATGGATACGGTTCTATCCGGTCTTGCGACCGGCTTTTCGGTCGCGCTCGACCCGTTCAACCTCATGCTCGTGATGGTTGGCTGCTTTGTCGGCACATTGATCGGCGCGTTACCCGGTCTCGGGCCGATCAACGGTGTGGCGATCTTGCTGCCCATCGCCTACGGGCTTGGCTTCGCGCCTGAGTCCGCGCTGATCTTGCTTGCCGGCATCTACTACGGTGCCGAGTATGGCGGGCGCATCTCGTCCATCCTGCTCAACGTGCCGGGCGACGCGGGCGCAGTCATGACCACCCTCGACGGCAACCCCATGGCGCGCGCGGGTCAAGCTGGCCGAGCGCTGTCTCTCTCGGCTGTTGCCTCCTTCGCAGGCGGCACTTTCGCGGTAATCCTCATGTCGCTCTTTGCCCCAGCGCTTGCGGGCTTCGCGGTGACCTTCGGCCCAGCGGACTACGTGGCATTGATGGTCTTCGCATTCGCTTCGCTGGCTTCGTTGGTCGGCAAGAGCACGGTCAAGACGCTACTGGGCGCGACCATCGGCCTGATGCTCGCGACCATCGGCATCGACGCCAACACCGGCGTGCCGCGCTACACGTTCGGCCTGCCGGACATCCTTGCCGGTATCGACTTCCTGATCGTTGTCGTCGGCCTCTTCGGCATGGCAGAGCTGCTGACGCTGGTTGAGCACCAGGCCCGCGGCACCCTCAAGTCGCTGCCGGTGGACAAGAGCTTCGTCCGGATGGCCGATCTCGCGGCGACGAAGTGGACCATCGCCCGCGCCTCGGTGATCGGTTTCTTCATCGGCATCCTCCCCGGCACCGGCGCGTCGGTCGCCTCCGCTGTAGCCTATGGCACGGAGAAGCGGATCAGCGACAAGGATGGGACCTTCGGCACCGGCGACGTGCGTGGCCTCGCGGCCCCCGAGGCGGCGAATAACGCAGCCGCCGGCGGCTCGATGGTGCCGATGCTGACGCTGGGCATTCCTGGCTCGGGCACCACGGCAATCCTGCTGGGAGCGCTCTTGATGTTCAACATCCAGCCGGGCCCGATGATGTTCGCGCAGCGCCCGGAAGTGGCGTGGGGCCTCGTTGCTTCGATGTATGTCGGCAATGTCGCGCTGCTGGTGATTAACCTGCCGCTGGTCGGGCTCTTCGCCAGGATGCTGACGATCCCGCAGCATTACCTTACGCCGCTGATCGCAATCCTCGCGTTCATCGGTATCTACACGATCGTCGGAAATCCGCATGACCTGTTCATGATCACCGGGCTGGGGATATTCGGCTGGTTTCTGCGCAAGCTCGACTTTTCGTTGGCGCCAATCATCCTCGGTTTCGTGCTTGGCGGGCTTTTCGAAGACAATCTGCGGCGCGCCCTGTCGATCTCCGGCGGCGACTGGAGCATCCTGTTGTCGAACTGGAAGAGCCTGCTGCTCTACGGTTTGGCGCTCCTGGTCGTGATCCTGCCGCTCTGGCTGGGGCGCCGCGCCCGCGCTGCGGCAGCGCGCGAAGCCGCAATGCACTAGTGCCCGGAATGCTGTTGCGCAACGACTTGCAAGTGGCGGGGCTCACGGGTCTCGCCGCGCTCGGGGGGGCGGCGCTTGCCGCCCTTCTGGGCATTCCGGCCGGCGCGCTTGTCGGCGCCATGCTGACGGTGGCGATGCTGGCGGCGCTCGGTCAGAACGTCGCTGTGCCGGCCATCGCGCGCGACCTTGCCTTCCTCGTGATCGGCATATCGCTCGGTGCAGGTGTTGACGCCTCGGTGGTGCCGCATCTGCCGGGCTGGTCGGTGAGCCTGCTCGGCCTTGCGATGGCGCTCGTGACGACCATGGCGGCGAGCAGCATGCTATTGCGGAAGGTCTTCGGGATCGACTGGCAGACTGCCGTATTGGCGAGTTCGCCTGGCACAATGTCCAATGCGGTGGCCATCGCCGTGGAAGGGAAAGGTGACGCCTCGGCTGTAATGATGCTGCAATTGATGCGACTGATCATCCTCGTCACGTTAGTGCCCCCGATTGCATCGTTCCTCGGGGCATCGGACGCGTCGTCTTCCGTGACGCGTTCCGCGATGTCGTTGCTGGCGCTGGTGGGCCTCTTGATCCTCGGCCTGCCGCTCGGGCGCTACGCGGGCCGGAAGGGCGTCTCTGCCGCCTGCCTGTTGACTGGCATCCTGCTAAGCGGCCTCTCACATGGCGCTGGTCTCGTGCATGGCGCGGCTCCGTCGTGGATGATCTTCCTTGGGTTCACTGTCACAGGTGCGGTTCTCGGAACACGGATCAGCAAGGTAGATCTGCGTTTGGCAATGAAGCTCGTCGGAGCCGGCGCGGTCGTTGTCGGCATGGCGCTTGGCATGGCGGTCGCCTTTGCGCTGATCATCCGGGCGCTCACCGGCTTTCCCTTGGGCCAAATCCTAATTGCCTATGCGCCGGGCGGGGTCGAGGCGATGGCCGCAATCGGCCTTGCGCTGGGATATGACCCGGCCTTTGTAGCCGCGCATCACTTCGCCCGGATCCTCATCCTGCTGGTGCTGGTTCCGGTCTTCCTGTCCCGCAGTCGGAGGCGAGACAATTTGGGGCGCGACAACGACGAGAGCGGTGGGCAGGCCTAAGTTGAACTCCTCCAGTTTTCAATCTTCGAGGCGGCTTCGCCACGCAAGCGTCAAAACCGCGGACCATGGCGGGCTTTTGTCGCGTCTGCAGCGATTGGCGACAAACTGCTCCGCCCAAGGAGGCAATCGTGTTACGCTGCCGCAAGTCAAAATGTCCGATCTTTGACCCGCACCGAACACACCACGGAGTTTTGCGTGGTTTGACATCACTGGGAGTTTGATGGGGCGTATTTCTCTAACGATCCCCCTCAGCGACAAGAGGTGCGAGAATGGGAGCCTTCATTATCGGCCAGATGCAAATTCACAGTCGAGACTGGATGGACGAGTATTTCTCGAAGATACCCGACGTCGTAGAGCAGCATAATGGACAGTTTCTGGCGAGAGGCGGCAACCCCGAGAACATGGAAGGTGAGAACGCGCTTCCTGATGCTGCGTTCATCATCGAGTTTCCAGACCGCAGTTGTGCCAAAGGTTTTTGGAACTCTCAGGAATTCCAAGAGCTTGCCACCTTGCGTCGCTCAGGTTCAACGCTCAATGCGATCTTGGTCGATAAATTGGCATAGGATGTCTTGGCAATGACTGCTGTCCTGTCTCCCTTTTTCGGCGATGAAAAGATACAGGCGCTTCAAAAAGCCAGGGATGAGCAGGTGGCCGAGCTCATGGACATGCCTGGCGCGGTGGTCCACGCCCGCACCTTTTCGAGTGATGATCCGGCGCAACTGGGTTGGGACCGGTTACGAAATAGCATGGCCGACGAGGGCATGATCACGCTTCGCGGTGTCGATGCGCAGACGGTTGAGACTGCGCGCGAAGAGCTGAGCAGCTTCGATCCCAAGCTGCATCTCTGGGACCTGTTCATGGCGGACGCAAATACCATCCGCGACGTCTGCGCAAAAATAACAGATAGCGGACTTCCGGAGGACCTGTCGCGTGTGCCCGACGAAGCGTTGACTCCGCAGAAAGCTCGCGATGTCCAGTCATTCTTGGCAGATCAGGGCATTTCTCCCTTCTCGACGGACGCTCTGCTTGGGAAGCTTTTCCCCGCGCGGCTTATCGCTTTGCAGAGTAGCGACGGGCTCAATATCGGGATGCGTGATACGGCGATCGAATGTTGAAGCCAAAGCGCTCCAAGCCGCACCGAGTTCGGAGCGCTTGCTGCCAATCGGTGGATCGAACGCGTCCAGGTCGTAATGTTCGAGTCCATCGTCATGGGCGAGCACCGAAAGGTCCCGCGGGACCTGAAGCCCGGCTTCCTTCACTGCGGCGTGGGCCGCTCATTGGCTATGCGAGGTTCGACAAGGCAACGCTTAGCGTCGACGCCGCAACGCTAAGCGGCCTGCTTATGCCCCCCTAGCAAATACGCGGCAACTGCTCGCCTACCAGCATATCGACGATGCGCTGACCGCCGAACGCCGTCGTCATCCGCACCTGTTTGTGCCCCTCGACCGCGCGGCCCACGATCACCGCGCCGGATCCCTCGGGTCTCGCGCGCATCGCGGCCAGCGCCGCCTCTGCCTCGGCCTCAGGCACGAAAACCACCAGCCGCCCCTCATTGGCCAGATACAAAGGATCGAGCCCGAGGATTTCGCACATCCCCACCACCTCGGTGCGCAGCGGCAGCGCGTCCTCGACGATCTCGATGCCGCAGCCCGCGGTTTCCGCAATCTCATTGAGCGCCGAGGCCAACCCACCCCGCGTCAAGTCGCGCGCGGCCTTCGCGCCCGGCGCTGCGGCCAGCACATCCGCCATAAGATGCCCCAAGGCAGCGCAATCGCTCTCGATCGCGCTCGACAACGCCAGATCGCCGCGCGCGGCGAGGATCGTCGCGCCGTGATCGCCCAGCACCCCGTTGACGATCGCCACATCGCCGGGCGCGACCAGCCCTGCGGCCATCTCGACCCCACTGGGGATCACGCCGACGCCTGCCGTGGTGACGAACACCACGTCACAGGCCCCGCGCCCGACCACTTTGGTATCGCCGGTGACGATCTTCACGCCGGCAGCCTCGGCTTCGCGTGCCATCGTCGCCACGATCCGGCGCAACAGCGCGATCTCGGTGCCTTCCTCGATGATGAAGGCCGCCGAGAGCCAGAGCGGCTTCGCGCCGCCCACCGCCAGATCGTTCACCGTCCCGCAAACCGCGATCTTGCCGATATCGCCGCCCGGAAACTCGATGGGCGTGACGACATAGCTATCGGTCGTAAAGGCCAGCCGCGCGCCGGGCTCGGCCAGCGCCTCGGCCTGCAGCCGCGCCTGATCCTCCATGCCGGGCGGCGCGAAGACCGAGGTGAACACCTCCTCGATCAGATCCCGCATCGCCTTGCCGCCGCCGCCATGGGCCAGCGTCACCCGCTCGTCGCGCAGAGCCATTCTACCTACCTTCGCCTTGGTTCAAATATCCCCGGGGGAGCGGCAAAGCCGCAGGGGCGGAGCCCCCTCCTCCCTCAATCACTGTCGCCCTCCGGCGACGGGGGCGGAGCCCCGCCCTACTCCGCCGGCTCGACGGCGCGCGCGCCGCCATATTGCCAATAGGCCGCACAGGCCCCTTCTGAGCTCACCATCAGCGCACCGAGCGGCATTTCCGGCGTGCAGCCGCGCCCGAATTGCGGACAGTCCACCGGCTTCGTCCGCCCCGTCATCACCTGCCCGCAGGCGCAACCCTCGGCCTCTTCGACCTCGCGCCGCCCGGTGGCATAGCCAATGCCGAACTTCTCCTCGGCGTCATAGGCCTCGTATTGCGCACGGATGCGCAGCCCCGACTTGTCGATCTCGCCCAAGCCGCGCCATTCAAACGACGGTCGCGTCTCGTAGACATCGTCAATCGCGGCAAGGCTGACCGGATTGCCATGCTCGGGCACGACGCGGGCATATTGGTTCTCGACCTCGGCGCGGCCTTCGGCAATCTGACGCAGCACCATCAATACCGATTGCAGCAGATCGAGCGGTTCGAACCCGGCCACTGCAAGCGGCTTACCGTAATCCTGCGCGATGAAATCGTAGGGATGGATCCCGATCACCATCGAGACATGACCGGGCCCGATGAAGCCATCGAGGCACATATGCGGATCGTCCAAGAGCGCCTTGATCGGCTCGGGCACTTTGATGTGGTTGCAGAACACGCTGAAATTGCCTAAGCCTTCGCGCGCGGCCTGCTGGATCGCGAGCGCCGTGGAGGGGGTCGTGGTCTCGAACCCCAACCCGAAGAACACCACTTCGCGCTCCGGGTTACGGCGCGCCAGCTCCAGCGCGTCGAGCGGCGAATAGACCATGCGGATATCCGCGCCATCGGCCTTCGCCTGCAGAAGCGATTTCTTCGTGCCCGGCACGCGCATCGCATCGCCGAAAGTGGTGAAGATCACGCCCGGACGCTCGGCGATCTCGATGCATTCATCGACCCGCGCGCGCGGCAGGACGCAGACCGGGCAGCCGGGGCCGTGGATGAACTCGATGCCCTCATGGACCAGCTTGTCGAGCCCGTAGCGGAAGATCGAATGGGTATGCCCGCCGCAGACCTCCATGATGTGGACGGGCTTGTCCTTCGTCGCGCCGATCCGGTCGGCCACCTTGGCGATCTCGGCCAGCAGCACCTTGGCGGCTTTCGGATCGCGGAATTCGGATGCGAATTTCATCTGCCTCACTCCCCTGCCAGCGCGGCATCGCCCGCGGCCATCTGTTCCAGCGCCTCCTGCGCTTCGCCAAGATCGCGCAGCGCTTCCAGCGTCTTTTCGGCCTCGTCCTCGTCGATCAGGCTCATTGCGAAACCGACATGGATCAGCGCCCATTGCCCCACGAGCCCCTCCAGCGCGCCCTCGGCCACGCAGGCCACATTCACTTCGCGGCGCACGCCCGACACTTCGGCCATCGCCATCTGGCGCGTCTCATCGGTGATCGCCACGATCTGGCCCGGAATACCCAAACACATCAGTCACTCTCCTCCTCGGTGGCCACCGACGGGTCGGCGATGCCGTAACGATCCAGTTTCGCCCGCAGGCCCACGCGCGACAGGCCCAGCTCGGCCGCCGCACGGCTCTTGTTCCAGCGGTTGCGGGTAAGCGTCTCGCGCAGGATGCGCATCTCCATCAGCTCGATCCGGTCCTTGAGCGTGCCCTCGGCGGTCATCACGTCCTCGGCGGCGCGATCGGCGCCCTCATCCGATGGATCGGCCTGCAGGATGTGGCGCGAGATCAGCTCTGCGCCCAGCACGTTGTCCTGCGCGAAGATCAGCATCCGCGTGACCTCGTTGGTCAGTTCGCGCAGATTGCCCGGCCAGTCGTAATTCTCCAGAAATTCCAGCGCCGCCGCCTCGAACCCCATCACCGGCTTGCCGTGGCTCGTCGCGACCTCCGAAAGGATCGCCTGCGCCAGCATCGCCACGTCGCCCCGCCGCGCGCGCAGCGGCGGGATCGCGATCTCGCCAAGGCTCAACGCATAGTAAAGATCGGTGCGGAACCGCCCCTCGGCGACGCCTGCGCGCAGGTCGCCCGACGCGCCCGCGATCAGTCGCAGATTGGTCGAGACCGCCTCCTGCCCGCCCACCGGGGTCACGACCCCGTCGCGCAGCATCCGGTGTAGCGCAAGCTGCAATGCCGGGCACGCGCCCTCGATCCCGGCCAGATAGAGCGTGCCGCGATCGGCCTTCTGCGCCAGCCCGATCTTGGCCACGCCGCCGGGCAACACGCCGCGCTTGGCGCCGAACAGTTCGACCATCGCGAGATCTTCCGGCATCCCGGATATATTCAATTCGTAGAACGGTTTCTCCGAGCGCAGGGAGCCGTAATGCATCGCGCGGGCCATCTGCGTCTTGCCCGTGCCCGGCTCGCCCGTCATCAGCACCGGCACGTCGAAGCTGGCATATTGTCGCGCGAGAGTGACCGCCGCATTCATCGCGGAATTGGGCGCGCGCAGGATCGTCTCGAATCCCATACCCTCGCGCAAAGACCGACGCCGCTTCTCGACCCGCGTCTCGGTGGTCGAGTTAAGGAACCGCATCTCCAGCGTCAGCCGCTCGTTCTCGCGCGACAGCTGGAACATCCGCGCGGCATTGCGGGCCACCGCCAGCAACTGCTCGGGATGCCAGGGCTTGGCGATAAACTGGTGAATGCCCGCATCGTTGATCGCGGCCACCATCGACGCGCTGTCGGTGTAGCCGGTGATCACGATCCGCACCGTTTCCGGCCAGCGCTCGCGCACCTCGGTGAGGAAATCGACCCCCGAGCGGCCGGGCATCCGCTGATCGCAGAAGATCACCTGCACCCATTCCTCTTCGAGCACCGCCATCGCCTCTTCAGCCCCCGGCGCGGTGAGGATCTCGAACTCGTCCTCGAGCGCCATTTTCATCGCCTGAAGCGAATGGGGCTCGTCATCGACGAGGAGGATGGCCGGGGTCGAGCCGGTCATGACGCGGCCTTCCGGTCGAGCCCGTGCTTGAGCCAATCGAGCCAGGCCTGCATCCCCTCGCCCGTGCGGGCCGAGACGCGCAGCACCTCGATCTCCGGGTTCACGCGCTTGATGTTGGCCTCGTAGAGATCGAGATCGACATCGCAATAGGGGGCCAGATCGGTCTTGTTGAGGATCGCGAGACCGGCGGCAGCGAACATGTCCGGGTATTTCAGCGGCTTGTCCTCGCCCTCGGTGACCGAAAGGATCGCGACCTTCGCATCCTCGCCCAAATCGAAGGCGGCAGGGCAGACGAGGTTGCCGACATTCTCGATGAACAGCAGCGACCCTTCGGGCAGCGCGAGCCGGTCCAGCGCAGTTTCCACCATGCGCCCGTCGAGGTGGCAGCCCTTGCCGGTGTTCACCTGAATGGCCTTCGCCCCGGTCGCGCGGATGCGGTCGGCGTCATTGGTGGTCTGCTGGTCGCCCTCGATCACCGCGAGTGGCGCATCGCTCAGCATCTCGATCGTGCGGCACAGGAGCGTGGTCTTACCCGAGCCGGGAGAGGAGACGAGGTTGGTCGCGAAGATACCCTTCTGCGCCAGTCGCGCCCGGTTCTTCCCGGCGAAATCGTTGTTTTTCGACAGGATATCAGTCTCGATCTCGATCAGACGTTCTTGGCTCATGCCCGGCACTTCGGTGCCTGCCGCCCCAAGGCCGATATGGATATCGCCGTGGTCGTGGTGGTGATGGTGGGGGGCGTGATCGTGAGAATGATGGCCCTGCCCGGGTGCCGGAACTCCTTGCGCGAGTACCGCCAGAGGCGCCGCTTTCGGCACGGCCTGACCGCTCTTTTCCAGATGGGCGCGGAACTGATCTTCCACGCTATGTCCGCTGCATCCGCACACCGTGCACATCAGAGCACCTCCATATCCTTGATCCGCATCTCCTCGCCGCCCTGCGCCAGCAATTTGCCGCCGCCGCAGTTCGGGCAAGGGTCCAGTCGATGTTCGATTTCCACAGTCTCCGCGCAATCATAGCAGAGCGCTTTGCCGGGAATGTCGATAATCTGCAATTCCGCGCCTTCCGCGGGCGAGCCGCGCATCACCACGTCGAAGGCGAATTCCAGCGCGTGTTTCTCGACGCCCGCAAAGCGCCCGATTTCGAGCCGCAGCGTGGTCACGCGCGAAAAGCTGTTGGCCTTGGCCGCATCCTCGATCACGCCGCGGATGCCTTCGGCGATCGACATCTCATGCATCGGCGACCTCCCGCATCAGAACTGGCACGCAGGGATCGAGTATGTCCACTACCAAGCTCGCCAAAGACGCTTTCTCTGCGGGGAGGCTCTCGAGGCTACGCTGCAACATCCCGCCGGGCACCGTCAGATGGTCGGTCGGCGTGATCCGGGTCAGTGCGCTCACACGACCGCCATTCAATCTGACCTGCAAGGTATAGGCGCCACGCGCCGCCGCGACCGAGGCCACGCCCGGCGCGACCCGGCGCGCGGGCGGCGCATCGAAGCACAGCCGATCCAGATCGATCACGCGCCCCAGCGCCCGCCAGAGCGGCCCGCGCCCGTAGCGCGCTTCGGCCTGATGCATCAGATCCGCGTCGCGCACCCGTCCGGCGGCGGAATTTTCCTGCGGCACCAGCGACAAAGGCTGCGACAGGTCGGGCAGATCGGCCACCGCTTCGCCCGGCGCGAAACGCTCCGCGATCGCGGCCAGAAGCGGGCTGATCCCCGCACCGGAACTCAGCCAATCCGCGAGCCGCGCGGGCCGCGCATTGCCCCAGATCCAGCGCTGCAACGCCGCGCCGCCCTTCGACCAATCCGCAGGCAGCGGCATCGGGTCGTGACCGATCAGCGCGGGCCAGCGCAGGCACAGCTTGGAGAGATGGTCGCGCAAAATCTCGCGCCGCGGGTCGCATCCGGCGGCCTCCAGCCCCGTCGCCAGCCGCACCGCGAGGCCCTGCGCCATGCCGCACAGGTTGAACAGGCGCGGCATCAGTTCCGCGACCTCTTCGGGGGTCTTGCCCAGCATCATCGCCTCGACCGGACTCGGCGCGGGCAGCGCAAGCACCGCCTTCAGCCGAGCGCCGTCGCGCGCAATGGTTATGCCGAGCGTCTGGGTCATTCCGCGTCATCCGCCGCGTCGCGCGGCGCTTCCTCGGCCAGACCGGCCGAGATCAGCTTGCGTCGGGTCGGTTGCGCCATCTCCTCGACGCGCGCATCTTCCGCCGCCTGCGCAGCCTCTGCCTCCTCGACCGCGGCAAGCTCGGCCTCGCGACCGGCGCGGATTTCGGATTTGCGATCCGTCTCGGCGCGGTTCTCGTCCTTGAACAGCTCCATCATGATCGCGCGAGCGACATCGGTCGCTTGCATCTGCGTCTGGAAATCGCCCATCGGCGAGAAAAGCGAGCACGCCTTGTAGCCGCCGCCCATCTCGCGGACGTTATGGATGAACTCGTACGTGCCGGACGGGAAATCGATGTTTTCCTTGGCGCCGGGGACCAGCGCCGACCAGTCCTCGCCCTCGCGCGGCAACATGATCAGGTTCATGAACCACGGGCTGACAAGCACACCGAGCCCGCGCCCCTCATGGGAGAGGAAGCCCACCGGCTCGACCGAGAGCGCCTTGTTCACCAAGGGCACGTCGCGCATCTTCGAATGCCAGACCTCGCGGAAATCGGCCGTGAGCTTGGCCACCTGTTCCTCGATCCGGCGCGCCTCCAGCATCGCGGGCGCGCCCGGATCGGTCTGCACCATGAACTGCTCTTTCGGTGCGTCGCAATTGGGGCAATGCCAGTCCTCGGGCAGCATTGAGAACGGCGTGCCGGGCAGGACCTGGCGGAAATCGTCGCCCTCCGCCGGATCGTAAGGCGTCCAGCAGATCTTGCATTCCATGATCGCCTGATCGGAAATCCGGTCATTGGCGCCCATGTAGCTTCCCTCGAACCCCGCGACGCTCATCGGATCGCCTCCAGCACTTCGACGATCCGCTCGGCGGAGTCGACGAGATCCTCTTTCGCGGCGATCGCCACCTCGGGCATCGTGGTCACTTCGAACGTGTCGAGGATCAGCGTGTCCATCGAGTTAAAGAACTGCACCCGCCAGACATGGGGCAGCCCGGTCGCGGTGACGCGGCAATTGCCGTAGCCACGCGACAGTATCGTCACCGCGCCTTCGCCCGTCGCCGCATCCAGCCAGACGAGGTCTTCCTCGGTATGGGGCAGCAGGGTCAGGTTCACCACATGCGGCTCGCCACCCATGAAACTGCCCGATTTATCCTCCAGTTCGGCCATCAGCGCCGGCGCATTCACAACGCCCGGACCGCGCGGATGGGTCTTGCCTTCGGCCTTGCGGAACGGCTCGAAGGCGCGGCTCAGCGCCGCCGAGGGGACCGGACCGACCTCGATCTTGTCGACGCCCGACCCTGCGATCATCCAGACGCCCGCGAAGACCGACTCCTGCACGGCGAGCGCCGGGATACCGCGGATCTTCATCGCGACCTCGCCCTGCCCCATCGTCTCTGCGATGAGCGCGCGGTTCTCCGCGTCGAGATGGCTCAGATCGAAGCTCGCCATGCCGCCTTGCGCCGCCGCCCCGCAGGCCTTCGCCACATCGGCCAGCGTCTTGAGCGCTGGCGTCACGCTGGAAGGGTCGTCGATGTCAGGCATATGCGCCGAATAGGTGCGCATACCCGAAGGGAGCTGCATGTATTCGAGTTGCGCATCCTCGTCTTCGGGTTGCGAGCCGGGACCGAAGCCCATGGGCGGAAGGTGGAAATTGGAAACCATCGTCTCAGCCTTTCGCGGTCAGGATATGAGAGGTGCGGGCGACGTAATCGTCCCAGTCGCGGATCTTCTCGATCGCGCCGAGATACTCGCCCTCGCGGTAGAACAGGAAACCGGGGGCTTTCAGCGCGCGGGTCTGCTGGCGCAGCTCGGTCTCGATCGCATCGCCCACCACCGCGCAGTCGAACGCGTGCTGGAAGGCCATGCGGATTTCCGGCAGCACCACGGCGGCGTCGGGGGTCTCGAGGTTGCGCTTGGCGTCGCCCGGAATGAACAGGCAATGCGCCCCGGGACGCGCGGTGAACTCGGCCACATCGGACATGTTCGCCAGAAGCGGATAGCCCATCTCGTCGATCAGGCGGGTTACCAGCGGGTGCATCGCGCCCGAGGGCTGGGCAGTATCGGGCATTGCGAAATCGTGCATGTGTCTCTCCTCAGGCAGTCGTTTTGCCGGCATCGCGCGCGGCTTGCAGATGGGGCGGCAGTTGCGGCTCGCGGGCGTCGAGATCGGCGAAAGCATCGCCCAGATCGCCGCCCTGCATCAGGGCCCGCAGCCCGCCAAGCGCGGCCGCGATCTTGGTCGCCTCGTCCTCGGTGATCACCTCGCGAGAAGCCCCGAGAAAGGCCAGAAGCCAGTCGCCGGGCTTGGCGTCGGGCGTCAGCGACAAATCGATGATGCCGGGCTGCCCCTCTTCGAGAACCTCGCCGCGGATGCCATCGACCGCCACCAGTTGAACCGGGATTCCGACGCACATCAGGCACGGACCTTCTCGGCGCCGGGGAAGAAGCGGTGATCGCCCATCCGGCAGGCCTCGCCCTCGGTCGGGCGGCCCCCTTCGTACGCGCCACGACGGATCGAGGCATCGGCAAGGTCATCGGCCTGCGTCACGCCTGCCGCGACCGAAATACCCCAGCGCGCCAGTTCGGCTTCGCATTCGCGGATCGCGGGCTCGATCTGGGCGGCGACCGCAGGGCGCAGACCGCCACCGTAATCCTCCAGCTCGACCGGCTGGCAGCCGATCAGCGTCAGCTTCGCCGGGCAACGGTTCATCAGCTGTGCGGTGGCGATCACGTCCTGAAAGCCGGTCTGGTGCAGGCTCATTTTCTTAGCGCCCATGAAGGCGGGCACGTCGTCGTCGCGCAGCACCCGCATCTCACCCGGCTCCAGCCCGAAATCGATCGCATCGAAGACGATCAGCGCATCGGCCTCTTCAAGAAACGGCAGCAGATACAGGCCCTGCGTGCCGCCATCCAGGAGCTTGACGTTGTCCGGCACGGCGCGGGTCTCGGCCATCACCTCGACGCAGCGCACGCCGAAGCCCTCATCCGCCCAAAGAACGTTCCCGATACCCAGAACGAGCACCCGGTCCGGCGCAAAATCCGACATGATTTCCTCCCTCTCCCCGAGGCGGCAAGCGCGTTGCCATCCTCGCCTCGAATCGACAATAGGCTTTGCAGAGGGGCGGGTTTCACGGAAATCGCGCGGAACTGCGACAATCTGTCTAGCCATTGTTTTTACGAAATTTTCTTTGGAACTACGCCACTATCAAAGCCACCAATGTGGAAACTATATTTCCACCTAAGCGAATTTTTCGCAATGCAATCTTCCACCGGCAGCGCAACGCTGGAAACAGCTCGAATCCGCGCCAGAATGCAGAACGGGCGCGGATTGCCCCGCGCCCGTTCGCCCTACCACCGCACGAACCGTTACTCGATACGATCGTCCTTAAACGTCCGGTGGCCGGAGATCATCGTGGAGACCATCGACTGACGGCTCATGATGTCCTCGCGGATCGCCGCGTAGATGTGCACGATCATGAAGATCACGATGGCCCACATTCCCAAATGGTGCAGCGTGTGCAGCCTCTGTGAGTTCTGCACGAGGCCAAGCACCCAGCCCATCAGCGTATCGGGCAAAGAACCCTGCCCCGCGCCTTCCGCGTAGAGCGCCCAGCCGGTGATCAGCATGAAGGTGATCCCGAGCGTCATGAAGAAGAACATCGCAAGCTGTGCCAACGGGTTGTGGCCGACGTATTTCTTCGGCGTCTTTTCGAGGAACGCATACCAGCGCAGCTCGTGCCCCAGCTCTTTCCACCAGCGCTTGCGCCAGACCGGCACGTAGAATAGCTGGCGGGCGTGGTGATTGCCCACGAAGGCCCAGTAGATGCGCCCAAAGAAGATCACCGTCAGGACCTGCGCCGCCGCGAAATGGCCGAAGCGGATATAGCCCATGACGAATTGCTCGGTCGCTTCGCCGATCTGCAGCGACGGCAGGGGCGCGCCGATCAGGAAACCGGTCACGATCAGCACCGTGATCATCAGCGCGTTGAGCCAGTGCCAGAGGCGCACGGGCGCCTCGTAGACATAGACGGAAGTCCGGCGGCGGATCGAGTCGAGATCTTCCTCGGTCGCGTCGCCGGTCAGGCGGGAGGCCTCGAAGGCCCCTGTCGCCTTGGGGTTTGGCGTGTGGATCGTGTCCTCCATCGCCCTTACTCCTTGCGGACGCGCTTGACGGCGCGGGCGATCTCGACGGCCACATAGGCCAGGGCGATCGCGCCGGCCGCCATCGCGACATGGGCGATGGTGTGCCCTTCCGCGCCGGGGGCCACAGCGTGGCCCGGATGGGCCAGCGCAGGACCTGCGATCATGCTGAAAGCAAATGCGAGTTTCTTCATGATTTCCTCCTCCCTCAGCGCACCTTGACGGTGGTGAGCTCTTCGCCGTCGGGCGACATCACATGGGTCGAACAGGCAAGGCACGGATCGAAGCTGTGCAGGGTGCGCAGGATTTCGACCGGCTCTTCGGGACGCTCCACCTTGGTGTTCATCAGCGACGCCTCGAAGGCACCGATATTGCCCTGCGTGTCACGGGGCGAACCGTTCCAGGTGGTGGGCACGACGCATTGGTAGTTCTCGATGCGCCCGTCCTTGATCTTGACCCAATGCCCCAGCGCGCCGCGCGGAGCCTCGGTCATGCCGACGCCCTTGGCCTCTTTCGGCCAGCTCGACGGATCCCACTTCTCGACATTGGCGGTGCTTTCGTCGCCATTCTTGATGTTGGTCATCATCTTGTCGAAGAAGTGCCGCTGCAGACGCGAGCAATACTCGGATTCCAGCGCCCGCGCCGCGGTCCGGCCCAGCGTCGAGAAGACCGCGTTGAACGGCAGGTCCATCTTGCGCAGCAGACCGTCTACCTGGTTCTTGATGTCTTCGTGACCCTTGGCGTAGCCCACGACGTAACGCGCGAGCGGACCGACCTCCATCGCGTGCCCCTTCCAGCGCGGGGCTTTGATCCAGCTGTATTTCGCAGCCTCGTCAAGCTCAATGATATTGGTCCGCGTGCCTTTGGCGTTCGGCCCGAGCTCGTATTGCGGCTCGGTCACGCCATCCCACGGGTGCAGGCCCTTGCCGGGCTCGCCATAGGTGTACCAGGAGTGATCGACGAATTCCTGCACCTGCTCGGGGTCGCGCGGATCGACGTCATGCACCTCGTTGAGGTTGCCGTTGATGATCGCGCCACGCGGCAGGTGAAGCTGCTCGGGCGAAAAGTCGTTCGGGTTCTCGGGAATGTCGCCATAGGCAAGGCAGGCCTGCGACGACAGACCGCCGCCATAGAGCCAGTTCTTGTAGAAGCCGCCGATCGCGATCACGTCGGGGATATAGACGTTTTCGTTGAACTCCTGACACTTGTCGATGATCGAGGAGACGAGGTTCAGCCGCTCCATGTTGATCGCACCGACCGAGCCGACGCCGTCGATATTGATCGGGCACGGCACGCCGCCCACCAGCCAGTTCGGGTGCGGGTTCTTGCCACCGAAGATGGTGTGAACCTTCACGATCTCCTTCTGAAGATCGAGCGCCTCCAGATAGTGCGTCGTTGCCATCAGGTCCGCTTCCGGCGGAAGCAGATAAGCCGGGTTGTCCCAATAGCCGTTTTTGAACAGCCCGAGCTGTCCGCTTTCGACGAATTTCTTGAGACGGTTCTGCACGTCCCGGAAATAGCCTGGGGAGGAGAGCGGATGGCTCGGGCTGACCTTCTGCTGCAGCTCCGAAGTCGCCTTCGGGTCTGCGCGCAGGGCGTTGACCGGATTGACCCAATCGAGCGCGTGCAGGTGATAGAAATGCACGATGTGGTCATGGATCTGCAGCGCGAGCTGCATCATGTTCCGGATCGAATTCGCATTGTCGGGGATCTGGATCCCCAGCGCATCTTCCACCGCGCGGACCGAGGTCAGCGCATGGGTGCCGGTGCAGACGCCGCAGATCCGCTCGGTGAAGGCCCAGGCGTCGCGCGGATCGCGGCCCTTCAGGATCACTTCCAGCCCGCGCCACATCGTGCCGGTCGAGACCGCGTTGGTGATCATGTTGTTTTCGTCCACATTCACTTCGCAGCGCATGTGACCCTCGATCCGGGTCACCGGGTCGACAACGACCCGCTTGCCCGAATTGTCCATCGTGTAGCCGTTCGGCGTGTTGAGAACCGACATGGATTACGCCTCCTCGTTCTTCTTCTGGGCGCGTTTGAGCGCGGAGACGGCAGCGTGAACTGCCACCGCACCGCCGACGACGGCCGCCGTGGTGCCGCCGACCACATCGGCATTCGCTTCGATCCCGAATTGCTTGATGTTGGTGAGCCGGTCGTAGAAGGAGCCCTGATCCCAGAACCCGTCCTCGGAACAGCCGATACAGCCGTGACCCGACTGGATCGGGAAGCTGACACCCTCGTTCCAGCGCACGGTCGAGCACGCGTTGTAGGTGGTCGGCCCTTTGCAGCCCATCTTGTAGAGGCAATAGCCCTTGCGCGCGTTCTCGTCGTCCCACGTCTCGACGAACTGACCGGCGTCGAAATGCGGACGGCGGTAGCACTTGTCGTGGATACGCTGCGAATAGAACATCTGCGGGCGGCCCTGACGGTCCAGCTCGGGCATCCGGTCGAAGGTCAGCATGTAGGTGATCACGCCGGTCATCACCTCGGCGATGGGCGGGCAGCCCGGCACCTTGATGATCGGCTTGTCGGTGATGACCTTGTGCACCGGGGTGGCGCGCGTCGGGTTCGGGGCGGCAGCCTGCACGCAGCCATAGGAGGCGCAGGCACCCCAGGAGATAATGGCTTTCGCGTGCTCGGCAGCGTGGCGGAGTTGGTCCACGAAGGGCTTGCCGCCCACGATGCAGTACATCCCGTCTTCGTTGAGCGGCGGATTGCCCTCCACGGCGAGGATGTAATTCCCTTTATACTTGTCGATCGTGTCCTGCAGCGCGGCTTCCGCCTGCGCGCCCGCCGCCGCCATCAGCGTGTCGTCATAGTCGAGCGAGATCATCGAGAGCACGACATCCTTGGCCAGCGGGTGGGCCGAGCGGATGAAGCTTTCCGAACAACAGGTACATTCGAGCCCGTGCACCCAGATCACCGGGGTGCGCGGCTTGGTTTCCATCGCATGGGCGATCTTGGGCACATAGGCCGGGCCGAGACCCAGCGCCGCCGCCGTCAGCGAGCAATATTTCATGAAGCTGCGGCGGGTAATCCCCTGCCGACGCATCACGTCGTAAAAGGTTTCGATCGCAGGCAAAGTGTCCCTCCCTCTGTGATCCCGATGACCGGATTCTCCCTCCTCCCGAGGGGAATACGCATATGTGATCTCAGGATTGGCAGGTCGGGTCCGCGAACAGAACGAAATAATGACAGGATGTCGCAGGCGCGAATTCCTGTTTGTTTCCGATATGTTGCCAGTCAAAACCCCGGTGCGGCGCGGGGCTGCACTGGTACGTCAGTGACCAGCTTTCCGGGATTCCGGTCAGTCTCTTTCCGACTGCGCCGCAGCAATCACCGCCTGCCCCAGCGCCAGCGAGCCGTCATTCGCCGGCAGCGTGCGATGGCTCAGCACCGGCAGGTCGCCCAGCGCGGCGCAGGTGAGCCGATGCAACAGCGCGTTCTGATACACGCCACCGGTGAGCGCCGCGGCTTTCGCGTCTCCGCTTTCGATCAGCGACCGCACCCGGCGGGCAAAGCCCTGCGCCAGCGCCGCATGGAACCGAAGCGCGATGGCCTCGGGCGCAACCCCGGCCTCCAGATCGGCGGCGAGCGCCTGAAAAAACGGTCCGGTCTCGAGCGCGTCGCCCGCATCCGAGAACGCATAGGCCCCGGCCTCCGCTGACTCACCGTTGGCCAACGCGTGCGCCGCCAACGCTTCGAGCCGCATCGCGGCCTCGCCCTCAAAGCTCTGCCGCATCGGGCAAATCCCGAGGCAGGCCGCCACCGCATCGAAGAGCCGCCCCGCCGACGAGGACAGCGGTGCGTTGATCCCCTTCGCCGCCGCCTGACGCGCCAGATCGCGCGGCGCCTCCGGGAACAGCATGTCGGCCAGCCCCTCCAGCCCCGCCGCATCGAGCCGCACCAGCGCATTGCGCCACGGCTCTGCCTGCGCCCGGTCGCCACCGATCAGCGGCGCGGGCTCCAGCCAGCCGCGCCGCGCGAACCCAAGGTAATCGCCCAGCAACAGTTCGCCGCCCCAGACCGTGCCATCGGGCCCCAAGCCGAGCCCGTCGAGCACGATCCCCGCGACCTTGCCGCCCTCCAGAGGCCAGCCATTCTCGGCCATGCAGGCCGCGAGATGCGCATGGTGATGCTGCACCTCGACCAGCTGCAACCCGTCGCGCGCGGCCCGTTCGGCCCCGTGGCGCGAAGCCCGAAAATCGGGGTGCAGATCGACCGCCACGACTTCGGGGCGATGATCGAACAGCGCCGCATAATCCGCATCGGCCTGCTCGAACGCCTCCCATGTCAGCGCCTCGTCCAGCTCGCCCAGATGATGGCCCAGCAGCGCCTGCCCGTTCTTGATCAGGCAGATCGCCGCCTTCATCTGCCCGCCATAGCCCACAACCTGCGGCGCGCCCTCGAACCCTTCGGGTAGGGGCACGGTGCCCGGCACCTGCCCCCTCGCGCGGCGCAGCACCATCGGCGGATCGGCCCGCACGACGCTGTCATCGAGCCGCCGCGCAATGTCGCGGTCATGCATCAGGAAAGCATCGACGAAGCCAGCCAGCTTCTCGCGCGCCTCACCGTTGCCGATCACCTGCGGCTCGCCCGAGAGATTGCCCGAGGTCATCACCAAGGGGCGCCCCTCTTCCCCCCGCGCCCATTCGCGCAACAGCAGATGATGCAGCGGCGTATAGGGCAGCATCCAGCCGAGGCTGTCCTGCCCGGGCGCCACTGCCTCCGGCAAAGCCTCCCCCGCCTTTTGCAGCAACACGATCGGCGCCGCAGGATCGCGCAGCAATTCTTCCTCGGCTTCCGAAACCCGGGCATAGCGGCGGATCGTCTCGATCTCGCCCATCAGCGCGAAGGGCTTTGCAGGCCTGCGCTTGCGCTCGCGCAACAGCGCCACGGCCTCGGCATTGGTCGCATCGCAGGCGAGATGAAACCCGCCCAAGCCTTTCACTGCGACGATGCCCCCGCCCTGCAAAACCGCTCCGACCTCTTCGGCAGGACGCTCCTCCCCGCCCATCTCCAGCCACACCCGCGGCCCGCAATCGGGACAGGCGATCGGCTGCGCGTGGAAACGTCGATCCGCCGGGTTCTCATATTCCGCGCGGCAGGCGGAGCACATCTCGAAGGGCGCCATCGTCGTCTGCGCCCGGTCATAGGGCAGCGCGTGCAGGATCGTGAAACGCGGCCCACAATGGGTGCAGTTGGTGAAGGCGTAGTGCCGCCTGCGCCCGTCGCCCCGGATTTCCGCGAGACAATCCGGGCAGGTCGCCGCATCCGGCGTCACCCGCGTCTCGGCCCCCGCCCCCTGCGAGGCAACGATATCAAAACTCTCAGGCGCGGTGTCGAACACAAACTCCGACACCTCCACCGCATCGACCCGCGCAAGCGGCGGCGCCTCCGCCGAGATCGCCTCGGCCAAACCGTCCAGCGCCCCCGCCACCCGGATCAGCACGCCCTCGGGATCGTTGAGCACATGGCCCGAAAGCCCGCGCTCCTGCGCAAGCCGCCAGATGAAGGGGCGGAACCCCACCCCCTGCACCTGCCCGCGCACCCTGATCTCGAAACCCTGCATCTTCCTCTTGGCTCAAATATCCCGGGGGTTTGGGGGCAGAGCCCCCATTTTCATCAACGTTTCTCGCCCTCCGGCGACGGCAGGGGCGGAGCCCTCAACTTACTCAATGCACCGTGCAGACCATGCAGGGATCGAAACTGCGCACGATATGCTGCACCGAGACCGGGGTGGTCTCGCCCGCCGCGACCGGCGCACCGACCAGTGCGGCCTCCAGCGGGCCCGGCACACCCTCCGCGTCGCGCGGGCTGAAATTCCACGTCGTGGGCGCGATGATCTGATAGGAAGCGATGCGCCCGTCCTCGATCCGCAACCAATGGCCCAGCGCGCCGCGCGCGGCCTCCACCAGCCCCGCGCCCTGCCCTGCCTCGGGCAGATCGCCCTGCAGCATGAACGCAGCAGCCGGATCGATCCCTTTCGCAAGCCCCTCCATGAAGGCTTGCGTCCGCGCCAGCTCCAACAGCCGCCCCGCGACCCGCGCCAGAACGCCGCCACCCGCCAGCGCACGTGCCAGCGGGTGCCCGTCCACGACCTGCCGCGCGAGCGCGCCGGTCTCCACCGTCTGACCGTTCAGCCGCGGCGCCTTGCACCAGCTGTAGGCGGCGTCGCGCATCGCCTCATCGGGCCGTGTCTCGCCCTGCCAGGGATGAGCCTGCGCCCCCAGCATCCACGCATGGCTGAGGTCTTCGGTGATCGCGCCGAAATCGACCGTGACCAAGGCCCCGTCCCACAGCCCGCGCCCAAAGCCATAGCCCTCGGCCAGCGGATAGGCTCCGAAGCTCATATACCGGCCCGAGCCGCGCCCGAGCCGGTCCAGATCCAGATCGGCCGCGATGCGCAGGAACAGCCCCGCATCGCCGGTCTCCCACGCCATCAGCTGATCGACGGTCTCATTCGCACAGAAGGCCTCGAGCGACCCGCCGAAAACCACCTCCTCCAGATAGCGCCGGAAAGCGCGCAACGTCGTCTCGATGCGCACCTTGTCGCGCGGTCCCGGCGCGCGCGTCACGCCGCCGGGCTGGATTGCGAGCGTATGGGGCCATTTGCCCGCCATTAGCCCGAGGATATGCATCAGCTCGGCGCGTGCCGCGACCGCCGCGCGCTGCGCGCCGCCCTCGGCGGGGGTGAAGCGCGACACCGCCCGGTCAAACCACGGTTTACCTGCGTAAACGGGGCGGATGAAATCGGGCATGAAGAACAGGTTGAAGTGGAACAGGTGGTCCGAGACATTCTCGACCGCATGGATCAGCGCCGCCATACCCGCGCCCTGTGGCGTGGGCTCCAGCCCCATGGCCGCGCCCAGCGCGCGCGCCGCCGCCGCGGACTGGCTGATCGAGCAGATGCCGCAGATCCGCGGCGTGATCGTCAGCGCATCGCGCGGGTCCTTGCCTTCCAGCATCCGCTCGAACCCGCGATAGAGCGGCGAGTTCACGCGGGCCTCGGCCACCGCCCCATCGGCGAGATCGAGATGCACTTCCAGATCGCCCTCGACCCGGTTGAAAGGGCCCACGACGAGGCGCGGCGTCTCTGTCATCTGCGTCCTTTCGGCTTGCGGATCGTCGGCGTCACCTCGACCCGGTCGGCAACCGCGTTCTTCGCGATCCGCTCGGGCGTCGCCGCCTTCGACAGCGAGGCGAGCGCCATAAACCATGCCTTTGGCATATCGGTCGGAAGGCCCACCGGGATGCCCGCGATCTTCGGCGTCTCGGTGAAGGCATGGCGTGGTTCCTCGAATTCGGGCGCGGTGCAGTTGATGCAGGGATAGCCCCCCGAGGTGCACGACCCGTCGCCGTTCCAAGGCCGGATATTGCAGTCCCCCACGGCCTGCGTGCCGATGCAGCCCAAGTTCTCCATCATGCAGCCGATATCGGACAGCTCGACCGCCGAGGCCTTGTATTCGTAGAACTCGTTTTTCGAGCAGCCGTGATGGACGAGATGCTTGGCGTAGAACAAAGGCCGCCCGAAAGCGTCGAGATCTTCCGCCCCCAGCGCGCCTTCATTGAGCAGCAAAAGCGTCTCGGTCACCCAGTCGGGATGGGTCGGGCAGCCCGCCACGTTGATCACCGGAAGGCCAGAGCCCGAGCGAAACTCCACCGGCAGCGCGCCTCCCGGCAGCGCCCCGTCATATTGCACGCCGACCGCATCGGAGGGGTTGCCGCCCGCCGAGGTCACGCCGCCATAGGTCGCGCAGGTGCCCACCGCGACAACATGCCGGGCTTTCGGCGCGAGGCTCACCACCCAGTCGAGCATCGAGCGCCCGGTGCCGGACACCATCTGGAACTTGCCCGTCCCGCGCGGCCCACGCGCGATCGAGCCCTCGACGGCCAGCACGTCCAGCGCGATCTCGCCGCTCTCGATCGCCTCGAAAATCGCGCGCACCTCCGCGCCGGTCTCGAGGCTCACGGTCGGGTGCCAGAGGAACTCGATCCCCGCGCCGCCCAGCGTGTCGAAGACATTCGGGGATTCCGCGCAAAGGAGCGACATGGTGCAGCCGCCGCAGCCTGCCGCTTGCAGCCAGAGAACCTTCATTCCGCCCCCTCACCCAGTTCCAGATCGAAGGAGAAACAGGCCCCGCCCAGCGCCGACCCTTTCGGGCAGAGCCGCAGACGCCCGCCATGTTCCTCGATGATCTTATGGCTAATCGCGAGGCCCAGCCCCGTGCCCGCGCCCACCGCCTTGGTGGTGAAGAACGGATCAAAGATCGCCTGCGTCAGCTCCTCGGTCACGCCGGGACCATTGTCGCCAACCGACAGCGTCCCGCGCCCCTCCATCACGCGCGCGTCGACCTCGATCCGGCCGGTGCCCTCTTCGAGCCCCGAAAGCGCGTCGATTGCATTTTGCACGAGGTTCATCACGACCTGCTGGATATGCCCCTGCCGACCGCGCACCTGCAGCGTCTCTGCGCCGGTGAAGGCGATCTCGACCCCGGCCTTGGAGCCGCGTTGCACCCAGTTCGCCGCCACCCGCGCGGTCTCGACCAGATCGAAGACGACCATCTCGCCCGAGCCCTCGGCACTCAGCCGCCGCAGATCCTCGACGATGTCGCGCACCCGTTCTGCCCCGTCGCGCGCGCCCTCGATGGCCGAACGCAGGTTGCGGATTTCACGGTCGAGCTTCAGCTCCTCGCGCAGGGCGATCAGTGCCTCGCGATCCGCTCCGGCCTGCACTTTCTCGAAATAGGCCTCGAACTTGCCCGCATAGCGCTCCAACGCATGGGTATTTGCGTAGACGAAAGAAATCGGGTTGTTCAGCTCATGCGCGACCCCAGCAAGAAGACGGCCCAGCGAGGCCAATTTCTCGTTGCGCACCAGTTGCGCCTGCGTCGATTTTAGCTCTTCATGGCTGCGCTCCAGCTCGGAGTATGCCTGGCGCAATTCGCCCAAGGGCCGCCCGGTCAGCACATAGCCCGCGACCCGGGAACGTTCATCCATACGAGGGCTGATCGACAACTCCAGCGGCGCAGGGCCTTCCGGCCCGCCGAGCGCGGCCTCGATGGTGACGGGGTTGCGGGTATTGGCGGCTTCGGCCAGCCCCCGATCGAGCACCTCGGCGCTGCGCGCGTCAAACATGCTCGCAAGTTTGCGACCGTGCCACGCGCCGGGCGGCTCGCCCGTCAGGCTGGCGACCGAGGCCGAAGTTTCCAGCACCTCGCCCGAACGCGAAATCACGATCAACGCATCCGAGACCGAGGCGAGGATCGACCCGAGGAAAGAGCGCAGATCCTCCAGCTCGTGGTTCTGCTGCTCCAGCCGTTCCTGATAGTCGACAAGATCGGCATAGGTTCGGTCCACCGCCGAAAGTACGTCGAACCAAACATCCTCACCATCGCCGCCCTGCGCCGCGGCGGGCGCGTGGCGCAGCAACCCGGCAAGCGTCGGGTCGAGCGGCGGCTGGTTTTCAGGGGCGGATTCGCGTGACATGAAACTCCCGGCGAGCGGCGTCGAGCCTATTCCCTTTCCCTATCGCTAGAACATTCGCGCGCGCAGGTCCATCTTGTCGCGTGCGGCGGCTGTCACCGCATCGCAAGAGATCACCGCCAGAATTCACTCTTGGCGCGGAAGCCTAGTTCGGGCGGGCAGGCGTTTGAGGCCAACAAATTCACGACCAGCGACAAGGCTTTTCTTGAAACCAACATCACATTCCACCTCGAAGTAGCGAAGATCCCGGGAAAGTTTTCGTCGACAGCCCCCATACTAACGTCCAAAACTGGCTTTAGGAGCATCGCCTTGTGGCGATCCATCGCGTCGGCGCCCGCGACGCCCGCGGCCGCTCCGCGCCCAGATTGACTCGTGCTGCGAAGCGATCGAATGGCGGCTTTCTAAATCTGTATGATGCTTGCTCGACGTCAGCACCGGCGTATCTCTCAATTTTGGAGATATTCTTCTACGGAAAGCACCGGATTTCTAGACGTTAATCCCTCAGAATCTAGATCTTCAATGAAGAACCGAGAAGGAGCAGGCTGCGGGATCTTTGGGACCATGACTTCGGGATCGCGGAGCTGGTGCTGATCGACACGCCACGCGGTTCGCCGCAGAGAGGATTCCAACTCGTCGCGGCCTATCTGAAGCGCGGCCATTAGGGCGGCTGGCGGATCTCGCGCCGGGCGCTCTTCACGGGAGCCGGCACTGTCAACTTCAGCCGGTCGATACCATTCGCGAAAGCCACTGGGCGAATTCGTAGTTCGGGCGTTCGAGATGCGAGAGGGGCCCGGGCTTGGCAAAGCGGCTTTGCATACCTTTCCAGACTTTTTCGGTGCAGCCCTTGTCTTCCGCGTTCACCTCGTCGAGCAGTTTCTTGAGAGCGGCGAGATGGGCCTCCGCGTCCGGATCTGCGAGGAAATCGGGCGAGAGGCCGCCGCCATAAAGAATCTTCACGTGATCGGGCCCGTCAGGACGCAGAGAAAGATACCAGAAATAGCCCGGGGTGAGCGTGATCATCAGCGACGGGTAAATCGCCAGCAGCCACGTGCGGCGGCGGTCGTCACCTTCCAGGACGGTGTTGGACGGATGCGCCAGTGCCAGCGGCACGGAATCGGCTTTGAGGATGTGGTGAAAGTTGAAATTCTCGAAACCTTCAGGGCAGACCATGTCCTTGAGCCTGCTCGCGCCACCGATCGTACCCGCGTGGCAGACCGGCAGGTGGTAGCTCTCCATGAAGTTCTCGGCGAGAATCTTCCAGTTGGTGTTCCAGCGATGCTCCTCGCGGAACGTCTCGCGATAGCTCGCCATGTCAAGGTAGCCGACAAGATCGTCCACCTCGGAATAGATCTCCGAGGGCTCCGCCAGATCAGGATCGAGGGTCAGCATGATCCAGCCCTTCCAATCGACGCAGCGGACCGAGGGCAAGCCCGAACTTTCCTTGCAGAAAGAGCCGTTCATCTCCATTGCCGGCGCGCCGCGGAGCAATCCGTCGAGCGAATAAGTCCAGGCGTGGTAAGGACAGGTGATGACTCGCACGGTGCCACGCCCATCCAGCAGCGTCGACATTCGGTGGCGGCAGACGTTCGACATCGCTCGCAGTGCGCCCTTGGCGTCGCGTAGCACGATGATCGGCTCGCCGGCAACCTCGGTCGTCAAGTAGGCGCCCGGTCCGTCGAGCGAGTCAGCGCGACCGACGCAGACCCAGCTCTTCGCGAAGATCCGCTCCTCTTCGACGGCGAGAAACTCCTTTGAGGTGTAGACGGAGCTCGGCATAGCAAAGGCGTGCTCGAACGGGACCGCCACATTGGCGGCGAGTTCGGCAACAGGATCGATCCGAGGGATGGTGACGGGAGTGTTCTCGTTCATCGAAGGCTCCATATCTGGCCCGGAGATGTTCATTCCGGGCCTCTCCTGAATGCCGCCGCCCCTGCTTCGTTGAAAGAAATTTTTCTATTAGTCTGGCTTAGGCTAGGGCTAAACGAAGCGACCGGAGGTCAAACTGCGCGACGAGCGGATTCCACGCGCGCCGCACCGCCTCCACGTCCCGCAAGAGGCCTGCAGAACCACCTTCAATAGGACAGATAAGCGCGCAAAATTCGTATGCAGCTCTCGAGTTCGGAGATCGCAATCGATTCGTCGGGTTGGTGACCGTCGCCCATGTCGCCTGGCCCCCAGACGATCGTGGCAAGGCCGAGTTTTGCGAAAAATCCCGCTTCCGTGCCGAATGCGACGGTGCCGGCGTCCGGCTGCGCAAGGCTAGACGCAAAAGCGCGGATTGCCGGGTGCTCTGCGTTGCTGCAAAGACCCGGGTAGCTCCCTGTCTGCGTGATCGTCACATTGCGGGGCACATCGAGACCCGCCATGATCGCCTCGGGCGTCTCGGCCGTGAGGTGGCGGATCTCAAACAGAAGCTCAGCGCGGTCCGGAACGATGTTCAACGCGGTGCCGCCACGCAAGACCCCGGCATGGATTGTCGAGAAGGGAGGGTCATAGCGCCCGTCCAGCGCGCCCTCCTTCACGAGTGTGGACTGCCGCTCCCGGATCGCCTGCACGAGGTCGGCAGCCGGGTGCAGCGCGTTCCGAAACTGCGGCGCCATCGCCGAGTGCCCAGCTTCGCCAGTCGCGACAGCCCGGTAGCTTGCCTTGCCCTTGTGTCCGGTCACGATCTTCAGCGAAGTCGGCTCTCCAACAAGACAGAGGTCTGGCCGTCCCAGCGTAGGGATTACCGTATCGATCATCTCGGCTATGCCGCGGCAACCGATCTCCTCATCCCAGCTGAGCGCGAGGCTCAGAGGCATGCTCTGGGCGCCGACCTTCAGTGATTGCGCGACGGCCAGAACGCAGGCAAGAAAGCCTTTCATGTCGGTCGTGCCGCGCCCAAAATATCGGCCATCGCGCTCGAAGAGGCCAAAGGCATCTCGCGACCACGCCTGCCCTGCGACCGGTACGACATCGGAGTGTGCAGAGCAGAGCAGGCCGCCGTCTCCTTCCCCGCGCTTTGCAAGTAGACCCGCCTTCAGGCCATCGGCGGACACGAGCCGCCATGTCGCGAAACCGTGCAACTGCAGAAAGTCTTCGACCCAATCGACTAATGCGCCGTTGGGCCCATCCGTGACCGTTGGAAAACCGACGAGCGCTGCGAGGATGTCTTTGGTGGAGAGTTCCATGACCTACCTCTTTGCCGCCGCGAAACTGAATTCGCTCGCATCGCCCAGATTTTCACGGACATGCTCAATGAAAGCGGCGACCGTTCGTGAGGTTTCCGCTCCTCGGCTCTTCAGAATGCCCATCTTGAGCAACCGAGGTGCGCCCGAGATCGGCACGAAACGCAGCGTGCCGCCGTCGGGAGCTTGGTCCGTGATCGGCCGGATATTGGCGATGGAATAACCGAAGTTATTCGCCACCAGTGAGCGCATAACCGCGATATCACGCGTCCGCTCCACCACGCGCGGGCGCTGTCCCGTGGCACCGAAGAGCGACAGGAAATAGTCGGTGCTCACCGGTAGATCGAGCAGGATCATTGGCAGGTCGACAAGTTCCGAAGGCGCCACTTCGCGCAGCCCAGCCAGAGGATGATCCTGCGCGAAATGTGCAACGGGCGGCAGGTCGATCAATGGCTGGAAATCGAGATCGGGGGGAATGTCGAGATCGTAGGTTATCGCCACATCCAACCTGGCATCCCGCAGCTGCTCAAAAATCTCAGATTGATCGCGTTCGAACTGGTGGAAGACAACCTCGGGATAGGTGTCGATGAAACTGCGGCGCAGTTTCGGTAGCACGATCTGCGCGAAGGTGATCAGACAGCCTACATGCAGGTCGCCTCGCACCGTGCCGGCCAAGTCGCTCGCCAGATCGCCGAGCGCCTCCGCCCGTGCGACGGCCTCCCGCGCCCCCTCTAGGAACCGACGCCCCACTTGCGATACGGTCAGGCCATGGGCATGACGCCGATTGAAGAGCGTCAAGCCGACCTCTGCCTCGAGCTGGCCAATGGCAGCGGAAATCGTGGGCGAAGAGACGTTCAGCTTCTGGGCCGCGAGCGTAATGGAGCCACAATCGCAGACAGCGATAAAGTATTCGAGCTGGCGGAGCGTGATCCGCAACGGCATCAGTCGTCGCCCGGAACGCCATAGGACGGTGCTGCGCCTGGGTTCAACGCGCGGGTCACGTAATCGTCGGCCTGCGGACGGTAGCGCGCCCAAAGATCGGACAACGCGGTGATCGGACAGCCCTCGTCGAGCCAGTCGACCCGCAGATCGGCATAGGGCCAGCTTTGCCGGTCCACGATCAACAGCCCCGCGGAATGCACTGGACCGGCTTCGCCGCCGGCTTCGAGACCCGCCTTCATCGCCGCGATCAGGCGATCCCCGAATGGACCTTCCGTCGCTTCAAAGGCCGCCACCATCTTCGCCGGGATACCATTCTCCGCCAGCATGTTGCCGCCTGCGGCGCAGTCGCGGCCCTCGGCGGAGGCCCATATCCCGAGGGCCTTCGGACCCGAATGAACCGATGTCGCGCCGCGCGCGTCAATTGCGAGAAGCTGGCGATAATCGGGATGATCGTCGCCGTCGCGTGCCGCGGCCACGGCATCCGCTGCGCCCTCACCCGCTGCCATCCGGTCCAGCATGATTTGCCCCAGCTCGGGATTGGTCACGTTTTGCGACGAGACCGCGCCGACGTCGGCACGCGCCCGCGCGCAGCGGGCTGCGACCGCCGGTGAAGACGAGGATATTGCAACGCCGAGCTGGCCGCTTTGCGCACATCTGGCTACTATAGAAAAGGTCATGCGTGCTCCGTTTCGCTGCAGAAATCGGGTCAATCGGGGATTACGGCTGTTGCGTCAATCTCCACCAGCCATTCGGGTCGCGCAAGAGCGACCACGACGAGACCAGTGCAAACAGGATGCACACCGCGGATGTATTTGCCCATTGTCCGGTAGACGGCCTCGCGGTGGCGCACGTCGGTAAGGTAGACGACAAGTTTGGTCAGATGCGCCATCTCGCCTCCTGCCTCTTCGATGAGCTGGTGGATGTTCTGCATGACCTTGTGGGTCTGCTCGACCGGGTCGTGGCTATCGATATTCTTCGCGGTGTCGAGGTCTTGCGGACACTGCCCTCGTAGGAAGATCATCTGCCCACGCGCCACGACGGCCTGCGCGAGATCATTGTCGAGGTTCTGTTCGGGGTAAGTGTCCTTCGTGTTGAAGGCGCGAATTCGGGTATGAGCCATGATGTTTCCCTGTTCGGATCAAGCGGGGCGGGAAGCGGCGCGGGCCGCTGCGGGATCGGGACGATAGGCACGGTAGCTGGCCTGGATCTCGATGTGATCTGCGAGGTATTTCGCATCATGCCAGACGCCCCAAATGAAGCTGGATCCGCGCCCCGAAAGCCATGGCAGGCCGAGAAAATACACCCCCGGTGCGCGCGACACGCCACGCTGATGCGCGGGCCGGCCAGCCTCGTCAAAGGCATCGACCGCCATCCAGCCGTAATCGTTAGCGAAACCGGTCGCCCAAATGATAGTGGAAATGCCAGCCGCGCGAATGTCGAGCGTCTGCAGCGGGTCGGTCACGCAGTCCGGCATCGCGGCAAGCGCCCGGGCCGATGGCTCGGGAGGCAGATCGAGTCCGTTGCGCGTCACATAGGCGTCTGCCTCGTCGAGAAGCGCGAGATAGTTCTCGTCTCCACGGCGGATGTTGCGTTCGAGGTCCGCGGCGAAGGAAAGCACGCCATTGGCACAAGTCTCGGTGCGTCCGAGAAGGGTAATACCTTTTTGGGCAAGCCTGCGGAAATCGACCGTTTGCCCCCCGTTTGCTCCGCTGACTGCGATGGTGACATGCTCGGCGCCCGGCGCGCTCGCCTGCCGGTCCCACTTCCCGAGCACGCCCAGCCACCAGACGAAGTCGCGGCCACGATAGCTGCGGGGCGGCCGGTCATGCGGTCCCACCGAAAGGAAGACGCGTCGCCCTGCCCGCACCAGCTCATCCGCGATCTGCGCTCCGGAAGATCCTGCGCCAACAACGAGCACCGCCCCCTTCGGCAGCGCATCCGGATTTCGGTAATCGCTGGAATGTATCTGGGTAAGCCACTCGGACTCGGGCACAATCGGGGGGATCACTGGTTTCTGGAAGGCACCGGTCGCAACGACGACGGTTTGCGCCTCGATCACTCCTTCCGACGTGTCCGCGCGATACCCTGGACGCCCCTCCAGCGGCGTGAGCTCCGTCACCTCGACCCCGCTCCGTATCTGACCCGCAAAGCGTTCGGCATAAGCCTCGAAATACGCGGCCACATCCTCTTTCCCGACGAAGGCGTCCGGAGAGTGGCCCTCGAATTCCATGTTCGGGAAGCGATCATGCCAGGCCGGTCCGTTCGCGACGAGCGAGTCCCAACGGCGCGTGCGCCAGGATTCGGCGATGCGCGCCCGCTCGAGGACAATATGTGCGATCCGCCGTCGCGTCAGATGCTCACTCATGGCGATCCCGGCCTGACCCGCACCAATGACGAGCGTATTGGTGTCTTCAATCTTCATCAGCGCAGTCCCCAACGGTTTGTTTCGTTGCCCGAAAGTGGCACGAGGGCCCTCGTCCCTTCTCGGTATAACCGGGGCAGGTTAACTAAAATAACGATTTTCTATAGCATGGATTAGGATCGACCTAAGTCATTCCACTATTCTCCCTGGAGCATTGGTGATCAGTGAGAGCATCGGACAAACAGAGCAGCCAATGATGGTCTTCATCGTCGAAGTTGTCTGTGGTCAGGTGACCTTGGTCATCACTCGAACTTTCAATCTCGCGCACAGTCCTAGATCCATGTAAAACTAACGTTCCATTTCCAACGCAAATTTCAGAAACATAGTTTGACACTCCCTGCCCTCCCTCTACGCACCCGCCGCCGCGCACTCGGCCACACTCAGGCAGCTGTCGCCTCATCAGCGGGCATCAGCATCCCGGCGCTACGCAATCTAGAGACCGGCCGCGGTGCGATCGGCTCGCTCGCGCGGGTGTTGCCGGTTCTCGAACTGCGCTGGTCTTGGGTGGACGGTGCAGCTGTCGGCCCGGCGCTGGCGGAGCGGCGGCGCGCCGCCGGTCTGAGCCAGAGCGCGCTGGCTATCCGGGTCGGGTGCTCGCGGCCGACCATCCATGTTCTAGAACGCGATCTGACGGGGCGGATCGAGACGTTGCTACGGGTCTTAGGCGTGCTGGGCCTTCGAACAGCGGTCAGAGAGCTACCGCGTGCCAGCAAGCCCGGGCTCGTGCCAATGCGGAACGCACCGGAGCGGGATCGCGTGATGACGCCCCCTGCCCTCGCCGCCGCGATCATCGCGCATTTCGCGGACCGAATCTCAGGTCATGCGCTCGATCCCGCGCGGGGATTGGGTGCGTTTCATGATCAACTGCCGATGCATCTCGACCGGTTTTGGTGCGAACTGGAAGACGGGCGGGATTTCCTGGAATGGGACACGCAGGTCGACTGGATCATCACCAACCCGCCCTGGTCGAAGATCCGAGCGTTTACGCAACACGCGATGACGGTGGCCGATCATATCGTCTGGCTGGTGCCGATCGTGAACATCACGACCAAGGCCCGGCTGCGGGATCTTCGGGACCATGGCTTCGGGATCGCGGAGCTGGTGCTGACCGAAACGCCACGCGATTGGCCGCAGAGCGGGTTCCAGCTGGTCGCGGCCTATCTGAAACGCGGCCACGAGGGCGACTGGCGGATCTCGCGGCTGGAAGCGGAGGCTCAGGACTGAGCGAGCAACGCGCCGCTGTCATCGGCGCTGCAACGGCAAAGATTGCGTGAGGTCGGAGATCGGGCCAGACTGCGGCTCAACAAGACTTGCCAGAAGACTGCGCGTTGTTGCTCGCGCACCGCTCCCCCTACCGAGAGGTCGTCCCTTGACCGAGTTCACCGCAGATCAGATGACAGCTGTCGGGCTTGAGGCCTATGGTCGCATCGCCGCGCAATGGGAACTGTCCGCGAAGGAGGCCGCCGCGCTTGTCGGGTTCTCCGAGGCTGACAGTGCCGGGGCACGCGATCCTCATGAGGTCATCAGCCTCACCGAAGATCAGACGCTGCGGCTCTCGGCGGTTCTCGGGATCTACAAGGCGCTCGGCACCTATTTCGAGGATCCGATCGCATGTGCCTGGATGACCCAGGCCAATACGGGGCCGCTCTTTGCGGGCGCGCGGCCGGTCGATGTCGCGATTGAAGGCGGACTGCCGGCCTTGCTCGAGATCCGGTGCGAGTGCGAGGGCGTCGCGATGGGGCTCTGACCGCCACCCCTCTCAAGCCACCCCGCCCAGCATAGGTTCAGCACACCGATCCCATCCTAGCACATCGCCTCGTCTGCGGCGCGCCCCCGGGCGGCCGTTTGCATCTCGTCGCGCGCTGGTGCGACGCTTTGGCAAGGATGGCGTGCCATCCGCGCAGTTGGGTCGAGATCCTGCGTCAGCGGATTTCGACCCGACGGAGCGCCTCCCCGGCGTGAGGGGCAGACGATGGTAGCTTTAGCTACCTACAGTCTGTCGCTGTATCTAGCCCACACCGGGGCCGTTTTCGAAATAGAATTTCGCAAACGTTATCAGTATCCTAGGTTATCCCCACCTTCGCTTCAAGAGGACCGGATTCCGTTTCGGATTTTCGCTGGGCCTGTATAAATGAGCAGCCATGATCGCAATTGAAGAGGTGCGCCGTGGCCTACCAGTTCGTCCATATTCAGACTTACAGCCTCAAGCCGACCTTGGTTCAGAGAACGAAGGATCACTACAACGACCTCAATCAGGTCTTCGGCGAGGCGCTGCGAGACCAGCGATATTCCAGGCACATCGCGACGCCCCGCCCGCCTCAGATCCTTACTGGCTTCGGCTTGATCGCCCCGGCTGAGCTGCGTCGTCTCCATGATGCGCATCGGACCGAGATCCGGGAAACCGTGCGCAAGAAAGGCGGTGGCAGCTACGAGCGGGGGCTGAAGACGGACGCACCGACGCTCTACACGGAAATCCATTCCCACCCGATCACCTCAGCTGAGTATCTTGGCGGCTCGGAAGAGATCATCGCCGAGATCGAGACATGGGCCAATCGCCTGCTGAGGGATTTCCGGGCAAGAATGCCTGAAGGCCTCTCCGCCTCGGCGGTGATGCATCTCGACGAGAAATATGTCCATATCCACGTCCTCGCCGTCAATTTGACAGATCCGAAACTCAGCGCGAACAAGCTGCATGTGGGCAAGGTCGCAGCCGCAGCATTGCGCACCGCCCATGGTCCTGCTGAGGCACTCACCTCCCTGCCCCGTCCGGAGCCTGTTTCGCGACCGTTGAAACCCAAGCGCCCGAAGCCGTCGAAGAACCGTGTGACGCAGGCCCGGCGCATGAGCCTCTATGAGGAGCAGATCGCTGCGTGGCAGGAGCGCTGCGCCGAGATCGAGCGGCAAAACTCCGAGGCTCTCGCGACTTGGACCTTCGAGAATGACCGTCACATGCACAAGGCGCGCAAAAACAGAACTGAGAAGAACTCTGAAAAGGCGGCCTATGAGGCCGCGATGGCGTCCTTTCAGGACGACTATTACGAGGCCGTCGGCAAACCCTGTGGCCTGCTGCGCCACGGCCCCCGGAACGCGCGGCTCTCTACGGTGCAATATGCGGAGCGCAAGGCGCATGCACGCCATATTGCGAAGGTTGAAGCCGCACAGCGGGAATTGGATCTTTCGAACAAGACAAAAGCGGAAAGGTTGGAGAAAGAGGAAAAGGCGTTGGGCAAACAGGTCGATACTTTGAAGGAGAGGTTGCAGCGGATCGAAACGGAGAACGAAAAGCTCGTGCGGCGAAAACAGAAGGTCGACGCGCAAGAAGACGAGATTGCCGAGCGGGAGAACGCCGCAGAGCTTCGCGAGCAGGTCGCGACGCGGAAGCTTCAGGAGTCGGAGGCCGGTCTCAAGACGATGCGCGACATGCTGGACATGGTCGAGGATGGGCGGTTTCTGGAGATGAATGAACCGGATCAGTTCCTCCATCGGGCCCCGAAGTTTCTGCAACAGATCGCAGCGACAGAGCCTGACGAACGCAGCACTGTCCAGAAGATGGTCATCCGCTTCGCAGGGCTGTTGCAACGCGTCGTCACGGCGATGGGCGGCGGCCCGGAAAAGGTGCCACCCGAGATCAACAGGGGGCCGGAGCTGTGAACCCTACCCGGCTCGCCTACCACGGAGCGTTTGGGTGAAATCTGCACCCGCCTCGCACCTTTGGTCACGACCTGCCGCGCTCACCAGACCACCGCTTGAAGCGTGCTGGCGGCCGGTCTCAGCCGAAAGTGACCGAAACCTCAGTCGACACGCAGCTAGGCGGGCGCGTTGAGGTCGAGAGGACAGAACGATCCTGAACAAGCGGTAGAAGAGAAGACGCCAATGCCTGTAATCGAAGCTGCGCTCGATACAGCTTCTGCTGCACGCGCCACCGCCCTTTCGCATTACTTCGGCAAGTAGCCGTTCTCTTTGAGATAGTCCGTCAAAAGCTTCTCAATCAACGATGTGAGCGACCGTTGATCATCCATTGCAGCGCGATCCGCCGCATCCTTCAAGGTCGGAGTGATCCGGAGATTAACTTGCTTGGTCTTCGGCTCTCGCGACATTTTTGTATATACATCCTCTTTACATCCCAGAATTCGGTGTATATACAAATGCTATACGCCGAAACTGGCCCTCGCCAATGGTTGCAACATCGACGAGGACCGCCAATCCCTGATCTTTCGTGGAGACCAGACAATGACTACTCAAGCCAATACCACTCTCAACGGTAACGTCAAAGCGCCTGAGCGCCACCCGCCTCTGAAGACCGAGCTGTTCGACGAGAACGCTTCGTTCATCGTCTCGCGCGCCTGAGCGCCCTTCCCGTCCATCAATGCCCATAATGACCGACCTGCGCCATCTCTTGGACGCAGCGCGTGTCTCTATGCGCTTACTTCAGAGGCAACCATGACTCACAACGTTTCTACCCCCACCCCGCAGTCGCCCTTTGTCATTCCTCCCGGGAACCACCCCCCTCTTTATATTCCGCGTCGTTCGCGGTCCGCGCCAGCGGAGGAGTGGCACGAGGTATCCGGCGAAATCCATGACGCGTGGATCGAGATCGCGATGGATAAGGGCTTTCGCATCGATCGCCGAGTGCGCGATCGCTATCACGTCGTCCTCGAATGTGAGGAATGCGGAGCGCATGTTGCACAGAAGCTCTTCACCCTGCGCACCGCAAGTGTCGCCTGCACAGCGTGTGAGGATGCTCGGCGACGCGAAGCAGCGAGGTTGGCCGGTCTTAATTTCCTCGGCTACGACATCGCCGACGCCAGTTACGGTTTCTATGAGGCAAGCTGTGGCCACACCTTGCGCCGACAGTTCGAGCTCGTCGGACGGGCTGCTCGAGGCGAAGTGGAAGCGCGCTGCGAGATTTGCCACCTCGCGCGCGAAGAAGACGAAGCGATCGAGAGAGGTTGGGAGCGGCTCGGCGCGGATCTTGCGAATGACCCGAATTACCGCATGTATCGGCACGAATGCGGCCATGAACAACGGGTTGCACGCGCCAACATGCAGAGTGGACATGTCGATTGTGGTGCCTGCGGCGCATCATGGTCTGCGCGATCTTCCGTCATTTATCTCCTCGATATCCGACACGGCGAGGATCATGTGTTGAAGTTGGGCTACAGCAATGACCCCGAGCGCCGCCACCGCTATCAGCTCGGCATTCCCAAAGATGCTTCGGTGACGATCCTGCGACAGGTCGAAATGAAATCCGGAAGCGTTGCCTGCTCCGCAGAGAAGACAATGCACGGCACCCTTACGCGTCACCTCACCGAAGCGGTCGTGCCGCAAACGGAGTTCGGGCATCTCCTGAATACGACTGGCGAAGTATATCGTCCCTGGGCCCGCCCCGAGATTGAGAGTCTTCTCGATGCAGTCGTGCTCGCGCAGGCCAGCGGCGGGGTTAAGGTCTAAGAACCTCTCGCTAGCTTTCTTCCCTTTCCCACCCCGGCCCTTGCCGGGGTGCATCTCCTCTCTGCCTGGAGCTGCCTTATGAAAAGAACCAAAATCACCCCCGCGCCGCCTTGGGCACCCTTCGCCGAACACGTCATCGCCCGGCTTCGGTTGCGCCATGCGCTGATCTTAGACAGCGCATGCGAAAATCCTGGAGAATGGGAGTCCAGTTTCGCGGAGGACACCAATGGGCCCGCGCCCGTTGAGGATTGGGAGACCGTGGGGAACTCTACTGGAGAAAACTCATCATGTCGCCCACCTACCTCCGACCGCGTGGCGCCGAACAGGGGCGCCACCGGCGAAGGTGACAAAAAAATGGGACCCAGCGACGAACCTGACGAAGACCCGGCCGACATCGCGATCCCGACGAACGAACTCTTGATCGCCCTGCAACTTGCGGCCGCATTCGGGAACGAGACCGAGTTCCGCGAGCAACTCGCTCAAGGAGCGATCACCGTTCTCCACGGGCTCCACACGGATGACATCAAATTCCTGACGTCCGTCATTGAAGACGCGATGTTGCCACCGGGTTGGGCACTCGAAAGAGTCGTTCGCGGCTCGCCGCACCAAACGCTTCTCTTCGCGGAAAGCGGTGTTGGGGCCGCACTCCTCCCGGAGCGGCTCGCGCTTCGTGCCCCGCTCTTCATTGCCCATATCGCCTCCCGCGATTTGCCCAATGCCTACCTGCGTCCGCCCTGCAAACAGGTCACGTTCCTACCGCCTGACGCGGATGTTTTGATGTTTCTGCTGCGTGCGAGCCGCGGGGACATGGAAGCGATCGACGAAGAGGCAATTCGCGCCACTCTGCCCTCGCCCGAAGCGATGGCCAAATTCAGTCGCGAGCAGTGGTTGATTGCACTACGTGCACCGACAGCCCACGCGGTCGCTGAGCGGTTCGCAGGCTTCACCGAGAACCGCGCAGGAAAGTCTTTCTCGGGAAGGGTCCTACCTGATCTTGAGGCCATGGCAAAACGCACTCCGGTTCACGCGGAAGCGTGGCGGATGGTGCGAGATCTCGCTGCCTGGAAGGCAGGAGAGGTCGACTGGTCGGAACTTACACGCTCGCTTCTCCTTCATGGCGCACCCGGGACCGGCAAGACTTGGATTGCCCAAGCGATGGGCAAAAGCGCCGGCGTCGCCTTGGTGCAGACCAGTTTCGCGGAATGGCAAGCCGAAGGACACCTCGGTCACATGCTGGCCGCTATGCGGAAAAGTTTTGCCGAGGCGCGCGCGGCGGCGCCTTGCGTCATGTTCATCGACGAGATCGACGCCGTGGGCAGTCGTGAGGATCGTGATCCGCGCAATAGAAACTATCGCGACCAGGTCATCAACGCATTCCTTGAAGAAGTCGATGCGCTCTCCCGCGAACCAGGCGTCCTGCTTGTCGGTGCCTGCAACTACCCTACCCGCATTGATCCAGCGATCTTGCGACCGGGACGCTTCGACGTGTCGCTCGAAGTGCCGCTACCTGATCGTCACTTCCTGGAAGCCATGCTGCGTGACGCGCTGGCTGGAACGTTAACCGACGCGGATTTCGCAGAAATCGCGCGCGTCGCCGTTGGACACACGCCTGCCTCGCTCGACGCTGCGATCCGGGCGGCGAAATCCGAAGCTAGGCACAGTGGCCGAATGCTCGATGCACCGATGCTGCGGACGTTTCTGGGGCATGGGGAAGGGACATCAGGAGACCTGAAGCGTATCGCCATGCACGAGGCTGGGCACGCTGTTGTCGCCGAACTTCTTCGTCCCGGCTCAGTTCGCAGGGTCCAAGTTTCGCCACTTCATGGCTTTATCGAGCGTGCGCCCGCCCCCGTTTCGATGCTGCTTGCTGACATCGAAGACCAAGTCGTAGCACTCCTTGCCGGCCGAGCCGCAGAGCACGTCCTTCTCGGCACAGTGTCGAACGGATCCGGAGGTGGGGATCGATCTGACCTCGCGCATGCAACCGAACTCTGCATGGCTATCGAGCATAGATACGGAATGGGAAGCGACGGCTTACTGTGGAGCCCTGAAGACGTTCTCACCGTTGGGAGCCCGCGCGCGCTTCGTTCGCACGTCCGAAAGCGGCTGGACACCGCATGGCAACGCGCATGCGATTTGGTTCGTGAGAATGTCCTAGCGGTGGAGAGGGTAGGAAATGCGCTTATCGGCGAACGCGAGCTTTGCGGCGAAACCCTTCACGAGCTCACTACTGAAACAAGCGAGCCAGACAGACCAGAGCGCAAACAGGCTCGGCCTGGTGTTGAATAGTCAGCGATCACCCAGAATGGGAAAGGTTGCCTAACAAGGCCGAGGCCGGGTGGGACCCGTCCTATTTTTTGACCGGTTCGGCCCGAAAGAGACATTGATCCCAAGGCGGACCGCTACGGCGCAGCGTCACCGAACCGGTCATCTGCCCTTTGCGCAGCAAACCGGTTCCGGCGGAGGTCAGCTGAGCGGACGCCGCTGCCGTTCGCCTCTGCCGCCTTGATGCTCGCTACGTGCGCATTTCCGCGTTTGGGCGCGTTCGCGAACAATTCCGTCACACCATCCGACGTCGTGGAACTCCGCTGCACGACTGCCTCAAAGTTGACATCGTGCAACAAGAACTGCACCCTCGAAAGTTGAAATGGGCCGACGAGGAGCCATGCATGTCGGATGTTTCAGTTCGGATGGCAGAAGATCCTGGTGATTTCGAAGTTGCCCAGAGGTTGTGCCGGGAATGGCTGGATTGGCATTGGCGCCACTACCCGAGCGATTGGCCGCGCGGGGCCGACAACCCGATGGACCCCATGAAATTCGAGGCGATTGTGCAGAGATTGCCAACGCTCCATGAGCGGCCCGGTGGCGGCCTCATCATCGGGTCGGTGGATGGGCAAGCCGTTGGGTGCGTGATGTATCGTGAAGCGGCAAAGGAAGCAGGCCTCGCAGAGTTCAATCGCATGTTCGTGAGCGAGAGCGGCCGGGGCCACGGACTTGGGCAGAAGATGCTGGAGCACATGTTTGAGCAGCTAATAGCAGACGGCTACCGCAAGGTATTTTTTTCCTCTGCAAATTGGCTGACTCACGCGAGAGCGATGTATGAAGCGGCCGGCTTCTCGGATATTCCGCATCCCACGGGTTTTCCGGACAAATGGCGAAACCATGTCTACTTCATGGAGCGCACCCTCATTTAGCAGCTGCAGACCGGTCCTTCTACGCTGACCAGTCATCTGTGCGTTTCATCCGGATGTCCGCAAGGTTCCAAACCACCTGCTCATACCATCCGCAGCATTTGTCACTCTGGGCTTCTGCCTAGCGCCGCATTTTTTCCGCCGTTGTTCCGGCAGAGAAGGACCAACGGGGCAGAGAAGCCCGCCGCGCGGCGAAGATAGCAGGCGGACCTTTTTCTCCGAAGGTTCAGACCGCTTGAAATCGAGGCTACTGGTCGAACCGGGATGGCCGACGGCAGAGCGCAGGGGCGGGGTTTATCCTTGATGAGCTGGGTAAGCACGACGAAGACGCGTCCTCGGGCGCCGCGCGGGCTCAGTCGATCTGGATCGGCACCCGGAGTGTCACGCGATAGCCCGGGGCCGCATCGCCGGTGCTCATGGAGGCGCCGAGCTGGCCGACGAGGCCGTCGATGATGCGGGTGCCCAAGCCCTGTTCGGTCTCCTCGGTCTTGCCCGTGCCATTGTCGGCGACGTTGAGGATCAGATCGCCGTCTTCCAAGGTCGTCACCACCTCGATCACCCCGTCCGAACGCCCCGCGAGCCCGTGCTTGATCGCGTTAGTTGCCAATTCATTCACGATCAGGGCGAGCGGGATGGCCTTGTCGGCGGGCAGGTCGACCGCGACCAGATTGCTTCGGACTTCCACGCCGGCGCTCGCGGCATCGCCTTCCGCGATGTGGTCGCATAGCTGCTGCAGGTAGTTCCCTAAGGCGACAGTCGATACCGCGTTCGAACGGTAGAGCATCTCATGCACGGAAGTGACCGCATAGACCCTGCGCGCCGCCCCTTCGAGCCGGGCGCGAACCTCGCCTTCTCCGGCCCTGCGGGCGTCCGTATTGAGGATGCTCGCCACCAGCTGGAGGCTATTCTTGATACGGTGGTTCACCTCGCCCAGCAGAGCTTCCATCTGCCCGATCAACCGATCTCGGTGCTCCAGTGTCTCGGTCAGCTTTTCCTCCCGCTCCTTCGAGACGGAGACGTCGAGGCTGACAACCAGGAAGCGTGGCAGCGCGTCGCGATGATCCCGCACGAGTTCGCCATGCGCTGACAGCCAGCGCGTCGTGCCGTCCTCGAGGACCAGGCGGTGCGTGAACGCCACGGAGGTATGGTCGGGGGCGTCGATTTCCCGCTCGAGGGTCGCGCGCACATCGGCGCGGTCATCGGGGTGGACAAGTGCGAAGAATTCGGGCGCTGGTAGGGTGCCTTCGCGTTCCGGAAGCCCGAGCAAGGTTGAGAATGCCCGCGACATGTAGATCGTCTCGGTCTTGGGGTCGTATTCCCAGAACGCGAGATCGTTGACCCGCTGGGCCGACCGAAGTCGGATCGCCTGATCGCGGCGGAGGGTCACCTCTTCGGTGACGTCCCGGACATGATGGATGAGCGCCACGACCTCGCCGTCACGCAGGACAGGCGTGTTCAACGGCTTCCAATAATGCTCCTCGAAGTCGCCCCGGCCATCTCGAAGCTGAATGTCATATTTCTGAACCGCCATCGCGTGCGGGCGGCCGGTCGAGCGCGCGGTTTCCAGCGACGCGCGCAGGTTGCGCACCCCGTCGGCGGTCGGATCCTCGGGATTGTCGGGAAACGCGTCGAACAGGGGGACGCCGACGAGGTCCTCCCGCCGGTTGCGGGTCAGGTTCAGGTATTCCTGATTGACGTCGATGATGTTGAATTGCGGGTCGAGGATCAGATACCCGTGCGGGGCGGCCTCGAACACGGCATCGCGCAGAAACTCGGTTCTCAGCTCTTCCGAAGTCTCAGTCATATCGTCCCCCAATGCATGCCTTGCGAATATTGGACGCTGTTCTCCGGACCTCTTTAGAGGCGCCGCTTTAATAACTTTCAGGCGAGGGGCATGCTTTCGCATGCGCTCCGCCGAAGCTCGCAAATCTGTCCGCCTGCATCTGAAGCAGCCCCTCCCGTTGCGCGAGCTATGATCGCAGCATACAGCCTACCACGTGTGCGGCAACCGCAGAGCGATACTCAGCGACAAGGTCGGGCACCGGCATCTCTCCGGTGAGCGCCTCGCAGGCTTGAACACCTCCAAGCGGCAACTCTGCAAGACTTGCGATCTCTTCCTGGCTTAGGTTGGCTGCGTCGCGCAGAACACCGAGTTCCATCGCGAGATCGATCTTGACCGGAAACTCAGCCTCGCGCTCCGCGATCTCCGGGCGCACCTCTAGCATTTTTTCGCGAAAGTTCTCCATCTATCTCTCAGAGCATGGTTCGGGTATTTGTGGGAGCTTCGAGTTGTCAGGCTTGGGGGCGATCGGCCCTGAGCCGACATTCAAGCCAGAGGTCCCGCGCCGCAGCGCGATTTCACCGAAGCGGTCGTTCGTGCATCGCGCAGCATCTCCGCCGCCCTAATGACCGCTGAGCGGACGAAACGAACGTTCTCGAAATCCCGTGGCTATAGCCAGCTGTAGCGATGTGGATCTCGTGATTTGAGCGCCTCTTTCATACGCTTGCGTTCTCCTCGCGTTGCAGCTGCAAGGACCGACCGGATCTCTCGATCGATCGATTCCTGATCGGCGCCCAAGGCTTCCGCTTTCGCAAACCAGTCGGCGCCGGCTATGAGGTCCCCCATTTTCATGTGGACTGCACCAAGCAGCGTGCAGGGGCGAAAGTCGGTTGGTGCCAGGTCGTGAGCCTCGTCACCGGACAGCTTTGCTTCATTGTAACGCTGGAGGTCACGCTGCGCGCCGCCTCGGGTCGTAAGGGCCGCCGAGCGCATTTTCTTGTCAGTGACCTGACTGAGCGCCTGCTCGGCAATGGCGAGCCCTGTTTCGGCACAACCGGCTTTCCTCCAATGCGCACATGCATTGATGGCCTGCCAAACATCGTTGGTGTGATGCCATGCTTCGGTAAATGCTTCTGCTTTGTTGCAGTGGTGGGCTTTACGCAGTTCTTCGGTCCAGTAGTCTGAGCCCGTAGAACCCAGCCAGAGAAGGTCATCAGTTTCGATCGGATTTCCATCTGCGACCGATCGGAGAATACGCATGACCCTCCCGTAATGCGCGCGGTCAATATAGCCTTGGCCGAACAGGTCAAAAAAACGGCGACGCTCGAGCTGTTTTTCCCTCTTCGCGAATAATACCTTATTCGTTTGCTCGGTCGCTTCATCTCTTCGGCGCCGGTCAGCCGCTTCTTTCTGTTCAGCGGCGATCTTTGCTTTGAGACGCCGTTCCTTTTCCATCCGTGAATTTTCACGAAAAGCGCCCCTGTCCAGTTTGCCGATGGCTAACTGAAGGAGCGCTTCGTATCCGCGCTCTCGCAAGAAATGCTGTTGAATGACCGTCAGCGGAGAGCAAGCATCAACCCGTTGAAGAACGGCGTGAAGGCGACTTCCAGGAATAGCGGCGCCAGGCACGTCATCGAGGAAATACATTGAGGCAAGATCAGTATTAGATGAGTTCAAGGTGCGCTCCCTCCGTGAGCCGTTGCAATCAGACTGCGTCAGGCTGTCTACCGATCGCAAGTCAATACTGCCGCCGTTTCCCGGCGCTAATATTTCCACTATGGACTTGCGGTGTTGAGGCCATCAGGGGCGACGATCTTTGAAAGACGAACCGTCGCTTCGGTCTCCAAGCCGACTTGAGGCAGTGCGACACGACCCCGCACGCCTCACCGCCTCGGACTGGTTATCTCCATGACTGCTGTCAGCCCGGTGCGGACTAATATTTCTGAAGGGAGGTCAGAGAGCCGTCGCTCGCTGCGCGGCAATCGAACGGCAGCAAACTGCAATCAAGCCAGCTGCACGACGGGTTCCACCAGTAAAAAAAGGCGACCGACACCGGTCTTCACCTCATGCAGCATTGAAGCATAAGGTTGCAGCCGAGTGATCTTGCCCTCATAGTCTGAGCAAATAATCTATTAAGGTTTTTCTGGATGGCTGATGATAGCGAATTTTTACCCCGCGTTGTGATCGAAAGCAGGGGGGGCACTGGCAGCTTAAGAGTCAATTTCAAATTGGTAGGGGCAGATCGCGACGATCTGACCAAAGGCGCGAAATCGATTCTCGAGGTATTTGAAGATTGGACAGCTTACTGTATTGCCTCGATTCAACACATGCCGGGCATGTCCTCGGTCGGCTATTATTTTGCGGACCGGAAAATTAAGGATGAAGTTATAGAATTTCTAAAAGAAAGTGCAATTGCGAGGGAAGAAGAGGTTGTCCAAGGCGAAGATGGCGAAGAGGATTTTGAAAGACATAGCTTCGTCATTCATGACGATGACATAACTGCTGTTGCGCAGAAGCTATCAACTACTTCACAGATGTTAAAAGCAGCTCGCTCAATTCAGCGTGCGAACCTCAGCGCATTAATTGCTGAGTTTGACTTCTTAATGTTGAGGCTGCTAACAAGTGTGTGCCAAGATTTTCCAGAATATCTAATTTCAGATGAAGAGACAATTTCAGTAGGACTCTTAAGAAGCGGTAAAAGTTTCGAAGATTGGCAGGCCGAACAAATTGAAAGGAAGATTTCAAGGAAGCTGCGTGAAAGTCACCAAGATTTAATCGACTGGATCCTAACGGATGTCGCAAAACTAAAGGATTCCTCCAAAGTTCATTCCTCCCATTTCTATCGAGATTTTCTTGAGGTTTGCCAGAGGAGGCATCTCTTCATTCACAATGGCGGAATCGTGAACGAAGACTATTTAGAAAAGTGTAAGGGCGCGGGGTTCAAAATTGAACAATTGCCGAAAATTGGCACCGCTCTATCGATTGATCCGGAATATTTGCGATCGTCAGCCGCACGGGTCTACCTTGTTGGTGCATTCATTATACACCTCGTTTTTCAATCCATATATTCAGAAAAACGACAATTCTCCTTTCGAGCACTTCTTTCAGCATCACATGAGTTCCTGTTGTCGGACCTAACGAAAATGGCAGAAAGAATCATCGACTTTGCAGAGTTCAACTCTACAAAATTCGACCACGACTTGCGCCTGAAATTTGGGATCAATCGAGCTCTTGCAAGACTGTATGAACCCAATACTGACAAAGATACTCAGAATAAAAATGCGCGACAGGTCTTGGATAAATATGATTGGAGTGTTGTAGATCCCATATTAAAATTGGCCCTCGCTTGCGTCCGAAGAGATTTCAGTGATCTCACCAAATTGGCTGAAGAGGCCCACAAAGCAGGTCTCGAGTTTCAGGATGCAAATTCCTTTTGCGTATTCAGGGAGGCCCGAGAAATCGAAGGTTTCATGGATTGTTTTCCGAGATCAGCCCTTCTTATTACGAATAAAGGTAGCGCCCCCAACTCTTGAGGCGAACATTTTTTCAGTCTTGGGTCAAATCAGCTTTGAGCCGCTCCTGCCAGTTTGCAAATTTCGCTCCCTGGGCATTAATGACGTTGGTGGCTGGCCCAGGGCGGCGGGGCGTTGAACCTGAGCCCTGAATGACCGCTTTTATGTGTTTGACAGTGTGCCTTCGCAGGCGCAGCGAGCTTCCGCTCTCCGCCCTGACCACCGCGCGGGTAGCGTTCGGCCCTCTCCGGACCTTCGTCTTCCGATCTGGCGCTGTGCCGCAGCGTCTGCGAAGCTGCCTTTCGTTCGCCACGCAGCATGAGAGCCCAGACGAATGACGGCAGTGCGGACAAACTGAGCTTTCGCTGCGGCTGCTCCGAATTTTGCTCTAACTTCACCCCAATCTAATCAATACCATAAATCATTGCCGCATACTCGCGAACTTCATCCGGTGTTTGGCCTTCTATTTCCCGCAAGTATTCGAGGAATTCGTCTGGGTCTCTCATAGAGAAAACACGGGCCTTGTAGTCCAACTCAGCCCGCAAAGGTTCCTCCTTCAATAATGCAGCGCAACGCTTGTCGATGAAGAGCGCATCCACGTATGGCGCGTAAGTCGAGATTGTCCGCACATCGTTTATGAGCCCACGATCAACTATTTTCTTCTCGCCCATGACGACCCGCTTAGCGACAGCAGCAAATAAGTATGATGAAATCTTTTGATGCGGTATTTCCCGCTGCCGCTCCCAATGCCAAAATCTCATAATTTCAATCGCCTGATTATCTTCATCCACCCCCCGATCTTCAAGGAGGTGGCAAAGCTCTCGATACTCACGGTATATCGGCCTGCCAGAACTCTCGAACAGTGCCAGAGGGTCACTCGGATCAGGATTTGAGACTTCCTCAAGCCAATTGGCAAAGGCCTGCCCCTTAGTCGGCCCAATTGCTGCAAACTCACTTTCGAGAACCCCACCGAACGATGCCTTGTTCTTAACCCACGTGTCCGCGAGCTGTTTCAATGCATCATGCACGTCGCTTCTCACGGTTCGAATGTGATCCGCGAATTGACTGTAGTCAGCCCTCACGCCAACGTGCATATCGGGCAGCCACTCATTTCTTCGACTGTCCGCAATCTCGTCTATATCAAGAGAAACCTCAGGCTCATTGCCATCAAAGTATGCCTTTGCAAACTGAATATCTTGCAAAAGCTTCACATCGCGAGAATCCATTACGGAAACGTCGCCACCGAAAAACTCATACAAGCCGCGCAAGTCTATAGGACTGTGGAAAACCGTCGTCTCATCGTGGTGGATGTCGGAGTGAGGCAAGAAGACCTGCTGTAGAAGAACACACCGTCTCAGCAGGGCGTATACTTCTTTTGCAAAAGCTTCATGTCCCTTCGGGAGATTCCCTCCATTCTTGACGTTATAGATCATGCTGAACATGAATTGGTCCAGATAGATCGCCTTTTTGTCTAATTCCGGCAGAGGTATTTGCACCATCCTTCGGCAATTGGTGCAGCGTTTGGTCAACAATTGCCCTCCGGCAGAGAGTATGCCCATTGCCTCGTGACCGCACTTGGCGCATCGTGTGAACGGGCCACGTTCCCATGAAAATTCTTCCAATAAGAAACCTCCGCTTGCAATTGGTGGTGCTTGACCGCGCTCCCGAAAGGGAACCTTTGTGCACTTCGCAGCATCGGTCAATCGGGTCTCCATGCGATGCGGCGTGGCTGCGTCTCGTCGGAGACGACAGTCCTGTGATGTCTTCTCTCGCAGGATTGGCCAAGATTCCCTCGCATTCGCAGCGAAGGTCCGGAATCCGCCCCTAGTGTAACTTCCAACCTCAAGGTGAACTAAGAACACTTGGTGAACTTGGCTAGGCGACCCCTTCTGTCAAGCCGAGCGACTTATCGGCTTGATCACGTGAGCGGACTACCGAAAATGCCTTGCCGCGCCGAATTCGAACACCTATCCTCGGGGACATCCAAATGTGGCAACAACCACGGATCTACGCAGAAAAGTCTTAACGACTTCAACACCTTAAGACTGAAGACAAGATAGCTCCGTTCCCTACCGCCGGAGCCAAATCTCTCGCAAGAGACTGATTTCAAAGAGAAAAGCCCAGAGTTCGCTCTGGGTTTTCTTTTTTCCGGCGTCCCAAAGGCTCAAACGCGGCACGGACCGACGAAGGCCGCGGCACATGGCTCTGACGAAGAACTGCCCGCGATGCTCGGCCGCGAACGCGTATCTCACTTTGCATCCCTGGCGAAATAAGCGGGGACCATTTTTAGGATGTCGCGCTCCTCCGAGACCCGTGCCAGTTCCTTCTTCAGCCGACAGATCTCGGCATCCGTCTCCGCGTCGCTAGCCGACGCCTTCGCGAACTTCTTCATCCAGGAGCAGAGGGAGCATTGGCTCACGCCCAAGCGCTCGGCCACCTCTCTGACCGGGTAGACCCTCTCCGTGATCTGCGCGACGGCATCTTGCTTGAAATCGTCGCACGATCCTGATCATCGGGAAGCAGGCGTATTCCTGAAGACGATCAGAGCCGAAATTTAGCTTTGTGCCGGAAACTTGATACAGACGCGCAGCCCGTCAGAGCCGTCCACGGTCAGCGTCGCATCATGCTGGAACGTCAGGGTCCGGATCAGGCGCCAGCCGAGAGAATTCGACCGTTCCGGACGCTCGGCATCCGACGGCAAGCCGATGCCGTTGTCAGAGACGACCAGGGCGATCCCGCTTTGCAGGTCGCCGGAGACGTCGACGCGAATGGTTCCGCTCTCCCTGCCGGTAAAGGCATATTTGAACGCATTGGTGATGAGCTCTCCGATGATGAGCCCAATGTCGATGGCGAGCTTGCTGTCGAGCATCAGCTCTGCGCAGGTCACCTCGATATTGGCGTCGAGGCTTTCGCCGCTGAACGCACGCTCCGAAGTTCTCGCGACTTCGGCAGCCATCTGCGCGAAATCCACCTTTCCGGTCTCCTTCCCGCGCTGCATCAATTCGTGGGCCTTGGAGAGCGCCCCGACACGGACTTCGAGTTCGGTCAGAACCTGCTGGGTCTCCGGTTGTTGGGCCCGCGACTTGCTCATACGAATGAGCGCGGCGATGAGCGCGAGGTTATTGCCGGTCCGGTGGTGTAACTCCTGCATCAGCAGGTCGCGTTCGGTGATCCCCTCCGAGAGTTCGCGGTTCTGTTCGCTGAGGGCCGCTGTCGGGTCCTTCATGCTGAGATCGTTTAGCGCTTCTGTCGCCTGATCGATGAGCCGGGCATCCGCCGACAGATTTGCCGACGAGCGGAAAACCGCCTCGATCCGAGTTCCTTCGTGACCGGTCTCGACATCGAAACGCGTTGCGATGCGCTGCACACCGCGAAGCCCCAGCCCCATCCCCGTCGAGGAGGAAGGCGCCCCATCCGGCTGAAGTTTCTCCTTCGGGATGCCGCGCCCCTGGTCGGTCACGAGAAGCCCGAGTGCCGGTTTGCCTTCCACCTCGGTGAGCGAGAAGGTCGCGCGTCCCTTCTGCCCATGTTCGATTGCATTGCGACCGAGTTCGACGACGGCGGTGACGGCCCGTGTGCGCTCGAACGCGCCGAATTGCAGGACGTTGGTGAGCGTCATGGCGACATCGCGCAGCCGGGCCACGTCGGCGCTCTTCTCAAGGGTCACGGTGGTGAGCTTTGCCATGGTCACTGGGCGCCTCCCCGGTTTATGCGCATGACGACGATGCTCGCATCATCGCGCCCGCGGAACGCGCGATCCAGAAGAAATCCGGCGATCAACAGCGGGCTTTTCTTCAGCAATCCGGGCGGAAAATGCGCCTCCCGCAAGGTTTTCAAACCGTCGCTATGCAGGATCACCATGTCCCCCGCCTCCAGTTGCACGGCTTCCTCGTAGCCATGAGTCGCCGCGCCACCGATGCGACCGTCGCGCACCGCCAGCCGCCTGATACCCTTCGCGCCGATCAGCAAGGTCGAGATATTGCCAAGCGCCGCGTAACGTAGCTCCATCTGCGGCTGTGCGACATGCATCAGAGCTACCACCGCCCCGCGTCGACCGACCAGCCGCTCGGTAATCTGGCGCATCAGCTTACCTGGCTCCGACGAAAGCCCGCCTGCGGCGCCTGCAGCTGCGATCACCTCGCTGGCGGCTTCGGCGGCGGCGGGGCCATGCCCAAGGCCGTCGCAGAGCAACACATCGGTCGCCCGCGGGGTCTGCCGGATCTGAAAGTCGTCGCCGCAGGTGTCTTCGTTCGGGTGGCAAACACGCAGCCCCACCGCTTCGACGCCGCAATCAGCACCGCTGCTTTTCCCGCCGAAGGTGCATACGATCGTCGTTCCGGTGTCCGGCGAACTGAAAATGTCGAACGTATCCGAGAGGCGCACGATCGCCCCGAGCCCGAGACCGGCGGAGTCAGTCGAGCTTTCGCCATCTTGGAACATCCGGTCGATATCCGAGATCCCCGGCCCTCGATCCGTGAAGATCATGTTGATGACGTCGGCACCGGGCTGGCGCACAAGTTCGATCAGGGCTCGCCCGCGCTCTGCGTAGCGCAGCATGTTGGTCGCGGCCTCCGTAGCCACGATCGCGAGTTCGCCGACGCGTGTCTCGGGAAGACCGATCGCGACCCCATGGCGCCGCGCGAGCCGCCGAACGACTGCCACGGCACTGCGATCATCAATTTCCACCCACTGGTTCATAGCTTCACGCTCATGGAAACGGTTGTGCCCTTGCCGGGGGCAGAGCGGACCTCGAACCCGTGTGAAAGGCGCTTGGCGCCGCCGAGCCCTCTGCCGAGGCCTCCCGCGGTCGTGTAACCGTCGGACATGGCCAGCGATACGTTTTCGATTCCCGGCCCCTCGTCGCGGCATTCGACGCGCAGATACTCGGAACGGTCGTCGAGATAAATTGAAATCTTGCCGCCGCCTCCGTGCACGATTGCGTTGCGAGTGATTTCGCTCACAGCCGTCGCAAAACGGGTGATCCGCACCGCCGACAGCCCGCGCTCCTTGAGAATTCGAGCGACGGCCTGACGCGCAGCGACCACATCGCGGCTGGTCGCAAGCGTTATCTCCGCGACGGCTGGTCTGCTGGATGTTTCGTTTGGATCAGGCACGCCGCAACTGAGTGAGTGCATGGGTCAGGCTGAGCGCCGTGCGGGTCTCGGGCAGATACATCCCCAGTTCGACCAAGGTCACCGCAACCGCTGGACGCATCCCGACAACGTAGGTTTCCGCGGCCAGCAGCTTGGAAATGCCAGCGAGCTGAGCAATGACGCGCCCGACGAAGGTATCGACGATCTCCAGCGAACTGATGTCGAGGATCACGCCCTTGACGTTCTCCTTGGCGATCCGGTTGGAGAGCGTGTCCTGCAGTTCCACGATTTCCGTATCGGTGACGTCGTCCTGAATGGAGACCAGAAGCGCGTTCTCGACCAGGTTTATGGACGTCACACCCGACACGTCAGGAGACCTCGCTGGTTTTGATGACGTAGCCGACCTTCTGCAATGCATCGGCCAGGGCCGTGCGGATGCTGGACCGGGTGGACACGGTGCCCACGTCGATGCCGAGCTGCACCATGGTCTGCGCGATCATCGGGCTGATGCCGCTGATGATGCATTCCGCGCCCATCAGGCGCACGGCGGCCGCGGCCCGCAAAAGGTGCTGCGCCACCTGCGTGTCGACCGTGCCGACACCGGTAATGTCCATGATCACCACCTCGGCCTGCCGCTCGAGAATGGTCTGCAACAGGTTCTCCATGACCTCCTGCGCCCGGGCGGAATCCAGAGTGCCGATCAGCGGCAGCGTGAGAACGCGATCCCAGAGTTCGACCACCGGGGTCGACAGCTCGAGCATTTCCTGACGCTGACGCTCTATGATCTGGTCGCGCTCGCCGATGAAGATCTCGTTGGTATAGATCGCGAAAGCATCCACGAGACGGGTCACCATCAGCACGTCGCTGATAAGCTTCCCGCTTTCGACATCCGTCATCGCCTCGAGCCGCTTGAACAGCGGAGCTTTGAGGGCCAGCACGAATGTCGCCATCTCGGTCGGCGTGACGCCACGGCCGACGCGCTCCTTGCTGACGTCTGCGAGGACGGCACGCAGGTCTTCCCATTCGTCGTCGTCCAGGCTGAACTCTTCGTTTACGACGCCGGCACGGATACCCTTGGTGAAGGCTTTCAGAAGTTCCTGGTTCTGCGCACGACTCTCGGAGTCGGAGAACAGGTCAGAGCGTTTCACGCCCTCTTTCACCTGAGTGCCAAGCCACTCCTCGACGACACCTGAGAAATCAGTTTCGAGTATGGTCAGGATATTTGCCGTCGCTGTCTGCGGCATGTGCAGGAACTCCCGTTCTTATGAATAAAACAGGTAAGCCAATTAGCTGCGGCAAAGTCAACGCATGGTCTTCAATCTTGCTCCGAGGACAAGCCCCTGATCGTCGACGTCCAGGGGCACTGCGATCTTGCAAACCGGTCAATGGAACCGACGTCCCTGTCACTCGAAATCGCAAAAGCGAATGCGCCGAACACCGTTCGTGACGAACCGCATCAATCAGCTGAGCCCTGAGAGCCTCTTCACGCGATGCACCATCTCGTCGAAATCAAACGGTTTCAAAAGGACTTCGGCGTCGACCTGAGCCGGCCCTGTCGCGGCCTCTTCGTCATATCCGGTCATGAATATGATTTTCAGGTCTTCGCGGGACTCTTTCGCCCGGGATGCGAGTTCACGACCCGTCATCCCGCCGGGCAAGCCGATATCCGTCAGCAGAACCGACACCCCCGGCTGTTCGTGCAGCAACGCGAGGCCGTCAGCCGCGTTCCCGGCTTCGTAGACAGTGAACCCTGCCTCTTCCAAGGCCTCCACCACGACGAAGCGCACGATGACTTCGTCATCGACCACGAGGATCGAGTGATCGGCGCTCGCGGCCGGAGCCTCTGCCACCGGACGCTGCGCAGTGGGGAACTCGATCGCCGCCGTAGAGCGCGGCAGAAAGATGTTCACTGTCGTTCCCACACCGCAATCGGCTTCGATCGTAGCGCATCCGCCGCTTTGCCGCGCAAACCCATAGACCATCGAGAGGCCCAAGCCGGTGCCTTTACCGCTGGGCTTGGTGGTAAAATAAGGATCGAATGCTTTCGATATCTCTTCTGCGGACATCCCCGTTCCGGTGTCACGCACGGAAAGGCGCAGATAGTTACCGGGCTGAAGTTCCGAATGTCCATCTTGTATGACTTCGTTGGCCGTGCTGATCGTGATCGTGCCACCGTCGGGCATGGCATCGCGCGAATTGATGCAAAGATTTAGCAGCGCACTCTCGAGCTGGTTCGGATCGACCATCGCGGGCCAAGGCGCTGCGCTGTGCTCCGTTCTGATCAAGATGTGCGGCCCGATCGTGTGCCGCAACAGGTCCTCCATACCGTGCACCAGCTGGGGAACGTCGGTGGGCTTGGGCATGAGCGACTGCTGACGCGAGAAGGAAAGCAAGCGCTGGGTGACGCCTGCGGCACGTTCGGTCGACGATCGCGCGGCTTCCAGATACCGCAGGATTTCCTCGGGACGCCCGTCTTCAAGGCGCTTCGCGACGAATTCGAGGGATCCCGAAATCGCGGTGAGGAGATTGTTGAAGTCGTGAGCGAGACCGCCGGTCAATTGCCCCACGGCCTCCATTTTCTGGGCCTGCCGGAGTTTCTCCTCCTGCTGCATCAGTTTCGCGGTCTGCTCTTCGACCCGCTGCTCCAGAGTCTCATTCAGCTGAGACAGCGCCGCGGCCGCCTTGTCGCGCTCCTCGAGAATGGCGCGCCGATCATCGAGATCCATCAGAACGCCTGCGAAAATGCGCGGTGTTTGCGATTCCATCCGGCCGTTGGCTTCGACCCAGTGATAGCGCCCGTCGGCCCGCCGAACACGGAACTGATGCGCGTAAGGCGTCGTCTGCTGCGTCGCGCGGTCGATCGCCGCCATCAGACCCGGCTTGTCGTCCTCGTGCACGTTTACGACAATCTGCTCGATGGTCAGGCCTTCGACAGCCCGCGCGGGGTCGAGCCCCATGCTGCGGGAAAAGTCGTCATCGAGGTCGAAGGTTTCGCTGTCGAGATACCAGACCCAAGTGCCCAGGATCGCCCCGGCCGAGAGCGCTCGCGCGACGTGACGCGCGTTCTTTTCCGCGCGCCGCTGGCTTTCGCGTAGCTCGCGCTCCTTCTGTTTGCGATCGGTGATATCGCGAAAGAGAACCGCGACCTGAGCTTTGCTTGCGGGCTCCACCCGCCTCGCAGAGACCTCGATGTGCCGCCCGACCTCAACGAATTCGCGCTCGAACCTCAGAGGCTCCCCGGTTCTGAGCACTTCGCCGTAGATTTTCACCCACTCGTCCCCATCTTGCGGAGCGACATCGAAAACGGTCTTGCCGACAATGCCGTCAATCCCGGTATGCCTCTCGTAACCGGAATTGGCTTCGATATGGACGTAGTCGCTGAGTGGACCTCTGGGACCGTCGATGAACTGGATGACGCAGAACCCGTCATCGATCAACTCCATCAAGGCCTTGTAGCCAGCGTCAGGAGCAGTTTGGTCCTCGGCACCGCGTGCTCCCGGCATCAAAGCGTCTTGCGAATTCACTTAATCGGTCCAATGCAGATTGGGTTTTCTGAACGAGCGCAATAGTTAGAGCTTTTTGTGAATCTTACAAACAGCATTTGACCCAAATGGGCCAGAAACAAAAGCACGCAAAAACGCCCCGCCAACACTCATCCAGCAGCTAATCTCGCGCGACAAATGTGGGAAGGGCCATTTGGCACGCGTTAACCGACAACGCCCATGATCCCGAGAAGGTGCGGCGCATCAACGCAAATGACAGGTTGCACCGTGCTGGCCGAGGCTAGGGCAATCATCCCCAAGTCAGGCCGGTTGCCCGGTGTCGACGGCAAGGCCAAAATGTCGAAATCCGGTGATAATGCCATTGCGCTGTGCGCATCGCCGGGGAAGATCCGAAGCGCGGTTCGGGCGATGTTCACCGATCCGAGCGACCTGCGTGTCGAAGATGCGCCCCGCTGCCTCGCGCTCAAGCTCTTGCAAGGCGTTGCCCCCGTGATCACCGCAGCTTCGTGGCAATCTCTTCTGGCTTGTGTCGCTTCGTAGCCATTCTGATCCTCCGTTTTTCTAAACATAACGGCGGACAGCTTCATTGGGGGAGGATCAACGGACGCATTCGCGCTGTTCCAAACCGCCTCGCCCATGCGATGCTGACGCCAAGATGCGGATCGCGAGCCTCAACACCCAAAACATGCGCCTGCTACCGAACCGGGAGCTAGGGCGGCTGCATGGGGCTTGGGACAGCGACGACCCCGAGGACCCTCGCCTCGATCCGATCGACCGGAGGTTGACGGCCGATCTGCTCGCCGGGATCGACGCCGATCTGGTCGCGCTGCAAGAGGTGTTCGACCTCGCGACCCTGGAGCACTTCCACGCGCGCTACCTGCTGCCCGCCGGCACGCGGCCTTACCCCGAGCGGGTCTGCCTGCCGGGCAATGACGGGCGCGGGCTCGATTTGGCGGTGCTGTCGCGCCGCAAGCTTGGAGCGGTGCGCAGTCATGCCGCGCTGACGCCGGGCGATCTGGGGCTGGAGCTGCCCGAGGGCGTCGATCCCGAGATGCCGATCTTCCGGCGCGATTGCCTGATGGTCGAAGTGGGCGCGCTGACGCTGTTCATCACGCATTTCAAATCGCCCTACCCCGACGAGGCGACCGCCTGGCGCACCCGGCACCTCGAGGCGCTGGCGACGCGGGCGCTGATCGAGAAGCACTTCGACGATCCGGCCGAAGCGCTCTGGCTGATCCTTGGCGATCTCAACGAACCCGACGACTCCGAGCTACCTCTGCCCCGCGCGACGGCACCGCTTGAACATGGGTTCAGCGTGGATCTGATGGCGCGGATACCCCGGCCCGAACGCTGGACCTATTACGACCCCCATTCGGCGCGCTACCATTGCCCCGATGTGCTGTTCGCCTCGCCCGCGCTCGCCGCGCGCTACCCCGATGCGGCGCCGCGTATCTTGCGCAAGGGCTTGGGCACCGAGGCCGCCCGCTATCAGGGCTTGCGCCTGCCCGGCATCGGCCGCCACCGCCCCCATGCAAGCGATCACGCGGCCGTCGCGATCGACCTGCCGGGGCTGTGAGCGCGGCTAGAGCTCGAAGCTCTGATGCAGGTCGGGCATCACCACTTTCGCCGGGTCGAGCCCTTCCGCGAAGGCTTCCATCGACTTTTTCTCGCCATGCACGAGGAAGATTTTTTCCGGGTGGCGGGTGCGGGCCAGCCAGCGTTTCAGATCGGTCTGGTCGGCATGGGCGGAAAAGCCGTTGATCGTGTGGATCTGCGCACGGACCGGGATCTCCTCGCCGAAAAGCTTCACATGTTTCGCCCCGTCCACGATGATCCGCGCGAGCGTCCCTTCGGCGGCGTAACCCACGAAGATCACAGCACTTTCTTGCCACGCGAGATTGTGGCGCAGGTGGTGGCGCACGCGCCCGCCCGTGCACATCCCCGAACCCGCCATGATCACCGCGCCCGAGCGTATCTCGTTGAGTGCGATCGAATCCTGCGTCTCGCGGGTGAAATGCAGCTCGGGCAGCTGGAACGGGTCGCGCCCCTTGTGGATGATATTGGCCAGTTCCGGGCGCAGCGCCTCGTCATGGCGCGCGAAGATCCGGGTCGCGGAGATCGCCATCGGGGAGTCGAGGAACACCCGCAGCGATTTCTCGATCTCGCCCGAGGCCATCCCCTCGCGCAGGAACCACAGCAGCTCCTGCGCGCGCTCCAGCGCGAAGGTCGGGATGATGACATTGCCGCCCCGCCCCGTGGTCGCGCGGATCGCGGCGAGGAATTCCGCGATCGAGGCCTCGAGCCCGCGATGGTCGCGCTCGCCATAGGTGGTTTCCATCACCACGATATCTGCATCCTCCGGCGGGTCGGCATCGTTGAGAAGCGGACGATTGTCGGGGCCCAGATCGCCCGAGAACAGAAGCTTTCGGGTGCGGCCATGCTCGGTCAGGTCAAGCCGGATCGAGGCCGAACCGAGGATATGGCCCGCGTCGAAAAAGGTCGCCTCGATCCCGTCGAACAGCGAGAGCGTCTTGCGATAGGTGGCGTTGCGTCCGAACCGATCGACCGCGTCGAGCGCATCCATCGTGTCGTAAAGCGCCTCACGCGACCCGCCGCGCCGCCCATGGCGGTGATGACGGCGCGCCTCTTCCTCTTGCAGATGCGCCGCGTCGAGCATCACCAGTCGCGCCAGATCGCGCGTGGCCGAGGTCGCGATGATCTCGCCCTTGAAGCCGCGCTTGACCAGAAGCGGGAGCCGCCCGCAGTGATCGAGATGGGCATGGGTCAGCAATACCATGTCGATCTCTGAGGGCTCGAAGCCGAATTTCGCGGCATTGTCTTCGACCAGTTCCGAGCGGCCCTGGAACATGCCGCAATCGATCAGGATCTTGCGCCCCGCGCATTCGACGAGATGGCAGGACCCCGTCACCTCATGCGCGGCACCGTGAAATGAAATCTTCATCCTCTCCTCCCATTGGTTCGTCGATATTGCGACCGAACTGCGCATACCAACGCCCGATATCCTCCCAGATCTCCTCGGCGCTTTCGGCATACCAGAACAGGTCGCGGTCCTCGGGGTCGATCACCCCCTCCTCCACAAGGAAATCCGGATCGAAGACCCGGCTCCAATACTCGCGCCCGACAAGGATCACTGGCAGCGGGCGGATCTTGCGGGTCTGGATCAGCGTGAGCGTCTCGAACAGTTCGTCGAGCGTGCCATAGCCGCCCGGAAACACCACGAGCGCCCGTGCGCGCATCAGGAAATGCAGCTTGCGCAGGGCGAAATAGCGGAAGCGGAAGCACAGGCCGGGCGTGATGTAGGGGTTGGGGAATTGCTCGTGCGGGAGCGTGATATTGAGCCCCACCGTGCGCGCGCCCGCATCATAGGCGCCGCGATTGGCGGCCTCCATCATCCCCGGCCCGCCGCCGGTGACTATCACCAGCCGGTTGCCATGCGGGCCCTCGCGCGCGCCGACGATCCGGCCGAAGGCGCGGGCGACGTCGTAATAGCGACTTTTCGCGGCGACGCGTCTGGCAATCTCGACGCGTCGCGTCAGATCGTCATTGCCCGGATCGGCCGCGCTGCGGGCCTCCATCTCGGCCAGCTTCTCATGCGCGGCTTGCGGTTCGGGAATCCGGGTGCCGCCGAAGACCACGATCGAATGGGCGATGCCCTGTTCGCGCAGCAGCGTCTCGGCCTTCTGGTAATCGAGTTGCAGGCGCGCGCCGCGCATGTCGTCGCGGTTGAGGAAATCGACATCCTCATCGGCCTGCAAGTAATTCGGATGCGCCATGATCTCGCGGGTCAGATCGGGGGCGCGGACATCCTCGTGGCTGGGCTTGGGCTCGCACCACGGCAGATCGACCTCGCGCGCCACGTCATCGGCGGGCTGGGGCTTGGTGCGTTCCCCTTCGATTGTCTCCGACATCGGCTCCTCCTCGATTACCGAACCGGCGGGCTTGCGGTGGCAAGCTCCACGATCTCCTCGGTGATTTCGTCCTGCCGCAGGCTGCGCGAGGTTTGGATCAGCTCGGTCAGCGTGTCGGAGGTATTGTCCTGAGCGGCGATCATTGCGCGCATCCGGGCCTTGTCAACGGCGGAGTAAAATCCGGCCACGGTAGCGGCGGGGTGCTCCTGCTGCGGGCGACGGTGAAATCGCTAGGCCGACCCTTCTATCAACCCGGGAGATTTATTGGCTTAATCACCTGTGCGGACTACCGAAAAATTCCCTGCCGCGCCGAATTCGAATATCTAGCCCTGGAACACCCAGATGTGGCAAAAACCACGAGGCCACGCAGAAAAACCATAACGCATTCAATGCCTTAATAATTAATGCAAGACGGATCAACTCCTTACGGCCGGCAACCAAAGCTCTCGCAAGAGATTGATTTCAAAGATCAAAGCCCAGAGTTCGCTCTGGGCTTTCTGTTTTCCGGCTTCCCGTCGCGGCGCGGCGATTTCAGCGTCCTGCTAAAAGTCTGCCGCATCGAGGAAATCGCCGACCAGCCTGTTGAACCGGTCCGGTTTCTCCATGTGAACGTTATGCGCGCAGCCGGGCATCACGGCGAGATCCGCCCCCGGGATGCCGCGCCAGAGCGCTTCGGGCTGCGTCCAGTCATAGGAGCGGTCGCGGCTGCCCCAAAGGACGAGGGTCGGGCTTGCGATCGCGCCAAGAGCGGGCGTGCCATCCCAAGCTTCCCAGGCCGTGAGGCTTGCGAGTGCGGCCTGCTGGCGCGCCTTCTGCCCGAGCGACAGGCAGAGCGGAAATCCCTCCGCCGCCTCTCCCTGCCGGAACCATGTCGCCGCGATCCGCCGCGCGGTCGCGGGCACCCCGTCGCGCAGAAGCCGTTCACGGGATTGCGCGATCGTCTCGAACCGACCCGGCATCACGCCGCGCGGCCCGGTGCCGTAGAGTATCAGCTTGCGGATGCGCGCGGGGGCCAGCCGGATCATCTCCTGCACGACCATGCCGCCCATCGAATGGCCGAGAAGATCGAAGCGCTCGACCTCGAGCCGGTCGAGAAGTCCGAGCACCATGCGCGCGTGACCTTCGATGCTCTCGGGCGCCTCCAGCGCTGCGCTTGCCCCGAACCCCGCGAGATCGGGACATATGACATCGCGGAACGGGCTGAAATGCGCAAGCTGCGCGTCCCACATTGCGCTGCCGCCGAGATAGCCGTGCACGAGGACGAGGGGCGGCCCGTTGCCTGCCCGGGTGAAGGACAATTCCGGCATCCCTGCCTCCCTTCTCCGTCCGCGCTCCGCGTCAGCCCTGGACCTGCGCCGGACGCAGGTCGAAATGCTCCTCGGGGAAGAACTTGGAGAGCCGGATATCGGCGGACCGCGCATGCCCCTCCATCCCTTCGAGCCGCGAGATTCGTGCCGTCGCCTCCGCGAGCGGTCGGGCCGCCTCGCGGGTGGCGCGCTGCCAGGTGATCGTCTTCATGAACTTGTGCACCGAGAGCCCGCCAGTGTAGCGCGCGGCCCCAGAGGTCGGCAGCACATGATTGGGGCCCGATGTCTTGTCACCGAAGGCTACGGTCGTCTCTTCGCCGAGAAACAGCGAGCCGTAGGATTTCAGCCGGGCCAGCCACCAGTCGAGATCCCGACACTGCACGTGCAGATGCTCGGGCGCGAGTTGATCGGCGAACCGCGCCATCTCCTCGGCGCCGTCGCACAGGATGACTTCCGCGAAATCCGCCCAGGACGCTTTCGCGCTGTGGCGATTGAGTTCCGGCAGGGTCTCTATCAGCTCCGGCACGAGGCGCATGACCTGATCGGCCAGAGCGCGATCGGAGGTGACGAGCCAGACGGGCGAGTTGTAGCCATGCTCCGCCTGCCCCACCAGATCATAGGCGACCATCTCGGGATCCGCCGTGGCATCGGCGATCACCATGCTGTCGGTCGGGCCAGCGAACATGTCGATGCCGATCTGGCCGAAGAGGATCCGCTTGGCCTCAGCGACATATTGGTTGCCGGGTCCGACGAGGATATCCGCCTTTGGCAGGCCGAACAGACCATTGGCCATCGCGGCCACCCCCTGCACGCCGCCCATCGAAAGGATCACGTCGGCGCCGCACAGGTCCATCGCGTAGAGGATCGCGGGCGGGATGCCGAGACCGGGCCGCGGCGGCGAACAGGCGGTGATGTGGGGCACGCCCGCGACCTTGGCAGTGGTGATCGTCATGATCGCGCTGGCAACGTGGCTGTAGCGCCCGCCGGGCACGTAGCAGCCAGTGGCCGAGACCGGGATCTGCTTCTGCCCGGCGGTCAGGCCCGGAAGTATCTCGATCGTGCAATCGGTGACCGTCGCGCGCTGCGCCTCGGCGAAGCGGCGCACGTTGTTATGGGCAAACTGGATATCGGCCTTGAGCTGCTCGGGCACGGCGGCGCTGGCGGCGGCGCGCTGCTCCGGGGTGACGACGATCTCGCCGGTCCATTTGTCGAGTTCTCTTGCATAGTGACGCGCCGCGTCCTCGCCGCCGGCCGCGATCTTCGCCAGCATCTTCGAGACGATGTCATGCACGCCTTCCTGATCCGCCTCGGCTGTCCGGACGGCTTTCTTCAAGTAGATCATGGTGGTTCTTCCCGTTACATTCTGCCCTTCCAGGGCACGAGGCGACGCTCGACGAAGCGCATCAAGAGATCGAAAGCGAAGGCGATCGCGGCGATCACGAAGATCCCCATGATCACGACCGGTGTCTGCAGGAACTGGCTGGCGGAGAGCACCATGTAGCCAAGCCCCTTGGTCGAGGCGACCATCTCCGCGGCGACCAGCGTGGTCCAGCCGAAGCCGACCCCGATCCGCATCGCCGTCAGGATCTCCGGCATCGCGGAGGGCATGATGACATGGCGCATCACCTGCCAGCGTGTCGCACCGAAGGAATAGGCGGCGTGGATCTGCTCGATCGCGGCGGATTTCACGCCAGAGCGCGCCCCCAGCACGACCGGCGCGAAGACCGACAGGAAGATCAGCAGGACCTTGGAGGTCTCGCCGATGCCGAACCAGATGATCATCAGCGGCAGGTAGGCGAGCGGCGGAATCGGCCGGTAGAACTCGATCGGCGGGTCGAAAATGCCGCGCATGATCGGGCTCATCCCCATCGCGAGCCCCAACGGAATCCCGATCACGCAAGCCAGCAGGAAGGCGCCGAAGACTCGCACGGTCGAAATCACTACGTGATCGAGAAACGAGGTGCCAGTATAGCCGTCGCTCCAGACCGAGAGAAACTTCGACACGATCGCCATCGGCGAGGGCACGAAGAGCGGCTTCACCCAGCCCATGAAGGTCACGAGCCACCAGACGAAGAAGAAAAACAGGATCGAGCCAATCGAGAGCCACAGCGTATTGCCCTGCCCCGGGACGCCGTAGGTCTGGCCGGGCTTGGTCGCGCGCGAGCGGGAAATCCGCGCCCACAGTCCGGGCGGTTTCGTCGGGGTTTGAGTTGTTTGCTCCGTCATGCCGCGGCCTCTTCGTCGGCGAAGATGATCTTCAGGACTTCTTCGCGAAGTTCGATGAATTTCGGGGAGGCCTTCACCTGTCGGGCGGGCATCCCATCGAGAAACTGCCGCGAGAACGGCAGGTCGAATACGTGGGTGATCCGCCCCGGGCGCGGCGACATGACCACCAGCTTGGTGCCCATGAACAGGGCTTCCTCCACGCTATGCGTGATGAAGAAGACCGATTTATGGGTGTCGTTCCAGATGTTCAGGATCAGTTCCTGCGCCTTTTCGCGGGTCAGCGCGTCGAGCGCGCCCAGCGGCTCGTCCATCAGCAGAACGCGCGGATCGCAGGTAAGCGCGCGGGCGATGCCGACGCGCTGCTGCATCCCGCCGGAAAGCGAGTACACCGGCGCGCCCTGAAACCCGTCGAGCCCGAGCATGCTCAGGAACCTGTTGGCGACCTTCTTGCGCTCGGCCTCGGCGACGCCCTGGATCTGCAGGCCGAAAGCCACGTTGTCCAAAACGTTCAGCCAAGGCAGGAGCGCGTGTTTCTGAAACACCACCGCGCGGTCCGCGCCCGGGCCGGAGACCTGCTCGCCATCGAGCATCAGCGCCCCCGAGGACGGCGACAGAAACCCGGCGATCAGGTTGAGAAGCGTGGATTTCCCACACCCCGATGCGCCGAGCGCCACGACGAATTCATCGTCCTCGATTGTCAGGTTGATCTGGCTCAAGGCCTCGACGGGCGGGCGACCATCCGCCGCTGGATAGACGACCGATACGTCCTCGACATTTAATCCCACGTCGCTGCTCCCTCTCGGTTTCTTGGTCCTGCCCAGATCGTATACCCGGGCAGGAAAGACTGTTTCACTTCAGGGCGTCTTCGGCGATCTTCGTATTCACGAAGGCCGAGTAATCGTCGGCGACACTGTCGATGCGGCCCGCGGATTTCAGGAATTCCGCGGTCGATTTCATGATGTTCGCGGCATTGCCAAGCCAGGTGTCGCTGACTTGTTCGGACAGCGGCACGAAGGTGTAGCCCTTGAGAATGCCGGGGATCTGGTCGGCGCCCGCGCCGGTCACGCTGGCGATCTCCTTGACCTTCTCGTTATCGGGCGTCCAGGCCGAGGGATCGTCCAGATAGGCCTTGTTCGCCGCGTTCATCGCCTTGGCGAAGGCCACCATTTCCTTCTCGTGGGACTCGGCGAACTTGGTGTTCACGGTCCATGCGTTGAAGGTCGGATAGCCCCATTTCGCGGTTTGGGCGGCGCTCACGATACGGCTGCCGGTCTCGAGGATATTTGTCTGCACCGGCGGCCAGATGAAAGCGGCGTCGATCGTGCCCTGATCCCATGCGGCTGCGATCTGGTCCGGCGGCATAGAGATGATGGTCAGATCGGATTCCTTCATCCCGGCATGGGAAATCGCGCCCATCAGCGAGTAATGCGCGGTGGAGCCCACCGGCACCGCGACGCGCTTGCCCTTCAGATCTTCCAGCGATTTGATGCCCGAGCCGTTATGCGCGATCAGGCTCTCGGAATCGCCGATCGCGTAGGACACCATGAACATTTGCAGGTCGACGCCCTGGCTCGCGGCGATCGCCAGCGGCGAGGAGCCAAGTTCCGCGACCTCGACATCACCCGAGGCCATGGCTGCGATCACGTCGGTGCCCGAGTTGAACACCCGCCATTCGATCGTCCAGCCGGTGGCCTTCTCGAAAGCCTTTTCGGCGCGCGCGGCGTTCATCGGGGTCGGATCGCTGAACGTCCCGATCGTCATCGTCTCGGCCCAGAGCGCGGACGTCGAGAGCGTCAGCGCGGCCGCCGCCGTCATCATCATCTTGTTGAATTTGTTCATGTCAGAACCTCCGTTGGTAACATTGCGAGATGTATCTCTCGCTTTGATGGTTATCGCGTTCCACTATCGCTGTGCCCCTCCGCCGGTGCGGTCGCAAAGGCGACGATAGCACTGACCAGCTCGTCGAGCGTGTCAAATACGTCCGCCCGGGGACAGACTGCCTCCGGAATAAGCGAAAATTCGGTGCAGGCGATCATCTGCACAGTTGCGCCGCGCTCGAACAACGCGCTCGAGGCGGCCGCCAGTTTTTCGCGCGCGCCCGGTTGCGGGCCGTCCGCCTTGATCTGGCGGATCGCAGCCAGAAGATCGTCTTCCGCCTCGCTGTAGCGCAGGTCCAGCCCGTGTCGCGCTGCGGCTGAATCGAAGAGTTTCACCTTGCGCAGCGCGGGTGAGCCAAGAACGCCGACCCTACCACCCTGCCCGGCCAAGCGTGCGGCCCGGGCAACCGACAGCTCCACCATGTCGAGCACCGGCACGTCGACCGCCGCGCGGATCGCGGGCAGGTAGTGATGCGCGGTGTTGCAGGGGATCGCGAGAGCCTGCGCCCCGCCTGCCACCAGCCGGCGCGCCATGTCGGCGAGACCCGGGCCCGGATCTTCGCCCGTACCTTCGATCAGGTGGCGGATACGCGAGGGGACCTGCGGGTTCTGATCCACGATCAGCGGCACATGATCGGCATCGTCGCGCGCCGTCACGCTGGCCAGAACCTTCTGCATAACCAGGATCGTCGCCTCCGGTCCCATGCCGCCCAGAATGCCGACCCGCCGCATCATGCGCTCACCCTGGCGCAGGCGCTCTCGACTGCATCGACGATGTGACCTGCGAGATGCGCGCAATCCTCGAGGCTGAACGTCAGCGGCAGGCGCATATCGAAGAGGCTGGCGAGAACCGCATCGGTCTGGGGCAGCTCCTGCGCAGCGACGTAGCGCCAGCTGCGATGATCGGACGTGAAGCCCCGGGGCTGATCGGCCCCGAACCATTTCACCTCGACCCCCGCCTCCGCAAGCCGCGCGATCAGGACCTCGGCCTCGGAAGGCGCAAGGCCGGGCACCCGAAACTGGATCGAGGAGCCGACGTAGAATTCCGTCTTCGGTCGACGCGGCAGGCAGATCGCGGGCGAGCGCGTCAGCCCATCGGCCACCAGATCGTAGCGCGCGTTCCACGCGGCAATACTCTGTTCCAGCTGGCGAAGCTGCGGGCGCAGGATCGCCGCGCGCAGATTGTCCATCCGGGCGGACATGTTGGGCGTCTCCAGCCGGATCTTGTCGTAGATCTCGGGCGCGGGCCCGGCCCCATGGCTCTCGTAGTTCATGTAGGAGCCCGACAGGACCGTCGCGCGCGCCATGAATTCGGCGTCATTCGAGGTCAGCAAGCCTCCCTCGCCGGAATTCATGTGCTTGTAGGTCTGGGTGCTGAAACACCCCGCCAGCCCGAAAGAGCCGGACAACCGACCGTTCCACCGCGCCCCCATCGTGTGGGCGCAATCCTCGATCACGGTCAGCCCATGCGCCGTCGCGATCTCCATCAAACGGTCCATGTCGCACAGGTGACCGCGCATATGCGACAGCAGAAGGTGCCGCGCGCCGCTTTGCGCAGCCTTCGTCGCCAGCGCTTCGAGGTCGAGCACCAGATCCTCGGTGATCTCGACCAGAACCGGGACGCCCCCCACCGCCGCGATCGCGCCCGGCACCGGGGCGAGCGTGAAGGCGTTGGTCAGCACGCGATCGCCCGGCATCACCCCCGCGGCGCGCAGGGCGATCTGCATCGCCTGTCCGCCCGAAGCCACCGCGAGGCAATAGCGCGCGCCCTGCCATTGCGCGTATTCGCGCTCCAGCTCCACCACCTCGCTCGCCTCGCCGGGTGTATGGTTGTAGCGATGCAGCCGCCCCGAGCGCATCACCGCCACGGCCGCCTCGATCCCCTCCTCGGGGATCGGGGGCTGCTGGGTGAAGCTCTTGGAGAAGCGCGGCCGGATCATGATCTCAGGCCACCACGAGGGCTTTGTTGGCCTCGGCAAAGACGGTCTCGTAGCCGAACAGCGCCGCGGCGCCGCCGGTATGCAGGAAGACCACGCGCTCGCCTTTCTTGAAATGCCCCTTGCGGCAATAGTCGATCAGCCCGGCCGCGCCCTTGCCGGAATAGACCGGATCGAGAAGGATCCCTTCGAGCTGCGCGAACATGCGGATCGCCTCCAGCGTATCCTCTCGCGGGATGCCGTAACCCTCGCCGACATAGCTGCAATCGGCCACAACGTCCTCGCGGGCCACCACACCGGGGCAGCCCAGCTTCTCGGCGGTCTTCTGCGCCAACGCGAAGACATTGGCCTCCTGCTTGTCCTTCGGCGCGCGCACCCCGAACCCCGTCAGCGGGATCCCGGCATTGATCGCCTTGAGTCCGGTGATCAGCCCGGCCTGCGTGCCCGCCGAGCCGGTCGCCGTCGCGATATGGTCGATCACCAGCCCGCGGTCATTCGCCTGCCCGACCAGTTCGAAGGCGCAGTTCACATAGCCGAGCGCGCCGGTCGCGTTGGAGCCACCGCCGGGAATGACGTAGACCGTCCGGCCCTCGCCGCGCAGCTTCTCGGCGACCGCCTCCATCTCGGCCTGCATGTCCTTGCCGCCCGCCCGTTTCGACGTCGTCGCCCCATGCAGATGGTCGAGAAGCACGTTGCCGTTCTCGTTGTAATTGGCGTCGTTCGAGCCGGTGCGATCCTCAAGCAGGATATGGCAGGCCATCCCGAGCTTCGCCGCAGCCGCCGCCGTCTGGCGTGCGTGGTTCGACTGGGTCGCGCCCTGGGTCATCACGGTATCGGCGCCCATCGCCTGCGCCTCGGCCATCAGAAATTCCAGCTTGCGCGTCTTGTTGCCTCCGGTCGACAGGCCCGTGCAGTCGTCCCGCTTGATCCAGATTTCCGGCCCGCCCAGCTCTTTCGAGAGGCGATCAAGCTTTTCGAGAGGGGTCGGCAGATGCGCCAGATGAACGCGGGGAAAGCGAGCGAGATGCATATGGAGTTCCTTGGGTAACTTGTCTGTATCGAGCGTTGCGCAGATCAATCCCCTATGCAAATTCGAAATTCTTGATATGTTTTGCACTTCTTGCAAGTTAGGGGCGATATGCGACTCGAATGGCTCGAAGACATCCTCGCGATCGAGGATACGGGATCTTTCAGCGGCGCAGCCGAGCGCAGGATGCTCACGCAATCCGCATTCTCGCGCCGAATTAAGCAGATCGAGGATTTCGTCGGCGTCGAATTGTTCGACCGCTCGCATAAGCCGATCCGTCTCAAGCCGACGACGCGGGCACAGCGAGAGCAAATCATGCAGCTGTCGAACGGGCTGCGTCAGCTCGTCGCCGATCTGCGGCGCGGCGACAGCGTGGCAAGCAACCGCGTGGTGATCGCCTGCCAGCACTCGCTGACCACCGGGCATATACCATCGATCCTGCGCAAGATGCCGACAGAGCGCGAAGGGATATATGTCCGCCTGCGCTCGGCCAATCTCGACGCCTGCACGGGGCTACTGCTCTCGCGGCAGGCCAATGTCGCGATCGTCTACCGCACGCCGGACGAAAGAGACGACGCCCGTGCCGATTTTCTCGAGGAGATCACGATCGGCACCGACCGGCTGATCCCGGTCTTCAACTCCAGCCTGCCGAAAGCCGCGCCCGAGGGCGCCGGTCCCGTCGAGACGCCTTACATCGCCTACCCCTCGGACGTCTTCTTCGGCCAAGTGATGGAGCGCAGTATCCTGCCCTATCTCAGCCCGGCGATCCGCTATGCGCCCAAGGTCGAGACGGCACTGACGCTGGCGGCGGTCGAGATGGCGGTGATCGGCATGGGGGTCGCGTGGGTCCCGGAATCGCTCGCGCTGGAGCCGATCACGGCGGGACATCTGGTCGATCTCTCCACGGAACTTCCGGTCTGTGAATTGCAAATCAAGGCGATGCGCCTGCAAGGCAATTACAACCTCGCGGAAGAGACTTTCTGGTCGTCGCTCAGGTCTTGAAACCTGGTCGTCGCTCAGGCGCCAAATTGCCCGGAACTTGCCGCCGAGATCCATGGAGTGCGGTCGCAACCTCGATCGTGGCAGACGAGGATCGAGAAGCACGGAGTCGGTCTGTGACGCGGTTAGATAGAAATATTCATCATATTGATAGGAATCAAAGTTCGCTCTCTTCTCCTGTGATTTTCTCTGATCGACGCGGGTTCCATGCGTCATCAAAGTGGAGGAAGATGAAATGCGTAATCCATTGTTCACGGGCAAATCTCGCGTCTCGCTCGTCGCTCTTGCAGCGGCGCTGGGAGTCGCGATCGCATGGCAGGCACCGGTCACCGGTCCGCTAAGCTTCGCGGCCAATGCACAGGAGTCCGGCGGCCAAGGGACCGGCAAGGGAAATCAAGGCGGTCAGGGTCAGGGCAGCAAAGGCGCTCAGACCGGGCAATCGCAAGGTCAGGGACAAGGCGGCCCGGGAGAAGATTCCGACGGCAAGGGGCCGCAGGCAGGCGCCCCCTCCTCTTCGGGCGGCGGCAAGCCGACCTGGTCGCAGGAAGGAATCCCGGAGGTCGAACTCGGTCGTCTGAACGTCGCGCGCTCGCCCGAGCACGTAATCGATCAGGCCTATGAAGAAGCGCTCGCGTCGATCTCGCCCGAGATGGTCTCCTTCTACAACCTGTCGCTGGACAAGGCGATCGAGGAGCTCTCGCTGAACTGGGACAACGTGAGCTTCATCGACTCGCCGTTGCAGAACCTCGGCCTTCTTCAGGCAACGCTCGACGGCTCGACGCCGCTCTCGAGTTCCGGCGTCTCGAATGATGCCGACACGCTCGCGGCGATCTTCCTCGGCGCGGCGTCGGACAAGAATGTCCCGATCTCGACCGATACGGTGATTGCGGTGACGCAGATCCTCGGGGTTCCGGTGACGGGTACCGCGGCGGCATCCCTCGCTGCAGATGCCGAGGCCGTTCGCATCGCGATCCTCGCCGGGCACGGCTGATCGCATCTGAAACGCAAAAGCCCGGACCCGCCCGTCGGCGCGGGGTCCGGGTCGACAGACCCATTTCCAACATAACAAGGAGGCAGTCATGACACGCAAGACTGCAAAACGCGCAACGACCGTAGCCGGCATCGCGCTCATCGCGGGGCTGGGCTTTACCGTGCAGCCCGGCCCGACCTTCGGAACATTCCATCTGTCCGTGCCGAGCGCTCTTGCGCAGGACAGCGGCTCGCATACCGATGGCGATCACACGGATGGCGGCCAGCAGAAGGGCAAGACCGGCGAGGCTGGCCATGGCTCGAGCAGCGGCGGCCACGAGGACGACGGCACGCATGAGGAAAGCGGCGGCCATGGCGGCGCCAGCGGCTCTTCCGGGCAGGGTCAGGGCGGCCCCGGCCCCGATTCCGAGGGCAAGGGTCCGCAAGCCGGCACCCCGTCGGGCACGCGCGGCACCAAGCCTGTCTGGTCCAGCGAAGGAATTCCGGAGGTCGAGCTCGGGCGGCTGAACGTGGCGCGTTCACCCGATCACGTGCTTCAGCGCGCCTATGAGGAAGCCCTGGCGACGATTTCGCCGACCATGGTTTCGTTCTACAACCTGCCGCTCAATCAGGCGATCGACCAGCTTTCGCTGAACTGGGACAACGTCTCTTTCATCGACTCGCCACTGCAAAACCTCGCCCTTCTCAAGGACACGCTGGATGGCAGCTCGGCGCTCTCGAGTCTCGGGGTGACGAACAACACCGCGACGCTGGAGGCGATTTTCCTGGGCACGGCCTCGGACAAGACCGTGCCGATCACGGCCGCCACGGTGACGGCGGTGACGACCATTCTCGGCCAGCCGGTGACGGGCGCGGCAGCGACCAGCCTCGCCGCGCAAGCCGAAGCAGTGCGGATCGCGGTTCTCGCCGGGCATGACGGCTGAGACTCTATGGAACCGAGGCAACACTCTGCCCTCGCGTAAAGCGTGGGCAGAGAATTTCACTTCTGCTTGCACGGTTCGGAGATCATTATCCCGCGACATGGGGATATCCGACCCGGCGAATGACTAAAGACGGACAGAGAGGCATCGAGATGGAATTTTCAACGAAGCTGGCTGCGGCCTGCGCCCTTGTCTTCAGCCTTGCGGCCCCGGCGGCTGCTACGGCACAAGACTCGGCCAACTTCTTCAAGGTGGGCACGGCAAGCGTCACTTACGGACCTTACGTACGCTTCGGGCTCGGGGTCGCAAACACCCGACCCTCCGACGAGCACTGGCTCCCGCCCGGATATCCGAAAGATCCGCGGATCGATTTCAACCTGAGCAACGATACGAGTGGCTTCGGAGAGATCGCCTTCGGCTATGACTGGATGAACGGCTTCCGCGGCGATGTCAGCGTCCTCACGACTGGCTCGGCCACGACGACCGGTCCGCACACGACCAGCGGCAACCATGCCGATATCACCTCGGCTTCGGTTTCGACCAGCGCGGTGATGGGTAATCTCTACTATTCCCCGTTCGAGCAGATGGGCGTCAATTCCCGCCTGCATCCCTTCGTCGTGGCGGGGCTTGGTTACGCCAACAACAAGGTCAGCGACTGGACGCGGACGAACACAACGAACCCAGAGGTGTCCTCCGTAGACCGGACCTTCTCGGGCGACACCCACGGCGATTTCGCCTATTCGCTCGGAATCGGCATGGCCTACCAACTGACGGCTCCCGGCAAGCATCCGGCGATCCTCGAGATGTCCTATCGCTATTACAGCTTCGGGACCGCGAAGGGCGGTAGCACGCCGCTGACCAGTGGTGAATCGCCGGTCGCTCCATTGACCTTCGAGAACGACGCGCATGTGCTTTCGATCAGCCTGCGCATCCCGCTGCAGCGGCTCTGAGGCTTCTTGCGGGGGGTGCCGGACTGCTTGCTGCCCTATCCAGCCCCCCGCAGGACTTCCGATAAAGCAGCTCCGCCAGATACGGCTGCGCCCCTCCCTCTCACATCCGCGACGCGAGAAACCCCGCAGCAAGATCCGGGGTGGCGATCTGGGGATACTCGGCTTCGGCAATCTCGACGCCGAAGCGTTTATCGAGCGCAATCACCAAATTCAGAATATCCATCGAGTCGAGTTCAAGATCGTCCTGAAGATGATCGGACCCCGCGATTTCGGCGGGATCGAGATCGGGAGCGACGCGCACGAGCTCCTCGATATAGGCTCTGCGGATTTCATCTTCGGTCATAGCTCCTCCGGCGTTTGCAGCTTCGCGTCAATCGCGGTCAGGAATTTCGAGCCCAGCCGCCCGTCGCTCACGCGGTGATCCGCGGCGAGGGTCAGCGTCACGGCCTGCGCAGCAACCACCTTGCCGTCTCGCACCAATGCTTGCGGGCCGGGCGCGCCGGCAGTGACGATGGCGACCTGCGGCGGCACGATGATCCCGGCCATCGCCTCGACCCCGCTCTCGCCGAGCGCCGAGAAGGTCAGCGTCGCCATGCTCATCTCCGAGCTTTTGAGCCGCCCGGCGCGAGCGCGCGTCGTGAGGTCGCGCATCGCCTCCATCAAATCCTGCAGGCTTTTCTTGTCGGCATCGAGGATTGCTGGGGCCACGAGCCCGCCGCCCCGAAGCGCGATTGCGAGACCTAGATGAACCGCCGGGGATGGCGTGAACCCGTCCTCCCCGAAATGCCCGTTCACCGCCTTTTCTTCGCGTGCAGCCAGCGCCACTGCCTTCATCAGGAGCGCGCCCATCAGGATGCGTTCTTCGGGCGGGCGGTCCGCATTGGCGGCGCTCAGCCAGTCGCTCGCAGCGCTGAGATCGACCGTGTGGGTGACGTAGTAATGCGGGATCTCGCGTTTGGACCGGGCCATCGCAGCGGCGATCGCCTTGCGCATCTCGGCGATATATGCGCCGCGATCTTCTGCCGGGCTCGGCGTCGCGGCGGGTTTCGTCGTCTCGACATCGGCGAGCACGATCGCGCCTCCCGGCCCGCTTCCGGTCAGGCTCTCCAGCGCGACCCCCAATTCCGCGGCGCGTGCCTTCGCGGCAGGAGAGGCGGCGATCCCTGATGGGGTGGCGGGAGGCGGCGCACTTGGCGGCTCCATCCTTGCCTCCGGTTCGACCGGTTCGGCAGGCGACTGCGGCGCAACTGGCGGCGCGGCCTCAGAGGTCTCCGCCGACGCCTCCCCGGGCGCTTTGATGACGGCAAGCGGCGCGCCAACCGGCAGGTCTTGCCCAAGCTCTGCCACCAGCTTTTCGACCACACCGTCCTCGAAGACCTCGATCTCGATCGCACCCTTCTGGGTCTCGACCACCGCGACGATATCGCCGTGCTTGACCGTGTCGCCGGGCTTCACCAGCCATTCGACCAGCTTGCCCGCCTCCATATCCGCGCCGAGCGAGGGCATCTTGAGAACGGCCATCGCCTCACCCTTTCCCGAGCGTCGTCTTCACGGCGGCGACGATAGCGGGCACCTGCGGAATGGCGGCGTCCTCGAGATGTTTGGGATAGGGTATCGGCACCTCGGCGGAGCAAACCCGCCCCACCGGCGCATCTAGGTGCCAGAAGGCCTGCTCGCCGATCCGGGCCGCGATCTCGGCGGAGAGCGAACCGGACCGCCAGCCCTCGTCCACCATCACCGCGCGGCGCGTGCGCGCGAGCGAGGCCATGATCGTCTCATCATCGAGCGGGCGCAGGCAGCGCAGGTCGATCACCTCCGCCTCGATCCCCTCGCCCGCCAGCGCCTCGGCGGCCTCGAGCGTCTTCCACAGCGATCCGCCATAGGTGATCAGGCTGATATCCTTGCCCTCGCGCCGGATCGCGGCCTTGTCGATGTCGACCGGCCCCGCATTCGCGGCGATCTGCCCGGTCATGTTGTAGAGCATGACATTCTCGAAGATCAGCACCGGATCGGGATCCTCGATCGCAGTCCAGAGCATCCCGCGCGCGTCCTCCAGCGTGGCGGGCGCGAGAACCCGCAGCCCCGGAATATGCGCGTACCACCCTTCGAGCGAATGGGAATGCTGCGCCGCCAGTTGCTTGCCCGCGCCGGTCGCAAGACGGATCACCACGGGTGCGCCGAACTGTCCGCCCGACATGTGCCGGATCGTGGCGGCAGTGTTCATGATCTGGTCGAGCGCGAGCAACGAGAAATTCACCGTCATCACCTCGACGATGGGCCGCATCCCGGCGGCCGCCGCACCGATCCCGGCCCCGGTAAATCCGGACTCCGACAGCGGCGTGTCGCGGATGCGGTCCTCGCCGAATTCGGCCATCAACCCTTTCGAGACCGCATAGCAACCGCCGTAAGCGCCCACATCCTCGCCCATCAGAAAGACCCGCTCGTCGCGGATCATCGCGTCGCGGATGGCCTGCTTGACCGCCTCGCGATAGGTCATCTCGACGGTCTCGGCGCTGGGTTCGGGCGGCGCGGGCGGCGCGGGGCGTTCCTCGGCCATGACATGGCGGGTGAGCGTCTCGAGCGGCTCCCACTCGCTCCCCTCGGCATAGGCGACGGCGGCGGCGATCTCGTCCTCCACCCCCGCCTCGATCTGCGCGACCTCTTCGGGATGCATCAGCCCGCTCTCGTAGAGCCAGGACTGGAACCGCACGATCGGTCCCTTCTCGCGCCACGCGGCCACCTCGTCCTTGTCGCGATAGAGCTGGGCGTCGAACATCGAATGCGCGCGGAACCGATAGGTCAGACATTCGAGGAAATAGGGTTTGCCAGTCTCGCGGATCGCGGCGAGCGCGCGGCGGGTGGCGGCCTCGACCGCGACCACATCCATCCCGTCCACCTGCTCGGTCGCGAACCCATAAGCCGCCGCCTTGCGCCGGATGTCGGTCACGGCCTCGGTTCGCGCCAAGGCCGAACCCATCGCGTAGCCGTTATTCTCGCACACGAACAACACCGGCAGCGACCAGAGCTGCGCGAGGTTCATCGACTCGTGGAACTCGCCCTCGGCCACAGCCCCTTCGCCGAAGAAGCAGGCGGTGACATTGGGCGCACCCATCATCCGGTCGCGCAGCGCAAGCCCCACGGCCAGCGGCAGCCCGCCCCCCACGATCGCGTTGCCTCCGTAGAAATTTTGTTCGGCGTCGAAGATATGCATCGAGCCGCCCCGCCCGCCCGAGGCACCAGTGGCCTTGCCATACATCTCTGCCATCACGCGCTCCATCGGCACGCCACGAACCAGCGCATGACCGTGCTCGCGATAGGTCGCCACCACGCGATCATCGGGGCCGAGACGTGGGATCACGCCCGAGGCCACCGCCTCCTCGCCATCGTAGAGGTGGAGGAAGCCGCGGATCTTTTCCTGCGTGTAGAGCTCGGCGCATTTATCCTCGAAATGGCGCACACGGATCATCGCCGTGAGCAATTCGCGGATGTGGTCATGGGTCAGGTGCGGTTTGTCGGCAGTCATGTCTCGTCACTCTCCAGCGTCGAAATATCGCCTTCCGGCAGGCCCAGCTCGCGCGCTTTCAACAGACGGCGCATGATCTTGCCCGAACGGGTCTTCGGCAGGGTCTTGCGGAACACCACCTCGCGCGGGGCGACCGCCGCGCCGAGCTTCTTGCGCGCAAGGCCCCGGATGTCGCGTTCGAGATCTTCGGACGGCTCGAAGCCCGGATTGAGCGCGACATAGGCCTTCACGACCTCGCCTGCGGTCTCGTCGGGCAGGCCGATCACGGCAGCCTCGGCCACTGCCGGATGCTCGATCAACGCGCTTTCGACCTCGAAGGGGCCGATCAGGTGACCGGAGGATTTGATGAGATCATCGGCGCGACCGACGAACCAGAAATAGCCCTCGCTATCGCGCATCGCGAGATCGCCAGAGAGATACCAGCCACCCACGAAACACTTCTGGTAGCGCGCCTCTTCATGCAGATAGGCGCGCATCATCGAGGGCCAGCCGGGGCGCAACGCCAGTTCGCCGATCTCGCCGGGTTTGCACTCGCGCAGCCCATCATCGACACGCTCCACGATCCCCGCCTCGATCCCCGGCAGCGGTTTTCCCATCGAGCCGGGATGCACATCCATCGCGCGGGTATTGGCGATCATGATGCCGCCGGTCTCGGTCTGCCACCAGTTGTCGTGGAAGGGCTTACCGAAGACCTCGTTGCCCCAGACCACGGCCTCGGGATTGAGCGGCTCGCCCACCGAGGCCATGAACCGCAGTGTCGAGAAATCGTAAGGCGCGGCCGCCTCTTTCCCTGCGCGCATCATCATGCGGATCGCGGTGGGCGCGGTGTACCAGACCTCGATCTGCTCGCGCTCGAGGATGCCGTACCAGCGGTCGAGATCGAAATCGGCCTCATCAACGATCATCCGCACCCGGTTCACCAGCGGCGAGATGATCCCGAACGATGTCCCCGTCACCCAGCCCGGATCGGCGGTACACCAGTAGCGTGTGCCCGGCGTCAGTTCGAGCGCGTAGCGGCCCGCCGCCGCATGCATTACCACCGCATTATGCACATGCACCGCGCCTTTCGGGCGGCCCGTGGTGCCGGAGGTGAAATGGATCAACGCGGGATCTTCGGGTGCCGTATGAACCGTCTCGAACGCCTCCGAGGCCGCCGCCATCGCAGGGCCGAGCGCCACGCAACCCTCCGGCGCTTCGTCGCCGATGATCAGCACCAGTTTGAGCGAGGGAATTTCGTCCCGCCACGCGGCGATCTTGCGGCGATAGATCGAGGCGGTGGTGATCAGCGCATTGGCCTCGCCGATCTCGAGCCGGGTGCGCAGGGGCTCGGGTCCGAAGGCGGAAAAGAGCGGCGAGAAGATCATCCCTGCCTTCAGCGTGCCCAGCGCCGCGACGTAGAGATCGGGCACCCGGCCGGCGAGACCGAAGAGCCGGTCGCCCGGTTCCAGCCCGTGCGCAGTCAAAACATTGGCGAAGCGCGCGGTCCGGGCAGCGAGATCACGATAGCTCAGACTTTGCCGCTCGCCGTCCTTGCCGAGCCAGAGGATCGCCTCGTCATCCCCATGACCCGCAGCGACATGCCGATCCACCGCCTCATGCGCGATGTTTAATGCGCCATCGGGAAACCCGTCGAGCATCGCCCGCGCGGTGTCCCATGTGAACGCCTTGCGGTCCTCCTCGGAGAGCGTGGCGGCGGCGCGTTCGGCGGCCGACTTCTGGATGATCGCCCAAGTCATCACGCCTCCTCCCAAGGTGATGCCAGTCGACAGACCGCTCCCTGTCACGAACGGCCATGATCTTCCCTAGGCGAAGACAGGAGGCAGTTTCATTGATGTGGCTCAACGCGTGAGCGGAAATTATCTGCGGGTTGCGCGCGATACGACCAGATGCCCCAGCAGCGGCGGAAGCAGGCTCATCGCCCCGGCGAGCGTCAGCCCCGCGATTCCGGGCGACGGAAGCTGCAGCACATCGGAGAGCCCGGGTAGCCACAGCGCCCCCGCGATCAGCACGAGACACAGCACGAGCGCGCCCCAGACATAAGGGTTGCGCGTCACATCGTTGCGCAGGGCGTGAGTGTCCCCCTCCCGCATGTTGAACACGTTCCAAAGCTGGCCCAGCGCGAGGGTGACGAAGGCCACCGTGACGGCGGCCCCGGGAGCAAGCTGTAAACCGTAGAGCGCCCCTCCGAAGGCCAGCATCGTCGCGAGGGTTACAATGACCCCTAGAATGACGATGCGTTCCCATTCGCGCCGCGCGAGGATCGGCTCCGCGCGGTCGCGGGGCGGACGGCTCATTTCGTGTCCGTCGCCATGCCCCATCCCAAGCGCAAGCGCCGGGAAGACATCGGTGACGAGATTGAGAAACAGGATCTGCAGGGGCAGGAGCGGCGCGGGGAGCCCCACCCCCACGGCGATCCCCACCACGAGGATCTCCGAGAGATTGCACGACATCAGGTAGACGATGAACTTTCGGAGATTGCCGAATATCACCCTGCCCTGTCGCACCGCCTCGACGATGGTTGCGAAATCATCGTCCTTGAGCACCATATGCGCCGCCTCGCGGGCGACTTGGGTGCCGCGTTGCCCCATCGCAATGCCGATATCGGCCTTCTTCAGCGCCGGTGCGTCATTCACCCCGTCGCCCGTCATCGCGACGGTCTCCCCCTCGCGCTGGTAGAAACTGACAAGCTCCAGTTTCGTCGCCGGGGCCACGCGGGCGAAGACGCTGGCCTTGCGCAGGCGGTCGAGCGTGTCATCGCTGGCGCTCTCAAGATCGAGATCTGTCAGCTCTCTCCCCTCGATCGCCATTACACCGTCCTCACTGATCCCGGCATCTCTGGCGATGCGTGCGGCGGTCTCGGCGTGATCCCCTGTCAGCATGATCACCCGTATCCCTGCGCTCTGGCAGGCCGCGATCGCGGGCGGGACATCCTTGCGCAGGGGATCGGCGAGACAGGCGATACCGACCAGCGTCAGCCCTTCATAGGGGGCCTCCTCCGTCCCCTCCGCCTGCTTCATAGCGAGTCCTATCCCGCGCAACCCCTCGCCCGCCGCTTCAGCGTTGCGGGCGATCCAGCTTGCCTTGTCCTCATCGCTCAGCGGACGCGCACCCTCCGGCCCCAGAACCTCGGAGCACGCAGCGATCACCGCTTCGGGCGCGCCCTTTGTCGCGTAGAGCATACCCCCCTGCGGAAGTTCATGGACCGTCGCCATCATCAGGCTGTCGGTCTCGAACGCATGCTGGAGCAGGCGTGAATCCGCTCCGTCTTCGGACACCCCTAGCTTTCGCGCTGCACTCAGTAGCGCAAGCTCGGTCGGATCCCCGATCCGGCCATCCTCGCCGTCCCCCAGCTCGGCATTGTTGCACAGCATGCCGATCTGCAGCGCCGCGCGCAGACGGTCGTCCGCGATTCCGCTATCCGGGCCGTCCAGATTCACGCTCCCCCCGTCGAGCAAGACCTGAACCACGCTCATCCGGTTCTCGGTCAGCGTCCCCGTCTTGTCCGTCAGGATCAGCGTGGTCGCTCCGAGCGTCTCGACCGAGGACAACCGGCTGATCAGGGCGTTGCGCTGCACCATCCGCCACATCCCACGCGCGAGCGACAGCGTGGCAACGACGGGAATACCTTCGGGGATCGCGGCCACGGCAAGCGCGACCCCGGTCTGGATCATACCGGTGAGCGGGTGGCCCTGCGCCAGCCCCGTGACGATGATCGCGACGGCGAGGACGATCGTCAGCCAGACAAGTCGCTGCCCGAGCCGCGTCAATTGGTGTTCGAGCGGTGTGGGCTCCGTGCTGGCCTCCATCGCGAGCTGGCTGATCTTGCCGATCTCGGTCTCCATGCCGGTGCGCACCACCACGCCGATCCCCGCACCCCGCGTCACGGCCGCGCCCTTGAACGCCATATTGGAACGATCCCCCAACACGACGTCGGAGGGCAACGCTTCGGTGATCTTGCGCACCGGAAGAGACTCGCCCGTCAGCACGGATTCATCGCAATAAAGCCCCGACGCTTCGACCAGCCGCAGATCGGCGGTCACAACGTCGCCCGCCTCGAGCATCACGAGATCGCCCGGCACCAGATCGTGGGCGTCGACTTCGCGCAGCATCCCGTCCCGGCGCACCCGGGTACGGACCTCGGCGACACTGAACAGCGCCTCCATGGAACGGGTCGCGCGCAGCTCGGTGAAGAACCCGATCGCGCCGTTCAGGAGCAGCACGACGAGTATCGCCAACGCCTCGACGATATCGTTGATGACCAGCGAGAACACCGTCGCCAGAACGAGAAGCGCGACGATCACCCCCTGGAACTGATGCAGCAAGATGCTGAGCGCACTGCGCGGTTTCTGACGGCGCAGGGCGTTCGGGCCGTGGCGCGCGAGGCGCGCGGCGGCCTCCTCGGCGGACAGCCCGTCCGGAAACGGCACAGACAGACGCGCCAGCACCGCCTCGGCGGTTTCGACAAATGCTGGTGCGGCGTCGGTTTCCTGCATTCCCGGGGGCCTTCGGTGATCCCACGTCGATGGTAAGCCTTTCCGCGGCCTACGCAATCGTCTCGCCTTGCGTAGGAATGCCGCAGAACGCTCCCCCGGCCGCACCCAGATCACGGATCGTTGATCCCGGTCAATGACGGTTCACCGATGTCGCCCCAGCCTAGATCGCAGGTCTGGCTGCGAAATTTCACCGCAAGCGCGACCGGGAGGAGGAGGAAAACATGCATATTTGTAAAGCCATGATGGCGGCGGTGAGTGTCGCTGGCGCGCTCTCGGCCAGCGCCGCGCGGGCGGATGGCACGGTCGAGGTTCTGCACTGGTGGACCTCCGGGGGCGAGGCCAAGGCCGTCGGAGAACTGAAGAAAGCCTTCGAGGCCGAGGGCGGGGAATGGATCGACTCGCCGATCGCGGGCGGTGGCGGCGATGCCGCGATGACGGCGCTGAGGGCGCGCGTCGTGGCCGGAAACCCGCCGACCGCCGTGCAGCTCAAAGGGCCCGGCATTCAGGAATGGGCCCAGCAAGGCGCGCTCAACGACGTCCAGTCCGTGGCGGATGAGGGCAATTGGGACGATGTGTTGCCGCCGGCGCTGGCCGAAATCATGAAATACGAAGGCAAATACGTCGCAGCCCCGGTCAACATCCACCGCGTCGACTGGATCTGGGCCAACCCCGAGGCGCTGAAGAAAGCGGGCGTCGAAGGCATGCCCACGACCTGGGACGAGTTCAACGCAGCCGCCGACAAGCTGCAGGCGGCGGGTATCGTGCCGCTCGCCCATGGCGGTCAGCCTTGGCAGGACGCGACGCTGTTCGAAGACGTGGTGTTGGGAATCGGTGGGGCCGATTTCTACCGCAAGGCGCTGGTGGAGCTCGATCCGGAGGCCCTGACCTCGGACATGATGGTCAAATCCTTCGATCAGCTGCGCAAGCTGCGCGGCTATGTCGATCCGAACTTCTCGGGCCGCGACTGGAACCTCGCGACCGCGATGGTGATGCGCGGCGAGGCCGGTTTCCAGATCATGGGCGACTGGGCCAAGGGCGAATTCCTCGCGGCGGGCAAGGTTCCGGAAAAGGATTTCCTGTGCTGGCCCACGCCGGGCAAGGGCTTCGTGCTGAATTCGGACAGCTTCACCTTCTTCAAGGTGGAGGGAGAAGACCGCATCGAGGGCCAGAAAGTGCTGGCGCGGTTGATCATGTCGCCCGAGTTCCAGAAGGTCTTCAATCTCGCGAAAGGGTCGATCCCGGCGCGCACGGACGTGCCGCTCGATGATTTCGACGCCTGTGCCAAACGTTCGCACGAAGACCTGCTGGCCGCGATCGAGAACGACACGCTGGTGCCGTCGATGGCGCATGAGATGGCGGTGCCCCGCTCGGTGCGCGGCGAGTTCCTCGATCTTGTGACGGCGTTCTTCAACTCCGACATGAGTTCCGAGGACGCGGTCAAGCAACTCGCTGCCGCGGTCAAGCGCGCGCAGGAAAACTAGGGCCTGCAATGTCCGGGAGGACGGGCCCCATGGCAAGGTTCGGGCGGGCGCTGGAAAGGCGCCTGCCCGCGATTGTCGTCTCTCCGCTTTTCGCGGCGAGCCTGTTCTTCGTCTACGGCTTCATCGGCTGGACGGCCTATATCTCGCTGACCCGCTCGGGGGTGATGCCCGACTACCAATTCGACGGGGTGAGCCAATATGTCCGTCTCTGGCAGACGCCGCGCTGGTACGTGGCGATCCGCAACCTGTTTGTCTTTTCGGGCCTGTTCATCTCGATCTCGATGGCGATCGGCATCCTTCTGGCGATCCTGCTCGACCAGAAGGTGCGCATCGAGGGGGTGATCCGCACGATCTACCTCTACCCAATGGCGCTGAGTTTCATCGTCACCGGAACGGTCTGGAAATGGATGCTGAACCCCGGCCTCGGCCTGGAGCGGTTGATGCATCAGGCCGGGTTCGAGAGCTTCAGATTCGACTGGCTGGTGAACTCGCATTACGCGATCTACACGGTGGTGATCGCGGCCGTCTGGCAAAGCTCCGGCTATGCGATGGCGCTGTTTCTGGCCGGGCTCCGCTCGGTCGATGACGAGGTGCTGAAAGCGGCGGCGATCGACGGCGCGGGCCCGTGGCGCACTTATACCGGGATCGTGCTGCCGATGCTGCGACCGGTGTTCCTCTCCACCGTCATCATCCTCGCCCATCTCGCGATCAAGAGCTTCGATCTGGTGATCGCGCTGACTGGCGGGGGGCCGGGCTATGCCACCGACATGCCCGCCACCTTCATGTATTCCTTCGCCTTTCAGCGCAGCGAGCTGGGCGTAGCGGCGGCGAGTGCCACGATGATGCTTATGACGGTCATCGCGATCATCGTGCCCTATCTCTACTCGGAACTGAGGAAGACAGCCGGATGAGCGCACGCAGCACAGGCGGGATCGTCCGGCGCAAGGGGCTGCATCACAACCTGATGCGCGCGCTGCTATTCGCGGTGCTCGGGCTGTTCTGCATCTACTACCTGATCCCGCTTCTGGTGATGATATCGACCTCGCTGAAATCGCTGGCCGAGATCAGGGAGGGCTCACTCATCAGCCCGCCGCAGGCGCTCGACTTCAGCGCCTGGGAGAAGGCGTGGAACAGCGCCTGCGTGGGCGTGCGTTGCAACGGGCTTGCGCCCTATGTCTGGAACTCGGTGATGATGACCGTCCCGGCGGTGGCGATCTCGACGATACTGGGCGCGCTCAACGGCTATGCGCTGACCAAGTGGCGCTTTCGCGGCGCCGATACGATCTTCGCGCTGATGCTGTTCGGCGCCTTCATTCCGTTTCAGGTGATCCTTCTGCCGATGGCGCGGGTGCTGGGCCAGCTCGGGCTTGCGGGCACGGTCCCGGGGCTGATCCTCGTGCACACGGTCTATGGCCTCGCCTTCACGACGCTGTTCTTCCGCAACTTCTTCATCGGGGTCTCGGACGGCATCATTCAGGCGGCGAAGGTCGACGGGGCGGGTTTCTTCGGAATTTTCTTCCGGCTCGTGCTGCCGATGTCGCTGCCCGCGATCGTCGTCACCGTGATCTGGCAGTTCACCCAGATCTGGAACGACTTCCTGTTCGGCGTCGCCTTCACGATCGGCGACAGCAACCCGGTGACGGTGGCGCTCAACAACGTGGTGAACACATCGACCGGGGTGAAGGAATACAATGTCGACATGGCCGCGGCGATCATCGCGGCCCTGCCGACGCTGGCGGTCTATGTCTTGGCCGGGGCGTGGTTCGTGCGCGGGCTCTCGGCCGGAGCGGTGAAAGGGTAGCGATGGCAGCGGGAATTTCCCTTCAGGGCGTGCGCAAACGCTTCGGGACCAACGAGGTGATCAAGGGCATCGACCTCGAGATCGAGGCGGGCGAGTTCATTGTCCTCGTCGGGCCCTCGGGCTGCGGCAAGTCGACGCTGCTCAACCTGATCGCCGGGCTCGAGACGCTGAGCGACGGCCATATCGACATCGCGGGGCGACGGGTCGACGACACCCCGCCGCGCGACCGCGACATCGCGATGGTGTTCCAGTCCTATGCGCTCTACCCGACCAAGACGGTGCGTGAGAACATCACCTTCGGGATGCAGACCCGCCACGTCCCGCGCGCCGATCAGACCAAAGCCGTCGAGGAGTTCAGCACGCTTCTGCAGATCCATCCCTATCTCGACCGCAAGCCCGGCCAGCTTTCGGGCGGCCAGCGCCAGCGAGTCGCAATGGGCCGCGCGCTCGTGCGCAAGCCCGAAGTGTTTCTGTTCGACGAGCCCCTGTCGAACCTCGACGCCAAACTGCGGATCGAGATGCGCACCGAGATCAAGAAGCTGCACCAGCGGCTCGGCAAGACCGTCGTCTATGTCACCCACGACCAGATCGAGGCGATGACGCTGGCGACACGGATCGCGGTGATGGATAACGGCCATATCCGTCAGGTGGCCGAGCCCGGCGCGATCTACGACGATCCGGTGGACCTGTTCGTCGCAGGCTTCATGGGCTCGCCGCCGATGAACATGCTGCCCGGTGTCCTGCGCCGCGGGGAGCCGGAAGGCGTATCTGTCGAAGTGGCGGAGGGCGCGGCAGAAGCGCTTCGGTTCCCCTTGTCGCAAAAGCTCGCGGAGCGGATCACCGCCCCCGACGGGCAAAAGGTCGTCCTCGGGCTTCGGCCGGAGGTGATCTTCATGGCCGGGACCGAACTGCCCGGCGCCGACCGTTTCGTCTTCGAACGTCCGGTGGATCTGGTCGAGCCGACCGGACCGGACACGATGATCGTCTTCGCCCTGGGCGAGACCGAGGTGATCGCCCGGGTCCGGCCCGAGGACGCCCTGCCCCCGGGCGCGCCCTTCAGCTTTGAGGTCGATATGGGCAAGGCCAAGGTCTTCGACGCCGGGACCGGGCTGCGCCTCTAACGCGTGCAGCCCGCGGGCGTCCGGTCACCCTTTGCCTTCGGCCTCCGCGACATGCCCTTTCACCTTCAGGAAGCTGTCCGGCGTCACCGAGATCGAGTCGATCCCGAACTCCACCAGTGTGCGGGCGAATTCCGGGTAGTTCGAGGGCGCCTGACCGCAGAGACCGACCTTCGCGCCCACGTCATGCGCTTTCTCTATGACCGTCCGGATCATCCACTGAACGGCGGCATGGCGTTCGTCGAAGAGCGTCGCGAGCCTGTCGCTGTCGCGATCGATCCCTAGGGTCAGCTGCGTCAGATCGTTGGACCCGATGGAGAACCCGTCGAACCGCTCGGCGAAGGCTTCGGCGAGGATGACGTTCGAGGGCACTTCGCACATCACGTAGATTTGCAGCCCGTTCGAGCCGCGCACCAGCCCTTCCTCGGCCATCACCGCCAGCACGCGGTCGGCTTCCTCGGGCGTCCGGCAGAACGGCACCATCACCAGCACATTGTCGAATCCGGCCTCTTCGCGCAGCCGACGGATCGCCCGACATTCCAGCCGGAACCCGTCGACATAGGCCGGATCGTAATAGCGCGAGGCCCCGCGCCAGCCGATCATCGGGTTGGATTCTACCGGCTCGAACTGCCGCCCGCCAAGCAGGTCGGCATATTCGTTCGTCTTGAAATCGCTCAGCCGCAGGATCATCGGGTTCGGATAGGCCACGGCGGCGATCCGAGACAGGCCGAGCGCCAGTTGATCGACGAAATATTCGGACTTGTCCTCGTATCCCCTAGTGAGGGTTTCGATTTCCTCCCGCACTTCCGCCTCCTGAATGTCGGAGAAATGCAGCAGCGCCATCGGGTGGACCCGGATCGTGTTCGAGATCACGAATTCCATCCGCGCCAGACCGACACCGTCGATCGGCAACCGCCACCAGCGCGCGGCAATGGCCGGATTGGCGAGGTTTAGCATCACCTTGGTCTTGGTTTCCGGCACCGCATCGAGGTTCAGATCTTCGACCGAGAATTCGGCAAAGCCGTCATAGACCAGACCCTCGTCCCCTTCGGCGCAGCAGACGGTCACCTCCTGCTCGTCATGCAGCACATGGGTTGCATCTCCACACCCGACGACGGCGGGAACACCCAACTCGCGGCTGACGATGGCGGCATGGCTGGTTCTGCCTCCGTGATCGGTGATGATCGCCGAGGCCCGTTTCATCACCGGTACCCAGTCGGGGTCCGTCGTCGATGTGACAAGGATCGAGCCGTCCACGAAATCGTCGATATCCTTGACGTCTTCGATCAGGCAGACCCGCCCGGTCGCGATCTGCTCGCCCACCGACAGACCGTTGACGACGACCGGACCGTGCGCGCCGATCGTGTAACGCCGCAGTGACCCTGCAGAGACATGCGACTGAACCGTCTCGGGGCGCGCCTGCACGATGTAAAGCTTGCCCGTGACGCCGTCCTTGGCCCATTCCATGTCCATCGGCTGCCCGTAATGCGCTTCGATGGTCGCCGCTTGCTGCGCGAGGTCGAGCACCTCGTCATCCGACAGGACGAACTTCCCGCGCTCGGCTTTCGAGGTCGGCACGTTGCGCACCGGGTTCGGAGCGTCCGGCCCGGCATAGATCATCTTGATCTCTTTCGCGCCGAGCTTCCTCTCGATGATCGGTTTGATCCCCGTCTTACCGAGGAACGGCTTGTAGACCTGAAACTCGTCGGGCGTGACCGCGCCCTGCACGACGTTTTCGCCCAAGCCCCAGGCCGCGCTGATCAGCACGACCTTGTCGAAGCCGGTTTCCGTGTCGATCGAGAACATCACGCCCGACCCGCCGATATCCGAGCGCACCATCTGCTGAACACCGACGGAGAGCGCGACATCGAGGTGATTGAACCCTCTGAGCTTGCGATAGGTGATCGCGCGGTCGGTAAAGAGCGAGGCATAGCACTTGCGGCAGGCGGTCAGAAGCTCATCCTCGCCCGAGACGTTGAGATAGGTCTCCTGCTGACCGGCGAAGCTGGCATCGGGAAGGTCTTCGGCCGTGGCGCTCGAGCGCACGGCGACGGAGACCTCGGGCACCCCTGCCCGCTTGGACAGATCGCGATACGCCTCCCGGATTGCGGCTTCGGTCGAGGCAGGCCAATCGCCTGCCACGATCGTGTCGCGAATGCTCTGACCGGCGACGTGAAGGCTGATCTTGTCGGCATCGTAATCCGCAAGATAGCCCGCGATGGCCTCGGTCAGTTTGTTCTCTTCAAGAAACATCCGATAGGCGTCGGCGGTGGTGGCGAACCCCGGCGGGACCTGAATACCCTTGGCGCCAAGTTCCTGCACCATCTCGCCGAGCGAAGAGTTCTTGCCGCCCACAAGCGCGACATCTTCGCGGCGTAAGCTATCGAAAGGAATGACTTCTTTCTTCGTCGTCATGGGCTCGCCTCTCCTGTTTGCACTTGCGGGCACTCTATCCGAGGCGCGCATCGGGGCCTTGATCTCTGTCAACGCGGAGCCTTTCGGACGGGGCTCTGCCTGCGCACCCTCCAGCCGCCCAATCCGTTCTGGACAGCGCCGGATTTTCCTGCGATCAAATCCGGGATGGTGTCCGGCCCCAAAGGGTCGGCTGAAAAGGGAACACGGTGCGGGCGATGCCCAACTCCGTGACTGCCCCCGCAACTGTAAGCGGCGAGCGCCACCGAAAACGCCACTGACCTGCAAAGGTTGGGAAGGTCCGGTGAAGCCACGACCCGCGAGTCAGGAGACCTGCCATCTCGGATGCGCCGCCGCGCATCTCGGTCACCTTAAACCCGGGCGGGGTGCCCTGGGACGGAGAGACGAGAGATGGACCAGATCGGACCTCGCATATCGCCGTGCCGCGACCAATCCCGCCCTTTTGCGCGGAGGGCGCGATGCTTTTGGAACGAACGCTTTCACTCTTACAACTCGATATAGGACCGATCTCGCCGCTGCGGGCGCGTGAGCTGGGCACGCTTGGCTACATGGAATGGCTTGGCACGCTGCCGGGCGACATGCCCTATGCGAAGGCGGCGATTGTCGCCCATATGCAGGCCTATCCGCATTCCCTGATCTCGCCCGCGGTGGAGGTGTTCTGCGAACTCCTGCTGGAGTCGCTGACCCCGCAGCCCTTCGCCCTGCCGATCGAGATGCCCCCGCCGGTGCGGCGCGGCGGGGCACGCGCCCGGCGCGGCCTCTAACCCGTTCTTCGTCTTGCGGTCGCATTCAGCGGCCCGGCCGAGGACCATTGCAGCAGGGAACGGCACTCCGTCTCCTGTGAGGCTCGGCTTCATCAAACGATGGTCATGGATGAACTGAGAGGATCTCTCCATGAATGACAACAAACTGACCCGCCTGCTCGACGCGCGCCCGGTAATCTGCGCCGAGGGCTTTCTGTTCGAACTGGAACGGCGCGGCTATCTGACCGCCGGGGAATTCGTGCCCGAGGTGGCGCTCGAATACCCGCAGGCGCTGCGCAATCTGCATGTCGATTTCCAGCGCGCCGGCAGCGATATCGTCGAGGCCTTCACCTATAACGGCCACCGCGAGAAGATGCGCGTGATCGGCAAGGAAGACCTGCTGGAGCCGCTCAACCGCGCAGCGCTGAAGATCGCCCGCGAGGTCGCCGATGCCAAGACCGGCAACCTGATGGCGGGCAATATCTCGAACACGAATATCTGGGACCCGGCCGATCCGGCGCGGCAGGCCGAGGTGCGCGCGATGTTCGACGAGATGGTCGGCTGGGCGGTCGAGGAAGGCGCGGATATCCTCATCGGCGAGACCTTCTACTACGCGGGCGAGGCGCTATGCGCGCTCGAGGCCGCGAAGGCGTCGGGGCTGCCGGTGGTGCTGACGCTGGCGCCGATGGCGGCCAATGAGATGATGGACGGGGTCGGCATCGTCGAGACCTGCCAGCAACTCGAACAGGCGGGCGCCGATGTCGTCGGGCTGAACTGCTTCCGCGGGCCGCAGACGATGATGCCGTGGCTGCGCAAGGTGCGCGCGGCGGTGAGCTGCCATGTCGGCGCCCTGCCCGTGCCCTACCGGACCACGAAGGAGGAGCCCACCTTCTTCAACCTCTCCGATCACAACGGCTGCACCTGCCCCTCGCCGCATGGCCGGACCTTTCCGACCGCGCTCGATCCGCTGGCCTGCAACCGCTACGAGATCGGCGCCTTTGCGCGTGAGGCGCAGGCGATCGGGGTGAATTACCTCGGCGTGTGCTGCGGGGCGAGCCCGATGCATATCCGCGAGATGGCCGAGGCCGTGGGCCGCGAGACCGAGGCCAGCCGCTTCTCGGAGCGCATGGAGAACCACTTCATGTATGGCCAGAACGACCGCCTCCCGGCGCATATCCGGGCGCTCGGCGACGGGGCCTGAGGCAAGACACGCTCCTGTCGCGCGAGAGTTTCGCGCGGCAGGGTAATCTATATATTGACACCGATACACCATGCATCTCAATATGATGTTGCTTTGGTTCCTGCGAGTCACTCCGCAGGCGAAGAGGGAAGCCGGTGAGATTCCGGCGCTGCCCCCGCAACTGTAAGCGGCGAGCCTGATGTCCGAATGTCACTGGTGCAATGCGCCGGGAAGACGGACCGGGAGGCGTTCGAGCCGCGAGCCAGGAGACCTGCCAGAGCAGATAGACGACGACCGCGGCGGAGGGCCCGGGCGCGTGGCTATGTGCTGCGGCACCCTGCCCACGAGCCTTGTCCCGCGCTGCCGACAGCCAACAAAGGGACAGGACACATGACCATCACCGTCTATTCGAAACCGGCCTGCGTGCAATGCACCGCCACGACCCGTGCGCTCGATGCCAAGGGGATCGACTACAACGTGATCGACCTCACCAAGGATGCCGCCGCGATGGAGATGGTGCAGGACTTGGGTTACCGGCAGGCCCCGGTGGTGATCGCCAACGAGGAGCACTGGGCAGGCTTTCGCCCCGACATGATCAACCGTCTGGTCTGAGGCCTAGCCGCGATGGGACAGGCAAGGCTGATCTATTACTCCTCGGCCTCCGGGAACACGCAGCGCTTCGTGGAGCGGCTGGGTCTGCCCGCGCTGCGTCTGCCCCTCTCGGCGGAGGCGGCGATGCCGTACCCGCCCTGCCCCTACGTCCTGATCTGCCCAAGCTACGCCGACGGCAAGGGGCGCGGCGCGGTCGCGAAACCGGTCATCGCCTTTCTCAACGATCCCGCCCGCCGCGCGGGCCTGCGCGGCGTCATCGCCAGCGGCAATCGCAATTTCGGCGCGCTCTTCGCCTGCGCGGGCGATCTGCTGGCGCGCAAATGCAACATCCCCGTGCTCTACCGGTTCGAACTGGCGGGGACCGACACTGACATCGACCGCGTGCGCGCGGGTCTCGACAATTTCTGGAGGCTGGAATGCTCGACAGCGACGTGAAACCGAGCGGGGCCACGGCCTCGGAATTCGCGGGGCTTGATCACCACGCGCTCAACGCAATGCTCAACCTCTATGACGCGGAGGGCAATATCCGCTTCGAGGCCGACCGGATGGCGGCGCGGCAATATTTCCTGCGCCATGTGAACCAGAACACGGTGTTCTTCCATTCGCTGGACGAGAAGCTCGGCTATCTGGTGGAGGAAAGCTATTACGACGCCGCCGTGCTCGATCAGTATTCGCGCAACTTCCAGCGCGCGATCTGGGAGGCGGCTTTCGCGGCAAAATTCCGTTTTCCGACCTTCCTCGGCGCGTTCAAATATTACACCTCCTACACGTTGAAGACCCGCGACGGGCAGCGGTATCTGGAACGCTACGAGGACCGCGTCGTGATGGTGGCACTGACGCTCGCGCGCGGCGACGAGGCGCTGGCGATGCGCCTCATGGAGGAGATGCTGGCAGGACGCTTCCAGCCCGCGACGCCGACCTTCCTCAACGCGGGCAAGAAGGCGCGGGGCGAGTTCGTCTCCTGCTTCCTGCTGCGGCTGGAAGACAACATGGAAAGCATCGGGCGCGGCATCAACTCGGCGCTGCAACTGTCGAAACGCGGCGGCGGCGTGGCCCTGATGCTGACCAATATCCGCGAATATGGCGCGCCGATCAAAGGGATCGAGAACCAATCCTCGGGCGTGATCCCGGTGATGAAGCTGCTCGAAGACAGCTTCAGCTATGCCAACCAGCTGGGCGCGCGTCAGGGCGCGGGCGCGGTTTATCTGCACGCCCATCACCCCGACATCCTGCGCTTCCTCGACACCAAGCGCGAGAATGCGGACGAGAAAATCCGGATCAAGACGCTGAGCCTCGGCGTGGTGATCCCCGACATCACCTTCGAGCTCGCGAAGAAGAACGAGGAGATGTATCTCTTCTCGCCCCATGACGTGGAGCGGGTCTATGGCTGCGCCTTCTCGGAGATTTCCGTCACCGAGAAATATCACGAGATGGTCGATGACGCGCGGATCCGCAAACGCAAGATCAACGCCCGCGCCTTCTTCCAGACGCTGGCCGAGATCCAGTTCGAAAGCGGCTATCCCTACATCATGTTCGAAGACACGGTGAACCGCGCCAACCCGATCGCGGGACGGATCACCATGTCGAACCTGTGTTCGGAGATTCTGCAGGTGGCCGAGCCTTCCGAGTTCGACGAGGATCTGGGCTATGCGCGGATGGGCACGGATATCTCGTGCAATCTGGGTTCGCTCAACATCGCCAAGGTGATGGATAGCGGCGATCTGGGCGCGAGCGTTGGGTCCGCGATCCGCGCGCTCTCGGCGGTGTCGGAGATGAGTGCGATCAACGCCGTCCCCTCAATCCGCAAGGGCAACGAGGAAAGTCACGCGATCGGTCTGGGTCAGATGAACCTGCACGGCTTCCTCGCCCGCGAGCGCATCCATTATGGCAGCCCCGAGGGGATCGAATTCACCTCCGTCTATTTCGCCGCCGTGGCCTATCACGCGCTGGCGGAATCGAACCGGCTGGCTGCCGAGCATGGCCGGAGTTTCAGGGAGTTCGAGGCCTCTGCCTATGCCGATGGCAGCTTCTTCGAGAAATACGTCACCCGCGACTGGCTGCCTGAGAGCGACACCGTCACGGCCCTGTTCGACCGCTTCGGGATCACCCTGCCCACCCGCGCCGACTGGGCCGCCCTGCGCGACCGGGTCATGGAGTCCGGCCTGTGGAATCGCAACCTGCAAGCCGTGCCGCCCACCGGCTCGATCAGCTATATCAACAACGCGACCGCCTCGATCCACCCGATCACCGCGAAGATCGAGATCCGTAAGGAAGGCAAGATCGGCCGGGTCTATTACCCCGCGCCCTACATGACGAACGACAATCTCGAGTTCTACCGCGACGCCTATCAGATCGGCCCCGAGGCGATCATCGACACCTATGCGGCAGCGACCGAGCATGTCGATCAAGGTCTCTCGCTGACGCTGTTCTTCCCGGCCGAGGCCACGACCCGCGACATCAACCGCGCCCAGATCTATGCATGGCGGCGCGGCATCAAGACCATCTATTACATCCGCCTGCGCCAAGCGGCCCTCGAGGGGACCGAGGTGCAGGGCTGCGTATCCTGTTCCCTGTGAGGCCCGCCATGAAAGATCTGCACACACCCCGCCCCGTCCCCCGTGCCGTCAACTGGAACCGCCTTCAGGACGACAAGGATCTCGAAGTCTGGAACCGGCTCACGTCGAATTTCTGGCTGCCCGAGAAGGTGCCGCTGTCGAACGACATTCAAAGCTGGTCGCAACTGACCGAGAATGAGCAGACGCTCACGATCCGGGTCTTCACCGGGCTGACGCTGCTGGACACGATCCAGAACACCGTGGGCGCGCCTGCGCTGATGGCGGATGCGGCGACGCCCCATGAGGAAGCGGTGCTGTCCAACATCGCCTTCATGGAGGCCGTGCATGCGCGCAGCTATTCCTCGGTCTTCTCGACACTGTGCAACACCGCCGAGGTCGACGAGGCGTTCCGCTGGTCGCAGGAAAACCCGCATCTGCAGGCCAAGTCGCGGCTGATCCTCGACGAATACGACGCGACGGCGAGCCCGTTGAAGCGCAAGGTGGCGAGCGTCTTTCTGGAAAGCTTCCTGTTCTATTCGGGCTTCTACCTGCCGATGCACTGGTCGAGCCGCGCGCGCCTGACCAACACGGCCGACCTGATCCGCCTGATCATCCGCGACGAAGCGATCCACGGTTACTACATCGGCTACAAGTTCCAGCGCGCGTTGGAGCGGGCGACCGAGACCGAGCGCACCGAGATCAAGGATTTTGCCTTCTCGCTGATGTTCGACCTCTATGACATCGAGGGCCGCTATACCGAGCAGCTCTATGACGGTCTGGGCCTGACGGAGGATGTCAAGCACTTCCTGCATTACAACGCCAACAAGGCGCTGCAGAACCTCGGCTACGAGGCGCTCTTCCCCGAAGAGGCGACGCGCGTGAACCCCGCGATCCTCGCCGCGCTCTCGCCCGGATCGGACGAAAACCACGACTTCTTCTCGGGCTCGGGATCGAGCTACGTGATCGGCAAGGCGGTCGCGACCGAGGACGAGGACTGGGCGTTCTGAACCCGCCGCCGCCCGCGCCTCAAACGGGGCGCGGGGCAGTATCCGGGGCTGCGGTCTCGCCGGTCGATTTCAGCGTGGCGATGAACCGCTTGGTGCGCTCGCGCTCGGGCGCGTCGAAGACCTGCCGCGCCGGGCCGGTCTCGACCACCCCGCCGCTTTCCAGCACGACCACCCGCTCGGCGATCTGCGAGGCAAGGCGCAGGTCGTGGGTCGCCATCACCATCGTCGTACCCTCGCGGGCCAGCTGTGCCAGAACGTCGACGACTTCCGCCGCCAGTTCCGGATCGAGCGCCGAGGTCGGCTCGTCACAGAGCAGAACTTTCGGCGACGGGGCGAGCGCGCGGGCAATCGCGATGCGCTGCTGCTGCCCGCCCGAAAGCGTCGCGGGCCAGGCATCGGCCTTATGCGCCATTCCGACCTTCTCCAAGAGCGACATCGCGCGCTCGCGGGCTTTCGCGGCAGGCCAGTTCTGCACGGTCACGAGGCTCTCCATCACGTTCTCGATCGCAGTGCGATGCGGGAAGAGCTGGAAGTTCTGGAACACCATCCCGGTCTGTTGCCGAATGCTCTGGATCTGGGCGCGCGACAGCTTGCCGCCTTCGCTCAGAGTGACGGACGCGTCGCCGATGGCGAGCGTGCCGCTCGTGGGCACCTCCAGCAGGTTGATGGTACGCAAAAGCGTGCTCTTGCCGCCGCCGGAGGGGCCGATCAGCGCGGTCACGGAGCCCTCAGGCAGAGACAGCGAGATCCCCGACAGAACCTCGTTCTCGCCGAACCGCTTGGTGATATTCGACAGCTCGATCATGTGCGTTCCTCCAGAAAGCCGCCATATTGGCCAAGGCGCCGTTCGAGCCGCCCCTGCAGCGCCGACAGGACCGAGCAGAGCGCGAGATAGATCAGCGCCGCCTCGACATAGAGGACGAGCGGTTCATAGGTGGTCGCGACGATCCGCTGCGCCGCCTGAAACAGTTCCGGCACGGTGATCGCTGCGGCGAGCGACGTATCCTTCACCAGCGAGATGAAGCTGTTCGACAAGGGCGGCACCGCGACGCGCGAGGCCTGGGGCACGATGGTGCGGGTCATCGTCTGCCGCCAGTTCATGCCGATGGAATAGGACGCTTCCCACTGCCCCTTGGACACCGAGGACAGCGCCGCGCGCAGGATTTCCGACGTGTAGGCGCCGACATTCAGCGTGAAGCCGATCAGCCCCGCCACGAAGGCGTCGAGCGTGATCCCGAGGCTCGGCAGCCCGTAGAAGATCAGGAAAAGCTGCACCAGAAGCGGCGTGCCCCGGATCACCCAGACATAGAACCGCACGATCCACACCAGCGGACGCGGCCCGAACAGCCGGATCACCGCGCAGAGCAGCCCGAGCGCAAGGCCCAGCGTGAAGGTGATGAGCGTCAGCGGGATCGTGAAGGTCACCGTCGCCTGCAAAAGCGGCACGAGCGATGACCACATCAGGGGCAACCAGTCAGCCATAGCGGATCCTTTCTGCAAGCCTCACGCGCCTCCGGGCCGAACCCCGAAGGCGCGCGCGGCTCGACATGCGGCTTACTTCGAGACGTCTTCCCCGAAATACTCTTCGGAGATTTTCTGGTAGGTCCCGTCGGCCTTCATCTCGTCGAGCGCCTTGTTGATCGCAGCCAGCAGGTCGGGCTGGTCCTTCGCGATGATCACGCCGGAATAGTTCGCATCGGGCATGGTCGCGGCCAGCTTCACGGGGGCGTCCGGCTTGTTCTTCTTGAAGTCGAGGAAGGACAGGCTGTCATTCACCGTCGCATCGGCGCGGTTCTGGATGACAAGCGCGATCGACTGATCGAACCCGTTCGTCCCGATCAGTTCGGCACCGTGATCCGAGGCGATCTTGCCGAAATTGCTCGAGAGCGTCTGGGCGGCGGTCTTGCCTTTCAGATCGTCGAAGCCGGTGATGTCGGTCTCGTCCTTGCGCACGATCAGCGCCGCTTTCGACGCGATATAGGGCTGCGAGAAATCGTATTTCTTCTTGCGCGCGTCGGTGATGCCCACCTCGTTGATCACCGCGTCGTAGCGGTCGGCATCGAGCCCTGCGATCAGGCCGTCCCAGCGGCCTTCGAGGAACTTCACCTTCACGCCCAGCTTTTCGCCGATAGCGCGCGCGATGGCGACGTCGAAGCCGGTCAGCTTTCCGGATTCGTCATGGTAGGTGAAGGGCGGATAGGTGCCTTCAGTGCCGACGCGGAAGACGCCGTCTTTCTGGATGTCAGCGAGGCTCGCGGCCTGGGCCGCGGGCGTCACGATCCCGGCGAGGGCTGCGATGGCGATGAGGGTGCGAACGGGTTTCATGCGAGATACCTCCGATAGGTCGAAGACGCCGCCGTGGGGCGCGTCGGAATGACAGGCGCCTTACCTAGTAACGCCGCATACCGGAGTCGATGCGCCAGACAAGCATCTGATAAAATTAGTCTTTTATCCCATCTCGCCGAGCGGAAGCGGAACGAATTCCATCAATGTCCTACGCGAAAGAAAGCCTGTTCCACGGCGCGCGGTCTCGGCGAAACGCTATCGTCCTTCACCGGGCCGTGCGCTACGCTTCCGCCCCGGCGGTGGGACGCCCCAAACGGCGTGTGAGGGCAGTCTCCAGCAGGCTCAGGGCGTCATAGACGAGCACTGCGAACAACCCCACGATCACTCCGCCCTGAAGGACGAAGGCCGTGTTGCTGGTCAAAAGCCCGGCGATGATTACCTCGCCCAAAGTCCGCGCGGCCACGGTGGAGCCGACCGTCGCCGTGCCGATGGCGATCACCACAGACAGCCGAATGCCCGTCAGGATCACCGGCAGGGCCAGCGGCAATTCCACCCGGATCAGGCGCTGCCAGCGGGTCAGGCCGATGCCGCGGGCGGCCTCCATCGTCGCGGGCGGCAGAGTCGAGAGCCCGGCAATGGCCGTCTCGAAGATCGGCAGCAAGCCGTAGAGGAACAGCGCCACCAGCGTCGGCCCGGCCCCGAAGCCGAGCGCGGGCACCGCCAGCGCCAGCACCGCAACCGGCGGGAAGGTCTGGCCGATATTGGTGATCGTGCGCGACAGCGGCAGGAAAGCCGCGCCCGCAGGTCGCGTCACGAGGATGGCAAGGCCCACCGCGACCAGCGTCGCCAGCCCGGAGGCCAGCGCAACCAGCCCCAGATGGCTGAGCGAGAGCGACAGGATCGAGGCGCGCTCGTAGATCACCGGCCCGCCCGCCGGGGCGAAGGGCGCAAAGACCGGCGCGAACCAATGCGGGCGCAGCACCAGCGCGAGCAGCAGCGCCACGCAGGCGGCCCGGATCGCGCCGCTGCGGCTCATGCCAGCTCCGCCGCGCGGGCGCGGATCGTCGCCAGAGTGACCCTGCCAAGCGGACGGTCGCCATCCGCCACCGGCAGCGCCTCGCAGCCGCGCCAAAGACACAGCGACAGCGCATCGCGCAGGCTGGTGTCGGGCGCGATCGGCGCGCCCTCGGCCGTGCCCTCTTCCATCACGTCCGAGACCGGGATCAACGACAAAAGCCGGAGCGGACGATCGACCCCGCCCACCATCTGCGCGACGAAATCGGTGGCGGGCTCGGCGATGATCTCGGCGGGCGTGCCATGTTGCAGAAGCTTGCCGCCATCCATGACAGCCACCCGGTCGCCCAGATGGATCGCCTCTTCCATGTCATGCGTCACCAGCACGATGGTCGACCCCAGCTGCCGCTGGATGCGCCGCAGATCGGCTTGCGCCCGGGCGCGAATGATCGGGTCGAGCGCGCCGAAAGGCTCGTCCATCAGCAGCAGATCGGGCCGTGAGGCCAAGGCGCGGGCGACGCCCACACGTTGCTGCTGACCGCCCGACAGCTCCGCCGGATAACGGTCGCGAAACTGCGCGGGCTCCATCGAGAACAGGTCCAGCAACTCGTCGACCCGGGCGCTGGTCTTGTCCTTGGACCAGCCGAGCAGTTTGGGCACCGCGCCGATATTGCCCGCGATCGTATAATGCGGGAACAGCCCGTCGCCCTGAATGACATAGCCGATCCGGCGGCGCAGCTCGTGTTTGGGCAGCGCGGCGGTGAACTCGCCATTGATCCGCACCTCGCCGGAACTCGGCTCGATCAGCCGGTTGATCATCCGCAGAAGCGTCGTCTTGCCCGAACCCGAGGTGCCCACGATCACAGTGATCGTTCCGGTCTCGACCGTCATCGAAACGTGGTCCACCGCCGTCGTGTCGTCATAGAGCTTCGTGATCTCGTCGATTTCGATCATTCTTCACGCTCCGTTCGGGGGGTCGTCAGTTCGACGAGGATGTCCATTGCGATGGCCGAAAGCAGCGCCAGGGCGACAGTGGGCAGCGCGCCCAGCAAGATCAGGTCGCCCGCCGTCTGGTTGAGGCCCTGAAAGACGAATGTGCCATAGCCGCCGCCGCCGATCAGCCCCGCGATCACCGCCAGCCCGATATTCTGAACCAGCACGATGCGCAGCCCGGCCAGCACTACCGGCAAGCCCAGCGGCAGTTCCACCCGCGCCAGACGCTGGCGCCATGTCATGCCCATCCCACGCGCGGCCTCGAGCGCGGAGGCAGGTGCGCTGCGCAGACCCGCCAGCACGTTGGCGACGACCGGCAGCAGCGAATAGAGGGTCAGCGCAAGGAAGGCAGGCGCGAAGCCGATCCCCGCAATACCGATCGCGCGGGCGCCGGGGATGATCCCGCTCAGCCAGCTCAGCACCGGGATCATGATCCCGAACATCGCGAGCGAGGGGATCGTCTGCAGGAAGCTCAGCACCGGAAGCAATGCACCGCGCAGCGCCGCATTGCGGTGGCACATCACGCCCAGCGGCAAGCCGATCACCGCCGCGGCCAGCAGCGAACCGAAGGCAAGGCCCAGATGGCGCAGGCTCGCGGTGTAGAAGGCATCCTTGCGGCTCGCGAATTCTTGCGCGATAGACAGATCGCTCAGCGCCCCCGACCACAGCAGCGCCGCGACGAGCGCGATCACCAGCCCTAAAATTCCCGCCCGCGCTGCAGGCCCCGGCGACAGCGCGGAAAGCGCGTCGGCCATCATCAGCGCGAAGACCACCAGCAGGAACCAGAACCCGGCAGCCGGCGAGACACGCGCATACTCGCCCGCCTCGGTCAGCAGAAACGACGCGCCCGCGATCAGCAGCCAGACCAGTCCCGCGAGGCCAAGCGCCGCGCCCGCGATGCGCAAGTAAGGCCGCGCGGCGGGCAGGCCAAAGGCGAGCCCCAGCAGCATCAGCGCCATCGCGGGCACCGTGACCTGCGGCGCGGCGACGGTCCACAGGGCGCGCCCCTCGCCCGCCACGATCCGGTTCGCGGCGAGCGTCAGGAAAGGTGTGAAGATCGCAGCCAGCCCCAAGAGCGCGAAGAGCACCCCGGGCGGCGAGAGGCCAGCGGTCACGCCCCGCACACGCATCGCTGCGGCGCTCAGTTCAACACCCCGATCTGCGTCAGGTAATCCTTCGCGACCGCCTCGGCAGGCTCACCGCCGACCTGGATACGGCCGTTGAGTTTCTGAAGCGTCTGCATGTCGAGCTTGTCGAAGATCGGGTTCAGCACTTCGGGGATCTTCGGATATTCCTTCAGCACCGCGTCGCGCACGATCGGGGTGGGCTCGTAGACCGGCTGCACGCCCTTGTCGTCTTCCATCACGACGAGCCCCGCCGCGCCCACGCCGCCATCGGTGCCATAGGCCATCGCCGCGTTCACGCCCGAAGTGCCGCGCGCCGCCGCCTGAATGGTCGCCGCCGTATCGCCACCCGAGAGAACGACGGTCTGATCGGGGCTCAATTTGAATCCGTAAGCCTTCTCCATCGCGGGCAGCACGGCGGGGGACGAAACGAATTCGGTCGAGGCCGCGAGCTTCACGTCACCGCCATTCGACACCCAGTTGCCGAAATCGGACATCGTGGTGAGGTCGTTCTTTTTGGCCAGATCGCCCGTCACCGCAATCGCCCAGGTGTTGTTGGCCGGCGCGGAATCGAGCCAGGTGATATCGTTCTGCTTGTCCAGTTCGGCCGCGCGCTCATGGGCCTTTGCCGCATCCTTCCAGATATCGCTATCGGCCTCGTTGAAGAAATAGGCCGCGTTGCCGGTATATTCGGGATAGATGTCGATCTGGCCCGCGAGGATCGCCTTGCGAACGACCTGCGTGCCGCCCAATTGCAGCCGCCGCTCCACCGGCATCCCGGCATTTTCCAGCGATAGCGCGATGATATTGCCCAAGAGACCGCCCTCGGTGTCGATCTTGGAGGAGACGGTGATATCGGCCTGCGCGGTGGAGGCGAGTGCGCCCCCGAAGACCGCGGCGGCCAGGATAAGAGGATATTTCATGGCGTGTCTGGCTCCCTGAACAGGTGGCTGTGGTCGTCTCGAGATGTGATCTAGGTTGAGTGTAGGGCCCGGCCCGCGCCCGCCAAGCCTTGCTCCGATCGTCTTTGGTATTGAGAGGCTCGCGCCGAGCGCGTCCCCCTCCCTCCGGGGGGTGCGTCACATTTACGCTAGGTCGATGCGCGAAGTTCTGGGTAGATAGTGAAATGACATGAGTGATGAGGGACATCATGGCGGGAATTGGCACGGGTCTGGCAAGGCTCGCGATGGTGGCGGTGCCGACCGCGCTCGGTGTGGCGGCGATCGTCTTTGCGGGCGATCTGAAATCGCTGCCCAGTCCGAGCGAGGCGAACCGCCCGGCGGCGCTGGTGCGGGTGATCACGCTCGCGCCCACCGAGATGATCCCGCGCGTCAGCGGCTACGGCATGGTCGCCCCGGTGCGCGAGTGGCGCGCCATCGCCCGGATCGAGGGCGAGATCCGCGACATCGCAGAGCCGCTCGCGCCCGGTGACATCGTGGCGAAAGGCACGCCGCTTTTCACCATCGACGACAGCGATCTGAAACTGCAGCGCGCCAGTCTCGAGGCGCAGGTCGCCGCCTCGAAGGTCAAGGACGACACGGTGCGCACGAGCCTGGAACTGGCGCAATCCGACCTCGCGCTGGCACAGGATGAGTTCGATCGGCAGAAATCTCTCCACGATCTGGGCCGGATCACTCAGACCCAACTCGACGGGGTGCGCCGCCAACTGCTGACCGCGCAGACCAAGGTCGCCGATCTCGAAAGCCAGCTGAAGCTGAACGAGGCAGAGCGCGAAGTGCTGGATACGCAGGCGGCGACGATCGACCGTGCGATCGGGCTGTCGACGATCACGGCGCCTTTCGACCTGCGGGTCAATTCGCTCGACGCGGATCTCGGGCAATACGTCAATCGCGGTCAGGTCCTGCTGAGCGGCGAAGGCATCGAGGCCGTCGACATCTCGGCGCAATTCCCGATCGGGCGGATGGGGCCCCTGCTCCGGCTCGCGGGCGACGGCACGAAGGTCACGGATCTGAAGGCGCGGGTCACCCTGCCCGAACCCGAGCATCCCATTGTCTGGAAGGCCCGGGTCGAGCGGATGGGCGACGCGATCGACGAGACCACGCAAAGCGCGCCCGTCGTGGTGCGGGTCGACGATCCGTTGGGTCAGGCGCAGGCGGGCGAGCGCCCGCCCCTCCGGCGCAACATGGTCGTCGCGGTGGAACTCGCCGCGCCCAAGCAGAGCCTGCTCGTCGTGCCCGCCGAAGCGGTGGCGGGTGGGAGTGCAATGGTCGTCTCCGAGGATGGGACGCTGGCGAAGCGCGCAGTTAAGACCAGCTTCGTCTCGGGCGATCTGGCGGTGATCGCACAGGGCCTCAAGGCGGGCGATCAACTGGTGATCACCGACCCGTCGATCGCGGTACCGGGCATGGCGGTGAAAGCGACCGAGGACGAGGCTCGCAAGGCGGAGATCGCCGCCGAAGCGCTCGGCCAGACACCTTCGAGCCCGCAACCGGGCAGCGGTGGCGGTGGCGGCGGTGGTGGCGGCGGCAAAGGAGCCGCGCCCGAGGGCGACGCCGCCAAGCCCGCCGGGGCCGCGCAATGATCGCGCTTTTTGCCGGCCATCGCACGGCGGCCAATATCGCGATGATCGCGATTGCGGGCCTCGGGCTGATGGCGCTGCCGAGCCTGCAGCGCGACACTTTCCCGGCGACCCCGCCCTCGGATGTCTCGGTCCGTATTACCTACCCGGGCGCCGCGCCTTCGGAGGTCGAGACCGGCATCTGCACCGTGACCGATCCGATCCTCACGCGGGTCGAGAACCTTGCGAAGCTGACTTGCCTCGCGCGCGACAACAGCGCCCAGATCACCGCAGAGATGATCGAGGGCGCGGATATGACGCGCTTCTACAACGACATCAAGGACGCGGTGGACGGGATCAATTCGTTCCCCGACAAGGCTGACGATCCGGTGGTGCAGATCGTCGAGCGCACCGCCTCGGTCTCGTCGGTGGCGGTGACCGGGCCGGACGATCCGGCGGTGCTCTACGCCTATGCCCAAAGCTTCGCCGATCAATTGCGCGCCGATCCCGCGATCTCGCTGGTCTCGGTGAACGGCTTCTCCGACCGCGAAATCGCGATCGAGTTCGACCGTTCCGCGCTGGAGCGCTTCGGGCTCGACATGGGCGCCGTGGGTGCGACGCTGGCGCGCTACAGCCTCGACATGCCCGCGGGCTCGCTCGAGGGGCGTTCGGGCGAGGTGGCGATCCGATTCCTCGGCGAGAGGCGCACGCCTGCCGAGCTGGCGCAGATCCCGATTGCGGGGAGTGCCGCGGGCGGCGAGGTGCGGCTGGGCGACGTCGCCACGATCCGCGAAGGCTTCGTCGATCCCTCGCAGGCCACCTATTTCGACGGCAAGCGCGCCGCCATCGTCTCGGTCCAGAAGACCGCCTCGCAGGATGCGCTGCGGGTGCGGGCCGCGCTTGATCGCGAGATGGCGCAGGCGCAGGCCGAGGCACCGGGCAATATCCAGCTCGCGATCTCGGCGGATTCCACGCGCAACATCGTCGAGCGCCTGCGCATCATCGGGGTCAACGGGTTGCAGGGTCTGATCCTCGTGCTGGTCGCGATGTGGCTGTTCTTCGGGCTGCGCATGTCCTTCTGGGTCGCGATGGGCCTGCCGATCAGCTTCCTCGGCGCGATCTTCGCGATGCAATTCCTCGGCTACACGATCAACATGATGACGATGGTGGCGCTCTTGGTCGCGACGGGCCTGTTGATGGACGATGCGATCGTGATCTCCGAAAACATCGTACGCCGTCGGCAACAGGGCGAACCTGCGCAAGTCGCAGCCGTCAAAGGCACGATGCAGGTCTTTCCCGGCGTTCTGGCCTCCTTCCTGACCACGGCAATGGTGATCGGGCCGCTCAGCTTCCTGACCGGCAATATCGGCGCGCTGCTGAAATACATCCCCATCGTGTTGCTCATCACGCTGACGGTCAGCCTGATCGAAGCCTTCCTGATCCTGCCCGCCCATATGCGCCACTCGCTGCGCCACGACATGCGTCCCGGCCCCGTGCAGCGCGCGGTGAACGGCGCGTTTGATCGGCTGCGCGACAGGGTCATCGTGCCGCTTGCCGGGGTGGCGCTACGCTGGCGCTACCTGACCATAGGGCTCGCGATCTTCCTCGTGTCGCTTTCGATCGCGCCCTTCACCGGGGGCTTCCTGAAATACCAGAGCTTCCCGACGCTGGAGAGCGACACGGTCGAGGCGCGGCTTCTGCTGCCTGCGGGCGCACCGCTGTCGCTGACCGAGGCGCGGGTGAGCAAGGTCGTCAAGGCGCTCAAGGAGATGGATGCCGAACTGAGCCCCGCTCAACCGGACGGCCAGCCGCTCGTCAGAAGCTACACGATCACCTATGGCAGCAATGCCGACAGCCCGACCACGGGGCCGAACATGGCGACGGTGAGCGCTTCGCTGCTGCCCGCAGGGACGCGCACCACCGATGTCGGCACTGTGCTCGATCGCTGGAAGCAGTTCGTCGGCAAGATGCCCGACATGGCCGCTTTCCGGATCACCGACAAGGAGCGCGGCGCGGGCGGCAAACCGATCGATCTGCTCGTCACCGGCCCGGATCTTGGCGAACTGGCGACCACCGCGCGCGAGTTGCGCCGCTTCTTCCGTGGCTTCGACGGGGTACGCGACGTGACCTTCGATCTGCAGCCGGGCAAGCCCGAGCTGGTGGTGCGGATGAAGCCGGGCGTCGCAAACCTGCTGGGCGTGACGCCTGCCGCGCTGGCCGGTGAGTTGCGCGCGGCCTTCCGTGGCGACAGCGCGGTCAGCTTCGCCGATGCGCGCGGTCAGGTCGATATCGTGGCCCGGCTCGCGCCCTTCGAACGGCGCGCTATCGGCGACGTTCTGGCGCTGCGAGTGCCGGGTAAGAACGGCGCGCTGGTGCCGCTCTCGGCGGTGGCGACGGTCAGCGAGACGCGCGGTTACACCACGATTACCCATGTGAACGGGCAGCGCGCGGTCTCGGTGCAGGGCACGATCGACCCGACGCGGGCCAATTCGCGCGAGTTGATGGCGGCAATGCGGGCCGATTACCTGCCCGAACTGGCGCAGAAGCGTCCCGACGTGAAGGTGCAGGTTCTGGGCGAGGAACAGGACACCGCGACCACCGGCGCGTCGCTTGCGCGCTTCATGACGGCGGGGGCGATCGGGGTCTACCTGCTGCTGGCCTTCTACATGGGCAGCTTCATCCGACCCGTCGCGGTGATCGCGACGATCCCGCTCAGCCTGATCGGCGTCATGTGGGGGCATGTGCTGCTTGGCCTGCCTCTCTCGCTGCCGAGCCTCGTGGGGCTGGCGACGCTGGCGGGCGTGGTGGTGAACGACGCGATCCTGCTCGACGCCTTCATCGGCGAGAGACGCGCGACCGGAACCCCGATGCTCGAGGCTGGAAAGGAGGCCGTGCGCGATCGCTTTCGCGCGATCTTCCTGACCTCGCTGACGACGGTGGTCGGGCTCGGCCCGCTTTTGCTGGAGAGCTCGACGCAGGCGCAATTCCTGCGCCCGATCGTGGCGAGCCTCGCCTTCGGCCTGAGCGCGGCGACGGTGCTGTCGCTCTTCGTGACCCCGGCGATCCTCGCCGTGCTCGAGGATTTCGGCGTCCGCACCGCCGATCCCGAGCCCGAGGCGCCGGAGCCTCCTGTCGAGCACCCGGTCGACGCCCTGCCCGTCTGAGACGGGGCGCGAACAGACGCGCCCCGACCCGATCAGTCTTTCTTCGGCTTCGGATAAACCGGCAGATGCGGGATCAGAACGTGATCCGGCTGATCGATCGCGAAGAGGAAGGCGCGCGCGATGTCGTCGGGGCGCAGCGCGTCGGGTTTCGCCTCGTCGAAGAACGGCGTATCGACCATGCCCGGATGCAGGCAGGTGACGCGGCCACCGGCTTCACCTAGCTCCTCGCCGAGATTGTCGGCATAGCCGCGGATGAACCACTTGGTCGCCGAATAGACCGAGCCGAACATCGCGCCCTGCGACGCCTTCGAGCCGGTCAGCACCATATGCCCCTTGGAGGCGCGCAGATGCGGCAGGGTGAATTTCGCGGTGTAGGTCACGGCGAGACAGTTCACCTCGATCATCTTCTGGAAGCTCTCGACCGATCCGGCCTCGGTGCCGCGCGCCGAGGCGCCGACGCCCGCATTGGCCAGAACCACGTCGAGCCGACCGTAATGCTCCACCGCGCGGGCGACCATGCGCTCCTGCGCATCGGGGTCGGTGACATCGGTGGGCAGCGCGAGGGCGTTTTCTTCGCCCAGATCCTTGACCAGCGCTTCGAGCTTGTCCTCGGAGCGTGCGGCCAACGCCACCTTGTGACCCGTCTCGACCGCATGGCGCGCGCAACTCTCGCCGATCCCGGTGGAGGCGCCGGTGATGAGAATGATTTTCGACATGTCAGCCTCTCTGAATTTGGTGGGAACGAAGAAGGCGCCACCCGGACCGGGCAGCGCCTCTCGATATCAGCCCAGCAGGGCCAGTACTTCTTTCGCCGCCGCCTCGGACGACGCCGGGTTCTGGCCCGTCACCAGACGCCCGTCGGCGACCGCATGGGGCTGCCAGTCGTCGACGCTCTCGAACTTCGCGCCGAGTTCGCGCAGGCGGGTCTCCAGCAGGAAGGGCACGACATCGGCAAGACCAACGCCACGCTCTTCGCTGTCGGTGAAGGCGGAGACCTTGCGGCCTTTCACGATGGAGTCGCCATTCTTGTCCTTCACCTTGTCGAAGGCCGCCGGGCCGTGACAGACCGAGGCGACGATCTTGCCGCCATCCCAGGCGGTGCTGATCGCCTTCGCGGCGATATCACTCTCGGCGAGGTCGTACATCGCGCCGTGGCCGCCGGGAATGTAGAGCGCGTCGTAGGCGGTGATGTCCTCGTCTTCGATGCGCGAGGGGTTTTCCAGAACCGCCTTCGCCTCTGCATCGTCGCGGAAGCGCGTCACCGAGGCCGGCGCGTCGTCGCCCGTCACGTCGGAATTCGGGTCGATCGGGATCGAACGGCCGCCGATCGTGGCGACTTTCACCTCGTGACCGGCATCGAGGAAGGCGTAATAGGGCGTCGCCAGTTCCTCGTACCAGACACCGGTGGGCTTGCCGGTATCGCCAAGGGCATCGGCTGCGGTCGAAAGAATAAGAATGCGTGCCATGGGTTTGGCCTCCTTGGTTGTGCGTTTCAGGGTATTTCCGGTCCTGTTCGTCTCGGGCCGTCAACGCGTCCCAGCAGAGATAGGTTGCGTTTACTGATCGAGAAATTGATGCACGCCACGTCAGAAATCGATATTCTGGAGATATGACGCCCGACATATCGCTTTTGCGCGTGTTCCATGCGGTCATGGAAGAACGCAATGTCACCGCCGCGGCCCAACGGCTCGGCCAATCCCAGAGCACGGTGAGCGCTGCGCTGTCACGTCTGCGTGCGGCGCTGGGTGACGAGCTGTTCCTGCGCGCCCGCTACGGCGTGGAACCGACCGAGAAGGCTCTCGAGATCGCGCCCGACATCGCCGCCGGACTGGAACGGCTGGAACAGGCCTTCCGTGCCGCCGAGCCCTTCGATCCGGCGCGCACCACGCGCCGCTTCCGGCTCTTGCTCGGGCCGTACGCCGAGATCGTGCTGGTGCCGGAGCTCGCTGCCGCCTTTGCGGAGCGGGCCCCGTCGGCCCGGCTGGAGATCGCGCCGATCGGGCCCGATCTGGACCCGCGACAACTCGCCGGTCGGGCCTTCGATCTGGCGGTCGGGAGGTTCGACTCGCCGCCTGAGGATCTCGTGGTCTCGGAGCTGTTCGACGACGGGTTCCGCTGTATCGTCGCGCCGCAAGCCTTGCCGGAAAGCGTGATGCTGGATCGTGACCTCTACGAGAGCCTGCCGCATGTGGTCGTCTCGCCGCCCGGCAATTGGCGCACTGGCGTTCACAAGCGCACGGAAGCGACTGGTCTGCGCCGTAAAACGGCTGTCGTGGTCACGCATTTCCTGACCGCTGCACCCTCCGTCGCGCGGCTGGGCGGCATCGCCACGGTGCCTGCCCGTGTGGCCGCAATGACCGCCGGCCCCTACGGCTTGCGCAACGTGCCCGTGCCGGTCGACCTCGGCACCTTTCCCAGCCAGATCGCATGGCACCCACATCTGCGCCGGGATCAGGGCCATGTCTGGTTGCGCGAGCTGATCCGAGAGGTCGTCGCCGAATTCACGTCGCCGGACTGACGCCAGCTCGAATACGTCCGCTCAAGTGACCCGCCCACGCGCCTTGAACGTGGGGGTATCCCAGGCCCGCTCGGCCATTACCTCGCCGAGGATTTCGGCGGCGCGCGTCACGTCGCCCTCATCGAGGTAAAGGGGCGTGAAGCCGAAACGCATCGCGTCGGGGGCGCGGAAATCCCCGATCACTCCGCGCGCGATGAGGGCCTGAACCACGGCGTAACTGTCAGCGAAACCGAACGAGACCTGGCTGCCGCGCGCCTCCGGGTCGCGCGGGCTGAGCAGCGTCAGCTCGGGGCAGCGCGCCTCGACCTCGCGGATGAACAGCTCCGACAACGCGACGGAGCGCGCCCGCACCTCATCCATCGTCAGCCCGTCCCAGACCTTGAGCGCCTCTTCGAGCGCGGTCATCTGCAGGACCGGCGGCGTGCCGACGCGCATCCGCTCGACCGCGCGGCCGGGGCGATAGTCGAGATCGAAGGCGAAGGGCGCCTCATGGCCAAGCCAGCCGCTGAGTGCAGGGCGCACCGTCTCGGAAATATCGGGGCGGACATAGATGAAGGCCGGGGCGCCGGGGCCGCCATTGAGATATTTGTAGGTGCAGCCGACGGCGAATTCGGCCCCGTTCGCCGTCATGTCCACCGGCACCGCGCCGGCGCTATGTGCGAGATCCCAGATCATCACCGCCCCGACCGCGTGGGCCTTGCGCGTGATCGCGTCGAAGTCGTGCATCCGGCCCGTGCGGTAATCGACCTGCGTCAGCATCACCACCGCGACCTCTTCGGTGATCGCGTCCGCCACATTTTCCGGGGCGGGCGTGCGCAGCTCATGCCCGCGACCCAGCGAGCGGATCAGCCCATCCGCCATGTAGAGATCGGTCGGGAAATTTCCCTTGTCGGACAGGATGACCTTGCGGTCGGGCCGCATCTCGAGGGCCGAGGCCAGCGCCTGATAGACCTTGATCGAGAGCGTATCGCCCAGCACGACCGACCCTTCCGGCGCCCCGATCAGCCGACCGATGAGGTTGCCGACGCGGGCGGGCTGATCCATCCATTGCGCTTCGTTCCACCCCCGGATGAGCATCTGTCCCCATTCGTCGCGCGCGCAGCTCTCCAGCCGCTCCGCCACGCCGCGCGGCAGCGGCCCGAGCGAGTTCCCGTCGAGATAAATCACCCCCTCGGGCAGATCGAATAGGTGCTTTCTCGGCAGGTTCGGCATGATGGTCTTCCTCTTGTTGTCGCGGCCTGGAGCGCGGCTCTAAACCCGGCAATCTGCTGATGCATCACGAAAGTTTCGGGTCGGGCGCACGCTACCCGGCGAACCCCGCCCTCGCAATATCCCGCGCGATATGCTCTGTCTCCGTACAGGATGCGAAACGAGCGGGAGAGAACATGGAAGACCTGAGCGGGATCGACTGGGAAGACGCTTTCGAGAATGGCGGCTATATCGAGAATGGCAGCAGCTACCCGGATCTGTGGGCCAAGCGCGCCGCCGAATTCCGGTCGCGCCATGCCGATCGGATGAGCGAGGTGGCCTATGGGGATGCGCCCCGCGAAAGGATCGACATCTTCCGCCCCGACGGCGCGTCCAAGGGGCTCGTGGTCTTCGTGCATGGCGGCTACTGGCTGAAATTCAGCAAGGACATGTGGTCCCATCTGGCGGAAGGCGCGCTGTCTCACGGCTGGACCGTCGCCCTGCCCGGCTACACGCTCGCCCCGGAAAACAGCATCCCCGGCATCGCGCAGCAGATCGCGCGGGCCATCGATCACGCGGCGGGGCTGGTGGAGGGGCCGATCCATCTCGTCGGCCATTCCGCGGGCGGGCATCTCGTGACGCGGTCGGTGTCTCAGGGGAGCGCGCTGTCCGACGAAACCGCGGCGCGCATCCGGCGGGTGATCTCGGTAAGCGGTGTGCACGACCTGCGTCCGCTGCAGATGCATTCGATGAACGCGCGGCTGGGGATCACGCCCGAGATTGCCGCGAGCGAAAGCCCAGCGCTGTTGAAGCTGCGCCCCGGCGTGAAGGTTACCGTCTGGGTCGGCGCGGCGGAGCGTCCGGAATTCCTGCGTCAGTCTTCCTTGCTGGCCGAGCATTGGTCGTCTTCCGATCTGGTCGCCGCCTACGGGCGGCACCATTTCGACGTGATCGAGGAGCTGTCGGACCCGTCCAGCGCGCTGATCACGGCGCTTCTGAGCACGGATTAAGAAAGCGTCATCCGCCGCCCAAACCGCCTCACCGTTCCACACATCAGTTTCACGTTCGCGCGCTCGGGCTTCGCTGCACTTGCATTCCAACCGGCCTTGGGGTCTCAAAAGAGTGCATCTGTGCACCAAAGCGTCTTGCGAGTGTCGAACATGAGCGATGCCAAGAACACCTACGAACACAGCGTTCCCTTCTTCTGGCCGATGGCGGCGGCGATGGAGTGGCAGAAGATCGGGCTCGACGCGGTCGAAAAAGGGCTGACCTATTTCGACGAGGCGGCCAAGATCGCGCACCCGCCCGACCCGGAATGGGCCACGAAGAACGACGTGCTGCTCGATCTCGACACGATGCGGCTGCGCGATTTCGGCGGCACGGGCGGCGGCATTCCGGTGATCGTCGATGCGCCCTATGCCGGGCATTCCTCGACCATCGCGGATTACGCCAAGGGCCAGAGCCTGATCGAGACGCTTTTGGATGCAGGGCTGGGGCGTGTTCTCTGCACCGACTGGAAAAGCGCGACGCCCGAGATGCGCGATTTCGACATCGACAAGTATCTGGCCGAAATCAATGTCGCGGTCGATGATCTCGGCGGTCGGGTGATGCTGGTAGGCCTGTGTCAGGGCGGCTGGATGTCGGCGATGTATGCCGCGCGCTTCCCCGAGAAGGTCGCGGGTCTCGTGCTGGCGGGCTCACCGATCGACACCGATGCCGGGCACGGGCCGATCCGCAAGCTCGCCCATGAGATGCCGCTTTCGGCCTATCAGGAGATGGTCGAGGCGGGTGAAGGCCGGATGCCGGGGCGGTTCATGCTCACCGGCTGGAAGAACATGCATGCCGATCAGCAGTATTTCGGCAAGTTCGTCGATCTCTACCAGCATATCGACGACCGGAACTTCATGAAGCGCACCGAGCGGTTCGAGAGCTGGTACGAGAACCCCATCGACCTGCCGGGGCGCTATTACCTGCAGGCGATCGACCTGCTGTTCAAACAGAACCTGTTCGCCAAGGGGGAGTTCGTGGGCCTCGGGCGCAAGCTCGATCTCGGCGCGATCACCTGCCCGGCCTTCCTGCTGGCGGGCAAGGCGGACGACATCACCACGCGCGAACAGGTGTTTGCCGCCGAGACGCTGCTCGGCACGCCGCGCAAGGATATCGTGAGCCGCCTCGTCGAAGGCGGGCATATCGGCCTCTTCATGGGCAGCCATACCCTTTCGAATGTCTGGCCGGAAATCGGCCAGTGGCTCGGAAAGCTCGGGGCCAAAGCTGGAGACACGCACAATGGACCAGACCGTCGCTGAACCGATGACGCAGCATGTGCCGAAAACAGACCGCAAGACAGGTCTGAGCGCGGCAGAGGCGGCAGAGAGGCTCGAGCGATACGGTCCGAACGCGCTCAAAAGCGACGAGAAAACCCTGCTACAGCGGATCGCGGGGTATTTCTGGGGGCCGATCCCGTGGCTGATCGAACTTGCAGCGCTTCTGTCGCTCGTGCTGCGCGACTGGTCCGATTTCGGCGTGATCTTCGTGATGCTGCTGCTCAACGCGGCCGTGGGTTTCAAGGAAGAGAGCAAGGCGAGTTCGGCCATCGCGGCGCTCAAGGCGCAGCTGGCGCCGAGTGCGCGGGTCAAACGCGACGGGACATGGCAGGAGATCGCGGCGCGTGATCTGGTGCCCGGCGACATCGTGCGCCTGTCGATCGGCCAGATCGTCCCAGCCGACCTGACACTGTTCGAGGGCAAATATCTCTCCATCGACGAGGCGGCTCTGACGGGCGAGTCCCTTCCCGTCGACAAGGCGGTCGGTGACAGCGCCTATTCCGGCTCGGTCGTGAAGCTGGGCGAGATGACCGGCGAGGTCACCGCGACCGGGATGGAGACCTATTTCGGGCACACCGCCTCGCTGGTGCAGACCACGAATGGCAAATCGCATTTCCAAAAAGCCGTGATGCAGATCGGGAATTTCCTGATCGCAGCGGCGCTGGTTCTGGTGGCGATGATCGTGATCGTCTCGTTTCAGCGGAACAACCCGCCGCTCGAGGTGATCCAGTTCGCGCTGATCCTGACGGTCGCGGCGATCCCGGTCGCGCTGCCCACGGTTTTGTCGGTGACGATGGCGGTGGGGGCGGAACGGCTTGCGCGGATGAAGGCGATCGTCTCGCGGCTGGTCTCGATCGAGGAACTGGCGGGCGTCGATGTGCTGTGCTCGGACAAGACCGGGACGCTGACGCTCAACGAATTGACGGTCGAAGATCCGCGCCCGGCAGAGGGCATCGCGGTCGAGGACCTGCTGCGCGCATCGGCGCTTGCCTGCGACCGCGACGCGCCCGATGCGATCGACACCGCGGTGCTGGCGGCGGCGGAAGGCATCGCGCTCGACGCTATCGAGACCCTCAGCTTCACGCCCTTCGATCCGGTCAGCAAACGCAGCGAGGCGGAGCTGCGCCACGAGGCCGATCGCTGGCAAGTCGCGAAAGGCGCGCCGCAGGTGATCGTGGAGCTTGCAGCCCTGACAGATGACGCACGCAAGGCGGTGGAGGACGAAGTCGAAACCCTTGCGCAGCAGGGCTACCGCGCGCTCGGGGCCGCACAGAAACGCGCCGGGCAGGACTGGGAATTCCTCGGTCTGCTGCCGATCATCGATCCGCCGCGCCCGGATGCGGCCAGCACCATCGCGGACGCGCGCGACATGGGGATCGATGTCAAAATCATCACCGGCGACCACGAAGCCATCGCGCGCCAGATCGCGGGCAAACTCGAGCTCGGGCAGAAGATCTATCCCGCAGGCGAGTTGCTCGACGGCGACCCGGCCACGGTGGAGGCCAATGTCCGCGCCGCCGACGGCTTCGCGCGGGTCCTGCCCGAACACAAGTTCCGGATCGTCGAGGTGCTTCAGGCCGGGCATTCCATCGTCGCGATGACCGGGGACGGGGTGAACGACGCCCCTGCCCTGCGCAAGGCCGATGCCGGGATCGCGGTGAGCGGGGCCACCGATGCCGCGCGCGCCGCCGCCGATCTGGTGCTGACCGACAAGGGCCTGTCGATCATCACCACGGCAATCGAGGAAGCCCGCCGCATCTTCGAGCGGATGACGAGCTATGCCACCTTCCGCGTCGCCGAGACGATCCGGGTGCTGCTATTCATGACGCTCTCGATTCTCGTCTTCGATTTCTACCCTGTCACTGCGATCATGATCGTGCTGCTGGCGGTGCTGAATGATTTCCCGATCATGATGATCGCCTACGACAATGTCTCGGTCTCGCCACGCCCGGTGCGCTGGGACATGCGGCGCGTGCTGACGGTGGCGGCGACGCTTGGCGTGACCGGGGTGATCGAGACCTTCGTGCTGTTCTGGTTCGTCGATGCCTATCTCGGCCTGCCGCGCGACCAGATCCAGACGATCATCTTCCTCAAGCTTCTCGTCTCGGGGCACATGACGCTGTTCGTCACGCGCCATCAAAGCTGGTTCTGGCGGCGCCCCTTCCCGGCGCTGCGCCTGTTCGCGACGACGGAGGCTACGCAATTGCTGGGCACGCTGATCGCGGTCTATGGGCTGTTCGTGACGCCGATCGGCTGGGGGCCCGCGCTGCTGGTCTGGCTCTATTGCCTCGTCTGGCTGCCCCTCGAGGGGGCGATGGCCTTGCTCATACGCGCGCTTTATGATCGCAGGGCACAAGCGCGCGGGCAGTAAGCCCATCACGGCGCTTGCAGGAGGCACATGACGGACGACACGCAAGAGGCAATGGAAACCCCGACAGGTAAACGCGGGCGCGGATTGCCGATGGGCATCTGGGCGCTGGGGTTCGTGTCGCTTTTCATGGATGTCTCCTCCGAGATGATCCATGCGCTGCTGCCGGTCTACCTGATGACCGGACTTGGCGCGACGGCGCTGGCGGTGGGTGTGATCGAAGGGATCGCGGAAGCCACCGCCGCGATCACCAAGGTCTTTTCGGGGGCGCTGTCGGACCGGATCGGGCGGCGCAAGGAGCTGGCCGCGCTCGGCTACGGGCTGGCGGCTGTGACAAAACCGATCTTTCCGCTCGCGCCGACCTTCGACTGGCTTGTGGCCGCGCGCTTCATCGACCGGGTGGGCAAAGGCATCCGGGGCGCCCCGCGCGACGCGCTGATCGCCGACCTTGCGCCGGGCAAGATGCGCGGTGCCGCCTTCGGGCTTCGGCAATCGCTCGACACGGTGGGCGCCTTCCTCGGGCCGCTCGCCGCGATCGGGCTGATGTGGCTGTTCTCGGACGATTTCCGCTCGGTGTTCTGGGTCGCGGTGATCCCGGCGTTCCTGTCGCTCGGGCTGATCCTGTTCGTGGTGAAAGAGCCCGCCCATCCCCGCGCGCAGCGGCAGGTGCGCAACCCCCTCGCCCGGTCAGAGCTCAAGCTCTTGGGTAACGTGTTCTGGTGGGTCGTGGTCGTCGCGACGCTGTTCACGCTCGCCCGGTTCAGCGAGGCCTTCCTGATCCTGCGCGCCAATGACGACGGCATCCCGGTGATGCTGGTGCCGCTGGTTCTGGTGGGGATGAACGCGGTCTATGCGCTGATCGCCTATCCGGTCGGGGCGCTTTCCGACCGGGTCGGTCGTGTCGGGCTGCTGCTGGTCGGGCTGGGGTTGTTGATCGCAGCGGACCTGACGCTCGCGCTGGTCGGCGGGATCGGCGGTCTTGCGATCGGTGTGCTCCTGTGGGGAATGCATATGGGCTTCACCCAGGGGCTGTTGGCCGCGCTGGTGGCCGAAGCCGTCCCGGCAGAGTTGCGCGGCACCGCCTTTGGCATGTTCAACCTCGTCACCGGCGTGGCGCTGCTGATCGCCAGCGTGATCGCAGGGGCGCTGTGGGAGTTCGGCGGCGCGCAATGGACCTTCCTTGCGGGCGCGGGCTTCGCGACGACGGCGGTGCTGGGCCTGCTGCCGCTGCGCAGCCGGCTCAACGGGACGCACAAGCCCAAGAGCGTAGGCTGACGCAGAAATTGCGCCGCGCGGAAGACGCGCGGCGCTTTCGTCAAATCAGGCAGTTTCCTCGACCGCGAGCCCCAGCTCCTCGATCATTGCATCGCGCATGACGAATTTCTGCGGCTTGCCGGATACCGTCAGCGGCAGGCTCTCCTTGAACCGGATCACCGCCGGAATCTTGAAATGCGCGATCTCGTCGCGACAGAACTCGCGGATAGCCTCCTCGGTCAACTCGGCGCCATTGCGCGGCACGATCCATACGGCGACGATCTCGCCCAGCCGGTGATCCGGGATGCCGAAGACCTGCGCCTGACTGATATCGGGATGGGTGTAGAGGAACTCCTCGACCTCCCGCGGATAGACGTTTTCGCCGCCCCGCAGGATCATGTCCTTCACCCGTCCGGTGATGTTGCAATAGCCCCCGCTGTCGATTCGGGCGAGATCGCCCGTATGCATCCAGCCATCCGCATCGAGCGCGTCATTCGTACGCTCGGGCTCGCCCCAATAGCCGCACATCACCGAGTAGCCACGCGTCAGCAGCTCGCCCTGCTCGCCCACATTGGCGAGCGAGCCATCCTCGCGCACGATCTTCACCTCGAGATGCGGCTGCACCTGCCCCACCGAGGACACACGTTTTTCCAAGGGTGTATCGGTGGCCGACTGGAACGAGACCGGGGCGGTCTCGGTCATCCCGTAGGCGATCGTCACTTCCGACATGTGCATCTTCGATTGCACCTGCTTCATCACCTCGATCGGACAGGGTGCGCCCGCCATGATGCCGGTGCGAAGCGACGAAAGGTCATGGTTCGCGAAATCGGGATGCTCCAGCATCGCGACGAACATGGTCGGCACGCCGTAAAGTGCGGTGCAGCGTTCGGCCGCGACGCATGCCAGCGTGACGGGCGCGTCGAAGCCTTCGCTCGGCACGACGATAGCCGCGCCCTTGGTGACGCAGCCCAGCGTGCCCATCACCATCCCGAAGCAATGGTAGAACGGCACCGGGATGCAGACGCGGTCCTGTTCGGTCGCCAGCATCGCGCGGGTCACGAAATGCGCGTTGTTGACGATATTGCGATGCGTCAGGGTCGCGCCTTTCGGCGATCCGGTGGTGCCGGAGGTGAACTGGATGTTGATCGGCTCGTTCGGGTCGAGATGTTCGGTGACAGCGTCGAGCGCGCCTTGGTCCTGCGCCGCGCCCATCGCCTCGACATCCGAGAAGCGATGACAGCCGGGATGCTGGGTCTCTCCCAGAGTGATGATGTCGCGCAGATCGGGCAGTTTCATGGTTTCCAGCTGACCGGGCTCACTCTTCGCAAGCTCCGGCAGCAGGCGCTGGATCATCGACAGGTAATCCGAGCTCTTGAAAGTCTCGGCCAGCACCAGCGCCCGGCAGCCGGTCTTGCGCAGCGCAAATTCCAGCTCGTGCAGGCGATAGGCCGGGTTGATGTTCACGAGGATCACCCCGATCCGCGCCGTCGCGAACTGCGTCAGCAGCCATTCCGAACGGTTGGGCGACCAGATACCGAGCCGATCGCCATGCCGAAGCCCGAGCGCGAGCAGCCCCGAGGCGAGCCGGTCGACCCGCTGCGCGAACTCCGCCCAGGTCCAGCGAATGCGTTCCGAGGTGAAGATGGCGCCGTCGCGATCGGGCCAACGCTCGGCAGTGCGCTTGAGCACGGCCGGGATCGTATCCTCGATCAGCGGGGTATCGGTCGGCCCGGCTACATGGGCCAGACCACGTTTCGGCACCACGCCGAGATCTGAGTGCGGGTTGCTCTCGCTTTGCATGACTTCCTCCTCTGGCTCCCCATCGCCGGCACATTCGGCCGATGATCCTCCTTGGGGCGCTCACATTAAATGAACGATGGTTCATTTAATGCAACCCTAAACCGCAGAAACAAGAAAATCATGCTGCGCTCGCGAAACCGTGTTCGAGGCGATCGCGCCTTCGGAGCCCTGCAAAACCTGACGACTCGCGGCATTTCTGCTATAGTTGGAAGTGGTCAAATCTTCTGAGGGAGGAGCGATGATGCGACCGGAACTCATGACACGCCGCCGCGCATTGCGTCTCGCGTTCGAGCGTTACATCGAAGCGGACAAGGCGTGGCGCGACGCGCTCGTGGGCTTGAACGACTGGTTTCCGCGCAGCGCGAACCGTCGTCCGGGGTTGATCGGAAATCCGGGTTCGCCGATCCGACGGCTTTACGATGCGCGCAGCCGGGCGCTGCTGCGCCTAGAAGTCACGCAGGTCAAACTGGCTACTGCGAAACGGCGACTGGCAGAGCGCCGCGCGCGCGAGCTGCCGCCCGTGTTTCTGATCGGGCCGCCCTGCTGAGCAGAGGGGGCGACGCACTCGCAGATTTCACCCGACAGGACGGCGGCGGCACGTGTCCTCCGTCCGGGGGTGCTTGTCATTTCCAAAACTCTGACGCAGCTTCGCAACGGGCAGAACCGTTCGAGCGACGGCGCGGCGCGGGTCGCGACTCGCCGATAGGCCCCCGATACGACCTTTCTGGAGAGCTTCATGCGCACGTTCGTCACGATCACCCACGAGGATTGCCTCGCTCACGACACCGGGCCCACCCATCGCGAGCGGCCGTGGCGCCTCGAGACGGTGCGCGGCCTGATCGACGAGATGGAGCTGCCGGTCATCGAGGCGCGCGAGGCGAGCGACGAGGATCTCCTGCTGGGCCACGACGCGGCTTATCTTGAAGCGCTCGAAGAGGTCTTCGCACGTGAGGAACATGCAGATCTCGATTCGGACACGCATGTTTCGCCGGGCTCGCGCCGTGCGAGCCGCCTGGGCGCGGGCGGGGCCTTGCAGGCCGTCGATCTCGTTCTCACGGGCGAGGCCGAGCGCGTGTTCGTCGCGACTCGCCCGCCCGGGCACCACGCAACGCGGACGCGGGCGATGGGGTTCTGCATCTACGGCAATACCGGGCTTGCGGCACTGCATGCGCTCGAACGTCACGGCCTGTCGCGCGTCGCGGTGCTCGATTTCGACGTGCATCACGGCAACGGCACGCAGGACATCCTTTGGGACGAGCCGCGCAGCCTGTTCATCTCGTCGCATCAGGAGCCCAAATCGCTCTGGCCCGGCACCGGGGCGCGGTCGGAGACGGGCGCGCATGACAACGTGCTCAACCTGCCGCTCGCCAGTGGCAGCGGCGCGTCCGAGATGAAGGTCGCCTGGGAGGACGGGCTTGCCCGGTTGGAGGCCTTCAATCCGGATTTGATCATCGTATCCGCCGGGTTCGACGCGCATCGCGAGGACGACATCTCGGGCCTGCTCTGGACCGCCGGGGATTACTGGTGGCTGACGAGCGCGATCCGTGGCGTCGCGCGCCGTTGCTGCGACGGACGCTTGGTTTCCTGCCTGGAAGGCGGCTACAACCCGACCGCGCTCGCGGAAGGCGCAGCCGCGCATCTCGAGGCGCTTGCGCAGTGATCGCCGGGGCGCGCTCATATCAGGGGCGCGACAGGCGATGCCCGGTCCGCTCAGTTTCCGCGAAAACCTGAAGCAGGCACGAAATGGCACGTAACCGCTATTACACCGGCCCGGTCAGCGACCATTTCGACGGCGAGCGTTTTCACCCGCATGGCCAGCCATCCACGGATCGCTCCTTTCGCGACATCCTCAAATGGCGGCGCGAAGGGCAGCGCGCCCGGTGGCCCAAGCACGTCCCCATTGAGCCGAGCGTGCCGCCCGAGCGCAGCGACGCGGCGCGGCTCACCATGGTCGGTCATGCCTCGGTTCTCATTCAGGTCGCGGGGCTTAACCTGCTGACCGATCCGGTCTGGTCGGACCGCGCGAGCCCGCTGCGCTTTGCCGGGCCTAGGCGCGTCACCGCGCCCGGGATCGCCTTCGACCACCTTCCGCCCATCGACGCGGTCCTGATCAGCCATAACCATTACGACCATCTCGACACCGTCACTTTGCGCAAACTGCACAAACGCCACCGTCCACGGATGGTGATGCCGCTAGGGACCGATGCGACGGTGCGAAAGGCGGTACGAGGGGCGCGGATCGAGATCGGCGATTGGCACGACCGCATCGCGCTGACCCCAGAGATCTCGGTCACGCTGACGCCCGCGAACCACTGGTCGGCACGGGGCCTCGGCGACCGGCGCATGGCTCTCTGGAGCGGCTTCTGGATCGACACGCCGCAGAGCCGGATCTGGTTCGCGGGCGATACCGGCTATGGCGACGGGGCGATTTTTCGCGACATCCGCGCCCGGCACGGTGCGCCAGACATCGCGGTGATCCCGATCGGAGCCTATGAGCCGCGCTGGTTCATGCAGCCCCAGCATGTCGCGCCCGAAGAGGCCGTGCGCATCTTCACCGATATCGGCCCTGCCCAAGCGCTCGGCTGTCACTGGGGCACGTTCCAGCTGACCGACGAGCCGCGCGAGGAGCCGCCCACCCTGCTCGGTCAAAGCCTCGCGGCCTCCGGGATCGCGGCAGACCGGTTCCGAGCCTTCGCGCCCGGCGAGGTCTATCTGGCACCCTCGACAGGGTAACAGCGTCGCACCTTCTTGTGGTGACGCAATCGAGCGGTCAAATTGAGGGCAGCGGGAATTCGGCTGTGCCGTCCCCTTCCCCGGGACGATCACGCGGCGGAAAGAGAGGGTTGAGATGAGCTGGTCCTATTCACTCGGCAAGATCGGCGGCACTGTGCTCAGGGTCCATGTCACCTTCGTTCTGCTGATCATCTGGATCACCGCCACCGCCTGGGCAGCGGAGGGGCCGCAGGCGGCGCTGGTCAACATGCTCTTCATCCTGTCGGTCTTCGCCTGCGTCGTGCTCCATGAATTCGGCCATGCGACGATGGCGGCGCGGTTCGGCGTGCGAACGCCCGACATCACGCTTCTGCCGATCGGCGGCCTCGCGCGGCTGGAGCGGATTCCGGAAAATCCCAAGCAGGAAATTCTGATCGCCGTGGCGGGGCCCGCGGTCAATGTCGTGATCTTCCTGATCCTGACGATCTTCCTCGGCGGTCGCGGCTGGCTCAGCGATCTGCAATCGCTCGACAATCCCGCGCAAAGTTTCTGGGGCCGGCTTGCGCTGGTCAACGCGCTTCTCGTCGCGTTCAACCTGATCCCGGCCTTCCCGATGGATGGCGGGCGGGTCTTCCGAGCGGCTCTCGCGCTGTTCATGGACCGGGTGAAAGCGACGCAGGTCGCGGCCCGAACCGGACAGGTCATCGCCGTGCTCTTCGCCTATTGGGGTCTGACGAGCGGCAACCCAATCCTCGTGTTGATCGCGGTATTCATCTTCTTCGCGGCGGGATCGGAAAGCTCCGACGCGGCGATGCGCGGTCTGGCCCATCGGGCGGCGGCGCGCGACGCCGTCATCACCTCCTTCGTGTCGCTGACACCGGATGATACGATCGACACCGCCGCGCAGGCGATCCTGCACAGCTCGCAATCGGAGTTTCCCGTGCTCTCGCCCGAAGGACAGATCCTCGGCTTCGTCACCCGCGAGAGCGTGCTGGCCCGGCCCGATCCCGAGTTCCGCCAGACACCGGTCTCCGAGATCATGTTCCGCGATGTGCCGGTCGTTTCGCTGAAGACCGGGATGGACGACGTGCTCGACGCCTTCGCGCGGCAGCGCATCCCGGCGGTGGCGGTGGTGGGGGCGAACGGCAATTTCGTGGGCTTCATCAACCGCGAGAATATCGGCGAATGGTTCATCCTCGCCCGCGCCCCTAGCGTGCGGCGCGGAGGGTAAGCCCGAAAGCGGCGCCCTGCTCTAGAGATAGACCGACAAGCCTCGCCAGCCCGCAAGCACAGCCGAAATCGCCATGACCACGATGGCGATCGTCCGGTACTGGGCGTTGTCGAGCCGCGCGAAGGCCGTAGTGCCCGCCCATGTGCCGAGCGCCAGCGCGGGCACCGAAACCAGCGTCAGCCAGAGCGCATCGCCATTCACGGCCCCCGCAAGGATCAGCCCGGGCGTTGCCAACAGCGAAGCCACGAAGAAGAATAGCAGCAACGAGGCCCGCGTCTGCATCGCCGTGGTGCCTGCCCCAAGGTAATAGGCCACTGCGGGCGGCCCCGGCATCGCCGCGAGCCCGGAAAACGCGCCCGAAGCGACGCCCGCCAGCAGCGCGAGCCCGCCATGGGGATGCGGGCGCGCAGGCTTGTAGCGCAACAGCAGCGTCAGCCCCGCGAGTACGACGAGCGCGATCATCACCCGCGCGGCATCGGCGCTGACCGCGCTGAGCGCGAAAATCCCGACCGGCGTACCCACAATCGCTCCCAGCGACAGCCGCGCAAGCGAGGGTTTGTGCACATGCCCGTGAAGCGTGAAAAGATCGCGGCACCCGACCACGACCTGCAGCAGCACCGCCAGCGTCACCGCCTCGATCGGCGGCACCATCAGCGAGACGATCGGCACCGCGGCCAGCGCGAAACCGAACCCCGCGATGCCGCGCAGGAAGGCCGAGAAGAACACGGCGGTGATGACCAGCAGGGTCGTTGCGCTCAGCATCCGGTCACGTCTCGGCCTGCGCGATCCGCGCTGCACAGCCCGCCGCGCAGAAGGCGACCAGCCCCTCGACCGAGGCTTGCGCATCGGACTGCGAGGCCAGCGCCGCGATCCGCCATTCCGAGGTCAGGAAGGCCAGAAGGGCTGCGACCGAATAGACGAACCCTTCTGCCACCACCGCCCGGCCCACCTTGGGATGCAGCGCGCAGATTTCATCCATGAAACGCTGTGCGGTCGGGTCGAAAAGATCGGTAGAAATATCGGCCCAGGCCGGATCGGCCGAGACCATCGCCACCAGCCGCGCATAGGCCAGCCATTGCGGATCGCTGCCTGCCGCCTTCGCAAGATAGGGCCGGAAGAAGCAGCCGAGGATCGCCGTCAGATCGAGCGCCCCCTGCCCCTTCGCCTGCGCCAGAGCCTCCAGACGCAGACGCGCCAGCTCTTCGGCGCGCCGCTCCACCACTTCGCGAAACAGCGCCTCTTTCGAGCCCCCGTGATGGTTCACCAGCCCCAGGGGCACCTCGGCCAGCGCGGCGATGTCGCGCACCTTCGCGCCCTCGAATCCGTCCCGCGCGAACACCGTTTCCGCCGCATCGAGAATCCGTGAACGGCTCGCGAGAGAGCGCTTCGACGGCGCTCTAAGCCTTTGTTTCTCGGTCGTCTTTTTCGTCATCAGATCGGGGCTTGCTTATTTTGAACAATGGTTCAATTTAAGAACGTCCGGGAGGAGACGCAAGATGACAGATACGAGGGGCAGGTTCGCCCTGATCGGCGCGGGCCCGATGGGTCTGGCCGCGGCCAAGGTGCTGGGCGAACAAGGGGTAGACTATCAGGGGTTCGAGCTGCACAGCGATGTGGGCGGGCTCTGGGATATCGAGGGCGCGCATTCGACGATGTATGAAAGCGCGCATCTGATTTCCTCGAAGCGGATGACGGAATTCACCCATTTCCCGATGCGCGAGGAGGTGGCGGAATATCCCAGCCACCGCGAGATGGCGCAGTATTTCCGCGATTTCGCCGATCATTTCGACATTCGGCGCCATTACCGCTTCAACGCCAAGGTGACGAAGGTTGAACCGCTGGGAGGCGATGGCGAAGGCTGGCGGGTCGGTTGGCGCGATAGCGAGGGCGAGCATTCCGAGATTTATGCGGGCGTGCTGATCGCCAATGGCACGCTCTCCGAACCGAACATGCCGGAGTTCCCCGGCCAGTTCGACGGCGAGCTGATCCACTCCTCGGCCTATCGCGACCCGTCGCAATTCACCGGCAAGCGCGTGCTCGTCGTGGGCGCGGGCAATTCGGGCTGCGACATCGCGGTGGACGCGATCCATCACGGCAAAAGCTGCGATCTTTCGATGCGACGCGGCTATTACTTCGTGCCGAAATACGTCTTCGGCAAACCCGCCGACACGCTGGGCGGGGCGATCAAGCTGCCGATGTGGCTCAAGCGCAAGATCGACGGCGCGCTGCTGAAATGGTTCGTCGGCGATCCGCAGAAATACGGGTTTCCCAAGCCCGATTACAAACTCTACGAGAGCCATCCGATCGTGAACTCGCTGGTGCTGTTCCACGCAGGTCACGGCGATCTGAAAGTGCGCGCGGATATCGAAAGGTTCGACGGCAAAACGGTGCACTTCAAGGATGGCGCGCAGGCCGAGTATGACATGATCCTCGCGGCCACCGGCTACAAGCTGCACTACCCCTTCATCGCGCCGGAGCTGCTGAACTGGCAAGGCGACGCGCCGCATCTGTACCTTAACGCGATGCACCCCAAGCGCGACGATCTCTTCGTGCTGGGAATGCTCGAGGCGAGCGGTCTTGGCTGGCAGGGCCGTCACGAACAAGCCGAGATGGTGGCGCGCTACATTCGCGGGCTGCGCGAGGGATCGGAGGCCGCGAAGCGCCTGCAGGCGAAGAAGGCCGAGGGGTTCGAGCGTGCGACCGGCGGCATGGCCTATCTCAAGCTCGCGCGGATGGCCTATTACGTGGACAAGGCGACCTATCGCAAGGCGGTCACCGGCTGGATCAAGGCGCTCGGCGGGGAGGCCCCGGCATGACTGGGCTCGACGCGGTCCGGCTGAACTTCAGCCCCGGCGCCCTGCATCTGCTCAACGCGATCCTCGGCATCGTCATGTTCTCAGTCGCGATCGACCTCTCCCCCCGCGATTTCCGCCCGCTGGTGCGCAGGCCCTGGGCGCTGATCGTGGGGTTCACGTCGCAGTTTCTGGTGCTGCCCGCGCTGACCTTCGGGCTGGTGCTGGCGCTGCAGCCCAGCCCGTCGATTGCGCTCGGGCTGATCCTCGTCGCGGCTTGTCCCGGCGGGAATGTCTCGAACTTCTTCACCCATCGGGCGGGCGGGAACACGGCGCTGTCGGTCTCGCTGACCGCCTTCGCCACGGTGGCGGCGATCGTGCTGACGCCGCTCAATATCGCGTTCTGGGGCAGCCTTTACGCCCCGACGCGCGCGCTGCTGCACGAGACCCATATGGACCCGGTGAGCGTGGCGATCACCGTGGGTATCATGCTGCTTTTGCCGCTGATCGCCGGGATCGCGCTGAACCATTACCGCTACGATCTGACGACCCGCATTCGCGATCCGCTGAAATGGGTGTCGATGGCGATTTTCGGGGCTTTCGTGGCGCTCTCGCTCAGCGCCAACTGGTCCTATTTCGTCCAATTCGTCGGGCTGATCGCGGGGATGGTGGTGCTGCACAACGCACTGGCCTTCGCGGGAGGCTACGGCACCGCGACGCTGGCGCGGCTTTCGCCCTTCGACCGGCGCGCGATCACCATCGAGACGGGGATCCAGAATTCAGGTCTCGGCCTCGTGCTGATATTCGCCTTCTTCGGAGGTTTGGGCGGCATGGCAATCGTCGCGGCTTTCTGGGGCATCTGGCACATCATCGCGGGCTTCGCGATCTCGACATTCATGAGACGAAAGGAGGCCGCGCGATGCCCCGGATCCTGATTAGCGGTGCGGGCGGCATGATCGGCCGCGTGCTGACCGCTGAACTCGCCGAAAGTGGCCATGAGGTCATCGCGACCGATCTGGCATGCCCCGACAACTTGCCTGAAGCCGTGCGCTTCGTGGCGATGGACGTCACCACCGACGCCCCCTGCAAGGTCATCGCGCGCGAACGGCCAGAGGTGATCGTGCATCTCGCCTCCATCGTGACGCCCGGTCCCGGCATGGGGCGCGAGCTCGCCTACCGCGTCGATGTGGAGGGCACGCGCAAGGTGCTCGCGGCTGCGCTTTCGGTCGGGGTTCGGCGACTTGTCGTGACCTCCTCGGGCGCGGCCTATGGCTATCACGCCGACAACCCCGTGCCGCTGCGCGAAAGCGATCCGGTGCGCGGCAACCCCGAGTTCGCCTATGCCGATCACAAGCGGCAGGTCGAGGAGATGCTGGCCGAAGCGCGCGCCACCCACCCTGCCCTCGAGCAGGTCGTGCTGCGGGTCGGAACGGTTCTTGGCAAGGGCACCGACAACCAGATCACCGTGCTGTTTCGCAAGCCGCGCCTGCTCGCGATCCGGGGTTGTGAGAGCCCTTTCGTCTTCATCTGGACCCGCGATCTGGCGCGCATCCTTATACGTGCCGCGACCGATGGCCCGCCTGGCATCTTCAACGTCGCGGGAGACGGCGCACTGGGCGTCACCGACCTCGCAAGACGTCTGGGCAAACCGGTGCGCCGCCTGCCCGCGCTCGGCATCAAGGCTGCGCTCGCCCTCGCCCATCCGCTGGGCCTGAGCCGCTACGGGCCCGAACAGGTGCGCTTTCTGCAATACCGCCCCGTCCTTGCGAACGACGCATTGAAGGAAGTCTTCGGCTACACGCCAGAGCTGACCAGCGCCGAAGTCTTTGACCTCTGGGCGCGCGAGGCCGGGCTATGAGCGCGCGCGTCGCGGTAATCTCGGGCGGCGCCGGGGGGCTTGGGCAGGCGCTCTCGGCGGGGCTGCGCGCCGAGGGCTGGCAGGTCGTGCTGCTCGACCGGGATATCTCGGGCCTTACCGCCGCGCCGAATGAAGAGGCCATCGCCTGCGATCTGACCGATCCGGCGCAACTGGAGACAGCCTGCGATGACATCCGCGCACGTCACCCCCGGATCGAGCTCGCGATCTACAACGCGGGCGTCACCCAGATCGGGCCGTTCTCCGAGCTGAGCGAGGCCGCACATCGCAAGGTCTTCGAAATCAACTATTTCGCGGCAACCGCGATGGCGCGGCATTTCCTCGAACCGCTGCGGGAAAGCCACGGCACGCATCTGGCGATTTCTTCGGTGGCGGGATTCTCGCCGCTCTATCACCGCACCGCCTATGCCGCGTCGAAACATGCGTTGGAAGGGTTCTTCAAATCGTTACGTTCGGAGGAGGCCCCTCACGGCGTGCGCGTGCAGATCGCAGCCCCCTCCTTCGTGGCGACAAATCTAGACCGGGCCGAGCGGCAATCAGACGGCATCGCACGTCCCGGAGCGGCTGCGGACGGGGTGGATTACATGACGCCCGAGGCTGCCGCGCAGGTGATCCTCGCCGGGCTGAAGCGCAACCGCCCGATGATCCCGGTAGGCCGCGTCGCGCGGCTCGCGTGGTGGATCAACCGCGCCTCGCCCGGGCTGTTCCAGCGGCTCATGGAGCGTAACATCGCGCGCGATCCTTCCTGACTTCCGCAGCCGCGACCTTTCGCAGCAGGACATGAGAAATTGCGCCCAACTTGATCGAGCGCATTGAAGCGACCCGTGCCCCCGGCGCTAATCTGCCCGTGATGAGGCACCGGGTCGCGTTTTGCGGCCCCCTCACCGAACGAGCTTCGAGGGGAACGCGACATGAGTGTGACACAGCATGAAACCCCGCATGGCGGGATGCCCGGCTGGGCGTGGAGCGTGGTCGTCGCGGCAGGCCTCGTTGCGTGGTGGGGGATCTACCAACAGCTCCCGGCCCTCTCCGAATGGATCGTCTCGTTGCTGCCGGTCACTCGCGACACGCATACTGGCGAGGCGCTGGCCTTCTTCTTCTACGACGTGCCGAAAGTCATGATGCTGCTCACCCTGATCGTCTTCGCGATGGGGGTCGTGCGCAGCTTCTTCAGCCCGGAAAAAACCCGCGCGCTTCTCTCGGGCAAGCGCGAGGGCGTCGGCAACGTGATGGCGGCGGGCTTGGGCGTCTTGACGCCGTTCTGCTCCTGCTCGGCGGTGCCGCTCTTCATCGGCTTCGTCTCCGCAGGCATCCCGCTGGGCGTCACCTTTTCGTTCCTGATCGCAGCCCCGATGGTCAACGAAGTGGCGCTGATCCTGCTCATCGGCCTCGTCGGCTGGCCCGTGGCGCTGGTCTATCTCGGCTTCGGCCTCGCCATCGCGATCGTTGCGGGCTGGGTGATCGGCAGGCTCCATGTCGAGGGCTGGCTGCAGGACTGGGTGCGCGACATCCATTCCGGCGCGACCACCCCGGGCGCGGTCGAGAGCGACGAACTAAGTATGACCGACCGCTATCGCCTTGGCCTCGAGGCGGTGCGCGAGATCTTCTCCAGGGTCTGGATCTGGATCATCATCGGTATCGCGATGGGCGCGCTGATCCACGGCTATGTGCCGCAAGACCTGATGGTGCGTATCATGGGTTCGGGCACGTGGTGGTCGGTGCCCGCGGCGGTGCTGATGGGCGTACCGATGTACACCAACGCCGCTGGCGTCATCCCGATCGTCGAGGCGCTTCTGGGCAAGGGCGCGGCGCTCGGTACGGTTCTGGCCTTCATGATGTCGGTGATCGCGCTGTCGATGCCCGAGATGATCATCCTGCGTCAGGTCCTGAAACTGCGCCTGATCGCGGTCTTCATCGGGGTCGTCGCCAGCGGGATCCTTGCCGTCGGCTTCCTGTTCAACGCATTGTTCTAAGGAGAAAAGATATGAAGGACGTCAAGGTTTACGGCCCCGGCTGCAAGCGCTGCGAAAAGACCGAGGAGATGGTCAAGGAAGCGGCCGCCAAGCTCGGCATCGAGGTGTCGGTCGAGAAGGTTACCGACCCCCGCGCGATCGCCATGGCAGGCGTGATGTCGACCCCCGGCGTCTCGGTCGACGGGAAGCTGGTGCATACGGGCGGCCTGCCGGATAGCGGCAAGCTCGAGCGGTGGCTATCGGCCTGAGCGAACCCTACCCCACCGAAAGTTAGCCAAAAAGAAGACCCCGCGCCGGGTGGCTGGCTCGTTCCGGGATTTGGGACACAGAGCCGGGAAACGATCTGTTTCCCGGCTCTGAACATTCTTATCGCGCCTTTCTGCGCCGAACCCTCCAGACGAAGACGCGCAGGGCTCAGAACATCGACCCGATGTCGGATGCCCCCGTCGGGTAGGCAGCCGGCATGGCCTTAACCTGCGCAGCCGTCAGTCCCAGCTTGATCGCCAGTGAGAAGACGTTGATCAGTTCGGCGTAGTCGGGCCCGAACATGTGCGCGCCGAGGATCTTGCCGTCCTTAGCGGTGATTACCTTTGCGCCGGCATGGCTTTCACCCAAACGCTTCTGCGAGAACCAGCCAGAAGTGTCGGTGAGGCGCACCTCGACGTCCCCCCTCGCGCGCGCTTCTTCCTCGAGCATGCCGACCCGCGCCAGTTCGGGGATGGTGAAGACCACACTCGGCACACCGGTGTAATCGGGCTCTGTCCGCTTGTCCTTGAGCATGTTCGATGCCGCGATCTTGCCCTCGAAGACCGCTACCGGGGTCAGCGGCTTGCCGGGCGAGGCGGCGGCGTCGCCGGCCGCGAAGATGCGCGAGTTCGACGGCGATTGCAGCCATGGCGTGACTTTCACGCCGCCTTGCTCGGTCGCGATGCCTGCGGCGCCGAGCTCGAGATGGTCGACCGAGGGCACCCGCCCGGCACCATGCACGACAAGATCGGCCTCCATGGTGTCGGTGCCATCCGCCTTCCGGTAGACCACTCGGTGCGCCCCGTCCGCATTCTCGACACGCTCGATCGCGGCCTCGTCGATGATCTCGATCCCCGCGGAGCGGCTGCGATCAAGCAGCATGTCGACCAAGTCGGGATCGAACATCTTCAGCTGCCGCGCGCCACGGTCGAGGATCGTCACCTGAGCTCCGGCGCGTGCCGCGATATGCGCGAACTCGAAAGAGATGTAACCGCCGCCGACGAAGACGATCCGACGGGGCAATTCGGCGAGGTTCAGGAAGTCGGTGCTGTCGATCAGCTTCTCGGCGCCGGGGAACTCCAGAGGCCGTGGCTTGGCCCCCGTGGCGATCAGTGCGTGGCGGAAGGCGATCTCGCCCTGATCCTCGATCTCGATCCTGTCCTCGGCGGTGAAGCGGGTCCGACCGTGGAACGTCCGCACCCCAGCCTCCTTCAGCCCACTCTCCATGCTCTGGGGCACCGGATCGGTGAAGCTCTCCTTGTGCTTCATCAGGGCCGGCCAATCTATCCGGGTCTCGCCCGCGATGCCTTTGCCGGACAGTCGCTGCGCGGCCTCCATTGCCTCGGCTCCGGCGCGCAGCATCTTCTTAGGGTCGCATCCCCTGAGCGCGCAGGTGCCGCCGTAGGGGAGTTCGTCGACGACGGCGACGGACCAGCCGGCGTTGCTGCATTTCTTTGCGGCGGTGATCCCGGCCATGCCGGCACCGATGACGATCAGGTCGAGCTTGTCGGTCATCTTTGCTCCTTGTGCTTTCGTAGTGGCTGCGTGGGGTCAGACCGGCGCACGGGGCCCTGCGATAATGATGCCGGCGCCCAGAAGGCAGATGCTGACGCCGATCAGATCCCACCGATCCGGCCGGACGCCTTCGACCGCCCAGAGCCAGAACAGCGAGGCCGCGATATAGATGCCGCCATAGGCTGCGTAGGCTCGTCCGGCGGCGGCGCTGTCAGCCAGCGTCAGCAGGTAGGCAAACAGCGCGAGCGAAGCCATGCCCGGACCGACCCACCAGATCGGCTTGTCCAGCCGGAGCCAGACCCAGAAGGCGAAGCAACCGGCGATTTCGGCAAGTGCGGCGCCGATATAGGCGGCAAGGGTCGGCATGGGATTTTGGGTCTCCTGTCGTGGTCGAGGGTCGCTACCCCGCGCAGCAGCTGAGTGCACCGACGTCTTTCTCGAAAGTCTGGGCGGCAAGCTTCAGCCCCTCGACCGTCGTGAGATAGGGCATGATGGTGTCACCAAGCTCCTCGTAGGTGAACCCGGCCCTGAGGGCCATCGCGGCGGTCTGGATGCTGTCGGCGCCCTCAGGGGCGAGGATCTGCGCGCCCAGCAGCCGCTTGCTGCCCGCCTCCGCCACCAGCTTGATCAGCCCACGCGTATCGCGGGCCGCCAGTGCGCGCGGCACAGCGTCGAGCGGCAGAACCGAGGTGACGACCTCGTGCCCGGCGGCGCAGGCCTGCGCCTCGCTCAGGCCCACGCCCGCCACCTGCGGGTCGGAAAAGACCACCCAGGGCATCGTGCCATTGTCATAGGTGCGCGCCTCGTCCGCCACGGCGTTCCGGGCGGCGATCTTGGCGCCGTAGGCCGCCATGTAGACGAATTGATCGCGCCCGGTGACATCGCCCGCGGCCCAGACGTTCGGGTTGGCGGTGCGCATCTGCGGGTCGACGACGATCCCGCCCGGCGCATCGGTTTCGATCCCGGCGGCACCCAGGTTCAGCCCGTCGCTGTTCGGCATTCGCCCGGTGGCGAGCAGCAGGCGCTCGGCGCTGAAGGTCTCACCCTCGTTCCCGGTCAAACGCACGCCACCGCCGTGGCGCGCCACACTGTCGTAGCCGGAGACGCGCGCGAGGCGGATGCCCTCCCTGGCAAGGTAGATCTCCAGCGCCTCGGAGATCTCCGGCTCAGCCTCCGGAAGCACGCCTCTGCGGCTTACCAGCGTTACTGCGACGCCGGCCCGGACGAAAAGCTGCGCCAGTTCCACGCCGATGTAGCCCGCGCCGAGGACCAGCAGAGAGGAAGGTAGCGCGGTCATCTCCAGCGCCGAAGTGCTGTCGAGGGCGTCGACCTCCTCGATGCCTGGAATGGCCGGCACATGCGGCCGGGAGCCAGTCGCTAAGATGATCTTCGTCGCCGGAAAGGCGGCGCTGTTCACGGTCAGTCGGCCGTCGTCGTCGAAACGGGCGCGGCCCTCAATGTATTCTACATTCTCGTGCCGGGGCAGCACGTCGGCGTATTTCGCCGCGCGCAGCTCATCCACCAGCGCCTGCTTCTGTGCCACCGTCGCGGCCCACTCGGTCACGCGGGCCTCCCCCTCGATGCCGTTGAACCGGTTGGCCGCGCGCGCGTGGTGCAGGCCTTCGACCGCGCGAATCAGAGCTTTGGATGGCACGCAGCCCACGTTGACGCATGTGCCACCAAGGGTTCCGTCACCGATCAGGGCGACCCGGGCCCCGGCCTCGGCAGCGGTGATTGCGGCCGAGAATCCGGCGGAGCCCGCGCCGATCACGGCAAGGTCATAGGCGCCGCCCTTGGAAGTGCAGCAATCTCTCATGTCAGTCTCTCTTCATCTGGTGCGTTGGCGCTGCCAGAGCGCGTAGAGGGTGATGCCGATGAACACCGCGAGCGCGGGCAGAAGCACGATGTCGAGCCAGCCCATCAGGGCCGAAAGTCCGACCGCGCCCAGCAGGATCACCAGGATCGGGGTGAAGCAGCACAGCGCGACGAGGACGGTGCCGATCAGCCCGTATTTCAGGAGGCGGTCATTTTTCTTGGAGGAGGTTTCGAGTTCGGTCACGACCCGCTCCCGTCGACCAAAGTCGCACCGTATCCGACGCCGGAGACGGTCGCGATCAGAGCGTCGGGGTCGGTGACGGAATCGTCGTAGTGCAGAACATAGATACCATCCTCGGCGTCGCCTTCGACGAACTCGGCGATCTCGACCGTGTCCACCCGCTTGAGCGCGGTCGCGACTATGTAGCTGCACGAGGGGCAGGTCAGCCCCGTGACGTGAAGCCGAGTCTGCGCTTCCTCAGCCAGGGCCACCGCGGGCACCACAAGCAGGATCGCAGCAAGCAGGATGCGTTTCATGAGAACTCCGTGTCAGAATGTCAGGACGAGGGGAGCGGCGTAGGGAAAGGCCAGAGCCAGGAGCACGACCGCCAGCGCTCCCCAGAGCAGCCCGCGCATCAGACGGCGATCCACGGGACGGGCGCAGGCACCGTCTCCGCAATCCTCGGTAGACGCCGGGCGGTAGGCCTTCCAGAAGCCATAGCTGAGCGCCGCTGCCGCGAAGGAAAAGGTCACCCACTTGTAGGCGTAGAGCGCGGTGAGCTGCCCGATGAAGACCCCGGTAACGCCAAGGCTCACCAGAACAAGAGGCAGGATGCAGCAGGAGGTCATTGCCAGCGCGCCGAGCACCCCGGCGCCGGTCGCGGCCCATCCCGTCCTGTCGGGTCTTTCATCAGCCTTTCGCTCGGTCTCGATCGCTTCCGACGTCATCGCCTCATCCCGTTGTCTTTCATCGAGCTACAACGTAGGGTCTGTAGCAACTACAGGATCAAGGAGAAATCCAGTGCCAGACGATCACGCCAACGCGAGCGAGCTGAAGCGCTCCGATCTCGCCCGCCTGACCGGCTGCAATCTCGAGACGATCCGCTACTACGAGAGCGTCGGCCTGATGCCCGATCCGCCGCGCACCTCTTCGGGCCATCGCCGCTATGGCACGGCCCATGTGGAGCGGCTCAGCTTCGTGATGCGGGCCCGGGATCTCGGCTTCACCATGGAGGAAATCCGCGATCTGCTGGGCCTGGTCGATTGTGGAAGCCAAACCTGCGCCGAGGTCGAGCAGATGGGGCGCCACCATCTTGATGTGGTTCGCGCCAAGATTCGCGATCTTCAGGCGATCGAGGCTGTCCTCGACGAGACCATTGCGTGCTGCACCGGCTCCGATACGCCTGAGTGTCCGCTGATCGACATCCTTCAGCAAGGACATACGGCGTCGTAAACGAGCTGGAGTCCCCACCGCATCGGGCAATCCGCAGCTATCGGGTCTCGAATTTCTTCCAAAGCGGCGTGCCGTGATACAGCCAGGGCCGGTAAAGGACGCGCCTCGGATCAGGCGCCTTCCGCGTTCGACCGTTCGCCTTTACCGAGTCTGCGCCCAGCCGCATTGCAGGCGTAAGCATCACCGGCGATGTTGTAGCGCGCTTGGGCACCTCGATCGTCTCATCGCTCCCGGGAACGCGAATTGCGGACATTCCCTCTTCGACCGGTGCCTCGCTGCCGGCGCTCGCGCCGGGGCCCTTGTATTGCCGCGGCTCGAACCAGTTGTAGTGGACCCTGTAGATGTTGAGGAATGCCATCAGAACAGCAGGATTGAAGACAGCCCCGTTGATGTAGGCCGGTCCGTTTCGCGACCCTTTGCCTCCAGCTCGTTTCGTTGGACTCGTTCGATGACGCAAGGAGGCCATAAAGGTGGAAACGGGCTGCACAGTGGCTCTCAGCGCTCGTCGCGCCAGCGCGGCCCTCAGGTCGGGATCGCTGATCTCTTGATCGAATGCGAGCTTCTTGAGCGGGTCGCGATATTTCTTCCGAAGAAGGGGGAATCCGACGATCTTCCGCGTTTCGCCGAAATACTCGGCCGGTGATCGTATCCAAATCTGCGGGAACTGGCGCGACTGGAAGTTCGCGATCGAATACGGGATTTTCACCCCGTTTCGCGCTTCTGTGAACGCCGTAGACATCCGTTCGGCACAGAACTGTTCCAAGAGATACCGGTCCGAGATTTCCTCGCCGAGAACCGCGCGGACCTTCTCTTTGTAACCCTCGAGGGCCTCTCTGAACCGCGCCATACGCTCCTTGCTTTTCGGCGCAGAGACCTCCTTGTCGAAAGAGATGACGAACCATTCGAACATGTCGTCATCGATCATGCCCCTGAAGACGTGCGGCACGACACGGACCATTGTCGCTTCCTGCTCACCGACAAGGGTGATCTTGCCCTTTGGCAGCATGTCCCGCAGGCACGCGAGGTGCGCGGCCTTCGTATAGGTCGGCTTCACCACACTTCCATTGAAGCTGCCTCGGAAGTCCCGGTCTGTGTCGTGAAACCCGAAATATCCCTGCCGGATCTGGTCCAACTGGAAGCGTTTGTCTTCGGCTTCGTTGAGTTTGTCCTGAACTTCCGGAGGAAGTGCGATGCCGGCATCCACTCTCTTTTCGTAGGCATTGTTCACGCGCTCGGAAAACACCCGCCAACGGCCCTCGGCGCTGGCAAAGAGCATGGCCTCGTCCAGCCGCCCACTGGGCCGCTGGAAGTGCATCTTGGGAACCGTGAAGCTGATGCCCGACTTCTGGGTGTAGGTCTGTCGAAGGTTGGTTGGCTGACCTGCGTCGTCGAGGTAGTGCTCCTCAATGAACTCGACGGGATCGACATTCGGATCGAAGTTCGCGTCGATCCGGAAAACATATCCGCTTCGAATATCCGCGGAGACAGAAAACTGGAGCGGTGTGAGCCGTCGATCGAGACGGCTCTCCCAGTTGACAGAGATCGTCACGTCATCGTGGGCGATCCTCGTGTGGCTGAAACGTTCCGACGCATCCTCTTTCTGCTTCCACTCCCTCAGCTTCGCTTGCTCGAAAGCCAGCAGGGTCTTCTCCAACCAGAAGATTCGACTGTAGAGGCGGCTGACGCCGATCTGTTTTCCGGTGTCGGGGTCGGACAGCACACGGCGCATGGTTGTGATGCTGTCCCCGTTGACGATGCACCTCAGGATGCGGACGTTGTCGCGCAGTTGCTTCTGCGCTTGGTGATCCAGCGATACCGAGATCCGCGCGCCACGTTTACCTTTGCAGGGGCGGTGGATGATCCGGAACCCTGAGGGCTTCGCTCTTCGGCGATTGCCACCAGCCGCCAGTTTCCCGTGGGTGCCGTTGAAGATGAACTCGTCGGGGTTCGCGAGATACCGCGCGCCGCATGCGCCGCATACCGGACCCATGAGGCTGCCGCCTGCGAAGAGCAGTCGATAATACTCTTCCAGGAAGTGCTCGTTCGACAGGATCGTGAAGCTGATGTCGCAGACGCCGTTTCCGCGCTGATGACCGCACTCCATGGATGGGCCGTCGTCCCAACCGACCGGATCGCCGTCGTATTCGAAGACCTCCGAAATACGGGGATGATGATCGTCGCTCGACATGGTGTAGGAGCCGAGCCCGGTCGTCAGGGCCGGAATGCTCGCCGCGGCCGCCTGCTGGCGCTGTGCAGCGTTTTTTCCTTTGAACACCGGGATCGTGAAGTCCGGTGCAACACCGAAGTTGCCGCAGTCTGGGTCGCCGCATGTATTGAGGTTGAAATCTGCCAACACGGCAGGATAGACTTCCGGTAGGTTCAGCTGTTGAAGCTTCTTGACCATTCGGCCTCCGATCTTTCGGTATTGATCTGTCAAGAAGGCCTCCAGGACCGAACGAGATGTTGGCCATTTTTCCTGCCAACTAAATCCCAAAACGATTTTTCTGCTTACTGTTGCGTCGGGACAATTCTCCCGCTGCTCGTGTAAACGGCGTGTAAAAATATGTTCATAAAATCAAACGGCTACCGAGACATTTCTCGGCAGCCGTTGCAGTTGTGTCCCAGAACCCGGAATGAGCCACCGGGTGGCGCGGGGTCTCTCATTTCAAAGCGCGAAGGCTCAGTTCAGTTCGCTCGCGCGCTCGGCATCGACCGTCTTCGAAGCCTCGTCGACCGCGGATTGCAGGTCGTCGAACACTTCGCCACCGTTCTGGACGTTGTCCTTGAACCAGCCATAGACCGGCTGCGCCGCATCCTGGAACTGCTTCTTCTGCTCGGGCGTCGGCACGTAGATCTCGCCGCCGTCCTTCTTGAACTCCTCATAGGCGGCAATCGACTTGCGCTTGGGCGAAGCGAAGGTCGCCTGCTGGAGCGCCGCGAACCCGTCCACGATCACGCGCTGCATGTCGGGCGACATGTCCTTGAACTTCTGGTTGTTCATCCACCACAGCGCCGCCATGTAGGCATGCCCGTCGAGCGTGACGTATTTCAGCCCGGCCTCGGGGAATTTCATGTTCATGATGTCGGTGATGCCGTTCTTGGTGCCGTCCACGACGCCGGTCTGCAGCGCGGTGAACAGTTCCGGCCACGGGATCGGGGTCGGCGAGGCACCCATCGCTTTCACCAGCTCCTGCGGCAGGTCCGCGACGATGGTGCGGATCTTCATGCCTTTCAGGTCCTCGGGCGTTTTCACCGTGTGCTTGGTGTTGGCGAAGTTGCGCCAGCCGCCGGTGTTTCCGATCGTCATCAGGCGGATCATGTTGTCGCTGTCCGCCAGCGCCATCTTGCGCAGCTGCGAGGTGAAGTCGGTATGGGTCAGCACCTCTTCGGCAACCCGGTCGTTCGGCATCAGATACGGCAGGTCGAGCACCTGCACATAGGGGAAGATCCCCGCAGCCCCGCCCGAGGTCGAGATGTAGATGTCGAGCGAGCCATCCGCGATGCCCTGCAGACACTCTGCCCCGTTCGAGCACAGCTGCGTGCCGATGAAGAGGTCGACCTTGATCTTCCCGTTCGAGGCGTTCTCGACATAGTTCTTGAACACGACGAGACCGTCGTAATCCTCGTCATTCGTGTTCGAGTTGGCAACCGCGCGCAGCGTGATCGTATCGTCCTGAGCCTGCGCGGCCATGCCGAGCCCCGAGGCCAGAACGGCCCCCAGCGCAAGCGATTTCACGAAAGTTCTGAGCATCATTTCCTCCCTATATGCTTCAGTATCGTTTTAGTTGGCGAACCCCGTCAGACGGGGAATGGTCATCGAAATCGCGGGGAAGTAGGTGATCAGGAAGATCACGGCCACTTCGACCGCGAGGAACGGCAGGATCGCGCGGGCGATGGTCTCCACCCGTTCCTTCGACACCGCGGCGGCCACGAACAGCACCAGCCCCATCGGCGGCGTGGCGAGCCCCACGGTCAGGTTCACGCTCATGATGATCGCGAAATGAATCGGATCGACCCCGAGCCCGGTGAAAATCGGCGCGAGGATCGGCCCCAGCACGATGATCGCGGGGCCCGCGTCGAGGAACATCCCGACGATGAACAGCAGGATGTTGATCAGGAACAGCAGGATCAGCGGGTTCTGCGACAGGCCGAGGATGAACTCCGCCAGCGCTTCGGGGGCGTGCGACAGGCTGACGACCGTCTTGAAGGCCATCGCCGCGCCCACGAGCAGCAGCACCACCGAGGACGTCAGCCCCGCCCGCATCAGGATATGCGGCAGGTCGCTCCAGCGCAGCGTGCGCAGGATGAAGAGGCCGACGATCAGCGCGTAGGCCACGGCGATCGCGGCGGCCTCGGTCGGGGTGAAAACGCCGCCCAAGATACCGCCCAGAATGATGACCGGCGTCATCAGCGGGAAGAAGGCGCGCAAACTCGCCTGTCCCCGCTCGGGCCATGTGTGTTTCTTCGAGGCGGGCGGAAACCCGTGCTTGTTGGCCATGAACTTGACCATCACCATCAGCCCGACACCGACCAGAACGCCAGGCACGATCCCCGCAAGGAAAAGCGCCGCGACCGACTGGCCCATCACATAGGCATAGATGATCATGATGCCCGAAGGCGGGATGATCGGCCCGATCACCGAACTGGCCGCGGTGATCGCTGCGGCGAATTTACGGGTGTAGCCCTGCTGCTCCATCGCCGGGATCAGCATCGAGCCAAGCGCGGACGTATCGGCCACCGCCGAGCCCGAAAGCCCCGCGAACAGCATCGAAGACAGGATATTCACATGCGCGAGGCCGCCGCGCAGATGGCCCATCATCGCCTCGGAGAACTCCACCAGACGGCGCGTGATGCCGCCCGAGTTCATCATCTCGCCGGCGAGCATGAAGAACGGGATGGCGAGCAGCGGGAAGCTGTCCATCCCGTTGTAAAGGTTGCGGTAAAGCAGCGCGAAGTCGCGCTCCTGCCCGTTCAGGAGCAGCATCGCGCCCGGGGCCGCGAGCAGCGCGAAGAAGATCGGGAAGCCGATCAGGATCAGGACGAGGAAAAGCGGAAGGAACCAGACCAGCATCACTCTGCCCCTCCAGCGATCGCGAGCACGGGCGGCAGCGGGTCGTCCCCGGTGCGCAGGGCCAGTAGGTTGCGCAGGATCAGCTCGATATTGACCAGCACGAGAAGCGCGAAGCCCACCACGAGCGAGGCCATCATCCAGCTGCGCGGCACACGGATCCAGGCGTCGAAGGCAAGGCTTTCGGGCACCCAGAGAGAGGCGGTCGCGAATTTGCCGCCAAAGCCGGTGATCCCGTCCCAGCCGAGTTTCAGCGCCGCGACCGAGACCATCAGCGAGAACACCAGAAGCACCAGCGTCAGGCCGCGCGCGACCAGCTTCGGCAGCATCGCCGCGAGCATGTCGATCGCCACGAACCCGCCCGAGCGGAAGGCCGAGGGCGCCATCAGCCCCCCCATCCAGAGCATGCAGAACCGCGCCGCCTCGTCAGGCCAGGGCAGCGCGTTGTTGAGCACGTAGCGAAACCAGATCTGGATCAGGATCGCGATGACCATCGCCGCCACGGCGACGACGCCCGCCCAGCGTCCGATCGCGAGCAGGATGTCGTTCAGCCGGACCAGAGGCCTGGCCAGGATTGTCAGCAGGGTCATGCGCGCGTTTCCTCCCTCGCGATCCCTTGAAGGCCCGGCGCCGCGCTCCTCCTGCGCGGCCCGGGCCGTATATGTGCCGTCTCAGTTCATCTCGATGCGCCGCACCTGGCCGCGGTAGAAGGCCAGCGCATCGCCATCGTCACGCATCACCGCGCGCTCGACCTGACCCAGCACCAGCAGGTGGTCGCCGCCCTCGTGACAGGCCACGCGGTGACATTCGAACCGCGCGAGGCAACCGTCGATCAGCGGCACGCCGTGATCGTTCAGGTGATAGGCGTGATCGAGCAGCGCGTGGGCGTTCTTCGTAGTCGCAAAGCAGAGATCGTCCTGATCGGCGGCGAGCACGTGGATCGCGTAATGCTCGGCCTTCTCGAAATGCACGAAACGTCGCGAATTGCGGTCCGGGGCCCAGATCACCAGCGGCGGATCGAGCGAAACCGAAGAGAAACTGTTCGCCGTGATCGCGACCGGACCATTCTCGCTGGCGGCGGTCACGATGGTGATGCCTGTCGCGAAACGCCCGAAGGCGTCGCGCAGCAGGCGGGTGTTCTCGGGGCCCGGCACGAATGTGCGCGGGGTAAACTGGCGCGTGGCGTTCATCATGGGACCTCCTGACCGAGTCCGGCCTCGTAGAGGCGGAACCACGTCTCCCTGTCGATCTGAACCTTCAAAGCATCGGAGAGCTTCGCGATGCGCTCGAGATTGTTGGTGCCCATCACCGGGATGATCCGCGCCGGATGTGCAAGCAGGAAAGCGGTCGCGACAGCTGCGCGATCGACGCCCTGCGCCTGCGCGATCTCGTCGAGCACCGCCTGCACCGGGCCCTCGCCTGTCATCAGCGCGCCGCCACCCAGCGGCGACCATGCCATCGGGGGTTGGGACTGACGCTGGTGGAAGGCCAGGTCGCCATTGGTGAAGGGCGCGAGGCAGCCGAGGCTGATCTCGATCTGGTTGGTCACGAGCGGCGTCTTCATCGCCGATTGCAGCAGTTCCCAGTCCCAGGGGCGGAAGTTCGACACGCCCACCGCACGCACCTTGCCCGAGGCTACGAGATCATCGAGCACAGCGCCTGTCTCGTGATGATCCATCATCGGATCGGGGCGGTGGATCAGCAGCAGATCGATCCGGTCGGTGGCAAGCTCCCTCAGCGAGGTCTCGACCGAGGCTTCGATATGCGCGCGCGAGGTATCGTAATGCTTCACCTTGCGGTGGGAATGACGCCCCGCCGAGACGATGATGTCGCATTTCGTGACGATTTCCATCTGATCGCGCAGCGACGGGTCCTCGCGCATCGCTGCGCCGAAGATGCCCTCCGCCGTGTAGCCGCCATAGATGTCGGCATGGTCGAAGGTGGTGATCCCCTGCTCCAGACAGGCGTCGATCTTGGCGCGCACATGGGCGGGCGATGTATCGGCATCGTCGCCGAGGCGCCACATGCCATAGACGATCCGGCTGAGCGCCACGTCGGAGGTGAGGTCGATCTTTTCCATTAACGGCGTTCCCCTTCTGCGAGCGGTGTTGCGGGCGGTCCCATCGGAACGCGGCCATAGACTTCGGGCAGCGAGACCGTGTCGAGATGCGGCATCACGAGACGGCCGAACTGGCGGGCCTCGTCGATATGCGGATAGCCCGAGAAGATGAAGGCGCGAATGCCCATCTTGCGATATTCCTCGAGCTTCGTGAGCACCTGATCGGCCGAACCCACCAGCGCCGCGCCGCAGCCAGAGCGCGCGCGCCCGACCCCGGTCCAGAGGTTCGGCTCGACATAGCCGCTCTCATCCGCGATCTCGCGGTTGCGCGCCTGTTTCGACACGCCGAGCGAGCTTGCATCATGCGCCCGCTCGCGGATCTTGCGGCCTTCCTCGTCATCGAGCTTGGACACCAGCTCCTGCGCGTATTCCTTCGCCTCGGCCTCGGTGTCGCGCACGATCACATGGACCCGCAGCCCGTAATCGAGCACACGGCCATGACGCTCGGCGGCCTCGTTGACGACCTTCATCCGGCCTTCCAGCTCTTCCTTGGTCTCAGGCCACATCAGGTAGACGTCGCAATGCTCTGCGCACAGCTCGACCGCCGCCGGGGAATAGCCCCCGAAATAAAGGAGCGGGCCGCCCTGCTGATAAGGCTTCGCCGGGTCGGTGGTGAGGCCTTTGAAATTGTAGATCTGACCTTCGTAATTGATCTCGTCGCGGGTCCAGGCCTGTTTGAGGATCTCCACAACCTCGCGCGAGCGCTGGTAGCGGAATTCGCTCTCTTCCTTCTCGCCCGGGAAATCGGACGAGATGATGTTCACCGTCAGACGCCCCTCGAGCATGTGGTCGAGCGTGGCGATGGTCCGCGCCAGCATGATCGGTTGCATCTCCCCGCAGCGCACGGCGGCGAGGAAATTCATCCGGTTCGTGATCTGGCTGGCACCCGCGACGAAGCTCAGCGTGTCTTGGCCCACCTGATAGCTCGACGGGCACAGGATGTTGCGGAACCCCTGCCGCTCGGCTTCGCGCACGATGTCGGAGCAATGCGCCCAGCTGGAGCGCAGATCGCCTTCGGGCTGGCCCAGATAGCGATAATCATCCGAGCATAGCGCCGAGAACCAGGACACCTCCGCGGCATCGAGATCGGCCGATCTTACCGGCACAACAGTCATGCGTTCCTCCCTCGCGATTCCCGTTCGATTTCCCTTCACTTAGCAGCCGCCTTGATATAGATCAATACTGTATCAATTTTTGGGGCGACCAAGTGACACAGGCAAATCAAGGGTCAGAGCGCACCGGACTGCCGATCTATCAGCAGATTTCCGAGATGCTGATTCGAGATATCGCGGCGGGACGACTCACCGACGGGGAGCGTCTGCCCCCGGAACGGACGATGTCCGCGCAGCTGAAGATCGCGGTGGGGACGTTGCGGCGCGCGCTGGAGGATCTCGAGGAGAAAGGCCTGCTGGAGCGTGTGCAAGGCTCGGGCAATTACATCCGCACCCGCAACCTGCGCGACCATTTCTACTCCATGCTGCGGATCGAACTGCTCTCGGGCGGCGGCTTCCCGAATGCCCGCATCCTCTCGGTCGACGTGATGGACAAGCCCGCCGACCTGCCTGCCTTCGGCACAGCCTTGCGTGCGAGCCGGGTGCGCCGCCTGCGTTTCCTCGATGAGACGCCAGTCGCGGCGGAGGAAATCTGGCTCGACGCCTCGAAGGGCGAGGTGAAAGCCGAGGATCTCGAGGACTCGCTTTACGCCTACTATCAACGCGCGCTCGGTTTCTGGATCGCGAGCGCCGAAGACCGGGTCAGCTTCGCCCCGATGCCGGACTGGGGGCCGTCGGAGCTCGACTGCCGCCCCGGTGAGACCGCTGGCTATATCGAGCGCTTCAGCTGGGCCGACGGGTCTGCCCCGGTCGAATTTTCGCGCACATGGTTCGACACCAGCCGCGCGCATTACGTTCAACGCATGAGATGAGGAGGCTCGGATGAGCGCCACCAAGACGGAACCCGTTCGCTACGGCATGATCGGCTGCGGCATGATGGGACAGGAACACCTGCGCAATATCGCACTGCTCGACGGGGCGGAGGTCGCGGCGATCTTCGAGCCCGACGCGGAGATGGCGCAGGCCGCGCAGACGCTCGCGCCGAGGGCGCAGATGGTGGCCTCGGTGGCGGAGCTTCTGGCGGTGGAGGCGCTCGACTGCCTCGTCATCACCAGCCCGAATTTCCGCCATCTCGAACAGCTCGAAGAAATCGCATCGACACGCCCGCTGCCGGTGCTCGTGGAAAAGCCGCTCTTCACCGACCCGACCCATGCCGAGCGGCTGCAAGCCTTCCGCGACAACTACCCCGCCCCGGTCTGGGTCGCGATGGAATATCGCTACATGCCGCCGATCGCCGCCTTCCTTGAGGAGGCCGAGGCAGCGACGGGCGGGATCACTATGCTCACGGTCCGCGAACACCGCTTCCCCTTCCTGTTCAAGGTCGGCAACTGGAACCGCTTCAATCGCTATACCGGCGGCACCTTCGTCGAGAAATGCTGCCACTTCTTCGACCTGATGCGCCTCGCGCTGAAGTCCGAGCCGGTGCGCGTCATGGCCTCGGCTCCTGCGCCGGTGAACCACGTCTCCGAGGACGGCACACCCGACATCCTCGATGCGGGCTTCGCGATCGTGGAATTCGAGAACGGCGCGCGGGCGATGCTGGAACTGTGCATGTATGCCGAGGGCGCGCGCTATCAGGAGGAGGTCACCGCCGTCGGGCCCAACGGCAAGATCGAGGCGCTGGTGCCCGGCCCGACCCGCTTCTGGCCCGAGCATCTGGGTCTGCCGCCGGTACCGAAGCTGGTGATCTCGCCGCGCGATCCGAAGGGCCCGGTGGAGCGCGAGTTGCCCGTGCCCGAGGAATTGCTCGCCGCTGGCGATCACAACGGCTCCACCTATCACCAGCATGTCGGCTTCCTCGCTCTCGTGCGCGGGGAGCGCGCAGCACCCGAGGTCACACTGGAAGATGGTTGGGCCGCGGTCGCGATCGGTCAGGCCGTGCAACGCTCGATCGAGACCGGCGAGGCCGTGCACTTCCCTGCGCAGCCTTGGCGCCGCGTGGCCTGAAGACAGAACGGTCAGCCGGGCCTGTACGCAGGGCGTGGGCGTGGCGCTGCTGACGGCGCGCCCGCGACCCCGCTGCAGGCAATCCTGCTGACCGATCATCTGACGGTCGCCGCCACTGGCCGGGCCGGCTGCTGATCTGGTCGATAACCGGGCTCGCCGATTTCGGGGCCGTCTGCCCGATCGTGATCTGGCGCTCGCATCTTAAACTTTTCGGGTAAGCTGTCGCTGGCGCGGACGCGAGGCCCGGTTTGGGCCACTGTCGCACCGGACTATGTCATAGGGCATCCGCGGCGCGCGCGGGGACCGAAACCGAGCAAGGAGGACAGGCCATGAGCAAGGCACAGGCGGTGATCATCGGGGTGGGCGACGGGCTTTCCGCCGCCGTGGCGCGGGAGCTTGCGCCCGATTATGACCTGACTCTCGCAGCCCGCAGCACCGTGCGGATGCAGGCGCTGGCCGAGGAAATCGGTGCGCGCACGGTGCAGCTGGACGCGACCGACGAGGCCGCAATCGCGGCGCTGTTCGACGCTCTGCCAGAGCGGCCGCGCGTCGTGGTCTACAACCCCTCGGGACGGGTGCGCGGCCCGGTTGCGGAGCTCGACGCCGAAGAGGTCCGTGCCGCCGTCGAGATCACTGCGATCGGGGCGTTTCTCACCGGCAAACACGCCGCGCGCCGGATGCTGACGGCGGAGCCCGCCGACGGCACTCGCGGCACGATCCTGTTCACCGGAGCATCCGCCGGGGTGAAAGGATTCGCACGCTCCGCCCCCTTCGCGATGGGCAAATTCGCGCAACGCGGGCTGGCGGAGAGCATGGCGCGAGAGTTGCACCCCAAGGGTATCCATATCGCCTGGGTGAATATCGACGGAATGATCCTCAACCCCGGTCGCAACGAGGCGCCGGACGAGCCCGGCTCGATGCTGCGCCCCGAGGCGATCGCGAAGACCTACCGCCAACTGATCGAGCAGGATCGCAGCGCCTGGACAAACGAGATCACGCTGCGCCCCTGGGTCGAGACGTTCTGAGGCGGCAGGCGCTCAGCGCCCCTTGCCCGCCTCCAGTGCCGCCGAACGCATCGCCGAGAGCGACTGGCGCGGGGTCAACGCCTCGGGCGAGATCACGAGGTCCAGCACCGCGCCGGTCTCGGACGCCCGCGCACGTTCAAAGGCGGCGGCGAAATCCTCCGTCCGCTCGACCCGCTCGCCGTGGAAGCTATAGGCCTTCGCCAACGCCGCGAAATCCGGGTTCACCGCCATCGTCGTGCCCGACACACGGGTCGGATAATTGCGCTCCTGATGGGCGCGGATCGTGCCATAAATCCCGTTATTGAGGATCAGAATGATCGGCTGTGCGCCCGCCTGCGCGGCGGTGGCCAGTTCCTGCGACGTCATCTGAAAATCGCCGTCGCCCGCGAAGCAGACCACGGTCCGCTCGGGCTGCGCCACCTTGGCGGCAATCGCGGCGGGCACCCCATAGCCCATCGCCCCCGATTGCGGCGCAAGCAGCGTGGCCTTCGGCCCGAAGCGGAAGAACCGCCCCGGCCAGACCGCGAAATTGCCCGCCCCGTTGGTCAGGATCATGTCCTCGGGCAGTTCCTCGCGCAGATAGGCGCAGACCTTGCCCATATCGACCGGCGAGGGCAGCTCCGGCAGATCGAAACCCGCCTCATAGGCCGCGCGGCCCTCGGCCCGCCAGTCGGCCCAGTCACCCTTGACCGGCTCCAGCCCGCCGAGCGCTGCCGCAAAGGCGTTCGGCCCGGCATGGATGCCAAGTTCGGGACGGTAGATCTTGCCGATCTCCAGATCGGAGCCGTGGACATGGATCAGCCGCTGCGCGGGCTGCGGCACATCCAAGAGCGTGTAGCCGTCGGTCGTATTCTCGCCAAAGCGTGCATTGATCGCGAGGAGCACGTCGGCCTCGCGCATCAGACGCTTCACATGCGGCGCCATCCCGACGCCCGCATCGCCACAGAAAACGGGTGAATTATTGTCGAACTGGTCTTGATAGCGAAAGACCGAAAGCACAGGGATATCAGAAGCTTCCGCGAAGAACTTAACAGGCGACGTGCCATCCCCGCGCCAGTTGCACCCACCGTAGAGGATCAAGGGACGCTCGGCCCCGGCGAGCATCTCGCGCAGTTCGCCCATCGCCGTCGGATCGGGCTGCGGCTCGGTGATCCGCACGGGCGCACCAAGCGGCGCGGCCTCGGTCATCGCGGTCAGCATGTCCTCGGGCAGCGCAACCACGACCGGGCCGGGCCGCCCGCTCACAGCCATCGTCCAGGCCCGCGACAGAATTTCGGGGATACGTTCGACCCGGTCGATCTCGACCGCCCATTTCGCCATCGTCCCGAAAACCGCCTTGTAATCGAGCTCCTGAAACGCCTCGCGGCCCTTCATATCGGTGCCGACCTGCCCCACGAAGAGGATCATCGGTGCGGAATCCTGCATCGCGGTATGCACCCCGATCGAGGCATTGGTCGCCCCGGGGCCGCGCGTCACCATGCAGATGCCCGGCTCCCCGGTCAGCTTACCATATGCGGCGGCCATGAAGCTCGCCCCGCCTTCCTGACGGCACAGCACGAAATCGAGCGTGCCTTGCGTGTCGTGCAGCGCATCGAGCACCGCGAGATAGCTTTCGCCCGGCACCCCGAACGCCTTGCGCGCACCGAGCCCTACGAGGCTCTCGACCAGAAGTTGACCACCGTTTCTCATGCGCGCGCCTCTCTCCCTCTTGTGCCGCTCCGCGCTTCGGCGCGGATCTGCGAGAGGCGTAGCACGCGCCAAATCCGAGCGCACCCCCGGCACGTCGCAAGCGCGGCAGATCACCCGGCGAGGTAGGTCCGGAACCACGCGATCATGCGCTCCTCTGCCAGCTTAGCGGCGGCCTCGTCGTAGCGCGGCGTCGTGTCGTTGTGGAACCCGTGGTTCACGCCCGGATAGATATAAGCCTCGTAGCGCTTGTCGTTTTCCTCGAGCGCCTTTTGATACTCGGGCCACATCGCATTGATGCGCTGATCGAGCGCGGCGAGTTGGATCAGTAGCGGCGCCTCGATCATTGCGACCTGTGCGCTGTCGGGCGCGGCCCCGTAGAACGGCACGCCCGCGCCCATTTCCGGGTAGGCGACAGCGAGCTTGTTCACCACGCCCCCGCCATAGCAGAATCCGGTCGCGCCGACCTTGCCGTTGGTGCCGTCGAGCGTCTGGAGATACTCGAATCCCGCGAAGAAATCATTGAGCAGCGCCCCCTGATCGAGACTGCGCTGCATCTCGCGCCCCTCGTCGTCATTGCCCGGATAGCCGCCGAGAGAGGACAACCCATCGGGCCCCATCGCCACGAACCCCGCCTTGGCGAGCCTGCGAACGACGTCGCGGATATAGGGATTGAGGCCGCGGTTCTCGTGCACGACGAGGATCGCGGCGGGCGGATTGTCCGGGTCGATCTGCGTCGGGCGCACCAGATAGGCGGTGATCTCGCCGGTGCCGTTCGGGCTGGGATAGGTTATGTCCTCGCCCTGAATATCGGGATCGTCCTCGGCCACCTGCTGGGCGAGCGCGTAATTCGGCGCGAGCGCCCCGAGAATCGCGACGGCGGTCAGGCCACCCACCGCCCATTTCCCTGCGCGGTCGAGAAATTCCCGTTTCGAGATTTTGCCATGGACATAATAGTCATAAAGATCGAGAAGTTCCTGGTCGAAATCGGCCGCCGTCAAGCGACGCGCATTGGCTGGGTCGGTCATGGATGAATCCTCCTCCTGAGAGGAAGAAGCATATCACGGACGCGTGAATTGCCCTCATCTTATCGACGGATGGTTCAGACAAGGCGCCCGCCCAACGCCGCCGCTGCCGCCACCGCCAGCCGCATGGGCATAGCGCATAGATCACAGATCAAATTTCCCTATCGGCCTTGGGTTGCATCTTGCAATTACGTTACGTTTATAAGTTGTCTGGCGTCATCGCCCCGCCCCGCTGAAACGCGCATTCTCGAGGAGCCTCGAATTGAAAACGCTACGCCCCGTCATCGGCCTTGTCCTCGTCGCGGGCGCTCTTTGGGTCATCGTCGGAGAGCAGATGTCGGGCGTCAGTGCCGACGCCGTCGTCAATGCGCCCGTCGTCACCGTACGCAGTAGCACTGCGGGCAAGCTTTCGATGCCGAAGCGCCCGCTCGGCGCGGATGTCGCCAAGGGCGAACGACTTGCCACTGTAGATGACAGCCTGCCCGACAGGACGCGGCTCGACGACCTGCGGATGGAGGTCGCGAACGCGCAGGCGACCGTCGATCGTATCGAGAGCGATCTCGACGCAAAACGGGCGCAACGCAAATCCTATGGCGAGCGCACCAAGATTTATCGCGAACATCGCATTGCCGAGATCGAGGCCAAGCTGAAATTCGCCCGCGCGCGGCTCGACCGGCTCCAGCCGAAGGCGCAAGGCTCGGAGACGAGCGCGACCAAGGTTGCGCAGACCGCCCCGCCCGCCACCACGGACACCGCTCCTCTGATGCAGGCGCGCGAAGACGTGGCGCTGCTCGAAATTTCGCTCGACGCGGCCAAGTCGGGCGTCTTTCTTGGCGACGGCTATAACGACGCGCCGAGCTCCGAACAGCGCGGTGCCGATCTGGACGGGGCGATCGCCTCGCTCGAAGCGAACCTCACGGAGGCCCGGACCCGCCTCAAGACGCTGGAAGACCGACGCGCGCAAGAACAGACGCGGGTGGCCACGATGTCCTCTAGCCATGTGACCTCGCCTGCGAACGGGATCTACTGGGAGACACTGCAGGCGGATGGCGTGACGGTGCAGCGGGGCGATCCGATCATGGAGCTCGTCGATTGCGACGTCCCGCTGGTGACCGCCTCGGTGAGCGAAGGGGTCTATAACAGCCTCAAGGTGGGCGATTCCGCGACGTTCAAACTGGCTTCGCGCGACAGAATTTACGAGGCGACGGTCGCCCGGCTCGCAGGGAGTGGCGCGGCGGATGTCTACCAGCATCTCGCGATCGCGCCGAACAAGGAACATCTCGAGCGTTACGACGTGACCCTTCTCGTCCCGGAACTGAAATCGGATCCCGATCTCGACTGTCCCGTGGGGCGGACCGGGCGGGTATTCTTCGAGCGCCGCCCCCTCGACTTCCTGCGCTGAGGGCGGGACGGCATGTTCTTCTATCCGCAACTGGGAGAGCTTGGCTCGGCGGCGATGCAGCTCATCCTCGTGGTGGGCATCACGGCCATCCTGCCGAGCTTCGTCAACACGCGGCGCAACTGGCACCGCGCGGTCTTGCTGGGGATCAGCGCCGTTCTGGCGCTGCGCTATATCTGGTGGCGCGGAACCGAGACCCTCGCCCCGCCCGGCCTGACGCTGGACGCGCTGGCGAGCTGGTCGCTCTATGCACTCGAAGGTCTCACCATGATCGGCTCGCTCAGCGCCTTTCTGGTCCTGTCGCGGATCAAGCTGCGCAGCGAGGACGCGGATCGATACGTCAATCTCCCGACCGAGCGAGAGCCGCTCGTCGCGATCCTGATCGCCACCTATAACGAGGATCGCGACGTTCTCGAACGCACCATCGTGGGCGCGAAGTTCCTGCGTCACCGCAACAAGACGATCATCGTCTGCGACGACAGCCGCCGCGATTGGCTGCGCGATTTCTGCGAGGCCAAGGGCGTGCGCTACATGCGCCGGGCCGACAACGAAGGACAGAAGGCGGGCAATATCAACCACGCGCTGGACCGGCTGGCCGAAGAAGAGGTGCAGCCCGACTTCGTCGCAATCCTCGATGCGGATTTCGTGCCCCATCGCGGCTTCATCTCACGCACGCTGGCGCTGTTTCACGACCCCGAAGTGGGGCTCGTGCAGACGCCGCAACACTTCTTCAACTCCGACCCGATCCAGCACAATTTCCGCCTCGACAGCTCCTATCCCGACGAGCAGCGTTTCTTCTTCGATCAGATGCAGCCGTCGCGCGACGGCTGGGGGATCGCCTTTTGTTGCGGCACCTCCTCGGTCTGCCGCTGGAGCGCGCTGCGCGAGATCGGCGGCTTCAACACCGAGAGCGTGACCGAGGATTTCATGCTGACGCTGGCGTTGCAGAACGCGGGCTGGCGCACCGTCTATCTGGCCGAGCCGCTGACCGAGGGGCTCGCCCCGGAAGGGCTCAAGGAATACATCACTCAGCGCGCCCGCTGGTGCCTCGGCCTGATGCAGATCGCGCGCTCCTCGCTCGGACCGTTCTCGAAGAGCAACCTGCGCCTGCGCGACCGCTGGAGCGTGATCGACTCGATCCTCTACTGGACCACGACCTTCCCCTTCCGGATCGCGGCGATCTGCTATCCGCTGCTCTACTGGTATTTCAACATCACGGTGGTGAATGCGGGCCTCGCGGACGTACTGAGCTATTTCGGTGTCTACTACCTGTGGAGCCTGATGACGCTCAACATGCTCAGCCGCGGTATGGTCGTGCCGATCCTGAACGATGTCAGCCAATTGATCGGCGCGATCCCGATCGCTCGCGCCGCCTTCACAGGTCTGCTGCGCCCCCATGGCCACCCGTTCTCGGTGACAGCGAAAGGCGGGGATCGGTCGAAAGTCGTCGTGCAGTGGCGAATCATGATGCCGTTCCTGATCCTGCTTTTCCTGACGCTGGGCGGCCTTCTGATCGGGATCATCTGGGATCGCTTCGCCTATTTCGACGCGGGGGACGGTAAATGGGTGATCCTGTTCTGGACCATCTACAATCTGTTCCTGCTCGCCGCGACCTGTCGCGCCTGTGTGGAGCTGCCCCGGCGGGAAATCCATGTCGCGGACAAGCCCGAGCGGATTTCCTTCGACTCCGACGGCGTGGAATACTGGGTCTGGATGACCTCCTTCACGATGGACACGGTGCGCCTTCGCGGCCTGACCTTACCGGAACAGACCCGCGGCAAACTGACGATCGACCAGATCACCGGCCCGATCGAGTGCTACGTCATCGCGAAGACGCGGGACGGCGCGCGGTTGCAGCTGCTCCCGACCGAGGAGCAGCGCGAACAGCTCTTCGTGCGCTTCTACGCGGAAGGCGACGAGCCCGGCGTCAGCCATGTCCGCCCGGGCGCCCTCCTGCACGACATCTACCGCCGTTTCCTGCCGAAATACTCGTCGGACGAGTGACCCCGCGAGGGCAGGCATCAATAGGTGTTGATGGAAAGACCCACGAAGGCTTCCTTGGCGAAGGCCCGCCAGCCAGCCCGGATCGAGACCGGCCCGTCGCCGATTTTCTGGGTCACCGCAATCGTCCGCTCGGAATAAGTGTCGCTTCCCCCCGCCGAAAGCTCGAGCCCCAGACCGGAGCGGTTCCCGGCCTGAAACAGCGCGAACCAATCCTGATCGATCGTGTTGTACTGGGCCAGCAGGAAGACATGCCCGAAACGAGTCGGCGAATAGTGCTCCAGTCCCGCCCGCACCCCGAGTCGCCAGTTATCGTCCGACAGCGTCCGCCCGATGCTGGGCCCGACCTTCAGCGTTCCGATTCCCCCAAGCGCGAAGTCACGCGTCACCACGGCCCCGGTCGACCAGCCGCCCTCGTAATCGGAGAAATTCGCGCCGAAACTCACCTTGCCGCGCGATATCGCAAACACCGCATCGGAGGTGTTCGTCCCGAGATCGGCCTGCAAGAACGTCCCGTCTGCACGGGCGGGCGAGACCGGCCCCAGCGACAGTGTCAGCGACGTCGCGAGCGCGACGCTCAGCCAGTGAATCTTGTGCATTCTGCGAATCCTGTATAGCTCTGCCTGAGACCTTGGCGGCCTCCTCTGATTCCCCTTAACCTTAGGGAAACTCTTGTTTTTCAGCGCCGTCCAATACGGGAACAAGGCGTATCCTTCGATGGCGAGTGTTCGGCGTCGATTTGCGCTTTGCAAGCGGCCTGACCCCGGTCCCTCAAAAAGGTTCACAACAACAACCCGACACCACTTTCTCGCCGTAATTAACCATTAACTATGACTTATAGGCGTTCCCTCCTGTACATAACTTAGGATTGAAACGAGGATGACCATGCGTCGAAATCACAATCTCGGGGGCATTTTCCTGCGTACCGCTATGGCGATGGTACTTGTCGTGGCCGCGACTGCAGTCTTCGTCGCAAAGATCGTCTCGGACCGGGCCCACGAGTACCAGGTGGCTATCGAGCACAAATTGGTCCTCCGAGGCTCGGACGCGATCGCGCTCAGCTTCAACACGGCTTTGACGCGGGAATGGGACAGTATGCACGCCGTGGCGCGGGCCCTCGGTTCTGCAACGCAAGACGACATCGACAGGTTCATGGACGCCGTCTCGCGGACCGGCGGTCAGGTCGCCTGGGCAGGCTTCGCCGCGCCCGATGGCACGATCATCTCCGGCTCGAACGGCTATGACGTCGGCAAGAATGTCAGCTCCAAGCGGTGGTTCCGCGACGGCATACGCGTGCCGTCGATCGATTCCATCACCGAGGTGATCACCAATGCGCAGACCGGCGAGCCGGAGCGTTACCTGAACCTCTCGACCCCGGTGAAAGGCGCGAACGGACAGAAGGCCGGTGTGCTGGTCTACCGCGTGCGGATCGCGTGGGTGCGCAGTTTCCTGTTCGAAGCCAGCAAGGAGCTTGGCATCGACGTGGTCGTGCAGGACATCAACGGCGATACCGTGATCGACACCCGTCACCACGGCACCCCCCTCCCCGACAATCTGACCTCGGGCGCGAGCCTGCGCAGCAAGTCCTCCGGCGTCTTCCACATCGTGGACGACAAGAACGGGGAAACCTATGCTTTCGCACCGAATTTCGTCGAGGACGAGCTGCCCAACTTCGGCTGGCGGGTCTTCGCGGTCCTGCGCCGCGACAACGTTTCGACCGATCTTCCGATGCTGACGCAGGTGACGCTGGCGACGGTCGCGGCGGCGGCGCTGTGCATGCTGATCGTGACGCTGGTCTTCCTTAAGCTGCTGCTGCGCCCGGTCGAGCGGCTCGCACGGGATGCCAAGAGCATCGCGGACGGCAATTACGTCTTCCCCGAAGAGGCGACAAGCTCGCGTGAGGCCGCCTCGTTGTCGAGCGCTCTCGCGATCATCCAGAGCAAGCTATCGCCCAAGAACGGCGTCCCACGGGAACCCACACCCAATCCCTGACGAGGGAGCGAATTCGAAGGGGCGCTCGGGCGCCCCTTTTTCATCTGGAATAAGCCTTACAGCGGCAGCCCCGTCAGCCGCGCCACCAATTCGGCAGTGTTGCGCGCGCCGAGCTTGGCCTGCAGCCGCGCGCGATGCGCCTCTGCCGTGCGCGGCGACAGCTCCAGCACCCGCGCGATTTCCTTGTTGGTCTGCCCCTCGGCCAGAAGGGCTGCCACCTGCCGCTCTCGCGCCGTCAGATCGGCGACGGGGCGCGATTCCGAGAGATCTGCAAAGCTCCAGACCGCGCGCGCGAAAGGATCGTCCGGCGTCAGGGATTGCCCGCGCACCCGGCACCAGAACAGTGCCCCGTTCCGGCGCTGCATGATCCGCTCATCGGCATAGCGCCCGGTCTCACGCATCCGCCGCAACCCGATCTCGCCGATGCGCAGAAACTCCTCCTGCGACGGGTAGAGCACCGCGAGCGAGCGCTGCGGCAACTCGTCTTCGGCATAGCCGAAGGTTTCGCAAAACCGCGCGTTGCACCGCTCGATCACCCGATTGCGGGTGACCGCCAGCCCGACCGGCGCATGATCGAAGGCCAGCACCGCCATGTCATCGCTGTCCAGCAGGTCCTGCTCCATCCTCTTCTCCCGATAGCGTAGTTCTACGAATAGAGGTCGTGCCGCCCCTGCGCTAGTCTCCGCCGCAACGGAGAACCATTGGGAGGAGAGCCGCATGGACGCGAAGATCGTCGGCTGGGGCCATACGAAATTCGGCAAGCTGGAGGGGCGCACGCTCGAGGATCTGGTTCTCGAAGCGGGCGGCGACGCGTTGGAGCACGCCGGGATCGACCCGGCAGAGATCGACGGCATCTGGCTGGGGCATTTCAACTCCGGGCTGGTGCCGGACGGGTTCGCAAGCTCGCTGGCGCTGGGGATCGACGACAAGCTGCGCTTCACGCCTGCGACCCGCGTCGAGAACGCCTGCGCGTCGGGCTCGGCTGCGATCTATGCCGCGCGCGATGCGATCCGTTCGGGCCGGGTGAAGGCCGCGCTGGTCATCGGGGCCGAGAAGATGACCGCGAAGGACACCGCTGGCGTGACCGAGGCACTGGCCGGGGCATCTTACCAGATGGAGGAGGCGGGCGTTTCGTTCCCGCAGATTTTCGCGCGTTTCGCGCAGGCCTATTATCAGTCGCATGGCGACCGCTCGGCCGCGCTGGCCCGGATCGCGGCGAAGAACCACCACAATGCGCTCGCCAACCCGCTGGCGCAGATGCGCAAGGATGTGGGGTTCGAGTTCTGCAACACGGTGAGCGACAAGAACCCGATGATCGCCCCGCCGCTGCGGATGACCGATTGCTCGCTGATCTCCGACGGGGCGGCGGCGCTGGTCATGGTCGCGGACGACCGCGCGGGCGATTTCGCCAATTCCATAGGTTTCCGCGCCGCCGAGCAGGTCAATGACTATCTGCCGATGTCGCGCCGCGATCTGCTGGCCTTCGAGGGCCCGGCGGAGGCTTTCCGCCGTGCCTATGCTTCGGCGGGCGTGGGGGTCGGTGATCTCTCCTTCGCCGAGGTCCATGACTGTTTCACCATCGCGGAATTGCTCGTCTACGAGGCGATGGGGCTGGTGCCGCAAGGCGCCGGCGCGCGCGCCATCGACGACGGGCTCGTGCTGCGCGACGGGAAGCTTCCGGTGAACCTCTCGGGCGGGCTGAAGGCCAAGGGGCATCCCGTGGGCGCGACCGGCGTGTCGATGCATGTGCTGGCCGCGATGCAGCTCACCGGGCAGGCGGGCGAGATGCAACTGCCCGGCGCGGAACTGGGCTGCGTCTTCAACATGGGCGGCTCGGGCGTCGCGAATTACTGCTCGATCCTCGAAGCGGAGCGCGCGGCATGAACCCGGCGGAGTGGCTGATCCGCAGCGCGATCCGCACCCCCGACGCCCCCGCGCTGCTGCAGGGCGAGGAGCTGCGCGCCACCTATGCGGAATTCGCCGATCGCGCTGCCCGGATCGGGGCTGCGCTGGTCGCGAAAGGGATCGCTCCGGGCGACCGCGTCGCGCTGTTCGCGAAGAACTGCCCGGAATATCTCGAGGCGATGTATGGCGCGTGGTTCGCAGGCGCAGTGGCGGTGCCGATCAACGGCAAGCTGCACCCGCGCGAGGCCGCATGGATCATCGAGGCTTCAGAGGCGAAGCTTGCCTTCACCGGGGGTCCGGAAAGCGATCTGGGCGTCGAGACGGTGGACCTGAGAGGCCCGGCCTATGCCGATCTCCTGCACCATGTCCCGATGCTCGCCCCGGTCGAGATCGCCGCCGACCAGACGGTTTGGCTGTTCTACACCTCCGGCACGACCGGGCGGCCCAAGGGCGTGTGCATCACCTCGGCCAATGTGCAGGCGATGTGTCTGGGGTATTTCTCGGACGTCGACAGCGTCGAGCCGCAGGACGCGATCCTCTACGCCGCGCCGATGTCGCATGGCGCGGGGCTTTACAACTTCGTCCATGTGATGCGCGGCGCGCGCCATGTGGTGCCGCGCTCGGGCGGGTTCGAGGCCGACGAAATTCTCGACCTCGCGCCGAAGCTGCAACATGTCTCGATGTTCGCCGCCCCCACCATGATCCGTCGTCTGGTGGACCGCGCCCGCGCCGCGGGGCAAACCGGCGAGGGCATCAAGACCATCGTCTATGGCGGCGGGCCGATGTATGTCGCCGATATCATCGAGGCAGTCGAGGTGATGGGGCCGCGCTTCGTGCAGATCTACGGCCAGGGCGAGAGCCCGATGACGATCACCGCCCTGTCGCGCGAGCTGGTGGCGGATCGCACCCACCCGCGCTGGCGCGAACGACTGGCCTCGGTCGGGCTCGCGCATAGCCCGGTCTCGGTGCGGATCGCTGATCCCGATGGCCGCCCCCTGCCCGCTGGCGAGACCGGCGAGATCCTCGTGCGCGGCGCGGCGGTGATGTCGGGCTACTGGCAAAACCCGGAGGCGAGTGCGAAGGCGCTCCGCGACGGCTGGCTCTGGACCGGCGATCTGGGCACGATGGATGCGGACGGCTTCGTCACGCTGCAGGATCGCTCCAAGGATGTCATCATTTCGGGCGGCACCAACATCTATCCCCGCGAGGTCGAGGAGGTTCTGCTGCTGCACCCTTCCGTCCACGAGGTCGCGGTGGTCGGAAAACCCGACCCGGAGTGGGGCGAGAGCGTCGTGGCCTTCGTCACGCCCGCGCCGGGAGCCGAGATCGACCCGGCCGCCCTCGATCAACACTGCTGCGATCAGATCGCGCGGTTCAAGCGCCCCAAGGCGTATCGCGTGGTGACGCAGCTTCCCAAGAACAATTACGGCAAGGTTCTGAAAACCGAGCTGCGCAAACTGGTGACGGAGGAGGATTGATGTCGCAACTGGAGGGAAAGACCGCACTGGTGACAGGCTCGGTGCAGGGGATCGGGCTCGCCATCGCCAAGTCGCTGGCCGAGGCGGGCGCGCGTATCGCGCTGCACGGGCTGGCCGATGAGGCGCAGATCGCCAAGGCGACGGCGGTGCTGGAAAAGGCGGGTTCGCCCGAGGTGAAGTTCTTCGACGCCGACATGGCCGATCCCACGCAAATCGACGCGATGATGGACGCGGTCGCGGAGTGGGGCGGCGCGGATATCCTCGTGAACAACGCAGGCATCCAGCGCACCACCAGCCTTGCCGACGCCACGCCCGAGATCTGGAACGCGGTGCTCGCGGTGAACCTCTCGGGTGCATTCCATACGATGCGCCGCGCGATGCCGGACATGGCCGAGCGCGGCTACGGGCGGGTGATCAATATCGCCTCGGTGCATGGGCTTGTGGCCTCGGCCAACAAGGCGCCCTATGTCGCCTCGAAATTCGGCCTCGTCGGCATGAGCCGCGTCGCGGCGCTGGAATATGCGCAGGCGGGCACGCGTGAAGCGGGCGGCGTGACGGTGAACTGCATCTGCCCGGGCTGGACCCAGACCGACATTCTCGGGCCGCAGATCGCTGAACGCGCAGCAGCCCATGGCGGCGACCGGGCCGCGGGGATCGCGGATCTTCTGGCGGAGAAGCAGCCGACGCGACGTCTCTCGGACCCGTCCGAGATCGGGGCGCTCGCGCTTTGGCTCTGTGCGCCGATCGCCCACAACGTGACCGGCACGTCCATTCCGGTCGATGGTGGTTGGACCACGCAGTAACGGATCGGAGGCAAAAAGGGGCGGCGGATTGACCACCGCCGCCCCTGCCTTCAATCCGGCGCAGGCACCGCGGGGGAGGTGCGGTGCCTGCGCTTGGGGGTGCGATCAGTCTTCGATCGCACCCTCGTCATCGCGGCGCTCATGCATCCGCGCTTTCACGAAGCGGCTCAGGAATAGCGGCAGGATGAAGCCGACAATCGCCACCGTCCACAGGCCGATTGCCAGCGGGCTGCCGACCAGCGTTCCGTAATCGCCATTCGAGATCGTGACCGCCCGGCGCAGGTTGTTCTCCATTGTGTTGCCCAGGAGGGTGCCGAGAATGATCGGCACCAGCGGCACGTCGAGCTTGCGCAGTACCCAACCCATCACGCCGAAGCCGATCATCACCAGCAGATCGAAGCTGGAGCCGGAAATCCCGTAGATCCCCACGAAGGACACCATCGCGACGATCGGCATCAGGATGCGCGGCGGGATCATCAGGACGCGGGTGAAGATGCCCACCATCGGGATGTTCATCGCAAGCAGCATGAAGTTGGCGATGAAGAGCGCCGCGATCAGGCCCCAGACGACATCGGGGTTGTTCTGGAACAGCAAGGGGCCGGGCGTGATGTTGAGCGACAGAAGCACTGCCAGCAGCACCGCCGTCGTCCCCGAGCCCGGCACGCCGAGCGCCAGCATCGGCACAAGCGCACCGCCGGCTGCCGCGTTGTTGCCCGCCTCGGGGGCCGCGACACCGCGCGGGTCGCCCGTGCCGAAGGTGTTCTTGCGGTCCACCAGCTTCTTCTCCATCGAGTAGGAGATGAAGGAGCCCAGCGACGCCCCTGCCCCCGGCAGCACGCCCGCGACGAAGCCCAAGAGCGACGAGCGCAGCATGGTCGGCGTCGTCTCTTTCACCATCTTCCACGGGGGTGTGATGCGCCCGACCGAGACCTTGTGACCCGCGCCGGTGGCCGAACCGTGGCGGTGCTCGAGGAAGATGAACACTTCCGACAGCGCGAAAAGACCGACGATGGCGACGAGGAAATCGAGCCCGTCATAGAGGTGCACCTCGCCGAAGGTCAGACGCGGCACGCCGGTCTGGGTGTCCACCCCGATCACCGACAGGCCGAGGCCCAGCATCGCGGCGAAGGCCGATTTCGCCTGATTGGTCGAGGAGACGCCGCCCAGCGTGGCAAAGGCCAGCGCGAACAGCGCGAAATATTCCGCCGGACCGAACAGCAGCGCGAATTTCACCAGCTGCGGTGCCAGCAGGATCAGGCCCCAGGTGGCGATGAAAGCGCCGACGAAGCTTGCGATACCCGAGAGCGACAGCGCCTCGCCCGCAAGCCCCTTCTTGGCCATCGGGTAGCCGTCGAGACAGGTCATCATCGCGGGCTCGTCGCCCGGAATATTCAGCAGGATCGAACTGATCCGCCCGCCATACATCGCCCCGTAATAGACGCTCGTGAGCAAGATCAGCGAAGGCGTTGCCCCCAGTCCCAGAGTGAAGGCAAGCGGGATCAGGATCGCGACGCCGTTGGACGGGCCGAGGCCGGGCAGCGCGCCCATCATGGTGCCGAGGAACGTGCCCAAAAGCGCGAGCAGCAGGTTTTCGAAGGTCAGAGCGGTGTGAAAACCGTCTGCGAGTGACATCAGGGTGTCCATCATTTCACCTCAGAAACCGAAGGGGCCGCTGGCGAGCGACAGCCCCAGCACCAGCTTGAAGATTACGTAGATACCGATCGAGGTGGCGACGCCGACGACGACGGATTGCAGCGGCCGCGTGCCCAGCCGCCATGTCAGGTAGGCGCTGGCAAAAGCGGTCGCGATCAGGAAGCCCGCGATGGGCAGGAATTCCGCATAGAGGATCATCACCACGACGGCGGCGAGGATTTCAGCGAGCCGCGAGAGGCTCGGCCAGACCGGGTCGGGATCGGGCTTGAGCAGGATCGCGAGCGAAGCCAGCCCGAGGATCACCGCGATCACCAGCGGAAAGGTTTTCGGCCCCACCGCATCCGACAGGAAACTTTCTTGGATTTGCAGCGTCGCCCAGCCGTAGAACAGCGCGAGGCACAGGCCGACGGCGCCGAAGATGCGATCACTCATGATCCCCTCCCTTGAAATGAAGGCGCGGCGGCGCCCTTGGGCCCGCCGCGCGCATGGGTGTCTCGCTTACTTGATGATGCCGATCTGGCGCGAGATGTCCTGGATCTGCTGGACCGACTTCTCGACGAAGGCCTCGAATTCGGCGCCCTGCAGGTCGAGCGGGGCCAGACCGTTGGCCGCCATCACCTGCTTCCACTCGTCCGAAGCGTAGAGCTTGCCGACCTTGTCGACCCAAGCCTGATAGGCTTCGTCGGACATGCCGCCCGGTGCGTAGAAGCCGCGCCAGTTGGCGCCGATCGCATCGATGCCCTGCTCTTTCGCGGTCGGGAATTTCGAGAATTCACCGTCCAGACGCTCGGGTGCCAGCACCGCGATCACACGGATATCGCCGGAATCGACGAAGCCCTTGGCTTCCGACAGATCGCCGGTAAAGGCTTGGACCGAACCCGCGAGAAGCTGGGTCACCGCTTCGCCGCCGCCGTCGAAGGCGATGTACTTGACCTTGCGCACATCGTCGATGCCGTAAGCGTCAGCCGCGATCAGAACCTTGAGGTGGTCCCAGCCACCCACGGCCGAGCCGCCCGCGATGGAGACCGAGTTCGGGTCGGCCTTGATCTTGTCGAGCAGTTCCGGAAGCGTCTGGATGTCGCTGTCGGCAGCCACGGCGATCACGCCGTAATCCGCGCCGATCGATCCGACCCAGCGGACCTGATCCATCGAGTTGCCCGGATAGGCGCCCTGCGCCAGACGGGTCGCGGTGGCCGAGGAGGCCGCGACGATCAGGTTATCGTCGTCGTTGCGCTTATTCACCACTTCGGCGAAGGCCACGCCACCGCCGCCGCCGGCGAGGTTCACGACCTGCATGGTCGAGTCGATCAGACCCAGATCCTGCATGGTCTTGCCGACCTGACGGCAAGTGAAGTCCCAGCCGCCGCCGGGGTTCGCCGGTGCGATGCATTCCTGTGCCGACGCGCCGGTCGCGACGGTGAGCGCCGCGGCAGCAATCGCCGCGCGCATGAGTTTAAAAGCCATGGTATATCCTCCACTGTCCGCCCGTTGCCTCCCGCAGCGGGCTATGGGACGGGTTTTACCGCTTGAACCTGTCACGAACCTGTCACAGGTTCGGAGCCGAAACGGGGAGGATGGATGCGGCTTCTGCTAGTGGAGGATGCCGAGGAACTGGCCGAGGCCACGCAGCGTCGGCTTGCGCGGTCCGGCATGGCCTGCGATCTCGCCGCCACCGTAGAGGAGGCGCGCGATTTTCTGGCGGTGCAGGCCTATGACGCGGTGATCCTCGACATCAACCTCCCCGATGGCAGCGGCACCGACCTCTTGCGCGAGATGCGCGCGCAGGCCGCGATGATGCCGGTGCTGATGCTGACCGCGCAATTCTCGGTCGACGACAAGATCTCCGCCTTCCAGCTCGGGGCGGACGACTACCTCGTAAAACCCTTTGATCACCGTGAGTTGGAAGCAAGACTTCATGCGATCGGGCGACGTCAGGCGACCGACCGCTCCGCCGATCTCGAACTCGGACATCTGCGCTACAACGCAACGGCGGGCAGCGCCTCGGTCGGAGATCAGGCGCTGAAACTGACGGGCCGCGAATTCGCGCTGCTGGGAATTCTGATGCGCAATGCGGGGCAAGTGATGTCGAAGGACCGGCTGCACGAGGGGCTTTACGCCTTCGACGACGCCGTGCCGGGCGACAACGCGATCGAGCTTTATATAGCTCGGCTGCGCAAGAAGCTTACCGGCAGCGGGGTCGAGATCGAGACCCTGCGCGGACGCGGCTACCGTCTGGCGGCGCGCGGCGGCGATGTCTGACGGCGCCCGCTCCCACGACACCGGCCTCGCCGCTACGCGATCCCTGACCGCGCGGCTGGTGACCGGACTGTCGGGGCTGATGATCGTCGGCGGGCTGATCCTCGCGCTCGCAGCCTTCGCCTATGGGCGCACGGCGGCCCGCGACGCCTTCGACCGGTTGCTGGTGGGGGCCGCCAATGACATCGCCGCTTCGATCTCGATCCGCGACGGCGCGCCGGTGGTCGATCTTCCGGTCTCTGCCTTCGAACTCTTGGCCCTCGCCCCCGACGACCGCATCGCCTATCAGGTCAGCGGGCCTAAAGGCGCGGTGCTCACAGGCTACAAGGACCTTCCCCGCCCGAACACGACGGCACAGGACTCGGAGCTTTACGATGCGCGCTTCAAGGGAGAGCCCGCGCGCTACATCCGGGTCACGCGCCGTTTCGCGGAACGCCAGTTCTCCGGCACGGTGGAGGTGATCGTGGGGCAAACCCTGCGGGCGCGCACCCAGCTTGCGCTCAGCATCACTCGCAACGCGCTTGGCGGGCTGGCGGTCGGCGGCATCGCCATGCTCGCTTTCGCGATCATCATCGTGCATAGCGCGCTGCGCCCGCTGGAGCGGCTGGCTCATGGCATCTCGGAACGCGATCCGCAGGACCTGACCCCGATCCGCGCCGCCGTCCCGCGCGAGGTCGATGTGCTGGTGCAGGCCACGAACGGGTTCATGGGGCGGCTCGACCGGCAGTTCGCCACGATGAAAAGCCTGATCTCGGACACCGCGCATCAGTTGCGGACACCCGTCGCCGCCCTGCGCGCGCAATCCGACCTCGCCGCCGAGGAAGACGACCCGGCGCGGCGCGACCAGATAGTCGCGAAGATGCATTCCGGAACGGTGCGGCTGAGCCGCCTGCTCGACCAGATGCTGTCGCGCGCGCTTGTGATCCACCGCGCCGACAGTGCGCGGCGCGAGCGGGTCGATCTGCGCGACATCGCCTTGGATATCTTCGAGGAAGGCGATCATGCGGCTCTCGCGCCGGGCAGCGACATCCGGCTGGAGATCGCCGAGGCGGAGGTGCCCGTGCTGGCCGATGAGCTCTCGCTGTCAGAGGCAGCCAAGAACCTGCTGGGTAACGCGCTGGCGCATGGCGAGGCCCCGGTCACCATCGGCGCGGAGCTGCGCGACGGGCGCGCCCGTCTCTGGGTGCGCGATGCGGGGCCCGGCCCCTCCCCCGAACTGCGCGCGCGCCTGGGCGAGCGTTTCGCGCCTGGGCGCACGGACACGCGGCGGCGCGGCGCGAGCAGCGGGCTGGGTCTCGCCATTGCGCAATCGGTGGCCGAGACCTATGGCGGCACGCTGGAGATGGAAAGCAATGCGGCAGGCTTCACCATCGCGATCACCCTGCCCCGAGCCGAGGAGGCACCATGATCCGCACGCTCCTGTCCCTGTCGCTCTGGCTGTGCCTGAGCGTCCCCCTTTTGGCCGCAGAGCCCGAGGCCGTCCGCACCTTCGGCCCAGATCAGCCCGCCCGCGAGATCACCCTGCGTACCACGACCGACGTCAATATCCTCGCCCCCGCGATCAAGGCGTTTCTCGACACCCAGCCCGGCCTCGCGATCCGGTTCGAGCAATGGGGCTCGAACGACCTCTACGATATCTCCGAGGCCGACTGCGCGAAGGGCAAGCCCGGCGCCGAACTGGTGATCAGCTCGGGCGTGCAACATGTGGTCAAGCTGGTGAACGACAATTGCGCCGCCACATGGATCTCGCCCGAGACTACGGCACTGCCGAAGGATCTGCGCTGGCGCGATCAGGTCTGGGGCATCTCGCGCGAACCCGCGGTGATGATCTACAACCGCGCGCTGGTTCCGCCCGAGGACGTGCCGCGCACGCGTTTCGATCTGGTCGACCTGCTGCGGCCCGCGCAATCGCCCTATACCGGCAAGATCGCGACCTATGACATAGCGGATTCCGGGCTGGGGTTCCTCTTCGCTTTTCTCGACAGTCAGGAGGCCAGCACCTTCGGCGGCCTGATGGAAGCCTTTGCGCGCTCCGGCGCGGTCGCGACCTGCTGCTCGGCCGAGATCATCGACGGTGTCGCGGGCGGCCGCTACCTGATCGCCTACAACATCCTCGGCTCCTACGCGGCGCAGGCGGCGCGCGACAATCCCGATCTGGGGATCATCGCGCCCGCCGATTACACGCTGGTGCTCTCGCGCGCGGCCTACCTCCCGGGGCCCGAGCCCGATCCGACCGCCGCCAAACTGCTGGATTTCCTGCTCTCACCCGCGGGCCAACGGGCGCTGGCGCAGACCAAGCTGATCGACCCGATCGCGAATGACGGGGGCGGCAGCGACAGCGACGAGACGCTGACCTTGCAACGCCTCATCGCACTGGGCCCGCCGCTGCTGGTCGCGACCGACACGATGAAAGCCGCGCGGTTTCTGGAGCGCTGGCGCGATACCTTTGCGCAATGAGTGGCGGAGGGGCGGCTCAAGCGGAGACGCGCTCCATCTGAAAAGGGTGTGCGCCGGTCCGTGGGATGGCGCACGCGACCCTGGGGCTGGGCGGTCAATCCCCGCCCCGCCCCTCCATTCGCCGAGCGGCGCGCGAATGGCAGATGCGCCAGCCCGCCGGGACGGACTGGCGCACGCCCTGCGCCTTCGGCACGTAGCGGGCGCAGTCTCGGTTACACCGCCTCCAGCGCCACGGCGATGCCCTGACCCACGCCGATGCACATCGTGGCCAGCGCCCGTTGGCCCTTGCGGCGCACCAGTTCCAGCGCCGCGGTGCCGGTGATCCGCGCGCCCGACATGCCCAGAGGATGCCCCAGAGCGATCGCGCCGCCATTGGGGTTCACGCGCGCATCGTCATCCGCAATGCCGAGATCGCGCAGCGTGGCCAGACCTTGGCTGGCAAAGGCTTCGTTCAGCTCGATAACATCGAAGGCGTCCTGAGCGAGTCCCAGCCGCGCCATCAGCTTCTTGCTGGCAGGCGCAGGCCCGAAGCCCATGATCCGGGGCGGCACGCCAGCCGCGGCCCCGCCCGAGATCTTCACCAGCGGCGTCAGCCCATGTTTGCGCACGGCCTCCTCGGAGGCGATGATCAGCGCCGCCGCGCCATCGTTCACGCCGGACGCATTGCCCGCCGTGACCGTGCCGTCGGGGCGCACGATGGGCCGCAGCTTGGCCAGCGCCTCAAGCGTCGTGCCGGGGCGCGGGTGCTCGTCAGTGTCGACCACGACCGGATCGCCCTTGCGCTGCGGGATCGTGACCGGGGTGATCTCCTCGGCCAGACGGCCCGCCTCCATCGCCTTGGCCGCAGCCTCCTGCGAGCGGACCGCGAAGGCGTCCTGATCTTCGCGGCTCACGCCGAAATCGTCGGCCACGTTCTCCGCCGTCTCGGGCATCGAGTCGACACCATGGGCTTCTTTCATCAGCTTGTTCACGAAGCGCCAGCCGATGGTCGTGTCATAGACCGCATTGGCGCGGCTAAAGGCGGCCTCGGCTTTCGGCATCACGAAGGGCGCGCGCGACATGCTCTCGACACCGCCCGCGATCATCAGATCGGCCTCGCCCGCCTTGATCGCGCGGGCGGCTGTGATGACCGCATCCATCCCCGAGCCGCAAAGCCGGTTGATCGTGGTCCCCGGCACGTTCACCGGCAGACCCGCGAGCAGCGCCGACATCCGCGCCACGTTGCGGTTGTCTTCGCCCGCCTGATTGGCGCAGCCGAAGATCACGTCTTCGACCGCTTCCCAATCGACGCCCGTGTTGCGCGCCATCAGAGTTTTCAGCGGGATCGCCCCCAGATCGTCGGCGCGGACAGGTGCCAGAGCGCCGCCGAAACGGCCGATCGGGGTTCGGATATAGTCGCAGATATAAGCGTCACGCATCGGCCAACTCCTCGGGACAGATCAGGTCACCCACTTCGCCCTCGACATGGAGGGTGGCGCCGGTGACGGATTGCAGCTCCTCCATCGAAATCGCGGGGAGCTTTTCGCGCAGGACGAAGCGGCCATCCACGACGTCCACCACGGCCAGCGAGGTGTAGACACGGGTCACACAGCCCACGCCGGTCAGCGGGAAGGTGCAGGCCTCCACCAGCTTCGGCTGGCCCTTCTTGGTGACGTGATCGGTGATGACAGCCACGCGTTTCGCGCCATGCACGAGGTCCATTGCCCCACCCACGGCCGGCACGCCTTTCGGCCCGGTCGACCAGTTCGCCAGATCGCCCGTTTCGGCCACCTGGTAAGCGCCGAGGATCGCCACGTCGAGATGCCCGCCCCGCACCATTGCGAAGCTGTCGGCATGGTGGAAAAACGCGGTGCCGGGCTTCAGCGTGATCGCCTTTTTCCCGGCATTGATGAGGTCCCAGTCTTCCTGACCGGGCTCGGGCGCGCGACCGAAGCCCAGCACGCCGTTTTCGGTATGAAAGATCGCCTCGCGGCCCTCAGGCTGGAAGCGCGCGACCATCTCGGGAAAGCCGATCCCGAGGTTCACATAGGCGCCGTCCTCGATGTCCTGCGCGGCGCGCCAGGCGATCTGTGCATTGCTCAGTTTCTGGGTCATGGGTGATGGGCTCCGGCGCGGTTCAACTCTTCTTCCTGGGCGGGATTGGCGACCTCGACGATCGCATCCACGAAGATGCCCGGGGTGACGATGACTTCCGGGTCGATCTCGCCCGGCTCGACCGCCTTGCTCACCTGCACGATGACCTTTGCCGCCGCCGTCGCCATCAGCGGCGAGAAGTTGCGCGCGGCCATCCGGTAGGTCAGGTTGCCAAGCGCGTCGCCCTGCTCGGCCTTGATCAGCGCGTGATCGGCCTTGAGCCAGCGCTCCATCACGTAGTCGCGGCCGTCGAATTGCTGCACCGGCTTGCCCTCGGCCAGATCGGTGCCCACGGAGGTCGGCGTGAAGAAGGCCGGAATGCCCGCGCCGCCTGCGCGGATACGTTCGGCGAGCGTGCCCTGGGGCACCAGTTCCAGCTCGATCTCGCCCGCCAGATAGCGTTCGGTAAACACCGTCGGATCGGCCGAGCGCGGGAAAGAGCAGATCATCTTCTTGACCATACCCTGCTCGATCATCGCGGCGATGCCGACATGGCCGTTGCCTGCGTTGTTGTTGATCACGGTCAGCCCCTTGGGCGATCCGGTCTCCAGATAGCGGTCGATCAGGGCGTGGATCAGTTCGATCGGCGCCCCCGAGCCGCCGAAACCGCCGACCATCACCGTGGCGCCGTCTTGAATATCGGCCACGGCCTCGGTCAGCGAGGAAAGTCTCTTGTCCATTTGCGGTCCTCCTGAGGGCTTGGATTTAGACCTGCGTGGGACGGCTTTCCACGGATTTCGTGCGCATCTTGACATTTGTTCGCATCGCGCGAAAACCTGTTCGCATGTTGAACAAACCGACCGATTTCATCGCCTCTTTCGCCAAGGGGCTACGCGTCATCGAATGTTTCGGGGCCGAGACGCCGCGGCTGTCGATTGCCGAGGTGGCGCAGGCGACGGGCTTCGACCGGGCCACGGCGCGGCGCTGCCTGCTGACGCTGAATACGGAGGGCTACGCGGACTACGACGGCAAGTTCTTCACGCTGACGCCGAAGGTTCTGCGGCTCGGCATGGGGGCGCTGGCCTCGCTGCCGCTGCCGCAGATCGTGCAGCCCTGGCTCGATCAGCTGACCGATCGGATCGGGCAGAGCTGTTCGGTCTCGATCCTCGACGGGACGGAGATCGTCTATCTCGCGCGGGCGGCGCAGAGGCGGGTGATGTCGATCGGGTTGATGCCGGGCTCGCGCCTTCCGGCGCATTGCACCTCGATGGGGCGCGTGCTGCTGGCCGCCCTGCCCCCGGAGGACGCCCGCGCAGCCGTGGAGGCCTCGGACCTGACGCCGCGCACGGCCTATAGCCTCACCGATCCGGGCGAAATCCTCGCGCGCATCGATCAGGTGCGCCGTGACGGCTATGCGGTGATCGATCAGGAGGTGGAGATTGGGCTGCGCTCCATCGCGGTGCCGCTTCACGACATCCATGGGCGGGTCGTGGCCGCGCTCAATACCGGGATGGCGGCGAGCGCCGATCCGGCGGAAACGCTGATCGAGACCTATCTGCCGGAACTCACGCGGGTGCAGACGGGGCTGCGGCGCGTGCTGCGCTGAGCCTCACCCCGCCACGGTGATCTCGGTGTCCCATTGCGCGCAAAGCGCCATGAGCGCATCCGGCAAGGGCTTGTCGATGAAAACCCGGTCGATGTCGGAGAGCGAGGCGAGCCGCACCGGCGCGGACCGTTCCAGCTTCGACGCGTCGGTCACCAGAAAGCTCTGCCGCGCCTGCCGCAAGATCCGGCGGCTGACGCGCACTTCGGCGAGATCGTAATCGAGCATGTCGCCGTCGGAATCGAGCGCGGAGGTCCCGATCACCGCGAAATCGGCTTTGAATTCGCCCATGAAATCCGCCGTCAGGTCACCCACCAGCCCGCCATCCGAGCGGCGCAGATTGCCGCCCGCGACGAGGATATCGCAGCTCTCATTGGCCAGCAGGATATTGGCGACATTGATGTTATTCGTGACCACGGTGATGTTGCGGTGATGCAGAAGCTCTCGCGCCACCGCCTCGGTCGTGGTGCCCAGCGTCAGCACGATAGAGCTGTTGTCGGGGATCGCCTGCGCACAGGCCCGCCCGATCGCCGCCTTCGCCGCCTCGTTCATCCGGCGGCGCTCTTCATAGGCGAAATTCACCACGCCGGTGCGGATCACCGCCCCGCCATGCACGCGTTCCAGATGCCCCGCTTCGGAGAGCTCCGTCAGGTCGCGCCGGATCGTCTGGACCGAGACATTGAAGCGTTCGGCCAAGGCTTCGACCACCACACGGCCCTCATCGCGCGCGATCTCGAGAATTTCGGACTGTCGGAAATTGAGCGCCATCCTGCCCCCCTTTTGGGTCTTGCTGCCACAGGTTACCGACAAAGTCATGTCTTGGCAGTGTTTTTGTGTGAAATCACCGGAGGCCGTGTGGCGCGGTCAGTTCAGCTTCAGCCCCGAGATCCGGGCACGGATCGCGCTGTCAGTGTCGTCGCTGTCCCCTGACAGCGCCAGCCCCACGAGCTGCGTCGGCTGGCCCCCGAAGGCGCGCTGGTAGTCGCGCGCCAGATCGACGCTCTCGGAATGCGCTCCGGTGCCCGCCGGGCGCAGCACCACCGTTTTGCCGCGCGCCCCCAGATAGGGCGACGGCAAGAGCGCCCCGCGCCCATGCGCGCCACCCCAGACATACATCAGCACCCGCGCTTCCTTCACCGCCAGAAGCTTGCGGATGCCCGCCCCCTGATTGGCCCGGGCGACCGCCTCTGGCATGAAGACGAAATAGAGCGAGAGGTCGCGATCGTCGCCGCCCTTTCGGTCGAGCTTCGTCGGCGGGACGCTTTGGCTGACCGACCATTGCCACGCGGCCTTGCGCGCGCCCCAATCTGCCTGAGGCAGCGCACGCCAGATCAACGACACCGCCCCGTCCGAGCGCATCTCCACGCCGTTTGGCGATTGTTCCCAGTCATTCGAGGAAAACAGCGAGAACCGCTGCTCGGTCCAGCCACCGAAGATGGAGGCCGGGGCTAGGCCCGGCATCAGCCCCACGCAGAAGCTTGATGCGAGAAAGGCGATCGACAGGCGGCGCATGACACTCTCCTCTTGCTTGGCTGACAGGGCTACGCAGGCAATCGGCGCGCCGGATCACTTGGCCCGGATGATGCCCGCAGGTCGCAGACCGTCAAGACAGGGCGCGCGCGATGCGCTGCAGTTTCGCGACCTGTTCGGCTTGGAGAAAAACTCACCCAACTCGCGAAATGAAAAACCCGGCCACCGGGGCCGGGTTCTTTCAAATCGCTTCTGGCGCGCTCAGCTCAGGCCGAGCTTCTTCAGCCGGTTCTCGCGCAGCCGCGCAAAGTCGTCGCCCGCGTGATAGCTCGAGCGGGTCAGCGGCGTCGCGGATACCATCAGGAAGCCCTTGCCGTAGGCCGCTTTCTCATAGTCGCGGAACTCTTCCGGCGTGACAAAACGCATCACCGCGTGGTGCTTCGGCGTCGGCTGCAGATACTGCCCGATGGTCAGGAAATCGACATCGGCCGAGCGCATGTCATCCATCACCTGACGGACCTGCGGCGCCTCTTCACCCAGACCCACCATGATGCCCGATTTGGTGAACATCGACGGGTCCAGCTCTTTCACGCGCTGCAACAGGCGCAGCGAGTGGAAGTAGCGCGCGCCGGGGCGCACGCCGGGATAGAGGCCCGGCACGGTTTCGAGATTGTGGTTGAACACGTCGGGGCGCGCCTCGACAACCTTCTCCAGCGCGGCGGGCTCGCATTTGAGGAAGTCCGGCGTCAGGATCTCGATCGTGGTGTCAGGCGAGCGGTGACGGATCGCGCGGATCGTCTGGGCGAAATGCTCCGCCCCACCATCGTCCAGATCGTCGCGGTCGACCGAGGTGATCACGACGTGGTTCAGGCCCAGCGTCTCGACCGCGTGGGCGACGCGGCCCGGCTCGAACACGTCGAGCGCGTCGGGGCGACCGGTGGCCACGTTGCAGAAGGAACAGCCACGGGTACAGATTTCACCCATGATCATCATGGTGGCGTGGCCCTGGCTCCAGCATTCGCCGACATTCGGGCAGCCCGCCTCTTCGCAGACGGTGACCAGCTTGTTGGTCTTCAGAATGTCGCGCGTCTTCTTGTAGCCTTCCGAGACCGGCGCTTTCACGCGGATCCAGTCGGGTTTCTTGGGCTGAGCATTGTCGGCGCGATGCGCCTTTTCGGGGTGGCGTTCACCGGGCATCTTGAGATCGCGCATGATCCATCCTTTCGGAGTGCGGTTGATCGTCACATAAGCCGATTGCGTGCAGGATGCAAATGCGCAGGCCCAAAGGCAGTATTGCACACCGCGCGAGGCTGCGCGATCTGCCTGAGGCCGTGGCAAGCGGACAGAGCGGGGACGAACATTCGCAACGCCGAACTCCGCCAACGGCCCTTGTGAAGGTCGCGCGGCGAATGCTGCATCTGCAAAGTCAGCGATTGCGACCGAAAGCGACATCCGTTAGTCAGGCCTCTCTCCAAAACGCAACCTTCCCAACCGATCAAGGAGACCTCCCTATGCTTCCCGGTTCGAAACTGCCCGACGTCACCTTCCACACCCGCGTGCGCGACGAAAGCATCGAGGGGCCGAACCCGTTCCGCTGGCAGGACAAGACCACCGCGGATTTCTTCGCTGGCAAGCGCGTGGTGCTGTTTGCGCTGCCCGGCGCCTTCACGCCGACCTGCTCGACCTACCAGCTGCCCGGTTTCGAGAAGGGCTTCGACGATTTCGCCGAACAGGGCATCGACGCGATCTATTGCCTGTCGGTCAATGACAGCTTCGTCATGAACCAGTGGGCCAAGGCGCAGGGCCTCGAGAACGTGCAGGTGATCCCCGATGGTTCGGGCGAGTTCACCCGCCGTGTCGGCATGCTGGTGCGCAAGGACAATCTCGGCTTCGGTCTGCGGTCGTGGCGCTATGCGGCCGTCGTCAATGACGGCGTGATCGAAGCCTGGTTCGAGGAGCCCGGCCTCGAAGACAACCACGGCGAAGATCCCTATGGCGTGTCCTCGCCCGAGACCGTCTTGAACTGGCTGGTCGACGCCAACGCCGAAGCGGCGGCGTGACCAACTGCTGGCCCGGTTTCGGGCCGGCGCTCTAAGCCACGGGGCGCGCGGCGGGTATCAGAACCGTCTGCGCGCCTGCGCGACCAGCCCCTCGCCCGCCTTTCGCAATACGCGCACAAGCGGATCGAACCATGCCTCGGCATCGGAGACCTCGCGGGCCCGGACCAGCCGGACCATCCGCGCGGGCTCCTCGTCGAAACGGCTGAGCGCGAGCGTCGGGACGGCCCGCGTATCCTGCAGGCTCGCGATCTCGGGCACCAGCGTCAGCCCCATCGCCTGCCCCGCCAGCGCACAGAGCGTGCTCAGCGACGACGCACCAAGGTCGATGCGTTGCGCCGCCCGCGTCAGCCCGCACAGCGCGAGCGCCTGATCGGCAAGGCAGTGCCCCTCATCCAGAAGCAGCAACTGATCCGGGTCGATCGCCTGCGGGCTGAGGCCGCGCACCATCGTCAGCTGGTCCGGCGTGCCCGCCAGCAGGAAGCGATCCTCGAACAGCGGGACCTCGAACAGTTCCGGTGCCGGGGTGGCGATGATCGCAGCATCGAGGCGGCCCTCGGCTATCTCGGTCAGCAGCGTCTCGGTCGTGGCCTCGCGCAGCCGCAGCGCCCCTTGCGCGCGCAGCCCGGGCAAGGCGGCGGGCAGCAGATAGGGCGCGATGGTCGGGATCACGCCGAGATTGATCTGCCCCAGCCCGCGCCGCGCCTCGGACTGCAGATCGCGCAACTCGCCCGCGACCCGCTCGGCGGTCTCCAGCACCCGGCGACCCGCTCGCGTCAGCCGCACGTCGCGCGGGCGGCGCTCGACCAGCGGCTGACCGACCTGCTCCTCCAGCTCGCGGATTTGGACCGAGAGCGCGGGTTGGCTGACATGGACCAGTTCGGCGGCGCGCGAGAACGAGCGCGCCTGGGCGAGCGCACGCAGATAGGTGAGTTGGCGAAGCGTTATATTCATAGTCATTAATTATCGATACTTGGATATTTTTACAATTTCTCTTTATGCGAATGTTGATGGAGGACGCATGCGAAGAGGCCACTCTCCAATTAAAATTCTCGCAGCGAGGAAGACGTTGGCCCGCGAACATTGAAAACGGCGCAAAGGTTTTTCGCGCCTTTTCTTATATTGTTTAGGCACCTACGGGTCTTAATTGAAGTGATACCTTAACTTTAGCGACCCGTTAGGTTTGAGCATTGGGTGGCGCATTGCGCGTTCACGGCCTCACCGCTCATCCAATCATCGGACTGGCCCCGCCATAGGTCTCGTCGTAGTGCCGCTTGAGGCGTTGCAGGGCGATCCGCAGGACGATCTTGCCCGACCGCGCCGACCAGCCCAGCCGCTTCTCCGCCGTTTCCAGCCCTTCGAGGAAACAGCAGCAGCGCAGCGCCATGTCGCCCAGGCCCGGCCCCATCGCGCAGTGCCAGCGCCACCCGCTCCCGCGCGGTGTCGGAGCCGCCGCCCATCGCAAGTTCGGGGCGATACTGCCCGCGACCGCCACCGCCGGTCAGGAAGCGTTCCCAGTTCTGCCCGACCCGCGGACCCATCTGCGCCAATTCGAAATCCTCGCGGAGCCGCTCGCCTGCGGCGACCAGATCGGCGCTCAGGAACGGCCGTCCCTGCTTGTCGCGCCGCCGCGCCAGCACTGCGAGCGGGCTCTCGGCGAGATTGGCGCGCACACGGCGCTGGTGCCCGTCCGTGTCGGCGCGCGTCTCCTGGACGAACTCGCCATGTTGCGCAGCGAAGGGATTGGCGGCGGTCTCCCCGCGCGCGGCGGCCTCTTCTTCGAGCACACGCTTCAGCGCTGCGCGCGCCCCGCATGCGTGATCTTGTAGCTGGTGACGCCCCTCATGGGCCACCTCGATCCAGTCCTTCAGTGCGAAGGCCTGCGCCACCGCCCGCTCCAGCACCGCCGTGCGCACCGTGCCACGCAGCACCACGGCCTTGTCCATCTCGCGCCCCACGATCAACAGCGCGCCCGGCTCGGACAGGCGGCGCAGGATGCGGCGCGTCTCGCGGCGCAGTTGCTCTTCGTTGGCGGGAGTTTCACTAGGGCGGAAAGCTGCAGTCATGGGCGTGTCCTTCTGGAGCACGGTCGGTCCCGGAGCGATGGAGGGATTGGCAGCGCCCGATCCGGCCGCACGGCCGAGACGTTCCAGCGCCTCATCGACCAGCGGATCATCCCGCCGCGCCTCGATCCGGCGCACGCGGCGCAGGATTGTCGAGGCCGCACAGCCTTCGGCCCGTGCCAACTCCCTGATCGGAATGCCGTCTTCGACATGGCGCAGATAGAGTTGGGCATGTTTGGGCAGCCAGGCGGGAAGTTCCGCCGGGGCCGGTGCGATCGAATTCATACTGTCCCCCAGATTACGCCGGGCAAAGCTCGGCGAGTCCGTCCGGTAACAACCGTGAGTTGCTTTGGTTACCCGTTCGTTAACAAACGGGACGCCAGCAAGAATTCCTTAAACTTCCTAAACAAAGCTTTGCCGGGCGCGCGCTGACGCCGAAATTTGCGCAACACCGTGCGAAGCTGCGTCACGCTCGGGATCTCACCTCAAGGGAGTTTCCGATGACCGCCGCATTTCGCCAGAAAAACACGCCCGCTCTCCGCCCTTCCGCTCAACTGTATCTCGTCGACACCACGGCACCCGCTAGCGTCGCGTCCGAACCCGTCGCCGGGGTCGCGAGAATGCGTCGCCCGCGCCTGCTGATCCGCGCCGCGCGCTTCGGACTGAGCGATTACAGCCGCAAACGCGACCTCAGGCGGGTGATGCGGATGAGCGAGCTGCCGCGCCCCGGCGCGGCGCTGCGCGCATTGATGGCGGAGGAAATGGCGCTCGATCAGGCGCGGCGCGCGGGCGAGGCCACCTACTCGGTCGCCCGCCATCTTGAACTGCTGATCGCCCTGCTCGCCGAAGCCCGGCTGGCCCGAAAATCGATGTCAGCCTCAGCGTGACTTGAAGAGCGAGCCGAGAACCCCGCGCACGATCGTCTGGCCCGTCTTGGTGCCCAGCTGACGCGCGAGGCTCTTGCCAAAGGTCTCGAGTATCGTATCGGATCGGCTCGAGGATCTGCGCGTCGGCTTCGACTTCGCCGTCGGATCGTAGCGCCGCGCGTTGTTGAAATTCTCGAACCCCGCATCGAGCTCGGAGCGGCCCGCGGCGGTCTTGGCGGCCTTCTCGCGCGCTTCCGCCTCCGCCGCCTCGCGCGCGGCCAGTTCGGCGCGCTTGGCAAGGATTTCCTGCGCCGACTCGCGATCCACCGGCGTGTCATACTTGTCGCCCAAACCGCTTTCCGCAATTACCGCGGCGCGCTCGGTATCGCTAAGCGGGCCGAGGCGCGATTGCGGCGGGCGGATCAGCGTGCGCTCGACCATCCCCGGCACGCCCTTCTTTTCGAGGAAAGAGGTGACAGCCTCGCCGGTGCCGACCTCCTTTATCGCGATCTCGGTGTCGAAGCTCGGATTGGCGCGGTAGTTCTCGGCCGCGCGGTGCAGGTCGCGCTGATCCTTCGCGGTGAAGGCCCGCAGCGCATGCTGCACCCGGTTGCCGAGTTGGCTGAGAATGCCGTCGGGCACGTCACCGGGATTCTGGGTGATGAAGAACACGCCCACCCCCTTAGAGCGGATCAGCCGCGCCACTTGCTCTACCTTGTCGACCAGCGCCTTGGGCGCGTCGTCGAACAGCAGGTGCGCCTCGTCGAAGAAGAACACGAGCTTCGGCTTGTCCGGGTTGCCGACCTCGGGCAGTTCCTCGAACAGTTCCGAAAGCAGCCACAAAAGGAAGGTGGCGTAGAGCTGCGGATTTCCCATCAGCTTGTCGGCCGCAAGGATGTTGATCTGGCCCATCCCGTTCTCATCGGTCCGGATCAGGTCGGTCAGGTCAAGCGCCGGCTCGCCGAAGAATTGCCCGCCGCCCTGGTTCTCCAGCACCAGCAGGTCGCGCTGGATCGCCCCGATCGTCGCGGTGCCGACATTGCCGTATTCCAGCGCGATCTCGTCCGCGCGCTCGCCGATATGGCGTAGCATCGCGCGCAGATCATCGAGATCGAGCAACGCCAGCCCCTCCTTGTCGGCGATATGGAAGGCGATGTTAAGCGCGCCTTCCTGCGCCTCGGACAACCCCAGCAGCCGGCTCAGCAGCAGCGGCCCCATCTCGGAGACGGTCGTGCGCACCGGGTGGCCCTTCTCGCCGAACATGTCCCAGAAGACCGTCGGATAGGCGCGGTAGTCCAGATCGAAGCCGATCGTCTGCGCGCGCTCCATGAAGGCGTCATGCAGCTTGGCCTCGGTCGAGCCGGAGGCCGCGATACCCGAAAGATCGCCCTTCACATCGGCCATGAAGACCGGCACGCCCGCCTGCGAAAATCCCTCGGCGAGGATCTGCAGCGTCACCGTCTTTCCGGTGCCCGTCGCGCCCGCCACGAGCCCGTGACGGTTGCCGTATTGGAGCTTCAATTCCTGCGGGGTCGCGTAGCCTTCGCCGCCGCCACCAACGAACACGCCCTCTTCGGTCAGAACACCTGTCATTTCGCCCTCGCCAAACAAATCCCGGCTCAGACAATACTATCTTAACCCCTTTGCGCCAGTGTGATCCTGCCCTCGGGTTACGCTTTTGCGCAGACGGGGGCACTTCCTCCCTGTCAGACTGGCCGCGCCCTCCTCGGCGCGGTCTTTTTCTTGCATGCCAAGGGATTGCGCCGCGCGCCTCATCCCCTCACCGCGCGTAACACTTCCTCAACTTTGCCTGTTGACCTGTGAAAAATTACAGCCTAGCGTGGCGTCAATGACGAAGTCGGCCAGTCCGACAGGGGGAAAAGGAAGGGGTCCTGAACGGGCCCCTTTCGCTTGGAAAGCCCCGCTATCGTGGCCCCGAAACGCCCCGTCACACCCGCGCCCGTCGCGGATGAATCGCCCCTCTGAGCCTCTCGGCATTTCCCGCTCACAGCCAGCCCGACGCGCGCGTCCCGGCACCTCACGAAACTGTGGCAGCATGCCGCCTATCCGTGAGCGCGGCTGCCGAATTCATCACTGACAGCGCCGCGGACCCGTGTTAAGCCTTCGCCCAATACGTTTCAGGAGAAGAGTAATATGTCTCAACTGACGAAACCGCTCGCCCTCGCTCTGGCCCTCGGCCTTGCAAGCGGGGCTTGGGCACAAGACACCACGTCGAGCGACACCTCCACGACCCCGTCGGCGGATGTGACCGCAGGCGCAAGCGCCGATGGCACGACGGCCCCGGCCGCGGATGCGACCAACACCGATCAGGCGACCGACGGCCAGACCGCGCCCGATGCGGCTGCGGACGCCCCGACCATGCCCGGCGCCGACCAGCAGGCCCAGAAGCCGCAGGAGCCGCAGACCTACGTCAAGGCGACCTACGAAGACTGGGAGCTGCAATGCGCCAAGTCGCCCGACGGCAAGGATCCCTGCCAGATGTACCAGGTGATCAAGGACCAGAATGGCGGCAACGTGGCCGACATCTCGGTGATCGGCCTGCCCGATGGCAGCCAGGCCGCAGCCGGCCTCACCATCATGGTGCCGATCCAGACGCTCCTGTCGCAGAACCTCGTGATGCAGGTCGATGGCGGCAAGCCGATGGTCTACCCCTATTCCTTCTGCGACCCGCGGATGATGGGCTGCTTCGCCCGTTTCGGTGTCAGCAAGGCCGAACTGGACTCGCTCAAGAAAGGCAGCAAGGCGACGATCACGATCACGCCGCTGTCCAACCCGCAGCAGAAGGTGAAAGCGGATATCTCGCTCAAGGGCTTCACCAAGGCCTTCGAGGAAACCGTGAAAACCAACAAGGAAAATGGCATTCAGCAGTAAGCTGGAGGGATGAGCTTTGGCTCATAACCATTTGAGTTCAAAGACGCCGCGCCCGATCCGGGCGCGGCGTTTTCATATCGCACGCAGCGCGAGAACCGCGTTGAGCCCACCGAAGGCGAAAGCATTGGACAGCGCCGCGCCGACCTGTGCCTTGCGGGCGGTATTGGGCACGTAATCGAGATCGCAGTCGGGATCGGGTGTGGTGTAATTCGCCGTGGGCGCGATCACCCCGTCGCCAAGCGCCATCAGGCAGGCGATCAGCTCCACCGCCCCCGTGCCGCCGATGCAGTGGCCGTGCAGCGCCTTGGTCGAGGAAACCGCAACCTGATCGGCCGTCGGGCCTAGCGCCGCGCGGATCGCGGCTGTCTCGATCCGGTCATTGGCCGCCGTGCCGGTACCGTGGGCGTTGATATAGCCGACCTCTTCAGGCGCCATAGCCGCATCGCGCAGCGCGCCTGAGATCGCCGCGCTCGCCCCCTCGCGCGAGGGCATTACGACGTCACGCGCATCGGAATTCATCGCGAAGCCCGCGATCTCGGCCAAGGGCCGCGCGCCGCGCGCCTCGGCGCTTTCCAGCGTTTCGATCACGAAAACGCCCGCGCCCTCGCCCTGCACCATGCCGTTGCGATCCGCCGAAAACGGGCGGCAGCCATCGGGCGACATCACCCGCAGCCCTTCCCACGCTTTCAGCCCACCGAAATTGAGCATCGCTTCCGAGCCGCCCGCGAGCATCCCCTCGGCCATGCCGGAACGCACCATCTGGAAGGCGAGGCCGATCGCGTGGTTCGAACTGGCGCAGGCGGTGGCGACGGCGAAGCTCGGCCCCTGCAGCCCGTAGCGGATCGAGAGATGCGAAGGCGCGGAATTGCCCATCAGCTTGGGCACCGTCAGCGGGTGAACGCGGTTCTTTTGGTCGGCAAAAACAGCGCGATAGGCGTTGTTCGCGGTGGTGTGTCCCCCGCCCGCCGTGCCGATGATGCAGCCCCAGGACGCGGGATCGGGGGCGCGCTCCAGCCCGGCTTGAGCCATCGCCTCCGCCCCCGCGACCAGCGCGTATTGGGTGAAAGGATCGTATTGCGCGAGCTGCGCCGAGGTGAAGCGGCTGGTGGCATCGAAGCCGTGGATCTGGCCGCCGATGCGAATGCTCAACCGCTCCACATCAGCGAAGGAGAGCGGCCCGATACCGCTGCGCCCCTCCGCCATGGCCGTCTTGGTTGCCGCAACGCCCTCTCCAAGCGCGTTGATCGTGCCCGCGCCCGTGATGACGACGCGCCGCATCAGGCGACGGCGGTCGAGGGTTTGCCACCCGAGACGAGACGCTCCACCGCGCCGACGATCGCCCCGATCGAGGACATGTCGAATTGCGAGGCGGCGGGCTCGTTGGCGTTGAAAGGCACCGAAACGTCGAACGTCTCTTCGATGGCGAAGATCACCTCCACCAGACCGAGACTGTCGAGCCCCAATTCCTCGAGGGTCATTTCGGGCGAAAGCTCGGAGGGCTCACGAAGGGCTTCGCGGGCGATGATCGAGAAAACCTGGTCTTGCACGTCTGGCCTCATATCTGGCGTTACTCCGTGCCGCCTTTTTGCGTGAGTTTCGTAACAGTTTCTCGAAGCTCGGCCATTTGCGCAAACAATCTCGGCAGTCTGCGCAGAGATTTGTTGATCTCGAGCTGCGTTTCCATCTTCACCGCCGGGCTGCCCCAGATCGTGCGGCCCTTCGGCACGTTGGTGTAGATATTGGTCCCGCCCGCCGCGATCACGTCGTCGCCCACGGTAATATTGTCCGACACGCCGCATTGGCCTGCGAGCACCACGCGGTGCCCGATCCGGGTGGAGCCCGCGACACCGACCTGCCCGCAGAGCAGACAATCCTCGCCGACCTGCACGTTGTGACCGATATGGACGAGGTTATCGAGCTTGCTGCCCGAGCCGATGGCCGTCGCGCGCACGGTGCCACGGTCGATGCAGGTATTGGCGCCGATCTCGACATCGTCGCCGATCTCGACCGTTCCCAGAGAATGGATGCGGGTCCATTTCTGCTCGGTGATCTCTTCGCGCTGCTCGAGCGTTTGGCGGATTTCCTCGACGCCGGAGGGATCGGGCGTGACGAAGGAAAACCCGTCCGAGCCGATCACCGCGCCGGGCTGGCAGACGAACCGGTCGCCGATCACCACCTGCGCGCCGATGCGCACGCCGGCATGGATCAGCGCCTCGGCCCCGATCCGGGCGCCCTCACCGATCGTGACCTGCCCGACGATGCGCGCGCCCGGGCCGATCCGCACGTCCGGCCCGACGATGGTGAACGGACCGATGGCCGCGTCCGCGCCGATCACGGCGGTCGGGTCGATCACGCAGGAGGGGTGAACGCCGGAGGCGATCGAGGGGCCCGGGTCGAAGGCTTTCGACAGCCCCGCCATCGCGAGCCGGGGCCGGGTCACGAAAACCGCGGCCTCCAGCCCGTAGGCGCGCCAATCCGCGCCTTCCCATACCAGCGCGGCGCGGGCCTTCCCGGCTTGCAGACCTTCGGCGTATTTCTCGCTCATCGCCAGCGCGATCTGGTCGGGCCCCGCAGCGGCGGGCTCGGAAGCTCCCGTCACCTCGATCGTCAGGTCGCCTTCGGCGCGGGCCTCCAGCGCCTTCGCGATTTGCTCGATTGTCTGGGACATTGCCGATCCTCTCATGGTCGCTTGGGGGCGGGAGTACCGCCCCCGTTGCCAGAGATTTAGCTGTCCTGCGTACCCAATTCCACCCCGGCCTTTTGCAGCGCGTCGAAGAGGATCGCGTCACGCCCGTAGACGTCGCGGCGATACTCGACATGGCCGGTCGCGGTCGGCCAGGCGGTGAAGTAGGTCAGGTGCACGGGAACGTGCTTTTCCAGCGGTACCACAGTTTCGCGCCCCGAATTGAGGATGCGCTTGAACTCCGCCTCGGGATTGTCGCTTTGCGCGCTCAGAAGGGTATACGCCAGATCGAAGGGGTCGCCGACGCGCACGCAGCCGTGGCTGAACGCCCGCGTCTCTTTCTGGAAGAGCGATTTCGACGGCGTGTCGTGCAGGTAGATATTCCAGCGGTTCGGGAACAGGAATTTCACCAGCCCGAGCGCGTTGCGGCTCGATGGCGGCTCTTTCATCGCGAAGGGGAAGTTGCTCGCATTATAAGCCGCGAAATTCACCGCCGAGCGTGGCACGACCCGGCCTTGGCTGTCGATCAATTGAAGCTGGCTCGCCGCGTTCGGATTGCGCTGCATCTTCGGCAGATATTCCTTGGTCACGATCGAGCGCGGCACATGCCATGCCGGGTTGATGACCATCCGCTCCATTTCGTCGGAGAACTCCGGCGTGCGGCGATCCGAGCTATTCTGCCCGACCACCGTGACCGAGCGGAAAATGGTCTTTCCATGATCGACCACGCGAACCGAAAAATCGGTGATGTTGACCCAGACGTAGCGTTGCGAGAAATCGATGCCGTTCATCCAGCGCAGACGCTCCATCGCGACGAGGATGGATTTCATCCGCGCTTCCGGGCTCTTGTTCAACTCGCCCAGCGTGCTCGGCCCGGCGATGCCGTCGGTCGCGAGCCCCTGATCGGCCTGGTAGGCCTGCACCGCCTTCTGCATATCGGCGTCGTAACTCGCGCTGGCGGTGCGGCCCAGATAGCCCATCTTCTGCAGCCGGTTCCGAAGCGCGATCACGTCCGGCCCGCTGTCGCCGGGCTCGAGCTTGGAGCCGGGCACCGTCGGCCCCCAGCCACCCGCTTCTATCTGATGCTCCAGATCGAGACGCGCTTTCACGAGCTGCGCATATTGCGGCATCTGCGGAGCGAGTTCGCGCAGGAACAGCGCGGGGTTCGTCGAGGCCGCGAAGGCAGTGATCCGGGCCTCGGGATCGGCGCGCTTGGGTTCGCGCTTGATATCGGAAATCACGCTGTGCGGATCGAGCACGCCATGCGACAGGTCATGCGCGTAATCGAGGAAGATCTGGCTCATCTTCACTTCGAGCAGACCGCGCTGGCGCTCGGACTGGACGGCGGCGAAGGCGACACGCAGACCCGCGGGATCGTAATGCGCGGTCGGAAGTCCCTGCAGGCTCGACAGGTCGAGCGCACGCATGAAGGCCGCGCGGCGATCGGCATCCCCGGCGGCGGTCCAGATCGGTCGGTAATCGCGCGCGGCGTAGAAGGCGGCGAGGGCGGGAGTCTTGGCGGCGGCTTCGGCGACAGCTTGGGTGAATCCCGAGAGTTCGACCCCTGCCAATGGCGACATGGCCCCTTGGGCGGCGATCTGGGCAGTGCCTTGCGCCTGGGCGCCGGCGGCGAGCGTAGCCAGCGCGAAGGCCAGCCCTATCTTACGGAAATTGCGCGTCATGGCGTCTAAACCCCTGCCCGGACCCTTCGTTCCAGATGTTCCAAACTTACCCGCAACTGTCCAGCGAAGCGTTGCCTGCGCGCAACGAATTGAGCCGAGGCCCGAGGAAAGATGCAGGCGCGCAACAGCGCCTTTCCTCCACCCGGGGCCGCGGCCTCGCGCCGCTCCCACATGGCTGGGAGGAGAATTTTACTACCGGCAGGCGAATTTTTGCCGACCCGCCTCGTTATGGCAAAGATGCATCAGTTCCGTTCTTTATCGATTAATCGGTCTATGCCATAAGAAGTGAGAAGTTTGGGTCTACCATCCCTCAACCGCCCGAAACAGGGCGGGTAAATCGAGAGACAGGCGAACACAGGAACTTGCTATGACGACGATTTCCCGGCGCGGCCTTCTGGGCGCATTTGCTGCGACCATGGTGACGGCAGCCCCCACCATGAGTAACGCTTTCGGTCTACTCAAGGGCGCTGGGGATATCCGACGGATCAAGATGTATAACGGTCGTACCGGCGAGACGCTCGACACCGTTTACTGGATCGAAGGCGAGTATATCCCGGACGCGCTGAAGGAAATCACCTACTTCGCCCGCGACTGGCGCACCAACCAGCTGAAAAACATCGACGCGCGCACCGTGGACATCGCGGCGGCCGCACACAACCTGATGGAATCGAACGAACCTTACATGCTGCTCTCGGGCTACCGCTCGCCCAAGACCAACGCGATGCTGCGCGCCCGCTCGAAAGGCGTCGCGAAGAACTCGCTGCACATGAAGGGGCTGGCGATGGACCTGCGGCTGAAGTCGCGCTCGGTCAGCCAGATGTACAAGGCAGCGACCGCCTGCCATGCCGGCGGCGTGGGCAAGTACTCGCGCTCGAACTTCGTGCATATGGATTGCGGTCCGGTGCGGCACTGGGGCTCCTGAGCCCCGCCTCCACCGTCTAGGCCACCCTGAACGCCGCTTATTCGAGCGGCGTTTTTCTTTGCGTTCTCGCGCCCGAACCTGCGCTCACAAAAACTGGATCGCGCGTGAGAAATCGTAGAGGAACGTGCGCCCCCGTCTCCGGATTGTCCCTGAGCTGCGATTTCGCAGCCCGAAGGCACCTGCAATCCGAGGAGTTTCCCGATGCGCTATCCCGCCCGCCTCGTCATCCCCTATTTCGCCGCGATCGCGCTTGGCAGCACCATGGCCTATGCCGCCTCGGACGATCCCGGAACCGGCTCCGGTCAGACCGAATGGATCAACCCGGTCGTGAAGGATTACGGCAAGATGCATCCCGTGCCCGATGGCGCGCTGACCCCTGACCCGAAAAAGGACTGGAAGATCGTCTTCGACGTCGGCGGCGACAAGACGATGGAAGACGGCGTGAACGCGGCGCTCTGGCATGTCGCGCGCGCGGTCAACGTCTACGGCAATGCGGGCGTCGACAAGGAGCATCGCAAGTTCGCGGTGGTGCTGCACGGCGCGGCGACCAAGCTCGCCCTCTCGCCGGAAGCGTATAAGAAGAAATTCGGTAACGATGATCCAGACACGAAGCTCAAGAAGGAGCTCGCGGAGGCAGGCGTCACGCTCTACGTCTGCGGGCAGGCGCTGGCCGATCACGGCTTCAGCGAGGATCAGGTCGGGCCGAATGTGGATGTGGCGCTCTCCGCGCTGGCGGCGGTTCCGGTGCTCGAGAGCCAAGGCTACCAGCTTTTCCCGATGTAACCGCGCAGCAAAGGCGGACATGAAAAAACGCGGGCAGTTTTCGCTGCCCGCGTCTCTTTTTGTCTTGGCGGCGCGGGACCGAAGGCCCCGGCCCCTCGGCTCACATGCTGCCGGCGCCCATACCCATCCGGCTTGCCAGATCGGCCAGCACCCAGACGGTGCCCGCGGCCATAAGGATGATGAGCAGGAAGGTGAACAGCACCAGATACAGGTCCGGCCGCGCCTCTTTCGAGAAATCGAGGTGCATGAAGGCCCAGAACTGGATCACCAGCTGCGCGATGCCGAGCAGCCCCACGAGGGACCATGCGACACCGACCGAGAACATGCCGCCCGCGACGATCACGACGCCTGCGAGCGTCAGGACCACCGAGAGGGCGAAGCCCCAGACATAGCGCGCCATGTCGTGCTTGTACTCAGCCGAGTCCATGCCGACGTCGGAGTTGATATAGTCCATCACAGCACCCCCATCAGGTAGACTTTCGTGAACAGCGCGATCCAGACGATGTCCAGCATGTGCCAGAACAGGCCCAGACGCACGAGACGCGACTTGATCAGGTCGTTCATCCCGAAGGTCTTCATCTGAACCATCAGCAGGATGCCCCAGATGATACCCGAGGTGACGTGCAGACCGTGCAGCCCCACCAGCGAGTAATAGGCGGTCAGGAAGCCCGACACTTGCGGCGTGTTGCCCTCGGTCCAGAACTCGTGGAATTCGTAGAGTTCGATCCCGAGGAAGATCGCGCCGAGTGCCAGCGTCAGGACGAGCCAACCCACGGTGCGCTTCATCGACGCGCCGTATTTCATCCCCAGCGTGCAGATGCCGAAGGTGAAGGTCGAGATCAGCAGCGCCATCGTCTCGATCGTGGGCAGGCCGAGGCTGAACAGCTCATGCGGGCTCGGCCCGTTCGCGATGCCGTGCCATTCGGCATCGGCGTAGTTGGCGATCATCAGCGAGAAGGCGATGAGATCCGACATCAGGAAGATCCAGAAGCCGAAGATCACCGTGCCCGTCTTGTCGTGATGGCCGTGATCGTGGGAGGCAGCGTGCGCTGCCCCCGTGTTGCTCATAGTTGCACTCATACCTGCGTCTCCATGATCAGGCCGCGGTTCTTGGTGGTGAACTCATCGTCGAGCCGGATTTGCGGCGTGGTTTCGACGAGGCGCTTATGGGCTTCATAGCCCTCGCGCAGTTCTTCCGCAGTGATGGTTTCTTCCCAATCGGTGTCGTAGGAGCGGATCAGCACCAGCACCCACATGGCCACGAAGCCCACTGCCGCGATCAGCCACATCTGGAAGATCATGGCGAACGCGAAGAGCGTCGCGACCAGGCCCACGAGGAAGGGCATACCGGTCGGCTTCGGCAGATGGATGTCGACGAACTCGGTCGGATCCATGATCCGCTTGCCCGCTTCCTTCGCATCGACCCACGGCTCGCGCGAGGTCATCGCGGGAATGGTGGTGAAGTCGTATTCCGGCACCGGGCAGCCCAGCGACCATTCGATACCACGACCGTCCCACGGATCGCCCGCCGGCACCATCAGGCTCTCACGGTTCTTGACCGAGACCCAGATCTGGATGACCTGCGCGGTCAGCCCGGCCAGCACGCAGAGCGCGCCGAGCATCGCGATCACCAGCCACGGGAAGTAGGCCGGCTCGGTGAAGAAGGCCATGCGGCGCGGCGCGCCCATCAGGCCGATCGCGTAGAGCGGCATGAAGGCCCCGTAGAAGCCGATCATCCACAGCCAGAAGCTGCGACGGCCCCATTTCTCGTCCAGGCGGAAGCCGAAGCAGAGCGGGAACCAGAAGTTCACGGCCGCGAACATACCGAACAGCAGGCCCGGGATGAGCATGTTGTGGAAGTGCGCCACCAGGAACAGCGAGTTGTGGGTTGCGAAGTCGATCGTCGGGTTGGCGAGCATGACGCCCGTGATCCCGCCGATCACGAAGGTGAAGATGAAGCCGGTGGAGAACAGCATCGCGGTCGAGAACCGCAGCTTGCCGCGCCACATCGTCAGCATCCAGTTGAAGACCTTCACGCCCGTCGGCACGCCGATCGTCATCGTGGCGATCCCGAAGATCGCGTTCAGGTTGGCCGTCTGGCCCATGGTGAAGAAGTGGTGCACCCAGACGGTGAAGGACAGCACTGCGATGGCAATGGTGGCCCAGACCAGCGAGGTGTAGCCGTAGATCTTCTTGCCCGAGAAGGTCGGGATGACTTCCGAAAACACGCCGAAGGCCGGCAGGATCAGGATGTAGACTTCCGGGTGACCGAACAGCCAGAACATGTTGGCGAAGTTCATCATGTTCCCGCCTTGGGTGGCGGTGAAGAAGTGGAAGCCCGCCTGACGGTCAAGCGCCAGCATCAGCGAGGCCACCGTCAGCGGCATCATCGCGAAGATCATCAGGATCGCAGTGCACAGCGTCGCCCAGGCGAAGATCGACATGTCGAACAGTTTCATGCCGGGGGCACGCTGCTTGTAGATCGTCACGAGGAAGTTGATGCCGGAAAGCGTCGAGCCCACAGATGTCAGGCCCAGCGACCAGATCCAGTAATCCACGCCCTCGTTCGGCGACAGCTTGATGCCCGTGTAGGGCGGGTAAGCGGTCCAACCGCCGGTCTCGAAGTGACCGACGACGAGCGAGGCCATCACGAGCGCCGCACCGCCGATCGACAGCCAGAGCGAAACCGCGTTCATGAAGGGGAACTCCATGTCGCGCGCACCGATCTGGAGCGGCATGACGACGTTGATGACGCCGGTCAGGAAGGGCATCGCCACGAAGAAGATCATGATCGTGCCGTGGGTCGAGAACAGCTCTGCATGGTGTTCGACCGACAGGAAGCCCGGTGCGGGCGAGACCTGCTGGGCGCGCATCACGACCGCCTCAAGCACGCCGCGGATCAGCATGATCAGGGCAAGAACGATGTAGATGACGCCGATCTTCTTGTGATCGAGCGTAGTGATCCAGTTGGACCAGAGCGGTTTCCACCAGCCTTTGACGGTCAGCAGAACCATGACCGCGAGCGCGCCGAGCACGACGACGCCGCCGGCGCCGGCCGCGATCCCGGTGGACAGAGACGGCTCCGTAAAGAAGGGAACGATGAAGATATCGTTCCAGTCGAGACTACCAAGAATACTCATTGCGCGTCCCCTTGAGGTTGAATTTGCGAGACATGCAGCTCGTCGCGGATCGCGTCATCGATCTGTTTCTGCTCGGGCGCGTTGTCGGGAAGGATGGCGGCGCCACCATCGGTCAGCATGTCGGGGTTCATAGCCACCTTGTCCCAGAAACCGGTCTCCGGCGGCTCGAAGAGTTCAGGCCCCGACCAGGTCGCGGTTTTCTTGAACTGCTTCTCGAGCTGGGCGAAGGGGTGCTTGGGCTCTTGCAGGAAGGCGTTGAACTGATCCTGGCTCACCACGTCCACTTCGAACTTGTTGAGCGGGAAAGCCGCGCCGTTGAACTGGCTGTTGAAGCCATAGGTCTGCGACGGGTTCTCCGAGGTGGTCAGGTTCATCTTCGTCTTCATGCCGGGCATCGCGTAGATCTGGCCCGCGAGACGCGGAATCCAGAAGCTCTGCATCGCGCCGGTCGCGGTCAGGTCGAACTCGACCGGGGTGTTCTCGGGAAGAACCAGCCGGTTCACGGCGGCGACCTTGCCGGGATAGATGAACATCCATTTCCACTCGGAACCGATGACCTTCACATGCATCGGGTCCTTACCCGTCGGCTTGTAGGGGTCTTCGCCCTGCACGTGGCCCCAGGTGAGCCAGCCGACGATGAGGAAGGTGAGCGTGGCACCGCCCCAGATCACGACTTCGGCCCCAACCGAGTGTGCCCAGTTCGGGTCGTACTTGCCCTTGCCGCCATGGCGGCGATAGCGCATCGCGATCCACGGCGTACCGATCAGGATCGGCAACGTGATGGGCAGCATCCAGAGAAAGAAGCTGATCAAGTGCGCGCGTTCTCCGGCCGCGACCGGCCCGAGCGGGGTCATCACCCCGTTCTCCGCGCAACCTGACAGCCATGCAGCCGCGACGGTCAACAGGACCGGGGCAGCGAGGCGGCTGGGCCGCTTGTAGATTTTTTCAAACAACACGGAAATACCTTTCCTATTCCCTCTTCTTGGCGCGGGGGCATAGGGGTCTCTCGGGGGAGGCCGCGAGGGCTCCCATCCCGCGCGTTGCCTTCCACTCTAGGGCAGCGCCCTTGAGGTCAATCGGTCTTGACAAATTGTCGCAGGAACAGCCGCAAACATATGAAATATATGCACAATTTCCATCACAGTCCTGCGACACACGAAAAAATTCCCAATAAATAAAGGGGGTTGGGCTTGAACGCGCGCATCGAAACACAGGGGCAAACGGGCCAATCTCTCGCGCTTGTGATGCAGCGGTGAGCGATCCGTGAGCAAAATGAGCAACTTAGCCGATCACGCGCGCTTGAGGTCACGCCGGATGTGAGGGGCGTCGCCGGATGCGGGACTCGCTTTGGAGGCCTGATCTGGCCCTCCTGGGCGCTGTGTCGGACCGGCGCCAAACAAGGTCGCAGCGCGTCGTTTGGGCGACAGGGAAGAGCTTAGAGAGCGGCCGCCCGACGCAGCGCCGGAAGCGAGGAAATCCGTACGCGCCCGCCGGAGATGCGGAAGAGACCCTGATCGCGCAGACGGCGGATCGTCTTGTTGGTATGCACCAGCGAGAGCCCGAGCGAGTCTGCCACGACCTGCTGGGCAAAGGGGAACGGGGCGCTGTCCTTCTCGATCAGACCGACCGCCTCGGCGCGCTCCCATGCGTGCATCACGAACCAGGCGATGCCCTCGTTGGCGTTGCGCTGCCCGACGGAGGCCAGCCAGCCCGAAAGCCGCGTCAGTTCGCGCGTCATCAGCCAAAGAAGCGCAGTGTCGCGATCTGGGCCGTTGATCGCGGGTTGGCGCAGATCGGCCGGATCGAAGCTCGACAGTATCACCGGCGTGAGCGCCTCGTAGTAACTCGCCCCGGGGCCGTGCAGCACGCTCGTGAGGCCGCAGAGATCGCCGGGATAAACCAGCGCCTCGACCTGCCGACGCCCGTCTTCGATCAGAGTATAGCGCATGGCGATGCCGCGCTCGATCCGCGCGATCAGCGGCGTGGACTCGGGCAGAAGCGCCGCGCCCACGGGCACCGCGCGTTGCGAATGGGAAACGTCCGCCAGATTGGCGAAGTCAGATTTTCGAGACAGGTCTTCCAAGCTTGCTCGGTTCCGTTTTGTTAACTTATTCGAGGAAAGCCAGCATCTGCCGCGAAACCGATGAACGCGCTACGTCATAGGACATCGCTGCAGGTCTTTTCCGGTATTCCTCTGCGTCACCCTGCGAAAAATCGCTTTTCGCCTATGTGAAAAGCTTCGAGAATCGGTGTGCGGCTGCGGTCGGGCTGGGGAATTACGCCACTACAAATAGTAGCGTGGCTTCCCGGATCCGAGCTCGACGACTCCTATGTCGGCGAGCTTTTCCAGATCTGGCAGTTGGAGAATCCCCTGCGCCCACTGAACCAACCCTTCGCTGCGCAGGCGGGCGAGGGTCTTGTTGGTGTGAACCAGTGACAGCCCAAGCGCATCCGCAAGATCCTGCTGGCGGACGGGGAACGGCATCTTTCCATCGCGCACCAGCCCGGTCTGCATGCCGCGCTCGTAGAGCGTCACGAAGGCCCAAGCGAGCGCCTCGCGCGCCGAGCGCTGGCCAACCGTCACCAGCGCGTCGCCGAGGAAATGCTCCTCGCGCGCGACCTGCCATGTCAGCATCATCGCGCGCTGCGGCATTTTCGAGAACAGTTCCCAGACCTGTCTGCGGTCGAATACGCTGAGCTTCACCGGCGTCAGCGCCTCGGTCGTATGCGAGGCCACGCCCATCATGATCGCGTCGAGACCGATCAGATCGCCGGGAAAGAGGAAATTGAGCACCTGCCGCCGTCCGTCTTCCAGCATCCGGTAGCGCATCGCCTGACCCTCGAGCAGAGTGAAAAAGCGCTGCGGCTCGTTCCCTTCCATCACCACGGCCTGGCCCGAGGGCATCCGCAGCTCGCCCGCCCGGGCGGCTTCAGTGATCGCTTCTTCACACGGATCCGGCGCCATGAAGGCGGGATTATCGACGAAGGGGCAATTTCTACAGTTACTTGTCATGCCTTGGCTCACTTTTGCGTCATAAGGCAACGCGGATGGCCTTGGCGGGTTCCTTTCGATCTTCGGGAGGAAGCGAGTGTTTCCCGTTATTTGCCTCACGTTTCCGCCGACAGGCGTTCACGATGCTTTGTAGAGCCGGAAACAAGCGGCTAGACGAATTGCGAAGGTATGTCATAGTTAAATGACCCCGAAGATTATGACGTGCATTAAGGTTCACGAGGCCTCTCAGCGCACCGTCGACCGGGACTGACGCCTAAATTTCAGATGCGACGCCGGATCAACTACGATCCCTTCCCCCTTCGAACGCAGTTATCTGCAAGGACAGGATGCTGATGCCCCGGAATATCCAGCACGAACGAAGCGAGAATAGCGCAAGCGATGCCCGCCGCGCGGCTAGGCGGTCCTCGTGACTCTTTGTGCGCCACCTCGGATCGACGGCACCGCGCTGGTTCTCGAAGACGCAATGATCGTGGCCTATGACGCGGCCGCGATGCTAAGCGAATTCGGTGCGCGCGACGTGGTCATCTTCGGCACCGTCGATGAAGCGTTGCAGCACATCGCTGGCGGCAACGATATCTCGATGGCGCTGCTCGACATCAATCTCGGCGACGAAACCTCGCTGGAAGCTGCCAAGGCGCTGCGCGAACGCGCGGTGCCAATCCTCTATTCGACCGGCTATGATGAAAAATCCATGATGATGGATGGTTTCCCTGAAGGCAAAATACTGATCAAGCCCTTCACCGACGACGATTTCGCCCAAGCCCTGATTTCGATGGGGTTTGTCGAAGCCTGATCTCAACGCTCCCGGCGCCGCAAACTCTACGCCATGCGCCCAGCGACATCAGTCATGCGTCCATCGCATACCGGCCAAACATGGACATCCCGCGCAACCTCGCGTTCCTCGTCAGCGGAACACGAGGTCGCGCGGCGATGCGAGGCAGAGAGGAGCCCCGCTCCGCGCCATCGCGACCGAACCATCGCGAAGGAGGCGCTTGCTCATGAACCACACGATCCGCAAAGCCCATGCAGGGCTCGCCGCCAAGGTGATGTCCGCCGAAGACGCCGCCGCCCTGATCGACAATGGCGCGACGATCGGCATGTCGGGCTTCACCGGCTCGGGCTATCCCAAGGCGGTGCCGATGGCGCTCGCTTCCCGGATCGAGGCCGAGCACGCGGCGGGCCGCCCGTTCAAAGTGAAGATCTGGTCGGGCGCTTCGACGGGCCCCGAGCTGGACGGCGCTCTGGCCAAGGCCGACGGAATCGAATTCCGCCTACCCTACAATTCCGACCCGATCGCGCGCGAGCGGATCAATGCGGGTCAGATGAAATATTTCGACATGCACCTGAGCCAGGTCGCCCCGATGGCGTGGATGGGGTTCATGGGCAAGCTCGACACGGCGGTGATCGAGATTTCCGGCTTCACCGAGGATGGCAAGCTGATCCCGTCGAGCTCGGTCGGCAATAACAAGACGTGGCTCGACTGCGCTGACAAGATCATCCTCGAAGTGAACCGCTGGCAGTCACCGATGCTGGAGGGGATGCATGACATCTATTACGGCACCGCCCTGCCCCCGAACCGCGTGCCGATCCAGCTGGTGAAGCCTGACGACCGCATCGGCCAGACCTATTTCGAGGTCGATCCCGAGAAAGTCGTGGCCGTGGTCGAGACCGACGCGCCCGACCGCAACGCGCCCTTCAGCCCGCCCGATGCGGTGGCCGAGGCGATTGCGGGCCATATCCTCGACTTTCTCGGCAACGAGGTGAAACAGGGCCGCCTGCCCCGCGGGCTGCTGCCGCTGCAATCCGGCGTGGGCAACGTGCCGAACGCGGTGATGGCCGGGCTGATCGAGGCCCCCTTCGACCAGATGACCGCCTTCACCGAGGTCATTCAAGACGGGATGCTCGACATGATCGAGGCGGGCAAGCTGCGCATGGCCTCGGCTACCGCCTTTTCGCTCTCGCCCGAGAAGGCGCAGTATTTCAACTACAACGCCGCCTATTTCCGCGACAAGCTGATCCTGCGCCCGCAGGAAATCTCGAACCATCCAGAGCTGGTGCGCCGATTGGGCTGCATCGCGATGAACGGGCTGATCGAAGCGGATATCTATGGCAACGTGAACTCGACACATGTGATGGGCTCAAAGATCCAGAACGGCATCGGCGGTTCGGGCGATTTCGCGCGCAACGGCTATGTCTCGATCTTCATGACTCCGTCGGTCGCCAAAGGTGGTAAGATTTCGGCGATCGTGCCGATGGCCGCCCATGTCGATCACATCGCGCAGGACGTGCAGGTAATTGTGACCGAGCAGGGTCTGGCCGATCTGCGCGGGCTGTCTCCGAAGCAGCGTGCCGAGACGATCATCGAGACCTGCGCCCATCCCGCCTATCGCCCGATGCTGCGGGACTATTTCGAGCGCGCCAAGAAGGGCAGCTTCGCCAATCATGCCCCGAACCTGCTGGGCGAGGCGCTGAGATGGCACCAGCGCTTCGTGGAAACGGGGACGATGGAAGAGTGAGGCAATGAGTGGCGGGCCTGAGCCTCGGGTGGGCGCTTCGATCGGCGGGTGGCTTGGCGGTTTATCTCGCAAGCCCGAATGACGTTCGAGCCCGCGCTGACATCGCCAATGCGCCCTCCCGGGGGGAGGGTCGGGCGCGGCCCCGGGCTGGTCGCCCCGCGCCGGAGCAAAATGCTCCCGCTTCGCGATTGCGCCCGAACTGGGCGACCAAATCAGAAAAAGGGGCGCCCGACCGGACGCCCCTTCCCTATCTCAAATCTCGAAAAGCTCAGACCTTGAGCGACGGGATGATCTGCTTCTTGCGGCTCATCACGCCGGGCAGCACCACCGTGTCGCCCTCGACCGTGGCGTCGAAGCTCTTCTCGGCCACGCCCTTCACCAGATCGTTCGGCACCAGCAGCGTCGCCTCTTCCTTCAGGATGTCGATCACGAACAGGAGCACCTGATCGACGCCGTCTTCCTTCGCGACCTCTTCCATCGAGGTCATCAGCGAGGCCTTCCGGTCCAGCACCATCTTCGGCGCGGTGGTCTCCAGCACGGAAACGCGGAAGGTCGTGCCGTCGACCGGGTATTCCTTGGAATCCATCCGCAGCAGTTCTGCATCGGTGAAGGCGGAGACGTCCGATTTCGCTTCGAACATCTTCTCGGCCAGCTCGTGCATGTCGATGCCCAGATCGCTCGCCAGCGCGTCGCAGACGGCGCGGTCGTGATCGGTCGTGGTGGGCGAGCGGAATTCCAGCGTATCCGACAGGATGCAGCTGAGCATCGCGCCCTTGATGCCGCGCGGCGCTTTCGCCACGTCGTCGCCCATCAGATCGTAGAGGATGGTCGCGGTGCAGGCGAGCGGGCGCATCGTGATGTCGATCGGTCCCTTGGTCTCGATCCCGCCGGTCAGCTTGTGGTGATCGATGATCTGGATGACGTTGGCAGCGTTGATACCGCTCGGCAGCTCGGCGGGGTTGTTGGTGTCGACGACGACCACGTCCTCGCCTTCTTCCACGTCAGAGATGATCTCGGGCTTGTCGAGGCCCCAATGCTCGATGACGAAAGCCGCCTCGGTATTGGGCTCGCCCAGCAGGCAGGGCTTGGCCGGGGTGCCTTTGACTTCGTTGAGATACCACGCCCAGGCAATGGGCGAGCCGGTCGAGTCGGTGTCGGGGGCCTTGTGGCCGAAAACCTTAATCGTCATGGGGAGATCCTCTCGGATAATCAACTGTCGGCGCAGGTTATAGGCGCTGTGTCTGGGCTTGTCACCTAGGGGTCTGGCGATGCGGAAAGAGCCGCAAGCGAGCAACCGGACAGGCGCGGACCGGGGCGGGTCACCCCGGGGCAAACTGCATTTCGACGTCTCAGCTATCGAGCCGCTCGATGCTCCAGCCGTCCTTCTCGAGCAACCGCAACAACCCCTCTTTACCCGAAAGGTGCAGCGCGCCCACCGCGACCACGACCGGCCCCTGCTTCGCCGCGGCTTCGATCTTGGGCAGCCAGTTGCGGTTGCGGGCGACCATCAGCAGATCCTCGGAGAGCTTCATCTGGCGCTCGACCTCATCGGCATTCATGCCTGCCGTGACGGCCTGTTCGCGCGCCAGTTCCCAGATCAGGCGCGGTTCGCCCCGGAAATAGAGATCGCCCATCGTCACGCCCATATCGTCAGCCAAGGGCGCGCCGATCACTGCCGCGCGGAGCATTTCCAGCGCCTCGGTCTCGGTGATGCCGTTGAACAGCTTGAAGACAGTGTCCCACGGCTCCAGCGCCTCGACCGGCACGCCGTCGGCCTCGGCCTGCGTCATTACCTGCAGGTCCAGACCGCCCTCTCCCTTGGCGAGCTCGGCCGTGGCACAGGGCGGCAGCGACAGCGTCATCGCGACGAAAGCGGGGCGCATCTTGGCGGCGAGGAAAGCGGGCATCCCATGGGCCGCGAGCGCCGCCTTGGTCATGTTCCAGTCCTGCTCGGACATTATCTGTGGCAGGGTCTTGCCGGTCGAGAACATCAGCGTCGGGTCGGTCTGGATCGCGTGCTCCAGCCGCGCCTGCTCGTCCGGGCCCGCCTCCACCAGCAGCCGCGACGCTTTCTCGAGTGCCTTCGAGAGCGCCCCGACCAGCTTGTCATGACGCGGATCGGGCAGATGGTAGGTGCCGGCCAGCGTGATCTTTTCCGTGCCCTTGGTTGCAGAGAACAGCAACCCGCGAGAGAAGGGCGCGGAATCGGCGGCGGCTGTCAGCGCCTCCTGTTCGGCCTTGGGCAGCGCGTCAAAGATATTCGTGCCGCGGCACTCCGCCCATGCGGGCAGTGCGAGGCAGAGAGAAAGCGCGGGGGCCAGCAAAGGCCGAAGGAGCTTGGCGAATTTCATGAGGGCGAGAGTGCCACGCGATATGCGTTCCGCATAGAGGCGAAATCGCCGCGCCCCGATCGTTCGAATTGACGCAAAAAATTCGCTTTTCGGTTATTGACAGCCGCCCGCCTCAGTGACTAACTCCGCCATCGTTAGCACTCACCAATAACGAGTGCTAAAAGTTTTCGAACCTGGAACCTTTAGGGAGTGACCCAGATGGCATTCAAACCGCTTCATGACCGTGTGCTGGTCAAGCGCGTGGAGAGCGAAGAAAAAACCAAGGGTGGCCTGATCATCCCCGACAGCGCGAAAGAAAAGCCCGCAGAGGGTGAAGTCGTCGCAGTGGGTGACGGCGCACGCAAGGAATCGGGCGAGCTGATCGCACCGGGCGTCAAAGCTGGCGACCGCGTTCTCTTCGGCAAGTGGTCGGGCACGGAAGTGACCCTCGACGGCGAAGAGCTGCTCATCATGAAAGAAAGCGACATCATGGGCATCATCTCGTAAGGCGCCCTGCCCTTACCGAGATCCCCTGATATCCCAAGAACAACTCAGTCAAGGAGCCAACAAACATGGCAGCCAAGGACGTGAAATTCTCCACCGACGCCCGCGATCGTATGCTCGACGGCGTCAACATCCTCGCCGACGCGGTGAAGGTCACGCTGGGCCCGAAAGGCCGCAACGTCGTCATCGAAAAGTCGTTCGGTTCGCCGCGCATCACCAAAGACGGTGTGTCGGTCGCCAAAGAGATCGAACTTTCGGACAAGTTCGAGAACATGGGCGCGCAAATGGTGAAAGAAGTCGCCTCGCGCACCAATGACGAGGCTGGCGACGGCACCACCACCGCCACTGTGCTCGCTCAGGCGATCGTCAAGGACGGCCTGAAAGCCGTGGCCGCTGGCATGAACCCGATGGACCTCAAGCGCGGCATCGATCTCGCGACCTCGAAAGTCGTCGACGCGATCAAGAGCGCGGCCCGCCCGGTCAAGGACTCGGACGAAGTCGCTCAGGTCGGCACCATCTCGGCGAACGGCGAAGAAGCCATCGGCAAGATGATCGCCAACGCGATGCAGAAAGTCGGCAATGACGGCGTCATCACGGTGGAAGAAGCCCGCGGCATGGAGACCGAAGTCGAAGTCGTCGAAGGCATGCAGTTCGACCGCGGCTACCTGTCGCCCTACTTCGTGACCAACCCCGACAAGATGGTCGCGGAACTCGAAGACTGCTACATCCTGCTCCACGAGAAGAAGCTCTCGTCGCTGCAGCCGATGGTCCCGCTGCTCGAGCAGGTCATCCAGTCGCAAAAGCCGCTCCTCATCATCGCTGAAGACGTCGAAGGCGAAGCGCTCGCGACCCTCGTGGTCAACAAGCTGCGCGGCGGCCTTAAGATCGCAGCCGTGAAAGCACCGGGCTTCGGCGACCGCCGCAAGGCCATGCTGCAGGACATCGCGATCCTGACCGGCGGCCAGGTGATCTCGGAAGACCTCGGCATGAAGCTCGAGAACGTCGGCATGGACATGCTGGGCACCGCCAAGAAGGTGAGCATCACCAAGGACGACACCACCATCGTCGAAGGCGCTGGTGACAAGGCCGAGATCGAAGCGCGCGTCAGCCAGATCCGCACCCAGATCGAGGAAACCACCTCGGACTACGACCGCGAGAAGCTGCAAGAGCGCGTCGCGAAACTGGCCGGTGGCGTGGCTGTCATCCGCGTCGGCGGCATGACCGAAGTCGAAGTGAAAGAGCGCAAGGACCGTGTGGACGACGCTCTGAACGCGACCCGTGCGGCCGTTCAGGAAGGCATCGTTGTCGGCGGTGGCGTCAGCCTCGTTCAGGGCGCGAAAGTGCTCGCCGGTCTCTCCGGTGCGAACTCCGACCAGGAAGCCGGTATCGCGATCGTCAAGCGCGCCCTCGAAGCGCCGCTGCGTCAGATCGCAGAAAACGCCGGTGTGGACGGTGCTGTCGTGGCCGGCAAGGTCCGCGAGAGCGACGACCTGAACTTCGGCTTCAACGCGCAGACCGAAGAGTACGGCAACATGTTCGAGTTCGGCGTGATCGACCCGGCGAAAGTGACCCGCACCGCGCTCGAAGACGCGGCCTCGGTTGCTGGCCTGCTGATCACCACCGAAGCGATGATCGCCGAGAAGCCGGAGCCGAAAGGCGCTGGCGGTGCCCCCGACATGGGCGGCATGGGCGGCATGGGCGGCATGATGTAATCAGCCGTTCCCGCTTCAGGGATCTATGGGAAGGGGCGCTCCGGAAGGGGCGCCCCTTTTCACATGCGCAAATCGCAGGTTTTTATGCCCGTATTGAGCTATGTCACGTGGCCGTGAACGATTGGTGTTACACTTCCCCATCGTCAATTTCGCTGGAAGGCCCCGGTTATGTCGCGCAATTTCCTCGTCAAATCCCTCGCCTGCCTCGCTGTCGCTCTGGCCGCCTCGGTCGCGGCGGCCGAGGAAACTCAAGACTGGCGCTTCGGCGGCGACGCCTATCTCGCGGGCCGCACCGTGAGTGCCACGGGTGAGAACATCCACGATCTTTTCGCCGCTGGTCAGCACGTCACTATGGGTAGCCCGATCACGGGCGCGGCGCATCTCGCGGGCCAGAATATCGTGATCGGCGCACGGGTGGGCGGCGACCTTTATGCGGCGGGTCAGGATATCGACCTCGCGGCCCCGGTCGCGGGTGCGGCGACGCTCGCGGGTCAGGCGCTTACCGTCAAGGGGACGATCTCGGGCAACCTGCGCGCGATGGGGCAGCAGGTTCGGCTCGAGGCTCCTGTCGCGGGCAGCGCGGTCATCGGCGCCGACGAGGCGCTGATCGACGCCGAAATTTCGGGCGATCTCGTGCTGGGAACAAAGACCGTCACCTGGGGCGATGGCGCGACGGTCACAGGCAAGGTTCAGGTCTATACCGACACGCCCGGTGAGGTGACCGTCCCCTCCAGCGTCGCCCCGACCGAACGGGTAAGCATTCATCAGGCGAAGGAATTCGAAGAGGCGAAGGCACGCCCTGCCCCGGCGCGCAATTACCTGATCGAGATCCGCGACTGGCTGGGCGGCGTGCTCGTGGTCGGGATCGTGGCCACGCTTCTCGCGGTCTTCGCGCCGAGCTTGATGGACCGCATGCGCCGGCGCAGCCTCGCCCATCCCTTGCGCGCGGGCCTTGCGGGGTTCGTCGGGCTCTCGGCGCTCGTGGGGTCGATCTTGCTGCTTGCGATGACCGTGATCGGGCTGGTGCTGGTGCCGTTCTCGCTGCTCGGAGTGCTGGTGCTGGGCTTCGGCGGCTATATCGTGGGGATCTGGGTCATCGGCGCGTGGTTGCATGATCTGATCGGGCGCGGCCAGCCGGTCACGCCGGGCGAATGCGCCCTCGCGGCGTTCGGTGGCGCGGCGATCGGCGCGCTGATCTGGATCATCCCGTGGGTCGGTTGGCTCGGCGTGATGGCGATCTTCCTGTTCGGCGCGGGCGCGATCGTGCTTCGGGTGACCGGGATCGGTGCGCAGGAGGCCATGGTCTGACAGACCGTTCCCGCCTCTGGCCATCCCCGGTTTCGCACGCTATCGCTGCGCGAATGACAGGGGGGGAGGAACCATGACCGATCTGGTGATTTTCGACTGCGACGGGGTGCTGATCGATTCCGAGATCATTTCGGCGCAGATGCTGATCGACGAGCTGGCCACGCTGCAGGTGAATATCGACCTCGATTACGTCGCGCGCCATTTCCTCGGCCGGTCCTATCCCACGGTGATGAAGCAGATCCGCTCCGAGTTCGGGCTTGATCTTCCGGAGGAGTTCGAGGCGCAGTATCGCGCGCGTCTGCTCGACGCGTTCGAACGGGACCTGCGAGTGACTCAGGGCGTGGCCGATGTGCTGGAGGCACTCGACGTGCCATGGTGCGTGGCCACGTCGTCGAGCCTGCCGCGCGCCGAACGCTCGCTGGAAATCGCAGGCCTGCGCGACCGGGTGGGCGATCGGCTGTTCACCGCGAGCGAGGTCGCCCATGGAAAGCCCGCACCCGACCTGTTCCTGCACGCGGCGGAGAAGATGGGCGCGGCCCCTGCCCGCACGCTGGTGATCGAGGACAGCCTCAACGGCATTCGCGCAGGGCTTGCGGCGGGGATGGAAGTCTGGCGTTTCACCGGCGGCAGCCATCTGGCCGGGCGCGACCTGACGCCGCCCGAGGATGCCCGTCCGCATCGCGAATTTGCGCATTTCACCGAGTTCTTCCAGAATGGACTCATCAGGGAGAAAGAGTCGTGAGCCGTATGAATGAGGCCGAAACTTCGCGCGATGACGAGGCGGCACGGGCCGGATGGCTCTATTACGTCGGCGGCATGACGCAGGACCAGATCGCCGCCGAGCTTGGCGTGTCGCGCCAGCGCGCGCAGCGGCTGGTGAGCCGCGCGGTTTCAGAAGGACTGGTGCGGGTGCGGATCGAGCACAAGATCGGCGCCTGTCTGGAACTGGAAGCGGCGCTGATGCGTCGCTTTGGGCTGCAGACGGTGCGCGTCGCGCCGTCGCTGGGTGAACGCGGCGACCCGGCCACGGCCACCGCCGCTTTCGCCGCCACGCTTCTCGAACGGATCCTCGCACGGTCCGAGCCGCAGGTGATCGCCTTCGGGACGGGCCGCTCGCTCTCTGCGATGGTGAACGAGGTGATGCAGCGCCCCGCGACCGAGCACAAGATCGTCTCGCTGATCGGCAACATCGCCCCGGACGGTTCTGCCTCGTTCTATGACGTCATCATGCGGATGGCCGACAAGCTGCGCCTGCCGCATTATCCGATGCTGGTTCCGGTGATCTCGGAAACGGTGGAGGAACGTGCGATGTTCGACCGGCTCAAGCCGGTGCAGGCCGTAAAGCGGCTCGCGGCGGAGGCGGATGCGACCTTCGTCGGCGTCGGCCAGCTGGGCGAGGACGCGCCGGTGCACAAGGACGGCTTCGTCACCCTCGCCGAACTCGAGGAGCTGCGCGCGGCTGGCGGCGTGGGCGAGCTCGTGGGCTCGTTCTACGATGCGCAGGGCAACTACATCACCACTCCCACCACGACGCGTTTCGGCTCGTTCCGGATCGAACCCAAGCGTGACGCCCCGGTGATCGGCATCGCCGCTGGCAGCTCGAAACTGGTCGCGATTCGTGCCGCTCTGGCAGGCGGGCTTCTCAACGGGCTCGTGACCGACGAGCCGACGGCTCAGGCCCTGTTGGAAGACTGACGCCGAAACAAGGCGTTAGAGACGGCGTTCATAATAAATCAAGACATCGCAGTAATTCTTGATTGACAGCTTGGGTTCTGTTTGTGAATATTTTCTCACAGTTTGGGCATATGCTCAGACCGCAAGGGAGGAAATCTATGACTTATACGATCCGGGCGCTCATGGGCGCCTGTGCTCTCGGCGCGCTTGCGACTGCTGCGGCAGCCGAGACCACCATCACCGTCGCAACCGTGAACAACGGCGATATGGTCCGCATGCAGGGCCTGATGGACGACTTCTATGCCGAGCATCCCGACATCAAGGTGGAATGGGTCACGCTGGAAGAGAACGTCCTGCGCCAGAAGGTCACCACCGACATCGCCACCAAGGGCGGCCAGTTCGACGTGCTGACCATCGGCACCTACGAGGTTCCGATCTGGGGCAAGCAGGGCTGGCTTGTGCCGCTCGACGGCATGCCCGACAGCTATGACGTGAACGACCTGCTGCCGCAGATCCGCAAAGGCCTCACCGTGGATGGCAAGCTCTATGCAGCGCCCTTCTACGGCGAAAGCTCCTTCGTGATGTATCGCAAGGACCTGATGGAAAAGGCCGGGATGGAAATGCCCGAGAAGCCGACCTGGTCCGACATCGAAAAAGCCGCTGCCGCGATGACCGACAAGGACAATGAAGTCTACGGCATCTGTCTGCGCGGCAAGGCCGGTTGGGGCGAGAACGCCGCCTTCCTGACCACGATGGACAACTCGATGGGCGGACGTTGGTTCGACGAGAACTGGCAGCCGCAATTCAACACGGCCCCGTGGAAAGAGACCATGTCGCGTTACCTCGACATGATGAACAAATATGGCCCGCCCGGCGCGTCGGCCAACGGCTTCAACGAGAACCTCGCACTGTTCCAGCAGGGCAAATGCGGCATGTGGATCGACGCCACGGTGGCTGCGTCCTTCGTGACCAACCCCAAGGACTCGACCGTGGCCGACAAGGTCGGCTTCGCGCTCGCGCCGAACAAGGAAGGCGTCGACAAGCGCGCGAACTGGCTCTGGGCCTGGTCGCTGGCGATCCCGGCGGGCACCCAGAAGGAAGACGCCGCGAAGACCTTCATCGAATGGGCGACCTCGAAGCACTATACCGAGCTCGTGGCCGAGAAAGAGGGCTGGGCGAACGTGCCCCCGGGCACCCGCACCTCGCTCTACGAGAACCCGAAATATCTCGAAGCGGCCCCCTTCGCGAAGCTGACGCTGGACTCGATCAACGCGGCTGATCCGACCAATCCGACGGTCGATCCGGTTCCCTATACCGGCGTCCAGTTCGTCGCGATCCCCGAGTTCCAGGCGATCGGCACCGCCGTCGGCCAGCAGTTCTCGGCTGCGCTCGCAGGGCAAATCTCCGGCGATCAGGCACTGCAAAACGCACAGAGCCTGACCGAGCGCGAGATGAAGAAGGCCGGTTACATCAAGTAACCAGGCCCCTCCCCGGCCGGGGCGGTCATTTTTGGGTCTGACCGCCCCGTGCCTCTTTTTTCAACTTCCGATAACCGGAGCCGGACCGATGTCCACGCAAGCCTCGCGCTCTGCCGCGCGTCTCATGATTTCGCCATCCGTCATCCTGCTGTTCATGTGGATGGCCGTGCCGCTGGGCATGACGATCTGGTTCTCGTTCCAGCGCTACAACCTGCTGATGCCCGGTCAGGGCGGCTTCGTGGGCTGGGACAATTACTATTACTTCCTCACCGATCCCGCCTTCTTCACTGCGCTCAAGAACACTTTGGTGCTGGTGGGGGGCGTGCTGCTGATCACCGTGATCGGGGGCATCCTGCTGGCGCTGCTCCTCGATCAGCCGATCTTCGGCCAGGGCATCGTGCGGGTTCTCGTGATCGCGCCCTTCTTCGTCATGCCGACCGTGTCCGCACTGGTCTGGAAGAACATGCTCTACAATCCGGTGAACGGCATTTTCGCCTATATCGCCAAGGCGATAGGGCTACAGCCATATGACTTTCTCGCCCATGCGCCGATGCTTTCGATCACCATAATCGTGGCATGGCAGTGGCTGCCCTTCGCGACGCTGATCCTGTTGACCGCGCTGCAATCGCTGGATTCCGAGCAGCTGGAAGCCGCCGAGATGGACGGCGCGGGCGCGCTGTCGCGGTTCTTCTACATCATGCTGCCGCACCTCGCGCGGGCCGCGACCGTGGTGATCCTCATCCAGACGATCTTCCTGCTCTCGACCTTCGCGGAAATCCTCGTGACCACGAATGGCGGGCCGGGCAACGCGTCCACCACGCTCACCTACCTCGTCTATGTCCAGTCGCTGTTGCAATTCGACGTGGGCGGAGGCGCCGCGGGCGGTGTGATCGCCGTGATCCTCGCAAATATCGTCGCGATCTTCCTGATGCGGATGATCGGCAAGAACCTGGAGGCGTAATCCAATGGCGCGCAAAATCTCCAACCGCCGCCGCACGATCATGTCCGTGATCGCATGGGCGCTGGCCTTCGTGATCTTCTTCCCGATCCTCTGGACGATCATCCTGTCGTTCAAGACCGAGGGCGACGCGATCAAGGCGCCGTGGGACGTGCTGACCTCGGCCTGGACCGTCGATAGCTACCATCTCGTTCAGGAGCGCTCGAACTACTTCCGCCACTTCATGAATTCGGTGGTGATCTCGTTCGGCTCCACCCTGCTGGCGTTAATCGTCGCGATCCCCTCGGCCTGGGCCATGGCTTTCGTGCCGGGCAAGCGCACCAAGGACGTGCTGATGTGGATGCTGTCCACCAAGATGATGCCCGCCGTGGGGGTGCTCGTCCCGATCTACCTGATGTTCCGCGACTGGGGCCTGCTGGATACCCGGACCGGTCTGGTCATCGTGCTGTGCCTGATGAACCTGCCGATCGTGATCTGGATGCTCTTCACCTATTTCAAGGAAATTCCGAAGGACATCCTCGAGGCCGCCCGTATGGATGGCGCGACCTTGAGCGGCGAGATCCTCTACGTGCTGACCCCGATGGCCGTGCCCGGCATCGCCTCGACGCTTCTGCTGAACGTGATCCTCGCCTGGAACGAAGCCTTCTGGACGCTGAACCTGACGGCGGCGAATGCCGCCCCCCTCACCGCTTTCATTGCCGCCTATTCCAGCCCCGAAGGGCTGTTCTACGCGAAACTCTCTGCCGCCTCGACGCTGGCTATCGCACCGATCCTGATCCTCGGCTGGTTCAGCCAGAAACAGCTGGTGCGTGGCCTGACCTTCGGCGCCGTGAAATAAGGAGCTAAACCCATGGGACAGATTACCCTCAAGGGCGTCCGCAAGGCCTTCGGCGATGTCGAGGTCATCCCGCCGCTCGATCTGGAAATCAACGAAGGCGAGTTCGTCGTCTTCGTCGGCCCCTCGGGCTGCGGCAAATCCACCCTTCTGCGCCTGATCGCGGGTCTGGAAGACGTCTCGGGCGGCGAAATCGAGATCAACGGTCAACCTTCGAGCGACCTGCCCCCCGCCAAGCGCGGTCTGGCGATGGTGTTCCAGAGCTACGCGCTCTACCCGCATATGTCGGTGCGCAAGAACATCGCCTTCCCGCTGAAGATGGCAAAGCTGGACGCGGCGGCGGCCAAGGAGAAGGTCGACAATGCCGCGCGCATCCTCAACCTGACCGACTATCTCGACCGTCGCCCCGGCCAGCTTTCGGGCGGTCAGCGCCAGCGCGTCGCGATCGGTCGGGCCATCGTGCGCGAACCGGCGGCGTTCCTTTTCGACGAACCGCTGTCGAACCTCGATGCGGCGCTGCGGGTGAACATGCGGCTGGAGATCTCGGAACTGCACCAGAAGCTCAAGACCACGATGATCTACGTCACCCACGATCAGGTCGAGGCGATGACCATGGCCGACAAGATCGTCGTGCTGCACGCCGGCCGGATCGAACAGGTTGGCTCGCCGCTGGAACTGTATCGCTCACCGCGCAACAAGTTCGTCGCGGGCTTCATCGGCTCGCCGAAGATGAACTTCATCGAGGGCGACGAAGCTGCGAAATACGGCGCCGACAGCATCGGCATCCGCCCGGAGCATATCGAGGTCTCGACGACCGAAGGCGCGTGGGAGGGCACGGTCGGCGTGTCCGAGCACTTGGGCTCCGACACGTTCCTGCATGTCGAAACGAAGCATGGCGTGATCAACGTGCGCGGCGGCGGCGAGATCGGGCTGCATTCGGGCGACAAGGTCTACCTGACCCCCGACCTCAATCAACTCCACAAATTCGACGCGCAAGGACAGGCAATCTGATGCGACTGAATGGCAAACGCGCCCTGATCACCGGGGCAGCCCGTGGGATCGGCCGCGCTTTCGCGGAGAAATACATCGCGGAAGGCGCGGAGGTCGTGATCGGCGATATCGACATCGCGCGGGCCGAGGACACCGCGGCCGAGATCGGCGCGGTCGCGCTCAAGCTCGACGTGACCGACGCGGCGAGCATCGACGCCGCGATGGAGAAGATGCGCGCCTCGGGCGGGATCGACATCCTGATCAACAACGCCGCGATCTTCACCGCCGCGCCGCTCGTGGAAATCACCCGCGAGGATTACGCCCGCGTCTTCAAGATCAACGTCGAAGGCACGCTCTTCATGATGCAGGCGGCGGCGAAGGAGATGATCGCGCAGGCCCGTGGCGGCAAGATCATCAACATGGCGTCTCAGGCCGGACGTCGGGGCGAGGCATTGGTCGCGGTATATTGCGCCTCCAAGGCCGCCGTCATCAGCCTTACGCAATCCGCGGGGCTGAACCTGATCGAACATGGCATCAACGTGAACGCGATCGCGCCCGGCGTAGTCGATGGCGAGCATTGGGACGGCGTCGATGCCTTCTTCGCGAAATACGAGAACAAACCCCTGGGCCAGAAGAAAAAAGAGGTCGGCGAGTCCGTCCCCTATGGCCGCATGGGGACCGCCGCCGACCTGACCGGCATGGCCGTTTTCCTCGCCTCGGACGAGGCCGAATACATCGTCGCCCAGACCTACAATGTCGACGGCGGAAACTGGATGAGCTGACATGACACTTTCCAACGACACCCTCTCCGAGCTTCCCGCAGACGTGGCGCGCCCCGGTTACGACCGCGCAGCGCTCACCCCCGGCATCGTTCACATCGGCTGCGGCAATTTCCACCGGGCGCATCAGGCGGTCTATCTCGACGATCTGTTCAATTTGGGCGAAGGCCATGACTGGGCGCTCATGGGCGCGGGCGTTCGACCGGGCGATGCGAAGATGCGCGATGCGGTTCTAGCACAGGACGGGCTCTATAGCGTGATCGAGCTGGACCCGGCGGCGAAATCGGCCCGCGTGATAGGCTCGATGGTTGGTTTTGCCGGAGTGGCCTCCGGAAATGCGCCGCTGATCGCCGCCATGTCGCAGCCCAGCGTTCGGATCGTGTCGCTTACCGTGACCGAGGGCGGCTATTACATCGACCCGAAGACCGGCACGTTCAGCCCGACCCATCCCGACATTCAGGCCGATGCGGCCAATCCGGACCATCCCGAGACCGCGTTCGGCGCGATCATCGCCGCGCTGAAGGCGCGCCGAGCCTCGGGCGTGCCGCCCTTCACCGTGATGTGTTGCGATAACGTCCCCCATAACGGCCATGTCACACGTGACGCGGTTTGCGGACTGGCGGAACTGTCGGACCCGGAACTGGCCGCCTGGATCAAGACCAATGTCGCCTTTCCGAACTCGATGGTGGACCGTATCACCCCCGCCACCGGCCCGCGCGAGCGCGCGCTGGCCCAAAGCTTCGGGATCGAGGACGCCGCCCCCGTCACCTGCGAGCCCTTCCGGCAATGGGTGATGGAGGACAATTTCCCGGCAGGCCGCCCCGCGCTGGAGAAAGTCGGCGTGACCTTCACCGATGCGGTCGACCGGTTCGAGACGATGAAGATCCGTATCCTCAATGGCGGGCACGCGATCATCGCCTATGCCGCAGGCCTGCGGGACATCGAATACGCGCATGAGGCGATGGCCGACGATCAGATCCGCGCCTATCTCGACAAGATCGAGACGACCGAGATCCTGCCCATCGTGCCGCCGGTGCCCGACACCGACCTGAACGATTACAAGCAGCTGATCTTGAGCCGCTTCTCGAACCCGGAAGTGGCCGACACGATCCGCCGCCTGTGCCATGACGGCTCGAACCGGCAACCGAAGTTCATCATCACCTCGATCAGCGATTGCCTCGCTCAGGGCCGGGATTGCACCGGGCTGATCCTCGAGAGCGCGCTCTGGTGCCGCTATTGCTACGGCACCAGCGAGACCGGCGCCGAGATCGCGCCGAACGATCCGAATTGGGATCGCCTCGTCGCGCAGTCGAAGCTGGCGAAGGAGCGTCCCGCCGCGTGGCTGGAGATGTCCGAGATCTACGGCGATCTGGCCGAGAATGCCGAGGTCGTGGCGAAATTCACCGCGCTTCTCAATGACGTCTGGGCGCGCGGGTCGCACTCGGTGATCGCGGATTATTTGACGGGCTGACGGCACGCTTGCACTTGCACAAGCTCCCCCTTGCAAAACTCTCGCAAGGATTCGAAATTAAACGGGTGTTCAATTCATCCGGTTGAGGTCGAGCCTTTACCGAAAGTGAGCTCGGGGAGGAGTTTCATGGATTACGCGCTCAGCGAGGAACAGCAGGCCATTTTCGACATGGCTTATGCCTTCGGGCAGGACGAGATCGCCCCCCATGCGGACGCGTGGGAAGAGGCTGGCACGATCCCGAAAGAGCTCTGGCCGAAAGTGGCCGAGCTGGGTCTGGGCGGCATCTACGTCTCCGAAGACTATGGCGGATCGGGCCTGTCGCGCCTCGATGCCACGCTCGTCTTCGAGGCGCTCGCGATGTCCTGCCCCGCCGTGGGCTCGTTCCTGTCGATCCACAACATGTGCGGCGGCATGATCGACAAGTTCGGCTCGGACGAGGACAAGGCGCGCTGGCTGCCCGATCTGGTCAGCATGAAAAAGGTCTTCTCCTACTGCCTGACCGAGCCGGGTTCAGGCTCGGACGCAGCGGCGCTGCGGACCAAGGCCGAGCGCTCGAACGAAGGCTGGGTCCTGAACGGTACCAAGGCGTTCATCTCGGGCGGCGGCTATTCGGATGCCTATGTGACGATGGTACGCACCGGCGATCCGGGGCCCAAGGGCATCTCCACCGTGGTCGTCGAGGACGGCGCGAAGGGGCTCAGCTTCGGCGGGCTGGAGCGCAAGATGGGCTGGAAGGCTCAGCCGACCGCGCAGGTGCAATTCGACGATTGCCACATTCCGGCGGAGAACTTGCTGGGCGAAGAGGGCAAAGGCTTTACTTACGCGATGGCGGGTCTCGATGGCGGGCGTCTGAATATCGCGGCCTCCGCCCTGGGCGGCGCGCAGGCCGCGCTCAACAAGACGCTGGCCTATATGGGCGAGCGCAAGGCCTTCGGTAAATCGCTCGACCAGTTCCAGGCGCTGCAATTCCGCCTCGCCGATATGGAGGTGAAGCTGGAATCCGCGCGCACCTTCCTGCGTCAGGCGGCATGGAAGCTCGACAACAAGACCCATGATGCGACGAAGTTCTGCGCCATGGCTAAACTCTATGTGACGGATGCCTCATTCGATGTGGCAAACCAATGCCTGCAATTGCATGGTGGTTACGGCTATCTTGCCGATTACGGGATCGAGAAGATCGTGCGCGACCTGCGCGTGCACCAGATCCTTGAAGGCACGAATGAAATCATGCGGCTGATCGTCAGCCGCGCGATGCTGGCGGAGCGTGGATGACCGAAGAAACGATGATCGCGAGAAAGGAAGGCCACGCCGGACGGCTGACCTTCAATCGACCCAAGGCGCTCAACGCGCTCGATCACGAGATGGCCATGGCGATCGAGGCGGCGCTCGACGCATGGCGCGACGACCCGGAGGTCGATCTTGTCGTGATCGACGCAGCGGGTGATCGCGCCTTCTGCTCGGGCGGCGACATCGCCGCCGTCTACCGGGCCGGGATCGCTGGCGATTATGCACCGGGACGCGACTTCTGGCGCGACGAATACCGGATGAACGCAAAGATCGCGGAATATCCCAAGCCCATCGTCGCCTTCATGCAGGGCTTTGTCATGGGCGGCGGTGTCGGCGTCGGCGGCCATGCCAGCCACCGGATCGTGGGCGAAAGCACGCAGGTCGCGATGCCGGAAAGCGGGATCGGGCTGATCCCGGACGTGGGCGGCACGCTCTTGCTGGCGCGCGCGCCGGGCCACGTGGGCGAATATCTCGGCCTCACGGGGGCGCGAATGAACGCAACCGACGCGCTCTATGCCGGGTTCGCCGATATGTTCGTGCCCGAGGCCGATTGGGAGGAGTTGAAGACCCGGCTCATCGAGACCGGCAATATCGACACCCTGCCCCATCCGCGCACCCCGCCCGAACCCGGCAAGCTCGAGGGCCTGCGCCCCGAGATCGACCGCATCTTCTGGGCCGAGAACCTCAGCGCGATCGTCGCCAAGCTCGAGACTTCGGGCAGCGAGTTCGCCGAGAAGACCTACAAGACGGTGCTGCGCAACTCCGCGCTGTCGATGGAGGCGACGCTGCGCCTGATCCGCATGACCCGCGCCGAGAACACGATCCGCGCCGCCCTCACCCATGAGTTCCGCTTTACCTGGCGTGCGGCGGAGCTAGGTGATTTTCTTGAGGGCGTGCGGGCGCAGATCATCGACAAGGATCGCAATCCGCAATGGAAATATGCTCTGGATGCGCTGCCGGAAGAGGCGGTCGCGCAGATGCTGGAGCCGCTCGGCCCCGAATGGGCCATCTGGGAGGAGACGACATGAAAATCGCATTCATCGGGCTTGGAAACATGGGTGGGCCGATGGCGGCCAATCTGGTCGCCGCGGGTCACAAAGTGATCGGCTTCGACCTCACCGCCCCGCCGCCCGAGGGCGTGGGTCGGGCGACGACCGCAGCGGCGGCGGCGCAGGAGGCCGAGGTCGTCATCACCATGCTCCCCAACGGCCAGATCCTGCGCGACGTCGCGAAGGAAGTGATCCCGGCGATGCAGGAAGATGCGGTGCTGTGCGATTGCTCGACCGTCGATGTCGACAGCGCGAAAGCGGTCGCGGCGATGGCGGCAGAGCGCGGCCGCGGTTCGCTCGACGCGCCTGTCTCCGGTGGCGTGGGCGGCGCGACCAACGGCACGCTGACCTTCATGGTGGGTGGTGACGCGAAAAGCTTCGAGATCGTGAAGCCCCTCTTCGACGTGATGGGCCAGAAGGCCGTGCATTGTGGCGAAGCGGGCGCGGGTCAGGCGGCCAAGATCTGCAACAACATGATCCTCGGCGTGACGATGATCGCGACGTGCGAAGCCTTCGCGTTGGCCGACAAGCTGGGCCTCGACCGCGAGAAGATGTTCGACGTGGTCTCGACCTCCTCGGGTCAGAGTTGGTCGATGAACACCTATTGCCCGGCGCCGGGCGTCGGCCCGCAATCGCCCGCCGACAACGATTACAAGCCGGGCTTCGCCGCCGAGCTGATGCTCAAGGACCTGCGGCTGAGCCAGCAGGCCGCCGAGAGCGCCGATGCCGACACGCCGATGGGCAAGCTGGCCGCCGCGCTCTATTCGGCCTTCGTGGAAACCGAAGGCGGCAAGGGCCGCGACTTCTCGGCCATGCTGCCGCGTTTCGAAAAGCGCAGCCGCACCTGAATTCCGAGCGGAGGCGCGTCACCGCGCCTCCCGCAGTTAATCCTTGCCGCCTGAGTTCGCGTAACAGTATCAAGTTGCAAGGAAGCTGCGCCACGGAAAGGGCTTTGAATGTTCAAGAACAATGTCGGCGGCATCGACCGCACTCTGCGCATCGTGGTCGGGCTGGCCCTGATCATCGCCTTCTTCATGACCCCGCCCGGCCCCTATCGCTGGCTTTTCTGGGTGGGGCTGATTCCGCTCGGGACCGGGTTGCTGGGCACCTGCCCGCTCTACTCGATGCTCGGCGTCAATACCTGTAAGAAGTAACCCCAGAAGCCTGATTTCGCCCCGCGGGCGAGCCGGACCCCGCCGAATGACCGCGCGTCTTCGGCGGGGTCTTGCTTGTGAGAGGGTTGCGCGTGGATAAAGCCCGATTTCGCGATGGAACGGCTGGCCAGCTACGTTCATTTATATCCCAACACGCGCATGAGCGCGTCAGGAAAGGAGAGGTCACATGAAACACCTGACCCAGCTTACCCTCGCCGCTGCCCTCGGGGCGAGCCTTCTGCCCGGGGCCGCCCTTGCTGACGGCCATGGCCACGGCAAATGGAAGAACGACCGCGGCCACGCAGAGCGCGATTACAGGGGCTGCCCGCCCGGACTGGCCAAGAAGAACAATGGCTGCCGTCCGCCCGGTCTCGCCAAGAAAAGCTATCGCCACGACGACGAGCGCGACGACGAATGGCGGGACGCGGAGCGCCGTTGGCGCCGCGGTGACCGGATCACCGGCGACTACGTCCTGATCCGCGACCCGAACCGCTACGGCCTGAACGACAATCGCACCTATTGGCGCTCCAACGGCTACGTCTATCAGGTCGATCGCCAGACCGGCGAAGTGCTCGCTCTGATCGGACTCGCGCGTTCGATCCTCGGCTATTGACTTCGCAGACGCAGCGTCAACCGCGACATAGCGCCGCATCTGAACACGAGGCCTTCACGTAAAGTGGAGGCCTTTGTGATTTGACACGGAAATATCGTAATTTTTTATTAAGCAATAACAGCAACTTACAGCGCGCAACAGCTTTCGCTTCTACGCATGGCGGCAATGCGGAATCTGCAATGGACCTTTTCGCCGCAATGCGGCATTTGGTCCCTCAAGACGAAAGGAAAACGCGCATGACTTATCTCCCCCGTGTCGCGCTGATCGCGGTGATCGGCGCAGCTTTTACCCCGATGGCAGCTCTCGCAGATGGTCCGATGAGCGCCGCAGGTTCGAAAATGGCAGCAAGCGTCTCGGTCGCGAACCAGTCGCATGACCAGAAGCCCTCGGTTCGCAACGACCTGCTGTGGCAAGTTGGCCAGCAGATCACCGAGAACCACGTTCGCCTCCGCCAGCCCGCCGCGTTCGGCCTGAAGGCTGACGCGACCTACTGGCGCTCGTTCGGCTACATCTACGAAGTCAGCCCCGAGAGCGGCGAAGTGCTCGCCCAGGTCGGCAAGGCCACGGACATTGTCGGCTTCTGAGCCACAGTCCAGACGGAAATTGAAAAACGGGCGGAACCACTCCGCCCGTTTTTTATTGTCCTCGAAAGGTTGGAGGACAGAAAGATGTATCGATTCTCAATTTCGTTGCCCGATGACACGCGCGTGGATAGGCTTTCAAGATGAGGATCGTGATGCGCCCACTCGCCCTAATTGCGCTGACCTGCGCCCTGCCCGCCCTCGCCTCTGCCGAAGGATCGGCGCAAGGGGTTCAGGTAATGCGCGGTGGAAAGATCGACATGGGTAGCCCCGCAGCGCAGGAAGCCAAAGCTTCCGCAAAGGCCGCGCCGGAGTGCAAGACGCTCACGACGGGCGACACGTTCTGCAAGGTCGCCACGACGAATGGCACGTCACGCTGGGTACTGCAGGGTCAGATGGAGCCCGAGTTCAGCGTCGGCGATGTGTTTCCGGTCTATCAGCACTCGATGATCCTGAACCTGCGCCGCTACGATCTGCCGATCGTGACCGGCGCCTGGCGCTACTACAACGTGCGCGGCGTGATCTACAAAGTCGGCGCGGAAGACCACAAGGTCATGGAAGTCATCGGCCGCACCGCGCGGCGCTGAGCCCGCGCGCCCGCGCCCAGAGCGCGGCGGATCACTCCGCCGCGACCTTCACTCCCAGCATCTGCGCAAGGTAATGGCCGGTATGGCTGCGCGGGTTGGTGGCCACTTCTTCCGGCGTGCCGACCGCCACGATCTCGCCGCCGCCATCGCCGCCCTCGGGGCCGATATCGATGATATGATCGGCCGTCTTGATGACGTCGAGATTGTGCTCGATCACCACGACGGTGTTGCCCTGCTCCACGAGGCTGTGCAGCACCTCCAGCAGTTTTCGAACATCTTCGAAGTGCAGACCGGTCGTCGGCTCGTCGAGAATGTACAAAGTGCGACCTGTGGCGCGTTTCGACAGTTCCTTGGACAGCTTCACCCGCTGCGCTTCGCCGCCTGACAGCGTCGTTGCCTGCTGGCCGACCTTGATATAGCCAAGGCCCACCTCCATCAACGCGTCCATCTTCTCGCGGATCGAGGGCACTGCCTTGAAGAACTCCTGCGCGTCCTCGACCGTCATATCGAGCACATCCGCGATGGACTTGCCCTTATACTGGATTTCAAGCGTCTCGCGGTTGTAGCGCTTGCCCTTGCAGGTCTCGCATTCGACATAGACGTCGGGCAGGAAGTGCATCTCGATCTTGATCACGCCGTCGCCCTGGCAGGCCTCGCAGCGCCCGCCCTTCACGTTGAAGGAGAACCGCCCCGGCTTGTAGCCGCGCGCCTTCGCCTCCGGCAGACCGGCGAACCAGTCGCGGATCGGGGTGAAGGCGCCGGTATAGGTCGCCGGGTTCGAGCGCGGCGTGCGCCCGATCGGGCGCTGGTCGATGTCGATGACCTTGTCGAGATGCTCCAACCCCTTGATCGTATCGCAGGGCGCGGGCGTCTGACGCGCACCATTGAGCCGCATCGAGGCGGTCTTGAACAGGGTCTCGATGGTGAGCGTGGACTTGCCCCCGCCCGAAACGCCGGTGACGCAGACGAACTTGCCGAGCGGGAACTCGGCCGTGACGTTCTTGAGGTTGTTGCCGGTCGCACCCACGACCTTGAGCTTCTTCTTGTTGCCCTTGCGCCGCTCGGTCGGGACCGCGATCTCGCGCGTGCCGGACAGGTATTGCCCGGTCAACGACGCCGGATCGGCGGCAATCTCTTCGGGCGTGCCGCGCGAAACGACCTGACCGCCATGCACGCCGGCGCCCGGGCCGATATCGAAGACGTAATCGGCATGGCGGATCGCATCCTCGTCATGCTCCACCACGATCACCGTATTGCCCTGATCGCGCAGGTTTTTCAGCGTCTGGAGGAGGCGGTCGTTGTCGCGCTGGTGCAGGCCGATCGACGGCTCGTCGAGCACGTAGAGCACGCCCGTCAGGCCCGAACCGATCTGCGAGGCCAGCCGGATCCGCTGGCTCTCGCCGCCCGACAGAGTGCCCGCCGCGCGGCTCATGGTCAGGTAATCGAGACCCACATTCACGAGGAAGCCGAGGCGTTCGCGGATTTCCTTGAGGATCGCCGTCGCGATTTCGTTCTTCTGGTGCGAGAGGCTGCCCGGCACGGTGACGACCCACTCATGGGCCTCCTTGATCGACATCTCGACCACGTGGCCCACATGCTTGCCGCCGATCTTCACGGCGAGCGCTTCGGGCCGCAGGCGGTAGCCGCCGCAGGCGTGGCAGGGACGGTTGTTCTGATAGCGCTCCATCTCCTCGCGCGACCAGGCAGAGTCGGTCTCGCGGTAGCGGCGCTCCATGTTCGGGATGATCCCCTCGAAGGTGCGGCTGACCTCGTAGACGCGGCCGCCCTCGTCGAAGCGGAACTTGATCTCTTCATCGCCCGAGCCGCGCAGGAACAGCTCCTGCACGTTTTCCGGCAGATCCTTCCACGGCTTTTTCGGATCGAAGCCGTAATGTTTCGACAGCGCCTCGATCGTCTGGGTGTAATAGGGCGATTTCGTCCGCGCCCAGGGGGCCAGCGCCCCGCCCTGCACCGAGAGCGTCACGTCGGGCACCATCAGGCGCTCGTCGAAGAACAGTTCGACGCCGAGGCCGTCACAGACCGGACAGGCCCCGAACGGCGCGTTGAACGAGAACAGGCGCGGTTCGATCTCGGGGATCGTGAAGCCCGACACCGGACAGGCGAAGTTTTCCGAGAAGGTCGTGCGTTCGGGCTCCCCCTCGCCTTCGCGCGGCGCGCTCTCGAAGATCGCGATGCCGTCGGCGAGGTCGAGCGCGGTGCGGAAACTGTCGGCCAGCCGCGTCTCCATCCCCTCGCGCACGACGACGCGATCCACGACCACGTCGATGTTGTGGCGGAATTTCTTGTCGAGCGTCGGCGGTTCTTCCAGCTCGTAGAACTCGCCATTCACCTTCACGCGCTGAAAACCTTGCTTGCGCAGCTCGATGAATTCCTTGCGATATTCGCCTTTGCGGTCGCGCACGATCGGGGCGAGCAGATAGCCGCGCGTGCCCTCCTCCATCTGCATCACGATATCGACCATATCCTGCACCTGCTGCGCCTCGATCGGCTCGCCGGTGGCGGGCGAATAGGGCGTGCCCGCGCGGGCGTAGAGCAGACGCAGGTAGTCGTAGATTTCGGTCACGGTGCCGACGGTGGAGCGCGGGTTCTTCGATGTCGTCTTCTGCTCGATCGAGATCGCAGGCGACAGACCCGAGATGTGATCGACGTCGGGTTTGCCCATCATGTCGAGGAACTGGCGCGCATAGGCGCTCAGACTTTCGACATAGCGGCGCTGCCCTTCGGCATAGATCGTGTCGAAGGCCAGCGAGGATTTCCCGGAGCCCGACAGCCCCGTGATCACCACGAACTGGTCGCGCGGAATATCGACATCCACGCCCTTGAGATTGTGCTCGCGCGCGCCGCGCACTTCGATGAACTTCAGTTCAGCCATCCACGCCCCCTTTATCACCAGCCCTAGATAGGTGTTTCCCCGCGAGTCTCCAATCCAAATCTGCGAACGAAATGTGAACTTTCTGCATGGCGGCAATGTCGCGCGTATCCGTCGCGCCGCTTGCACGCCTCGCAGCCCGATCAAAATTGCGGCAATTAGGCATTAAATTCCATTTCTTGAATGTATTTTCAACGGGTTTCGCGCTATCACTCTTGAAAGCGGTCCGGTATTTGCCACATGAACCGGGAAACGGGCCTGCGGGTCACGCGAATACAAGAGGTAACGACATGCTGAATTTTCTTCGCCCTTCCGGTGGCAACCGGGTCGAGCGCATTGCCCCGCAGGACGCCGTCGCCAAGGCGAAAGCCGGTGAGCTGACCGTGGTCGACGTGCGTGAGGGCATGGAAGTGAAAAGCTCGGGCAAGGCCAAGGGCGCGCTTCATATCCCGCTCGCGACGATCCGCATGAAGGCCGACCCGTCGAGCCCGGAGAAGCATCCCGACCTCGACCCCGCGAAGCCGGTCGCGCTCTATTGCGCCTCGGGCGGGCGCTCGGCAGGTGCGGCGCAGATGCTCGTCCAGATGGGCTACGCCGAAGTCTACAATATCGGCGGTCTGGGCGACTGGCACGCAGGTGGCGGCGAGATCGAGCGCTGATCGCGCACTGTGTCGCATGATTTTGAAGGGGTCCCGCCGGGGCCCCTTTTGTTTTGCGCAGCCGATGGAATTGCGTGGGCGTGGCGCGTGCCTATATCGGATGCGTAACGATCAAAGGGTGAGACCGACAATGGGTTATGCCAAGACTGCGATGCTGATGGCGGCGATGACGGCGCTGTTCATGGGGCTGGGCTACCTGATGGGTGGTGCGACCGGCATGGTGATCGCGCTGATCTTCGCCGCCGGGATGAATGTCTATTCCTGGTGGAATTCGGATAAAATGGTGCTGCGGATGCATAACGCGCATCTGGTGGCGCCGGGCGACCGCGCGGGGCTGAACGCGCTGGTCGGGCAACTGGCCAAGAATGCCGACCTGCCGATGCCCGCCGTCTACCTGATCGACACGCCGCAGCCCAATGCCTTCGCCACTGGCCGCAACCCCGAGAACGCCGCCGTGGCGGTAACCGCCGGGCTGATGCAGAGCCTGTCGCGCGAGGAGTTGTCTGGCGTGATCGCTCACGAGTTGGCCCATATCAAACACCGCGACACCGCGATCATGACCGTGACGGCGAGCTTCGCCGGTGCGATTTCGATGCTGGCAAATTTCGCCCTGTTCTTCGGCGGCTCGCGCGAGCGGATGGGGATCATGGGCACGCTGGCGATGATGTTCCTCGCCCCGATGGCGGCGGCGCTGGTCCAGATGGCGATCTCGCGCACACGCGAATATGCGGCCGACAAGGAAGGGGCTGCGATCTGCGGCAACCCTCTCTGGCTGGCCTCGGCGCTGCAGCGGATCGAGGCTGGCGCGCGTCGGGTCGAGAATGTCGCCGCCGAGCGCAATCCTGCGACCGCGCATATGTTCATCATCAACCCGCTGAGCGGGCACGGCGCGGATAACCTGTTCGCCACCCACCCCTCTACCGAGAACCGCGTTGCAGCGCTGCGCCAGCTTGCGGGCGGTACGGGTGCGCGTCGTGAGCGCGCGGCCCCCGCGCCGGCTACGGGCGATTGGAGCGGCGCGCGCTCGATGCCGAAAGTGCGGCGGAAGGGCAAAGACGGACCTTGGTCATGACCAGCACGGGGCGACCAGCCCCGAGCCGCGCCCGACCCTCCCCCCGGGAGGGCGCATTGACGATGTCAGCGCAGGCGCATCCGACTTGCGGACTTGCAGGATAAACCGCCCGGCCACGGGCGACGCGCAGCGCCCACCCGAGGCTCGGGCGCGCCCCTTATCACCAAAACAAAAAGGCCGGGGTTCCCCCCGGCCTTTCGCACTTCCCGGCACATCCGATCAGAAGTGGATCGCGCGCCCGTAAGCGTCGAGCACCGACTCGTGCATCATCTCCGACAGGGTCGGGTGAGGGAAGACGGTGTTCATCAGGTCTTCCTCGGTGGTCTCCAGCTGGCGCCCCACGACATAACCCTGGATCAGTTCGGTCACTTCCGCGCCGACCATGTGCGCGCCCAGCAATTCGCCGGTCTTCGCGTCAAACACGGTCTTCACCAGCCCCTCGCTCTCACCCAAGGCGATCGCCTTGCCGTTGCCGATGAAGGGGAAGCGGCCAACCTTGATGTCGTAGCCCGCCTCTTTCGCCTTCGCTTCCGTCATGCCGACCGAGGCGACCTGAGGCTGGCAATAGGTGCAGCCCGCGATCGAGCCCGGCTTGACCGGATGGGCGTGCTTGCCCGCGATCAGCTCGGCCACCATCACGCCCTCATGGCTCGCCTTGTGCGCGAGCCACGGTGCGCCCGCGATATCGCCGATGGCATAGAGCCCGTCGACGCCGGTGCGGCAGTATTCATCGGTCACGACATGGGTGCGGTCGATCTTCACGCCCGCCTCTTCAAGGCCCAGATCCTCGACATTGCCGACGATACCGACCGCGGAGATCACGGTGTCGACTTCCAGCGTCTCGGTCTTGCCGCCCTTGTCGAGCGTTGCGATCACCTTGTCGGCCTTGCGGTCGAGCTTGGTTACCGTGGTCTTCTCGCGGATCGTCATGCCCTGTTTTTCGAACTGCTTCTTGGCGAATTTCGAGATTTCCTCGTCCTCGACGGGCAGCACGCGATCCATCACCTCGACGACCGTCGTCTCGGCGCCGAGCGTATTGAAGAAGCTGGCGAATTCGATACCGATCGCGCCCGAGCCGATGACCAGCAGTTTCTTCGGCTCATGCGGCGGATTGAGCGCGTGCTTGTAGGACCAGACGCGTTTGCCGTCGGCCTCGAGCCCCGGCAGGTTGCGCGCCCGCGCGCCGGTGGCCAGCACGATATTCTTGGCGGTCAACTCTTCGCTACCCTTGTCGGTTTTCACCGAAACCTTGCCCTTGCCGGCAAGTTTCGCGGTGCCCATCACGACATCGACCTTGTTCTTCTTGAGCAAGTGGCCGACGCCCGAAGCGAGCTGCTTGGCCACCCCGCGCGAGCGTTTCACCACCGCGTCGAGATCGTAGCCGAACTTCTCGGCGCTGAGGCCGAAATCCTTCGCGCGCTCCATCAGGTGGAACACCTCGGCCGAGCGCAGAAGCGCCTTCGTGGGAATACAGCCCCAGTTCAGGCAGATGCCGCCCAGATGCTCGCGCTCCACGATCGCGACCTTGAGGCCCAGCTGTGCGCCCCGGATGGCGCTGACATAGCCCCCCGGCCCTGCCCCGATCACGATCATGTCGTAGGTTTTCGATGCCATGTCTTCCCTCCGGTCAGAAACTGGTTTGGCATTAAACTATTTTGCGGACAGCTTCAACTCATCCGCATCCGCAAGCGCCTTGCGGTAGCCGCCCTGCTCCATGAATGCCTGTTCCTCGGGCGTTGTCTCGCGATCTAGCGCGGAATTGCGCCAAGGGAAGCGCCCGAACCGTTCGATCACTGAACGATGTGCGAGCGCGTGGCGCAGGTTATCTTCCGAGCGCCAGCGTTCGGAGAACAGGGTCACCGCCCGGTCCTGATCGGCAAGCTCTTCGGAATGCATGAAAGGAAGGTAGAAGAATTGCTGCAGCGGCGGCCCGATCTGCAGGTCGAACCCTTCGGCGATGGCGCGATCGGCATGGCGCCGTGCCATCGGGTCGGTCTGGAAGGCGCGCGGATCGTCTCGGAACATGTTGCGCGGGAACTGGTCGAGTAGCAGCAGAAGCGCCAGCGCGCCCTGCGCGTTGCGCTCCCATTCGGTCAGCGCGCCTTGCGCGCCTACCTGCCAGAGCGGCGCGTATCGACGCCGGATCGCGGCGTCGATCTGCTCGCTCGACTGGTACCAGTATTTCTCGCCGACCTCGATACGCCAGAAGCGTATAATCTCGTTGATGCGATCCATGGTGACGGCCCTCCCCTGCCGTGCCTGCCCCGCTGTCATCAGATCATGGTAGGGCAAGCGCAGAGGCAGGCAAAGGGCCTTGCATCAGGCGGCGGCATCCTCGTTCTTCGCAGCCTCGGTCTCGGCTTCCTCTTCGCTGGCCGCTTCGGCCTCCTCCTGCGCGACTTCCAGACGCGCCTCGACCGCCACCGCGGTCGCCGTCGGCGAGAGCAGCGTGTAGGAGCCGGTCTCGTCCACCGAAGGCGCTTCGCGGCGCGTCATCCGCCACACTGCATAGCCAGCGATCGCGGCGCAGAGCACACCGATATAGAGGAAGAACCCGCCCGGACCCATGACGCTCATCAGCCAGCCCGTCACCAGCGGCCCCGCCACCGCGCCAAGCCCGTTTACGAACATCAGCCCCGCAGATGCGGCCGCCATGTCAGAGGAATCGAGATAGTCGTTGGTATAGGCGATCAAGAGCGAATAGAGCGGATTGGCCACACCGCCGATCAGCGTTGCACCGATCAGCAGCACCCAGAAGGGTGGGTTGAGCGCGAAGATCGTGAACGTCACCACCGCGCCCGCGAGTGCCGCCCCCATGATCACGCGGCGCCGGTCCATTCGATCCGAAGCCCAGCCGATCGGATATTGCAGCACGAGGCCGCCAACGTAGATCGCCGCCACGAAGGCCGAAATCTGCTTCACGTCGAGCCCTTCGGCGGTACCCCAGACCGAGGCCATGCCGAACATCGCCGAGATGATTCCACCCAGCAGGAAGAGCCCCACCATGCCCAGCGGCGAGGCTTCCCAGAGCCGCTTGAAGGTCATGCGCTGGATCGTCTCGAAGCTGGGCGCGGGCGAGGCGGCGAGCAGAATCGGCGTGAAGGACAGCGACACCAGAACCGAGGGGATCACGAAGAGGAGATACCCCGCCGGGTCGCCCACGTTCAGCAGCGCCTGCGCCGTGACGATGCCGAACATCTGCATGATCATGTAGAGCGACAGCGCCTGGCCGCGCGTCTCGTTGGTCGAGCCCGCGTTCAGCCAGCTTTCCGCCGTGATATACACGCCCGAGAAGGAGAAGCCGATCAGCACGCGCATAGCGACCCAGGCAGGCCAGTTCGGGAAAGCCGCGTAGAGGATCAGTACCGCCGAGATCAGCGAGCCGAGCGCCGCGAAGACGCGGACGTGACCGACGCGCGCGATCATCTCGGGCACCATGCGCGACCCGAACAGGAAGCCCGCGAAATAGGCCGACATCACGAGCGACATGTAGAAGGTGTTGATGCCCTCGATCTTGCCGCGGATACCGAGCAGCGTGCCCTGCATCCCGTTGCCGACCATCAAGAGCATGATGCCCAGCAAAAGCGGCCATGTCTGGCGCAGCACTAACAGCATATCGGTCTCCCGGGGGCCTGAATTGGATTGCGTCGTCCCGCGGCATCTAGTCCGCGGCGACAACATTTCCAAGCCCTGAAAGCGACTCTAGGGAATTAGAAGCGACGCATCGCCGTAAGAGAAAAAACGGTAGCCCGTCTTAACCGCATGATCGTAAATTTTGCGTATGCGATCTTGCCCCATCAAGGCCGAGACGAGCATCAGCAGCGTCGATTTCGGCAGGTGGAAATTCGTCATCAGCGCGTCGGTGATGCGAAACTCGAAGCCGGGATAGATGAAGATGTCTGTGGCATCGCGGAAGGGCACGATATGGCCTTTCGCGCCGCCCTCGGCGCGTGCGGCGCTCTCGATCAGGCGCAGCGCGGTGGTGCCGACGGGAATGACGCGGCCGCCTGCGGCCTTGGTCGCGTTGATCTCGGCCGCTGCCTGCTCGCTCACTTCGCCCCATTCGGAATGCATCTTGTGCGTGGTGACGTCCTCGACCTTCACCGGCAGGAAGGTGCCCGCGCCGACATGCAGCGTCACTTCGGTGAACTCCACGCCCTTGGCGGCCAGCGCCTCCAGCAACTCGCGGGTGAAATGGAGGCTGGCCGTGGGCGCCGCGACCGCGCCGGAATGGCGGGCGAAGACGGTCTGATAGTCGCGCTTGTCCTCGTCATCGGGGGCGCGCAGCGCCGCGATATAGGGCGGCAGCGGCATCGCTCCGGCCTCGGCCAGAGCCGCGTCGAAATCCTCGCCCGTGAGGTTGAAGCTGAGCCGCAGCTGGCCGTCCTCGATCGCCTCGACCTTGGCCGAAAGCGCGTCGGAGAAGACGATCTCCTCGCCCTCCTTCACCTTGCGCAAAGGCTTCGCCAGCGCGGACCATTCGCCGCCCGGTGCGGGCTCCAGAAGCGTCACCTCGACCTTCGCGACCACCTCGCCCTGTGCGCTCTGCCGGGTCCGTGTGCCCGCCAGCCGCGCCGGGATCACCTTGGTATTGTTGAGCACCAGCCGGTCGCCGGGGCGGAAGATGTCGACCAGATCACGCACGTGGCGATCATGAATTGTATCACCTTCGGCTAACAACAATCGTGCCGCATCGCGCGGGCGCGCAGGTCGCGTCGCAATCAGCCCCTCGGGGAGCTCGAAATCAAAATCGTCTAGCTTCATCTTCAGCCTTATTCGCTCAGCACCTTGGGCGGCGCCGCCCGGAACAGCTCACGCAATCCGCCGGGCGCCAGAACCGACAGCGGGTTGATCGAGACCTTCGGCGCGTCGGCGCTTCCGCGCAGAGAGTAGTTGAAGCCGAAGAGCCCTTCCCCCGCCTTCGAGATGACCTGACCGATCCCGTTCACGAGATAGAAAGGCGAGATCACGCCCTTCATGTTCAGCGTCTTCGATTGCGGGTAGTAGTTGCCCGTCATCGTCACCCCCATGGAGGCCCCTACGGCGGCGCCCCGTGTGACACTCACCCCGTTGGGCGTCAAGCGGAAGGCGCCATCGACGGAACTGAACAGGATGCCCTCGCCGCTCAGCTGTTCCAGCAGCCCCACGCCCGAGGCCGCCGACAGCAGTGAGGCCAGAACCGGCGCGTCCTTCACCCGCAGGTTCGCGACGGTGAGCTTGCCGTCATAGCTTTTCTGCCCAACCGGCGTCAGCACCAGCGTGCCCTGCCCGCCGCGCGCCTTGGTGAATATTCCGGTTGCCGCCAGCGCCTGTCCCGCATCTTGCGTTTGCGCCCGGACTGCGACGCGCCCGCCCGCGGCGGGGATCACCGTGCCGTCGATCGGCGCGCTGCCGTTCAACTGTCCCTGGAACCGGCCCGACAGACCGCCCCGCGTACTGAAATCGCCGCGAAACCCGGTGAGCGCGATGCCGTCCGTTATCTGCACCCGGTCGAGGGCTGCATTAATCGACGTGCTGCCCCCACCGCCTGCGCCGGCCCCGCCGCTGCCGCCCAGATCCGCCTGTGCGAGGTTCAGATCGCCGGAGGTGACATTCACCTTCGGCGGGCGCGCCTTGCCCTGGCCTATCAGATCGACGCTACCGTCGAACCAGTTGCCGACGCTGAGGCGCGAGAACCGCGCCCGGTTCAGCCCGCCGCCCTTGTTCAGCGTGATCCCGCCCTGTGCCTTCAGCCCCGCCGCGCTCAGCGACAAGCTGTCGATATTGGGTGGCGCGCCGAGCGTGCCGGAAATCTTCAGATCGCCCGCGCTGCCCGCAGGTTTGCTCCACCCGATTTCCGGGATCGACAACCGCACCCCCTGCAGCGCACTGGTGAAGGTGAAGGCGGTCGGCTGATCCTTGCGCAGATCGAGCGCGATACGGCCTTTGCCCGCGCCACCCACCATACCGTTCGGCAAGGCAATCCCAAGACGATCCAGCCCGTCGGCGCTTACATCGACCGTGCCCGCAACCTCCGAGCGGCCCTTGTGCTCCGGCCCGAATTTCTGCGTCCAGGCTGCATCGAACCCGACACCGGACAGTGTCCCCTTGCCGGAAATCGTCATCCCCTTGGGATCGGCGTTCAGCGTCAGCAAATCGGCCCGCAGCGTCCGGTTGGGCACCAGCGTGTCGGTCTTCACCTCGGTCAGCCGGGCGGTGACATCGAAACCGATCTCGTCCTGCGGCACCTTGGGTTTAAGCGGTAGCCGGATTACCGAACGCGCCTCGGCCCAACCCTGCGCGATATCGGTGCTCATGCCTGCCTTGCTGAGAAACTCGAAAGGCGGCTGATCGAGCAGCGACAGCGCCGCCGGGATCGGCGAGCGGGTCATCAGCGTGACCTCCGCCGGGGCTGGTTTGATGCGGATATCGGGCACGATGAGCGACGAGCCCGTCACCTCGATCCGGCCGCCCGACGGCGCGGTCACATGCCCCTCCTCGACCTTGAGCGCCTGACGCGTGTCGATGATCGTGGCAAAGCCACGGCCCTGCTGAACGGGCGGCAAGGTGTTGATGATCCGCACATCCGCGCCGCGGAACTCGTAGCCAAGCGCCAGTTTCGGCTGCGCCCCCGGCACCAGCCGCAGCGCGACGCGGGCATTGCGCAGTTGGCCGGTGGTCACGTTCTTCTCGAGCCATTCGCGGGTCTTCGGCACCACCGCCGGCGGCCAGAGCGCGAGCAGCTTGGTCTGGTCGATCTGGTCGATCCCGGCATCGAGCGCGACTTTCCAACCGTCCTTCTCGGCGCTGACCTTGCCGCGCGCCGAAATCGTTGTGTCGCCCTGATCGTTCAGCTCCAGCTGCCCGATATCGACGCGGAACGGATCAAGGTTGAGCCGGAAGTCGACCGCGCCTTGCGCGAATTGCACAGGGCTCTCGAACAGACCCGCTGGGTCGAGCTGCAGATCGGAAATCGCGATCTGGCCGAGGATCTCCTTCGGCACGCCGCCCTCGAGATCGCGCAGATAGGTGTGGCCTGCCGCCCGCAGCCGCAATGCCCTGCTGTTGAGCGAAAGCGTCGAGACCTCGACGCGCTGCCGCTTCGGATCATAGCTGAGATAGAGCTTGCCGTTCTCGATCGGGATCGGCTTCACGCCCTCGTTGGGCCGGATCGCGCCGCGCCCGATCTCGAGCATCGCGTTCATCCCGGTCAGTTCGCCCTTGTCGTTCAGCCCGGAGCGCAGCGCCCCCGAGATCGGCGCATCGAGCACGCCGAGCGCCGCGAGCGCCGGCGCCTGCACCGCGAGATCGCGCGCCGGAAGCGCGGTCACGGCAGCCCCGAAACTCGCTTCGCGGCTGGCCTTCTGCGTGGTCATCGACAGCGCGACCTGCGCCGGCTTCGCCCGACCACTACCCAGATCGAAGCCAAGCGCAACAGAGATTTCGCTATCGCTCTGCGTCAGTTTGAACCTGCCGTCGCTGACCTTCCAGAGCCGGTCGAGACGTTCGTCCATCAGCCGGAGTTGCAGGTCTTCGGCGCTGATCTGCTGCAGCTTGGACAGCGCTGGAACCTCGAGCGTTTTTTCAAAGGTCTCAATGAGATCGGAGGCATTGTTCAGGTCGATATTGGCGAAGCGATTGCCGCCGCCGAAATCGAGATCGAGCTTGCCATCGGGCAGGCGATGCAGCGAAAGGCTCGCCCCGCGCAGCCGGAACGAACGCGGCTCCACCCGCCCGCGCAGCAGCGGCTCCGCCCAGAGCGTCATGCGCAGCTCGGGCAACACCGCGATCGGCAGGCCCGAAGGCCGCTCGAGCCGCACCGTGTTCAGCCGGATTCGCGGCCGGATCCCGTCATCGATATAGAGATCGATCCCGCCGGATAGCCGAACCCGCATCTGCCCCTGCAACGCGTCATTGGCGCGTGTCTCGATGCGGGAAACAACCCATTGCGGTACGGCGACCGCGCGATGCGTGATGACGAGAAAGGCCCCGGCGGCCACGATTCCGAGAAACAGGAAGCTGAGAACCAGCAAGAGCCCGGTGCGCGCCCTGCGGCCGCGACCTGCCGACGTTTCCGCCCCGGTGGCGACCGTCTCGGCATCGCCCGTCGACGCTTTGCCCGCCCTATCGGGCGTGCCAGACGTTTCGCGGCTATCGGGACGCTCTCTCTCCATACCGTTCGTCTTGCGCCCGTTGGCTCGGGGCCGTTTCTCCCTCGGAAGCGGCGCGTGCCGACCCCGTCTCATCTGCCGGGCCCACCGCGCGCGGTCTTGCCCGGGTCTCCTGCCTCGTGGTTAAGTCTCGCGCAAGCGGGCGTGGAAAGTAAGCCCCGAACTTGCAAGGAGGTTCCCCAATGATCGAGACAGGCGAAAAAGCGCCGGACTTCACTCTGCCCGCCACGGGTGGCAAAAGCTTCGAAACACTCGGAAATCCGATCACGGAGGAGGGCAACCTGACGCTGTCGGCCTTCGCCGGCCGTCCGGTCGCGCTGTATTTCTACCCCAAGGACAACACGCCCGGCTGCACCACCGAGGCGCTCGATTTCACCCGGCTCGCCCCGGATTTCGCCGCCGCAGGCGCGGTCGTTGTCGGCATTTCCAAGGACAGCCTGAAGAAGCACGAGAATTTCTGCGCCAAGCATGACCTGGGGATATATCTGGCCTCCGACGATGATGCGGAAACCTGCGAAGCTTACGGTGTCTGGGCCGAAAAATCGATGTATGGCAAGACCTTCTGGGGCATTGTTCGCGCGACCTTCCTGATCGACGCAGACGGCAAGGTGGCGAAGGTCTGGCCGAAGGTGAAGGTCAAAGGCCACGCAGAAGAGGTGCTCGGCGCCGTCCGAGACCTCTGCTGAGCGAAACCCCGAAAAGGCGCTTTCCCGGGCGTCCGCCCTCGCGACGCGGCGCCCGTCGCACGGCGACCGCCAGCGGCAAGCGCGGATCACACCAACGTGACGCCCGCATGACCGGCAGGACCTAAACCGCCGGGAAGTCCCGTCGTTTGGGCAAGAAACCGCTCATACCGCGCGCGCGAGGGAACCGTGACCGAATGTGCCCGGGAAAGAGGTTGCCCGGACCTGCCCCCCTTGGTAATCCCTTTGGCCAAGGGCGGAGGACTTATCCACAAGCAGGACGGGTGCACCGCCGCGAGCGACGCGCGGCCCCTTCGTGGTCGCCCTTGATCCGAAACAAACACAGGACCGACCGGCTTGCCTAGACGCATTCTCGACCGCCTGAACACCCGTCTCGAGCGCATCCTGCCCGAACAGCGGCTGTTTCTGAAATCAGACAGCGCCACGCGGTTCGTCCGACTGCGCCCCCTCACGCAGGCGAGCGTCTTGGCGATTGGCGCTGGCGTATTCGTGTGGTCGATGGTCGCGACCTCGATGCTCTTCATCGACGGGATTTCCTCTGGCGGGGCCGCGCAGAACGACAAGGTTGCGAAAATCGCTTTCGAGCGACGCCTCGACGCGCTCTCGCAAGAGCGCGACGCCCGCGCGGCCGAGGCTCTCGCCGCTCAAGACCGCTTCCAGACCGCCCTCGAGCAGGTCTCGAAGATGCAATCCACGCTGCTCGCCTCGGAAGAGCGCAAGCGCGAGCTGGAAACCGGGATCGGTGTGATTCAGGCGACCCTGCGCCGTACCATGGAGGAGCGCGACAACGCCCGCCTCGCACTCGCCAAGGCCGAGGGCAAAGGCCCCGATGCCGGCCCCACCCCGGCAGCCCGCGCGGAGGACATGGCGAAAACGGTCGACATGCTGACCAGCGCACTCGGAGAGACAGCCAAGGAACGCGACACAGCGAATGCCGACGCCAAGACCGCGCAGCTGCAGATGGACAAGATCGCGCTGCAGAAGCGGCTTCTCGAACAGCGCAACGACGAGATCTTCACCACGCTCGAAGGCGCCGTGAAAATCTCGATGGAGCCGCTCGACAAGGTGTTCAAGCAGGCCGGCATGGACCCCGATCACGTCCTCAAGGAGATCAAGCGCGGCTATTCGGGCACCGGCGGGCCGCTCTCGCCGATCTCGCTCTCGACCAAGGGCACAGCCGATCTCGACGGCGATACCGCCCGCGCCGAGAACATCCTGCGCAAGCTCGACGAGATGAACATGTATCGCATCGCCGTCGACAAGCTGCCGCTCTCGATGCCCGTGAAGGCGCATTTCCGGTTCTCCTCGCCCTTCGGTTGGCGCTGGGGCCGGATGCATGAGGGCGTCGATATGGCGGCTCCGATCGGCACCAAGGTCTACGCGCCCGCCGATGGCGTCGTGATCGCAGCCGAGCACGAGCGCGGCTACGGCAACATCATCAAGATCCGCCACGACTTCGGCATCACCACCCGCTACGGTCACCTGAACAAATTCCACGTGAAAGTCGGGCAAAAGGTGTCGCAAGGCGAGTGGATTGCTGATATGGGCAATACCGGACACTCCACGGGACCGCATCTGCACTACGAGGTCCGGCTCGGAGGCAAGCCAATTAACCCGATGACCTTCATCAAGGCTGGTAAGAATGTTTTCTAAATCGAAAATCCATGAACCGGGCCCCAAGGCCGACGGCGACAAGCCCAAATCCGCTGAAAGCGCGACCGCTCCGAGCCGCCCCACGTCCAGCTCGAGCGACTACACGCCGAGCTCCGCGCCGCGCTCCAAGCCCGCGCCCTCGGTTCTCTCCTCGGACCTGACCATCACCGGCAACGTCAAGACGACCGGCGACATCCAGATCGAAGGCACCGTCGAAGGCGACATCCGCGCCCACCTGCTGACCGTCGGCGAAAGCGCCACGATCAAGGGTGAGATCATGGCAGACGACGTCGTGGTCAATGGCCGCGTCGTGGGCCGTGTGCGCGGCCTGAAGGTGCGCCTGACCTCGACCGCACGCGTCGAAGGCGACATCATTCACAAAACCATCGCGATCGAGAGCGGTGCGCATTTCGAAGGCTCGGTGCAGCGTCAGGACGACCCGCTGCAGACCGGTCAGGGCACGCCGAAGCTCGCGCCGCCGGCCTCCGAGGCTGCTGCGGCCGCTGCGGCTCCGACGGGTTCGGAACAGAAATAAAATCAGGCGATAGCCAGAGCAGGAGGGGCGGCCGATCGGGTCGCCCTTTTATTTTGCGCCGGTGCCATTTCCGAGCGGGCAGCAGGGGCGCTGCCCCTCTTCGCATTCGCGAATTCACGCCGGGATATTTGCGCCAAGCCGAAAGAATATCCAGTTTTCTCGCCCTAGCGGAAATATCCCGGGGCGCGCGCGCAGCGCGGGGCGGAGCACCCTAGACCGACCCCACAGAAAAGCGCGCCGCGTGGGGATGCCACGGGCGCGCCTAGTTGGAATGGCGGGACATCGGGCCGGAAGCAGCCCCTGCCCCGCTCGGGTTATTTCACGACCGTCTCCGGTCCCATCGCCATCGTCGGCAGCCATGTCGACAGGAACGGCACGTAGGTGACCAGGATCAGGAAGACGAAGAGCACGGCGAGGAAGGGCGCGGCCGCCTTCACGACCCGCATGATCGGCATTCCTGCCACGCCTGAGGTTACGAAAAGGTTCAGACCCACCGGCGGCGTGATCATCCCGATCTCCATGTTCACAACCATGATGATGCCGAGATGGATCGGATCGACGCCCAGCTCCATCGCGATCGGGAAGACCAGCGGGGCGACGATCAGGATGAGGCCAGAGGGCTCCATGAACTGACCGCCGATCAGCAGGATGACGTTGACGATCACGAGGAACATGATCTTGCCGAGACCTGCGCCGAGGAGCGCCTCGGTGATCTTCTGCGGAATTTGCTCGTCGGTCAGGACGTGCTTGAGGATCAACGCGTTGGCGATGATGAACATCAGCGTGATCGTCAGCTTGCCCGCCTCGAACAGCGTATCGCGCGTGCCCTTGTGCCAAATGGCGGTGATCAGTGCCTGCGGCTTCTTCAGAAGTGAGGTTTTTCGCTCGCCCTCGTCGAGCGGGCCCATGTCGCGATAGATGAAGTTCGCGACGAACCACGCATAGACGGCGGCGACGGCAGCGGCCTCGGTCGGGGTAAAGATACCACCCGTGATGCCGGGGATACCGTAGAGGCCCACCATGATGATCGCGATCAGCATCAGGCCCCAGAACGCGTCGACGAAGCTTGCAGCGACTTCGCCCCAGCCCTGCCACTCGCCTTTCGGCAGGTTGCGCTTGATCGCGAAGAACAGGATCGTGGCCATCAGCATCACGCCCGCAAGAAGGCCCGGAATGACGCCCGCAAGGAACATCCGCCCCACCGACACGTCGGTCGCCGAAGCATAGACGACCATCACGATCGACGGCGGGATCAGGATGCCGAGCGTGCCGGCGTTACAGATAACGCCAGCGGCGAAATCCTTGGAGTAGCCCACCTGACGCATCGCCGCGATGACGATGGAGCCGATGGCGACCACGGTTGCGGGCGACGAGCCCGAGAGCGCCGCGAACAGCATACAGGCGAATACGCCCGCGATGGCCAGTCCGCCCGGCAGGTGCCCTACCACGGCGATGGCGAAGCGGATGATCCGTTGCGCCACCCCCCCGGTCGACATGAAGCTTGAGGCGAGGATGAAGAACGGGATCGCCAGCAGCGTCGCGTGGTTGTCCATCGCGTCGTAGAGCGACTGCGCGATGGAGGCGAGCGAGGCGTCCGAAAAGATCAGCAGGAACAGCGTCGAGGCCAGGCCAAGAGAGACCGCGATCGGCACGCCGATCAGCATGAAGCCGATCACCATCACGAAAAGGAACAGGATATCCATGCCTCAGTCACCCTTGTTGAAATGGGCCACGTCGGCCACTTGGTCTTCGGCTTCGTGGCTCACGATCAGCGCCGCACGCGTGCCCGTGGCGACCCCGATCGCCGCCTGCACGAAGCGGATCAGCAAAAGCGTCACGCCGATCGGCAGGATCAGATAGGGGATGAAACGCGGCAACTTGTCATAGGCCTCGCCCATGTTGAACCGGTCGCCGAGCCAGACGGCGAGCCAATCCGCGATCGGTACCTGGTCGGTCTCGTAGAAGGCGCGGTCGCGCGTCTCCTGGAAGCCGGTCGGGAACCAGCGCCCCGAGGTCTGCTCGAACCCGGCGAACGGCGCCCAGTAATCCCAAGCCCCTTTCAGCAGCAGGACCGCGTAGAGAATGCACAGGCCCGCCGCGACGAGGCTCATGGCCTTGCGCGGTCCGGGGCGCAGCATGTTGATAATTGCATCGACGCCCAGATGCGCGGTCACTTTCACCGCGTAGCTCATGCCCAGAAGTACCAGCCAGGCAAACAGGATCAGCGTCGTCTCCAGCCCCCAGATCAGCGAGGAGTTGAAGACGTAGCGCAGTACGACATTGACGAAGGTGATCACCGTCATGACGCCGAGGATCAACGCGATCAGCGTCTCCTCGAGGTTGTGGATCGCCCGCGAAAACCCGTTACGCGGCTCATAGCGCTGGCTCATGGCTCACTCCGGTCTGAGGTCGAGAGGTGAAAGTGGCGCGCGCGGGTGATGTGGGGGCCGCGCGCGCCGTGAGATCGGGCGACGGGTGGGGTCCGTCGCCCGTCCGTTCCGGATCAGTGCTTGGCGTTGATCGCCTGCGCTGCGTCGATGTTTTCCTGACCGACGTCATCCTTGAACTGGTCCCAGACCGGTTTCATCGCATCGACCCATTGCTGGCGCTGCTCGGGCGTCAGTTCGCGGATCGTCGCACCGGCATCGAGGATCGCCTGACGGTTCTCTTCGTTGACCTGGTTCACGGCGGCGTTGCGCTCCTGCGTGACCTCGTCGAGGATCGACTTGATCTGGTCACGCATCGCCGGATCGAGGCTGTCCCACCAGTCGACCGAGGTCACGACCATGTAGTCGAGCAGGCCGTGGTTGGTTTCGGTGATGCCGTCCTGCACTTCGTAGAACTTCTGCCCGTAGATGTTCGACCAGGTGTTCTCCTGCCCGTCAACCACGCCGGTCTGCAGCGCGCCATAGACTTCCGAGAAGGCCATCGGCTGCGGCGACGCCCCCAGCGCTTCCATCTGCGCGATCAGCACGTCGGAGGGCTGCACGCGGAACTTCAGACCCTTGGCGTCGCCCGGCACCAGCAGCGGCTTGTTGGCCGAGAACTGCTTGAGGCCGTTATGCCAGAAATCGAGGCCCAGCAGACCGCGACGCACCATCGCCTCTTTCATCGACTGGCCGACTTCGGAATTCTGGAATTCGTCCACGGCTTCCATGTTCTTGAACATGAAGGGCAGATCGAAGATGCGGTATTTCTTTGTGAAGGTCTCGAATTTCGACAGCGAGGGCGCAGCCATCTGCACGTCGCCCTGCAGCATCGCTTCCAGCACCTGATCATCGTTGTAGAGGGTGGAGTTCGGGTAGACTTCGACGCAGGCCTTGCCGTCCATCTCTTCGTTCACGCGCTTGGCGAACAGCGCCGCCGCGATCCCTTTCGGGTGCTTGTCGGTATTGGTGACGTGGCTGAACTTGATGACCATTTCGCCTTCGTCGCAGCCCGTCGGATCGGCCATTGCGACCGAGGCCGAAGCCATGAGGGCGAGCGCCGAAACGGCGGCGGTAAATTTCTTCATAATGTCCTCCCGGTATTCATGTCACGCCGGTCCTCCCCGGCATCGGGGCAAGCAGAAAGGCGCCGAGAGATCCGATCAACTGTTTCGTGAAGCTCTTGTGACAAGTCCGATTAACCTATTTATATCCATGCCTTACGAGAAATCCCCAACCCCGCGTCGACGAGAGGTGTGCGAAATCCCGCACAGATACAGGCGGCTCCGTGCGAATCCTCGCCCGCCCCTAGTCGCGGTAATCGTCGGGCCGCAGCCCATGGCGTGCGAGCTTGTCGTAGAAGGTCTTGCGCGGCAGCTTCAGCGCGGCCGCCGCCTCGGTCGCGTTGCCGCCCGCGCGGGTCAGCGCCTCGGCCAGCAGCGACTTCTCGACCGCCGCCATCCGCTCGGACAGGCCCAGCTCCGCCGGCGGCTCGCCCGCCTCCAGCCCCATCGCGAAGCGCATCGCCTCCGACATAAGCGCGCGGGCATTGCCGGGCCAGTCGCGGGCCATCAGCTGTGCGGTCATCTCGGCCGGGATTTCGGGCGCGCGCAGGTTGGCCTGTTCGCAGGCGGTGGCGACATAGTGGCGAAACAGCGCGGGAATGTCCTCGGGGCGTTCCGAGAGCGAGGGGATACGCACCTTCAACGCCTCCAGCCGCCAGTAGAGATCGGGGTGGAAGCGCCCTGCCCGCGCCTCGCCTGGCAGGTCGCGATAGGTGCCCGCGATAAGGCGCGTGGCAGGCCGGGTCTCCAAGAGCTCGATCAGCGCGAATTGCGCCGGGCGCGGCAGGTCGGCCACCTCGTCTAGGTAAAGCGTGCCGCCCTCGGCCTGCGCGAAACCGGCCTCCAGCGCCTCCACGTCGAGGCCCGCCGCGGCGAGTTTAACGAAGGGACGGCGCGCATTGGTCGAGAGTAGATGGATCACCTCGGCGAGCTTGGAATTGCCCGCACCCGGCGCGCCGGTGATCAGCACCTCGGCGCCCGAGCGCGCCGCGCGACGGGCCGCTTCGCGCAGGCCCTCCGCCACCGGAGAGTCGCCAACCAGCATCCGTGCCGCGGCATCGCCACGCTTGCCGGCGGCCCGCGAGAACCGCGCTTCCATCACGCGCGCGCGCGTCTCCAGCGCCTTCTCGACAACGGCCAGCAAGTCCTTCCCTGCGCAAGGCTTTTCCAGAAAGTCGAACGCGCCCGCTGCCATCGCGCGCACTGCCATCGGCACATCGGCCTCGCCGGTCAGCAGGACGACGGGCAGCTCCGCATCGGCCTTCTGCACGAGGTCCAGCAGCGCGAACCCGTCCTTCCCGGGCATCCGGATATCGGTGACCACGATTCCCTCGAACTCGGTCGAGATATGGTCCTTCGCTTCGATATAGCTGCCTGCGAGCGTCGGCTTCAGCCCAGCCAGTTCCAGCGTCTGGCCTAGCGCCTCGCGCACCGCGCGGTCGTCATCGACAAAGAGAACCCGGCGCATCATGTCTCCACCTCGGTTGGTCTGGGTTGGCTCGCAGCTTCGCGCAGATCGATGGTGAAACGCGCGCCGCCGCCGGGCACATTCTCGCCGCGCAGGTTGCCGCCGAACCCTTGCACAAGCCCGTAAGAGATCGAAAGGCCGAGGCCAAGCCCCTCTGCCGATCCGGCTTCCTTGGTCGAGTAGAACGGATCGAAGATACGCTCGGGGTCGCGGATGCCCGGTCCGGTGTCGCGCAGGCTGAGGCGGATCATGCCATCCGTGCGCGCCATGCGGATCGTCAGGCGGCGCTCGGGCTGGCCCTCCATCGCCTCGATCGCGTTCGAGATCAGGTTGATGACGACCTGACTGAGCCGCACCTCGCCGCCCATAACGATGGCGGGGAAGTCGGGGCGCTGCCAGTCGACGGTGACGCCCGCGCGCTTCAGCCGTTCGTCGAGCATCTCGAGCGCGCTTTCCACCACCGCCGCGAGACCGACGCGGGTCGCGGGTTCGCTTTCTTGCCGCGCAAAGGCGCGCAGGTTGCGGATGATGCGCGCCATACGGTGCGCCATCGCGCCGATCTTACCCAGCGTTTCGCCCGCCTCTTCTGTCCGACCGCGATCGAGCAGCAATTCGGCATTCTCTGCATAAGACGAGATCGCCATCAGCGGCTGGTTCAGTTCGTGACTGATCCCCGCCGACATCTGCCCCAGCGCCGAAAGCTTGCCCGCCTGCACCAACTCGGCCTGCGTGCGGCGCAATTCCTCGTTCGCGGTCGACAGCTCCGCCGTGCGCTCCGCCACGCGAACCTCAAGCGCGGCATTTGCCTCTGCCAACGCGCGCCTGCGCTCCCACAATGCGAAGATCACCGCCCCCACGGCCAGAAACCCGGCCGCCGTCGAGAGCGCGGCAAGCCGCGCCGCGCGCAGCACCGGATCGGCGGCGGCGAGCGCGTGACCCTCCATCTGGATCACCGGCAATTCGCGCGACACATCCAGCGCGGGACCGGCGAGCGAGCCATCCCCCGACACCAGACGATGGCCCGCCAGATTGCGTTCGCGCAAGTGAAGCACCCCGGCGAGCGAGCCCGCCGGATAGGTCGCGGGATCGGGGCGTGCGCCCGGTTCGGACAACAGCACCAGATCGGTCCGATTGGTCAGGAAGCTCACCCCGTCGGCATCGGTAAACCAGACGGGCACCGGGTTGCCGCGCCCCTCGGCCTCGACATCCTCGGCATTCAGCCGCAGCAGCACGATCCCCGAGACGCGGCCGCCAGAGGCGAAGACAGGTGCGGCGAAGACGAACAGCCGGTCGCCGGTATCGGGATCGACGAAATGTTCTGACCCAGTCGCGCCTTGCGCGGCGCGGGCCAGCGCCCGGTTCATCGTGACCCGATCGGGACTGTCCGCAGGGCCCGCGAGCACCGTGCCTCCCGGCGCGATCAGCCAGATGTCGCGCGCGCCCGCGTGATCGGCCAAGCGCTGCAAGGTCAGGCTCACCGCGTCATCGCGCCACGTGCCGACCGCCTTGCCTCCTTCGGCAAAACGCCCCGCCAGCGCGACCACGTCGGGATGATCGGCGGCCAGAACGGCCACTTCGCGAAACTGCAGAAGGGCCGCCACCAGACGATCCGAGGCCAGCCGCAGGTCGGACTGTCCCTGCGCCTCGATCCGCGCCAGACCCTCGCGCGCCGAGACCCGCCACACCCCGATCGAGGCGGCGAGCGTCAGCGCGATCCAGATGAGCAATATGGCGACACGGCCCAGCATCAGCACTCTCCCGCCCTTTCCTTGCGACCAACCGCGCGGCAATGCAAGGCGGCGTGTTCGCTTGGTCTTGCATCCCGCGGCGCCTTCTGCCCAATCTGGCCTCCGACCAAACGGAGCGCCGATGCAGACCCTTTCCCAATCCCCGCTCGACCCAGATTTCGTGCAGAACCCTTACCCGTTCTATGACCGCGTGCGTCAAGGCGCGCCTCTCGTTCAATGGCCCGAATACGGGTTTCACGTGACTGCGCGCGCCGCGATCGTCGGCGCGGCGCTGCGGGACCGGCGGTTGGGGCGCGAAGCCCCGCCAGAACACGCGGTGGAGGTTCCGAAGCATCTCGAGCCCTTCTATGCGATCGAACGTCATTCGATGCTGGAGTTGGAGGCGCCGACCCACACCCGCCTGCGCAAGCTGGTGACGAAGGCCTTCACCCCGCGCCGGATCGCAGGCATGGAGGACGAGATCGCGACACTCTGCCACCGGCTGGTCGACGAACTGCCCGAGGGCGGCTGCGACCTGCTGGAGCATTTCGCGAAACCCCTTCCGGTGATCGTGATTGCGCGGCTTCTGGGCGTGCCGGAGAAGGATGCCGACAAGCTTCTCGCGTGGTCGAACGCGATGGTGCAGATGTATCAGGCCCGCCGCGACATCAGCCTCGAAGAAGACGCGGCGCGGGCCTCAGCGGAATTCGCGGAGTATCTCGGGGACCTGATCGAGACCCGCCGCAAAACGCCCGACGACGATCTGATCTCGGAACTGATCGCGGTCGAGGAGGAAGGCGTTCACCTGAGCCGCGACGAGCTGATTTCCACCGTGATCCTGCTCCTGAACGCGGGTCACGAGGCGACCGTCCACCAGATCGGCAACAGCGTGAAGACCCTCGTCGAGCAGACCGTCGCGCCGCATTGGCTGGAGCCAGAGCGGATCGACGGCACGGTAGAGGAACTTCTGCGCTTCGATCCGCCGCTGCACTTGTTCACGCGATGGCTCTACGAGGACATGGAGTTTCAGGGGCAAATGCTGCGGAAAGGCGAACGGATCGGGCTGCTACTCGCCGGTGCGAACCGCGACCCGTCGGCTTGGGACGATCCGAGCGCCTTCGACCCGTCCCGCCCGGTGCGCATCAATTTCAGTTTCGGCGCAGGGGCGCATTTCTGCATCGGCGCGCCGCTGGCCCGGCTGGAGTTGAAACTCGCCCTGCCGATTCTGATGGAGCGGCTACAGGGGCTCGATCTGCCGCGCCGCCCCTATTACGCCGATCTCTACCATTTCCACGGGCTGGAGAAGCTGGAGACCACCTACACCAAGCGCTGATCGCTCACAGCGGCAGTGCGGTGGTGGATTTCAGCTCTTCCATCGACAGAAGCGCCGTGACGTTGTGAATTTTCACTTCCGAGATCAGCGCCTGATAGAAGCGGTCATAGGCGCGCGCATTCTCGACCCGCACTTTCAGGATGTAGTCGATATCGCCGGCAAGGCGGTGCGCTTCCATCACCTCGGGGCGCGCGCGCAGGGTGGCGAGGAACTTGTCCTGCCATTCGGCCTCGTGCTCGGACGTTCGGATCAGCACGAAGAAACAGGCATCGAACCCAAGCGCCTCGGGATCGAGGATCGCGGTCTGCTTTCCGATCACCCCCGCCGTGCGCAATTTGCGAATCCGGTTCCAGACCGGGGTCTTGGAAGAGCCTGTTTTCCGCGCGATTTCGTCGAGCGACTGGCTCGCATCGTCCTGTAGCTCCGCGAGGATTTTCCGATCCAGCTCGTCGATCTGCACCGCCATTCCGATTTCCCTCCGATAGAAAGGAGATTGTTACTCCCACCAAACCCATAATGAACGCACGTCCTTATTGGCAAGGGCGTATAGCCAAAAACGAGAACATTTTCCTATATTAGCGCTCAAGACGCAGACGAGGAGCGTGACATGGAAACTCTCGAAACTCAGACCCAGGTGACCCTTGCCGGCGCAGGTCCGGGCGACCCGGACCTGCTGACCGTGGCGGTGCTGCGCGAGATGACGTGCGCCGATGTCATCCTGCACGACACGCTGGTGAGCGCCGAGGTGCTCGCACTTGCAGGTCCGCAGGCGAAGTTGATCGAGACCGGCAAGACCGGTTTCGGCCCCTCGATGAAGCAAAGCGACATCTCGGACCTGATCGTCCGCCTCGCGCGCGAGGGGCAGCGGGTGCTCCGCCTGAAATCCGGCGATCCAGGTGTGTTCGGGCGGCTGGGCGAAGAGTTGGACGCGCTCGACGCGGCCGGGATCGCCTATCGCGTGCTGCCGGGCATCACCGCTGCTTCCGCCGCCGCCGCATCGCTCGGCCAGAGCCTGACCGAACGCGGCCGCAATCGCGAGCTGCGCCTGCTCACCGGCCATGACGCCGACGGGCTCGCCGAACAGGATTGGACGGCGCTCGCTCGTCCCGGCGCGGTCGCGGCGATCTACATGGGCAAGCGCGCGGCCCGCTACGTGCAAGGGCGCCTGATGATGCATGGCGCCTCCCCCGCGACCCCGGCCTGCGTGGTCGAGAACGCCTCGCGCGCCGATCAGGTGATCCGCCCCGCGACGCTCGCCACCCTTCCCACCGTTACCGCCGAGGCCAAGGGCCCCGCCGTGATCCTGCTGGGCCTCGCCCCGCGCGACGCCCGCATCGCCCTGAAGGAGGTCGCGCTATGAGCAAGAAATTCATCCCCGGCGTGATCAGCGCCAACGATCTGCGCGAAGGCCATGTCGTCTACATGAACGACGCGGGCCAATGGGTTCTGCGCCTGAGCGACGCCGCTTTCCTCGACGATCCGGTGATTGCCGAGATGTGGCTCGATCTGGCCAATGCGCAGCCCGACAAAGTCGTCGGCGCCTATCTCGCGCCCGCCACGCTTGGCCCGAATGGCCCCGAGCCCGCGCATTTCCGCGAGGCCTTCCGCGCCTCCGGCCCTTCCATCGAGCTACCCGGGAGCTGATCCATGTTCCAACCCAGCGATTTCGACCGCGCCGCCGTCCGCGCGCGCGCCGAGCAGTTTCGCCATCAGGTCGCGCGCCGCCTCGACGGCAGCCTGACCGAAGACGAGTTCAAGCCGCTGCGCCTGATGAACGGGCTCTATCTGCAGCTGCACGCCTACATGCTGCGGGTGGCGATCCCCTATGGCACGATCAACGCGCGGCAAATGCGCCAGCTCGCCAAGATCGCAGATGTCTGGGATCGCGGCTATGGGCATTTCACGACGCGCCAGAACATCCAGTTCAACTGGCCGAAGCTGGTCGATGTGCCGGACATGATCGACGCGCTGGCCGATGTCGGCATGCACGCGATCCAGACCTCGGGCAACGCGATCCGCAACACGACGACGGACGCCTTCGCGGGCGCCGCCGCCGACGAGATCGCCGATCCGCGCCCCTATGCGGAGTTGATCCGTCAATGGTCCACCGACCATCCGGAATTCCAGTTCCTGCCGCGCAAGTTCAAGATCGCGATCAATGGCGCGCGCGCCGACCGCGCCGCGATCCGCGGCCACGATGTCGGCCTGCAACTGGTCGAGCGCGATGGCGAGATCGGTTTCCAGGTCTTCGTGGGCGGCGGTCTGGGCCGCACCCCGATGATCGCGAAGGAACTGCGCAGCTTCCTGCCAGTGGCCGATCTGCTGCCCTATCTGGAGTCGATCGTAGCGGCCTGGAACCTCGCAGGCCGGCGCGACAACAAATACAAGGCACGCATCAAGATCACCGTGCACGAGCTTGGAATCGAGACGTTTTCCGAGATGGTCGAGGCCGAATTCCCGGCCCGCCGCGCGGCCTTCAAAGGTGCCGATCAGGCGATCCTCGCCGATCTCAAGGCGCAATTCGCCCCGCCCGCGCTGCCTGCGCGGGAGAGCGAAAGCTATGACACCGCGCTCAATGTCGATGCGCTGCTGCGCGACTGGGCCGCGCGCTCGGTCTCGCCCCATCACAACCCCGATTACGGGGTCGTCACGGTCAGCCTGAAGGATCACGGCGCGCCTCCGGGCGATGCCACCTCGGACCAGATGCGCCTGTTGGCGGAGCTTGCCGAACGCTACGGCCAGTCGGAGCTGCGCATCAGCCACGAGCAGAACGTGATCCTGCCGCATATCGCGAAGGCCGATCTGCCCGCGCTGTTCGAGGCCCTGCGCAAGGGCGGCCTCGCGACTGCGAATATCGGCCTGACCTCGGATATCATCGCCTGCCCCGGCATGGATTACTGCGCGCTGGCCACGGCCCGCTCGATCCCGCTGGCACAGCAGATCGCGACCCATTTCCGCGACCTCGGGCTGGAGCAGGAGATCGGTGCGCTCAAGATCAAGATTTCGGGCTGCATCAACGCCTGCGGCCACCACCATCTGGGCCATATCGGCATCCTCGGTCTCGACCGCGCGGGCGTGGAGAACTACCAGATCACGCTCGGCGGCGATGCGACCGAGACGATGGCGCTTGGCGAACGCGCTGGCCCCGGCTTTGCCTATACGGAGGTGATCCCCGCGCTGGAGCGTCTGCTGCGTGCCTATCTCGAACTGCGCGAAAACGCGACCGAGAGCTTCCTCGAAGCGCTGCGTCGCCTTGGCCCGGCCCCGTTCAAAGAGGCGCTCTATGCAGAGGCTCAACGCCATGCCGCTCAGTGATGGAACGGATATCGCCCCCCGCGTCGCCGGGCTGAACGAACGCTACCGCCACCACGCCGCAACCGCGGTGATGGAGCGGGCGTTGCGGGACCCCGATGTGGGCAATGTCGCGCTGGTTTCGTCCTTCGGGGCGGAGTCGGTGGTGCTCTTGCATATGGTCTCGGTGATCGCGCCCGGCACGCCGGTGCTGTTCATCGACACGCAAATGCTGTTTCCTGAGACGCTCGCCTATCAGCGCGACGTCGCGCACAAGCTGGGCCTGACGAATGTCCAGGTGATCCAGGCCGATCGGGCCGCGATCGCCCGCGACGATCCGGATGGCACTTTGCACCAGTACAGCACCGATGCCTGCTGCACCCTGCGCAAGACGGTGCCGCTGGAAAATGCGCTGTCGGGCTATGATGCGTGGATCACCGGGCGCAAACGCTTTCAGGGCGGGCAGCGCGCGGCGCTCGACTTCTTTGAGGTCGAGACCGAGGCGCGGATGAAGATCAACCCGCTCGCCCATTGGGACAAGCAGGATGTGCAGGATTACATGGTCGAGAACCGCCTGCCGCGCCACCCGCTCGTGGCGCAAGGCTATCCCTCGATCGGCTGCGCGCCCTGCACCTCGCCTGTGAAACCGGGCGAGGACGAACGCGCGGGCCGCTGGCGCGGCGCCGCCAAGACCGAATGCGGCATCCACTTCATCGGCGGCAAGGCCGTACGTGTGAACAGTGAGGGCCAAGTGATTGAGAACAAGGAGAATGTGGCATGAGCGTGATCGTTCGCGACGACGGCTTCCACGAGGATGACTTCACCGGGGCGAGCCTCGATATCGCGCCGGAGACCGATGCGGGATATCTGCCCGCGCTGATCGACGGCGCCGAGATGATCCGCGTCCTGTTCCCGACCTTCTCGGACGGGCGTGGCTTCTCGCTGGCGCGCCGCATCCGTGCGCTCGGCTATTCCGGCCGGCTGCGCGCGGCGGGCCCGCTGATCGCGGATCAATACGCGATGGCGCGGCGCGTCGGCTTTGACGAGGTCGAAATCCCACCGGAGCTGGCCGAGCGCCAACCGCAGGCGCAATGGCTCTTCCGCGCCGACTGGGCCGCGCATGACTACCGCGCGCGGCTTGCCGGCTGAGGCTTTCGCCTGCAGCCGATATCCGATAAACCCCACCCGTGACCGGCAATTGAGCCAGATCAAGGGCCAGCGCTGACGCAAGCTGTATCCGATCTGCATATTTGCCAGACCGAGGCGCCTGCCCCGGCCCGAGAGAGATATGACAATGAACGAGAGCGCCGTGACCGAGATCCCCAAGGTGAAAACCCTGCCCGACGCGCAGACTGTGACCGAAGTGACCCACTGGACGGACCGGCTGTTTTCCTTCCGCGTGACGCGGCCGCAATCCCTGCGCTTCCGCTCGGGTGAATTCGTGATGATCGGACTGATGGGCGACAATGGCAAACCGCTGCTGCGCGCCTATTCCATCGCCTCGCCGAACTGGGACGAGGAGCTGGAATTCTACTCGATCAAGGTGCCCGATGGCCCGCTGACCTCGAAGCTGCAGCATATCAATGTGGGCGACCAGATCATCCTGCGTCCGAAGCCCGTGGGCACGCTGGTCCATGACGCGCTGCTGCCCGGCAAGCGCGTTTGGTTCCTCGCCACCGGCACCGGCATCGCGCCCTTCGCCTCGCTGATGCGCGACCCCGAGACCTACGAGAAGTTCGACGAGGTCATCATGATGCATACCTGCCGGACCGTCGCCGAACTGGAATATGGCCGGCAGCTGGTCGAGAACCTGATCAACGATCCGCTGATCGGCGAGATGGTCGAGGGCAAGCTGAAATATTACCCGACCACGACCCGCGAGGAATCCCCCCATATGGGCCGGATCACCGACAATCTCGAGAACGGCAAGGTGTTCAAGGATCTCGGCCTCGAGCCGATGAACCCCGAGACCGACCGCGCGATGGTCTGCGGCTCGCTCGCCTTCAACAAGGACGTGATGGCGGTGCTCGAAGGATTCGGCCTGCGCGAAGGCGCGAATTCCGAGCCCCGCGAATATGTGGTAGAGAAGGCCTTCGTCGGCGACGGCATCTGAGCATATCTGGGGGCGCTGCCCTCGCCGGCGCCGGACCGCGGCAAACGTCAGAGAATGAGGGGGCTCTGCCCCCTCGGGCTTCGCCCTCACCCCCGGGATATTTGAACAAGCCCGATGGGAACACCCGACGCGCGGCCGAACCGGTCGCGCCGGGTGCCGTCGGTCTTGACGGTCATCGGCGTCCCCGCCTGTACCGTGCTTCGTTTATCGCCGCGAATTAGTTGAATTCTCGTTAATGCCTTCGGGTTTGCGCATATATCCTCATGGGGGGCACGCCAGCGCGCGGGCGCAGCGCCCCTTCGTGACCCAGCGTTTTTTCCGTCACGGCTTGGGAGATCGCCTCATCGTTGCTATCTTGAAAGGATGACCGAGGGGATCACCACGATGACGCGCCACCAATTGAGCCACAGCTTTCGCGAACATGTCGCCGATGGCGTCGTCCATGTGCTGGGCGTCGTTTTCGCCGTGGCAGGCGTCAGCGCGCTGATCGTCTGGGCCTCGCTCGCAGCACCTGCGGGGCGCGTCTGGCCGCTTGCGGTCTATTCGGTGGGGCTGATCGCCTCTTTCTCGCTCTCGGCCGCCTATAACCTGACGCTGCATGCACCGACGCGTGCGGTGTTGCGGCGCTTCGACCACGCGGCGATTTATCTACTGATTGCAGGCACTTACACGCCGATGGCGCTGATCGGCCTCGGCGGGGTCGCCGGCTGGGCGCTGACCGCGACGGTCTGGGCGCTCGCGACCTTCGGCATCGTGATGAAGCTCGGCTTCTTCCACCGCGCGGAGCGCACGGGGTTCTGGCTCTATCTGGCGATGGGCTGGCTCGGGATGATCGCGATGTGGCCGTTGATCGTGGCCCTGCCCTTGCCCGCGCTGATCCTGCTGGTCGTGGGCGGGCTGACCTATACGGTCGGGGTGATCTTCTACCAGACCGACCGCATCCCCTTCTCGCGCGCGATCTGGCACGGCCATGTGCTGGCCGCCGCCGCGACGCATTACGCCGCGGTGATCGTGATCTCGCACTGAGCGGGGTTCAGAGCGGCTCGATATCGCCCATCGCGCGGGTCTCGTGGAATTCCGAGACGAAGCGCGCCAGCGCCCCCTCGTCGATCGCCGCGCGCAGGCCTGCCATCAGTTCCTGATAGTAATGCAGGTTGTGCCAAGTGAGCAGCATCCCCGAGATCATCTCGCCGGAGCGGAAGACGTGGTGCAGATAGGCGCGCGAATAGTTCGAGCAGGCGGGGCATGTGCAAGCCTCGTCCAAGGGGCGCGGGTCGTCGGCATGGCGGGCGTTCTTGATGTTCACCTGACCGCGGCGGGTCCAGGCCTGACCCGTGCGCCCCGAGCGCGACGGCAGCACGCAATCCATCATGTCGATGCCGCGCTCGACCGCGCCCACGATATCATCGGGTTTGCCGACGCCCATCAGGTAGCGGGGTTTGTCTTGCGGCAGCATGCCGGGCGCATAGTCGAGCACGCCGAACATCGCCTCCTGCCCCTCGCCCACGGCGAGGCCGCCGACCGCGTAGCCCTCGAAGCCGATCTCCTTGAGTTTCTCGGCACTTTCCTCGCGAAGCTCACGCGTCACGCCGCCCTGCTGGATGCCGAACAGCGCATGACCCGGACGGTCACCGAAGGCGTCACGTGAGCGCTGCGCCCACCGCATCGAGAGGCGCATGGATTTGGCCACTTCTTCCTCGGTCGCAGGCAGCGCAGGACACTCGTCGAAGCACATCACGATGTCCGAGCCCAAGAGCTTCTGAATCTCCATCGAGCGTTCGGGCGAGAGCATATGTTTCGAGCCATCGACATGGGAGGCAAAGGTCACGCCTTCCTCGGTCAGCTTGCGCAAGCTCGCGAGGCTCATCACTTGGAACCCGCCGGAGTCGGTCAGGATCGGCTTGTCCCAGTTCATGAACTTATGCAGCCCGCCCAGACGCGCCACGCGCTCTGCACCGGGGCGCAGCATCAGATGGTAGGTATTGCCCAGCAGAATATCCGCGCCGGTCGCGGCCACGCTTTCGGGCATCATCGCCTTCACGGTGGCGGCGGTACCCACGGGCATGAAAGCCGGCGTACGGATCTCGCCGCGCGGCGTCGAAATCGTCCCGGTGCGCGCCGCGCCGTCGGTGGCCTTGAGGGTGAAGCTGAACTTGGTCATCTGGGGCTCTCCTTCGGCCCCGGCTGATAGACCCAAAGCGGCGCAAAGGGAAGGCCGCGCGCGGCAGCAGAGCGAAGAGCGATCAGAAGGGCAGCAGGCTCTTTTTCGGGCGGAACTTCACCCCGCAGCTTTCGAAAAAGGCGCGCACCTCCGGAGTGAGCATGCCGCGACCATTGGAATATTGCGGAAGATCGAACCCGCCGCCTGCGTTGATCTCTACCACAACGGGGCCATCCGCAGTGATGGCGATATCGGTGGATTGATACCGGACGGGGGCGAAGCTGCGCGCGGCCCGCTCGTTGATTTCGAGGAGTTCTTTCCAGAAAGGCAGTTCCATCCCCATCAGGCCAGGCCGGTCGTCGTAAAGCCCGAAGCGCACATATTCGACGAGGTTGATCCGCGTCTCCGACCTCGCAAGTTGGCGATAGTCGCGCAGCACCTGCAACACCGAACGGCCCGACTTCTTGGCCGCGTAAACCAGAAGATTCTGGAAGGAACTGTCGCGCGCGCTCTGATAAGCGGTTTGGTCGAGTGTGGCGAGGGACATGGCGGCTCCAAGTGAAACAATCATCGATCTTTCGTTGAATTTGATCCTATGGAGAAACGCTGCAAAACTTGGGCAAAGCGACGATCTTTTCGCGGTCAGCCCTTTGAAATCGTCGGGGGGCGCACGGCATCTTACGTAGGGGCATAGACCGGAATCAGCTTTTCGCTTTACGCTAAGGCAAAAGGAGGCTTGCCATGTTCCGCGCCCTACTTCTCGCCCTCTTCACCACGCTTGCGCCGGTCGTCGCGGCCGCGCAGAACCAGCGGATCAGCCACTGCATCGCGATCGCCGATGCAGCGCCCGGGATCGAATATCTGCACAAGGCCAGTTGGTCCGACCCGGTGCCGGAGCAATCGGTTCGGCTGCATTACATCGACCATTCGATGGTGCTGTTGCAGACCGAGGGCGGGCTGTCGGTCATTACCGATTTCAACGGCTGGACCGGCGGGGCCCGGTTTGCGCCCGATTACGTCACGATGAACCATGCCCATTCGAGCCATATGACCGATATGATCCCGGACGGGACGGTGGCGCTGAAGGGCTGGTCGGATCAGTTCGGCATCGCTGCCGAGCATCATCTCGATCTGGGCGAGATGCTGATTCGCAATGTGCCCACTGATATCCGCAGTTGGGGCGGGGTCGAGGAGAACGGCAACTCGATCTTCGTTTTCGAGGTGGCGGGGCTGTGTATCGGCCATCTGGGACATCTGCATCACGAGCCCGATCCCGCGCAATATGCGGCGCTCGGGCGGCTCGACGTCGTGATGGCAGCGGTGGACGGGTCCTACACGGTCGATCAGCCGACGATGATCCGCATCCTGAACCGGTTGCGCTCACGCATCGTGATCCCGGTCCATTGGTTCGGCGAGCCGACCCTGCAGAGCTTTCTCGACGGGATGAAGGGTGTCTTCGCGGTGGAGCGGCCCGGCGTGAGCGAGGTGATCGTCTCGCTCAGAACCTTGCCGCGCGAGCCGACCGTGATGGTGCTGGAGCCCGACCGGCTGCGGTAGCGCTCACCAGATCTCAGGTCTCTGGAAGGCTGCCACGCAATGCGGCCCCCCCGCGAAGGTGCCGAGCGGCGTCGGCGTCAGGGATTGGCCGAGCCAGCCCTGCGGGATCGTCAGCGGATAGGGCGCAGCAATGGCGACCTCGGCAATCGGAGCAAATCCCACCCGCCCGTAATAGGCCGGATCGCCATAGGTCAGCACGGCCTCGACACCCACCGATGAAAGCTTCGCGAGGGCACGACGGATCAGCCTCTGCCCGACGCCCTTGCGTTGCTGCGTCGGGGCGACTGCCATCGGCGAAAGCAGAAAGACGCGGCGTGGATCTTCGACATAGCGCAGGCGGGTGAAGCAGACTGCGCCGATGAGGGTCTCTCCGTCGCGCGCGACGAAACAGTACAGATCGCCGGGGTCGGTTCGAGCGAGGATGTCGCGCACGAGCGACCCGATCAGCGTACCTTCGTCGGGGCCTTCAGAGACTGCGAAGCTATCCGCGAAGAGACCGGCGAAGCGCTCCGCATCTCCGGCATATCCTGCGCTGATCTCCACCCGGCTCAACTCTCCGCCTTTTTCTCCCAGCGGCCGCCCTCTTCCGACCAGTAGATCGCTTTCGCGCCCGCGCCGGTGAGTGTCTTCCACTGGCCGCGCGCATGTTGCACCGCCTGCGGGTCGTTGCCGTCGAACAGGATCCAGACGCGTTTATGGGCGTCGGTCTCCTCCGCCGCGACCTCGGCACCGTCCACGGCCATCATCGCCTCGCGCCCGTCGCCTGCGGGCGCGGTGCCCAGCAAGATCGGCTGCAAAGCGTCATGTGGCCCGCCTGCGAGCCCGTGCGGCAGAAAGCTCGCCTCGCTTCCCATCAGCCAGAGTCTCTGGTCGAGCCAGTCGAGGCGCGCGGAATCGGTACCGCGCAACTCCACCTTCCAACCCTGCTCCACCGCCCGGGAGGCGAGGTTCAGCACCACCTCCTCGAGACTGGAGCGGGTCAGATGGTAGAAATTGACCTGCCCCATCTCAGGCTTCGAACTTGTCGCGGATAAGCCGGTCGAGCATGCGCACGCCCCAGCCGGTCGGCCCTTTCGGGGCCAGCGTGGTCTCGTTCGGCGGAAGCGCGACGCCCGCGATGTCGATATGGCACCACGGCACCTCGTCCTTGACGAAGCGCTTCAGGAAAGCGGCCGCGGTGATCGCGCCGCCCCAGCGGTTTCCGACATTGCGCATATCCGCGAGCCGCGATTTCAGCGCCTTGTCATAGGCGGGCTGCAGCGGCATGTGCCACGCGCCCTCGCCCTCGGTCTTCGCCGCTTTAAGAATGTCGGCTACAAACTTGTCATCATTGGCGAAAAGGCCCGCATTCTCGTGACCGAGCGCGACGATCACCGCGCCGGTCAGCGTGGCGAGATTGACCATCGCCTTGGGCTTGAACCGGTCCTGCGCATACCAGAGCACATCGGCCAGAACGAGGCGGCCTTCGGCATCGGTGTTGATGACTTCGATCGTGTCGCCCTTCATCGAGGTCACGATATCGCCGGGGCGTTGCGCGCGCCCGTCAGGCATGTTCTCGACGAGACCCACGAGGCCCACGACATTCGCCTTGGCCTTGCGCAGCGCCAGCGTGCGCATCACGCCCGAGACGACGCCTGCGCCTCCCATATCCATCGTCATCTCTTCCATGCCCGCGCCGGGCTTGAGCGAGATGCCGCCCGCATCGAAGACGACGCCCTTGCCGACGAGCGCGAAGGGCGCCTCACCTTCCTCGCCGCCCTTCCACTGCATGACGACGAGTTTGGAGGGCATTTCCGAGCCCATGCCGACACCCAGAAGCGCGCCCATGCCGAGCTTCTTCATGTCCTCTTCGTCGAGGATTTCGACATCGAGGCCCAGCTCCTGCATCGCGGCGAGGCGTGCGGCGAAATCGTCGGTGGTGAGGATGTTTGCGGGCTCGTTTACCAGATCGCGGGTGAAGAACACCCCCTCGGCGAGTGCTGCATGCGGGGCGGCGGCAGCGGCGACTTCTTCGGGCTTGTCGACCATGATCGTCACCGGGCCGAAACCCTTTTTGCCCTCGCCGGTGTGATAGTCGAAGCGATAGGCGCGCAGCGCTAGCCCCAGCGACAGATCAGCCGCGCGCGGATGGCCTTGCGCCACCACGAGAACCCCGGCTTCGCCGAGCTTGGCCCCGATCGCGGCCCCCGCCTTGCGGGCCTCGTCGGCACTGGATTTCCGGTCGAGCCGCACCAGCTGCACCGCTTCGGCGGCGATCGCGGCGGGCCAGCTCAGATCCATCGCCTCGCCCGCGCCCAAACCCGCGAAGGCTTCCGAATCCACCGCGCGCTTGATCGCGCCCTTCATCGCGCGGTCCAGCTTGCGCCCGGCCTGGCCCAGCTTGCCGTCCCCACCCACGATCAGAGCGATCCGCCCGCTTTGGGTGGCGAAACCCTCCGGATCGGTTTCCTTGAAGGCGATGGCGACGGGTTGGGTCATGTGGGGCTCTCCGCAGATGGGACCGTCGCGCGGATCGGCGGCGCGCGGTCGCGATTGGCATCATTTCGCGCGAGAGCCTAGCCCTGCCTCCGGAAAATGAAAAGCACCCCCGCTGCGCCCTTCCCTCACTTCGCCCGACAGGCTAGAGAAAGGGAAATATTCGGGGGTATTGAAGGGTCGTGACGCGACTGGACAGATATGTTTTGTCCAAATTGATGGCGCTGTTCGGGTTTTTCGCGCTCGTGCTGGTCTCCGTCTATTGGGTCAACCGGGCTGTGATCATGTTCGACAGCCTGATTTCGGATGGCCAGACCGCAACGGTGGTGCTGGAATTCACCGCACTGACCTTGCCTTACGTCATCCGCATCGTGCTGCCGGTCGCGGCCTTCGCCGCCACGATCTACGCGTTCAACCGGCTCGATCAGGACAGCGAACTGGTGGTGATGCGCGCCACCGGAACCTCGAACTGGCGGCTGGCGCGTCCGGTACTGGTCTTCGGGCTGATCGCCTCGGTGATGATGGCGTTGCTGGTGAACTTCCTCGTCCCCGCCGCGAAGGCCCGTCTGGCCGAGCGCCAGCAGGAGGTCGCGCAGAACCTGACCGCGAAATTCCTCACCGAAGGCACGTTCCAGCATCCCGCGCCGGGCATCTCGATCTATATACGGCGCATTTCTGATCTGGGGGAGTTGCAGGATATCTTCGTCTCCGACAGCCGCTCGGCACAGACGAGCACGATTTATACCGCCGACAAGGGGGTGATCGTGAAGACCGAGACGGGGCCGAAACTGATCATGTTCTCGGGTATGGCCCAGACCCTGCGCAAACCCTCCGATCACCTGTCTGTCACCCGCTTTGCCAATTTCACCTACGACATCGGCTCCTTCCTCAAGTCCGGGAAAGCGCGGGCGCTGAAGATCGACGAGATGATGACCCCGCGCCTCGCCGCGATGATGGCGGGGAGCGGACTCGACGCGACTCCGGGCGCCGACAGCGCCAAGGCCGCCCGCGACGCGCTACGACTGGAGCTTGCTCGGCGGATCACGCAACCGCTATTGGCCCCGATCGCGGCGCTGATCGGATTCTCGGCGCTGATGATGGGCACCTTCTCGCGCTTCGGCATGTGGCGGCAGATGACGCTCGCGATCGGCGGGCTGATCGTGATGCAGGTACTTCAGAACGCCGCCGAAACCAGTTCCGGGCGCGACCCCTCGCTCTGGCCGAGCCTGATTGCGCCGACGCTGGGCGGGGTCGTGATGGTGCTGTTCATGCTGTGGTGGTCCGGTCGTCCGCGCCGCATCCGGCCCAAGCGGGAGGCTGCCGCGTGACACTTGCTCTCTATCTTGCGAAACGGTTTCTCCGCAGCTTCCTGATCGTCGCAGCAAGCTTCTGGAGCATCCTGTTTCTGATCGACGTGGTCGAGGAAATCCGCCGCTTCTCCGATCAGGGGCTGAGCCTTTTGCAGGTCTCGTTGCTCTCCGCGCTAAACATCCCGGAGACGCTTTACACGATCCTGCCGCTGATCGTGATGCTGTCCTCGGTGGCGCTGTTCATCTCTCTCGCGCGCAGTTCGGAACTGGTCGTGATCCGGGCCGCGGGCCGGTCTGCACTGCGTATGCTGGCCGCACCGATCGCGGCGGCGCTGGTGCTCGGGCTGCTGACGCTGCTGGTGGGCAACCCGCTCGTCTCGGCCACGTCGAAGCGCTATGAGACCCTCCTGGATCACTACACCTCCAATGGGGGCTCGACCGTGTCGATCGGGCGCGAAGGCGTCTGGATGCGACAAAGCGCTGGGCTTTCCTCGGACGGCAAAACGCTCGCGCAGGCGGTGATTCATGCCGATCGCGCGAATGGCGATGCAACGACGCTGCATGGAGTGACCTTCCTGATTTTCGACCCTCAACGCGGCCCGGTGCGCCGGATCGACGCGAAAACCGCGACGCTGGTGCCGGGCGCGTGGCAGTTGCAGGACGTGAAAGACTGGCCGTTGGGCGACTCCACCAACCCCGAGCGCGACGCTACGATCGAAGACAGCCTCTCGCTGCCCTCCGACCTGACGGTGGCGAGCATCCGCGACAGTTTCGGCAAGCCCTCCGCAGTGCCGATCTGGCAATTGCCGGGCTTCATCGCCTCGCTGGAGGCCGCAGGCTTCTCCGCGCGCCGCCATATCGTGTGGCTGCAGATGGAGCTCGCGCTGCCGGTGCTCTTCGTTGCGATGGTCCTGATTGCGGCGAGCTTCACGATGGACCATGTGCGCTTCGGCGGCATCGGCGCGAAGGTTCTTTTCGCCTTGGCCGCCGGTCTGGGCTTGTTCTTCCTGCGCAATATCGCGCAAGTTCTGGGCGATAACGGACAGATTCCCGTTCTACTCGCGGCCTGGGCGCCGCCGGTGATCGGGTTGATGCTGCCGCTGGCGCGGCTTCTGCACCGGGAGGATGGGTGATGCGGCGGCAATTCGGCGCTTTGGCAGGACGGGCAAGCGCTCTGGCGCTGATCGTCGCGCTTGGCGTGGCAGGGCCGCAGCCCGGGCGCGCGCAAGACCAAACAGCGACCGATACGGCCCCCGCAACGCAGGGTGCGGCGATCCCCTCCTCGGACGAATTGGCGACGCTGCTGGCCGATCGGGTCGCGATCCGCAACCAGAACGAGTTGGTCGCGGAAGGGAATGTCGAGGTCTTCTACAAGTCGAACCGACTGTCTGCAAAACGCGTGGTCTATGACCAGAAGGCCGACAAGCTTTACCTCGAAGGTCCGATCCGGCTGGTTCAGCCCGGCCAGTCGCAGGCGGTGATCCTCGCCTCGCAGGCAGAACTGTCCTCCGACCTGCAAAACGGCATCCTGCTGAGCGCGCGCATGGTGATGGCGCGCGAATTGCAGCTCGCCGCCGCCCGGATCGAGCGGCGCGAGGGCGCGATCACCATCATGGACAAGGTCGTGGCGTCGTCTTGCGAGGTATGCCGGACCAATCCGACGCCGCTTTGGGAAATCCGTGCGAGCCGCGTCGTGCATAACGCGACGACGCGCCAGATCGTATTCGAGGACGCCCAGTTCCGCGCGGCGGGCGTGCCGATCGCCTACCTGCCTCGGCTGCGGCTGCCCGCGCCAGGCGTGAAGCGGATGACGGGCTTCCTCGCTCCGCGTTTCCGCACCACGAGCGGTCTCGGCCCGGGGCTTCTGGTACCCTATTTCATCGCGCTCGGACCCAGCCGAGATCTGACGGTGACGCCCTATTTCGCCACTTCGCGCACCGAGACGCTGAACCTGCGCTATCGGCAGGCCTTCAACTGGGGCAAGATGGAATGGTCCGGCGCGCTGAGCAATGACGACATTCGCAGCGGCACGCGCGGCTATCTCTTCGGCGATCTCGAGGCGCAGCTTCCGCGCGAGTTTCGCCTGACCGCGCAGCTTCGGCTGGTCAGCGACGACAGCTACCTGCTCAATTACGGGCTCAGCGACGATGACCGCCTGTGGTCGGGCGTCACGCTCGAACGGGTACGCAGCGACGAATTGATATGGGCCCGCGTCGGCAATGTCCACTCGCTGCGCGCGGGTGAGAGCAACGCCACCGAGCCAATGCTGAGCGGCACCGGAGAATGGCTCCGCACCTTCCGCCCCGCCGGGATCGGCGGACAGGCCAGCGTGCGGTTTTCCACCCTCGCCACGCGGCGCGCTTCGAATGCGACGGTCGATCTGAACGGCGACGGTCGCCCCGACGGGCGCGACATGGTGCGTGGCTCGCTCACCGCCGATTGGCGGCGCAACTGGCTGTTCGGGCCGGGCATGCTTGGGTCGATCGAGACCCAATTCGCGGGCGACATCATCGAGACCAACCAGGACCCCGCCTTCAGCGAAACGATCCTGCGTGGCCAGCCAACCGTCGCCGCGGAGATCCGCTGGCCCTGGGTCAAGACGAGCGGTCGCGCGGCCTATGTGATCGAGCCGGTTGCGCAGGTCGTCTGGGCGCCGGATCACCTGAAGGACGCTCCCAACGAGGACAGCCAGCTGCCTGAATTCGACGGCGGCAACCTGTTCTCGCTGACCCGATTTCCGGGCGAGGATGCCCGCGAGACGGGTTTGCGCGCCAATGTCGGGCTCGGCTGGACGCGTTATGACAGCTCCGGCTGGTCGCTTGGCGTCGCGGCGGGCCGTGTGTTCCGCCAGCGCGACCTGAACCAGTTCTCGCAGGGCACCGGGCTGTCGGGCACGAAATCCGACTGGCTTCTCGCGACCCATCTCGCAACCGCGAACGGGCTGACGCTGTCGAACCGCGCGCTGTTCGACGATAACTTCTCCGTGTCGCGCGACGAGGTGCGGCTATCGCGGGTCGGAACTGACTTCGACATCTCGGCGGGCTATCTCTGGCTCGAGAAGAACCCCGCCGAAGGACGCGACGACAACATGTCCGAGCTGATGCTGGACACGGCGTGGCGCTGGGGCGCCGGCTGGTCGGGCACGATGAGCACACGTTACGATTTCACCGCCGAGCGCGCTGCGCGCGCCAAGCTCGGCCTGCGCTACCAGACCGAATGCATCGCGGTTGATCTTTCCCTCTCGCGCCGCTTCACGTCATCCACTAGTGTAGCCCCTGAGACCGATTTCGGCCTATCCGTCCAACTCGTCGGCTTCGGCGCGAGCGACGGTGCGCCCGCGCGGCGAATGTGCGGAAGTTGAGGCCGGGGATCGCAAAGCGGCCCAGCGGGCCCAGAGGATCAACGAGGCCCCAAGGGCCAGGACTGAACGAGACGAAACGGACAGGCACGCTCATGACGATGATGACCCGACTGCTCACCCTTCTGGCGCTGATGCTCGCCCTGCCCTTCGCCGCAGGAACGGCGCAGGCGCAATCGGGCGGTAGCTTCGCGCCCGTCGTCACCGTCAACGGCATGGGCGTGACCGACTACGAAATCAACCAGCGGCAGCGCTTCATGCAGCTGCTGAACGCCGGCGCGAACACGCGCGAGGACGCCGAGAAGGCGCTGATCGAGGACCGTCTGCGGATCTGGGCCGGCAAGCGCATCGGCATCAAGCTCGACGAAGCCGCGATCCAGAAGGGCATGGATGAATTCGCTGGCCGCGCGAACATGACCGGCGACGAATTCGTGCAGGCACTGCAGAAGGAAGGCGTCGATCCGAACACGTTCCGCAACTTCACCGAAGCCGGCCTTGTCTGGCGCCAGGTGATCCGCGCACGCTTCGGGCCGCAGGTGAACATCACGAAATCCGACGTCGACCGCGCGATGATGCCCGAGAGCCAGACCGGCAAGGGCGTGAAGGTGCTGATATCGGAGGCGATCATCCCCGCACCGCAGGGCCGCGCCCGGGCCGCGATGGGGCAAGCGCGTCAGCTGTCGGCCGCGCAGGGCGAAGGCGCTTTCGCCGCGCTCGCGCGTCAATATTCGGCCGCGCCGTCGCGTGCACGCGGTGGGCGTCTGGACTGGATGCCGATCGACAAGCTGCCGCCGCAACTGCGCGGCGTGGTGCTCAAGCTCAAGCCCGGCACCGCGACCCAGCCGATCGAGCTGCAGGGCGCGGTCGCGGTCTTCATGCTGCGCGCGATCGGCGACGGCGATGCGCCGTCGGGCCCGCAGACGCTCAGCTACATGACCTTCGCGATCGGCCCGACCGGCTCGCAGCAATCGGCCAAGATCCAGAGCCAGGTGGCCGCGGCGCGCGAATGCAACCAGCTCTACACGATCGGCAAGGGCTTCCCGCCGAGCGCGCTCACCAAGCATGAGGACGTGGCGCAGGCGCAGGTTCCGACCAATATCGGTCTCGCGCTGGCGCATCTCGATGTGGGCGAGACCGAAGTGATCCCGCAAGGCGCCAACGACGTGCTCGTGATGCTCTGCGATCGCAAGGTTGCGCCCCAAGGTGACCAATCGGCTCCCGACCGCGATCAGGTCCGCGCGGATCTGGAGAACAAGGCGCTGGAATCCTACGCCAATGGCTACATGGCCGATCTGGAAGCCGAAGCGGTCATCGTGCGCAAATGAGCGCCCAGCCGACCGATCGCACCGCGGCCCGTGCGCCCGACCGCCCCGTGATCCTCAGCTGCGGCGACCCCTCGGGGATTGGCCCCGAGATCGCCGCCCGCGCCTGGGAACATTGCGGCGCGAAACTGCCCTTCGTCTGGATCGGTGACCCCGCGCATCTGCCGCGCGGCACAAAGATCCGTGAGATCGACCGACCCGCCGACGCGCTGCGCCACGCCAGCGCCGGGCTGCCGGTGCTGCCCCATGAATTTCCCGCCGCCGCCCTTCCGGGCGAGCCCGATCCCGCAAATGCGAAAGCCGTGATCGACGTGATCGCGCGCGGCGTCGATCTGGTGATGCGCGGCGAAGGAGCTGCGCTCACCACCGCGCCGATCAACAAGAAAGCGCTGAGAGACGGGGCAAAGTTCACCTTCCCCGGCCATACCGAATATCTGGCCCATCTCGCGGGCGTCGAGCGGGTGGTGATGATGCTCGCCTCGTCGCGTGTCGACCCGCCGCTGCGCGTAGTGCCCGCCACGATCCATGTCGCGCTCTCCGAAGTACCGAAACTTCTGACCCCGCAGCTTCTGCGCGAGACGGTGCGGATCACCTATGAAGGGTTGCGGCGCGATTTCGGCTTCTCGGCCCCACGGATCGCGGTCGCGGGGCTGAACCCGCATGCAGGCGAAGGCGGGGCGATCGGCATCGAGGAAGGCGACTGGATCGCCGACACGCTCGACGGTCTGCGCGAAGAGGGCTACGCGGTTGCGGGCCCGATGCCCGCCGACACGATGTTCCACGCGCGCGCCCGGCAGAATTACGACGCGGCGATCTGCGCCTATCACGATCAGGCGCTGATCCCGATCAAGACGCTCGATTTCGACGGCGGGGTGAATATCACGCTCGGCCTGCCCTTCGTGCGCACCTCACCCGATCATGGCACCGCCTATGACATCGCGGGTCAGGGCCGCGCCAACCCCGCCTCGTTGATCGCGGCGCTGGAGATGGCGGCCCGGATGGGAGCGGCCCGGCATGACTGAGGCTGCGTGATGGCCACGATCGACGGGCTGCCCCCGCTGCGCGAGGTTCTGCAGACGCATGACCTGGTGGCAAAGAAGAGCCTCGGGCAGAACTTCCTGCTGGACCTGAACCTGACCGCGAAGATCGCGCGCTCGGCGGGCGATCTGACGGGTGCCGACGTGCTGGAGGTCGGTCCCGGCCCCGGCGGCCTCACGCGCGGACTGCTGGCCGAGGGCGCGCGCAAGGTGCTCGCGATCGAGAAGGACACACGCTGTCTGCCCGCCTTGGCCGAGATCGCCGAGGCCTATCCGGGCCGTCTCGAAGTGATCAATGGCGATGCGCTGCAGGTCGATCCGCTCGCGCATCTCACGCCCCCGATCAAGATCGCCGCGAACCTGCCCTATAACGTGGGCACCGAGTTGCTGGTGCGCTGGCTGACGCCGAAAGACTGGCCGCCCTTCTGGGAAAGCCTGACGCTGATGTTCCAGCGCGAGGTGGCTGAGCGGATCGTGGCGAAGCCGGGCTCTAAGCATTACAGCCGCCTCGCGATCCTCGCGCAATGGCGCGCCGAGGCGAAGATCGTAATGAGCCTGCCGCCCGAGGCATTCACGCCCGCACCCAAGGTGCATTCGGCGGTGGTGCATCTGCGCGCCCTGCCCGAGCCACGCTATCCGGCCGATGCGGCAACGCTCAGCCGGGTCGTGGCTGCGGGCTTCAACCAGCGCCGCAAGATGCTGCGGGCTTCGCTCAAGGGTGTCGCCCCTGATATCGAGGCGAAGCTGGAGCAGGCTGGGATCGCGCCCACCGAACGCGCCGAACGGGTCACGCTGGAGCAGTTCTGCCGCCTCGCGCGCATCGTCGCGGGACAGGAATGAACTGCGCCGCGCGCGAGGACGACTTGCCTCGCGGTGCCGAGATCGTCTTCGCTTCCCTCATTTCCGGGATTGGCCAGTTGCCCACGTCGATGCTGACCGGTCACACCGCTGAACTGCCGCGATAGAGAGAGCTGCGCGGTTCGCGCGTGTCGGCTTGCACGTGGCACATCTGATGGATGGCAGCTGCGGCCGGGTGTATCCGCACGCTAACCAGACGGGCGAAGCGTCCGCCCCGCTCCCAAGATGCAAAAAGGCCCGCCAACTTGGCGGGCCTCGCGCTATCTCTTGGGAGGCTTTACTCGCCTGAAGCCTTCGGCAGCTCGGCACTCGCCTCGGCTTTTTCGGCCTTTTCGGCTTTCGGAGCGCGCGGCTTGCGCGGGGCGCGCGGACGCTTGGGCTTCTCGGCCTTTTCAGCTTTCTCGGCCTTCTCCGGCTTTTCGGAGGGCTCTTCCGCCTTCGGCGCGTCGTCGCCGCGGCTACGGCTTTCGGGCGTATCGACGAGGGTGGAATCGTCATCGGAGTCCAGCTGCGGCATCGGCGGCATCATCTCGGAGCTTTCGCTCCGCTTACGCCCGGACGACTTGCCCTCAGGGCGCTCGTCGCGGCGCTCGGACGCATTGTCCTGAGCCTCCCCTTTCGAGCCGGTCTCGTTTTGACCGTCATTCTGCTGACCGTCGTTCTGACCGCTGTTCTGGCCGCCGCTTTGCCCGTGGCCGCCGTGGCTCTGACCACCATTATTCTGGCCACCATTGTTCTGGTTGCCGTTATTCTGGTTGTTCTGCTGGCGCTGCTGGTTGCGGGCTTCCTGCTCGCGGGCCTGTTCTTTCTGCGCCTCGCCCAGCATTCGCGTGTAATGCTCTGCGTGCTGCAGGAAGTTCTGTTCGGCCACGCGGTCGTTGCCGAGCTGCGCGTCGCGCGCGAGCTGCAGATATTTGTCGATGATCTGTTGCGGCGTACCGCGCACCTTGCCTTCGGGGCCGGAGCTGTCGAAGACGCGGTTGACGATATTGCCCATCGACCGTTGACGGTTCGACTTGTTACGCGAACGGGATTTCGAAGATCTCATGGCTTTCGTTTTCTTGGCCCGTTGTCACGGGCTTTTCGGAAATGGCCGCTAATGCAGGGCCTGCGGGCTGAACTGTCACGCTGGGCATACCTGCCCGGTTTCGTTCCAAACACCCGCGCTGTGAAGCTGAGCCGTGCGGGGGATCAATATCCGGCCTGCACAGGCTTGACTAAACATGCGAGGGGCGACCTTTCAAGTCAGAAAATCGGTCAAATCCGCGATTTCGATGGATTCGCGGGGTTTTCCCCAAGTTTTTGCGCGATTTCGTGCTCAGGACGTGCCGCAATCCGCCGGATCACCGGGTTTATGCGCCAAAATGACGCGGTCGCGGCCGTCGAGATCACGGCGGGTCTCGATGTTCTCAAGGCCCTGCGCTGCGAAGAGATCGCTCACCGCCTGCGCCTGCGTCGGACCGATCTCGACGGCGAGGCGTCCGCCCGCCATCAGCCGCGCCCCTGCGCCGCGGGCAATGGCGCGATAGGCGTCGAGCCCGTCCCCGCCCGGCGTCAGCGCCGAGAGCGGCTCCCAGTCACGCACGTCCTGAGAGAGCCCCGCCATCTCGTCTTCCGCAATATAAGGAGGATTCGAGACGATGAGGTCATAACGCCCCGGCACATTGGCAAACCAGTCTGAAATCAGGAACTTGGCGCGTTTGGCCACACCGAGCGCCTCGGCATTGGATTTCGCGACCTCCAGCGCGGCCTCCGACAGATCGGTCCCCGTCCCCGCCGCGAAGGGCATGGATTTCAGCAGCGAAATCAGGATGCAGCCGGTGCCCGTGCCAAGGTCGAGCGCGTGGACGAAGGGTCGCTCCAGCGCCACCTCGACCAGCAATTCCGTCTCCGGGCGTGGGTCGAGCGTGTCGCGGGTGACGCGGAATTCGTGCCCCCAGAAGAGGCGCTTGCCCGTGATCTGGGCGACGGGCTGGCGTGCCTCGCGGGCAGTCAGCGCAGCCTCGAACCGGTCGGCCGCTTCGTCTGGCAGCGGGTCTTGCAAGGCGAGCGTCAGCCGGTCGGGTGCGATCTGCAGCGCATGGGCCAGCAGCCTGCGCGCGTCGGTCTGCGCGCCCTCGATCCCGGCCTCGCGCAGACGCCGCGTCGCGGCGACCAACGCATCCTGCGCCCTCACGCCTCCATCTCCGCCAGTTTCGCCGCCTGATCGTCGGCGATCAGCGCGTCGACCACCTCGTCGATCTCGCCTTCCATAACCTTATCAAGGGAATAGAGCGTGACGTTGATGCGGTGATCGGTCAGCCGCCCTTGCGGGAAATTATAGGTGCGGATGCGCTCCGAGCGGTCGCCGGAACCCACCTGGGATTTCCGCGTCTCGGCACGTTCCGAAGCCGCGCGGTCGCGTTCGGCCTCGAACAGCCGCGCGCGCAGAACGGCCATCGCATTGGCGCGGTTCTGGTGCTGGGATTTCTCAGACGAGGTCACGACGATCCCGGTCGGGATATGGGTGATGCGCACCGCGGAATCCGTCGTGTTGACGTGCTGGCCGCCTGCCCCGGAGGCCCGCATCGTGTCGATCCGGATATCATTGGCGGGGATATCGATATCGACCGCCTCGACCTCGGGCAGAACGGCCACGGTCGCGGCAGACGTGTGGATGCGTCCGCCGGCCTCGGTTTCCGGCACGCGCTGCACGCGGTGAACGCCGGATTCGTATTTCAGCCGGGCGAAGACGCCCTCACCTTCGATGCGCGCCACCGCTTCCTTGACGCCGCCCAGCTCGGTCTCGGTCAACTCCATCATCTCGAAACGCCAGCCATGTTTCTCGGCGTATTTCTGATACATACGCAACAGGTTACCCGCGAACAGCGCCGCTTCCTCGCCGCCCGTGCCGGGGCGGATCTCCAGGATCGCGGGGCGCGCGTCGGCGGCATCCTTGGGCAGAAGCGCCACGCGCAAGGCCTGCTCCATCTCGGGGATACGGGCTTTGAGACGCGGCAATTCCTCTTCGGCCAGATCGCGCATTTCCGGATCGGCCATCCAGCCTTCCGCCTCGGCCAGATCGGCGCGGGCCTGACGCCATGCCTCGATCTGGGTGACGACCGGCTTCAATTCGGAATATTCGCGGCTGATCTCGGCGATCTTGGCGGGTTCCGCGCCAGCGTTGAGCAGCGCCTCGAGGTACTCGAAGCGCGCGAGGATCTGGTCGAGTTTCTCTTCGGGCAACATGGGATCGGTTTGGCGCGAAGCGTGCGGGGCGTCAAGCGGCGAGCGTTGTGAAGAGAGCGCCGCTTCCTCCCGTTGGTCCGGGGCGACCAGCCCCGGGCCGCGCCCAACCTTCCCCGGATTCAGCGCCCGGCCCCACACAAAGCCACGCGCCTACCCGAGGCTCGGACGCGTCCCTTACAAACAACGTTCCGTCATTGCCGCTTCGCAGCGCTGCGACATCACATATCAGCAGACTGCCCACAGCTCCCTTTACGGCTCGGGTCCTATCACCTAGATAAACAGTCGAGTAATTCGATAGGCGCCCTGCCGGCGCCCCTGCCGATGGAAGAAGCCGCCATGACCGCCACGCCCGAAGAGCCGCTTGAAGGCACGCCGCTGATCAAGCCCTCGACGACCGACCATCCGCTCTACGAAAATGTCGTGGAAGCGTGCCGCACCGTCTATGACCCGGAAATTCCGGTGAACATCTATGATCTCGGCCTCGTCTACACGATCGAGATCAGCCCTGAGAATGACGCGAAGGTGATCATGACGCTCACCGCTCCGGGCTGCCCCGTCGCGGGCGAGATGCCGGGTTGGGTTCACGATGCCGTGGCCTGCGTCGGTGGTCTGCGCGATGTCGATGTCGAGATGACCTTCGACCCGCAATGGGGCATGGACATGATGTCCGACGAGGCGCGGCTGGAACTAGGCTTCATGTGAGGCTTGGAGGGGCTCTGCCCCGCACCCTGCGGGTGCTTCCGGGATATTTCCGACCAAGAGGAAGGGAGCCGCGCGGCTCCCTTTTTGTTTCCTTGCATTTGCGCACACAACCTTCGCACTGCGATGGACTTGCCGCCCGCCCGCGCAGCCCCATGTCATCTGGCCGAACGTCAAACCCGATGAGAGGACTGACATGGCTGATACGCTATTCTCCCCCACGAAGCTCGGCGCGATCGAGATCGCCAACCGCTTCGTGATGGCGCCACTGACCCGCAACCGTGCCCCCGATCTGCACCCGACCGATATGACGGTCGAGTATTATCGCCAGCGTGCAGCCGCCGGGCTGATCGTCACCGAAGGCACGCAGATTTCGCCGATGGGTCAGGGCTACGCCTGGACGCCAGGCATCTACAGCGAGGAGCAGGTCGCGGGCTGGAAGAAAGTCACCGACGCGGTGCATGAGGCTGGCGGCAAGATCGTCGCGCAAATCTGGCATGTCGGCCGGATCTCGGTGCCGCAGCTGCTGAACGGGCGTGACCCGGTCGGGCCGTCTGCGATCTCGGCCGAGGCCAAGACCTTCGACGGCGAAGGCTTCGTGGCGACTACCACACCGCATGCGCTGACGGTCGAGGAAATCGCAGCGACGGTCGAAGATTACCGCAAAGCCGCGCGCAATGCGCAGGCCGCGGGCTTCGATGGCGTCGAGATTCACGCCGCGAATGGCTATCTGATCGATCAGTTCCTGCGCGACACCTCGAACAAACGAGAAGACGAGTACGGCGGCTCGATCGAGAACCGCACCCGCTTCCTGCGCGAAGTGGTCGATGCGGTCACCGAGGTGCTGGGCGCCGAGCGTGTGGGCATCCGTCTCTCGCCGTGGTCGAACGCGAATAACGTGGGCATCGACAGCAACACGGCCGAGCTGTTCGGCGCGGTGGTCGATTTCCTCAACACCAAGCCTATGGCCTATGTCCACTTCGTGGAAGGTCAGACCGGCGGTCCGCGCGAGTGGCCCGAGGACGGGATAGAGACGCTGCGCGCGAAGTCGAAAGCGCCCTATATTGCGAATAACGGCTACGACAAGGCGATGGCCGAAGCGGCGCTAAAAGAGGGTGCGGCGGCGGTGGCCTTCGGCAAGCTCTTCATCGCGAATCCGGACCTGCCCAAGCGTTTCGCGAAGGACGCTCCGCTGAACGAGCCGAACTCGGAAACGTTCTACGGCGGCGGTGCTCAGGGCTACACGGATTATCCGTTCCTCGACGAGTGACGCGAGCGCTAGAAAACGACCATGGAAGGGCTTAATAGCCCTTCCATGAAGGATCTTATTGTTTTCACCGGCGATATCGTCGGCTCAAGCCGACTAACGGCGTCGGAGCTGAGCGCGGCGCTCAATGCGATCGAGGGGGCGGCGGCAGTACTGCGGCCCGCACTGGGCGAAACGGCTTTCGCCCGCAATCGCGGGGATGGCTGGCAGATCGCGATCACCGAGCCGCGTCTTCAGGCCCGGCTTGCGCTGCTGATCCGGTCCAAGTTGCGCGCTCTGGGCGAGGCGTTCTCGACCCGGATCGCGATGGCCGAGGGCGACGGCACGCTGCCTGCCGATGGCAACCTGAACGGGGCATCGGGGGCGGTCTTCACCGCCTCGGGCCAACTTCTCGACAGTCTCGAGGGTCCGCGCATCGCCCATGCGGCGCGCGGACCGCTTGGCGCGGCTCTGCGACTTTTCGATCATCTCTCGGAGGGCTGGACCCCGCCGCAGGCACGCGCGATCATGCCGATGCTGCGCCCTGATCCTCCAACCCAGACCGCCGCCGCCAGTGAAATCGGGATTACCCGACAATCGCTTGCACAAGCCTTGGCAAGTGCGGCCTATCCCGCCATCGTGGAAGCGCTGAGATTAATCGAGAACACCAGATGATCGAAACTTTCACCGCTTTGCTTTTTACACATACATTGACCGATTTCGCATTCCAAAGCGACCGGATGGCTCACCGCAAGGCCAAGCGAGAAATAACAGCATTCGCATCGCATCTTGCGATCCTTCTCGGTCTCAGCGCAGTTGCGCTCTTACAATTTTCGACCGGCTTTCTGATCGCACTCGCGCTCGTCTTCGCGAGTCATCTCTTGATCGACTTCGCGAAGAGCTTTGCCCCGCCGACCTTGAAATCATTCGTTTTCGACCAAGCTGCGCATCTGATCGCATATGCCTTTATTGCAGCTTGGTTTTCTGACCTCTGGGCTCAAGCGCTATGGTCAGACCATAAGTGGATTCCAGGAGTATACGCCTTGATCGCTGGCTCATTTATTACCGTGCGAGCCGGTGGCTTTGCTATCGAAAGGCTATTGACGAACTCAGGTTTTGGCCAAGAAAGCGCAAGCGCCCCAGCGGGTGGAGAGCTGATCGGCCTCCTTGAGCGAAGCTTAATATTCATTTTGATACTGGCAAACCAACCTAGCGCGATTGGATTTCTAATAGTCGCGAAGGTTTGGCGCTTCGATGCTCTTTCGAAGAGCGACACGCAGCTTAAATCCGAATATGTGATCATCGGCACGCTGGCCTCCTTCGGCTGGGCGCTCGCCGCCTCTTACGCCACGCTCGCGCTTTTGGGACATTTGCCGCCCCTTGGAATCCTGCCCGTGCCCGACTAAATTACTCGGTGAAGGAGAGCCCCCATGTTCAACGTTCCCGGACAAGACCCCGTAACCCTGACCGACGCCGCCGTCGCGCAGATCGCCAAGCTGATGTCGCGCGAAGACGCGGCTGGCTTCCGCATCGGCGTGAAGAAAGGGGGCTGCGCGGGCATGGAATACACGATGGAGGTCGCGGCCGAGGCCGGACCGATGGATATCGTCGTGGAAAAGGGCCCCGCCCGGGTTCTGATCGCACCGATGGCGCAGATGTTCATGCTGGGCACCGAGATCGACTACGAGACCGGTCTTCTCGAAAGCGGCTTCAAGTTCCGCAATCCGAACGTCGTCGATGAATGCGGCTGCGGCGAGTCGATCAAATTCGCCGATATGGAAGCCTCCCAGACCAACGGCTGAGCCCCGCTCCCGCGCCAATTTGCCCTTTGCGAGTGCGATCCCCCTGCCCTAATGTCGGCCCGAATGACATAAGGGAGACAGGCATGCGCAAGAAGCTGGCCGCCGGCAATTGGAAGATGAACGGGCTCAAGAGCAACCTGAGCGAGGTGAAATCCCTTGTCGAGGCGCACCCCTCGCCCGCCTGTGACGTGCTCCTGTGCCCGCCCGCGACTCTGATCGGCGCGATGACCGAAGCGGCGGGTGGCAAGCTCGCGGTCGGCGGGCAGGATTGCCACATGAACGAGAGCGGCGCACATACGGGCGACATCTCGGCACAGATGATCGCGGATGCGGGTGGCTCTCACGTCATCGTCGGCCATTCCGAACGCCGTGCCGATCATCATGAAAGCGATCTGATCGTGCGCGCCAAGGCCGAGGCTGCGATCGCCGCAGGCCTGATCGCGGTGATCTGCGTGGGCGAGACGGAAGCGCAGCGCGACGGCGAACAGACGCTCGACGTGATCGGCGAACAGCTCGCCGGCTCCGTTCCCGACGGTGCGACGGCCGCCAATTGCGTAATCGCCTACGAGCCCGTCTGGGCGATCGGCACGGGTCGCACGCCGACGCTGGATCAGATCGCGGAGGTCCATGACTTCATGCGCAACACGCTGATCGCGCGCTTCGCCGACGCAGGCAACGGCATGCGGCTCCTCTATGGCGGCTCGGTCAAACCCGGCAATGCCGAGGAGATCTTCGCGACCTCCAACGTCGACGGCGCGTTGGTGGGCGGGGCCTCGCTCAAAGCCAGCGATTTCGGCGCGATCATCGCTGCGCTGGAGGCAAGCTGAGCCGCATCCCGCTCGGCATCCGGGGGCCTCGAACACAAGGGCCGCGCGGCTTTCCAACGCCGCGCGGCCCACGCAATTTCCCCCGCCCCGCCTTGCGGGCGCCGCGCCGATCTCGTATCACGCGGACCAAGCTTTCAAGAGGATGACAGATGCGCGCCGAGACGCAGAATACCGTCGAACAGATCCGCAAGTCCCTGACCTTGCTCGGCCAGCGGATGGACCTCGAGACCGCGCCGCACCGGATCGAGGAATTCAACGCGATGATCGAAGACCCCACCCTGTGGGACGATCAGGCGCGCGCGCAGAAACTGATGCGCCACCGGCAGCAACTGATGGACAAGTTCGAAACCTATAACCGGATCAAGCAGGATCTGGAGGACAATGTCGAACTGATCGAACTTGGCGAGATGGAAGACGACGAGGAAGTCGTCTCCGAGGCAGAAGCGTCGCTCGCCGCGCTGAAGGAAACCGCCGCGTCGAAAGAGCTGGAAGCCCTTCTCGACGGCGAGGCCGACGGCAACGACACCTTCCTCGAGATCAATGCGGGCGCAGGTGGCACGGAGGCCTGCGACTGGGCCTCGATGCTGCAGCGGATGTATGTCCGCTGGGCCGAAAAGCGCGGCTACGAGGTCGAACTGCAATCCGAAGAACCGGGTGCCGAGGCCGGGATCAAGTCCTGCGCCTACAAGATTTCCGGTCCCAATGCCTATGGCTGGCTGAAATCGGAATCGGGTGTGCACCGCCTCGTGCGGATTTCGCCCTTCGGCAAGGGCACGCGCGAGACCTCTTTCGCCTCGGTCTGGGTCTACCCGGTCGTTGACGACAATATCGAGATCGAGGTGAACCCCGCCGATATCCGCATCGACACGTTCCGCTCCTCGGGGGCTGGCGGTCAGCACGTCAACACGACCGACTCGGCGGTGCGGATCACCCACCACCCGACCGGCATCGTTGTCACCTCGTCCGAGAAATCGCAGCACCAGAACCGCGACATCGCGATGAAAGCGCTGAAATCGCGGCTCTATCAGATGGAGCTGGAAAAGCGCACCGCGGCGATCAACGAAGCCCACGAGAACAAGGGCTCGGCCGGCTGGGGCAACCAGATCCGCTCCTACGTGCTGCAGCCCTACCAGATGGTGAAAGACCTGCGCACCCAATACGAGACTTCGGACACGCAGGGCGTGCTCGACGGCGATCTCGACGGGTTCATGGCAGCGACGCTGGCGCTCGGCCTCGAAGGCAAATCCCGCGCCGACGCGCAGGCGGATAGCTGATCGCGAATGACGGCGCGGGTTCACATCACCGGCGCCGCAGGATCGGGCACATCATCTTTGGGGGAACGCCTGGCTGACCGCTTGGGCGTCACCCATCTCGATACCGACGAATTCTATTGGGCCGAGAGCGACCCGCCCTACACCGTCAAACGCCGCCCCGCAGAGCGGCTCGCCTTGATGGAGGCGGCGAAAAAGCCCGAAGGCTGGGTGATCTCCGGCTCGCTCGACGGTTGGGGGGAACCCGCGATCGCGGGCGCCGACCTTATCGTTTTTCTCACCGCTCCGACGCCGATCCGCCTCGCGCGTCTGCGCAAGCGCGAGGCGATGCGCTTCGGCGCGCGTATCCGCAAGGGCGGCGACATGGAGGGCAATCACGGCTCCTTCCTGACCTGGGCTGCGGGCTATGACGATCCGTATTTCTCGGGTCGCTCGCTAAGCCGCCATCACGAATGGCTGGCGGGCCGGTCTGAACCGATACTGGACCTCTCGGGCACACGGCCGCTGGATGAACTGCTGGCGGAGTGCCTCGAGGCCCTCGGAATGAAACCCTGATCCGGTTTGGCGCGTATCCTCACCACTAGCGAAAGGATGACCGCCGTGGAGTTCAAGGACAAACGCATCTGGATCATGGGCGCGAGCTCGGGCATCGGGCAGGCGCTGGCGCGCGAACTGGCCGCCCGCGGGGCGCGGCTGGTGCTGTCTGCGCGCTCGGTCGAGCCGCTGGACGCATTGAAGGCAGAACTGGGTCAGGGCGAGGTGGTGCCCTGCGACGTCGCCGATCCCGAAAGCCTCGACGATGCGCGCGGCGAAATCCTGAGCCACGGGCCGCTGGATGCGATGATCATCACCGCCGCGCTTTACGATCCGGGCCGCGTGGAGCAGATCGAACGGGAGGCTGCGCGCAAGCTGGTGGAGGTGAACCTGCTCGGCACGCTATGGTTCGCGCAGGCCGCTCCCGGCTTGCTACGCGAAGGTGGGCAGTTGGTGATCTTCGGCTCCGTCGCGGGCATCTTCGGCCTACCGAAAGGGCAGCTCTACTCCGCCTCGAAAGCCGGCGTGATCAACCTAGTGGAAAGCCTGCGGGTCGAATATGCGCCCAAGATCGACGTGCGGCTGATCTCTCCCGGCTTCGTGAAGACTCGCCTGACCGAGAAGAACGACTTCGCCATGCCCTTCATGATCGAAGCCGACGAGGCCGCCCGCCGCATCGCCGACGGGCTGGCCAAGGACCGGTTCGAAACCCACTTCCCCCGCCGCCTGACATGGCAGCTCAAGCTGTTGAAACGCCTGCCCTATGCGCTCTCCCTGCGGCTGACGAAACGGATGGGCGGCTGAGCCTCGCGGCGACGCAGCGAGCAATTCTCTGGACAGATCACGCCCGCGTGACGCAACGTGAAGTTGCGGGCCTTTGGGAGAGGCCCTCAGTCAGGGAGAAAAGCAATGCAAACGATCGTGTCGCCGCCCTCCGAGGTGCCGCCTATCCGCGACCTTCAGGCCTCGGACATACCAGACATCCTGAAGGCGGGATGGAACGATTTCAAACGCGCCCCGGCCTTCGGTCTGATGTTCTCGGGCTTTTACGTGCTCGGGGGCATCGTGCTCTGGATGGTGTTCGCAGCGCAGGGCGAGGAATGGTGGCTGATCCCCTTCGCGCTCGGCTTTCCGCTGCTCGCCCCCTTCGCGGCGATCGGGCTTTATACCGTCTCGCGCAAGCTGGAGGCGCAGGAGCCTCTGATCTGGCGCGAGGTGATCGCCAGCTGCGTCTCGGAGAAGGATCGCCAGACGCCGTCCATGGCGATGCTGATCCTGATGATGTTCATGTTCTGGGTCTTCGTCGCCCATACCACCTTCGCGCTGTTCATGGGGCTGTCGGCCTTCACCAACATCTCCAGCTCGCCTGATATCCTTCTGACCGGGAACGGGCTGATGATGCTGAGCATCGGCACCCTGATCGGGGCGGGTTTCGCAGCGATGCTGTTCTCCTTCACCGTGGTCGGCCTGCCGCTGATCATGGATCGCGAGATCGACATCATCACCGCCATCCTCACCTCGATGCGGGCAGTCGCGGCCAACCCGGTCTCGATGGCGATCTGGGCGCTGGTGATCGCGGCGAGCCTGTTCGTTGGGATGCTGCCGATGTTCCTTGGCCTCTTCATCGTGCTGCCGGTTCTGGGTCATGCCAGCTGGCACATGTATCGCCGCCTCACTTCCTGAGGTCCGGGCGCCGTTTTCCGAGGGGCGCGAGATTTCGCGCCCTTTGTCATGGAATTATTGAAAGGCAGATAGCGTGAACATATAGTGAACACATAGCAAGGATGACTCTCGATCAGAAACTGGCGATCCTCTCGGATGCGGCGAAATACGATGCCTCCTGCGCGTCGAGCGGCGGGCAGCGGCGCGACTCGAAGGATGGCAAAGGGATCGGCTCGGTCACCGGCTCTGGCATCTGTCACGCCTACACGCCGGACGGGCGCTGCATCAGCCTGCTGAAGATCCTGATGACGAATTTCTGCATCTATGACTGCGCCTATTGCGTGAACCGGGTGAGTTCCAACGTCACCCGCGCGCGGTTCTCTCCCGAGGAGGTCGTGACCCTCACGCTGGAATTCTACCGCCGCAACTATATCGAGGGGCTGTTCCTCTCCTCCGGCATTATCCGCTCGCCCGATGACACGATGGCCGACATGGTGCGGATCGCGAAGCTCTTGCGGGTCGAGCATAATTTCCGCGGCTATATCCATCTGAAGACCATCCCCGACGCAGCCCCCGAGCTGATCGAGGAGGCCGGCCTTTACGCCGATCGCCTCTCGATCAATGTCGAGCTGCCGACCGACCGCGCGGTGCAGGACTATGCGCCGGAAAAGGATCCCGCCCAAATCCGCCGCGCGATGGGCGACGTGCGGGTGCTGCGCGAGGCGCGGAAAGAACGCAGCTTCACCGGCAAGCGCCCTCCGAAATTCGCGCCCGCCGGGCAATCGACGCAGATGATCGTCGGCGCGGACGGGGCGAATGACACGACGATCTTGAAGACCTCGACGCGGCTCTATTCGAGCTACGCGCTCAAGCGTGTCTATTACTCCGCTTTCTCGCCGATCCCGGACAGCTCCGCCGCCCTGCCCCTGATCAAGCCACCGCTGATGCGCGAGCATCGGCTCTATCAGGCGGATTGGCTGCTGCGCTTCTACGGCTTCGACGTGGACGAGATTTCGCAAGGCACCACCGACGGCAATCTCGATCTGACGGTCGATCCCAAGCTCGCCTGGGCGCTGGCGAACCGGCATCTCTTTCCGCTCGACGTGAACAGGGCAGAGCGCGAGATGCTGCTGCGCGTGCCGGGGCTGGGGGTGAAGACGGTGAACCGGTTGCTGGCGACGCGCCGCTACCGGACGCTGCGCTACGAGGACCTGCGGCGCATGGGGGCGAATCTGAAGCAAGCGAAACCCTTCATCACGCTGCTGGACTGGCACCCGCGCGCACTGACCGATGCGGCAGACCTGCGCGCCCGTTTCGCCCCACCGCCGCAGCAGTTGCGGCTGTTGTGATGCGGACGATCACCCTGCCCGAGATCGGCACGTTCGAGGCTTGGCGAGACGAGGCCCGCGCAGCTTTGGGCGCTGGCATCCCGCCCGAGGAGCTTCTCTGGCATCGCGGGGCGGGTGAGGCCGATCTCTTCGCGCAGGACGCCCCTACCCCCACGGGCAGCGCTGTGAGCGTGCCAAAGGGCTTTGTCGACCTCGCCCGGCTCGTGGTCTGTCATCGCGACCCGGAACGCTTCGCGCGGGCTTACGCGGTGCTCTGGGCGCTGCGATCCGACAAGCGCCTGCTGGAAGACCGCGCCGATCCGCGCATCGACCGACTGAACCGCATGGCCAAGGAGGTCTCGCGCGACCGCCACAAGATGACGGCCTTCGTGCGCTTCCGCGAAATCGGGGCGCCCGACGCCCCACGTCGCCGCTTTGCCGCGTGGTTCGAACCCACGCATTACATCTGCGAGCTGACCGCGCCGTTCTTCGTCAGACGGTTCGGCGATATGGACTGGTCGATCTTCACACCCGACCTGACCGCGCATTTCGAAGCGGGCAAACTGCGCTTCAGCGAGGGGCAGCCGCGCCCCGACCTGCCCGAGGATGCCGCCGAAGACCTCTGGCGCACCTATTTCCGCAACATCTTCAACCCGGCGCGGCTGAAGGTCGGCGCGATGCAATCCGAAATGCCGCGCAAATATTGGCATAACCTGCCCGAAGCCAGCCTCATCCCCGAGATGATCGCCACCGCACAGGCCCGCGCCGAGGAGATGGCATTAAGTGCCCCCACGCTGGCCCCGGCCCGTGCAGGCAAGATCACCGAGCGGCTGGCAAGCGACCGCGCCACCCCGCCGCCTGTCGGCGACCGCGCGGAGCTGCTCGCCGGGCTGAACGGCTGTCGCCGCTGCCCACTTTGGGAGAACGCCACGCAGCCAGTGCCGGGCGAAGGGCCGCTGGATGCGCCGCTGATGATCGTGGGCGAGCAGCCGGGCGATTTCGAGGATCTCGAGGGCCGCCCCTTCGTCGGCCCTGCAGGCCAGCTTTTCGACGAGGTGGCTGCGCGTGCGGGTCTGTGCCGCGATCGCGCCTTCATCACCAATGCGGTGAAGCATTTCAAATTCACCCCGCGCGGCAAACGGCGCATCCACCAGTCGCCCGACCGGCAGGAAATTCATCACTGCCGCTGGTGGCTCGACCGGGAACGCGCTCTGGTGAAGCCGAAGGCGATCCTTGCGATGGGCGCGACGGCGCTGGAGAGCCTCACCGGGGATCGGCGCGACCTTCTCAAGCGGCGCGGCACGGTGGAGATGCTCGACGATGGCACGCCGATGCTCATCACCATGCACCCGTCCTACCTGCTGCGCCTGCCCGACATGGAAAAGCCCGCTATGCTGCGGGCTTTCGAGGCGGATCTGGTCCGCGCGGTGCAGATGGTGGCGTGAGGCGTCAGCCCAGCACTGCAAGGCTCGGGAAGGTCTCCAGCAGCCAGAAACTGATCGCCGAGAACGCATTGGTCAGCAGCAGAATCCCGACGACGACCAGCAGCGCGCCCATCGTCTTCTCGATGATGCCCATATAGGCCTTGAGCCGGTTCATTACCCCGATCGCGCGCTGGATGAACAGCGCGGCCAGCAGGAACGGAATGCCCAGACCCAGCGCATAGACCGCCAGCAGCGCGGTGCCGCGCGCCTGATCGCCGCCTTGGGCGGCCAGCGACAGGATCGCACCCAGCTGCGGGCCGATGCAGGGCGTCCAGCCGAAGGCGAAGGCGAGCCCCAGCACATAGGCACCCAAACTTGAGCCGCCCCGGTCGCCCGCATCCAGCCGCGCCTCGCGGTCGAGGATCGGGATGCGGAAGACGCCGAGGAAATGCAGGCCGAGGATCACGATCACCCCGCCCGCGATCCGTCCGAACAGCACCTGATTGGTCAGGAAGAACCGCCCGAAGGTCGAGGCGGCGAACCCCATGAACAGGAACACCGTCGACAGGCCAAGAACGAAGAACAGCGCAGGCACCGCCGCCGAGCGTTTGCCCTCGCGCAGGTCGCCCATGCTGACCCCGCCCATATAGGCGAGATAGGGCGGCACGATCGGCAGCACGCACGGGCTGAGGAATGACAGCAGACCCGCAAAGAGCGCCACGAAAGCGGCGGGCAGGAAAGCGGCAGAGACGAGATCGATTCCAAACATGTTCTTCCTCTACCCCATTCCTCGCGCGCGGTCACCGGGTCGTGAGATAACAACAGCGTGGACAAATCAGCGCGGGCGCGCGAGAACCTCCGGCATGAAACCCGATGTCGAAATCGATGCAAAGGGGTTGTTGTGCCCCCTGCCCGTCTTGCGCCTGCGCAAAGCGTTGGAGGCGGCGGCGCCCGGCACGCTGGTCCAGCTGGTCGCGACCGACGGGGCGAGCTGGATCGACGTGCCCCATTTCTGCGCGCAATGCGGACACGAACTGGTCGAGGCAGAGGATTGGGAAGGCGTGAAGGTCTATCTCGTACGCAAGGGCTGATGGCCCTCGCGTTGCGCACCTGCCCGGCGTCGGCCCGCCGCTGATGATCAGTCTCCCGATGCTGGTAAGGCTGGCCGAGGAACTGAACCCCTTGCCGAGGACACAAGCGCGTGCCAATCTCCGGCCATTCTCAGGGCGGGGCGAAATTCCCCACCGGCGGTATGCGGCGAAATCCGCGAGCCCGCGAGCGCCTCGCCGTCGTGCGAGGGTCAGCAGATCAGGTGCGAGGCCTGAGCCGACGGTTACAGTCCGGATGGAAGAGAATATGCAGCCGATCCCGGGCCTTCTCGCGCGGGCACGGCCTGTATGTGATCGCCTTGGGTGACGTGTCGCTAGCAAGGAGATCACGATGACACACACCCGTTACGCTTTTATCAAGGCCAATTGGCACGCTGATATCATCGACCGCGCGCTCGAGGGGTTTCTCGAAGAGATCCCGGCGGCGCAGGTCGATGTCTTCGACGTGCCCGGCGCGTTCGAGCTGCCGCTGAGGGCGCAGGAACTGGCCCGAACGGGCCGCTACGCGGCGATCGCGGGCGCGGCTCTGGTCGTCGATGGCGGAATCTACCGGCATGATTTCGTGGCGCAGGCCGTGGTGAATGGCCTGATGCAGGTGGGGCTGGAGACGGGCGTGCCCGTGCTGTCGGTCTCGCTGACACCGCATCAGTTCCAGGAGACCGATCACCACCGGGCGATCTTTGGCAGCCATTTCGTCGAGAAGGGCCGCGAGGCGGCGCGGGCGGCGCTGCAACTGACCCGCCATGCACAGGAACTGGCCGCCTGAGCGCGGATAAGCAGATATGAAAACGAAAAAGGCCGGGCGCTCTGCCCGGCCTTTCTCAAATCTGAGGCTGCCTCAGCGGCTCCACCAGCCCCGTTTCTTGGGCTTGGGCGCCTCCTCGGTCATGGTTTCGCCCTCGGCTTCGGTCTCCGCGAAGGCCGGACCACCGGGCAGTTCGACCGGAGCATCAGGCTGCGGCGTTTCCGGAGGCTGCTCGAACGGGGTTTCCGGCTCGGGCGCGGGCGGCGTTTCCTGCGGCACGTCGGCAGGGGTTTCCTGCGGCGTAGGCTCGGGCGTCTCGACGGGCGCGTCGGGCTGCGGCGTCTCCTGCGGCTCGGTCGGCGCGTCGGGCTGCGGGGTTTCCGGCGGCTCAGGGCTCTCGGGCGTCTCCGCTACGGGCTCCTCGACCTTCTTGCGCGCACGGGAGCGGCGCTTGGGTTTGGGCGCCTCTTCCTCCGCCGCTGCGGCCTCGACCTTGGCGCCGGCGGCGCTGCCTTCGACGGCGGCTTGCGCATCCGCCTCGGGATCCACCTTCTTGCGCGACCGCGTGCGGCGCTTCGGCTTGGGTGCTTCTTCCTCGGCCTTGGCCTCGGTGCCCTCAACCGCAGCTTCCGCGGTCTCGGCGTCCGCTTTCGGTTCTTCGACCTTCTTGCGGGCGCGCGAGCGGCGCTTCGGCTTCGGCGCTTCTTCCTCCGGCTGAGCCTCGGTCTTGACGTCGGTCTGCGCCTCGGTCTTGGCCTCGTCCGCCGGAGCCTCTGCCGCTTGCGCGGGTTCGGCCTTGGCGGGCGCGTCCTGACCTCCGGTCGGTTCAGACTTCTGATCGTCCGACTTGTGGTCGCCCGACGACTGATCGCCGTTCTCCGAAGAGTCGTTATTCTCCCCGTTCTCGCCATTCGACTTCTTGCGACGGCGACGGCGGCGGCGCTTCTTCTTAGGCTGCTCCTCGGCCTCGGTCTCGACCTCCGGGGTCTGCGCCTCGGTCTCGTCCTCCGCCTCGTCGATTTCGGCCATCAGGCTTGCCGACGCGGACACCACGGGGCTGTCCACTTCCGCAACATTGCGGGTCGCGGTCTTGAACTTCTCGATGGTGAAATCGGGCGAGACTAGCTCGGGCGCGGCCTCGATGCGCACGGACATACCGTAGCGGGCCTCGATCACTGCCACATGTTCGCGCTTAGCGTTCATCAGGTAGTTGGCGACCGCGACGGGCGCACGCACCAGAACCTCGCGGGTCCGTTTGCGGGTCCCCTCTTCCTCGATCGCGCGCAGAACGCTCAGCGCGAGGCTGTCATCGGAGCGGATCAGGCCGGTGCCGTGGCAATGGGCGCAGGGCTGCGTCGTGGATTCGATCATGCCCGGACGCAGGCGCTGGCGGCTCATCTCGAGCAGGCCGAAGCCGGAGATGCGTCCGACCTGAATGCGCGCGCGGTCGGTCTTGAGGCGCTCTTTCATGCGCTTTTCGACGGCCGAGTTGTTCTTGCGCTCGTCCATGTCGATGAAGTCGATCACGATCAGCCCGGCGAGGTCGCGCAGGCGCAGCTGGCGGGCCACTTCGTCGGCGGCTTCAAGGTTGGTCTTGAGCGCGGTTTCCTCGATCGAGCCTTCCTTGGTGGCCCGGCCCGAGTTCACGTCGATCGCGACGAGCGCTTCGGTCACGCCGATCACGATATAGCCGCCGGACTTGAGCTGAACGGTCGGGTTGAACATCGAGGCGAGGTAGCTCTCCACCTGATGGCGCGCGAAGAGCGGCAGCGATTCCGAGTAGTGCTTCACGTTCTTGGCGTGGCTCGGCATGATCATCTTCATGAAGGCCTTGGCCGCGCGGTAGCCGCGCTCGCCCTCGACAAGAACCTCGTCGATATCCTTGTTGTAGAGATCACGGATCGAGCGCTTGATCAGATCGCCTTCTTCGTAGATCGGCGCCGGTGCGACGGATTTCATCGTCAGATCGCGGATCTGCTCCCACAGGCGCATCAGGTATTCGTAATCGCGCTTGATCTCGGTCTTGGTGCGCTGCGCGCCCGCCGTACGCACGATCAGGCCGGCACCTTTCGGCACGTCCAGCTCGCCCGCGATTTCCTTGAGCTTCTTGCGGTCGGCGGCGTTGGTGATCTTGCGCGAGATGCCACCACCGCGCGCGGTGTTGGGCATGAGCACGCAGTAGCGGCCTGCCAGCGAGAGATAGGTGGTCAGAGCGGCGCCCTTGTTGCCGCGCTCCTCCTTGACGACCTGCACCAGCATGATCTGGCGGACCTTGATCACTTCCTGGATCTTGTAGCGGCGCGGACGCGGCTTGCGGGCCGGACGGATCTCCTCCTCGACATCCTCGTCGGCGACGGATTCGATGCCGCTATCGGCCTCGGCCGCGTCGTCGTCATCCTCGTCCGAGTCGTCGCTGTCATCCTCGTCGGATTGCGCAGCTTCCACAGCCGCGGTTTGCTCAGCAGCTTCCGAAGCGGGCGCTTCCTCGGCCGGAGCTTCGGAGGTTTCCGTCTGCGCGTCCGCTTCCGCCTCTTCGCTGGCGGCATCGGCGTTCTCGTCTTCCGCCTCGGGATCGACGACGCCCATGCCCGGGATCTCGTCCGAGCTGACGACCGCGTCGTCCTGCTTGGCCTTTTCCGCCTTGTTCGAGGACCGGCGCGAGCGGCGGCGGCGTGATTTCGGCTTTTCCTCTTCCTCGGCAGCGGCCTCGGCAAGCTGTCGCTCTTCTTCGAGGAGCGCTTCGCGGTCGGCGACAGGGATCTGGTAGTAATCGGGGTGGATTTCCGCGAAGGCGAGGAACCCGTGCCGGTTTCCTCCGTAGTCGACGAATGCCGCCTGCAGCGACGGTTCGACGCGCGTTACTTTCGCGAGATAGATATTGCCGGCGAGCTGCCGTTTGTTGATGGTCTCAAAGTCGAATTCCTCGACCTTGTTGCCGTCCACCACCACGACGCGGGTCTCTTCCGCGTGGGTGGCATCTATAAGCATCTTCTTTGCCATGTAATTCCAATAGGTCAGCCCTTTGCGACCGGCCCGGGGGCGCGGCGCTGTCTTGGGCTGAAACTGTCCTTGAGGCGAGGCTGCGGACATGCGCGCAGACGGCGGTGGCGTCGAGCCTGCCCGTCTTCATCTGCGAAATCCCGTCACGCATCATCGCGGTTCTTTCCAAGGCGCGGTCGGCCTTAGCCGCTTGGCGCCCAATTAACGGCCTCCATCCCGGCATATGCGGCAGAGGGAGACAAACTTGCGGCCTTTCGGCCAATCGGTTGAGCCGGGGCCCCTTGCGCATCATCTGCGCCGGATCGGCCAAGGCATCAGCGAATTTCGGAGGGTTCACACGTTTGGCGTGAAACCGACTAGTTTCGACCATAGCGGCACAGCCACCGGGAACACAATCGAATTTTCGTAACGGAAGGGTTAATCGCGCCCCGATTCCGGGCAAAGATCAACGATTGGGCAGGCCCGTCCCGGGGATTTTTCGCCCTGAGCCTGAAAATGCCGCGGCGCGGTGCCATCCGGGCCCGCGCCGCTCACGTCGTCTTGTTCGAAAGCTGCCTGCACGCGCCCGCATCGAGGGGAGCCTGCGCGGGCGCAGGCCTCACAAGTAATCGGCGCGCGCGAGGCCGTATTTCGCCATCTTTTCGTTCAGCGTCCGACGCGGCAGGCACAGTTCTTCCATCACCGCCGAGATCGACCCCTTGTGGCGCCGCATCGTGTTGTCGATCAGCATCTTCTCGAAGCTCTCGACATATTCCTTGAGCGGCTTGCCCTCTGTGGTGATCGCAGCCGGGCCCGCCTCTTCGTCGTCGGTCATCAAGAGCGACGCGATGGAGCCCGACCCCCGGCGCGATTGCAGCACCGCGCGTTCGGCCACGTTGATCAGCTGGCGCACATTGCCCGGCCACGGAGCCTGCAGCAGTTGTGCCGCTTCCTGCGCGGTCACTTCGGGCACGTCGCAGCCGTATTCGTCCGCGAATTGCTCGGACATGCGGTTGAACAGCGTCAGGATATCCTCGCCGCGCGCACGCAGCGGCGGCAGGGTGATCTTCAGAGCGGCCAGACGATAATACAGATCGGGGCGCAGCGCGTCCTCGACCGTCTTTCCCTCGCCATGGGTGTTGCAGATCGCGACGATCCGGGTCTCCGCCGGCGCGCCCTGATCGTTGATGAACTGCAAAAGCCGCGCCTGCAGCGACTGGCTGAGCGCCTCGACATCCTCGAGACAGAGCGTGCCGCCGCGGGCCTCTTCCATCAGCGGCAGACCGCCCTCCTCGACCGGGCCGAACAGCTTGGCAGAGAGGGCTTCCTCGGTCAGCGCGGCGCAGCTGACCATGACGAATTTCTTTCCCGCGCGGGGACCCGTCGCGTGCAATGCATGGGCCACGAGCGTCTTGCCGGTGCCGGTCTCGCCATCGATCAGAACGTGGCCATCAGCCTGAGACAGATCGAGAATATCCTCGCGCAGGCGTTCCATCGGTTCGGAGGTGCCGATCAGCTTGCCCATAACCTTCTCGCCCTCGGCCAGATCGCGGCGCAGCGCGCGATTATCCAGCGTGGTGCGCCGCGCCTGCGTGGCGCGTTTGGCCAGTTCGGTCATCCGATCCGGCGAAAACGGCTTTTCCATGAAGTCCATCGCGCCAAGGCGCATCGCCTCGACCGCCATCGGGACATCGCCGTGGCCGGTGATCATGATGACCGGCAGACCGCTATCGATGCCCATCAGCCGCTTGAGGAAGGCCATCCCGTCCATGCCGGGCATCCGGATATCGGTGATCACCACGCCCGGCCAGTCGGGGCCGATCACTTTCAGCGCATCTTCGGCGCTGGCATAGGTCTCGGCGTCGAAGCCCGACAGCGCCAGCCATTGGCTGACCGACTGCCGCATGTCTTCCTCGTCATCGACGATCGCTACCTTCATTAATCTTGCCATGTCTTACTCCGCGGCCTTTATGGCCCTGTTCTTGTCCGCCAGAAGGGGCAGCTGCACTTCGAACACCGCGCCCCCGCTTTCGGAATTATGGGCGGTCAGACGCCCCCCGAAATCACTGATGATGGAGGACGAGATCGCGAGGCCCAGCCCCGTCCCCTCCCCCGGTTTCTTCGTGGTCCAGAACGGCTCGAACAGCTTGTCGAGATCCGAGATTCCGGGACCATTGTCACGCACGCTCAGAACGGCCGTTTCCCCCGAGGTAAGCAACAACTCCACCTGCGGTTCCTCAACGGACTTGGTAGCGTCGAGTGCATTGCGCAACAGGTTGATGATCACCTGCTCCAGCCGGATGCGGTCCGCCATAACCATAACAGGACTCCGCGGCATGGTGCGGGAAATGTGCAATTTGCGAATTTTCAGCTGCGGCTCCATCATCGAGAGCGCCTCCGACAGCGCCACCCGCAGGTCCACCGGCTCGAACGCCTCGCCGCCCTTGCGGGCATAGGATTTAAGCTGCCGCGTGATCGCGCCCATGCGACCGATCAGGTCGTCGATGCGCTGGAAGGAGGACAAGGCTTCCTCCACCCGGGCGCGCTGCAACAGCAGTTTCGCGCCAGCCAGATAGGTCTTCATCGCGGCCAGCGGCTGGTTCAACTCGTGGCTGACGGCAGCCGACATCTCGCCCAGAGCGGCGAGCTTCGAGCTTTGCGCGATCGTCTGCTCGGCCACTGCCAGATCCTGCTGCGCCTTCTCACGCTCGGCGATCTCGCGGCTCAGACGCGCGTTCAACTGGCGCAGCTCCGCCGATTCCGCCCGCAATTCCTGGCTTTGCCGCCGCGCCCGGCGTGATAGCGCGTAAAAGACCAGCGCCAGCAGGATCGCGAAGCCCATGATCTCGAGCGCGAGCACGGCGTTCACCCGTTCGCGCACGGAATCGTAGCTGGTAAAGGCGATCATCTTCCAGCCGCGGAACGGAATGCGCGCCTCGGTCCGCATCACCGCCCGGCCCTTCAGATAGGCGTCGGGCGCATCATTCGCCCAGTCCGCGGTCGCCTGCAGCGCGCGCTCAATCGCGGAGGGGGCCGAGCGTGCGGCCAGCGCCTCCGACATCGTCACGCCGCGCCAGCGCGGCTCGGTCGTCAGGATAATCTTGCCCTCGCTGTCGACCACGGCCAGCGCATCGGAAATCCCCGCCCAAGCGCGCTCGAATTTCGACAGGTCCGCTTCGACGACGATCACGCCGACGGGCTTGTTGTTCTGGATCACCGCCCGCGAGTAGTCGAACTCGGTGCCGCCTGCCTCGGGCTCGTTGACCGAGAAGATCGTCCCGCGCGAACGGGTCGCATCGACGAAGAAGGGCGCGTTCGGAAATGGCGTGCCGATCTGCGTGCGATTGGTCGAGGCCACAACGCGGCCCTGCATGTCCAAAAGTCGGATCGAGGCGACAGCGACCTCTTTCTTGGCCGTGATCAGCTGCGCGGAGGCAGTGGAATAATCAGTCGTATCAAGAGCTTGCGTCAGTTGCGGATCGCGCGCCAGCAACAGCGGCACCACGGAAGTCCGCTGCAATTCCGACATGATGTTGCCGGTGTAGAGCGCGAGGCGCAGCTCGGTGCGCACGCGCGTCGTCTCGGTGAAACGCTGGGTGAGCCACTGGTTGGTGATCCACATTACCGTCCCGGCCAGCGCGAGGATCAGCACCACCGCGATGCGCAGCAGCCAGCGGGCCCGCGGCGAGCGCGCCATAACGCCGAGCCCGCCCTCACCTTCGGGCGGCTCATCCGGTAAAATCGTCGAACGTGTCTGCACGTGCGTCATGCGCGAAGTCTAAGCCAAGGCCCAGAGCGCAACAAGCGCGCGAGATCAGGCGGTTGCCAGCATCCCGCTCAACGCGCGGAAAAGCGCCGCCCCGTCGGCGCCGCCCTGCGCAGCCTCGATCGCGCGTTCGGGGTGGGGCATCATGCCCAGCACCCGGCGGTTCTCGCTTAGCACGCCCGCGATATCGTCGACAGACCCGTTGGGGTTCTCGACATAGCGGAACGCCACGCGGTCCTCGCCCTCGATACGCGCGAGGCCCTCGGGGTCGATCTGATAGTTGCCGTCATGGTGTGCGACCGGGATCATGATCTCCTGCCCAAGCTCATAGCCCGAGGTATAGGCGCTGTCGGTCGTCGCCACGCGCAGCGCCAGCGGTTTCGATACGAATTTCAGCCCCGCATTGCGCATCAGCGCGCCCGGCAGAAGCCGCATCTCGGTCAGCACCTGGAAGCCGTTGCAGATCCCCATGACATAGCCGCCCTTGCCCGCGAAATCCGCCACGGCCTGCCCGATGGGCGAGCGCGAGGCGATGGCGCCGCAGCGCAGGTAGTCACCATAGGAGAACCCGCCCGGCACACCGATGATGTCGATGCCTTCGGGCAATGCGGTTTCCTTGTGCCAGACCTTGACGACATCCGCCCCGGCTGCCGCGAAGGCCATGCTCAGGTCACGGTCGCAATTCGATCCGGGGAAGGTGATGACGGCGGCTTTCATGGGCGCAAACTCCTGGCCTTGAGGGTCGAACCTGTCGAGTAAGGCCAGTACGGCCTTCGTCTTGGTACAAATATCGCGCGGGGGGGGGGGGGGAATTGGCCGGCAGGCCAAGGGGGCAGCGCCCCCACCCTGCCCGGATCAGGCGATCTCGATGGTGTATTTCTCGATCACGGTGTTGGCGAGGAGCTTCTCGCACATCTCCTTCACCTCGGCCTCGGCGGAGGCGGCGTCGGTCGCGGTCAGGTCCAGCTCGATCACCTTCCCCTGGCGCACGCCTGCGACGCCGTCGAAGCCCATATGGCCCAATGCGTGGCGCACTGCCTCGCCCTGCGGGTCGAGCACCCCATCCTTCAGCATGACATGAACGCGGGCTTTCATCACGAGCGGTCCTTTCAGTTGATCAGCGTCGGTTTGATCGGCTGGGTATTCGTCGGTAGCACGCCAAGGCGCTTGGCGACTTCGGTGTAGGCATCGGTCAGGTTGCCCAGATCGCGGCGGAACACGTCCTTGTCGAGCTTCTGGCCCGTCTTGACGTCCCACAGGCGGCAGCTGTCGGGGCTGATCTCGTCGGCCACGATCAGACGCATGAAATCGCCGTCCCAGACCCGGCCAATCTCGATCTTGAAATCGACCAGCTTAATACCGACGCCATAGAACACGCCGGTCAGGAAGTCGTTCACGCGCAGCGCCAGCGCCACGATGTCATCAAGATCCTGCTGGCTCGCCCAGCCAAATGCGATGATGTATTCCTCGGGCACGAGCGGATCGCCCAGCTCGTCGTTCTTGTAGCTGTATTCGACGATCGGACGCGGCAGCGGCGTGCCCTCTTCCAGCCCCAGACGCTTCGCGATCGAACCGGCGGCAAAGTTGCGCACGATCACCTCGAGCGGCACGATCTCCACCTGGCGGATCAGTTGCTCGCGCATGTTGAGACGTTTGATGAAGTGGTTCGGCACGCCGATATTGGTCAGGCCGGTCATGAAGTATTCGGACAGGCGATTGTTGAGCACGCCCTTGCCCTCGATCACATCGCGCTTCTGCGCGTTGAAGGCGGTCGCGTCGTCCTTGAAATACTGGACCAGCGTTCCGGGCTCGGGGCCTTCATACAGAACCTTCGCCTTGCCTTCGTAGATCTTCTTGCGCCGGGGTGCCATCGCGTCTCCGTTCTCGCTTGGCGCGGACGTCGTGGGAGCCTGCGCCACATCCCGAACGGAATACCGCGCCGCCCCTGCGCGCCGTCCGCGAAAGGGTGTCGCCCGCCCTATAGGACAAGCCCGCGAGTCTCGCAAGGTAAAGCGCACAGCCGTTCACGCGGATGCACAGCCCCGTCAAACCGGCCAAATCGCGGCCCTTTCCTCTTGCGGCGCGCCCTGTGCATGTGCATATCGATGGTAACGGAGACTTTACCGGGAGGGACGAGGGCCATGACCACCTTCGACGATCGCGAAAACGCTTATGAGAACAAGTTCGCGCATGATGCCGAACTGCAGTTCAAGGCCGATGCGCGCTGCAACAAGATGCTGGGCCAATGGGCCGCGGGCCTTCTGGGCAAGACCGGCCCCGAGGCCGATGCCTATGTCCGCGAGGTCGTGACCTCCGATTTCGAGGAAGCGGGCCACGAAGACGTGTATCGCAAGCTCTCGGGCGATCTAGGCGACAAAGCCGATGAACAAACGATCCGCGCGAAGATGGCCGAATGCATGGCCGAGGCGCGTCGTCAGGTGGTCGACGAGGCCGAGTGAGCCCTCGCCCATGACACGGATTGAAAGGCCGGATGCCCTGCGCGTCCGGCCTTTTGCATATCGAGCCGAGATCGCAGCCCCTTCATCAAGAACATGAAGGAAACGAATTTGCCAAATCCCGCCTGTCATGGCAGGACAAAGCCAACCGCCGCGCCAGACGCGGCCCTTTTGCATTTGACGAGGCCCTTATGACCGCCCCGAAAACCGACGCGCTGAGCCGCCTTCTGGAAACCCGCGATTGGCTGATGACCGATGGCGCGACCGGCACCAACCTGTTCAACATGGGGCTGGCCTCGGGCGAAGCGCCGGAACTGTGGAATGCCGACGAGCCCGCGAAGATCGCGAAGCTCTATTCGCTCGCCGTCGATGCGGGCTCGGACCTGTTTCTGACAAACAGCTTCGGCGGCAATGCCTCGCGACTGAAACTGCACAACGCCCAGAACCGCGTGCGCGAGTTGAACCGCCTCGCCGCCGAGATCGGCCGCGAGGTCGCCGACAAGCAGTCGCGCCCGGTGGTCGTTGCGGGTTCGATGGGCCCGACGGGTGAGATTTTCGCGCCGATGGGTACGCTGACCCACGAACTCGCGGTCGAGATGTTCCACGAACAGGCCGAGGGTCTGAAAGAAGGCGGCGCGGATATCCTCTGGGTCGAGACGATCTCGGCGCAGGAAGAATACAAGGCCGCCGCCGAAGCCTGCCATCTGGCGGGGATGCCGTGGTGCGGCACGATGAGCTTCGACACCGCAGGGCGCACGATGATGGGCCTGACCTCGCAGGCGATGGTCTCGATGGTCGACAAGCTGGCCCACCCGCCGCTGGCCTTCGGCGCGAATTGCGGGGTCGGCGCATCGGACCTTCTGCGCACCGTTCTTGGCTTTGCCGCAACCGGGACCGAGCGCCCGATCATCGCCAAGGGCAATGCGGGCATCCCGAAATACGTCGACGGCCATATCCATTACGACGGCACGCCCGAGCTGATGGCGGAATATGCGGTGATGGCGCGCGATTGCGGCGCCACAATCATCGGCGGCTGCTGCGGCACGATGGCCGAGCATCTGGTCGCGATGCGCGAGGCGCTGGAGACGCGTCCGCGCGGCGAACGCCCGACGCTCGATCAGATCTCCTCGGTTCTGGGTGGGTTCTCGTCGGAGGATGACGGCCTGAGCGGCGATGCGCCCAAGCGCGAACGTCGGGGACGTCGGCGCAGCTAAGCGCGGATTGAGGGGCGCTGCCCCTCGGCCTTGCGGCCTCACCCCGGGATATTTGAACCAATACGAAGGAAGGGCCGGGATTTTTCTCGGCGGATGGAGCATGCACGCGCCTCAGACGAGATCAGAACAGTTCGAGCTGATCGCCCGGCCGGGGCGGCACGCGGAACTGCGTCACGTCGAGATCGGGCAGATGACGCGCGAAGCCCAGCCGCTTGCAGCTCAGCTTGAACCGCTGCTGCAACAGCTCGGCCATTTCGCCCTCGCCCTTCATCCGCTCTCCGAAGCGCGGGTCGTTGAGCTTGCCGCCGCGCATGTCGCGGATCCGGCCCAGCACCTTCTCGACCTTGCCGGGGTGATGCCGCACCATCCAGTCGGCGAAAAGCGGCGCCACCTCGTGCGGCAGCCGCACCGGCATCATCGAGGCGGCCCTGGCCCCTGCCCTGCGCGCCTCGGTCAGGATCGCTTCGAGCTCGTGATCGGTGAGTCCCGGGATCATCGGAGCGGCCATGACGCGCACCGGGATGCCCGCGCGCGACAGTTCGCGGATCATGCGGATCCGGGTCGGCGGGCTCGGGGCGCGGGGCTCCAGATCGCGGGCGAGTTTGGCGTCGAGCGTCGTGACCGACACGCCGACCTGCGCCAATCCCGCCTCGGCCATCGGCGCGAGGATGTCGAGATCGCGCAGGATGGTCGAGCCGCGGGTGACGATGGAGACCGGATGGCGATAGGCCTGCAGCACCTCCAGAACGGCGCGCATGATCTCCATCTTGCGCTCGAGCGGCTGATAGGGATCGGTATTCGTGCCGATGGCGAGCACGTTCGGACGATAGCTTTTCTTGCGCAGCTCTTCTTCGAGCACCTGCGGCGCCTCGGGACGCGCAATCAACCGGGTCTCGAAATCCAAGCCAGCCGAGAGGCCGAGATAGCCGTGACTGGGGCGCGCGAAGCAGTAGATGCAGCCATGCTCGCAGCCGCGATAGGGGTTGAGCGAGCGCTCGAAGGGCACATCTGGCGACTGGTTTCGGGTGATGACGGAGCGCGGTCGCTCTACCGAGACTTCGGTTCGGGTCAGGCGCTCCTCTTCGGGAATGTCCCAGCCGTCATGTTCGGGCGCGCGGGAGAAGGGCTCGAACCGGCCCACGGGGCGCGCCGCGGCGCCGCGCGCGCGCAGACGCTCGGACGGGTTCGCGGGGGGAAGGTCGAATGGCAGACTCATGCCCGGAATTTAGAACGAAATGAGAACATTTGCCAAGTAGAGTCCGGGCATCCGCCCGGCAACACCATGCGAGGTCGGACAAAACACCGCGCATGTCGCAATTCGCCAAGACTTGACGGGGCCACGGCCCCACCACAGGGTAACACCGGCTAGCAGGAGACTATTGGACATGGCCGAAGACGACGACGATATCATCCTCTCGGAACTCGACGATGACGAGCTTACCGCGCAGATGATGGATGACCTCTATGACGGTCTCAAGGAAGAGATCGAAGAGGCCACCCGCATCCTGCTCGACCGCGGCTGGACGCCGTATGACATTCTGACCAAGGCCCTCGTCGCGGGCATGACCATCGTGGGCAACGACTTCCGCGACGGTATCCTGTTCGTGCCGGAAGTTCTGCTGGCGGCGAACGCGATGAAGGGCGGCATGGCCATTCTCAAGCCGCTGCTGGTCGAGACCGGCGCGCCGCGCATGGGCAAGATGGTGATCGGCACGGTGAAGGGCGATATCCACGATATCGGCAAGAACCTCGTTGCGATGATGATGGAAGGCGCAGGCTTCGAGATCGTCGATCTGGGCATCAACAACCCGGTCGAGAACTATCTCGAGGCGATCGCCCGCGAAGAGGCCGATATCCTCGGCATGTCCGCGCTGCTGACCACCACGATGCCCTATATGAAGGTCGTGATCGACACGATGAAGGAACAGGGCATCCGCGACGATTACATCGTTCTGGTTGGCGGTGCGCCGCTCAACGAGGAATTCGGAAGGGCGATCGGTGCCGATGCCTATTGCCGCGACGCCGCCGTGGCGGTCGAGACGGCGAAGGATTTCATCGCTCGCAAGCACAACCAGATGAGCGCCTGATCGCCGATCGCGGCCGCATCACGCCTGACATACATGGAGAAGGCCCCGATTTTTTCATCGGGGCCTTTTCATGTGCCCTTCCCCGCCCCATACTTGAAAGGAAGGGGGAAACGCGAAATGCCGCTGCCACATTTTCTGCTGCTGATCCTGTTCGTGATCGTTCTGGCCGGCCTGACGATCTGGGCCTTCGCCGCATCGGGGTTCCCGATGGCGATGCTCGGGCTGATGGTTCTCGTCGCAGCAGGCGTTGCCCGGATGATGGCCCGGGTGGAATGACCGCCCGGACAGGTGCCTCGCTTCCCGGCGACACGACCTTAACGAAAGATGGCTTAGCTCCCGAGGGGTCGGGACGGCTTCTGCTGATCGCCTGCGGGGCGCTCGCGCGGGAGATTCTCGCGCTCAAGCGGATCAATGGCTGGGATCATATCGACCTGACCTGCCTGCCCGCCAATCTGCACCTCTACCCCGAGAAGATCACCGCCGCCGTCGAAGAGGCGGTGCTGCATTATCGCGACCAATACGACGATATCTTCGTGGTCTATGCCGATTGCGGCACGGGCGGGCAATTGTCGGAAAAATGCAAGTCCCTGGGCGTCGAGATGGTCGAAGGCCCGCATTGTTATTCGTTTTTCGAAGGCAATGCCGCCTTCGCCAAAACGGCGGAAGAGGAGATCACGGCCTTCTACCTCACTGATTTCCTGACGCGGCAGTTCGACGCTTTCGTCTGGAAGCCGATGGGCTTCGACCGTCATCCGGAGCTGATCCCGATGATGTTCGGCAATTACGACCGGCTGATCTATCAGGCCCAGACCGACGATCCGGCGCTAGATGCGAAGGCGCGCGAGGCGGCGGAGCGGCTCGGACTGCGCTATGAGCGGCGTTTTACCGGCTATGGCGATCTGGCCACCAGTCTCGCGAAATTTGCCGCGAAATCGGGCAATCCGGCCTGATCTTCTTTGAATTTTTCTTAAAACCCGGCCTACGGGGCTTGGCATCGCGACGTCAGCCGGGTATTGGCTGCGCCAAATCTCACATCCTCCGGCCCGCCCCTCCCCGGTCGCGGGCCTTTCTAATTGCAGGACGATCTTATGACCCTGTCGCAATGGCGCAGCCAGTGGACTGGCAACTTCCGCGCTGACATCCTTTCCGGTCTCGTGGTGGCGTTGGCGCTGATCCCCGAGGCCATCGCTTTCTCGATCATCGCGGGCGTCGACCCGAAAGTGGGCCTCTACGCCTCCTTCATGATCGCAACGATCACCGCCTTCTTCGGCGGCCGCCCCGGCATGATCTCGGCCGCGACCGCCGCGACCGCGGTGCTGATGGGCACGCTCGTGCGCAGCTACGGGTTGGATTACCTCCTGGCCGCGACGGTGCTGGCGGGCGTGATCCAGGTGATCGCGGGGGCGCTCAACCTCGGGACGGTGATGCGCTTCGTATCGAAATCGGTGATGACCGGCTTCGTGAACGCACTCGCCATCCTGATCTTCATGGCACAATGGCCTGAGCTGAACCCGGCCAACGTGCCGGTGGTGGCGACCTATGCGCTCGTCACGCTTGGCCTTGCGATCATCTATCTGCTGCCGCGCTTCTTCCGCGCCATCCCCTCGCCGCTGATCGCGATCCTCGTTCTCAGCGCGGTCTCGATGGGGCTTGGGCTCGACGACGTGCACACGGTGTCCGACATGGGGGCCCTGCCCGATCAGCTCCCCTCGCTCCTGATTCCGAACGTGCCGTTCAATTTCGAGACGCTGCAGATCATCCTGCCCTATTCGGTGGGCGTGGCGGTCGTGGGGCTCCTGGAAAGCCTGATGACCCAGAACATCGTCGACGAGATGACCGACACTCGCTCGGACCGTCGTCAGGAATGCTTCGGTCAGGGCATCGCCAACTTCTGCACCGGCTTCATCGGCGGCATGGCGGGCTGCGCGATGATTGGCCAGTCGGTGATCAACGTCACCTCGGGCGGGCGCACGCGCCTGTCGACCCTGACCGCGGGGATCGCGCTGCTGATCTTCTGTGTGGTTCTGGGCGAATGGGTGGGCCGCATTCCGATGCCCGCGCTGGTGGCGATCATGATCATGGTCTCGATCGGCACGTTCAGCTGGGCCTCGCTGGGTCAGCTGCGCACCATGCCGATGTCGTCCAACGTGGTGATGCTGGCCACCGTCGCCTTCGTCGTCGCCACCCATAACCTCGCGATCGGCGTGCTGGTGGGCGTGCTGCTCTCGGGCATCTTCTTCGCGGGCAAGATCGCGCGGATGACCGAGATCACCTCGCGCTACAACGAGGCGCATCACCTGCGGACCTATTACATCAAGGGCCAGATCTTCTTCGCGACCGTCGAAGAGTTCAATCGCGCCTTCGACTTCCAGGAGAAGCTCGACCGCGTGGTGATCGACCTGACCCACGCGCATATCTGGGACATTTCCTCGGTGTCGGCGCTCGACCGAGCGGTGGGTAAGTTCCGGATGTCCGGAACGGATGTGAAGGTCGTGGGGATGAACCAGGCGACCGAGACGATCATCGACAAGCTGTCGAATGGCGGTCAGGTCGCAGTAGGGCACTAAGCGTCTCAGAGGGGGCTCTGCCCCCGCTTGCTGCGCAAGCCCCCCGAGATATTTCCCCCAATACGAAGGGCGTGTCGGATAAGGCGCGCCCTTTTTCTCAGGCTTCCAGCTCGGTGTCCCAGTAGAGGAAGTCCATCCAGCTTTCATGCAGATAGCCCGGCGGGAAGCGCCGCCCGATGCGGAGCATGTCTTCGGGCTGGGGCTGGCGCGCGGGCTTGAGAAGCTGCATCCCCGAGCGTTCCAGCGGCTTGTTGGCCTTGCGCAGATTGCACGGCGCGCAGGCGGCCACGACATTCTCCCAGCTGGTGATTCCACCGCGCGAGCGCGGAATCACGTGGTCGAAGGTCAGATCGCCCTTCTTGCCGCAATACTGGCACTTGAATTCGTCCCTCAGAAAAAGATTGAAGCGCGTGAAAGCCACGCGCTTCTGAGGTCGGACATATTCCTTGAGGACGACGACGGAGGGGATCTTGAAGGCCTGCCTCTGGCTGCGCACCACCTCTTCGTATTCGGCGAGGATCGTCACCCTGTCGAGGAAGACCGCCTTTATCGCCTCCTGCCAAGGCCATAGCGAGAGCGGGTAATAGGAGAGCGGCCGGAAATCAGCGTTTAGCACCAGTGCCGGATGCTGTCTCAGCGCCGCCGGTTCACGGGTGAATTGCGTTCGAAAATCGGTCCTGTCGCATTCGTCCAGCATGGGTGACTCCGTCCTCGCCCTGTCGCCTGCCTCGGCTCAGGGGCGGGGTCCGCCCCTGCCTTATCCATGACTATATATGGCGTTCGCGATCTGGCAAGCCTCTTGATCTCGCGATTGCTGCCATGCGGCATGGGTAGCAAACTGCCATGACAGGGAAATGACGGCCCAAGACGGAGAATGGAGCCCGGCGTCGCGGCGCTGCGGCATGCCCAGCCGATCAGCCGGGCAGCTTGTCCTGCAGGAAGGACAGCGCCACCGAGAGTCCGTCCGGTGCGATTCCGTGCCCGGTGCCCTTCATTACATGGGCATAAGTGTCGAAACCCGCCGAGACCAGCGCATCGCCAGCCTTGCCCATATCGGCAAAGGGCACGACCGGATCCTGATCGCCATGGATCAGCAGCACCGGCGGCTTCGAGATCGCCTCATTGCCCAGGGCTTCCGGGCGCAGCAGACGCCCCGAGAAAGCCACCAGTCCCGCGACCGGTTCGGCGCGGCGCGGCAGCACTTCGAGCGCGGTCATCGTGCCTTGCGAGAAGCCGATCACGGCGAGCTGCGCGGGCGTCAGCCCCTGCTCTTCCAGCACGGAGTCGAGGAACGCATCCACGTCGGCTGCAGCATCCTTGAGACCTTGAGCGGATTCCGCTTCGCTGGAATTGTCGATCCACGGAATCGGGAACCATTGACGACCGTAAGGGGCCGCGCGGCAGGGCTCGGGCGCGTCGGGCGCGAGAAACAGCGTGTCGGGCAAATGCTGGCCCAGCGGATCGGCGAGGCCCAGAAGGTCCGCCCCGTCCGCACCGTAGCCATGCAGAAACACCACGGCGGATTTCACCGTACCGGATTGCGGCTCTCTGCGTCCGGCGTCCAGCTTGCGGGTCATGGGGCAACTCCTTCACGATCTTTACACGCCGCGTAATAGGCCCAGAGGCCACGCGCCGCAACCGCGCGCCACGGCGACCAGGCCGCCGATAGCTCATTGAATTGCTTGCGCTTGGGCCGCTCGGGTAGATCGAATAGCAGCCGCGCCCCTTCGGCGAGCGCCAGATCGTCGACCGCGAAAACATCGGCGCGGCCCAGAGCGAAGATCAGGTACATCTCCACGGTCCAACGCCCGATGCCGGGGATCGGCAGGAGCTGCGCGACCACCTCCTCGTCGGGCATCGCGCGCAGCCCCTCGAAATCGACACCGGAATTGGAGAGCGCCTGCAGGTAGCGCACCTTCTGGCGCGAAAGGCCACAGGCGCGCAGGTCCTCTTCCGAGGCGCCGGCGATCGAGACCGGATCGCCGAAGCCCGCGCCGATAACCTTGTTGCGGATCGAATTCGCGGCAGCGACCGAGACCTGCTGGCCGATGATCGCGTCGCGCAGCGCCTCAAACCCGTCCTCGCGGCGGCGTAAGGGCCAAGGCCCCGTCAGCGCACAGACCTCCGCAAAACGCGGCTCGGCGCGGCAGAGAAATTCGGTGCCTTCGGCAATGTCGTCTTCGCAGGTAATGATACGTCCAACCATGCGCGACACCCTGCCTCATGCCGCGCCCGCTTGCCAGCCCCCAATCGCCACGCTAGCAAGCTGTCATGAGTGACATTCCCGCCCCTCCCGCCACGCGCGAAATGCGCAACACGATCGTGCTGGTCCTGGCACAGGCGCTGCTTGGCGCGCAGATGCCGATGATCTTCACCGTGGGCGGGCTCGCGGGCCAGATGCTCTCGCCCAACCCCTGCTTCGCGACGCTGCCCCTGTCGCTGATCATTCTTGGCTCGGTCCTCTCGGCACAGCCGATGTCGGAATTCATGGCAGCAAAGGGTCGCCGCGCGGGTTTCATCCTCGCCAATGCGATGGGCGCGCTGGGGGCGGCGACCGCGGCCTATGCGCTGTTCCACGGCTCCTTCGCGCTCTTCATGCTGGGGTCGTTCTTCACCGGTACATACATGTCGGCGCAGGGCTTCTACCGCTTCGCGGCGACCGATACCGCCAGCGCGGAGTTTCAGCCCAAGGCGATATCATACGTGATGGCGGGCGGGTTGGTGGCTGCGATCATCGGGCCGCAGTTGGTGAAAGTCACGAGCGAGGCGATGGTCGTACCCTTCATGGCGACATATCTCGCGATCATCGCGATCAATGCGCTCGGGCCGATCCTGTTTTCCTTCCTCGACATCCCCGCCCCGGGACGGCGCAAGAAGCACGAACGTCACGAGGGCCGCAGCCGCCGCGAGTTGCTGAAAGATCCGGTCATCCTCGTCGCGATGATCTGCGCCATGGTCTCCTACGCGTTGATGAACCTCGTGATGACCTCGACGCCGCTCGCGGTCGTCGGCTGCGGGTTCGAGCAAGCGGACGCGGCCAATATCGTCTCGGCGCATGTGCTCGCCATGTATGTGCCGAGCTTTTTCACCGGCCACCTGATCGCCCGTTTCGGCAAAGAGGCGATCGTCGGCACAGGACTGGCCATCCTCGCCGCAGCGGGTGCGATGGCACTGAGCGGCGTCGATCTCGCACAGTTCTACGCCACGCTCATCCTCCTCGGGCTCGGCTGGAACTTCGGCTTCATCGGGGCGACCGCGATGCTCGCCTCAGCCCATAGCCCGGAAGAGCGCGGGCATGTGCAGGGGATGAACGATTTCGTGGTGTTCGGCGGCGTCTTCCTCGCCTCGCTCGCCTCGGGCGGGCTGATGAACTGCACCCAGAGCGGCAATGCCCAGGCGGGCTGGCAGGCAGTCAACCTCGCGATGATCCCGTTTCTGACGCTGGCCGGCGCCGCGCTGATCTGGCTGGTGCTGCGCCCGAAAGAGACGCGCTGAGGGGCGCCGCCCCGTCGCCGGACGGCGAAATATATCAAGAAACGCTTCGCCGGCCGGCGACATATATCAAAAAAGACGTGGGCTCTGCCCCCGGGGCCTACGGCCCCCTCGGGATATTTCTCAAGAGCGAAGCGGCCACGCGCCCCTTCGGCTTGGCGAAAATATCCCGGGGCGGGAATTCGCGACAGCGAAGGGAGGGGCAGCGCACCTCCGGCAACGGATGGGGTCAGGGCAAGGCTCAGGCCAGTTTGGCGATACGCTCTTCGAGCACGTCGAAGGGCACGCCCGGCTCGTCCTTGGCACAGCGGATTACCAGCGAGGTTTTCACGCTGGCGACGTTCTCGGCGGCGGTAAGTTGCCCGGTCAGGAAGCTCTGGAAGCTCGACAGGTCGGGCGCCACGCATTTCAGCACGAAATCGATCTCGCCGTTGAGCATGTGGCACTCGCGCACGAGCGGCCATTCCCGGCAGCGCGCCTCGAAATTCGACAGGTCCGCCTCGGCCTGGCTGTGCAGGCGCACCATCGCGAAGACCTGCACCTCGAATCCCAGTTCGCGCGGGTTTACATCGGCATGGTAGCCACGAATGTAACCCGCCTCTTCGAGCGTGCGCACGCGGCGCAGGCACGGCGGGGCCGAAATCCCCACGCGTTTCGCCAATTCGACATTCGTCATCCGCCCGTCCGCCTGCAGTTCAGCAAGGATTTTGCGGTCGATATCGTCGAGCCGAGAGGTGGCCATGTTGAAATAATCCTTCGTGCGTTGCGGCAGAACTTACCGCCGGAAGAGAGGAGGCGCAATAATATTTCGCGACACGCTCCGCAAGTGCTATTTGTCGCGGCATGCAGGGGCTTTTCGGCGCGCTTCGCTCCGACTATATCCGTCGGGCAGATTTCCAAGGAGGCGGGCATGTCCGAGACGAAGAAAACCAAGGTTCTGATCATCGGTTCCGGCCCTGCCGGCTACACGGCGGCGGTCTATGCGTCGCGTGCGATGCTCGAGCCGGTTCTGGTGCAGGGCATGCAGCCGGGCGGCCAGCTGACCATCACCACCGAGGTCGAGAACTGGCCCGGCGAGAGCGAGATCCAGGGCCCCGAGCTGATGGTGAAGATGGAAGAGCATGCCCGCGCGATGGGCACCGAGATCATCATGGATATGATCACCGAGCTCGACACGTCGAAGCGCCCCTTCGTTGCAAAAGGCGATTCGGGTACGACCTACGAGGCTTCGGCGGTGATCCTCGCCACCGGCGCGCAGGCGAAATGGCTTGGGCTCCCCTCGGAAGAGAAGTTCAAGGGCTTCGGCGTCTCGGCCTGCGCGACCTGTGACGGGTTCTTCTATCGCGGCAAGGAGGTCGTGGTGATCGGCGGCGGCAACACCGCGGTCGAAGAGGCGCTGTTCCTGACCAACTTCGCTTCCAAGGTGACGCTGATCCACCGCCGCGACACGCTGCGTTCGGAGAAGATCCTGCAGGAGCGGCTGTTCAAGAACCCCAAGGTCGAGATCGAGTGGAATCACACGGTCGAGGAAATCCTCGGCGACGAAAATCCGCTGGGCGTGACCGGCGTGCGCGTGAAATCCACCGCGGACGGCTCGGAGAAGGTGATCCCCTGCGACGGGTTCTTCGTGGCGATCGGCCACGCGCCTTCGTCGGAACTGGTCAAGGACAGCCTGAAGATGCAATCGGGCGGCTATGTCTGGGTGGAGCCGGGCTCGACCCGGACCTCGCAGCCGGGCATTTTCGCGGCAGGCGACCTGACCGATCACACTTATCGTCAGGCGGTCACCTCCGCCGGCATGGGCTGCATGGCCGCGCTCGACGCCGAGAAATTCCTCGCCGAGCAGGGCGAAGCCGAGTGATCTCTTTCCACGGCACGGTCTGGCGGATCCTCTCTGCCGATCGTGCCGAAGATGCTTGCGAACCGGCCCGCCATCCGGAGGGCCGGTTTCATCATTCCGGGCAGGTAGCCCTTTATGCCTCGCTGAGTGCCGAAGGCGCTGGCGTAGCCCTGCGGCGTTACGTGCGGGCGAGCGATCCGCCGCGGGTGATCGTTCCGTTGGAGATCACAGCGCAGGCGGTGGACGACCTGCGAGGCACGCCCGATCAGGCGGCGGCGTCGGCGGTCTGGCAGGATGAGAGGGCGAGCGGCGCGCCCTCGTCCACTTGGCACTTCTCGGATCGAGCGCGGAACAGCGGCGCGCAAGCGATGCTCTATGCGTCGCGCTCGCGCCCCGATCTGAGCCATCTCGTGCTGTTCGAGGTTACCCCCGCGACGGTCCGGCAGCTTGCCCCCGCGAAGGTCTGGCAGCCGCCCTACCCTATCCCGTCTGCGTGAAGCGTCATTGCATGGTCGCCTGCCTCGTCTAGTGTGAAGGCAACCGAAAGGAGGCCTCTCATGCGTTGGCGCGGGGTCAATCACGTCGAATTTTCGGTGCTCGACTATGAAAGGTCGATCGCCTTCTACGATGCGATGTTCGGATGGCTTGGATATAAGAGCTTCTGGACGCTCGATATCGTATATCGGTCGACCTATTACATGGCGCGCTTCCCGATGCCGCATTCCTATATCGGAATCCAGCCCGCGCATTCCGGCAAGAAGCTGGATCATGACGCGCGGGCGGTGGGCATACATCATATCGCGCTCTGGGCGAAGTCACGCGCCGAAGTGGATGCGTTTCACCGAGATTTCCTGATCCGGCGCGAGCTGTCGGTGACCGACGCCCCGCAGGAATATCCCGTCTATGCGCCGGGCTATTACGCGGTGTTCTTCGACGATCCGATCAACGGCATTCACTGGGAGCTCGCACATATCCCGCGCATTCCGGGCCTTGGTGCGATCCGCCGGTTCCGCGCGGCCCTGAGAGCCGCGCAGAAAGAGCATCCGGAATGGGATGGCCCGCCCGAGAAGATCGCCTTTCGCGAGCTGCCCGGGCGGCGCTGATCTTCGGCGCCGATTACGCCAGGTGGCTGAGGAAGGCGTCGATTTCCTCGGGCGTTGTGGCCCAGGAACAGACCAGACGCGCGGCCAGAAGCTCGTCTTCAGGGCCTTCCAGCGACTGATCGAAGGGCCAGAGATAGTAATAGGCCCCGGCCGCATTCGCGCGCTTATGCGCACCGCGCGGCAAGGCGGCGAAGACCGCATTGGCCTGCGTCGGGTGGATCAGCTTCGCGCCCTCGATCTGGCCGATGCCTTCCGAGAGTTTGCGTGCCATTTCATTTGCATGCCGCGCGGTCTTCAACCACAGATCATCGGCCAGATAGGCCTGCATCTGGGCCGCGAGGAAACGGTGTTTCGAGAAAAGATGGCCACCGCGCTTGCGGCGCAGCTCGAACTCCCAGGCGCGTTTGGGATCGAAGATCACCACCGCCTCAACCGCCATGCAGCCGTTCTTGGTGCCGCCGAAGCTGAGCACGTCGACGCCCGCCTTCCACGTCATCTCCGCAGGAGTGCAACCCGCAGCGACCAGCGCATTGGCAAAACGCGCGCCGTCCATATGCACCGGCAGATGGTAGCGGCGTGCGACATCGGTCAGCGCCTTCACGTCCTCGGGCGAATAGACGGCGCCTGCCTCGGTCGAGTTGGTGATCGAGACCATGCCGCGCTGCACGTTATGGATACCGCCGCGGCCCGTGTGCGCGATGGTGCGCGCCAGCGCGTCGGGGTCCATCTTCGCATCCGGCCCGTCGACCAGAACCAGTTTCGAGCCGTTGGTGTAGAATTCCGGCGCGCCGCACTCGTCTTCCTCGATATGGGCGTTGCGGTGGCAGAAGATCGCGCCCCAGGGATCGGTCAGCACCGCACAGGAGAGCGCATTGGCCGCCGTCCCGGTCGCGACCAGATAGACACGCGCTTCGGGTGCCTCGAAGATCTCGCGGATCTTCGCCTGAACGCCCTCGGTGATCGGATCGTCGCCATAGGAATGCAGATGACCCTCATTCGCGGCCGTGAGGCCCTCGAGAATGGCGGGATGGGCGCCGGACGTGTTGTCGGAGGCAAAATTCATGAGAGATCCTCGATCGTGTATTCGTCCCACTCGTCTTCGGGCACTTCGAACTCGGGCACGGTCCAGCCGCGCACGCTCTCCCCGGCCTCATGGACCGTCTCGCGCGAGCCCGAGATCAGGTAGTGCCAGTCGTGTAGAGGTTTGTCTTCGAAGCGCAGCCGGTAGGCGCAGGTCGCGGGCATCCAATAGGCGATCTTGTGGATCGTCTTGGGGCTCAGCGTCACGCATTCGGGGACGAACTGGTGGCGAATGTCATATTGCGTGCAGCTGCAGCTCTCACCATCGAGCAGCCGGCAGGCGACGCGGGTGAAGACGACCTCGCCCGTATCCTCGTATTCGAGCTTGTTCAGGCAACATTTGCCGCAGCCATCGCACAGCGCCTCCCATTCGGGGGCGGTGAGCTTCTTCAGCGGCAGTTTCCAGAACTCGGGGCGCAATTTGGTCATGGCGCGGAAAATGGGGCAGCGGCGGGGAAATGGAAAGGGCAGATCGGCGTATCGTGAGCGGATCTGCGATTTGGACATGGCGGGACGGGCAGACCGACGACTTTTGGCGCGGGGCGACCAGCCCCGGGCCGCGCCCGACCTCCCCCCGGGAGGGCGCATTGGCGAGGGAGTCGCGGTTCACGCGTCATTCGGGCTTGTGAGATAAAGCGCCCAGCCACTGGCGACATAAAGCGCCCACCCGAGGTCGGGCGCGGCCCTCAGCGCTCCGCCAGAATCTCCCGCGCGCGGACGCAATCGGCATCCATCTGCGCGACCAGCGCCTCGAGCCCGTCGAACTTCATCTCGGGACGCAGGAATTCGACCAGCGCGACCGAGACATGCTCGCTATAAAGGTCGCCTTTGAAATCGAAGACATAGGTTTCGAGGTTCGGGGTGTTCTCGCCGAACATCGGACGCACTCCGAGGCTCGCCGCCCCCAGATAGCTACCCTTGTAGGGACCGGTCAGCACGTCGAACTTCACCGCATAGACGCCAAGCTTGGGCAGATGCAGCCCGGCCATCGACATGTTCGCGGTCGGATAACCCAGATCGCGTCCGCGCTTGTCACCGTGGAGCACTTCGCCCTCGATCCGGTGCAGGTGACCCAGCATCGCGGCGGCATCCTCGGGACGGCCCTCGGCCAGCGCGGTGCGGATCGCGGTCGAGGACGCCTCGACCCCCTCGACATGCAGAAGCGGCGCGACGGTGACCTCGAAGCCGTATTTCGCGCCCAGCTCCGTCAGCATCGCCACGTCGCCCTCGCGCCCCTTGCCGAAGCGGAAATCGCCGCCAACCGCGACATGGGTCACGCCCAGCCCTTCGGCCAGCACTTCGCGGGCGAACATGTCGGCGCTCATATCGGCCAGTTCGTCGTTGAAGGGCAGCTCATAGAGGCGATCGACGCCGAGCTTGGCGAGCCGGTTGGCGCGCGCCTCGGGGTTCATCAGCCGGAACGGCGGCAGGGTCTTGCCGGCGCGCGCTGCGAAGAATTCGCGCGGATGGGGTTCGAAGGTGATGACGCCCAGCGGCGCATCTTTCCCGCGCGCCTGATCGATCACCGATTGATGGCCGAGATGGATGCCGTCGAAATTGCCCATCGCGACGGAGGCCCCGCGCGAGGATTTCTCCAGCGATTTCCAAGTGGTCAAGCGTTTCATCCACCCCGCCCTCCGGCGAGGTCGCCGGGTCAGTCGAACTTGCGCGAGGGCGCCAGAACCAGCGCCTCGCCTTTCACGACCACCGTATCGCCCACCGCGCAGTGGGTTTCAAGCGTGACACGGCGACGCGAATGGTCGATCGCCGTGACCTTGACCTCGGCATAGACCACATCGCCCGGGCGCACGGGGGCCATGAATTTGAGCGACTGGCCCAGATAGACCGTGCCGTGACCAGGAAGCTGCTCCCCGATCACCGCCGAGATCAGCCCCGCGGTCAGCATGCCATGCGCGATTCGACCCTCGAAAATGGTGTCTTGCGCATAGGCGTCGTCCAGATGGACCGGGTTATGGTCGGTGGAAACCTCCGCGAACATCTCGATGTCGCGGTCGGTGACCTCCTTGCGGAGGTAGCGCACCATGCCGATTTCCAGATCTTCGATGCAGATCGTGCCACGGGGCAGGTTGTCGAGCATATCCATAGGTCCCAGCCGGAAGTTCATGTTGCACTGCGGCATAGCACATGCGGCAGAGCACAGGCAAGGCGCCTGCGCAACTTTTTTACCCTACCGAGACAAAAGTCGCAACAAAGTTACGTAGAGAATTTGATGCTCCGCTCAGGTCAGTTGCCCCATGCTGTAGAGTGGATCGCGCTGACGCGCCTCCAGCCAGGTGCGCAGCAGCTCCGGATTGGGGTTCTGCGGATCGGCGCCGAACTGGTCATGCGCCAGACCGCCGGTGATGAAGAGGCAATCCATCCCCTCCCCCGCGGCGCCGGCCACGTCGGTATTGATCCCGTCGCCGATGGCGAGGATGCGCGCATCCTCCGCGCCGCCCAGACGGCTCAACTTGCGCCGCGCGAGATCGTAGATCGGCGGATGGGGCTTTCCGAAATACATCGCCTCGCCGCCCATTTCCTCGTAGAGCGCGGCCAAAGCGCCTGCGCAATAGATGCGCTTGTCGCCCAGATCCACGACGATATCGGGGTTCGCGCAGAGCATCGGCAACTCGCGCATCTTCGCCAGCAGGAATTTCGGGCGGTAATCCTCGGGAACTTCGTTCACCTCGTCGAAGGGACCGGTGCAGACGATACCCTCTGCATCGTCGAAATCGACGCGGGTGATCTCGGCTTGCCCCTGCCATTCTTCCGGCACCTCGGTGAAGAAGCCGTCATCCTTGGACGGCCCCAGATGCCAGACCTTCTTGCCAACGGCGCCCGCGAACATCGCATCCTGCGCGGCATCGCCGGAAGAGACGACGAGGTCATAGGCGTCGCGCGGACAGCCCAGCTTGTCGAGTGACTCCATCACGAACTTCGACGGACGCGGCGCGTTGGTCAGAAGGACGACCTTGCCGCCCTTCGCGCGAAACGCCTGCAGCGCCGCGACAGCCCCGGGGAAAGCCTCGACCCCGTTATGCAGGCAACCCCACAGATCGCAGAACAGCGCGTCATACGAGTCGGAAACCTCGGAGAGAGAAGAGATGATGCGGGTCATATCGGCCTTTCGTCAGCAGGGTTTGGCGCGGTCCGAAGCCTCGGCCTGCGGGACCTCGCTCGCTTACCGAGGCTATATGGCACGGGCGTGACGGAAGGCAAAGCGGCGCACCGCTCAGTTCGCGTCCGAAACGACCCCGTAACCGTAGCCATAGGCATAGCCGTATTCGGGGGCCGCGAAGCGGAATTTATTGACCACCACGCCCATCACATTGGTGCGCTCGGCCAGCTCGCGCTCGCAGATGTCGATTTCCCGGATCGTGGTCTCTTCGGTCGCGGCGATGATCAGCACGCAATCGACATGGGCGGCGAGCGAGAGCGTATCGTCGCTGACAAGCACGGGCGCGGTGTCGAAGATCATAAGGTCGGGGGCGTAGATAGCCTCGATCCGCTCCAGCGCCTCGGTCGCGCGGCGCGACTGGATCAGCTCGGCCGGGGTCGCGACCGGTTTGCTGTTTGCTCCGATCGCAAGGTTGGCGCCCAGACGCAGCGCGTGATCGGCGAACTCGCCTTCCCCTGCGAAAACGTCGGAAACTTGCGGGCCGCGCGGCGCGTCGAGCAGTTTAAGAAGCGAGGGCTTGCGGAAATCGGCCTCGATGAGCAGGGTGCGCCGCTCTTCTTGCCGTGCGAGGCTCAGCGCGAGATTGAGTGCGACGGTGGATTTCCCGCAGCCTGCCGAGGGCGAGGTGATCGCCAGCCGCCGCCAGCCATTGGCCCGCATCTGCTGCACGATCTTCGTGCGCATCAGGTCGATCGGGGCGCTCTCGGCGCTGCTGTCGGGACTGACGATGCGCTTGCCGCGCAGTCGCCCGAGGTTCGGGGCAATCGGCGTCAGCGCCTGCCACGCGTCCGCGGTGAGACTGTCACTGCCCTGATACGCTGGCGCGCGCGCGGCAGGCTCGAACGCCGTACGCCCGGTGCGGGCGGCCCGGGCCTTGGCAATCGCATCTCGAAGTCTTTCGGCCATCTCGCTCTCCTTGCCTCAGAACAGCCGGTCGAGCGGCATGTAGAACGCGCTGAACAGCACCACGACCGCGATGAACGCCCCGCCGACCATCGAGCCGGAGACCACTATATTGCGGCGACGGGCCCGTAAGTCTTCGGGCGTGCTCAGGTAGGGCAGCGTCGCGAAAGCCGCGATGCCCAAATGGCGCTGCAGGTCTTCGGGGCGACGGATACCGGTGCTGAGCAATTCCTTCAGCGCAATCGCGACGAGGCCGAGCAGCAGCCCCACTCCGACCCCGGCCAGCGCCAGCGTCTTGCGGTTGGGTTTCACCGGCTCGCCCGGTGCCACCGCCTGATCGATCACGGTCAGCTTCTCGCCCTTGGCCAGCGACTCGATCGTGTCGCCCGTCTCGGCCACCGCGCGCGCCTGCACGGCGCTGTCGTACTGATCGGCGAGATTGTCGTGATCGCGACGCAGCGCTTCGAGCGCCGATGCATTGGCGGGCACTTTCGCCATGGCTTCGCGAAGCTGCGTCATCTTCAAGTCAGCGGCCTCGCCCGCAGCCTGCGCCACGAAAAGCGCATCGGTCAACTCGCGCAGACGGCTCTCGAAGGCCGACTTCGCTTTCGGCAGCGGTAGCTGTGCCTGCTGCGACAACTCCTGAATTTGCGCCCCCAGCGCCGCGAGGCGCGCGTCATCAGCGGGCAGAAGAGGTTTGAGCGCGTCGCGCTGCGCTTCCAGCCGGGACAGTTCGCGGGCTGCGGGCGGGTAGATCGCGTCGCGGTCGACCTTGCGCCCTGCCGCCTCGCGCAGGCGCACCAGCCGGTCGATCTCCGTTTCGGTCTCGTTCACATGCGCGAGCCGGGTCTCCGCGTCCGCCTGCACCGCGGCGAGACGGTCGCGAAGCAGCGGCAGCTCCTCGGGCAGCGCGTCGCCGTTCTCCTGCTTGAACTGCAAGATCGCAGCGGAGGATTTCGACAGCTCCGCCTCCAGCCGATCCACCTCGCGCGAGAAAAAATCGAGCGTATCGCGCGCGGCCTTGGTGCGAATATCGGCGTCTTCCTTCAGAATGCGCGTCACCAGCTCGTTCGCGACCCGCGCGGCGCGAGCCGGAGCGCCGGCGCGAAAAGACACCGTCATGAAAGTCGCGTCCTTGGGGGCGGAGCGCGATCTGCTCTGCTCGGAAATTTCGATCGCGACCGAATTCTTCAGCGCCTCGAACACTGCGTCGGCATCGCGCGCGCCGGTCTCGGTGCGCAGGTCCGGAAACAGCGCCATCCGACGCGCCATGTCGAGAAGGCTCTCACGCGAGAGCACGCGCTTGCGGATCACCTGCAGCTTGGCGTTGGTATCGGTGTGCGCGGTCGAGGCGGCGAGACGGTCGGGGATGCGATCGCCTTCGACAACCAGAAGCGCCCTGGCCTCGTAGATCGGTGTGATCATCCGTCCGGCCGCCAGCCCGACAAGCGCCCCCAGCAGCACCGCCAGCAAGAGCCAGTGGATCCGCCGGGCGAACAGGGCCGCGTAGAAGCGGAGCTCCCGCATCAGCGCCCTCCCCTGTGGAGAAAGGCGGGCGCGGGCTCCGGCTGTGAGGGACCGGGCGCAAGGTCGGCATGCCCAGCGCTTGCAGCAGAGGTCGGCGCGGGTGCGATCACGCGCGGCTTGGCGCGCTGCGTCTCGACCGGGAGATAGAAGACATTGTCCTCGATCACCCTGTCGATGATCTCGCCGGTGACGACCTCCGAACGCGCCGAATAGGCATAGACCATGCCCAGATCGGCCAGCTGGTTCATCAGCCGCGGAAGGCCGCCGCAATGGGCGTGCAGTTTCTGTGCGGCCTCGGGGGTGAATATCTTCCGCGTCGCACCGGCGACCTGCAGGCGGTGGGTGACATAGGGCTGCGCGCAATCGGCGGGCATCGGCCCGAGATGGAAGCCGGAAGACACACGCTGCGCGAACTGGCGCAGCTCTGGCCGCGCGATCAGGTCGCGCAGTTCCGGCTGCCCCATCAGGATCAGCTGCACCAGCTCGTCTTTGTCGGCGTTGATATTGGTGATCATGCGCAGCTCTTCGAGCACGCCCGCATCGAGGTTCTGCGCCTCGTCGATCACCACCACCACGCGCCGCCCGGCAGCATATTCCTGGATCAGAAGCTGCTGGAACCGATCGTAGATCAGGACGTAATCCTCGCCCGCCTCCACCCGCTGGCCGAGCGAGAGCATGATCCAGCGGATCACGTCATCGCGCGAGCCCCGCGCGTTGGAGACCAGAGCGATCGTTACATCCTCGGAGATGGTCGCCATCAGGTGACGCAGCAACGTCGTCTTGCCCGCCCCCACCTCTCCCGTGATGAGCGTGATCGGCGCGCGCGAGAAAAGCCCGTATTCGAGCATCGTCGCCGCGTGCTTGTGCTCTGGCGACCAGAACAGGAAGTCGGGATCGGGCAGCAGCGAAAAAGGTCGCTCCGCCAGTCCGAAGAATTCGGTGTAGATTTCGTTCATGCCTGTACCGGGCCTTTGGCCTCTTGGATTTGCGCCAGTAAGCGGCATCCCCCCGCACTTCGCAAGAATTCGTGAGGAGATCGTGAGAAGTTACAGCCAAACTGTCGCAAAAACGCGTCTATCCCTCGAAAAACTGGCCTTTTAGACAGGGGTAGGATGTTCAAATCTCTTTATAGTTGACGTCGCAGCAGCTAGCCTTCTTGCCAAGCGCCGATCAGAGCGCAGCAGCAGACAGGCAAGACAGATGCCCCGATACCAGTATGCGCGCGCGAGCTGTCTCGCGCTTTGCGCAGCGCTCGCATTGAGCGGTTGCAAGAGTGACGAAGACAAGGCCGAGGCCCATTACCAATCGGCCCAGACGCTTCTGGCCGAAGGCGATCCGGTCCGCGCGATGGTCGAGCTGCGCAATGTCTTCGAATATGACGGCACGCATAAGGCCGCGCGGCGCGCCTATGCCGATCTGCTGCTGGCGCAGGGACGGCTGCAGGAAGCCTTCAGCCAGTATCTGCGCCTTCTCGAACAATATCCAGAGACCGTCGATGTCCATCGCATCCTTGCGGAGCTGTCGCTGCGCACAGGCAACCTGCCCCGCGCGCAGGAAGAGGTGGACGCGGTCAAGGAACTCGCGCCCGACGATCCCGGCGCGCAGGCGGTGCAGCTTGCGCTCGACCTGCGGGACGCCAGCCTGTCGCGCGATACCGCGCGCCGCTCCGAGATCGCAGCGACGGCCGAAGCACTGACCGAAGCGCATCCGGAGATCCTGACCGGCTGGCACGTACTGATCGACGCGCGAAACGCGGAAGGCGATGACACGGCGACGCTTACAGCCCTTGATGCCGCGCTGACCCGCGACCCGGCGCAATACCGTTTGCAGGTCCTTAAGCTGGAGCTGATCTCGAAACACGGCTCAAGCGCCGAGATCGGCGCGCAGCTCGAAGCGATGCAGAGGCTTTTCCCTGAGGACACGAAGACCCGCACCGCGCTGATCGCATGGTATGTGCTGCGCGACGATCAGGCGGGGGCCGCGCGTTTCCTGCACAAGCTCGCGACCGATCGCGACCGGCAGACCAGCGGCTATCTGGAACTGGTGCGCTTTCTGGCCCGCGCAAAAGGGGCCGACGCTGCGCGGGCGGAACTCGACTCTTTGATCGCGCAGTCGCAGGGCGAGCCGAACGAGGCGATCTTCACCGCGATGCGCGCCGATCTGGATTTTCAGGCGGGTGACCGGGCAGCGGCGCTTGCGCGGATGCAGGCACTTATCACCCGCCATCCCGACAGCGAGGAGATGCGTCAGGTCCGCACCGCTTACGCCCGGATGCTCGACCACGACGGGCAACGCGAAAAGGCGAAGGCCGAGATTGCGGCTATCCTGAAGACCGACCCGACAAACGTCCCTGCCCTGCAACAGCGCGCGACTTGGCGGATCGAGGAGGATCGCACCGATCTCGCGATCACCGATCTGCGCAGCGCCTTGCAACAGTCCCCCGACAACCCGCAGACCCTCACCCTGCTGGGCGAGACCTATCTGCGCGACGGTGCCCCCGATCTTGCGCTGGGGCAGTTCAGCCAAGCCTATGACGCGGCGGGCCGCGCCGCGCCGGAGGCGATCCGCTATGTCGATTTCCTCTTCGCGCACGACCGCGCCAGTGCCGCGCGGACGGTTCTGGCCGAGGCCGTGGAGGTCACTCCGAACAGCCCGGGCCTGCTCAAGCGACAGGCCGATCTGGCGCTGGCCGGTCACGACTGGGCACTCGCCCATCGCAGTGCCGACCGGCTCGCCGCGCTTGCCGCGCCGGGCACCGAGGGGTTGGCGCAGTCGATCCGTGCCGCGATCCTCCTCGGGCGCGGGCGAAGCGAGAGCGCGATAGAGACGTTGAAAACTCTGGTGCAGGCGTCCGGCCCCGGCGACGAGGGCGTCACCACGGCCACGGCAGTCTCCGCAGCGGCGGTCTCGGCGGTGGTGCAGGCGCAACTGGCCTCCGGACGTGGGGCCGAGGCCCGCGCCTATCTCGACGCTCAACTGGAGCAACAGCCCGGTAATCGCGGCTTGCGCCTGCTGGCGGCCAATCTCTCCGCGATCCGGGGCGACACCGATCAGGCGGAGGCGGCGCTGCGCACACTGATGCATGAAGCCCCCGCCGATCCGCGTCCCGCGCGCCAGCTCTATCGCCTGCTTGCGTCCCAAGGGCGCGAAGGCGACGCGCTTGCGGTGATCCAGACCGCTCTGGAGAAGGCTCCGCAGGCCGATCCGGTGCTACTGCTCTACCGGGCGCGGTCGGAAGAGAAATCGGGCCGGTTCGACGCGGCGATCGCGACCTATGACGATCTCTACACGCGCGACAGCAGCGACCTGATTGTCGCCAATAACCTTGCGAGCTTGCTGAGCAGCCATCGCGACGACCGGCCCAGCCTCGAGCGCGCGGCCCGGATCGCGAAACGCTTCCGCGAGCGACCTGAACCTGCCTTCAAGGACACCTATGGCTGGACAGAATACCGGCTGGGAAATTACGGCGCCGCCCGCCCCCTTCTTGCCGCTGCCGCGGCCGGGCTGCCAGAGAACGCGCTGGCGCAATATCACTACGCTGCCGTGCTGATAGCGCTGGAAGAGACCGACCTCGCCGAGGCCGCCTTGCGCGATGCGCTGCGCTTGGCCGGCGCGCCACTGCCGCCCGCCATGCAAGGCGCGCAGAAGCAGCTTGCAGCGTTGACCGGGACCGCGCGGGCGGGCTCGTCGGGCAACACCCCGCGCCGGGCCCCGGACCAGCGCTGATTTTGTCTTTGGATCAAAGCTCTCGCAGGGTAAGCTCATGTGAAAGCGCCGCGTCAGACGGCCTATGAGCGAGCAGTCGAGATGATCACCACGAGCCCCCCTCTGCGCGAGGTGCGTGCCCTGCCATGGGGCACGCTCGGCCTGCTTTCGCTGGCCGTCCTTTCCTATCCGTTCTTCGCACTGGGGCTGGCCAGCCTCGGGGCCGCGTGGTCCACGCCGGAATACAGCCACGGGCCGCTGATCCCGCTGATTTCGCTCTATCTTTTCGCGCGCGAATTGCACCACGCGCCGCTGCAACTGGACGCCCGCCCGCAGCGCTGGCAAGGCGTCACGGTGATCGCAGTGGCGCTCTCCCTCGCTGTCTTCGGCGCGCGCGCGCAGATCGCCGACCTCGTGACCTATGCGCTGATTATCTGGACGATGGGCGTGGTGCTGCTGAGCATGGGCTGGCAGGCGGGCAAGCGCCATTGGAAGCCGGTGCTGCATCTGATCTTCATGCTGCCGCTGCCGCAGATTCTCTACTGGAAACTCACCATCGCCCTACAGCTCGTCTCGTCGGAGCTGGGCGTGATGCTGGTGCGCGCCGCTGACATTCCAGTGCATCTGAGCGGCAACGTCATCGACCTCGGCGTCTACAAGCTGCAGGTGGCCGATGCCTGTTCGGGGCTGCGCTATCTCTTCCCGATCCTCAGCTTTTCCTACCTGTTCGGAATTCTCTATCGCGGGCCGTTCTGGCATAAGGCGGTGCTCTTCGCGATGGCCGCGCCGCTGACGGTGCTTCTGAATTCGCTGCGCGTCGGTATGGTCGCGATCCTCGTCGACGCTTACGGCATCGAGCAGGCCGAGGGCTTTCTGCATGTCTTCGAGGGTTGGGTGATCTTCGGCGCGGCGATCGCCATCCTCAGCCTCACCGCGATCGGGCTGCAGCGGCTGGTGGCGGAGCCGAAACCGCTCTCCGAGGCGCTCGATCTGGACTATCGGCGCTTTACGCCTGAGGCACGCCGCTTGCGCAACCTCGCGCCGTCGCGCGATCTGGGGCTGGCGGTCGTCCTTACGGGTGTGGCGCTGGCGCTCTGGTCTGGTCTGCCGCAGATGACGACGCTTCCGCCGGAGCGCGCGCCCCTGTCGTCCTTCCCGACGCAGATCGATGGCTGGCAGGGCACGCGCCGTCCGCTGGAGCCGGCGACGGAAACGGTGCTCGCGGCGAGCGATTACCTCAACGCGGTCTATGCCGATCCCGCGCAGGACGCGCCGGTGAACCTGTTCGTCGCCTGGTATGCCGATCAGAGCCAAGGCGACGGCATCCATTCGCCCGAGGTGTGCCTGCCCGTCGGTGGCTGGGAGGTCAGCGCCTTCCGCCCGCATCGCATCGCCCTGCCCCACCGCGCCCCCTTCGAGGTCAACCGCGCGATCATCGCCAAGGGGCTCAACAGGCAACTGGTGTATTACTGGTTCGACGGACGTAGCCGCGCGATGACGAGTGACTGGCGCGCGAAGCTGTCGGTGATCGCGGATGGTCTCACGCGCGGACGAACCGATGGCGCGCTGGTACGCTATGTCACGCCGATCCGCCGCGACGAGGATATCCGCGCGGCCGACCGGCGCCTTACACGTTTCATCGGGCAGTCCCTGCCCAGGCTGAGCGCCTCTATTCCGGAGTGACGGGCCTACGAGCCCAGCGCGACGGTCCCGCCCCAGCAGCCCGGGATCGGGTTACGGGTGTCGAAGACGAGCGGACATGTTTCCACGGCTTTGATCGCGCGGTCCACGCGCGCATCTGCCATCGCAGGCGTCAGCCCGATCGCGAGCGCATGGGCCACCGGATCGTAAAGCGAGCGGCCCGTCTGACCGGGCATCGAAGTCGGAGCGGTTTCGCGCAGATCACCCGCGAAAGAAGAGCTGGCCACACCGGTCACAACCAGTGCAGCAAACGCCACCGCCGATGTCCTCCAATGCGCCATACAGGTTCCAAGCCGAATGCCGAATGAAACAGCGCGAACCGCAACGCTGCTCGCCCCTTGAGTTTGTGGCGCAATTGGGGCCGCGCGCAACTGGAATCTTGGCGAAAATCAAGCGAAAGTAACGATTTAGGAGAAACAGTTTAGCCTGATCTCAGGCTTTATTTCTCCATCTTGGAGAATATCCGGTCATAGGCCGAAAGGAGCTGTCGCGCCGAGAAATCCCAGGACAGCGCATCGAGCACCCGCGCACGGCCCAGTCGCCCCATCGAACGCGCGCGTTCGGGCGCCTCGATCAGCGCCGCGATCCGGGCAGCGAAGTCCTTCGGATCATTGGCACGTGCATAAAGCGCGGCCTCCCCCGCAGAGGCCCGCCCTTCGGTCAGGTCGAACTGCACCAAAGGCTTCTCGAGCGTCATGTATTCCATGACCTTGTTCATGGTGGAGATGTCGTTCATCGCGTTTTTCGGATCGGGCGCGACGCCGATATCGATCGCATTCATCGCCGCGAGCATCTCTTCGCCGTAAAGCGGGCCGGTGAAGGTGAAATAATCGCTCAGACCCCGCGCCGCGACGTCGGCCTCCACGTTAGGCAGTTCGGGGCCGAAGCCCACGATCACCACATGTAGATCGGTATGGCCGAGTTTGCGCACCAGATGCTCCACCGCCTGAACCAGAAGGTCCATCCCCTCCTGCTGCCCGATCACGCCGATATAGCCAAGCACGGTCTTCGCGCCCCTGCGGTAGGCGGGATCGCCGGGCCCGGGCAGGAAGGTCTCGACGCGCGGGGCGGAGCGGACGACGAAGACGTCCTCGGGGGCCATGCCACCGCGGGTGATCGCGATCTTGCGGAAGCTCTCATTGGTGGCCATCGACACCGAGGCGCTGGCGAAGGTGATCCGCTCCCAGATGCGCATCACGGCCCACAGGAGCCCCTTCTTGCCAAACTTGGCCTCGAACAGCTCAGGGCAGACGTCGTGATGGTCGAACATGTAGCGCACGCCCGAGAGGCGATAGCGCCAGGCCAGAAGCCAGATCAGATCAGGGGGGTTGCAGCCTTGGATCACGTCGAAGCCGCGCTCGCGTTTCACCTGTTTCGCCAGCCGGAACCACGCCTTGATCGCGTGCCAGTATTCCCGCGCATAGGCGACCGCGCCGGAATGGGCTTCGGGTGGTGCGGGATGGCGGTAGATATGGATGCCCTCGATCTCTTCATAAGCCGCGTCCCAGCCGCGCCCCATCGGACAGATCACCGAGACCTCGTAGCCCGCGGCGCGCAATGTCGTGGCCTCCAGCCAGACCCTGCGGTCCAGCGGCACCGGCAGGTTCTCCACCACGATCAGAATGCGTCTCGCCATGCCGCTTAAGACCCGCCCTTGCCACGGGGGCGGTTTGCCGCCCATTTTTATGTGAGCCCCTTTCGCTCACGTCTTGCGACGGTTATGTCCCAGCCACGCGTTGGTTTCCACCCCGCATAACTCCGGATTTCCCCATATGTTGCGCTCTCTACTCTCCCGTCTCAAACCAGAGACCGCTCCCTCCTCGGCACCCAATGGCCTGCCCCGTCCGGAGGCGCCGATCTGCGTGATCGGGGACCTTCACGGCCGCGCCGATCTCTTGGGCAAGATGTTCGAGCGGATCGGGCAGGAACCGGAAGGCGCAAAGGCCCGGATCATCACGCTCGGCGACATGATCGACCGCGGCCCGAATTCGGCGCGGGTGCTGGCGACACTCCATGCGGCGCAGCTTGCCAACCCCTCGCGGATGATCTGCCTGATGGGCAATCACGAGCGGATGATGCTCGATTTCCTGCTCGCGCCCGACGCACGCACGGCCGGTTGGCTGCGCGTCGGCGGGGCGCAGACGCTGCAAAGCTATGGCATCGCGCCGCCCGATCCCAACGAGACCGACCTCGAGGTGCTCGACGCGGTGCGGATGGATCTCGCGCGTGCGCTGGGGCCCGATCTGCTGGCCTGGCTCGATGCGCGGCCCGCGATGTGGCGCGAGGGGCGGTTCGCCGCGACCCATGCGGGGGCCGATCCCTATCACCCGATGGAACGCCAAAGCCGCGATGCGCTGCTCTGGGGCCATCCCCGTTTCGGACAGATGACCCGGCGCGACGGGGTCTGGATCGCATTCGGCCATTGGGTCGTCGATCAACCCATGGCCGATCAGGGCCGCATTGCAGTTGATACCGGCGCCTATGAAACCGGGCTCCTGAGCGCGGCATGGCTCGACAAGGGCGGGCTGCGCTTCCTGCAAGTCGCGAATTGAACCAAGACGGGCGCCCCGATGGGAGCGCCCATTGGCAGGTTACAAGCCGTCTCTCTCTCGCAACCGGTGTCGGAATTATTTGCCCGTCTGGCGCAATACCACGGCGACGGTCATCAGGCAGAGCCACAGATCGGTCAGCAGCGACAGTTTCGCGTAGTAGCGTTCGTCGAAGCGCACACGGTCCACGAAGGCGGTGGTCGAACGCCCCGCGACCTGCCACAGCCCGGTGATGCCGGGGCGCATCTTGTAATAGGCCCGGCCCATCGCGCTTTTGTAGCTGGCCTCCTGATCGAGCATGAAGGGGCGCGGCCCCACGAGGCTCATCGAACCGAAGAGCACGTTGAAGAACTGCGGCAGCTCGTCGAGGCTGGTGCGGCGCAGGAAGCGGCCGATACGCGTTATCCGCGGATCGTCGTCGAGCTTCTGGTTCACCGACCATTCCAGCGCGAGCGCCGGGCTTTCGTTGCACATACGCACGAGCTGCGCCTCGGCATCGACATGCATGGTGCGCAGCTTGTAGCAGCGGAACCGCTTGCCGCCCTGCCCGACGCGTATCTGCGAATAGAAGGCGGGACCGCCATCGGCGCGCACCGCGAGCGCCAGAAGCGCGATCAGCGGCAGCAGAACCGGAAGGATCGCGACCACGGCGAGAATGTCGAACAGGCGCTTTCCCATGCCTTCGTAGCGCAGAATACGCGCTCCTGTCCGGGTCGCGCCCGTCGCATTTGCCAGTTCGAAATTGGTCGAGAGATCCGACATTTTCTTCCCTATTGACTGCCTCAAAGTGCGAACCTTCGAGCCCGCTTTTCTTTAACCCGGTTTTTACCTTTGATTCGTCCATAATTGTGACGAAAGCCGCCAATTGTTGCGGCTCCGGCCCATAAACGGATCTCGATAAAAAATCACAAGTCGTTGATCGCCGTTTTTTATCTTTTTGTTTTATATGTTACATTTCTTCCTGACTGCGGTAATCCGCAGCCTCTCTGCACTCGCGCATAGGGCGATTAGCGCAAAATTGACCCTAGGTAATCTTTGGTTAAATCGGCATGAAACCGGACAGCATCGCACGCTCTCGATATGGTGGATTTTCGCCCCCTCCTGATCGCGCCCCTCTTGATCGCGCGGCGCAACTGCCCATATCGGGTGGGAAGATGTTATGGAGATTAACATGACCCGAGACGATGCCCGCGCGCTCTATATCGAGCAGCGCGTCGCGAATGAGAAGAAGTCGGCCCTGCTAGGCTATGTGCTGTGGTTCATGCTGCCCATGCTTGGCGTGCACCGGATGTATATGGGGCGCGTCTTCTCCGGCGTGGTGATGCTGGCGCTGACCGGGATCGGCACGCTTCTGTCGCCCATCCTGATCGGCTTCATCCCGCTCGGCCTTGCAGGCCTGTGGTGGCTGATCGACGCGCTGCTGATCCCCGGCATGGTCTCGCAGGATATGGCGGAGACGCGCTGGCGGCTGATGCAGGAAGCTTAATCTGCTTGCCGGATCGGGTGTTCGGCCAACGCCTGCGCCTGATCCGGGCTCAGGCTTTCCGGTCGCACGACCTGCGTGTGGATCGAGAAGACCACGGCATTCGTGCGCGGCAGCCGGAACAGGCATTGCCGCTCCACCCTAATATAAGGGGCGTCGGCGGGCGCGTGGGCGAATTCGTATTCCGAGCGTGGATCATGCAGATGTGCCGCCGAGCGCGAGGCGGTCCCGCGCATCAGCCCCCTGTCCTCACGCACGCCATCCAGCAAGCGCTGCACCCGCTTGCCGAGATCGTCGGTGTAGAGCTCGATCGGTTCGTGAATGCGCATCATCGGGCGCATGAATTTCTCGCGCAGCGTCCAGCCCGACGGGAAACACAGCACACCGCCGGTCAGCACATGCTCGGTATGGCCGAACGCGTCGGGGTCGGCTTCCATCAGGCATAGATCGCATTGCAGCAGCCGCCCGAGCGTGGCGAGCGGGTCCGTGCGATCCAGCGCGACCACCGCCCCATCGGGCCGCGTGACCGCCTCCGCGTCGCTGGCAAACCCCAGCGCCGGAAGCATCGGCAGGATCAGATCGTAGAGTTCTTCCGCCGCAGGACGTCCGTGCTCCGACAGGCCCAGCACCAGATCGCGCCCCTTCCCGATCAGCCGGTCGCGCAGGCCCATCTGGGCGGCGTAGGCATCATCGACCTCCAGCCAGTCCTCATATGTCACCGGGATCACACCTGGCAGCCGCCGCGTGCGCGGATCGGCCCAAGGCGCGAAGCTCAGGCGGTTTTGCAGGATCGGTGTGGCGACAAGGTCTTTCATCCCCGCAGATTGCCGCGCGCCGCGGCCCTCGACAAGAGGCCCTCGTCAGGGCTGCCCCGCGCTGCGCACATAATCCGAGATCATCTGGTAATCCTTGCGCGGCCCCTGCACCCGCCAGATCGCCCGCCATGCGGGCCACGCCTCGAAATCGTAGCTGACGCGGTAGTCATCGGGATCGCACCAATGGCTTGCGGTGGGCTTCAGCGGATCGAAGCTGTGGAAAGGCCGCCCATCCTCGAACGCGACCGCGATCTGCCCCGCCTCCAGCCGCCAGAAATAGCTGCGCTCGGCATGAAAGCTCTGGCCGCCCGGCATCATCAACTCGCCGCTCTCGCGATAATGCAACCCGACCCCTTCGGGCGTGAAACTGGCGCGGCCCTCGAACCGGGCCTCGGTGCCATCCGCATGCAGAATACGGCGCATCAGCACCCAGTCCCCCTCGAAATCCGACAGCTGCGGCATTGGCTCTCCCTTGCCCCAAAGGCAGGTGCAGTCTAACAAGCGCGCAACCACACGCAATCAAGAGGCCGCCGATGATCCCGCGTTATGCCCGCAAAGAGATGGTCGACATCTGGGAACCCGCCACCAAGTTCAAGATCTGGTACGAGATCGAGGCGCATGCCTGCGACGCTCAGGCCGAGCTGGGCGTGATCCCGAAAGAGAATGCCGAGGCCGTCTGGAAGGCCAAGGATGTCGAATTCGACGTCGACCGCATCGACGAGATCGAAGCCGTCACCAAGCATGACGTGATCGCTTTCCTCACCCATCTGGCCGAGCACGTGGGCAGCGACGAAGCGCGCTTCGTCCACCAGGGCATGACCTCGTCGGATGTGCTCGACACCTGCCTCAACGTGCAACTGGTACGCGCCGCCGATATCCTGCTGGCCGATCTCGACAAGGTTCTGGCGGCGCTGAAGAAGCGCGCCTACGAGCACAAGGACACGGTGCGCGTGGGCCGCTCGCACGGCATCCATGCGGAGCCCACCACGATGGGCCTGACCTTCGCGCGCTTCTACGCAGAGATGGACCGCAACAAGGCGCGCCTCGCGGCCGCCCGCGAAGAAGTCGCCACCGGCGCGATCTCGGGCGCTGTCGGCACCTTCGCCAATATCGACCCGCGCGTCGAAGAACATGTCTGCAAGATGCTGGGTCTGCGCCCCGAGCCGATCTCGACGCAGGTGATCCCGCGCGACCGTCACGCGATGTTCTTCGCGACGCTGGGCGTCATCGCCTCGTCGATCGAGAACGTCGCGATCGAAATCCGCCACATGCAGCGCACCGAAGTGCTCGAAGGCGCGGAATTCTTCTCGATGGGCCAGAAGGGCTCTTCGGCGATGCCGCACAAAAAGAACCCGGTCCTGACCGAGAACCTCACCGGCCTCGCCCGCCTCGTGCGGATGACCGTGATCCCGGCGATGGAGAACGTGGCGCTTTGGCACGAGCGTGACATCTCGCACAGCTCGGTCGAGCGCGGGATCGCCCCCGACGCCACCGTGACGTTGGACTTCGCGCTGAACCGTCTCGCCGGTGTCGTCGACAAGATGATTATCTACCCCGAGAACATGCTGGAGAACATGAACAAGTTCCCCGGCCTCGTGATGAGCCAGCGCGTCCTGCTGGCGCTGACCCAGGCTGGCGTATCGCGCGAAGACGCCTATGCGATGGTGCAGCGCAATGCGCTGAAGGTCTGGGAAGACCGCGTCGATTTCCGCGAGCAGCTGCTGGCCGACAAGGACGTCGTGGCCGCGCTCGGCGTGGACGGCATCAACGAAAAATTCGACATGGGCTACCATACCAAGCATGTCGACACGATTTTTGCCCGCGTTTTCGGCGAATAATCGAGACCCAAGCCCGTTTCGCGCCGCCTATGTCGACAGACTATAGGCGGCGCGCGTGATTCGGGCTTACCCTAGGGCATCTGGCAAAGGGAGATTGCAGATGATCCGAACCATCCTTGCAGCCACCGTGCTGATCTTCGCCCCGCTCGTGGCATCCGCCGAATGCTACGGCGATCATCAGGCCTCCATGTCCTGCCCGCAGGGCAAGGTCTGGGATAAGGACGCGAATGCCTGCGTCCTGCAATCCAGCTGACCGCTGAGACGGTAAGTCCGTCTTAACGTCCTCCGTGCAAAGCTGACCGCGAAACCGCATTGGCCGCCCGCGCGGCCGATGCCCAGGACGGAGGTTCTCGCGGTGAATGTGATCGCGCCCATGGCGCTCGGCCATATGCCCGGGTCCGACTCGGCTGGCGACAAAGCTGCCCGCCCCGGGCCGCTGTCGCGGCGCCAGAAAGCTGCGATCATCGTGCGGCTGCTCGCCTCCGAAGGGCTGAAACTTCCGCTGACGGAGTTGAGCGACGATCAACAGACCGAATTGACCGAGACCGTGGCGCAGTTGCGCCTCGTCGATCGCGACACCGTCGTCAGCGTGGTCGAGGAGTTCTGCGAAGAACTGGAGGCGGTCGGCCTCGCCTTCCCCGGTGGGCTGGAAGGGGCGCTGTCGCTGCTCGATGGGCAGCTTTCGCCCTCAGCCTCGAACCGACTGCGCCGACTGGCCCTCGGCTCCTCCCGGGGCGACCCGTGGCAGCGGATCGCGGGCCTCTCGGCAGAGGTACTTCTACCCGTGCTGGAAGGCGAAAGCGTCGAGGTGGGCGCCGTGATGCTGTCGAAGCTCTCGGTCGCGAAATCGGCGGAGCTGCTTGGTCTCCTGCCGGGAGAGAAGGCGCGCCGGATCGCCTATGCCGTCTCGCTGACCGGGAATGTCGCGCCGGAAACGGTGCTGCGGATCGGGCAGGCGCTTGCGGCGCAACTCGATGCCGCCCCACCGAAAGCCTTCGATTCCGGTCCCGTGGAAAGGGTCGGCGCGATCCTCAACTACTCCGCATCTGCGACCCGCGACGCGGTGCTCAAGGGGCTCGAGGAGGAGGACAAGACATTCGCCGACGAGGTGAAGAAGGCAATCTTCACCTTTGCCAACATCCCCGCCCGCATCGACGCGCGCGATATCCCGAAAGTGCTCCGAGTCGTCGATCAGGCGCAGCTGACCGTCGCACTTGCCGGGGCGACCGGGTCGCTTAAACCCTCGGCAGAGTTCATTCTCACGAACATGTCCCAACGCATGGCGCAATCGCTGCGCGACGAAATGGCGAATCTCGGCAAGGTGAAGGAGAAAGACGCCGAAGAGGCGATGAGCGCGGTCGTCGCCGCCATTCGGGAGATGGAAGCGGCGGGCGAGATATTCCTCGTCGCGGAGGATGAGGATTGAACGAAAGATTCTGTCGCAGAGTCCCGTCTGGCGAAGCCCTTCACCTCAAAGTCCCGCCCTGCCCCGCAATGTTATCGCAAACACCGCGTGTTTACGCTAACATACTGTTTCAAAACCTTTTCTCACTCTGCATGCAATGGTATCCAGCGCCGAAATCACGCGCTTCGGAGAGATCATCATGACCGTCACCATCGGCATCAACGGCTTCGGCCGCATCGGGCGCTGCACGCTCGCGCATATCGCGGAAGCCGCACGCAACGACGTGCAGGTCGTCAAGATCAACGCCACCGGCCCGATCGAGACCAACGCGCATCTCCTGAAATACGACTCCGTCCACGGCCGGTTCGGCGGACAGGTGAAAGTCGCGGGCAACACGCTCGACCTCGGGCGCGGCCCGATCGACGTGATGTCGACCTATGATCCGGAAGAACTCGACTGGGACGGCGTCGATGTCGTCCTCGAATGTACCGGCAAGTTCAACGCCCGCGACAAGGCCGCAGTCCACCTGGGTCGCGGCGCGAAGCGGGTGCTGGTCTCCGCGCCCGCGACCGATGCCGACAAGACCGTCGTCTACGGCGTCAACCATCGCGAACTGACTCAGGCGCATCACGTCGTTTCGAACGGGTCGTGCACCACGAACTGCCTCGCCCCGCTCGCCAAGGTGCTCAACGACGCGATCGGCATCGAATCGGGCGTGATGACGACGATCCACTCCTATACCGGCGATCAACCCACGCTCGACCGCCGCCACAAGGATCTCTACCGCGCTCGCGCCGCCGCGATGGCGATGATCCCGACCTCGACCGGCGCTGCCAAAGCCTTGGGAGAAGTGCTGCCCGAGCTGAAGGGCCGACTCGACGGCACCGCGCTGCGCGTTCCGACCCCCAATGTTTCCGCAGTTGATTTGACCTTCGAGGCCCGCAAGTCCGTGACCCGCGACGAGGTGAACGAGATCGTCCGCGAAGCCGCCGCCGGCTACATGGGCATGGTGCTGGGCTACGACCCCGAGCCGAAAGTCTCGATCGACTTCAACCACACCCAGCAATCCTCTATCTTCGCGCCGGACCAGACCAAGGTCGTGGGCAAGCTTGTCCGCGTCCTTGCCTGGTACGATAACGAGTGGGGGTTCTCCTGCCGGATGGCCGATGTGGCCGGGGCGATGGGGCGACTTGTGCATTGACGCGCCGGGCAAGGGCGCGCGAAGGGAATAGATGACCAATCGGATCGCGCTCTGGCTTGGGGGCCTCCTCATATTTCTCATTCTGGCGGATGTATTGGCCGATGACGGCCGGATCCTGCTCTTTCTGGCGAAAAAAATCGTCGATCTCGTTCAATATGTCGCGTTCTGGCGCTAGCTTCAGGGTGTTACCCCGTTGACCTTTGGCGCTGAACGCGCTTGTTAGCGTTAACGGAAGACCTGCCCGTGCAACTCCCTGCCGGGCAGCCAGCCAGAGGAGACGGATATGACGGTTAAAGTTGCCATCAACGGGTTCGGTCGCATCGGCCGCAACGTGCTGCGCGGGATCATCGAGTCGGGTCGCACCGATATCGAGGTGATCGCGATCAACGATCTCGGCCCGGTCGAGACGAACGCGCATCTGCTGCAATTCGACTCCGTGCACGGCAAATTCCCGCAGGAAGTCACGACCGGCGAAGACTGGATCGATGCCGGCCGCGGCAAGATCAAGGTCACCGCGATCCGCGACCCGAAAGAACTGCCCTGGGGCGATGTCGATGTCGCGCTGGAATGCACCGGTATCTTCACCGCGCGCGAAAAGGCAGCCTTCCACCTCGAGAACGGCTCGAAGCGGGTTCTGGTCTCGGCCCCGGCCAGCGGCGCTGACAAGACGATCGTGTTCGGTGTCAACGACGGCGCACTGACCGCGGACGACCTCGTGGTCTCGAACGCGTCCTGCACCACGAACTGCCTCTCGCCGGTCGCGAAAGTCCTGAACGATGCGATCGGGATCGAGAAGGGCTTCATGACCACGATCCACAGCTACACCGGCGACCAACCCACGCTGGACACGATGCACAAGGATCTCTACCGCGCCCGCGCCGCGGCACTGTCGATGATCCCGACCTCGACCGGCGCTGCGAAAGCCGTGGGTCTGGTGCTGCCGGAACTCAATGGCAAGCTCGACGGCGTCGCGATCCGCGTGCCGACCCCGAATGTCTCGGTCGTCGATCTGGTCTTCGAGGCCGCAAAAGACACCAGCGTCGAAGAGATCAATGCCGCGATCAAGGCAGCAGCGGACGGCCCGCTGAAAGGCATCCTCGGCTATACCGACAAGCCCAACGTCTCCAGCGACTTCAACCACGACCCGCATTCGTCGATCTTCCACATGGATCAGACCAAGGTGATGGAGGGGCGCATGGTCCGCATCCTGAGCTGGTACGACAACGAATGGGGCTTCTCCAACCGCATGGCGGATACCGCCGTCGCGATGGGCAAGCTGATCTGACGTGATCGGGGCGCTGCCCCGGCAAGGCGAAGATGACGAAGGGCGGTCCAAGTTGGGCCGCCCTTTTCGCGTTCACCTCTCACACACGGCTCACAGAGGGCGCACGGCCCCTCTCGGGCGCGCCGTGAGCCTTGATGCGTGGTGATAGAACCCTTTGAAATCGGGGACGTTTCAGGGTCATGGAGCGCGCCGCCCGGCGGCTCCGCCTTAGCTGAACCCCATCACGAAAGGGAATATCCCATGGAACGCAGCAAGAAATTCCTCGCCCTCGCCCTCTCCTCCGCGCTGATCGCGGGTCCCGCAGGCTTCGAGATGGCCTCCGCGGCCACGACGAATTCCAACAGCAATTCCGGGGGGAGCGCGATCAAGAGCAGCCAGAGCCAAAGTAATGACGCGGTCTCGCAGACCACGGCAAGTTCCACCGACAAGGAGTTGTTGACCACGGTCGACGACGCCTACACCGCGATGCGCGAAGTACGCGCCGCGCGGCTGGCGATCTTCGACGGCAATACCGACATGGCGACGAAGATGACCAAGGACGCCACTGCGAAAATGCAGGCCGCCGAGAAAGCCGAGAGCCAATGGGGCGTGCCCTCGAAGGCTGGCACGAAAGGCGTGACCTACCTGCCCTTCGACAGCTCCATCGCGCTTGGCGAGAGCTTCACCGTGACGCCGGAGAACCAGAAGGCAGTCGGCAAGGCCAATCAGCAGATGGCGAAAGGCAATGCGAAGGCGGCGGCCAAGACGCTGAAGGATAACGATATCGATGTGTCGATCTCGGCGGCGTTGGTGCCCGCGAAGTCTTCGCTCACCCATCTGCAGGATGCGTCCAAGCTGATCAAATCGGGCAATTACTACGAGGCGAACCTCGCGCTGAAAGGCGTCGAGGATTCCGTAGTGATCGATCAATGGGGGCTCGACAACCTGCCGCAGCAGGCGGGCAACGCCGCCAAAGCCTCGGCGAATGCGAGCGGCAGCACCCAGATGCAGCAGAAATCGCAGCAATCCGGCAAGTCAGCCTCGAAAGGCTGATCAGCGGTTGGCGTAAGCCTTGATCAAGGCATCGCGCACGGCGGGGGTGACGAATTTCGAAACATCCCCGTCGAGCCGCGCAATTTCCTTCACCAGTTTCGAAGCAATCGCCTGCCGCCGCGCATCGGCCATCAGGAACACCGTCTCGACCGAGGAATCGAGCGCGCGGTTCATTCCGACCATCTGGAACTCGTATTCGAAATCGGCCACCGCACGCAGCCCGCGCACGATCACGGTCGCACCGACATCCTTGGCGCAATCGATCAGCAGGTTTTCGAAAGGATGCACGACGATCTCGCCGCCGCGGCGATCGGTGATCTTGGCGCATTCTTCCTGAAGCATGGCGACGCGTTCCTCGAGCGGGAACAGCGGCCCCTTGTCACGGTTGATCGCGACCCCGATCACGAGCCGATCCACCAGAGCCATCGCGCGCTCGATAATATCGAGGTGCCCCAGCGTGACCGGATCGAAAGTTCCGGGGTAAAGACCGATCCGCATGGCATCCTCCCTCGTCGCCCGCCAAAAAGCTCAGCGCACGCAACTATATTGCGCGATCAAATGCAAGCGGGAAGGTGCTGCAATGCGGCATCAGTTGCCCATGATCATGCCCTGAAGCGACTCTTTCTCCATGTGAAGCTCGTTCAGGCGCGCCTTGACCACGTCGCCGATCGAGATCACACCGACCATCTTGCCATTTTCGCGCACCGGCATGTGGCGGAAACGGCCCTCGGTCATCAGGCTCATCACCTCTTCAGTGCTGTCCATCGGGGCGCAGTGCTTGACGTCACGGGTCATGACATCCGCGGCCGTCATCACCAGACACTCCGCACCGCGCTTGGCGATCTCGCGCACGACATCGCGCTCCGAGACGATCCCGTCCACGGTTTCGCCATCCTGCGAGACGATCACCGCACCGATGCGTTTCGAGGCCAGCTTGGCGATTACCTCGCTCAGCTTCATGTCCGGGGCGACGGTAAAAATTTCCATCTCGCCCTTGTTCTTGAGAATCTGCATCACCTGCATCGACGTCTCCCTGAAAAGGTCGTGTAGACTCGAGCGTCCCACTGCTTTCATAGATTTGTCAACGGCTTTGCGGTTCACGGGGCCAACAGTTATATTTCAACCGCAGCGTGTTCGAGCCGTGCGACCTCGTCGCGAAGCCCCTGTCCCAGCGCCTCCGCGAAGCGCGTCAATCGCTCGGAACGGCGATCGTCCGCGTGGCGGATCAACCAAAAGGCGCGGTTGAGCCGGATCTCGCCACCCAGCACCCGCTGCACCCCGGGGGCGAAGGGAAGCGCGAAATCATGCACGATCCCCACACCCGCACCTGCCTCGATCATCCGCGTCTGCACCGCCGCCGAGTTCGAGGCGAGCCCCATCACCTCTGCCTCGGTCTCGGCGAAGTAGTCCAGTTCCTTGTCGAAGATCATGTCGGGGATGTAGCCGATCATCCGGTGATGACGGAGATCCTCCTTGCAGGTAATTGGCGGCGCTTTCGCGAGATAGTCGCGATGGGCGGCGAGGCTGAGATGATAATCGCTCAATTTTTGCACGGTCAGACGGCCCGCCGTCGGGCGCGACACCGCGATCGCCATATCCGCCTCACGCTTCGAGAGGTTGAAGACGCGCGGCAGGGCGACGACCTGAATCTCCAGCCCCGGATTTTCTTCGGCGATCTTCGCGCAGACCTGCGGCAGAAGGTAATTCGCGCAGCCATCGGGCGCGCCGATCCTCAGCTGGCCGGTCAACTGGCCCGCGATCCCGGACATTTCCTCGTCCGCGCCCGCAAAGACCTGCTCCGCCGCTTCGGCATGCGGCAGGAGCCGATCCCCGGACTCGGAAAGCGCATAGCCCTGCGGCGACTTCACGAAAAGCTTCGCGCCCATCCCCTCTTCGAGCCGCGCGATCCGACGCCCCACGGTAGCCGCGTCCAACTTCAATCGCCGCCCCGCACCCGACAGGCTCTCGGCCCGCGCGACGGCAAGGAAAATCCGCAGATCGTCCCAATCCATACCACGCCCCTCTTTGCAAAAACGCAAAACGCTTTTGAGCTACTTCCTCTTTTATGCTCATTTTCGCAAGGCTAGAGTGCGCTCAAGCCAAGATTATCTGTAGGAGGAGCGTCTCATGGAAGAAATCGGTCACTGGATCAACGGCAAGCGCGTTGCGGGCACTTCGGGCCGCTTCGGCGAAGTCTTCAACCCCGCTACCGGCGAGCAGATCGCCAAGGTCGCACTGGCCACCCCGGCCGAGCTCGACGCAGCGATCGCGGACGCCGCGAAAGCGCAGCTGGAGTGGCAGAAGGTCAACCCGCAGCGCCGCGCCCGCGTGATGATGAAATTCGGTCAGCTGATCGAGCGCGACATGGACAAGCTCGCCGAGGCTCTGTCGAAAGAGCACGGCAAGACCATCCCCGACGCGAAGGGCGACGTGCAGCGTGGCCTCGAAGTGATCGAGGTCTGCATGGGCGCGCCGGCGATGCTCAAGGGCGAATACACGGGCGACGCAGGCCCCGGTATCGACCTCTACTCGATGCGTCAGCCGCTGGGCGTCGTGGCCGGTATCACGCCGTTCAACTTCCCCGCCATGATCCCGCTCTGGAAGATGGGCCCGGCGCTGTCGGCCGGTAACGCGATGATCCTAAAGCCGTCCGAGCGCGTGCCGACCACCGCGATCATGCTCGCTGAACTGGCGCAGGAAGCCGGTCTTCCCGATGGCGTGCTGCAGGTCGTCAACGGCGACAAGGAAGCTGTGGACACGATCCTCGATCACGAGACGATCCAAGGCGTTGGCTTCGTGGGCTCGACCCCGATCGCACAATACATCTACGGTCGCGCCGCCACCAACGGCAAGCGCGCGCAGTGCTTCGGCGGTGCGAAGAACCACATGATCATCATGCCCGATGCGGACATGGACAAGGCCGCCGACGCGCTGATCGGCGCGGGCTACGGCGCCGCTGGCGAGCGCTGCATGGCGATCTCGGTCGCGGTTCCGGTGGGTGACGGCACGGCGGATGCGCTGGTCGAGCGTCTCGTGCCGAAAATCGAGAAGCTGAAAGTCGGCCCCTATACCGGCGGCGACGACGTGGACTACGGTCCGGTCATCACCAAGCAGGCGCAGGAGCGGATCAAGTCGCTCATCAATTCGGGTGTCGAGCAGGGTGCGAACCTCGTGGTCGATGGCCGCGACTTCTCGCTGCAGGGTTATGAGGACGGCTTCTTCGTCGGCCCGTCGCTCTTTGACAACGTCACCCCCGACATGGACATCTACAAAGAGGAAATCTTTGGCCCGGTCCTTTCAATGGTGCGCACGAAGTCCTATGACGAGGCGCTCGATCTGGTGGTCGACAACCCCTATGGCAACGGCACCGCGATCTACACCGCCGATGGCGACGTGGCTCGCGACTTCGCGGCGAACGTCAATGTCGGCATGGTCGGCATCAACTTCCCGATCCCGGTTCCGCTGAGCTACTACACCTTCGGCGGCTGGAAGAAGTCGGCCTTCGGCGACCTTAACCAGTACGGCCCGGACGCCTTCCGCTTCTACACCAAGACCAAGACCGTCACGGCGCGCTGGTTCTCGGGCATCAAGGACGAAGGCGCAGCGCTCAACTTCAAGGCGCTCGACTGATCGTCAGGCGGGGCGGTTTGCGAACCGCCCTCCCCCACACATAGGAAAACGCCCCGCCGATCGGCGGGGCGTTTTTCATCGGCCTTATCGACGCGGCTCAGTCGATATCCCAATCATCTTCATGCGAGACCCCGCCCAACGCCAGCCAGTCGGCACGCACACGTGCCACGCGGCTGTCCCCCCAGGTGCGAAAGACGATCACGAAGCCCTCGGGCGTGACGCCGTCGCTCGAGATATCCATCCGCGAATTGTGCTTGCTGTCCACGTCCCACATCGACAGGGAGACCTGCACCATCGGGGTCGCGCGGAACGGCTGGGGAAAGGCGACCTTCTTGCGCAACTCGCGCGGGCCCTCGCCCGTCCACATGGCGCCGCCATCCTGAAAATCGGAGAACAGCACGAGCGAGCCGCGTTGCATTCCCAGACGGTGGCTTTCGATCGTGATCATCGCGAGAGGGCCTTTCCCTTTCAACCTGAGGCAGAGCTTACCCGAACTGCAGGCAATAAAAAGCCCCGGAAAAACCGGGGCTTCCTAAATCTTATCGCGAAAGCTCTCAGCCCAGCATATGCGAGCCGAGGGCCTCCATGTCGGCCAGAAGCTTCGCGGTCATGTCGGCCACCGAAGGATGCGCCTCGTCATGGACGCGACGGGCTTCCTCGATGAGGCGCTCGTGCACTTCCTTGGTGAACTCTTCCGCAGGCAGCGAACGTTCGGCCAGAACCGTGATCCCCTCGGGGGTGATCTCGGCGAAGCCACCCGTCACCGCGTAGCTCTGGGTTGCCGACCGCGTCACCATGGTCAGCTTTCCCGGACGCAGCGTGGTCAGCATCGGGGCGTGGCCCGGCATGACCGTGAGGTCACCATCCGCGCCGGGCACCATGACCTCGACCGCCGCCTCTTCCGAGGCCAGCTTGCGCTCGGGCGCAACGAGATCGAATTGCATCGTGTCGGCCATAATGCCTCCTTACGCCGCAGCGGCGAGTTTCTCGGCTTTCGCTTTCACGTCCTCGATGCCGCCAACCATGTAGAAGGCCGCTTCGGGCAGGTGATCGTATTCGCCTGCAACAACCGCCTTGAACGACGCGATGGTGTCTTCGAGCGGAACCTGAACGCCGTCCGAACCGGTGAACACTTTCGCAACGTCGAAGGGCTGCGAGAGGAAACGCTGGATCTTACGGGCACGTGCCACGGTCAGCTTATCCTCTTCGGACAGTTCGTCCATGCCGAGGATGGCGATGATGTCCTGCAGAGCCTTGTAGCGCTGAAGGATCTCCTGCACCTGACGCGCGACCTTGTAGTGCTCTTCGCCGACGATGCCCGGATCGAGGATACGCGAGGACGAGTCCAGCGGGTCCACGGCCGGGTAGATGCCGAGTTCCGAGATCGCACGCGACAGAACGGTCGTGGCGTCAAGGTGGGCGAAGGTGGTCGCCGGGGCCGGGTCGGTAAGGTCGTCAGCCGGAACATAGACGGCCTGGATCGAGGTGATCGAGCCGGCTTTGGTCGAGGTGATGCGTTCCTGCATCGCGCCCATGTCGGTGGCCAGCGTCGGCTGGTAGCCCACTGCCGAGGGGATGCGGCCCAGAAGTGCCGACACCTCGGAACCCGCCTGCGTGAAGCGGAAGATGTTGTCCACGAAGAACAGAACGTCGGTACCCGACTGGTCGCGGAACTGCTCTGCCAGGGTCAGACCGGTCAGAGCGACGCGCGCACGCGCACCCGGAGGCTCGTTCATCTGGCCGTAGACCAGTGCCACCTGCGAGCTCGACAGATCGTCGGGCTTGATGACGTTGGATTCGATCATCTCGTGATAGAGGTCGTTCCCTTCACGGGTCCGCTCGCCCACACCAGCGAACACGGAGTAACCCGAGTGCACCTTCGCGATGTTGTTGATCAGCTCCATGATCAGAACGGTCTTGCCGACGCCAGCGCCGCCGAACAGGCCGATCTTACCGCCCTTGGAGTAAGGCGCGAGCAGGTCGATGACCTTGATGCCGGTCACGAGGATTTCCGAGGACGTCGCCTGAGCTTCGAAGTTCGGCGCGGGCTGGTGGATGGCACGGGTTTCTTCCGCTTCCACGGGCCCCTTCTCGTCCACGGGCTCACCGATCACGTTCAGGATGCGACCGAGCGTGGCATTGCCGACCGGCACCGAGATCGGCTTGCCGGTGTTCTTCACTTCGGCGCCGCGCACGAGGCCTTCGGTCGCGTCCATCGCGATGGTGCGCACCGAGTTTTCGCCGAGGTGCTGAGCCACTTCGAGAACGAGGCGCTTGCCGTTGTTCTCGGTTTCCAGCGCGTTGAGGATCGCAGGCAGCTCGCCGTCGAACTGCACGTCGACGACGGCGCCGATGACCTGGGTCACTTTACCATTGCTTGCCATGTCTGTTTTTCTCCGGTTCCGTCAGAGCGCCTCGGCGCCCGAAATGATTTCGATGAGTTCCTTGGTGATCGCGGCCTGGCGCGTGCGGTTGTATTCGATCGTCAGCTTGTCGATCATTTCGCCCGCATTGCGCGTCGCAGCGTCCATCGCGGACATCCGCGCACCTTGTTCCGAGGCACCGTTCTCCAGCAGAGCCGTGAAGATCTGCGTCGCGACCCCACGCGGCAGCAGGTCGGTGAGGATCTGCGTCTCGCTGGGTTCGTAGTCGTAATTCACGCTCGGCGTTTCTTCGCCCTCTTCCGGTTCGTAGGAAGCGGGGATGATCTGCTTCGCGGTCGGGCGTTGCGCGATCACGCTCTCGAAGAGCGAGAAGAAGATCGTCGCAACGTCGAACTCGCCCTTGTCGAAGCGGCCGATCAGGTCGCGGGCGATCTTCTGCGCGTCGTCATAGCTCAGGCGCTTGACGTCGCTCAGATCGACATGGCCGATGAAGTACTGACCGTATTCACGGCGCAGCGCATCGCGGCCTTTCTTGCCGACGGTGATGATCTTCACCTCTTTGCCCTCGGCCAGCAGCTTGTCAGCCGTCTGGCGCGCGAGCTTCGCAATATTGGCGTTGAAGCCACCGCACAGGCCGCGTTCGGCGGTCATGACCACCAGAAGCTGCACCCGGTCCGAACCGGTCCCCGAGAGCAGGCGCGGCGCATTGTCCGATCCCTGCACCGAGGCCGCGAGCCCGGCCATCACGGAGTGCATCCGCTCGGCATAGGGGCGCGCAGCCTCCGCCGCCTCTTGGGCGCGGCGGAGTTTCGCGGCGGCGACCATTTGCATCGCCTTGGTGATCTTCCGCGTGTTCTTGACGCTTCCGATCCGGTTTTTGAGGTCCTTAAGGCTGGGCATGTCCCTGTCCTTTCAGGCCAATCACGCGTAGGTCTTGGCGAATTCGTCGATAGCGGCTTTCAGCTTGTCGGCCGCGTCACCCTTGATCTTCGGATCCTCGTTCGTCAGCCAGTCGAGGATGTCCTTGCGCGAGTTGCGCAGGTAATCCAGCAGACCCTGTTCGAACTTGCCAACCTCGGACACCGGGATGTTATCGAGATAGCCGTTGGTCCCGGCGAAGATGACCGCAACGATTTCCGCGTTGGTGAGCGGCGAATACTGCGGCTGCTTCATCAGCTCGGTAAGGCGCGCACCACGGTTCAGCAGCTTCTGGGTTGCGGCGTCGAGATCCGAGCCGAACTGAGCGAAGGCCGCCATTTCGCGATACTGTGCGAGTTCCAGCTTAACCGGGCCTGCAACGGTCTTCATCGAGTTCGTCTGAGCCGACGAGCCGACGCGCGACACCGACAGACCGGTGTTCACTGCGGGACGGATACCTTGGTAGAACAGTTCCGTCTCGAGGAAGATCTGACCGTCGGTGATCGAGATCACGTTGGTCGGGATGAAGGCCGACACGTCGCCGCCCTGGGTTTCGATGACCGGCAGAGCGGTCAGCGAACCGGCGCCGAAGTCTTCGTTCAGCTTCGCCGAACGCTCCAGCAGGCGGGAGTGCAGGTAGAACACGTCGCCCGGGTAAGCTTCGCGGCCCGGCGGACGACGCAGCAGCAGCGACATCTGACGATAAGCGACAGCCTGCTTCGAGAGGTCATCATAGATGATCAGCGCGTGCATGCCGTTGTCGCGGAAATATTCCGCCATCGCAGTCGCGGTGTAGGGCGCGAGGTACTGCATCGGCGCGGGGTCCGACGCGGTCGCGGCGATCACGGTGGTGTATTCGATCGCACCGGTCTCTTCGAGCTTCTTCACCAGCTGCGCCACGGTCGAGCGCTTCTGGCCGATCGCGACGTAGAAGCAGTGCAGCTTGTTGCTGGGATCGGCGTCGTTATACGACTTCTGGTTCAGAATGGTGTCGAGCGCGATTGCGGTCTTGCCGGTCTGACGGTCGCCGATGATCAGCTCGCGCTGGCCACGGCCGATCGGGATCATAGCGTCAACCGACTTGAGGCCGGTCGCCATCGGCTCGTGAACCGATTTACGCGGGATGATGCCCGGGGCTTTCACGTCGGCGACGCGACGCTCTTTCGCTTCGATGGCGCCTTTGCCGTCGAGCGCGTTGCCGAGACCGTCGACCACGCGGCCGAGCAGCGCTTCACCGACCGGCACGTCCACGATGGAGTTCGTGCGCTTGACGGTGTCGCCTTCTTTGATGTCCTGGTCCGAACCGAAGATCACGACGCCGACGTTGTCGGTTTCGAGGTTCAGTGCCATCCCGCGGATACCACCGGGGAATTCAACCATCTCGCCGGCCTGGACGTTGTCGAGCCCGTAGACGCGCGCGATACCGTCGCCAACCGACAGCACGCGACCGACTTCGGCCACTTGGGCGTCCTGCCCGAAATTCTTGATCTGCTCCTTGAGGATCGCAGAAATCTCAGCTGCTTGGATGCCCATTTATCCGACCTCTTTCATGGCGTTCTTGAGAGAAGCGAGCTTCGAACGGATCGACGTGTCGACCATCCGCGAGCCCAGCTTTACGATCATGCCACCGATGAGGCTTTCATCGACGGCGGTGTTCAGTTTGACGGTCTTGCCCGTCTGGTTCTTCAGCACTTCGGCGAGTTTCTTGGCCTGCGCGGCGCTGAGCTCGTTGGCCGAGGTGACATCGGCGGTCACTTCGCCCTTCTCGTCCGCGATCAGGTCCGACAGCGCCTTGAGAAGCTGCGGCAGCACGAAGAGGCGACGCTTGGCACCCATCAGCTGCAGGCCATTAGACATCGGGTCCGACAGACCCATTTTCCCCGCCAGAGCGCCAATCGCGGCTGCCTGCTGGTCGCGCGTGTAGACCGGCGATGCGATCACCTCACGCAGCTCGGCAGAGCCCGCCAGCGCCTCCGACAGCGCGGAGACATCAGCTTCGAGCGCGGCGAGGGCATTTTCTTCGCGCGAGAGTTCAAAAATGGCCAGCGCATAGCGGCCGGCGATGCTTGCGGAAATCGAAGCTGGTTCGGACACGTCCACCCTTCCGATGCTTTTTTGCCCCGACCCGGAACAGGCCTTGGGGCGCTCCCCCGGCGCGCTTGAGACATGCCCTCCGCGCCGCTTATCGGGGAGGTCACTAGCAGAGCAATCCCCCCCTCGCAACCGTCTTGAGCACGAGAATGTGAGCAGAAGCCCCCCAATATGCCCTTCGTCGCGGGAAGGTGACAGGAAGAGGAGGATTTTGTGGGCGCTAACAGGAATTTGGAGCGCTCGGTCACGGATCGCTGTGCGGAAGTGATTCACCTCAATGCGCGTTGGTTGTCGGATAATTATTCCGCATCTGCGTCGGGGGACCGAGAGTTGCGCCCCGGGGCGGTACTCGAACCTGAGTGTTGCGCGGCGACGTTCTGCCGCGCGCGAGGCGTTAACTCTGGCTCAAACCGGGTCCGTCGCCGGCTTCACCGCCCCTTCGAGAATCGAAAGCGGCTTGCGCACGCGCGCGCCCAGACCTGAATCGCGGCGCGCATGGACTTGCTTGGAGACCTCGAGCATCACCACCCCGGCGGCCAGCACGCCGGCGGCCTTGGTACCCACGCGTTCCCACATAGCGGCCGAGCGCAGCCAGAAGCGGCGATGGCTCGGCGGGATATAGAGCGCACCGGTATGACGTTCGGGCACGAAGCCGGAACGGCGCGCGAGCTGGTCGAGCTGCCCCAGAGTGTAGGGCTTGCCGAAGCCGAAGGGCGTGGCTTCGCGCGGCGCCCAGAGCCCGGCCCGGTTCGGAACGATGAACATCGCCCTGCCCCCCGGGCCCAGCACCCGCCAGCATTCCTGCATCAGGGCCTCGGAATTGTCCGAGGTCTCCAGCCCATGCATCACGATCAGCCGATCCACCCGGCCCGTCTCCAGCGGCCAGCGCGCCTCGTCGCACAGGACAGAGACATTGGGCATGCCCGCTGGCCACGGCATCACGCCCTGCTCTGCCGGCATCAAGCCGATCACCCGGCGCGCGGGCTCCAGGTAAGGACGCAGCAGCGGCACCGCGAAGCCGTAGCCCGCCACCGTGAGCCCCGCCATCTGCGGCCCCGTCGCGGGCCACATCGAAACAACCCGGTCCCGGATTGCCCGCTGCGCCGCGCGGCCTAGCTGCGTCCGGTAGTAGAAATTCCGCAGGTCGAGTACGTCGAGATGCATTGCGCCTTTCGCTTCCTTCGGCTTAGCTATGTTCCAAGATAATCAAAGCGGTAGAAAACACCATGGCCGTTGAGCTTCTCATCATTCCCTGCCTCTCCGACAACTATGCCTATGTCGTGCATGAGGCGGCGACGGACACAACCACCGTGATCGACGTTCCAGAAGCGCCTCCGATCCTGAAGGCGCTGAACGAACGGGGCTGGAAAGCGAATCTCATCCTGCTGACACATCACCACGCCGATCACATCGACGGCGTTCAGGCGTTGTCGGCGGCGACGGGGGCGAAAATCGTCGGTGCCAAGGCGGATGCGCATCGCCTGCCCAAGCTCGATCAGGAGGTCTCGCCGGGCGAGAAACTCGCGATCGGGATGGAGCATGTCGAAATTCTTGCCGCTGACGGCCACACGGTCGGCCATATCGCATATTACTTCCCCGAAGGCGGCCTGCTGTTCTCCGGCGACAGCCTGATGAGCTGGGGCTGCGGAAGGCTCTTCGAAGGCTCGGCGCAACAGATGTTCGACACGCTGAGCCGGTTCTGCGAACTGCCCGACGATACACTGGTCTGTTCGGGGCACGAATATACCGAGGCGAACGGTCGCTTTGCGCTCTCGATCGAGCCGGAGAATCCGAACCTTCTTGCGCGGATGGAAGATGTTCGCGCCACCCGCGCCCAGTCCCGGCCCACGGTTCCGGTCGAACTGGCACTCGAGAAGACCACCAACCCGTTCCTGCGCGGCACCGATCCGCAACTGCGCGACGCGCTCGGCCTGCCCGAGAGCGCGTCACCCGTCGAGGTTTTCACCGAAGCCCGCGCCCGCAAGGACCGGTTCTGAACCTCACCGCCGCGCATCGCGCAACACGCTCAGCGCCAACGCGGCGAGCACCGTCCCCATCGCCCAGCATTGCACCCGCATCCAGAGCGGGCGCGTCGCGAGGAACCGGGCCATTGCGCCTGCGCCGATCACGATGGCGACATTCACGCTCACCGAGATCACGATCTGCACCGCGCCAAGCGCCAGAGATTGCGCCAGCACCGATCCGGCTGCGGGGTCGATGAATTGCGGCAGCAGCGACAGATACATCACCGCGATCTTGGAATTGAGCAGGTTGGTGACGAACCCCATCAAGAACAGCTTGCGCGGCCCGTCGACCGGCAACTCGCGCGTCTCGAAGGCAGAGCGCCCGCCCGGTCGCACGGCCTGCCATGCCAGCCAGAACAGATAGAGCGCCCCGGCAATCCGCAGCGCGTCATAGGCATAAGGCACGGCAAGAACGACTGCGGTGATCCCGAAGGCCGCACAAAGCATGTAGAAGACGAACCCCAATGCCACCCCGCCCAGCGAGATGAGCCCCGCGCGCCGCCCTTGGCAGATCGTGCGTGAGACGAGATAGATCATGTTCGGGCCGGGGCTCAGAACCATCGCAAGCGCCACGGCACCGAAAGCGAGCATATGTGAGAGTTCGGGCATGGCGGGACTTTCCTATGGGTGCGGTCAGCTTAGCGAGCCTTCCTCACGCCACAAGCCCGCGCTTAGTCTAGCTTCGCGAAAGCGGCCTCCAGATAGGGCGCATATTTCTCCCATGCCTGCGAACTGCCCTTGTAGATGGGCTTGCGCACCTGCGTGTCCGATGTCGTCGCGACCGTGCGGGCGTTGTCCTGCGGGCGCAGGCAGGCGTCTTCCCAGCGCAGCCCGAGCGCATCGATCAGCGCGCGGCTGCGCGCCTCGGGGGCTTCCGTCAGCGCCTCGTAGTCGCAATCGACGACCGCCCCGGGCTGCACCGCCCAATGCGCCATCAGATCGCGATAGAGCCCGTGATAGGCCACGAGATCGTCCAGATCATGTGCGTAGCCATTGCCCCTGCTGGAAAAGAAGTTGCGATAGATCGACCAGAGCGTCGCGCGCGGATCGCGATGGACATGCACGATTAATGCGCGCGGAAACAGCGCCCGGATCGCTCCGATCCAGCGGAAATTGAGCGGCATCTTGTCGGTCACGAACGGCTTGCCATCGGCCAGTCTGGTGAGCGTCTCGTAATAGGCGGAACGTATCCGCCCCGCCTCCCGGCTAAGCGCCTCCGGGTCGCTCCAGTCGAGCGCACTCATCTCGCGATCGAGCGTGGCGATCTCATCTCCGGGCGCGACCTGACTGTGCTGGGTGACGATCTGCTCGACCAGCGTCGTGCCCGAGCGCGGAAGGCCCAGCAGGAAGATCGGCACCGGTGCGGCCTTGTCGGTCTCTGTCTCAGGGATTGGCGGATGGGGCGCGGCAAAACGCTTGCGCAGCTGCGCAAAGAGCTTGAGATCCTGCGCGATGTCATAGCCCAGTTCAGCCTTGCGCCGCGCATTGGCCGACTGCCAGAGCGCGAAGGCCCGCTCCGTCCCGCCCACGTCGTGCATCGCCTTGGCGAGCGCGAATTCGAGCAGCATCAGGTCATGCTCGGAATGCGCCTCCGCCGCGACCTGCGCCTCGAGTTGCGAAAGCAGTGGATCGTCCGGCGCGAAGCGATGCAGGCGAGAGAGATTCCACCACGCCTCGGCATAGCTCGGATCGGCCCCGAGCGCCGCCTCGAACCGCGTCCGTGCCCCGGCGATGTCGCCTTCGGCGAGTAGAATGTTGCCAAAGTTGTTCAACGCGAAGACATGGCGCGGGTCGGGCGACCGCGCTTGTGCGGCCCCAGACATCGCATCGCCAGTGAGCTTATCGTCCGCTACGGCCTCCAGCGCCGCCTCGAACCGTTTGCGCGCCTCGGTCTCGCGGCCAAGCGCGAGGAAGGCATTGCCCTGATTGTTCAGCGCCACGGGGTCACCCGGGCGCAGCGCCAATACGCGGTCGAACGACGCGATCGCGTCTTCATGGCGCCCCAGCTCCATCAGTTCATTGCCCAGGTTGCCGTGGGTGTCGGCGTGATCGGGCCGCAGGGAGATCAGGCGGCGATAGGTCTCGGCTGCAGCGTCGTGATCGCCCAGCCCCCCCTCCCCCGCAGCTTTTAATTCGAGCAAGAGGATGGCCTCCGGATACTCTGTCAGCGCCCGTTTCGTCTGCTGGACGAGCTCGCGGTTGCGCCCCGTCTGCATCAACCCCATCAACTGCTGCAGCAGCGCGCGCGGCGGCCCCGCGGCCGGTTTCCCCTTGCTGACCTGCGCGAGCGCTTCTAGCCCCGCCTTGGCGCGCTTGTTGCCCGGAAAACGGCCGAGCACGTCACGGTAAAGCGCCTCGGCCTGCCGGTATTCCCCGCGCTTGGCATGGCCACGTGCGGCGAGCAGCATCTTGTCAACGGACCCGGCCATCGGCTCTCCTTCGCGAAATCGACCCGACCATAGCGAGCCGCCGCGCGATGACAAGCACGGCAGCAGCGCCACCGGGAGGGGCGCCGACAAGCGGGAACGAAGACCGTCCGAGAACGGAACGCTAAGCGAAATGCGCCCGGAGAGGAGCGGGCGCAGTTAGGCCGAAGACCGAACATCAGTCGAGCTTCGCGAATGCCGCCTCCAGATACGGGGCGTATTTCTCCCACGCCTGAGAACTGCCCTTGTAGATCGGTTTGACCACCTGATCGCGCGATGCGGTGCGGGCGATGCGCTTGTTGTCCTGCGGGCGAAGGCAAGCCTCGTCGAAGGGCAATTCGAGATAGTCGAGCAGCGCGCGAATTTCGGTCTCCGGATTTTCCACCAGACGCTCGTAGTTCAGGTCATAAATCGTCTCGGCGAAGAGCGATTTCCAATGCGCCATCAGGTCCTGATGCAACGCCCGATAAGCCACCAGATCGTCGAGGCTATGCGCGTAGGCGTTGCCATCGGAGCCGAAATTCAACCGATAGATCGACCAGATCACCGCGCGCGGGTCGCGCTGAAGATGGATGATCTTTGCCTTGGGGAACAGCGCCCGGATCGCCCCGACCCAGCGGAAGTTGAGCGGCATCTTGTCGGTCACGAAAGGCGCGCCTTTGGCGTGCGCGCGCAGAACCTCGCGATATTCGGCGCGGATCTCCTCTGCCTTCGCGCGGAAGTCCTCTGGATTCGACCAGTCGATTTGGGACAATGGGCTGCCGAGTTCGATCAACTCGCCGCCCGGCGCGACCATCGGATGGGCGCTCACGATCTGTTCGCTCAGTGTCGTGCCGGAGCGCGGCAGGCCGACGATGAAGATCGGCTCCGGGCCATCTTGCGCGGCGTCGGGAATGGCTGCAGGCACGGCCGGGAAGGCCTGCTCGATCTGCGCGAACAGAGTCTCGTCCTGTTCGATCGTGTAGCCCAGCAGCTCTTTGCGACGCGCATTGCCGCGTGCATAGAAAGCGAAGGATTTGTCGGTGTCGCCGATATCCTCATAGGCTTTGCCCAGGGCGAATTCGTATCGGACCCGTTCCCTCTCCGAATGATGCGGTGCCTCAAGCAGACCTTCGAGACGTGCGACGAGAGGATCGCCTTCGGAAATACGCGTCGCCATAATCAGCGACGCCAGCGCTTCGACATGGTCTGGATTGATTGCGAGCGCACGCTTGTAATAGTCGATCGCACCCGGCTTGTCGCCGAGTTCGCGTCGCACGTCGCCCATCGTCGTCAAGGCGCGGAAATTGTCGGGCAACTTCGCAAGAACTGCCAACAGATGAGGCTCGGCCTCTTGCGCTTTATGGCTCAGGACGAGCGCGTTGGCGAGGTTCAGCTGTGCCTCGACAAAATCGGGCGCAGCCTCATGGGCGGCGCGATACATCTCGAGCGCCTCGCTTTGCTCGCCCGCGCGGCGCTTGGCGTTACCGATATTGTTGAGCGCAACCGGGTCGCCTGGGCGCAATTCCAGAACGCGCTCGAATTCGACCACCGCTTCGTCGTCGCGATTCAGCGCCATCAACTCGTTGCCGTAGCTGCCGTGGGCATCGGGGGCGTCGGGAAACATACCTACCAGTTCGCGATAGAGCGCCGCGGCCCCCTCGTGATCGCCCAGGGTCGAGAGCGCCGCGGCCCGCACTTCCATCGCGGCGGGGGCGCGCGGGAATTGCTTGAGGACACGGGCGGCGACTTCGGCGGCCTCGCGATCGCGGCCCGCTTTCTTCAAGCCGAAGAGCTGGTCGATCACCGGGCGCGGCGGGTTCACCGGGCGGCTCGCGCGCGATTGCGCGATCTCGGCCAGCCCGGCCTGCGCGCGCTTGTTGCCGGGAAATCGCGCGAGAACCTCGCGATAGAGCGCCTCGGCCTCCGCGAAAGCTCCGCTTTTTGCATGGGTCTTCGCCGCGCGCAGCGTCTTGTCTATCGGTCCGGCCATCGCGCTCTCCCCGTTTTTCGTCCTGCCTGAGAATTCGCGCCCGACCATAGACGCGCCGCGCCTGATGGCAAGATGCCAGACGGGCTTCGGGGAGCGTTTAGCCCTGAGATGGCGTTCCCACCGCCCGGCCTCTCGCCGCCCCCGCGCTTGCATCCGCGCGTGGCAGGCGCGATACCTGTCGCGAATTCAACCCCAGCGAACCGATGCCGATCTCACGCCTGCCCAAGAATGTCCGCCGCCAGCTGCGCCGCTTCGGCCCCTCCATGGGGCGTAGGCCTGCGGTCGACATCCTGCGCGGCGCGGTGGGCGCAGGAGTGGCGATCCTCGTCGTGACCTTCATCGTGGCCACCCTGCCCCATTCACGACAGGCCGGGATCTATCTCGTGTCCAGCTTCGCCTCGATGGCGGTTCTCCTGTTCGTTCTGCCGAACTCGCCGCTGGCGCAGCCGTGGTCCGCGATGATGGGGATGATGATCTCCGCCGTGGTGCCGGTCGCGGTGCTGATGGTGACCCCTCCACCCTATGCGGACGGGCTCGCAGTGGGCGGGTCGATCGCGGCGATGATGGCCGCGCGCGCGCTGCATCCGCCAGCCGCCGGGATCGCGCTGCTCGTGATCTTGGAACACGAGGCGGGGCGGCGTCTCGGCTTCGATTTCGCGATCTTCCCGATCGCGGTGATGACGGTGCTGATGATCGGGTTCGCAATGGTCTGGAACCGGCTCTTCGGCATTTCCTACCCGACGCGCCCTCTCGCCTATTCCCCGGCCCATGTCGGACGTGCGCGCGGCCCGGCCCGCTCGCTCAGTCAGCGCGACCTGTCGAACCTGCTGGTCGAGTTCAACCAGTCGGCCAACATGGACCCCGCCGATCTGGCGCGGCTCATGGCGGTGGCCGAACACCGCGCCGCCGAGTCGCTTCTGGCCGACACGCATGTGCGCGATCTGATGACGCAGAACCCGGTGACCGTCAGCCCCGAAGCGCCGCTGTCCGAGATCGTGCGCAAGATGACCGCGCTCAACGTCCATACCCTGCCGGTGGTCGACAATTCGGGATACTATCTGGGCGTGGTCGACCAGCATGACGCGCTCGAAGAGCTGTTCAAGGAATTCGACATCCTGCGCCGCCCCCTGCGGTTCCGCGCCGCCCCGCCCGAGGCCGAGGTGCGCGCGATCTTCCATACCGATATCGAGACGGTCGAGGGCGACACGCCGGTGGGCCAATTGCTCGAACGGCTGGCCCGACGCGAGGCGCGGGTCGTGCCCGTGACCGAAAGCGGGCGGCTCGTCGGCATCCTGACCCGGACCGACATCATAGCGCTGCTGCTGGAACATTCGCCAGCCGCCCATTCCGAGGCGGAGCTCGAGGAGGAAGGCGACGAGGACGAGGAGGACGCGCCCCAAAAGAGAGAGGATGCTTCCCCGGGAACCAGAGCCACCAAGCGCCCCGGCGAGGCGCCCGCATCCAAGGGCAAAACCGACCCCGAAGACGCCGAACTGGCGGCGGAACTGCACCAAAGTGCGGCGCACCGCCCGCCAGTCCACGAGGACACGCAGCACGACACCGCGCAAAGCCGCGCCGAGTCGCCCAAGTAACCGTCAGGGCGCTTGAACCCGCGAAAACCCTCCCCATATGGGAGAGGTCAAACGCAACTCCCCTAGATATTGCGCGCCTCATCGGTATCCCTGCACCGTCGCGCCCGCTAAATGATCGTTTTTTCCGTACGAATCGGAGTCCGATCGGTTTTTGGGCATGAAAAGACTTGAAGCGCGACGAATTCCACCGAACTTTAATCTTATAGGGCAACACTAGGCTGGGTATCCTCCCGCGCCGCCCGTCGAGGAAAGGAGCAGATAATGCCGTCGTTTTCCAATACGCTCGAACAGGCAATCCACGGGGCGCTGGCGCTCGCCAATGCCCGAAAGCATGAACTCGCGACGCTAGAACACCTGCTCCTCGCCTTGATCGACGAGCCGGACGCCGCGCGGGTGATGAAGGCCTGCGCCGTCGATACCGACGAATTGCGCCAGACCTTGGTGGAGTTCATCGATGATGAACTGTCCACCCTCGTGACCGAAATCGAAGGCTCGGAAGCCGTGCCGACCGCCGCCTTCCAGCGCGTGATCCAGCGCGCGGCCATCCATGTCCAAAGCTCGGGCCGCTCGGAAGTGACCGGGGCGAATGTGCTCGTCGCGATCTTCGCCGAGCGCGAAAGCAACGCCGCCTACTTCCTGCAAGAGCAGGACATGACCCGCTACGACGCGGTGAACTTCATCGCGCATGGCGTGGCGAAGGATCCGGAGTTTGGCGAAACGCGCCCGGTGTCGGGTGCCGAGGAAGAGGCCAAGGCCGAAGGGGCGACCCAGGCCGAAGCCAAGGATTCCGCGCTCGAGAAATACTGCGTGAACCTCAACGCAAAATCCGAGAAGGGCGATGTCGACCCGCTGATCGGGCGCGAGCATGAGGTCGAGCGCTGCATTCAGGTCCTCTGCCGCCGCCGCAAGAACAACCCGCTTCTGGTGGGCGATCCCGGCGTGGGCAAGACCGCGATCGCGGAAGGCCTCGCGCTGAAGATCACCCGCGGGGAGACTCCGGAAATTCTCGCCAATTCGACGATCTACTCGCTGGATATGGGCGCACTGCTCGCCGGCACCCGCTATCGCGGTGACTTCGAAGAGCGCCTGAAGGCCGTGGTGAAGGAGCTTGAAGAGCATCCCGACGCGATCCTCTTCATCGATGAGATCCACACCGTGATCGGTGCGGGCGCGACCTCGGGTGGTGCCATGGATGCCTCGAACCTCCTGAAGCCCGCGCTTCAGGGCGGCAAGCTGCGCACCATGGGCTCTACCACCTACAAGGAGTTCCGCCAGCACTTCGAAAAGGACCGCGCGCTGAGCCGCCGGTTCCAGAAGATCGACGTGAACGAGCCCTCGGTGCCGGATTCCATCAAGATCCTGATGGGTCTGAAGCCCTATTTCGAGAAGCACCACGACATCCGCTACACCAACGACGCCATCAAGACGGCGGTGGAACTGTCGGCGCGCTATGTTCATGACCGCAAGCTGCCCGACAAGGCGATCGACGTGATCGACGAGGCGGGCGCGGCCCAACATCTCGTGGCCGAAAGCAAGCGGCGCAAGACTATCGGCCCGAAAGAGATCGAGGCGGTCGTCGCCAAGATCGCGCGGATCCCGCCGAAATCGGTCTCGAAGGACGATGCCGAGGTGCTCAAGGATCTCGAGAAGTCCCTCAAGCGCGTCGTGTTCGGCCAGGACAAGGCGATCGAGACGCTGTCCTCCGCGATCAAGTTGGCCCGTGCGGGTCTGCGCGAGCCGGAGAAGCCGATCGGCAACTACCTCTTCGCGGGTCCGACCGGTGTCGGCAAGACCGAGGTCGCCAAGCAGCTCGCCGATACGCTCGGCGTGGAACTGATGCGCTTCGACATGTCGGAATACATGGAGAAGCACGCGGTCTCGCGCCTGATCGGTGCGCCTCCGGGCTATGTCGGCTTCGATCAGGGGGGCATGCTGACCGACAGCGTCGACCAGCACCCGCATTGCGTGCTGCTGCTCGACGAGATCGAAAAGGCCCACCCGGATGTCTACAACATCCTGCTGCAGGTGATGGATCACGGGAAGCTCACCGACCATAACGGCCGGACCGTCGACTTCCGCAACGTGATCCTGATCATGACCTCGAATGCGGGCGCCGCCGAACAGGCGAAGACCGCAATCGGCTTTGGGCGCGATCGGCGCGAAGGCGAGGATATGGCCGCGATCGAGCGGACCTTCACGCCCGAGTTCCGCAACCGTCTGGACGCGGTGGTCAGCTTCGCGCCGCTGCCGCGCGAGGTGATCTTGCAGGTGGTCGACAAGTTCGTGCTGCAACTCGAAGCGCAGCTCATCGACCGCAACGTCCATATCGAGCTCACCCCGGCCGCCGCCAATTGGCTCGCCGAGAAGGGCTACGACGACAAGATGGGCGCGCGTCCGCTGGGCCGGGTCATTCAGGAGCATATCAAGAAGCCGCTCGCCGAAGAGCTGCTCTTCGGCAAGCTCACGAAGGGCGGTGTCGCCAAGGTCTCGATCAAGGACGACAAGATCGTCATCAAGGTCGAGGAACCGGGCAAGAAGCGGATCTCCGGCTCCAAGCCGCGCCTGCTGACCGCCGAATGATCTAGGCCGTGCTCCGCGCGGTAGTGATAAGCCTTCTCGTCCCGGCCGTGCCCTGCATGGCCGGGACTTTTCTATTTGACGCGCCGACGCTGCAAATGCCGGTCGACTGCACCCTTGGCCAGGATTGCTACATCCAGAATTACGTCGACCGCGACCCCGGTCCCGGCGCGCGCGATGCGGGTTGCGGCGGGCTGACCTATGACGGCCACAAGGGCACCGATTTCGCGCTCCTGACCGAAGCGCAGATGCAGGAGGGCGTGAAGGTGATCGCCGCCGCGCCGGGCCGGGTCGTCGCCACCCGCGATGGAGAGCCCGACGGGGCTTATGTCAGCGGACGAACGGTCGCGGGCAAGGAATGCGGCAACGGGATCGTCATCGATCTAGGACGCGGCTGGCAGACCCAGTATTGCCATCTGCGCGAAGGCTCGATTTCCGTTGCACGTGGCGCGCGGGTCGAGGCGGGCACCCCGCTCGGCCTCGTCGGCCAATCGGGTCAGGCGGAATTCCCGCATCTGCATCTGTCGCTGCGCCATGAGGGCACGGTCGTTGATCCCTTCGACCCTGAGATGCAGGACACCTGCGCGGCTGCCGCATCGCAGAGTCTCTGGTCCGATCCTTTCCCCTACACACCAAGCGGCTGGCTCGCGAACGGGTTCACCGCCGCACCGCCGCGCTTCAACGCGATCCTCGCCGGCGACCCCCTGCCGCCGCCCCGCGAAACCGGACCCGCCCTCATCTTCTGGGGCTACGGCTTCGGCCTGCGTGCGGGAGACACGATCAGTTTCGAGATCACCGGCCCGGATGGGATCAGCATCAGTACGACCAGCGAGGTCGACGCACCCAAGGCCCGGTTCTTCCGCTATGTCGGCAAAAAGACCCCGCCTGACGGCTGGCCCAAAGGTCCCTACGCGGGCCAGATCGCGCTGCGCCGCGACGGCGCGGTGATCGTCCGTCGATCAGCCACCGCCCGGATCGAATGAACCTCAAGGGATCCGCGCGGCGGGGCCCGGCTGGCCCGAGGGTTTCTCCCCAGCCTTGGCCTTCTGCGCGGTCTCTTCCTCGAAGGCCTCGGGCGGCAGCAGCGAAATGATCCGCCCGCCCGGCTCGACCTTCATTTCGGCCGGGTCGATCACGAAGCGAAGGTCACCGCTCTTCGCCACGACCATCACGGGCTTCGCCTTGGGTCGCTTCTCGCGCCACTGGGCCAGCGTGTATTCCTCGGTGATCCGGGTCACGCGGAAGCGCCAGCCCTCGGCGAGCAGTGTCTCCCACCCCTCGAGCGTGCGCCCCTCACCAAAGCGGCGCCCACCGAGCTGCGTCGGCAGCGCGTGGCGTTCGCGATCGTCCTTCTGACGCGGCACCTGCCAGACCTTGTCGCGGCCCAGCTCGGGCGCGAGATCGGTCGCGACGAGCGTGTTATAGGCGTCGTTGTCGGTCGCGGCGAGCAGGGTCGAATAAGCCATCAGCTCGACCTTGTCCTCCGCCGCCTCGCCCAGAATGTCGCCGTAGAAAGTCTTGAGCCCATTGGCGCGGGGCCGGATCAGGTGCGCATGGTTCGGATCGGTGATAAGCACAGGCACCTCGGCCTTGTTCAGCGTCTCGGCCAGCGCCGACGTGAAGCGCGAGCCGCCCACGATCAGCAGCCCCGGCTTGTCGGCATTGGCCAGTCCCAGCTTCCGCGCCAGCGGCGCCAAGGTGAAGCCGTGCACGATCACAGTCACCAGCACCAGTACGAAGGCCAGCGGCCCGATGCGCAGCCCGTCGGCCACCCCGATCTCGGCCAGACGCTGTCCGAAAAGGCCCGCAACCGCCACGAGCACCACCCCGCGCGGGCCGGTGAAGGCGATCAGCAGGCGCTCGTTGCGCGGCAGGCCCGTCCCTATCAGCGAAATCAGCACCGTCATCGGGCGGGCCACCAGCACCACCAGGACGACGAACAACAGCGCGTGCCAGTCGAGGGCGGCCAGCTGGTCGATCTCGATATTCGCGGCGAGCAGGATGAACACGCCCGAGACCAGAAGCACCGTCGCATGCTCCTTGAACCGGCGCAGCTCCTCGTAGGAGGGCAAATCGGCATTTCCGATCACCAGCCCCATCACCGTCACTGCGAGCAGCCCGCTTTCATGCAGCACGTAATCGGTCACCGCGAAGGTCGCCAAAAGGGTCGCGAACAGCACCGGGACTTTCATGAATTCCGGCACCCATCCGCGCGAGAAGCTGCGCGCGATGCCCCAGCCGACCGCGCCGCCGATCGCCGCGGCAAAGCCGATCCCGAGCGCGAGATGCCAGACCGCCTCGCCCATCGGCAGGTTGGAGCGAAGCGTGAACACCACCTCGAAGGCCAGAACCGCCGCCAGCGCGCCGATCGGGTCGTTCACGATGGCTTCCCATTGCAGCAACCGTGCGGGGCGGCGGGCAAGTTTCGCCGTGCGCAGAAGCGGCGCGATCACCGTCGGGCCGGTAACGACCATGATGCCGCCGAAGACCGCCGCGCTTTCCCAACTCAGCCCCGCGCCCCAGACGAGCGCGAGTGCCGAGAGAAACCAGCCAAGCGGCGCGCCGATGAAGACAAGCCGCCTGACCCCGGTTTTCGCATCGCCCAGACGGTGGAAATCCAGCGAGAACCCGCCCTCGAACAGGATCACCGCCACCGCGAGCGCGATCAACGGGCTCAGCAGCTCACCGAAGTCGCGGCTCGGGTTCAAAAGCCCGGTCGCTGGACCCGCAATAAGCCCTGCGACCAGCATGATCACGATGGCCGGAAGGCGCATCCGCCATGCCAGCCATTGCGCGCCGACACCGCAAACACCTACCAGCGCAAAGGCCAATACCGAGCCGAGACCCGCCGATTCCGCGACTGCCATATCTGTCCCTCGTCACACTTCGGGATCAAACCCCGTTCAGAAGGTCAGGTTCCGTGCCCCTTTGCAAGAGCCCCTTGCCATAGGAGCGTCCCGCCCGCCGGTTAGCGGCCCTGCCCTGAAAAGATTGACCTTTGCGTCGCAATCCGGTACGCCGCAGCCAAGCTCCGTAATCCGGCGGGGCTCTTCCTGGGCGCCCGGTTCCTCAAGCGCCCGATAGCGGCCCCGCCCGATGCGGGTCGCGACAGGACGCGATTAAAGGTAAACCAAGGATACCCATGACGAAATTCACCGATCTGAAGCTGGACCCGAAGGTCCTTTCCGCCGTTGTCGACGCTGGCTACGAAGAGCCGACGCCCATTCAGGCTGGCGCCATTCCGCCCGCACTCGAGGGCAAGGACGTGCTCGGCATCGCGCAGACCGGCACCGGCAAGACCGCCAGCTTCACCCTGCCGATGCTGACGCTGCTGCGTCGGGGCCGCGCCCGCGCCCGGATGCCGCGCTCGCTCGTGCTGTGCCCGACGCGCGAATTGGCAGCGCAGGTCGCCGAGAACTTCGACCTCTACGCCAAGAACACCAAGCTCACCCGCGCGCTGCTGATCGGCGGCGTATCGTTCGGAGAGCAGGACAAACTGATCGACAAGGGCGTCGACGTGCTGATCGCGACGCCGGGCCGCCTGCTCGACCATTTCGAGCGCGGCAAGCTGATCCTGACCGACGTGAAGGTCATGGTCGTGGACGAGGCCGACCGGATGCTCGACATGGGGTTCATCCCCGATATCGAACGCATCTTCCAGCTGACGCCCTTCACGCGCCAAACTCTGTTCTTCTCGGCCACGATGGCGCCCGAGATCGAGCGGATCACCAACACCTTCCTCCATGCGCCGGTGCGCATCGAGGTGGCGCGTCAGGCGACGACGGGCGCGAATATCACCCAGAAGCTGATCGAGATCGAACCGGCGCGCCGCGACCAGACCGCGAAAGCCAAACGCGAATTGCTGCGCGCGGTGATCGAGGCCGAAGGCGAGGCCTGCACCAATGCGATCGTCTTCTGCAACCGCAAGGTCGACGTGGATATCGTTGCGAAAAGCCTGCAGAAATACGGCTTCGACGCGGCCCCGATCCATGGCGATCTCGACCAGAGCCAGCGCACCCGCACGCTCGAGAGTTTCCGCGATGGCAAGCTGAAGCTGCTGATTGCCTCTGACGTCGCCGCGCGAGGCCTCGACGTGCCGTCGGTGAGCCACGTGTTCAACTACGACCTGCCGATGCATGCCGAGGACTATGTCCACCGGATCGGCCGCACCGGTCGCGCGGGCCGCAAGGGCACGGCGATCTCGATCGCGGTCCCCTCGGACGAGAAATTCCTCGGCCAGATCGAAAGCCTCGTCGAGCAGGAAATCCCGCGCGCCGAGCCGCCGGAAGGGTTCGAGCTGTCCGAAGGTGCGAAGCAGCCCGCGCGCAAGCGCGAGGACTCCAAGGGCGGTCGCTCGCGTGGCGGGCGCAGCCGCGATCGCGGCGGGCGTGGCTCGAAACGCGAGCGCAGCGAAGAGACGCAGCAACCGCAGATCGCCGCGCCGCAAGAGCAAAAAGAAGCTCCCAAGGCCGAGGCTCAACCCGAAGAGGCTCGCAGCGAGCCCCAGGAGACCGCGAGCGCGCCGAAATCGCAGCCCCGCGATCAGGGTAGTGACGAAGGCAACGCACGCCGCTCCCGCGGGGGCCGCAACCGTCGCGAGCGTGAGAACGAAGTGGTGGGCATGGGCGACCACGTCCCGGACTTCCTCACCGTTTCCTTCCGCCCCGGCGCGATCGAAGAGACCGCCGAGGACAGCGCGGACAGCTGACGCTTTCGTATTGGTAAAAGTATCCCCGCCGGAGGCGTCCTCCGGCGGGGCTTTTCTTTGTCTCTGTGGATAGAGCGATGCCCTAACCCTTCGCCATCCGCGCCACTGACGGCGCGGACTCGCGCTCACTCGGTCAGACGGCTCGTGACGACGATCACTTCGGGCTTCTTGCCAATCTCTTCCATCGCGACCTGACGGGCGATGCGGCGCAGGCCCTCGTCCAGCTTGTCGTCATTGCTCAGGATCTTGACCGGCGCGCGCTCAAGATATTCGGTCATCTCGTCCTCGATCGTCTCGGCCAGCGGCGCGCCGGAGCGGCCCAGTTTCGGCAAGCCGTTCAGCTCGACCCAGGGCTCGCCCAGCGGTTGGTCCTGCTCGTCGAGGATCACCGTCACGAGGCACAAGCCGTTCAGCGCCATGCGCATCCGGTCGCGCACCACGCCGTCCATCGCGCCGATCTGCACCAAACCGTCGAGATAGGTGCGGCCCGCTTCGATATATTCGACGACTTTCGGCACCTCGCCGGTCAGGTCGATCATCGTGCCGTTCGTCGCGACTTCCGACGCGATGCCCTTGTCCGCGGCCAGCTTCGCATGTTCGCGCAGGTGGCGATGCTCGCCATGCATCGGGATCAGCATCTTCGGCGCGATCAGTTCGTGCACCGCTTCGAGATCGGGGCGGTTGGCGTGGCCCGAGACATGATAGAGCCCGCCGTGATCGTCCACCACGTCGACTCCCATCTCGGAGAAGGCGTTCATGATCCGGATCACGCCGCGCTCGTTGCCCGGGATCGTCTTCGAGGAGAACAGGAACGTGTCCCCCTCCTTCATCTCGAGCCCCAGGTACTTGCCGCGGCTCAGCTGGGCCGAGGCAGCGCGTCGCTCGCCCTGGGAGCCGGTCACGATCAGCATCAGGTTCTGGCGCGGCACTTCCGTTGCCTCTTCCGCCGAGATCGTGCCGGGCATGCCTTTCAGCACGCCGGTTTCCTCGGCGACCGAGACCATGCGCTTCATCGCGCGCCCCAGCAGACAGACAGACCGACCCGCGGCTTTGCCCGCTTCGGCAAGCGTCTTCAGGCGCGCCACGTTCGAGGCGAAGGTGGTCGCGACGACCATGCCGGTCTGCGCGCGGATGAGTTCCGAGATCGGCTCGGCCAAAGTGGCCTCCGAGCGGCCCGGCAGCGGGGAGAAGACGTTTGTGGAATCGCTCACCAGAACCTTCACGCCTTCGCCTTCCTTGGCAATGGCATGCCACATTTCGGGGTCGAAGGGCTCGCCGACGATCGGGTTGCCGTCGAGCTTGAAGTCGCCCGTATGCACGACGCGGCCCGCAGGTGTGTCGATGATGAGGCCGGAGCTTTCGGGGATCGAATGCGAGATCGGCACGAATTGCACCTTGAACGGGCCGGCCTCGATCACCTTCGGGCGCGGCTCGACGATCTGGATCGTCTCGGGCGGGATGCCCGCCTCTTCCAGCTTCAGCTGGCCAATCCGACCGGTGAAAGCGCGCGCGTAGACCGGCTTGCGCAGCTTGTTCCAGACATGCGGCAGCGCGCCGACGTGGTCCTCATGCGCGTGGGTGATGAAGATCGCGTCGATGCGGTCGGCATTCGCTTCCAGCCATTCGAGATCGGCGAAGATCAGGTCGACGCCGGGCGTGCCGTCCATATCCGGGAAAGTCACGCCCAGATCGACAACGATCAGCCGCTCTTTCCCCTCTGGGCCGTAGCCGTAGACATAGGCGTTCATGCCGATTTCGCCGGCACCGCCGAGGGGGAGGTAGATCAGTCTGTCACTCACGCGGGAAAGTCCTTGTTATAGTCGTTGAGGAGGCGAAGGCCGTGCATGGTAAGGTCGTATTCCACACTGTCAAACAGGTCGAACCCCTGACTGAACAGCTCTGCCAGACCGCCGGTCGCGATGACTTTCATCGGTCGGTCCCGCTCGAGCCGGATTTGGCGCACGACGCCTTCGACGAGGCCGATATAGCCCCAGAAAACGCCCGATTGGATACAGGCGACGGTGTTGGTGCCGATCGCCTTCTCGGGCATCGTCACATCGACATGAGGTAGGGCGGCCGCGGAGGCGTGCAACGCCTCGAGCGACAGGTTGACGCCGGGTGCGATCACCCCGCCGATATAGGCCCCGTCGGAGGCGACCACGTCGAAAGTGGTCGCAGTACCGAAATCGACGACGACGATATCGCCGCCATGCCGGTCATAGCCCGCAACCGTGTTCACGAGGCGATCCGGCCCGACGGTCGTGCCCGGATCGACGCGGGGCTCCACCGGTAGGCGGCATTCGGGCTTGCCGACGACCAACGGGCGGCAGTTGAAGTAACGGTTAGACAGAACCCGCAGGTTGAAGACCACCCGCGGCACGGTCGAGGAGATGATGACCTCGGTGATCGCGCCTGCGATCTCCTGCACTCGCATCATGCCGGACAGCCAGAGGAAATATTCGTCCGCCGTTCGCTGGTGATTGGTTTCCATCCGCCAAGTGGCGATGAAATCCGTCCCGTTCCAGACCGAGAAGACGGTGTTGGTGTTGCCGCAGTCGATGCAGAGAAGCATGGCTCCCCCCTTCCGCTCAGAAAAAGATATCCGCCGCCGAGATGGCACGGCGGCCCTCGGGCGTCGTCAGGATCAGCGCGCCGGTCTGGTCAATCGTCTCGAAGGTGCCGCGATAGGTTTCGCCGCCGACGCGTGCGGTGATTTCTTCGCCCAGACGCGCCGCCCGCGCGAGCCACGCATTGCGGATCGCGTCGAAGCCGTAATCGCGGAACTGTCGATCATAATGATCGAAGGCCCGCGCCAGCATCGGCAGGAAGTCGACCGGAGCGATCTGCATCCCGGTCTCGCCCAGCAGGCTGACCGGCGCCATCGCCTCGGGCTCGATCTCGGACCGCTCGGGGGCCACTGCGAGGTTCACGCCGATGCCAATCGCGATTGTCTCTGCGCCCTGCAGGCTCTCGAGCAGGATGCCCGCGACTTTGCCGCCGTTCAGCAGCACGTCATTGGGCCATTTGATGGTCAGCCGCGCATGCGGTCCCGCGACATGCGCGAGCGCGGCCTCCAACGCGAGTGCCGCGACGAAGGAATAGAGCGCGGCATGAGCCAGCCCGCCTTCGGGCCGCATCACCAGAGTCCCCGATAAATTGCCGGATGGCGCGCGCCACGCCCGCCCGCGCCTGCCGCGCGCGGCAGTCTGCTCATGCGCGAAGATCCAGGCTGAACCGGAGAGGCCCGGCGCTAGCCGGGCCGCTTCATCCATGGTGCTATCGACCGAGGGCAGGACGTGTCGCGCCACGCCCTCGGGCCAGTCATCGCGCTCAGTTGACAAGAGCCGCCGCCGCAGCCTGGGCCGCGCCCTCGATGCCGAAGAGGTTGAAGATGCCGATCAGCATCGCCAGCGCCGAAACCACCAGAAGGCCCCACTGGATCGCGGGCATCCGATTGTCGAGCGGATCCGTCTCCTTGCCGAAATACATGTAAAACACGATCCGCAGGTAGTAGAAGGCCGCCACGACCGAGGCGATCACGCCGAGCAGCACGAGCCAGATATAGCCCGCATGCAGCGCCGCTTCGAGCACCGCGAACTTGGCGAAGAAGCCCAGCATCGGCGGCACACCGGCGAGCGAGAACAGCAGCACCAGCATCGCCAACGCCTTGACCGGGGCCTGACGGGCGTATTGATTGAGCGCCTTGAGTTCGGTCACCGGCTGGCCGTCACGCTCCATCGAAAGCATGAAGGCGAAGACGCCGACATTCATCGTCACGTAGATCGCCATGTAGGTCAGCATCGACTGCACACCCTCGACCGTGCCCGCCGAGAGGCCCAGCAACACGTAGCCCATATGGGTGATCGAGGAATAGGCCATCAGGCGCTTGATGTTCGACTGACCGATCGCCGCGACCGAGCCCCAGACCATCGACAGGCCCGCGAGCAGCGCGAGGATCTGGCCCCACTCCGCCGGCACCTGGCCGAAGGCGTCGAAGACGAGACGGGCGATCAGCGCCATCGCGGCGATCTTCGGCGCCGTTGCGAAGAAGGCGGTGACCGGCGTGGGCGAGCCCTCGTAGACGTCGGGCGTCCACATGTGGAACGGCACTGCCGAGACCTTGAAGGCGAGACCGGCGATCAGGAAGACCATGCCGAACAGTAGGCCGATCGGCAGGTGACCGGCTTGCACGACCCCGATTATGCCCGCGAATTGCGTGGTGCCCGCGAAGCCGTAGGTCAGCGAAGCGCCGTAGAGCAGGATGCCCGAGGACAGCGCGCCAAGGACGAAATACTTCAGACCCGCTTCCGAGCTCTTCTCGCTCTCGCGGCGCAGCGCGGCCACGATGTAGAGCGCGAGCGATTGCAGCTCAAGCCCCATGTAGAGCGACATGAGGTTGCCCGCCGAAACCATCATCATCATGCCGATGACGGCCAGCGTCGCGAGGATCGGGTATTCGAAGCGCAGCAGGCCGCGGCGCTGCATGTAATCGGTGCCCATCGCGAGCACCAGCGCGGCCGCGATCAGGATCATCACCTTGGTGAAGCGCGAGAACGCGTCGTCGATGAAGAGGCCGCCGAAGGCCTCATGCGAGCCCACCTCGGCCAGGCCGATCCAGGCCGCGATCACCAGCATGACGCCGGAGGTGATCCACAGCAGCGTCGGCGCAAGCTTGTCCTTGCCGAACCACACACCCGCGAGCAGGGCCACCATCGCGTAGACGGCGAGCAAAAACTCCGGAAGGACGATCGAGAAATCCGCAGAAGTCATCCCTCAGCTCCTCAGTGTTCGACCAGGTCGGACAGATACGTGTCCGGCAAGGCATCATGATAGTTCTGGACGAGTTGTGTCACCGACGGCCCGATGATGTTGGTCACCAGATCGGGGTAGACGCCAAGGATCAGGGTCATCGCCACCAGCGGCGCGAAGATCCACTTCTCGCGCGTGGTGAGATCGGTGATCGAGCGCAGGCTCTCCTTGATCAGGTCGCCGAAGACGACCCGGCGATAGAGCCAGAGCGCGTAGGCGGCCGAGAGGATCACGCCGGAGGTCGCGAACATCGCGGCCCAGGTGTTGACCTGGAACGTCCCGGCGAGCGTCAGGAATTCCCCGACGAAGTTACCGGTACCCGGCAGCCCCACATTGGCCATGGTGAAGAACATGAAGATCGTCGCATAGGCCGGCATCCGCTTGACGAGGCCGCCATAGGCGTCGATCTCGCGGGTGTGCATTCGTTCGTAGATGACGCCGACCAGAAGGAACAGCGCGCCCGAGACGAAGCCGTGCGAGACGACGAGGAAGATCCCGCCCTCGATGCCCTGCTGCGTCCCCGAGAAGATCCCGAGAAGCACATAGGCCATGTGCGCGACCGAGCTATACGCGATGACGCGTTTGATATCGGTCTGCACCAGCGCCACCAGCGAGGTCCAGATGATCGCGATCACCGCGAGCCACATCGCCCAGGGGCCCACGACGATGTTGCCCACCGGGAACATCGGCAGCGAGAAGCGCAGGAAGCCGTAATCAGCCAGTTTCAGCAGGATCGCGGCCAGCACGACCGAACCGGCCGTCGGGGCCTGAACGTGCGCTGCGGGAAGCCAGGTATGCACCGGCCAGAGCGGCATCTTGATCGCGAAGGAGATGAAGAAGCCGATCCACAGCAGCGTTTGCACCCCGCCGGGGATCGATATCCCCAGAACATCCACCGGTGTGTATGGGAACTCGTAGACGAGTAGCCCCGGCATGTCCGTCGTTCCGGTGTGGAAGTAGATGTAGATGATCGACACCAGCATGAAGACCGAGCCGAAGAAGGTATAGAGGAAGAACTTGAACGCGGCGTAGACGCGCTGCTTGCCCCCCCAGATGCCGATGATCAGGAACATCGGGATCAGGCCTGCTTCGAAGAACAGGTAGAACAGCACCAGATCGAGCGTGACGAAGGTGCCCACCATCAGCGTCTCGAGGACGAGGAAGGCGATCATGTATTCCTTCACGCGGTCGGTGACGTTCCAGCTGCCGATGATCACCAGCGGCATCATGAACGTGGTCAGCATCACGAAGAGGATCGACAGCCCGTCGACACCCACGCGATACTGAAAGCCCATGATCCAGGAGTATTTCTCCATGAACTGGAAGCCGGTGTTGGACGGGTCGAACCCGGCCAGCAGGAACAGCGAGATCAGGAAAGTGACCGAAGTCGCGGTCAGCGCCACCCATTTCGCGTTGCGGTCAGCCTCGGGCGAGCCGCCACGCAGAACCAGCGCGAGGATCAGCGCCGCCACGGCGGGCGTGAAGATGACGATGGAAAGAAGGTGTTGCATCAGTTCGCCCCCCCGTTGAGGACGACCCAGAGCATGAGACCGACGATCCCGATCACCATGGCGAAGGCGTAGTGGAACAGATAGCCCGATTGCATCCTGTTAAGGAACCTCGTGAATGTCGGGACGATGCCAACGGCCATACCGTCGATGACCCGGTCAATCGAGCCCTCGTCCCCTTTCTTCCAGAATTGATAGCCGAACCAGAGCGCCGGGCGCATGAAGATACGCTCGTACAGCTCGTCGAAATACCACTTGTTGAGCAGGAAGCTGTAGAGCCCGGGTTGGGCTTCAGCCATCCGCCGCGGCAGGCTCACATCCTTGATGTAGAACATCCAGGCGACAAGCAGCCCGGCCAGCATCGCCACAAAGGGCGAGACCTTGACCCAGGCCGGCGCGTGGTGCGCCTTGTCGATCACCTCGTTCTCCTGCCCCATGTAGATGGAGCCCTGAGGTGCGACACTCGGATACTCGATGACCGCGGTCGAGGCGCCGACGCTCGGCGAGGTCTTGGCCTCGTCCATCAGCTCGGCCTCGGCCTGCTGTTCGGACATGTTCGGATCCGGCACCGGCGGCGTTTCACCCTGCCCTGCGGCATGGCTTGCCTCGCCCGACTGCGCGGCTTCGCCACTCGTCGCGTGCCCGGCATCCGCCGTCTGCTCGGCATGCGCGGGAAGGCCGAAGAACTTCACCAGCTTCGCGTGATCGCCGAAGAAGACGTTGTACCAGATCATGCCGGCGAAGATCGCGCCGAAGGACAGTACGACCAGCGGCACCGTCATGACCCACGGGCTCTCCTTCGCGTGATCATGCGCATGATGATCGCCGCGCGGCTTGCCGAAGAAGGTCATGAAGATCAGGCGCCACGAATAGAAGGACGTGAAGGCCGCCGCGATGACCAGAAGCCAGAAGGCATAGCCAGCACCCGAGCCGCCCCAGACGCTCTCAATGATCGCGTCTTTCGACAGGAAGCCTGCGAAACCGATATGGGTGAAGGGAACGCCGACACCGGTGATCGCCAGCGTGCCGAAGATCATCGCCCAGAAGGTCAGCGGCACCTTTTTGCGAAGGCCACCGTAGTTGCGCATGTCCTGCTCGTGGTGCATCGCGGTGATCACCGAGCCCGCCGAAAGGAACAGCAGCGCCTTGAAGAAGGCGTGGGTCAGCAGGTGGAACATCGCCACCGAATAGACGCCGACGCCCGCGGCCGCGAACATGTAGCCCAGCTGCGAACAGGTCGAATAGGCGATAACGCGCTTGATGTCGTTCTGCACCAGACCCACGGTCGCTGCGAAGAAGGCGGTCGAGGCGCCGATGACGACGATGAAGGTCTGCGTATGCGGCGCGTATTCGTAGACCGGCGACATCCGGCAGACGAGGAACACACCCGCGGTCACCATGGTCGCGGCGTGGATCAGCGCCGACACCGGCGTCGGGCCTTCCATCGCGTCCGGCAACCATGTGTGCAGGAAGAGCTGCGCCGATTTGCCCATCGCACCGATGAACAGAAGGAAGGCACAGAGCTCGACCGCGTTCCAGTTCCCCCAGAGGAAGTCCAGGCTCGTTTCGGACAAGGCCGGGGCCGCAGAGAAGACGTCGTCCATCTTCAGCGAACCGGTCATGTAGAACAGACCGAACAGCCCGAGCAGGAAGCCGAAATCGCCGATACGGTTCATGATGAAGGCTTTCATCGCCGCCGCATTGGCCGAAGGCTTCTTGTAGTAGAAGCCGATCAGCAGATACGAGGCGAGACCCACGCCTTCCCAGCCGAAGAACATCTGCAGCAGGTTGTCCGAGGTCACCAGCATCAACATGGTGAAGGTGAAGAAGGACAGGTAGGCGAAGAAGCGCGCCTTGTAATTCTCGCCCTTCCCTTCGTCGAAATTCTCGTCATGGGCCATGTAGCCCCACGAGTAGAGATGCACGAGCGAGGAGACCGTCGTCACCACGATCAGCATGATCGCGGTCAGCCGGTCCATCCGGATCGCCCATGCGACGTCGAGGTCGCCCGAGGTGATCCAGTTCATGACATGGATGTGCTGCGTCTGATCGCCCAGCGTGAGAAAGACGATCCAGCTGAGCGCGGCGGCGAGGAACAGAAGGCCCGTGGTCAGGACCATCGCGCCCTTTTCGCCGATCACCCGCCAGCCGAAGCCACCAAGGATCGCACCGACCAGCGGCGCAAAGAGAATGATCGTTTCCATCGTCCCTTATCCCTTCATCACGTTGACGTCTTCGACCTCGATCGAGCCGCGGTTGCGGAAGAAGACCACGAGGATCGCAAGGCCGATCGCGGCCTCGGCTGCCGCAACGGTCAGCACGAAGAGAGTGAAGATCTGTCCGACGAGGTCATCCAGATAGGCCGCGAAGGCCACCAGGTTGATATTCACCGCCAACAGCATGAGTTCGATCGACATCATGATGACGATCACGTTCTTGCGGTTCACGAAGATCCCGAAAATGCCGATCACGAACAGCGCGGCAGCCACGCCAAGGTAATGTTCCAATCCGATCATGCGTTCACCCTCGTTTCCGAACTCGCGTTTTTCGCTTGCTTTTGTTCGCTCACAGCCCCTGCCCCGGTTTGACGTCCACCATTTCCATCGTCTTGGACGGATCGCGATGCATCTGCGCGATGACGTTCTGGCGCTTGACGTTGGTGCGATGGCGCAGCGTCAGCAGGATCGCCCCGATCATCGCGACCAGCAGGATCAGGCCCGCCGTCTGGAAGAGGTAGAGGTATTTGTCATAGACGAGCAGACCGATCGCCTGCGCGTTGGTCATGCCCTCGGGCACCGGATCGGCACGGAGGTTTTCCGCCATGCCGGAGGTCTGCCACGCCCCGAAGGCGATGCCCAGCTGCACCAGCATGATGACCGCGATCAGAAGACCCAGCGGCATGTAGCGCGCCAACTCTCCCTTGAGCGCGGCGAAATCGATGTCGAGCATCATCACCACGAAGAGGAAGAGCACCGCAACCGCGCCGACATAGACGATGATCAGCAGCATTGCGACGAATTCCGAGCCCAGAAGCACGAAAAGTCCCGCCGCCGACAGGAAGGTCAGGATCAGCCAGAGCACCGAGTGGACCGGGTTCTTGGAAATCACCACCATGAAGCCCGCGACCAACGCCGTAATGGCGAAAAGGTAGAAGGCGAAAGCAAACACCGTCATTCGTTCTCTCCCGAATTCTCGTCGAAGACCGATTGCGCGATCTCGAGCGCGCGGGTCATGGCGGGCACCCCGCCGAACATGCTCATCTGAAAGATCACCTCGGCGATCTCGCGTTGCGTGGCCCCGGCCTCGAGCGCGTGGCGGATCGTCAGGCGCAGCTGCGAGTCCGCCTGCGCGCCCAGCACCGTGAGCGCCGCAATCGTCACCAGAAGCCGGGTCCGGCTGTCGAGACCTTCACGGTTGAAGGTCTTGCCGAACCACATCTCCATCATGTCCTTGGACATGGTGGGGAAGAGCTTCTCCATCGCAGCCGGGTTGAAACTTTCCAGCGCCGGATTGAACAGCCGGGCCATCTCGGCCGACTGCTCCATCATCGTGCTGAAGAGTTTCGAAAAATCGTCGGTCATCTGTAAGGCGCATCCAGTTCGAGGTTGCGTGCGATCTCGGCTTCCCAACGGGCCCCGTTCTCGAGGAGCTTCTGCTTGTCGTAGAACAGCTCCTCGCGGGTCTCGGTCGAGAATTCGAAATTCGGACCTTCGACGATCGCATCGACCGGGCAGGCTTCCTGACAGAAGCCGCAATAGATGCATTTCGTCATGTCGATATCATAGCGCGTCGTGCGGCGCGAACCGTCGGCGCGGGGTTCCGCGTCGATCGTGATCGCCTGCGCCGGGCAGATCGCCTCGCACAGTTTGCACGCGATGCAGCGCTCTTCCCCGTTGGGGTAGCGGCGCAGGGCGTGCTCGCCGCGGAAGCGCGGCGAAAGCGGACCCTTCTCGTGGGGGTAGTTCAGCGTGGGTTTCGGCGCGAAGAAATAGCGCATCCCCAGACCGAAGCCTTTGATGAAGTCCACCAGCAGGAAATACTTGGCAGCGCGGTTATAGTCGAAAGCCATCTATCAGCTCCCCATCGCCCAGCGGGCCCAGAAGTGCCCGAAAATTTCGAATTTCGCGAGGAAGGCGATGATCACCACCCAGGCCAGCGACAGCGGCAGGAAGACTTTCCAGCCAATCCGCATAAGCTGGTCGTAGCGGTAGCGCGGCACGATCGCCTTCACCATCGCGAACATGAAGAAGAAGAACACCATCTTGGCGAACATCCACAGCACCCCGTCGGGCAGCCCCGGGATCGGGGACAGCCAGCCGCCGAAGAACAGGATCGACATCAGCGCGCACATCAGCCAGATCGCGATATATTCGCCGGCCATGAACAGCAGATACGGGGTCGAGCTGTATTCAACCATGAAGCCCGCGACGAGTTCGGATTCCGCTTCCGGAAGGTCGAAGGGCGGGCGATTGGTTTCGGCCAGCGCCGAAATGAAGAACAGCGCCACCATCGGCAGGTGCGGCAGCCAGTACCAGCCCAACAGGCCCCAGCCGGTATCCTGCGCGCGCACGATGTTCGACAGGTTGAGCGAGCCGGTCGAGATCACGACGCCGATGATGATCAGGCCGATCGAGACTTCGTAGGAGATCATCTGCGCCGCGGAACGCAGCGAACCGAGGAACGGGTATTTCGAGTTCGACGCCCAGCCGCCCATGATCACGCCATACACCTCGAGCGAGGAAGCCGCGAAGACGAACAGAAGTGCGACGTTGATATCGGCGAGCACCCAACCGTCGGCAAACGGGATCACCGTGAAGGTCAGCAGCGCCAGCACGAAGCTCAGGATCGGGGCGAGGAAATAGACGAACTTGTCGGCGCCCGCCGGCACGACGATTTCCTTGACCACGTATTTCAGCGCATCCGCGAAGGTCTGCATCAGGCCCCACGGCCCGACGACGTTCGGCCCGCGACGCATCTGCACGGCAGCCCAGATCTTGCGGTCGCCATAGACCAGCCAGATCATCGAAAGCATCACGAAGGCGATAACCGCCAAGCTCTGCAGCACGATCAGCAGGAAGATCCCGAAAGGTGTCGTGAAGAATTCAGCCATGATGTCCCACTCTCTTCATACGGTCGGAATGCCGCGATCCTTGCAATCGGCGACGGTCACTTCCGCGTCGATCGTCTTGAGTCCCTGCGGCAAGGCGGGCGAGATGGTGTAGACCGCATCTGCCCGCCAGATGCCACCCTCTTCAGTCACATTCGTGCGCACATGGCGCGCAAATCCATAGCCACGCACCAGCGCGTATTGCGCGGCTGCACATTGGGCATAATCGGTCGCCGCTTTCTCGCTGGCGCCCTCGCCCGAGACGCGCGCGCGGATCTCCACCAGATCGCTGTCGAGGAGCCGCGTTTCGGTGCCCCGATAGACCGGCTTGACCGCGCTATCCCCCTGCGCCCCGCCGGTCGGCGTGCACGCCGCCAGCCCGGCCAGAAGGCCGGGAGCGAGCGGTGCGATATTGGGCAGGGTCTGCATCATCCGTCTCAATCTCACTCGGCGGCCACCGGCGCTTCGGCCCGCGCTTTCGCGAGGCTGGCGCATTCGCCCATTACCACAGAGGCCCGTGCGATCGGATTGGTCAGGTAGAATTCGCGGATCGGGAGGCGGAAGGTGGCCTTGCCCATGTCGCGCGGCTCGATCGCCTGCACTTCGTTCTCCACGACCTGATCGACCTGCGCCAGATGCGGCACCGCCTCGACCATTGCGCGGCGCAGACCTGCAAGCGTGTCCCAGGGCTGCTTGGCGTCCAGCTCAGCCGAAAGCGCGCGCAGGATCGCCCAGTTCTCTTTCGCCTCGCCCGGCGGGAAGGCCGCGCGGAAGGCAAGCTGCGGACGGCCTTCGGTGTTCACGAAGAGGCCGTTTTCTTCCGTGTAGGCCGCGCCCGGCAGGATAACGTCGGCGCGGTTGGCCCCGCGGTCGCCGTGGCTGCCCTGATAGATCACGAAGGGACCGCCCTCGGCGCGCGGGGTGATCTCCACCTCGTCGGCGCCCATGTTGTAGATGACTTCTGCGCCGTCGATGGCCTTGAGCAGACCGCCCTCGGTCACTGCGCCCACATCCATCGCCCCGACACGGGCCGCAGCAGTATGCAGCACCATGAACTTGGCGTTGGAATTCTCGGCCAGCTTCATCGCATGGGCCAGAACCGCCTCGCCATCGGCTTCATTCAGAGCGCCCTGCCCGATGATGACGACCGTGTTCTTGGCCTTCGTCTCATCCGAGATCGTCTTGGAGGACAGCTCGGCCAGCGCGGCGCGGTCGGTGCCGACATGCTCATAGTCATAGGTCAGGTCGCAGGCTTCACCGACGAGACCGACGTTCGCGCCCTTGGCCCAGGCCTTGCGGATGCGGGCGTTCAGAACGGGTGCTTCCACGGCCGGGTTCGCGCCGATGATCTGCACCATCTCGGCGTTGTCGAGATCCGCGATTGTCGCGTTGCCCACATAGCCGTAGCGGTTGCCGATCGGCAGGCGCGCGCCATCGGTGCGGCATTCGACTTTGCCGCCCAGCCCCTCGATCAGCTGCTTGAGCGAGAAGGCTGCCTCGGTCGAGACGAGATCGCCGACGAGACCAGCGACTTTCTTGCCCTTCATCGCTTCGGCGGCGGCGCTCAGCGCCTCGCCCCAGCTTGCGGGCTTCAGCTTGCCGTCGACGCGGACGTAAGGCCGGTCGAGACGCTGGCGGCGCAGGCCGTCCCAGACGAAGCGGGTCTTGTCGGAGATCCACTCCTCGTTCACGTCGTCATTGTTGCGCGGCAGGATGCGCATCACTTCGCGTCCCTTGGTATCGACGCGGATGTTGGAGCCCACGGCGTCCATCACGTCGACGGTCTCGGTCTTGGTCAGTTCCCACGGACGCGCGGTGAAGGCGTAGGGCTTCGAGACCAGCGCGCCCACCGGGCACAGGTCGATGATGTTGCCCTGCATGTTGGAGTCGAGCGTCATGTTCAGGTAGTTCGCGATCTCCGCATCCTCGCCCCGGCCGGTCTGGCCCATCTGGGTGATGCCCGCGACTTCGGTGGTGAAGCGCACGCATCGGGTGCAGGAGATGCAGCGCGTCATGTGCGTCTCGACCAGCGGGCCGAGGTTCAGCTCGGTCGCGGCGCGCTTGGGCTCACGGTAACGGCTGAAGTCCACCCCGTAAGCCATTGCCTGGTCTTGCAAATCGCATTCGCCGCCCTGGTCGCAGATCGGGCAGTCGAGCGGGTGGTTGATGAGCAGGAACTCCATCACCCCCTCGCGGGCCTTCTTGACCATCGGCGAATTCGTCTTGATCACCGGCGGCGCGCCTTCCGGCCCCGGGCGCATGTCGCGCACCTGCATCGCGCAGGAGGCGGCGGGCTTCGGCGGGCCGCCCACGACTTCCACAAGGCACATCCGGCAGTTGCCTGCGATAGACAGACGCTCGTGGTAGCAGAACCGCGGGATCTCGATCCCCGCCTGTTCGCACGCCTGGATCAGCGTGAGGTTCGGATCGACCTCGACCTCGTTCCCGTCGATGATGATCTTTCTCAGGTCAGCCATGGCTATCCGTCTCGTCTCTTCGGGCGCGAGGTTGCCCCCGCGCGGGTTTATTTCACGCCGCGTTGCCGCAGCCCATCGGGAAGACCCAAGCGCCATCCCGGTAAGTATCATTGATCGACGAGGCCACAGCCCCGCCGCAGATGGCGTTCGCGGCCCGCTTGGCCTCGGCGCCCTCGTAGTTCGCAAAGGGCGCGGCCTGCCGCATCACGACCAGCGCGCCGCTCGCATCATAAGCCGCCGTGTAGCCCCCGAGTGCCGCCAGACGGTGCGGACCTTTGGGGGCCTCGTTACCGCCCGGAGTGCCCATGCAGCCGCCAAGCGCCAGCGCGCAGCCCGATATGATCGCAGCCCGCACCATGCCGCCCTGTGCCGTGGTAGGGTTCAGTTCCATCTGAGAACCTCCGCGACGGTGCTGCGCCGCAATCCGCCCTGATCCCACAAGATATGCGCGTGATCGTCCTGATTGATCTGGATCGCAACGAGCGAGGGATTACCCGGCGGAAGCAGCGCCCCGGTCGCGACCTCGAAAGAGCGGCCGTCCGGCTGGGCGCAGCGGAACACCACGTCTCCGGTATCGCCCTTGATCGTGTATTCGATCTCGCGCCCGGTCCGCAGCGAGACCTTGCCGGTGGTGTTGAACACCTGGCACGCCGTCCCCTTCGGGAAGAACCCGAAATCGACCGTCAGCTTCTCCGGCTCGGCGGCGGCACCGCCGGCGAGCGAAAGAAGGGTCAAACTGGCAAGGGACAGGCGTTTCACGATACTCACTCCGCAGCCATCGCGCCCATGCGGCCCGTCTTGCGGGCCTTGATGCGGTCTTCGATCTCTTCGCGGAAGTGACGGATCAGGCCCTGTATCGGCCAGGCGGCCGCGTCGCCGAGCGCGCAGATCGTGTGGCCTTCGACCTGTTTCGTCACATCGAACAGCATGTCGATCTCTTCGATTTCGGCCTCGCCGCGCACGAGGCGATCCATCACGCGCATCATCCAGCCGGTGCCTTCGCGGCAGGGCGTACACTGGCCGCAGCTCTCGTGCTTGAAGAACTTGGACAGGCGCCAGACCGCTTTGATCACGTCGGTGTTCTGATCCATGACGATCATGCAGGCGGTGCCGAAGCTGGATTTCAGCTCGCGCATGCCGTCATAGTCCATGATCGCGTCTTCGCATTGCTCGGCGGGCAGGATCGGACAGGACGCGCCGCCCGGGATCACCGCCTTGAGGTTCTTCCAGCCGCCACGGACGCCGCCGCCATGCTTCTCGATCAGTTCCTTCATCGAGATCGACATGGTCTCTTCGATGACGCAGGGCGTGTTGACGTGGCCCGACATTGCAAACAGCTTCACGCCGGTGTTGTTCGGACGACCGAAGGAGGCATACCACTCCGCGCCGCGACGCAGGATGGTCGGGACAACGGCGATGGATTCCACGTTGTTCACCGTGGTCGGGCAACCGTAGAGGCCCGCGCCTGCCGGGAAAGGCGGCTTCATCCGGGGCATACCCTTCTTGCCTTCGAGGCTCTCCAGCAGCGCCGTTTCCTCGCCGCAGATATAAGCGCCCGCGCCGTGCGACAGGTAGACGTCGTAATCATAGCCGGAGCCGCAGGCGTTCTTTCCGATGAGCCCGTCTTCATAGGCCTCGTCGATCGCGCGCTGCAGCGCCTCTTTCTCGCGGACATATTCGCCGCGGATGTAGATATAGGCCGCCGCGGCGCCCATCGCGAAACCGGCGATCAGCGCGCCTTCGACCAGCGTATGCGGATCGTGGCGCATGATTTCGCGGTCCTTGCAGGTCGCGGGCTCGGATTCGTCGGCATTGATCGCGAGGAAGGCGGGACGCCCATCGCTTTCCTTCGGCATGAAGGACCACTTGAGACCTGTCGGGAAGCCTGCCCCACCGCGCCCGCGCAGGCCGGAGGCCTTCACTTGCTCGATGATCCAATCCTTGCCTTTCGACAGGATCTCGCCAGTGCCGTCCCAATGCCCGCGCATCTTCGCGCCCTGCAGAGAGCGGTCATGCATCCCGTAGAGATTGGTGAAGATCCGGTCTTGATCCTTCAGCATATCGCTTCCCTCACTTGCCGGCTTTCCGGCGCCAGATGCGCCAGACGAGTGCCAGCGCGTAGATATAGGCGGCTATTGCCGCGAGATCGCCGATCAGCGCGACCTGCGCCGACCAGCCCTGTTGTTTTCCGATCCATTGCAGGAGGAGCCAGAGGATCGTGGCGACGGCGATGATAAGGGCGGCCCTACGCCCCAACGCCCTGTCGTGCTCGTCGATCTGGCTCATTCACCCCCGCTCAGTAATCGTTCGTCTTCGCCCGTTCGAGGAACGCATCCATGCCTTCCTCGACGATGATTTTCGCCTGGCTGACCCACTTGTCGCGGGTGCAGCGGCCCTTGAAACGCGGCACGTTCTGGTCCGCATAGGCAATCTCTTCGGGGCCCCATTTCGCGATCTGGTCGAAATGGTAAATGCCCCAGCCGTTCAGCGTCTCTTCAAGCTTCGGCCCGACGCCTTCGATCTTCTTGAGATCGTCGGCCCCAGCCTTGCGCGGCTGCTTGAGCCCGCGCGGCTTCTTGCCGGCGCCTTCGGCGGCCTCGGGTTGGCCCCCGGCACCGGCAGAGGACGTGTCCGCGACCTGCGCCGACATCGCGGAGAGCGGGGTCGCATCCTCGCTCTCGGGCTCCGGCGCGTCCGCTTTCGGCTCAGCTTCGGCCTCTGCCGCAGCCTCTTCCGCTGCAGGCTCAGCTTTCGGCTCTTCCGCCTCGGCTTCGTCCGTCGCGGGCTTGGTTGTCGGGCCGGGCTCGGGCTTGTCGGCCTCGGGCGTGGCCGCCTCGTCTTTCGGCGCGACCGCGTCGGCGCGCTCCACCTCGCGCTCGGCTACGGGCGTCGGAGACGCCGCCGCCGCCTGCGCCTGTGCGGCAACGCCTTCGGGAGACGACGCGTTGAAGCTCTCAACGGGGCTTTCGGGGATCTCGGAGCCCTCGTCCGAGGCCCCGGTGCCGTCCGCCTCGCCTTGAACCCCATGCTCGGAGCAGAACGCCCAGATCAGGAAGGCGCCGAACAGCAGGAAGGTCATCAGGCCAAGGAAGAGCGCCACGAAGAAGGGCTCATGCGCCACAACCATCAGGAAAACGGTGACCACGATCCCCGTAAAGCCTGCCCAGATACCTGCCTTGCCGCGGCACCCCTGTGTCTGATCACCCATTCCCGTCTCTCCATTCACGCCGCCTAACGGCGGTCTCTACCCTGTTGCGCTTACTCGTAAATGCCATCTTTCTTTGCGCGGGACGAGAATTCGGTCTCTGCCCCGCTGGCCAGTTTCTCTGCCTGACCTTTCCAGTCGTCGCGGCTCGCGCGACCCTTGAACCCTTCGAGATTTGCGTCAACCCATGCGAGTTCCGCATCGGACCAGGCCGCGATCTGGTCGAAGTGATAGATGCCCATCGAATGCAAGAGCGTCTCCAGCTTCGGCCCGACGCCCTTGATCATCTTCAGATCATCTGCCCCGCCGTCGCGCGGCGCATCGAGAAGCTTGGGCTGTTCACCCTTGGACACGGCGGTGTCGGCCTTCGCATCGGCTTCGGTGCCCACGGGCTCGCGCTTCGAGCGCGGAACGGACTTCGAGGTGGCGGGCGCCTCGGCCTCGGTCACGCCGGTCTTGTCCGCGGGCGTGCCCTTGGCAGGCTTGGCCTCGGTCTTCTTGGCCGCCTTGCGGGCCTCGTCCTGTTGCGCGGCGGAGCGCGGACGCTCCAGCCCCATCGTGCCGATCGGACCGCGCTGGCCGGAGCTTTGCCACGGCGCTTCCAGCGGCACCTCGGTGCCGTCGATGCGCTTGATGGTGTCGCCGATCGCGAGCGCACGGGCGACGGAATAGTTGTAGTCTTCCTTGTCACCCTTGGTCTCGGTGAGCGCGGTCAGACCCGACGCGGGCTCCGACGAGAAGCGACCGGTCTGCGAGCCGGGCTTCGGCACGGTGCCGTTGCCCATCTCGTCGATCAGCTTCGCGAGGCTCTCCTCGGTCAGATCTTCGTAGTAATCCTTGCCGACCTGCATCATCGGGGCGTTCGCGCAGGCGCCGAGGCATTCGACCTCTTCCCACGAGAACTTGCCGTCTTCCGAGAGCTGGAACGGCTCGGGGGCGATCTTCTCCTTGCAGACCTTCATCAGGTCTTCCGCTCCGCAGATCATGCACGACGTGGTGCCGCAGATCTGCAGGTGTGCGACCGAGCCGACCGGGGCCAGCTGGAACATGAAGTAGAAGGTCGCGACCTCGAGCGCCCGCATATAGGGCATGTCGAGCATCTCGGCCACGTATTCGATTGCCGGACGGCTCAGCCAGCCTTCCTGTTCCTGCGCGCGGAACAGCAGCGGGATGATCGCCGAGGCCTGACGGCCGACCGGGAACTTGGTCATCTGAGCCTTGGCCCATGCGAGGTTCTCGGGCGTGAACTCGAAACTATCGGGTTGTTCCGGGTAAAGACGGCGAAGCATTAGCGGTCAACCTCCCCGAACACGATATCCATCGTGCCGATGATTGCAGACACGTCGGCGAGCATGTGCCCCTTGGCGACGTGATCCATGGATTGCAGATGCAGGTAACCCGGAGCGCGGATCTTCGCGCGATACGGCTTGTTCGTGCCGTCGGCCACCAGATAGACGCCGAACTCGCCCTTCGGCGCTTCGACGGCGGCATAAACCTCGCCCGCGGGGACGTGGAAGCCTTCGGTATAAAGCTTGAAGTGGTGGATCAGCGCTTCCATCGAACGCTTCATCTCCGACCGCTTCGGGGGCGTCACCTTGCCGCGAGCAAGCACGTCGCCCTGATTTTCCGGCATCCGCAGTTTCTCGATCGCCTGCAGGACAATCTTGGTCGACTCGCGCATCTCGGCCATCCGGCAGAGGTAGCGGTCGTAGCAGTCGCCGTTCTTGCCGATCGGAATCTGGAAGTCGAACTCGTCATAGCATTCGTAGGGCTGCGCACGACGCAGATCCCATGCAAGGCCGGAGCCGCGCACCATCACGCCGGAATAGCCCCATTGCTGGATTTCTTCCTCGGAGATAACGCAGATATCGACGTTGCGCTGCTTGAAGATGCGGTTCTCGGTCAGCAGCCCCTCGATGTCGTCGAGCACTTTCGGGAAGTGATGCGCCCATTCCTCGATATCGTCGAGCAGCTTCGGCGGCAGATCCTGGTGCACGCCGCCGGGCCGGAAATAGGCCGAGTGCAGACGCGCGCCGCATGCCCGCTCGTAGAAGACCATCAGCTTCTCGCGCTCTTCGAAGCCCCAGAGCGGCGGCGTCAGCGCGCCGACATCCATCGCCTGCGTCGTCACGTTCAGCAGGTGGTTCAGGATGCGCCCGATTTCGGAATAGAGCACGCGGATCAGCGAGCCGCGACGCGGCACTTCCACGCCGGTCAGCTTCTCGATCGCCAAGCACCACGCATGTTCCTGGTTCATCGGCGCAACGTAGTCGAGCCGGTTGAAGTAAGGCAGGTTCTGCAGGTAGGTGCGGCTTTCCATCAGCTTCTCGGTGCCACGGTGCAGCAAGCCGATATGCGGGTCGGCGCGTTCCACCACCTCGCCGTCCAGCTCCAGCACCATGCGCAGCACACCGTGGGCGGCCGGGTGTTGGGGACCGAAGTTGATGTTGAAGTTGCGGATGCGTTGCTCGTCGGTCAGCGTGTCCTTCGAGCCGTCATCATAGACATTGTTGCGGATATCGCCGTCCATCATTTCGCCTCCTCGCCCTTCTCGTCACCGGGAAGGATGTATTTGGCCCCTTCCCATGGCGAGAGGAAATCGAACTGCCGGTATTCCTGCGTCAGTTTCACCGGCTCATAGACGACGCGCTTGAGCACTTCGTCGTAACGCACTTCGACATAGCCCGTCGTCGGGAAATCCTTGCGCAGCGGATGGCCGCGGAACCCGTAATCGGTCAGCAGACGGCGCAGGTCCGGGTGGCCCGAGAACAGGATGCCGAACATGTCGAAGATCTCGCGCTCGAACCAATCGGCACAGGGGTGCAGCTTGGTGATCGAGGGCACCATGTCCTCTTCGCGGATCGCGGTTTTCACACGGATGCGCTGGTTGCGATACATCGAAAGGTAATGCCAGACGACATCGAAACGCTGCGGACGCTCGGGCCAGTCGATAGCCGTGATGTCCACGAGGTTCGTGAAGCGGCAATTCGGATCGTCGCGCAGGAACTCGGTGAAGGCGGGAACCGATTGGGTGGTGATCGTAACCGTCAGCTCGTCGAAGGCGATCTCGGTCGAGACCACGTCATCGGGGCGCTTCAGCTCGATATGGCCGGCCAGTTCGCGAAGGGCAGTATCGTCCATCTCTCGCTCTCCTCAGCGCACCAGCGTGCCGGTGCGGCGGATTTTGCGTTGCAGCTGAAGGATGCCGTAAAGCAGCGCCTCCGCCGTGGGCGGGCAGCCCGGAACGTAGATATCGACCGGCACGACGCGATCGCAGCCGCGCACCACCGAATAGCTGTAGTGATAATACCCACCGCCATTCGCGCAGGAGCCCATCGAGATCACGTAGCGCGGCTCGGGCATCTGGTCGTAGACCTTGCGCAGAGCGGGCGCCATCTTGTTGGTCAGGGTGCCGGCGACAATCATCAGGTCGGACTGGCGCGGCGAGGCGCGCGGCGCGGTGCCGAACCGCTCGAGGTCGTAGCGCGGCATCGAGACCTGCATCATTTCGACGGCGCAGCAGGCAAGGCCGAAGGTCATCCAATGCAGCGAGCCGTTGCGCGCCCAGTTGATGATGTCTTCCGTTGAGGTCAGCAGGAAGCCTTTGTCCTGCAGCTCCTTGTTCAGCGTCTGCGTCGCAACTTCGCGATCCGCACCTGCGGTATTGGCAGAGGTCATCACGCCCATTCCAGCGCCCCTTTCTTCCACTCATATGCGAATCCTACGGTGAGAACCGCGAGGAAGACCATCATTGACCAGAAACCGACCATGGAAATCTGGCCGAAGGCCACCGCCCAGGGGAACAGGAAGGCCACTTCGAGGTCGAAGATGATGAAGAGGATGGAAACGAGGTAGAAACGAACGTCGAACTTCATCCGGGCATCGTCGAAGGCGTTGAAACCGCATTCATAGGCCGACACCTTCTCGGGGTCGGGATTGCGGACCGCCACCACCGCCGCTGCGAGCATGAGCACAAGGCCCAACACGATCGCCATGGCGAGAAAGATGAGGATGGGAAGATATTCGCGCAGCATGTCATGCATGGGCTTGGCTCCCTAACATCGCGACGACTTGTCGCGCAGGTTCTGGCTAGGCGAGCAATAGCCTTGCGCCCCATTGGGGTCAACCGAGAGCAGGCCGGAAAATCATGCAAATGCGGGCCGCGGGTGCTTTTTGCATACGAAGGTATGCGAAATCTGCGAGCTTGCAGAGCCGCTCAGAGCCTGCCCGCGTTGGACTGCGCCGCTTTTGTCGCGACGCAGTCTTTTGACAAACTTAATCAGAGTTTGAATTTTCGGAATATTTGCCTTGCGCGTGGTGGGGCGCTTCTTAAGGCCGCCTTAAGCTTTCCATGCCGGATCGCGCTTCTCGAAAAACGCGGTGATTCCTTCATCCGACTCGGCGGATTCCCAGCGAGTCACCAGCGCCTCGATCGTCATGTCGATCACGCTCTCGTCGATCCGCGGCCCCAGCGACCGGACGAGCGCCTTCGCCTCTGCCACCGCACCCGGTGCGCAGGCGAGATAGGGCTCGGCCTCGGCCATCACGGCCCGCTCCAGCATCTCGGGCAGGACAACCTTGGCCAGCAACCCCAGATCACGCGCCTCGGCGGCCTCGAAGAGTCGCGCGGACATGAAAACGCGGCGCGCCCGCGCCTCGCCCATGCGCGCGACCACGTAAGGAGAGATCGTCGCGGGCGTCAGACCCAACCGCGTCTCGGTCAGGCCGAATTTCGCACCCTCGACGCCGATGGCCACGTCACAGACCGACATCATGCCGATCCCGCCGCCGAACGCATTGCCCTGCACCGCGCCGATCACCGGTTTCGGGCACGTGTTGAGCGCCTGCAGCATCCCCGCGAGCTTGCGCGCTGCCGCCGCGCGCTCTTTCGCGCCCGCCGCGATCTGGCTCTGCATCCATTTCAGATCCCCGCCCGCGCAAAAGCTGCGGCCTTCGGCGGCGAGGATAACCACGCGCACGGCGTCATCGGTGCCAAGCCGGCCGATGGCCGCGGTGATCTCTTCCATCATCTGCTCGGAGAGCGCGTTATGCTTCTCCGAACGCGCCAGCGTGAGACGCGCGATGCCACGCGCATCGGTCTCGGTCTTGATCGTGTCAAACATCGCCCTGCCCTTTCATTTTCTTCGCCATCGCGGCGGCCTCAGCCAGAACGGCCGAATCCAGCCCGGTCTCGTAGCCTAAAGCCCCGAGTCGCGCCTGCACCGCCTCCGTCGCGACATTGCCCGCCGCGCCGGGCGCATAGGGGCATCCGCCCAAACCGCCGACGCAGGCATCGAACACCCGCAGGCCCATCTTCAGCGAGGCTTCGATATTCTCCAGCGCCCGCCCGGAAGTGTCGTGAAAATGCCCGGCGAGCTTTTCCGCCGAAACTTCGTTCAGCACCGCGCGCAGCATGGCCGTCACGCTCTCGGGTGTGCCCTGCCCGATCGTGTCGCCGAGGCTGATCTCGTAGCAGCCCATGTCGCGCAGCTGCGCTGCGACGCGGGCGACGCTCTCCGGCGGCGTCTTTCCGTCGAAGGGACAATCGGTGACGACGGAGATGTAGCCACGGACTTTCACATTATCGGCTTTTGCGGCCTCCATGATCGGCAAGAACCGCTCCAGACTTTCACTGATCGAACAATTGAGGTTCGCGCGCGAGAAGCCCTCGGAGGCAGAGGCGAAGATCGCCACCTCATCGGCCCTGGCCGCTTTCGCTGCCTCATAACCTTTCATGTTCGGCGTCAGCGCGGCGTAGGAAACGCCCGGTCGGCGCGCGATCCCGGCGAAGACCTCTGCCGAGTCGGCCATTTGCGGCACCCATTTCGGGCTGACGAAAGACCCTACTTCGATCCGACGGAACCCGGCCCGGCTCAGGCAATCGACCAGCGCGATCTTGTCGGAAAGCGCGATCTGGCGCTTTTCGTTCTGCAGCCCGTCACGCGGGGCCATCTCGAAGATTTCGACACTCTCAGCCATGGGTTTGCTCCATCGGGGGCAGCTCGTAGAAATCCTGCGCATACATGCTCGCACCGCCCTTCTCGACCGCGCGCTGATAGGCAGGCCGCGCCTCGATCCGGTCGCGATAGGCGGAGATGTTCGGGAAGCCCTCGCGCGGCACGAAGCGGAACATCGCGTCGATATTGAACCCCATCATGCAATCGGCCGCCGAGAACGTCCCGATCATCCAATCGCGCCCGACCAGATGCGCCTCCAGCGCCTTCATCGTGACGCCAAGCCGCTTCGTCTCGAGCGCCATCATCGCGGGCGAGCGCGCCTCGGGCGGGCGCAGGAAGATGTGTTGAATGTTAAGGCTTTGCAGGATGTTGCCCTGCGTCTCCGCGAAATGCACCCATTCGAGGAAATCCGCGCGAGTGGGTTCGCCCGTGACCGGCGCGAGCCCAGCCTCGGGCCGCGTCTCGGTAAGGTATTCGACGATCGCGCCGCTCTCGAAGATCGAGCGCCCGTCGACCTCCAGCGCCGGGATGCGCCCCGCAGGCGAGAGTTCGCGAAACTCGGGACTGCGCAGCGAACCATCCGTGAGCGACCATGTCTGAAGCTCGTAGTCGAGCCCCATCTCTTCCAGCAGCCACAGCACCCGCATCGAACGCGCGCCGGGGATGTGATGCAGTCGGATCATGCCTCGTCCTCCAGCCGGATCAGCGCAGCGCCCGCTTCGACCTGTGCGCCTTCGGCGACCAGAACCTCGGCCACGACACCGTCGCGGGCTGCGCGCATCGTGTGTTCCATCTTCATCGCTTCCATGATCGCGAGCCGGTCGCCCGCCGCCACGGTGTCGCCGGCAGAGACGAAGACCGCCTTCACCAGCCCCGGCATCGGCGCCAGCGTCAGATCGGAGGCGTCGGCATCCGCGCCGCGCGCCAGCGGATCAGGAATGTCGAAACGATGCGCACCATGCAGGAAGATCGTGATCGTCCCGTCCGACTGCGCCATACGCGCGCCGGTCTTCGCGCCGTTCACCCGCCAGCCATCCTCGGCCAGATCGCACGCATGGGCCTCCTCGCCCAGCTCGACCGTGACTTGGCCCGGCCCGTGCACTCGGATCGCGGCCTCTTCCTCGAAAGGCACGGCGCGGCGCGGCGACTGCCAGAGGCTGAAGCCGCTCGCCTCGCCGTCCCAAAGCCCGGCAGCGGCGATCACGGCCAGCGCCTTCGCGGCAACCGGCGTCTCGGTCGGGGCGGCGAGCGCGTCGATCTCGCGCCCGATCAGCCCGGTATCGACCTCGCCCCGAGCGAAACCTTCGTGCCGCGCGAGCCGCGCGAGGAAGGCGAGGTTCGTCACCGTGCCCGCGACTTCCGTCTCTTCCAGCGCTCGCGCGAGTTGCCCCAGCGCGGTCGCCCGCGTCGGCCCATGGGTGATGACCTTCGCGATCATCGGGTCGTACCACGGGCTGATCGTGTCGCCCATACGCACCCCGGTATCAGCGCGACATCCATCGGCGAAACGCAGATGCGATAGCGTCCCCGTCGCGGGCAGGAAACCTGCAGGCACGTCTTCGGCATAAAGACGCGCCTCGAACGCATGGCCGGTGATCGTCAGATCGCCTTGCGCGCAGGGCAGCGGCTCGCCCGAGGCCACGCGCAATTGCCATTCGACCAGATCGACGCCGGTGATCGCCTCGGTCACGGGATGCTCGACCTGCAGACGAGTGTTCATCTCCATGAACCAGAACCGATCCGGGCGCAGACCGTCCGAGCCGTCCACGATGAACTCCACCGTGCCCGCGCCCTTGTAGCCGATGGCCTCGGCGGCGCGGGTGGCCGCCTGCCCCATCGCCTCGCGCATCTCGGGCGTCATGCCTGGCGCGGGGGCTTCCTCGATCACCTTCTGGTGGCGGCGCTGGAGCGAGCAGTCGCGCTCGAACAGATGCACCGCTTTATCACCATCGCCGAATACCTGCACCTCGATATGGCGCGGCGAGCCGATGAATTTCTCGATCAGCACGGCGGGATTGCCGAAGGCGGTCTGCGCCTCTCCCTGCGCGGAAGCCAGTGCATCCGCGAAGTCGGACGGCGCCTCGACCAACCGCATCCCCTTGCCGCCGCCGCCCGCGACCGCCTTGATCAGCACCGGGTAGCCGATCGTGTCAGCCGCGCCCGCGAGATGCTCGGGGTCCTGATTGTCGCCGTGATAGCCCGGCACGACAGGCACGCCCGCCTTTTCCATCAGCGCCTTGGCCGCGTCCTTGAGCCCCATCGCGCGGATCGCCTTGGCCGAGGGGCCGATGAAAACCAGCCCCGCCGCCTCGACGGCGTCGACGAAATCTGGGTTCTCCGAGAGGAACCCGTAGCCCGGATGGATCGCCTGCGCGCCGGTCTGTTTGGCGGCCTCGATGATCGCATCACCGCGCAGATAGCTGTCTTTGGGCGCGGGGCCGCCAATGGCCACCGCCTCATCGGCCATCGCCACATGGCGCGCCTCGCTGTCGGCCTCGGAATAGACGGCTACGGTCGCCACGCCCAGTTTGCGTGCAGTCTCGATCACGCGACAGGCGATCTCCCCGCGATTGGCGATCAGGATCTTGGAAAACATGTCGGTCTCCCCTTTGAGAGCGTCGGAGGGGGCGCTGCCCCCGCTCCTGCGGAGCCCCCCGGGATATTTCGGCCAAGTCGAAGATTTGCACTTCCTCTTGGTCCAAATATCCCCGCCGGAGGCATGAAAGTTACATCCGGAACAGGCCGAAGCGGGTCGGCTCGATCGGGGCGTTCAGCGCGGCGGAGAGCGAGAGCGCCAGCACGTCGCGCGATTTGCGCGGGTCGATGATGCCGTCGTCCCAAAGCCGCGCCGAGGCGTAGAGCGGGTGCGACTGGCGCTCGAACATCTCGATGGTGGGGCGCTTGAACTCGGCCTCTTCTTCGGCCGACCACTGGCCACCCTTGCGCTCGATCCCGTCGCGTTTGACGGTGGCGAGCACGCCCGCCGCCTGTTCGCCGCCCATCACGGAGATTCGCGAGTTGGGCCAGGTCCAGAGGAAGCGCGGGGAATAGGCGCGCCCCGCCATACCGTAATTGCCCGCCCCGAAGGAGCCGCCGACCAGCATGGTGATTTTCGGCACCGAGGTGGTGGCGACGGCGGTGACCATCTTCGCTCCGTGACGCGCGATGCCTTCGTTTTCATATTTCCGCCCGACCATGAAGCCGGTGATGTTTTGCAGGAAGACCAGCGGGATCGAGCGTTGCGAGCAGAGTTCGATGAAATGCGCGGCCTTCTGGGCGGCTTCCGAGAACAGCACGCCGTTATTCGCGACGATGCCGACGGGGCAGCCTTTGACATGGGCGAAGCCGGTGACGATCGTCTCGCCGAAGCGCGGCTTGAACTCGTCGAAGCGCGAGCCGTCCACCAGACGCGCGATGACTTCGCGGATATCATAGGGGGTGCGCAGGTCTGCCGGGACCACGCCGAGGATTTCCTCGGGATCGTAGACAGGCTCCTCGGGCGATTGCCAATTCACCGTCGAAGGTTTCGTGTAGTTGAGATTGCCGACCGCGCGGCGCGCCAGCGCTAGCGCATGGGCGTCGTCTTCGGCGAGATAATCGGCCACGCCCGAGAGCCGCGTATGCACATCGCCGCCGCCGAGGTCTTCGGCGGTGACCACCTCCCCCGTCGCCGCTTTCACCAGAGGCGGCCCGGCGAGGAAGATCGTGCCCTGCTCCTTCACGATGATCGTCACATCAGACATCGCGGGCACATAGGCACCGCCTGCCGTGCAGGACCCCATCACCACGGCGATCTGAGCAATGCCCTTCGCGGACATCCGCGCCTGATTGTAGAAGATGCGCCCGAAATGGTCGCGATCGGGGAAGACCTCGTCCTGATTGGGCAGGTTCGCGCCGCCCGAGTCGACGAGGTAGATGCAGGGGAGATGGTTTTCCTCGGCGATCTCCTGTGCGCGCAGGTGCTTCTTCACCGTCAGCGGGTAATAGGTGCCGCCCTTCACGGTGGCGTCGTTGGCGACCACCATGACTTCCTGGCCCTGCACCCGGCCGATCCCGGCGATCACGCCCGCACAGGGAGCCGCGTTGCCATACATGTCATGCGCCGCCGTCGCGCCGATTTCCAGAAACGGCGAGCCGGGATCCAAGAGCCCCGCCACCCGTTCGCGCGGCGCCATCTTGCCGCGCGACAGGTGCCGCTCCAGCGCGGCGGGACCACCGCCTGCCGCCGCCTGTGCGGCAGCCTCTTCGATCTGCGACAGCGCGTCGAGATGCGCCTTGCGATTGGCCTGAAAGTCCTCCGACGAGGTCAGGGCCTGCGATACCAGTTTCATTCCATCCTCCCCAAATCGCGCAGTTCCAGCGCGCGTTGCGCCGTACGCTCGAGGTAGCATTGCGACGCCACGACCGTGCGGATCGTGCCGTCCTTCCAAATCTCGTAGAGCAGCCCGCAATCGGCGTCGCGATACTGCCCCCACGCGCTTTGCGCATCGAGCAGCATGTTGGCGAGATCGGTGCCCCCCTGCTCCAGCAGACGGGCGCGCGCCGCCTTGTATTGCGCCTTCGCGATATCGTCCCAGACCTGCGCCTCGCCCTGAAGACACGCCGAAATACCCAGAGTCGTATCGCCGCCCGGCTCATCCTGACAGGCTGCAGCCGCCTCGCCGATACAGCCGGGATGGGTGTCCTTCGCCCCGTCGAAACAGGCGCGCACCGCGTTCGGGTCAACGCTCGGTTCCTGCGCCAAGGCGGGGGACGCGAGCATCAGGCCGCCCAGCAACCATGCCAATTTCATCGCGCGTTTCCTTTTCTCAGAGCGCCCGTGAAGGCGGAGTGTCCGTGTCATGGGCGCGCCTCGCCAGCCAGCAGCCCGGCCCAACTCTGCAATTCGAGCGCATGTTCGGCCGTCTTGCGCATCAGGCAGCCCGCCTCCTCCGCCTCTGTGCCCTCACTCTGCAGCGCGGCCCCATAGGCGCAGGCGCCATCGCGGTAGCGCGCCCAGGCAGCTTCCGCCTCGCCCAGCTGCGCGCCTTGCAATCCGGACGGAGACTTGCCCGCCGCGATCTTCGCCGCGTCGCTGGCCGCTGCCGCCCGCCGCAAGCTGTCGAGGGCTGTCGCCGCCCGGTCGGACCAGAGGGCGCGCTCGGCGTCATAGCAGGCGCGGCGGTCCTGGACGCTCGCAGCGTCACCGATGCATTGCTCCGCCGCTTTGCCGATGCAGGACGCAGGGTCGTCAGCGCCCGAAAGGCAGCTCTCCAAAGCGGCCGGATCGAAATCCGCCCCTGCCCCTTGGGCCTGCGCCGCCAAAGGCGCCGCAAGCCCGATCAGGAGGAGAGCGCCGGCGCGCATCACGCGGCTCCCATGATCTCGCGACCGATGAGCATCCGGCGGATTTCCGAGGTGCCCGCGCCGATCTCCATCAACTTCGCGTCCCGGAACAGGCGCGAGACGTTGGAGTCGTTGAGGAACCCGGCGCCGCCAAGCGCTTGCACCGCCTGATGCGCCTGCACCATCGCCTGCTCGGAGGCGTAAAGCACGGTCGCCGCCGCATCCTGACGGGTCACGGCGCCCCGATCGCAGGCCTTCGCGACCTCGTAGGTGTAGGCGCGCGCGGTGTTCATAGCGACATACATATCGGCGATCTTGCCCTGCATGAGCTGGAAATTCCCGATCGGCTGGCCGAACTGCTCGCGCTCCTTGCAATAGGGCACGACCTCGTCGAGGCAGGCCATCATGATGCCGGTGCCGATGCCGGAAAGCACCACGCGCTCGTAATCGAGACCCGACATCAGAACGCGCACCCCACGCCCCTCTTCGCCCAGCACATTCTCGAAGGGCACTTCGCAATCCTCGAAGAACAGCTGTGCCGTGTTCGAGCCGCGCATGCCGAGCTTGTCAAAATGCTTGGAGGTGGAGAAGCCCTTGAAATCCTTCTCGACGATGAAGGCGGTGATGCCCTTGGAGCCAGCTTCCGGGTCGGTCTTGGCATAGACCACGAGCGTGTCGGCATCGGGCCCGTTGGTGATCCAGTATTTATGGCCATTCAGGACGTAATAGCCGTTGCGCTTCTCGGCCTTGAGCTTCATGCCCACCACGTCCGAGCCCGCGCCGGATTCCGACATCGCGAGCGCGCCGACCGACTGTCCCGAGATCAGTCCGGGCAGGTATTTCTTCTTCTGCTCGTCCGAACCGTTCAGCTTGATCTGGTTCACGCAGAGATTGGAATGCGCGCCATAGCTGAGCGCGATCGAGGCCGAGGCCCGCGCGATTTCCTCGGTGGCCACGACATGAGCGAGATAGCCCATCCCGGCCCCGCCGAATTCTTCAGACACGGTGATCCCGAGCAGGCCAAGCTCGCCCATCTCGGTCCAAAGCTCGTTCGGAAACTCATTGTCCAGATCGGTTTTGGCCGCGATCGGGGCCACGCGCTCGGACGCCCAACGGCGCACCATATCGCGCAGTGCGGCGATATCCTCGCCCAGATCGAACTCCATCGAACCTGCGAACATCGGATCTCCTCCCCCGGTTTATTGAACGCACGTTCATTTATGCCCAATTGCCGAGTCGGGTCAAGAGCCGTGGCCCCGGCCCCGGGCAAACGACGTAGCGGAACGAACCCGCGGCGCAGGGGCTGGTAAGGCGCGGCGATTGCCGCCACAAAGAGGCTTGGGACATGGAAACACGGGAGCGGAGATGGGGCAGCCACGTCATATCGTGATCGGAGCGGGCATCGTCGGCATGATGACCGCATGGGCTCTGGCGCGGCGCGGGCTGCCGGTGACGGTGATCGACCGCCTGCCCGGCCCCGCGGAGCTGTGTTCGCGCGCGAATGCCGGGATCGTCTCGATCGGCCATTCGAGCGCATGGGCGGGGCCGGATGCCTTGCCGCAGCTGCTGCGCGCGATGGCCGGGCGCAATCCCGGTGTGAAGCTGACCGCGCCGTTCGATCCGGCGCTATGGCGTTGGGGGACGCGCTTCCTGCTCAACTGCACCAGCGCCGCGCAGGCCCGGAACACCGCGCGGATGATGCGGCTGGCCGAGACCGCGCGCGCCGCCCTGCCCGAGATGGCGCAGGAGTTGGAGCTGGACGCACTTATCCGCTTCGAGGGCGGACTTTATCTTTATAATGCGACCAATGAGATCGACGCCCATGATGACGGGCGGTTGACGCGGATCGACCCGGACTGGCTGGCCGAGAACGATCCGCTGCTCGCCAGGGCGGGTTTTGCGGGCGGGTTCCTCTCGCCGATGGATGCCGCGGGCAATTGCCACGAGGTGACCCGCGCCGCCGCCAAAGCGCTTTCCGCCAAGCACGGTGTGCAGTTTCGCTACAACAGCGCGGTGACCGGGTTCAGCCATGCCCATGGCAAGATCACCGGGGTCAACCTCGCCGACGAGACGCTGCCTGCGGCGCAGGTGATCCTCGCCACCGGGGTAGAGACGCCCGATCTGGCCCGACCTCTGGGCTTTGCGCCGGATATCTACCCGGTGAAGGGGTATTCTGGGACATGGGAAGTGCGCGACCAGAGCCGCCTGCCCCGCCACCCCTATATCGACGAGGCCGCGATGCTGGCCGTGGCGTCTTATGACGGGGTGTTGCGGGTGACCGCGATCGCCGAATTCGCCGGGCGCGACCGGACGCTGCGCGAGGATCGCACCAAGGTGCTGACCGATTACGTCGCCGCACGTTTCGGCGATGCGGTGAGCGATGCGCCGCCCGTTCTCTGGACCGGGCTGCGGCCCTCGACCCCGCATGGCCCGCCCTTCCTTGGCCGGGTGAAGGCTTACGACAACCTGTGGGTCAATGCGGGCCACGGGCAGTTGGGCTGGACGCTTTCGGCGGGCTGCGGCGCGCTTCTGGCCGATGCGATCACCGGTGCCGCCAACGGCCCGCGCGAGGTGTCGGCCCCGGCGCGCTGGCTGGTTCCTCTGTGACGCCCGAGACAATGAAGGAGACGACATGAGCCCGAAGATCATCCCCTATGACATCGCGGAAAAGCTCGACTGGCCCGGCGCGATAGCTGCATTGCGCGCGGGCCATACGCGCCCGAAGGCGGAGTTGGGCGATACGTTTCTCGGACCCTCGGATGCGGTGCTGCTCAGCCGCGCGGCCTATATTCCGGGGCTGGGTTACGGGGTGAAATCCTTCACCGTGTGCGATGGCAACGCGAAGGCGGGGCTTCCCACGGTGCAAGGCGCGATGGTGGTGTTCGAGCCCGAGCATGGCCAGCCCACCGCGATCGTCGATTGCCCGCTGGTGACCGAGTTCAAGACGGCTGCCGATTCCGTTCTGGGCGCGCAACTTCTGGCCCGCCCGGACAGCCGCCGACTGCTGATCGTGGGCGGGGGCCGGGTCGCGCGCTCGCTGATCGCGGCCTATGCGGCGGGCTTTCCGGGGCTGACGGAGATCACGCTCTGGACGCGCCGCCCCGAGCAGGCGCAGGAGCTGGCGGCTGGGCCTGCCCCCGAGGGCGTCACGCTGCGTGCGGTGAGCGATCTGGCCGACGCTGTGGCCGAGGCCGATATCGTCAGCAGCGCCACGATGGCGCGCGCGCCGGTCCTGAAGGGCGAATGGGTAAAACCCGGCACCCATCTCGATCTGATCGGGGCCTACAAGGCCGATATGCGCGAGGCCGACGATGCGCTGATCTCGACGGCGAGTCTCTTTGTCGACAGTCGCGACACCACATTGGGCCATATTGGCGAGCTGCTGATCCCGATCCGCGAAGGGGTGATCACGCCCGAGGCGGTGAAGGCCGATCTCTACGACCTGATCGACGGCGCACGCGGGCGGGAAAGCGCCGAGGAGATCACGCTCTACAAGAACGGCGGTGGCGCGCATCTCGACCTGATGATCGCCGACTGGATCTCGCGCGCAGGCTGAGTGTCAGCGCTCCACCTCTTCAAACCTCGGCCTCTTCGCGCAGGATGCGCGCGATCTGGGCGGCATCGTCCGTCGAAAAAGTCAGCGGCAGGCGCAGGTCAAGCAGCGTCGCCAGCACCGCATCGGTGCGCGGCAGGTTCTGCGCTTCGGCGTAGCGCCAGCTGTCATGGCGCGAGGTGAACCCTACGGGCTCATCCGCGCCGAACCATTTCAGCTCAACACCGCGGGCCGCAGCCCGGGCGACGAAATCCAGCATCTCGGGGGCGGAGCGCCCCGGCAGGCGGAACTGGAAGGACGAGCCGACATAGCTCTCAGCCTCGGGGCGTTCGATCAGCGCCACACCCTCTGCCCCGGCAAGCCCGGCCTCGATTTCTCGGTACAGCGCATTCCAGCGCGCCACCCGATCCGCCAACGTCGGCAGCTGCGGGCGCAGGATCGCGGCGCGCAGATTGTCCATTCGGCCCGAGACATTGGGCGTGTCGTATTTCAGCCCCTCGAACACCTCCGGCCGCGGCGCGGCGCGGTGCCGCTCATAGAGCATGTAGCTGCCCGACAGCAGGATCATCCGCGCCGCCAGTTCCGCGTCGTCGGTTACGATCAGACCGCCCTCACCCGAATTCATGTGCTTGTAGGTCTGGGTCGAATAGCACCCGATCGCGCCATGCCGCCCCGAGGGGACACCGCCCCAAGCCGCCCCCATCGTATGGGCGCAATCCTCGATCACCGTCAGATCATGGGTGCGCGCGATCTCCATCAGCGCAGCCATGTCGCAGATATGGCCGCGCATATGGGAAAGCATCAGCACTCGGGCCTGCGGGGCTTTCGCCGCCAGATCGTCAAGATCGATGGTCAGCTGGTCGGTGACCTCGACCAGCACTGGCTTGCCGCCGACCGCCGCGATGGCGCCGGGCACGGGCGCAAGCGTGAAGGCATTGGTCAGCACCGGATCGCCCGGACCGACGCCCACGGCGCGCAGTGCACAGCCCAAGGCATAGCCGCCCGAGGCCACCGCGAGGCAATAGGGCGCACCAGTCAGCCCTGCGAATTCCTCCTCCAGCAACGCCACCTCGCCCGGTTCACCCGGCACCGTATTGTAGCGATGCAGACGTCCCGAGCGCATCACCTCGACGGCACGTTCGATCGCCTCCTCCGGGATCGGCTCCTGCTGGGTGAAATTGCCGTTGAATACCTCGGACATCACTCGACCTTTCTTGCACGCACGAACAGCGCCAACGCCGCCAGCAGGATCACGGAGGCCACGTAAAAGGCCATGTCCGGCGTGCGGACCGGGGCGTTCTCGGCGAGGAATATCCCGAACACTTGGGTGAAGAACAAGGTGCCCGCCAGCATCGCGAGGTTCATCAGCGCGGAAATGCCACCCTGCAGCGCGCCCTGCGCATCCTCGGGCACCGCGTTGGACATCAGCGAGGCGATCATCGGATGCACCAGCCCCTCGATCCCGGTGATCAGCAGGACGATTAAAACCATCGCCAGCGAGGTCGACAGCCCCAGCGCAATGGTCATGCCGATCCCGACGATGAGCCCGATCGCCGCCACCCGCGCCTCGCCCAGTCGGGACGCAAGTGGCCCAGCGAGCCCGCCCTGAAAGATCGCCGCGACGACGCCATAGCCTGCGAGTGTCAGCCCCACCATTCCCTCGGACCAGCCGAATTTCGCCATCCCCCAATAGGGCCAGATCGCGGGATAGACCGCCGAGGCGAACAGATAGACGCCAAGGGCAGTGCCCATAGGCAGCACGCCCGGATACCGCGCGAAGACTTTCAGCGTGCCCAGCGGATTGCAGGCGCGCCAGTTCACCGGACGGCGCAAGCCCTGCGGCAGACTTTCAGGCAGCACGATCAGGCCGTAGATCAGGTTCAGCCCCGAGAGCGCGGCGGCGACGAAGAAGGGAATGCGCGGGCCAAGCTCGCCCAGAAATCCGCCAAGCGCGGGCCCCGCGATGAAGCCGAAGCCGAAGGCCGCGCCGATCAGTCCGAAGGCGCGGGCACGCTCGGCCGGCGGGGTGATATCGGCGAGATAGGCGTTCGCGATGACGTAGGACGCGCCGCAGATGCCAGCGACGATCCGGCCCACGAAGAGCCAGAGCAGCGTCGGCGCGAAGGCGTGAAACAGGTAATCGACACCCAGTCCGCCAATCGCAAGCAAGAGGAGCGGACGCCGCCCGAAGCGATCCGAAAGGTTGCCCATCAGCGGCGCGAACAGGAATTGCGCGAGGCTGAAGGCCGCGAACATCCAGCCCCCGATCCGGCTCGCCTGCGCCAGATCGACGTGGCCCACATCCGCGATCAGCGAGGGCAGCACGGGAATGATCAGGCCGAACCCCACCATGTCGAGAAACACCGCGATCAGAACGAAGGCGGTGGCGTGAAAGCGCGAAGGACCGATGGGCGCTGCGGTCATGGCTGTTGAAGGGGCCATCCGGGGCGGCACAGCCCCGCCGCGCCCCTCATTCGAGCATCCGCGCCACGAGCGCGGGCAGATCGTCGAAATGGTCGAGCATCGCCTCGGGCGCGAGACGCTCGATGCCACGCCCCTCGGGCCCGAAGGTCACGAGAACGCAGGGCACACCGACGGCACGAGCGGTCTCGCGATCGGTATTGGTGTCGCCCACCAGCAGAGAGGTCTCGACCTTACCACCCGCACCCTCGACGGCGGCGAGATATGGGTCGGGTGAAGGTTTGCGCAGCGGCAGCGTATCGGCACCGATCAGCGCATCGAAGAGACCGGTGACGCCGAGCCGCTCGAGCAGAACACGTGCGAGACCTTCGGGCTTGTTGGTGCAGACAGCCGTGGCAAAACCCTGATCACGCAGCGTTTTCACGGCCGCTTCAGCCCCGGGATAAAGCTGCGTATGCCGGTCGATATTCTCACCGTAATGCGCGAGTAGCGGGTAATAATCGGCCTCGACCAAGGCTGCGATCTCGCTCTCCGCCAAGCCCAGTCGGCCATAGCCCGCCTTGAGCATCGCGCGGCCACCGTGGAAGGCGATCAGCGCGTCGCCCGCGGGATCGAGAAGCGGCGCGTGGCCGCGCGCCGTGAAGCAGGAGTTGGCCGCCGCGATCAGATCGGCGGAGGTGTCGGCCAAAGTCCCGTCGAGGTCGAAAACCACCGTGCGCATTGCCCATTGCTCCTTCCGTAACACCGCGAAAGGAAGCGTGAAGACGCACCACTTGCGGCAAGCAAGCCAATGGTTAAAACGGGGCCGAGCAGAAGAAAAGGTATCTCATGGCGATTGCATTGATCACCCTCGCGGCGGGCCAGGGCACCCGAATGAACTCCGACCTGCCGAAGGTGCTGCATCAGGTGGGCCGCGCGCCGCTTGTGGCCCATGCGCTGGCCGCCGGACGGGCACTCGAACCCGAGACCGTGATCGTCGTCGCAGGTCACGGTGCCGAGAAGGTGAAGAAAGCCGTCGCAAAGATTGATCCCGAGGCACAGATCGTGCTGCAGGAAGAGCAGCTCGGCACCGGCCATGCGGTGGCGCAGGCCCTGCCTGCGCTCGACGGGTTCGACGGCCGCGTAATCGTGCTTTACGGCGACACGCCCTTCATCCGCCCCGAGACGCTGGAGCGGCTCGCGGCGTCCGAGGCGGCGGTGACCGTGCTGGGCTTCGAGGCCGCCGATCCGGGCCGATACGGGCGCTTGGTGGCGCAAGGCGACATGCTGGACCGGATCGTGGAATTCAAGGATGCCACGGATGAAGAACGCGCCATATCCCTCTGCAACTCTGGCGTTATCGCCTGTGACGCGGTGCTTCTGACCGAGCTCGTCGCGGGGCTGTCGAACGAGAACGCTTCGGGGGAATACTACCTCACCGACATCGTCGAAGCCGCACGCAAGAAAGGTCTCTCGGCAAAGGTCGTGACCTGTGATGAAGCCGAGACGCTGGGCATCAACACCCGCGCCGAACTCGCCCGCGCCGAGGCCCTCTTCCAGGAACGGATGCGCGCCGAGGCGATGGAAAACGGCGTGACCATGGTGGAGCCCGCCAGCGTCTGGTTCGCGCTCGACACCTATATCAGCCGCGATGTCGTGCTGGGACCGAATGTCGTGTTCGGCCCCGATGTCACCATCGAATCGGGCGCGGTGATCGAGGCCTTCTGCCATCTCGAAGGCTGCCACATCTCGCGTGGCGCCACCGTCGGTCCCTTCGCCCGCCTGCGCCCCGGCGCGGAGCTCGCCGAGGACGTGCACATCGGCAACTTCGTCGAGGTGAAGAACGCGATCCTCGCCGAAGGTGTGAAAGTCGGCCATCTGACCTATCTGGGCGATGCCGATATCGGTGAACATACGAATATCGGCGCGGGCACGGTGACCTGCAATTACGACGGGGTGATGAAGCATCGCACGACTATCGGCGCGAACGCCTTCATCGGCTCCGACACGATGTTGGTGGCCCCGGTGACGGTGGGCGACGGCGCGCTGACGGGCTCGGGATCGGTAATCTCGAAGGACGTCCCGGCCGAGGCGATCGCGATCGAGCGCTCCGAGCAGGTGAACCGCCCGGGCCTCGCCACGAAACTCTTTGCGAAGCTGCGCGCGGAGAAAGCGCGCCGCATGAAGAAAGATTGATAAATGTGCGGAATTATTGGCGTTCTCGGGAAGCACGAGGTTTCCCCCTGGCTCGTTGAGAGCCTCAAGCGGTTGGAATATCGCGGCTATGACAGTGCCGGGATCGCGACGGTAAACGAGGGCAAGCTGGACCGCCGCCGGGCGGTAGGCAAGCTGTGGAACCTGTCCGATCTGCTGGTGCATGAACCGCTTCCGGGCAAGTCGGGCATCGGCCATACCCGCTGGGCGACCCATGGCGCTGCAACCCAGGGCAATGCGCATCCGCATCGCTCGGGGCCCGTCGCGGTCGTGCATAACGGCATTATCGAGAATTTCCGCGAGTTGCGGGCCGAGCTGGCCGAGGCCGGGATCACCCCGGAAACGCAGACGGATACCGAAACCGTCGCGCTGCTGACGCGGATGTTCATGGATCGCGGCATGGACGCGCGCGAGGCGGCAGTCGCGACGCTTGGCAAGCTCGAAGGGGCATTCGCCCTGCTGTGGCTGTTCGACGGCGAGGACGATCTGTTGATCGCGGCGCGCAAGGGCTCTCCGCTCGCGATCGGGCATGGCGACGGCGAGATGTTCGTGGGCTCGGACGCGATCGCGCTCGCGCCGATGACCGACCGGATCACCTATCTCGAAGAGGGCGATTACGCCTTCGTCACCCGCGCGGGTGCCGAGATTTTCGACGCCGAGGGCCGCCGCGCGAACCGCGACGAGAGCCGCATCGACCTAGGCCAGGCGCAGGTCGAGAAGGGTGGCTACAAGCATTTCATGGCGAAGGAAATCGCCGAGCAGCCCGTCGTGCTTGCTGACGCTTTGCGACATTATCTGCCCGAAACCGGGCTGAACCTGCCGGATGACTTGGACTTTTCCAACATCGACCGGATTGTCCTGATCGCCTGCGGCACGGCGCATTACGCCTGTGCGGTGGCGAAATACTGGTTCGAGGAATTCGCGCGTATCCCGGTCGAAATCGACGTGGCCTCGGAATTCCGCTACCGCGAACCGCCCTTGTCGAAGCGCAGCCTCGCCATCTTCGTCAGCCAGTCCGGGGAGACAGCCGATACGTTGGCCGCGCTGCGCTATTGCTCCGAGCGCGTCGCGAAGACCGTGGCCGTCGTGAACGTCCCCACTTCTTCCATCGCGCGCGAAGCCGACATCATGTTGCCGATCTTCGCCGGCGTTGAGGTCGGCGTGGCCTCGACCAAGGCCTTCACCGCGCAGCTTCTGGTTCTCGCAGTCATGGCGCTGAAGGCGGGTCGCGACCGCGGCGAAACGGACGCGGCGACGCTTGCCGCCCATGCCGAGACGCTACGCGCCCTGCCCGGCCTGCTCAATCAGGCGCTGGCGATTTCCGAGCCGATCTCGCATCTGGCCGAGCAACTTGCCGAGGCGCAGGACATTCTCTTCCTCGGACGCGGCGCAATGTATCCGCTGGCGCTGGAAGGCGCGCTGAAACTCAAGGAAATCAGCTACATCCATGCCGAAGGCTATGCCTCGGGCGAGCTGAAGCACGGGCCGATCGCGCTGATCGACCGCACCGTGCCGGTGATCGTGATGGCGCCACATGACAAGCTCTTCGACAAGACCGTGTCGAACATGCAGGAGGTGATGGCGCGCCACGGGATGGTGCTGTTGATCTCCGACAGCAAAGGCATCAGCGCGGCGCAGGACGGCACTTGGGGTACGCTGCAACTTCCTGATATCGCTGAACCTTTCGCGCCGATCCTTTACGCGGTCCCGGCGCAGCTGCTCGCCTATCACACGGCGGTCGCGAAGGGCACCGACGTCGATCAGCCGCGCAACCTCGCCAAGTCGGTGACGGTCGAATGAGCCGCAAGAGGGGCAAGAAGCGCGTCGCGCGGCCGAGCGCGGCGGATTACGCTCCGCTCGACCCGGCGGAGGACGCAAAGCTGCGCGCCGAGGCCGAAGCCTATGCGGCTTCGGATGCGGAATATGAGAGCTTCGCCGAGGAAGAAGACGCCGCCGAGCCGCTCGGCCCGCCGCCCACGCTGGAAGATGCGCTTTTCGCGCTGGAAAGCTGGGCGGATGCCGAGAAAGCCGCCGAAATGGCCGCCTATCACAAGGCGGAGCGGCGCTATTTGGGCGTGGCCGTGCCCGCGATCGAGGACATGGTCGCACTATGGCGTGGCCAGCTCGACGTGCCGGGGCGGGTCGAACTCGCCCGTGGACTTTGGGACAGCGACATTCACGAGGCGCGGATCGCGGCGGCCAAGCTGCTGACGCAAGCGCGGCTGCGCCCTGACGACGCCGCATGGGAGTTGATCGCAAGTTGGGTGCCGCAATTCGACGCTTGGGCGATTGCCGATCACGCGGCCAAAGCGGGCTCGAAACGGCTTCAGGCCGAGCCCGCGCGGCTTGACGAAGTGGCGGATTGGGTGCGTTCGGATCACATGTGGACGCGGCGCGCGGCCTTCGTCTTCACCCTGCCTTGGACCAAGCACCGCAATCCCAGGCCCGAGGACGAGGCGGTCCGCGACGAAGTTCTGGGCTGGGCCGCGCAACTGGCAGAGGATCGCGATTGGTTCATCCAGAAGGCCATCGCATGGTGGCTACGCGAGCTGAGCAAGAAAGACCCGGCGCGGGCACAGGCCTGGCTGGCCGAGCACGGCGAAAGGCTGAAGCCCTTCGCCCGCAAGGAAGCCCGTAAATACTTATGAGTACAGGAACTTGTCGTAGTCGCTGACCAGTAGGTGGCGGGGAGCTTCGTCTTCCTCGATCTCGGAGAACCGCCCGATATCTTCGCGGAAGATGTTGTCGGTGTTGTCGTCATTGACGGTCGAGACTTCGCCGATCAGAACGTCGCCGCCCTCACCCCAGAAGGCATGCCAGTCGCCGGGGCGCAGGGTCACGCTCTCGCCCGGACGCAGGATCAGAACTTCGCCGGGCTCGTAGCGGCGCGGGACACCGTCGCACATCACCTGCCCGCCCGCAGTGTCGTCAAATTTGCCATCTGCATCAGCGCCGTAGAGCTCGATCGCGAGGTTCGCACCGCCGCGGTTGATGATGTCCTCGGCCTTGATGATATGGGTATGCATCGGGCTGATCTGGTCCTTGCGCGAGATCAGCAGCTTTTCGGCGTACGCCATACCGTGGCCTGCCTGAAGGTCGCGCAGATCGCCGTTGCGGAGAGTGAAGAGGAACAGACCCAGCTTGTCGAAATCGCCCTGCCCGTAATCGGTGATGTCCCAGCCCATCGCAGCTTCCACGATGCGCTGTGCCTGCGGCAGGCGCGCCTTGAACTCGGCCGGGCTCCACCACGCGAAGGGCGGCAGGCGGAAGCCGAATTCCTGGATCATATCCTCGGCCGCGGCCATGATTTCGTTCACGCGCGAGCGTTTCATCTGTCTCTCCGTTTTGTCTTCGCGGCTCAGGCGACGCAGGCGGCGGGCCGTTCGCCGCGCGCCCAAGCGCGTACCGCATCGCCGAATGCCTCGAACAGAGGCCGCGAGACCGGATCTTCCGCCGCACGCCATTCGGGATGCCATTGCACCGATAGGGTAAACCCGGGGGCGTCCTTAACATAGATCGCTTCGGGAGTACCATCGGGGGCGCGCCCCTCGATCACGATCCGCGTACCAGCGGTGCAAACGCCCTGCCCGTGCAGCGTGTTGGTCTCGACCTCATCCGCGCCGAAGAGACGCGCAAACCTGCCGCCGGGTGTAAGCGTGACCATGTGACGGTTCGAGAACCCTTCCTCGAGCGTCCCCTCGGGGGGCATCCGGTGGTTCAATCGCCCGGGAAGCTCGCGGATCTCGGGGTGCAGCGTGCCGCCCATCGCGACGTTTACCTCCTGAAACCCCCGACAGATGCCAAGGAAGGGCTGCCCGTTTTCAACGCAGGCGCGCACCAGAGGCAGGGTGATCGCGTCGCGGGCACGGTCGAAGGTGCCGTGCTTTTCCGTCGGCTCTTCGCCATATTCATGCGGATGGACGTTCGGCCGCCCGCCGGTCAGCAGGAAGCCGTCGCAGACCTCCATCAACTCCTGAACGGACACATATTCGGGATCGGCGGGGATCAGCAGCGGGATGCAATCGGAGACCTTGCTCACCGCTTCCGAGTTGAGCTGCCCGCCTTCATGGACGGGGTAGCGGTCACCTACGAGGCCTCTATTGCCGATGATGCCGACGACGGGTCTGGTCATTGAATTCTCCTTTGTCCCGAAGCTAAGGCGGCGTTCGGGCGGAGAAAAGGCGCAAAATGCGCACGAAGCCGTGCATCTGACGCACAGCCCAAGCTTGCAGCGATCTCGCGCGGATTTGCCCGTTCACGCGGCCAGATCATGGCGCAGGATCGCGGCCTCGGAGGGCTTGAGCGCGCGACGGGCGAAGGCGCCGTAGCTAAGCGGATTTTCCTCGACCTCGGGCAGCAGCGCCTCGAGTCCGGCGCGCTGGTCGCGAGCGATCATCTCGAGCCGGGTCGAGGCGGGGTGGAAACTCTCCGTCTCGAGCCCGTTCGCGGTCAGCACCTGATGGCGCTCGAACATCAGGTGGATGTAGCTCAGGCCTTTTACCATGCCCTCGAAGCGGATCTCGCCGCCATTCACCAGATCGCATGCGCGCACCAGAACCTCGTCCTCGGCGAACAGCGCCTGTGCGGCGCGGCCCCGCACCAGCATCCGGTGCTGCGGCGACACGATCAGATCGCGGTCGGGCCGCGCGATGCCGAACGCTCCGGCCGAGATGCGCACCGGGCGCAGATGCGGCATCGCATGGAGCCGCGCGCCGGAGATGTCGCGCTTCCCGATCCAGCAGATCGGCTGCGCCCCGTCATCGCGGGTCATCACGCGGTCGCCCTCGCGCAAAGCTTCGACCGGGCGGCGGCCCCGGTCGGTTTCGATCAGCGTGCCGGGCGTGAAACAGATGACGCCCGCAGGTCCCTGCCGCGCCGCTTTCGGTCGCAGATCGAGGGCGCGATCAACCACCCACAGATCGCTGTCCACCGGCGGCATCCGACCGGCGAACATCAAGATGCGGGTGCCGCTTTCGGGCAGTTCGATCAGGGTGACGACATAGGCGTGATAGCCATCAGTCACGGTAAAGCTTTGATTGGGCGTCTCGATCTCGTCGGGCTCGTCGAGCGTGCGGGGGCTTCCCACCGCCTCGCCCAAAAGGCGGCGCACCGCGCGGGCGGCTTTCGTGCGCCGCTCCGCCTCGCCGCGCGCATTATGCAGGATGAGCCGATCGTTTGGCCCGTCGACGCAGATCGCCTGCCCCGTCCAGCGCCAGCACGCGCCAACGGTCACGACCTCCAGCGGCGGCACCGGCGTGCCGTCGACCTCTGTCTGCGCCCATGAAATGACGAAGGTGCCCTGATAGCCCGCCTTCATTGCTCTGATCCTGCCCGTATTTTTGCGAGGACTTATGTCTGCCCCCTGCTTATTGACTGTAACGGTATCATGATGAATTTCCGATGTGAATCCCCATCTTGACGCTTGGGGCAAGCCGCATTCACCGAAACTTGCGCGCGCCCGAGCTTGCCCCGCGCCCGCGCAACTGCATCTTCCGTCGGGAAGAGCAGCCTGAGGAGACTCACGATGAAAGCTATTGCCCTGATCGCAGCCCTCGCCTGCGCCGCGATGCCGTCGCTGGCCGCCGCGCAGCAGCAGCCGCTCAATGCGATTGAGATTCAGCGCGTTCACGCTCTGGTCGGAAATGTCGACCTGTCCAACCTCACCGACCGCCAGATCGTGCAGATCAAGGACGCGCTGGTTCAGAATGTCGATCGCACCGCGAAAGAGACGCTCATCCGCATGGCGCTGAAGAAGAAATGAGGAACCTGCTTATGACCATTCGACTTACCGCTTCCGCGCTTGGTTGCAGCCTGGCAGTCGCTCTTGGCCTCGGCACCGGCATTGCGCAAGCGGGCGCCGCGTCGCAACCGCCTGGCGGCCTCGGTCCGCAAGCTCCCAAACCGCAAAGCTCGAGCGGCCCCGACCCGGCCTATTTCATGCCCGCCAATCCGCATCTCAGCATGCTCGATCAGACGCGCGCCGCGAAATTCGCAAAAGGCAAGTCGCTCGAAGATATCGGCTTCACGCAAGTCGCGGCGATCGAGAACGCATTGCTGCATCCCTCGCTCGCGCAGAACCGCGAGGCGCTCATTACCAAGAGTCTCGATACCGGTCAGTGAGCAATACGGGAATTCGGGCTCTTTCCGCTCAGGCTGGGCACCGCCCGGCCTGAACGCGTTTTCGGGGAGGAGGATCGAAAATCCGCGTCGGCCGGGCGGCCCTTCACACGGCGCAAGATGCGCGGGTTGCCCAAGAGGGTCAGCCAAGCCCGACCCTTGCTTTCAGATTTCGCCTAGTTTCCGTTTTCGTCAAGCGGCACCCGCGTAGCGCGGTGCCCTGCTACCCCGACCGTTTCGAACTGCGCAGAACGGGGCGAAATTCCCTGCATCCGCACAAAAAATAAGCGCCCGACACACCAATCGGCGTGTCGGGCGCTATACTTTGTCAGGTTCCGCGGGCGATCAGGCCCATTCGCCCTTGCGGAAGACCGGCACGCGGGTGCCGTCGGGTTTGATCCCGTCGATATCAGTCTCGGGACCGCCGATCATCCAGTCGACATGGATCATCGAGCTGTTGCCGCCCTTCGCCGCGACCTCGTCCTCGCTCAGTTCGCCGCCATTGATGAAGCACTTCGAATAGCACTGCCCCATCGCGATATGGCAGGCCGCGTTCTCGTCATAGAGCGTGTTGAAGAACAACAGCCCCGAGGCCGAGATCGGCGAGCCGTTCGGCACCAGCGCGACCTCGCCCAGACGGCGCGCGCCCTCGTCGGTGTCGATCAGCTTTTGCAGCACCGCCTCGCCGCGGCTGGCCTTCGCCTCGACCACTTTGCCGCCCTCGAAACGCATCTCGATATTCTCGATCAGGCTGCCTTGATGCGACAGCGGTTTGGTCGCGCGAACGATCCCGTCGACGCGCTCGGCATGGGGCGTGGTGAAGACCTCTTCGGTCGGGATGTTCGGGTTGCAGACGACGCCGTTATTGGCCTCCGAAGCGCCGCCGCTCCACTCGTGATCGTCGGCGAGGCCCACGGTCAGATCGGTGCCACCACCGGTGAAGTGCAGCGCCGAGAAGCGCTGCTCGTTCAGCCAGTCGCGGCGCTTGCGCAGGGCGGCGTTATGCGCCTCCCAAGCGGCGACGGGATCAGGTTGATCGGCGCGCGAGGCGGCGAAGATTGCGTCGGCCAGTTTGCCCACGGCCTCCTCTTCGGGCAGGTCGGGGAAGACGCGCTTGGCCCAGGCCACGGTCGGGTAGCTCACGATCGACCAGTTGATCTCGAAATTCGAGATTTTCTCCAGCGCCGGCTTGTAGGCGATGGAGTTGGCCTTGCCCGCGCGCGAGACTTTTTCCGGGTCCTGTTCCGACAGCAGCATTGGGTCTTCGCCAACGATCGCCATGCGGGCCGCGCCGCCTTCGTAGGCTTTCGCCATGCCCTGATAGAGCCAGTCGGGCGCACGGTCGAAGCTGGCATCCTTGGCGTTCTCGAACCGGGCCAAGGTGATCTTGCCATCGCTGAGGATCGGGGTGAACGTGCCAGCGCCCGCGCGATAGGCTTCGGCGGCGATCCGGCGCACCAGCGGCAGCGCCTCGACGGGCGCGGTCAACACCAGATCCTGACCGTCTTGCAGGTTCAGCCCCACCTGCACGGCAACCTCGGCCAGCCGGTCGAGAAGTTGCGGATCGATTGCGTCGCTTGCCATGAGAGCCTCCTGAATTGCGTTGAGCCGCAAGATAGATGGCTGGGCGGCAGGCTCAACCCCGGCGATGGGCGAACCCGAGGTCAGAGACCGAACCACGGGGCGGCATGGGACACGATCTCGTCAAGTTCACGGTAGCGCGCGGTAAAGCCCAGAGCGTCGCGCGCCCGCGACGGATCGGCCACCAGTTCCGCCGGATCGCCGGGGCGGCGCAGCGCGTCCTCGAAGGGCACCTTGCGCCCCGTCACCCGCTCGACCGAGGCGATCACCTCGCGGATCGACGCGCCCCGTCCGGTCCCTAGGTTCAGTTTCAAGCTATCTCCGCCGCCCTCCAGGTGATCGAGCGCCAGAAGATGCGCGCGGGCCAGATCGTCGACATGGATATAGTCGCGGATGCAGGTGCCGTCGGGCGTCGGATAATCCGTGCCGAAGACCTTCACCGCCGGGCCCTGCCCCGAGGCCGCACGCAGCACCAGCGGGATCAGATGGGTTTCCGGGTCGTGGCGCTCGCCGATCTCGCCGCTCGGATCGGCGCCGCTCGCGTTGAAGTAGCGCAGGGCCGCGAAACGCAGATCGGTCGCGGCAGCGGCATCTTCCAGCATCCATTCGCAGATCAGCTTGCTGCGGCCATAGGGGTTGATCGGATGCTGCGGCGTGTCGTCGGAGATCGGCAGCGTCTCGGGCGTGCCATAGGTGGCGCAGCTCGACGAGAAGACGATCTTGTCGAGCCCCACCGCCTGCATCGCGCCCAGAAGGGCGGTCATCCCGCCCAGATTGACGTCGTAATAGCGGGTGGGCTCGGCCACGCTCTCACCGACATAGGCCAGCGCCGCGAAATGGATCACGGCGTCGATCCGGTGGTCCTCGAGCGTCGCCTCGACCAGTTTTCGGTCGCGCAGATCGCCTTCGACGAGCGGCCCCCAGCGCACCGCATCGGCATGGCCGCGCGACAGATCGTCAAAGACCACAGGGGTGTGCCCCGCCTCGGCGAGCGCCTTGCAGCAATGCGACCCGATGAAGCCCGCGCCCCCGGTGACCAGAACCTTCGACGTCACTTAGGCGCCCCACCCGTCGCGCAGCATCGCCCCCACGATCTCGGGCGCGAGAACCCCGTCACGGCAGGCCATATCGCCCGGCATCTTGCCGCAGGCGCGCTCCATCGCGCGCAGCGTTCCGCGCCCGGCGAAGCCGTCGAGCGGGCCACGGTACAGCCCCTGCTTGGCGAGATGTTTCTGGATCAGATAGACTGCGAGCCTCGGATTGGCCTTGAAAAGGTCGCGTGCCTCTGCGGCGGACATATTGGCCATGGCCGGCGCGATCTCTCCGGCGAGCGGCGCGAAATCTGCGTCGTGCCGATGCATCGCTGCGCGGATGGTCATCTCGTAATTCGCCCGCTCTTCCGGCGTGAACAGATCAGCATGCGCTTCTAGGAACGTCGACGCCCCCTTGGGATCGCGCCGCACGTTGTAGGCGTTGCCATCGCGCAAGAGACCGACGAGATAGCGCGCCGCCGTGCGGTTGCCTGCTTCGGCGGCCTCACGCAGTTGCGCCACCGCCATCTTGCCATCACCGCGCATCGAGATGCCCCAGATGCGGCGTGTGGCGTCGAGCACTTCGATCCGCTCGTTTCCGGCCGCACGGGCGGCCTTGGCGTAGCCGTCGAACTTGGCCCGCGAGACCTTGCCGCTGCCGAGATAGCCATACATCGCGCCCTCGGCCAGCGTCGCATAAGCGCTGCCGATGCCCGCGGCCCCTGCGCGCTGCAACATCGTCTCAGCCGCGGCCGGATCGCGCTGCGACCACATCATCTCCTCGCCAAATTTCCACAAGCCGGTCGCGTCGCCCGCCTCCGCCGCAGTCTCGAACAGGTCGCGCGCCTTTTCGCGGTTCCGGGGCACGCCGATGCCATAGAGATAGGCTTCGCCCAGCTTGATCGCCGCATCCCGGTTTCCCGATTTCACCTGCGCCTCGAGAAGGGCCCGGCCACGGTCGGTGTCGCGCGGCAGCACCCAGCCGCCCAGCAATTGCTCGCCCAGCACGCGCGCGGCGCCAGCATCGCCGGCATCCGCGGCTTGCGACAGGAGCTCCGTCGCGCGGGCGCGATCCGTCGGGACCGGACCACCCCAGAGGAGCAGCTCTCCGGCCATCCGCGCGGCCTGGGCATTACCCTCCGACGCCGCGCGTTCCAGCATCGCGAGCCCCGTCTCGGGATCGGCGGGAACCTTCGGTGTCCCCCAGATCAAATCATGAGCACGCGCCGTCGTGTCGGGCTGCGTCTCCTCTGCCTGCACCGCGCCACCTGCGACGCAGAGCACGAGGGCGAAAGCCCCCAACGTGTCGGTCCAAATCTTGCGTGACATAGGTCCTCCCTTGGCGGGGCCTACCCGCCGACCAGATAAGGCAAAGCCAGACCGGCAAGCGCGATCGAGACGCCCATCGGGAGCTTTCCCCGTGCGTAACAGCTCTTCCAACCCAAGCGAGGCCCGAGGCGCGCCGCAACTGGCGCGCTTTGCAGCCCCATCGTCAGCGCCGAGCCTGCGAAAAGCGCGACGGAAAAGGCGATCAAAAACTCCCCCATCGCCGCAGAGGGCACGAACAGCATCAGGGCCGCGAGGAATTTCACGTCCCCGCCTCCGAAGGCGCGCAGCACGAAGAAGACGTAGCCAACCGCGAAAGTGATCGCTGCCGCGGCCAGCCGCAGGCTCAGCTCGTGCAGAGCCAGGAACGGCGCGCAGAGCGCAAAGAAGCCCAGCGTAATCAGCACGATCCTGTTTGGGATGCGCATCTCGCGCAGATCGCTGAGCGCGACCCAGATCAACACCGGGGCCAGCGCCGCCAGCGGCAGGAGTTGCGCAGTCATGCGACCCGTCCGGATTTCGCGCCGCCGAGTTCGAACGGCAGTCCGGAGACAAGCTGGAAGGTCAATTCCGCCAAGTTGCGCGCGCCGGTCTTGGAATAGAGATTGCTTAGATGGGTGCGCAGGGTGGATTCCTTGATCCCCAGCTCCGCAAGCATCTGATCGGGCGACTGGCCATGGCGCAGCAGCAGGCAGACGCGATATTCCGAACGGCTCAGGCGCGCCGGGTTATCCGCGCTCAGGATCGGCGAGCCGATGAGCGGCGCGGCCTGCTTGGCGGCCGATTTCAGCAAGCTCTCGGTGAACATGCCTCGCGCGCGGTTGTGCCAGGTGCGGCTAAGCGTATCGCCAAGGGTCGTCAGCACAGCCTGCTGATACTGGCGCAACTTCTCGGTGAAATGCAGCTCCAGCGTATCGACCCAGCGATCGCTGATCTCGAGCGGGATGACCACCATCTCGATCAGGTTGCGACGGGCGAGTGCCGAGGCGACCGCAGGCGGCACGTCCTCGTCCTGCATCGAGCGATACCAAGTCGAGCCCTTCTTCGCCTTGTCCAGGTAATCGCCCAGCAGATCGCCCGCGAAGCTTTGCTCCAAGGGGATCCGGCAACCCGATCTCGCCCTGTCATGAACCAGCGCCCGCGCCGGTGCGCCCGCATCTCGCGGATAGCGCGCCAATATGATGGCCTCGGCCCCGATACTGTCGGTCAGATATCTCAATGCCATGCGGAGCGGGTTCGTCCCGTGCAGACACTCACACCACTGTGCAACGGCCCCAATCATGCCCGCTTCGATAGCGCGCTCCTGCCCGGGCGGTGCCCCGGCTGTTCCATAGTCTCGCATGGTCCCCACCATCCCCAGAAACTATTATATGTGGCCCCTTTTCTTAGCGTGACAGCGCGTGGGCCATCTCTAAGCGTAACTCCTAAATGGTTTAATTCCTAAGCTAGCCATTTGGACTATATCCACAGAACCCAGGAATGTATCCACAGGCAACCGATACACCCAAAGGTTGCAATTTCGGCATTTAGGTCGAAATTTCGTCCGTAAAAATTGCCCGTAAACAATGCCTTGGGAAAAGCGCCGATTTGGAAACGATTCGAATTACTGGGCGTAGTTCATAAAATATCGAATCACCACGGGGCCGACCGCGATCAGGATCAGCGCCGGCAGCATCAGCGAAGCGAGAACCCCGGACATCTGCACCGGCAGGCGATTGGCCTTTTCCTGCGCGCGCATCTCGCGGATGCCACGCAGATCGGCGGCATAGGTTGTCAGGGCCTGTGCCATGGACGCCCCGAAGCGCAGCGACTGGCTCGCGACATTGGCGAAAGCGCGCACGGTCTCGACCCCGGTGCGGTCGGCCATGTCCCGCAGGGCCGCCTCGCGCTCGCGACCGGCCTGGACCTGTCGCTGCACCGAGAGGAACTCGAAGGAGATCTCCGGCGAGGTCTCGGCCAGTTCGTTGCCGACGCGAGTCATCGCCGCATCGAACCCCATGCCGCTCTCGATGGCGACCTGCATCAGGTCGAGCGCGTTCGGAAAGCTTTCCTCGATGCGCAACCGCCGCTCACGCATCCGGCCGTTTAGCCACATCAGCGGCAGCAGGTAACCGCCAGCGACAAGGCCGGTGAGTATCTGGTAGGTCGCGATACCGCTCAGGCTGCCGAGGCGGGCATCCAGCCCCAGCGGCAGCGCGATGTCGGGGCTACGCGCGGCGATCAGGAGCCCCATGAAAATCCCCGGCAGACCGATCCCCAGCGCGATCCGGATCAGAGTGAAGCGGCGCAAGGCGCTCGCCCCGGACAGCCCGGCCTGCGCGAGTTTGCGTTCGAGCTTGGAGCGGGTCTGGCGGTCTGCGGGCACGAAAGCCTTCAGGATCTGACCCGGACGGGCCTCCGGCGCCTTGAGATAGCCATGCTCGGCACGTCCCCCCGTTTTCGGCCCGCCAATGGCCGCAATGCGCTCGGCGGCGCGGTCGCGCTGGAAGGCGGCCTGAAGCCCGACGATCAGCAGCAGCAGGCCGAAGCCGATCCCGGCGGCCAGAAGCGTTTCGGGCTCGATGCCCATCCGAAGCGCAAAATCCTCGATCCGTGTCATCAACATGGTCTCTCTCCCCGGCTCAGATCCGGAACTGCACCAAGCGGCGCAGCACCACGGCATTCAGGACAATCAGCGTGATGACGATGATCGCCATCGTGCGGAACATCGGCTGATCGGCGACCTCGCCATAGTAATTGGGCGAAATCAGCGAGGTGAAGCCGAACATGATGAAGGGCAGAGCGGTCAGGAACCACGCCGAGGCGCGTCCCTCCGCCGAGATCGCGCGGATCTTGCGCCGCATCGAGATCCGGCCCCGCGTCGTCGCCGCCAGCACTTCGAGGACGCGGGCGAGATCGCCGCCCGTGCCATGCTGGATGCCGATGCTGGCCGCGAGATAATCGGCGTCTTCCAGCCCCACCCTCTCGGCGAATTCCAGCACCGCGTCAGGAAGATCTTCACCGTAGGTGACCTGATCGAAGATGATGCCGAACTCGGTGCCGATCGGGTCCGGCATTTCCTCGGCCACGGCGCCGATCGACATGTTCAGCGGATGGCCGATCTTCAGACCGCGCGCCAGCATGTCGAGCGCGTCGGGAAGTTGGCCGGTCAGCACCTTCATCCGCTGCGTCGCCCGCGAGCGCAGGACCAGAAAAGGCAGCACCAGCCCGATGACCAGTGCCGCCGGGGCCGCCCGCAACGGGCCGAGCGGCGCAAGCGCGAGTACGAAACTCCCGATCGTAAGCGCGGCGCAGAGCAGCAGGAATTTGTCCGGCCCGATCCGGAAGCCCGCACGATGCAGCAGGCGCGGCAGGTCGAAGCTCTTGGGGAGCCGCGCGATCCATCCCTTGCGCGGATTGGGCTTGAGCAGCGCAAGCACCTCCTCGGTGTCGCGGCCCTTCGCGATCATCTTCATCCGGCGGCTCTTGGCCTCGCCGCTGGTCTCCGTCCGGTTGAGCAGATGCAGCCCCCCGGTCAGCGCCAGCAGCACGCCAAGCGCGATGCCGCTATAGGCGACATAGGCGGCAAGGTCTTTTTCGATTATCTCCCACATGGCTCAGTGCCCCCGCATCTTGAAATCAGTCGGATCGACCGCGACGCCCGCTGCGATCAGGTCTTCGAGGCAGCGCGGGCGCAGGCCGGTGGCGGTGAACTCGCCCTCGATCGCGCCATCTGCGGTGGTGCCGGTCTTCCGGAACGTGAAGATGTCCTGCATCATCACGATATTGCCCTCCTGCCCGGTGATTTCCGAGATCGACAGTACCCGGCGGCGGCCGTCGGAGAGGCGCGCAATCTGCACCACGATGTCGAGTCCGGAGGCGATCTGCGAACGGATCGCGGTCAGCGGCATGTCGAGGCCGATCATGGTCACCATCTGCTCGATCCGCCCCAGGGCATCACGGGCGGAATTGGCGTGGACGGTGGTCATCGAGCCGTCATGGCCGGTGTTCATCGCCTGCAACATGTCGAAGGCTTCCGAGCCGCGCACCTCGCCCACGATGATCCGGTCGGGCCGCATCCGGAGCGCGTTCTTCACCAGATCGCGCTGGAGCACCGCGCCCTGCCCGTTCGGATTTGGCGCCCGGGTTTCCAGCCGCACGACGTGCTCCTGCTGCAGTTGCAGTTCCGCTGCATCCTCGATCGTCACGATCCGCGTGCGCGGGTCGATGGCGGCAGAGATCGCGTTCAGCAGCGTCGTCTTGCCCGAGCCGGTGCCGCCGGAAATCAGGATGTTCTTGCGGGCATGGACTAGCCCCTGCAGGAACCGCGCCGCCGCCCCGGTCATCATCCCGGTCTCGACGAGCCGCTCCAGCGTATAGGGCTGGCGCGAGAACTTGCGGATCGAGAGGCTCGGCCCGTCGATCGCGCAAGGCCGGATGATCGCGTTCACGCGGCTGCCGTCATCGAGCCGCGCATCGACCCAAGGGGTGCTCTCGTCGATCCGGCGGCCCACCCGCGAGACGATCTTGTCGATGATCCGGAGCAGATGACGCTCGTCGCGAAAGCGCACCGCGGTGCGCTCCAGCACGCCGTGACGTTCGACGAAGACGCGGTTGCAGCCGTTGACGAGAATATCGTTGATCGAGGGATCGGCCAGCAACGGCTCGAGCGGGCCAAGGCCCAGCACCTCGTTGAGAAGCTCGTCGACCAGCGTCTTGAACTCCTCCGCGCGCAGCGGGGTTTTCGCGTCGCGCAGTTCTTCGCTGACCAGTGCGGCCACTTCGCGGCGGAGTTCCTCAGGCACGACCTTGTCGAGCATCGACAGGTTCAGCCGATCAAGAAGCGCATCGTGCAACCGGCTTTTCAACTCCAGCGCGCGGCGCTGGCTTTCTTCGTCGATCGAAGGCGCCGCCGGTTTCGGCGGGTTCTTTTGCGCGACCATCTCGCGCGCCTCTTTCGGCGGACTTCCCGCGAAGGGTTTGCCGAGCGGGATCACCTTCTCGGTCTCGGTACGTTTGGACCCGCGATCCGTGAAATTGCGAAACATCTCGTGTTCCCCCTCAGTTCGACCGGGCCGCGCTCTGTGCGAGCCGCCCTTTCGCAAGACCGGCGATCGCTTTCGACAAGGCGGAGCGCCGTCCGATCCGCGCCAGCGGCACTCCGCGATCGGCGGCCTCCCGTGCGGCGCGCGGGTCGTCGGGAAGCCAGTGGCTGAGGTCGCGATCGAGCGCCTTCGCCGCTTCCTGCTGCAGCCGTGAGCGCATCAGCGGACGGCTTTGATGGTTCACGACCACCTCGATCTCCAGCGCGAGGTTTTCCTCGCGATAGGCGTCGATCAGGCGGCGTGCCTGCTGCAGCGACGGGACCGCGAGATCGGTCACCAGATACAGCAAGGAGGCGCGCGCCAGCACCGGCGAGACCCAGTCGATCAGCGCATGCGGCAGATCGACGATGACGTAATCGCAGCGCGCCTGCATCAGCGTGATCAGCTCGGTCACCTGATCGGCCCCGAGCGCGCCGAGCGGCGCAAAGGCGGCAGGAGCGCAGAGCACTTCCAACCCGTCTTTCGAATATTGCAGCGACTGGTCGAGGAAGGTCTCATCGGGCATCGCGCCGCTACGCGCCATGTCGTAGAGCGCCGGGCTCGGCTCGAGGTCCAGGAACCCCGCGACCATGCCGAATTGCAGGTCGAGGTCAATCAAGCCGACGCGGCGCGGCGCCTGCCCTTTCTTGGCGCCCTGCGCCGAGAGCTGATGCGCGAGGTTCACCGCCAGCATCGTCGCCCCGATGCCACCACGGCTGCGCGCAACCGCGATCACCTGGCCTTCATCGTCGGGTGCCTCCGTCTGCGCCATACGCCCGGTCTCGGCAGAAAAGCTCAGCCGGCGCTTGGCGGGTGCGGCAAGGTCGCGAGCGCTCGGCTCGGGCACCAGGACCATCGGATTGGTTCTACGAGTCATTTCATCTCTCCCCTTGCTTTAGCTACCCGCGCCCTGCGCGAGATCCTCGCCCGGCATCGACGTACTCATGCTCGGGAAGGCGATATCTGCATCAAGATTTTCATCGGCGGTGCCCGTCACGAGCCCCACCAGCGCGCCCAGCGGCGTCGCGAATTCGAAGTTCACATTCTGCAATTCGACCGTGACCATCGGCACATAGGGCCCGCCGAGGAACCCGAGTTCGGGATCGTAGGAATAGCTGAAGGACAGGTTCGCCGCGCTCGAGCCATTGGGCAGCGCCGGGGCCACGATCGGCCAGATCTCGGCCACGGTCGGATTCGTCATCGCGCCCGAGCAGCTTACCGTCGCAGGTGCGGAGCAGACCCAGCTCTCGGCGCTGCAATTGGTGCCGAATTGCGGCTCCGCCTGGTCCTTCGGCGTCACGCCGCGCGTATTCGTCTCGGGCACACCGGCGCAGGCCGGCGGGCGCACCGCGGCGAGCCGCGCCGCAACCTGCAGCCCGCGCTGCATGTTCACGTAGTGATAGGCCAGACGACCGAAATCCAGCAGCCCGAAGAACACCAGCAGGTAGAGGCCGAAGACCAGCGTGAACTCGACAAGGGTCGCGCCCTCTTCGTCACGCAGGAAGCGGCGGAAGCCATGTGCCCGATATGCGAAACGCGCGCTCATGAGCCGAAGACCCGGTTCTGGTCGGCGACGACCGTGGTCACGGTGCCGAGCGTGGAGGGCGTCACGAGGGTGAAGAGACCGGCGAAGGGGAAAGTGATCGTCACATTCGCCGCAACTTCGACGATTGGCGCATCGCCGAAACGATAGCTTCCTGCGATGCAGTCGAGGCTCGGTTCGACGCTGGTGACTGTCACGCCGCCGCCCAGAACGCTGCCGCCGGTGATCGCGTTGCCGACGATATTCGCGAGCGTCGCCGCCTGACCGTCGACGCTGCCACCGGTTTCGCAGATGCTGCGCGGAGTGATGCGGGCGAGGTAGCGGCTCGCATCGCGCACCCCGCCGATCACCGTCTGGTAGGCGAGGAACATCCGCCCGCTCTCTATGATCGCGGCAAACAGGATCAGCATCAGCGGCAGCACCAGCGCAAATTCCACCAGCTGCGCACCCTCATCATCGCGCCAGATCCGGCGCGGGCTGCGGAGGCGATATGCACGAAACCACCGCATCGCGTTCACCGGTAAAGCTGGACGACGTCGCGGACCATGCCGCCCGTGCCCAGTTCCTCTTGATCGCCATTGCTGGCAGAGCCGATAACCTCGCCCCAGATATCCATCGTCGGCGGGCTCGATCCGTCCTCGCCCACCGGCTCGGTCAGGAAGACCTTGACGAATTCCTTGACCGGCACGTTCGAGGCCGCACCCTTGATCACGGTGCCCGTCTCGGCGCTGCAATCGATCCCCGCGACGATCAGCACGCGGCGGTCGGCATTGGGGGCAGCAGCGGGCGCGCAGCTAGGCAGCCCCGTCTCCGCGCGTCCCGAAAGGATGTCGCCGCCATTTGCCGCCGCGATCTCGGCAAGATAGAGGTCATAGCGGGTCACGGCGTCGGCAAAGGGATCCGTCGCACCCTCTGCCGTGATGTCGATGCCGTAATTCTTCTGCATGTAGGTGATGCGACCCTGCGACCAGTCGCCATCGCCGAAGCGACCGCATGGCTCAGCTGCGCCCGGCATGAAGCAATCGTCACGCGGCAGACCGACCGTATCGGGCGAGACCTCCTCGTTCTCCTTGATGCAGGCGTTCTTGCTGGTGTTTTCCTTCCCGCTCGGGTTGGCAGCGACGATCCCCTTGATGACATTGGGTGCGGGCGCGTAATTGGGATCCTTGCTGAGGCCGTTCATGATCGACTGGTACATGTCGAAGCGCACATTGAAGATCGCCGCGTTGCGCCCTTCCTTCTGGCCCGGCTCGAGGTCGACGCCGCGCTGGTTGAAGCATTGGGTGATCTTGCTGACCGCACCGAGCAGGCAGGCGTCGAGCTGGGCTCCGGATTTATTCGCGCAGGGCCCGTCCTCGTCGACCTTGGCGCGTTTCGGATCGAGAAACCCGAAATCACCGGGCCCCCAGGCCGCGTCGCCGCCCCCGCCAGAGCGCAGCAGGATCATCTGTCCGATGTCCTTCTCCGCGTCGAAACCGGGCGGGACGCAGAACATCAAGGGTGTGACGTCGCAGGCCAGGATTTCGAGCCCCGCCACCGCCTGCGCCGAGGCCGAGCCGTCGAAAGCGTCATAGCCGCCCATCGTCGTGAAGGCCGCGGCGAATACCCCCTGAACTTCGCGTTCGTTGACGTCAACTCGGACGAAGGCGGCTTTTGTCGGATCGGTGGTGACCGCGTCTGTCGCGTCATTGTCGTTTGCCGGGAGCGCGCTGAGATAGGTCAGGGTCACGTCATTCGTGGCCCCAAGCACCCGCGAGCCAGTCGCGAAAGTCTGGCTGTCGACGATGAGTTGGGCCGCGGCATCGGCCCGCGTGATCGCGTCATTGTTGCCGTCAAGTTCGCCTGCCGCCGCCAAGGCCACCGAGTCCGCGAAGGATTGCAGCTCCGAGCGGGTGCTGCCGAGCCGCCCCAGATCGAAGGACAGCGCGACGAGCCCAAGCAGCACAACGAGGCTCATCCCGAAGAAGACGAGGATCGTCCCGTCTTCCTCTCTGGCGAAACGCCGGATGCTGTTCTGGATGCGCCCCATCGATCCCGAGCCTCACTTGATCGCGGTTTCGGTGACTTCGGTGCCGCGCCGGACGATCACGGTGCGGATCCTCGTCGGTTCGAGCTTGTTATTTGGGCGCTCGCTGAGAATGTCCGCGAGACCGATCGAAGGCAGCGGATCGCTCTCGGCGTCGTCCAGCGTGCGCAGCGTCAGGCTCAGCGTGCCCGCCTTCTGCGCGAGTGCGAGGCGCTGGCCCTGTTCGGGCGAAACCTCGACGGTGACTGTACGCGCCACGCCGGGGGTCTTCACCTTCTCATCGGCTTCCTGATCGACCCCGATGACGCGGACATCCTGCAAGATCGTCACGGTCTTAAGGGTCTCGTTCTTGCCGCGCGTCATCATCACGTCGACGCGGTCGCCCGGCGTCACGAAACCACCGACGCCGCTCGAGGCGTTGACCTCGATCGCCATTGCGCGGCTGTTCGGGCCGAGGGTCTGGACGATGGTGACCTTTTCGCCGTAATTCGAGACCTTGGAGGCGAGGATCAATTCGCCCTGCGCGATCTCGGCGCGGGCCCGGCGCGGCTCTCCGCCCGATTTCGGCAGGAGGGCTGCGTAATCGGTGAAGACACCCGGCGGCAGCGCGTCTTTCGGCCAGGAGATCGAGGTCAGCTTCTGTGCCTCGATGGTCTGACCGAAAGGAATGTTCTGTGCAGCGGCGAGCACCTCGACGAGGCCTTCGCGCTCGGCGGCGACTTCGCGTTTGTATTTCGCCTCGAAGAAATCGCGCGCCAGGTAAGCCGAGCCACCTGCCACGGCGAGTCCTGCGGTGAAGGTCAGCAAAGATGCGATACGCATGGCGCTCTCCTCGTCAAATTGATGAAATAGCTGACCAGTCACAAAGTGATCTGGTCAGCTTTTGCTTTACTGCGGCATAATGCCTGCGGCCTTGCTCAACGTACCAACGATGGCGGTGGTGAGGGGGGTGAACGCAACCGCAGCAACACCGAGTGCCACCGCCAGCGCGATCCCGTATTCGACGACAGTGACGCCCTCTTCGTCATTCTTCAGACGGCGCAGCGAAGCGAGTTTGAACAGTTTCATGGTCTTTCTCCGTTTTGAGATGCCGGCCCACCCCGGCGTTTAAATCTGGCCCCGTGTCCCCTGTTGAGCCGGGCAGCCAAGATTCAGATTGCGAGGGTTTCGACGCGGAGGCATCGGCGCGGCGTCGCAATATAACAACTCAAAGTTGTATTTTTTGGCAGCGGTGCCGAAATCTGGACCCCGCACACGCCGATGGCCCCCGCGAATGCGCGGCAACGCCCAAGCTGCGATTCGTCGGTCGGGCGCGATTCTCGTCTTGTTGCGGAGGTTTGGCGCGTGCCACGGAATGACGCCGTTCAGGCTACTGCGCCGTTCGAGCTACGGCCCGCGCGCCGATGCGGTGACAAAAGCGCCAAAATCGACGGCTGCCCCGAAGCGGGACACCCGGTGTCACGAGATGGGCGGACGGTCCGCTCTGCGAAGGTCGACCTCAGCCGGGCAATGCGTCCACGAGCTGCGCGAAATGATCGCCGCGTTTCTCGAAATTCGGATATTGGTCGAAGCTCGCCGCGGCGGGCGCCAGCAGGACCGTGTCGCCCGCCTCGGCATCGCGGGCGCAGGCGGCGACGGCGGCTTCCATCGTCTCGCAAATCTCATGCTCGACCGCCAGTTCCAGCGCGAAATCGCGCGCGGAGTGGCCGATGAAATAGGCTTTTTTCACTGCACCGAGATGTTCGGAGAGCGAGGCCACCCCGCCCTCCTTGCCCAGACCGCCCGCGATCCAGCGGATATTCGGGAAGGCCTCGAGCGCCTTCGCGGCGCTGTCGGTATTGGTCGCCTTGGAGTCATTGACCCAGCGCACGCCGCCCTTTTCGGCGACGGTCTGGCTGCGATGCGGCAGTCCGGCGAAGGAATGAAACGCCTCTTCGATGACGCGCGGCGAAATCCCGAGCGCGCGCACGGCGGCATAGGCGGCGCAGGCGTTCTGGTGGTTATGCGCGCCAGGCAGCCCGGTCACCTCGCGCAGATCGATCGATGCTACCTGCTTGCCCTTGCGCCATTCGCTGAGGAACCCCTTGCGGGCGAAGACCGACCAGCCCCAGTCGCCCAGCTTGCGCGACGCGGAGACGCGGATCAGGCGGTCATCGTTGCGGCCCATCATGATCTGATTGGCAAGATAGATGCCTTCGGGCTCGTCTACGCCGATCACCGCGCGATCCGGGCCGCCTTCGGCGAAAAGACGACGCTTGGCCGCGAAATAGCCGCCCATGCCGGCGTGGCGGTCGAGGTGGTCGGGAGAGAGATTGGTAAAGACCGCGATGTCGGGCGTCAGAGCCCGCGCCAGATCGGTCTGATAGGAGGACAGCTCCAGCACCACGACCTCGCCATTTTCGGCCGGTTCCAGATCGAGCACGCCGCGCCCGATATTGCCCGCCATCTGGGTCGGGCGCCCGGCCTCTTCCAGAATGTGGTGGATCAGCGCCGTCGTCGTGGATTTCCCGTTCGAGCCGGTGACGCAGATCGTGCGCGGTGCCTGATCGTAGCGCATGAAATCGTCGGTGGCCCATGAGGCGAAGAACAGACCGACATCGTTGTCGACGGGCACGCCCGCCTCCATCGCCGCAGAGATCACTTGGTTCGGCTTGGGATAGAGATGCGGGATGCCTGGCGAGACGATCAGCGCCGCGACACCCTCGAAAGCGCCGTGGCGGGTCAGGTCGCGGCAGCTATAGCCTGCATCCTCGGCGCGCGCGCGGCCTTCGGGGCTGTCATCCCAACAGATCGGCTCGGCCCCGCCTGCGCGCAGCGCCGCCGCCGTCGCCAGACCCGAACGCCCGAGCCCGAGCACCGCCACCTTCTGTCCGTCAAAGCCCTGCACCGGGATCATGGAAGTCTCCTGTCGCCTCGCGGGAATGCCCCGCCCTTCAGACCTGTCGCGCTCAGCGCCGCAGGGGCCTGCCCCCGCACCTCCGGGATATTTGAACCGATACGAAGGGGAAAGGGGGAACACGGCGCGGAGAGGGCAAGACACGCAAAAACGGCGCGCACGGAGGGGGAGGAACCGTGCGCGCCGAAAAGGGTCTTCTTGGTCCGGTCGTTAGATTACGACTTCTGGTCTTGCTGCTTTTCGAGCTCCGTCAGGATATCCGACAGGCTCGCGTTGAGGGTCAGTTTGCCCGAGCCGACTTCCGACGCCGGAACGGTGATCTTGAACATCGAGACAGCCGTGTCGAGCGTGTCATCGGTGCGGACATAGACCTGGTCGGTCTTGCCCATGTTCATGACCTTCGTGATCGTACCGACCGCAGCACCGTCCGAAGACACGACGGCGTCGTCCACGCCTGCCTGAACCTCGTTACCGACGATGCCGGCATCCTTTTTCAGCTGGTTCTGCGCCGGGATCGATTCACCACCGTTCGAGGTTTGGCCGCTCGCAGTTTGCTCGGCCGTCGCGGCGCCGACCTTCTTGCCGGCGACACCGGCGGTGTTGTTGACGTCGCTCCCCGTGGTGACGTTCACGGCGGGCGGGTTGCCAGTGGAGGTCTGATCGTTCGGAACGACCTGCATCTTGTAATCGACGAGACCGTACTGGCCGTTCTCCGCGTTGCTGCCCTGGGTCACGCCATTTGCGTGGGTGGCAACGGCGCCGAGCGAGAGCGTAGCGGCAAGAGCGGTCGTCGAAAGGATGATGTTGAACTTGCGGGTCATCGGGGTCTCCTCGCTAAAAAACTTTTGCGACATCTCGCGTCGCGGTTCGGGGAGACAACCAACGAATTTCGCTCTGGTTCGCTCAAATAATTTTGAGAAAAACCACGGCGCGCCTCGAGGAACCAAAGCGCGCCGGAAGAGATCGCGCGCGGGGCGCGATCGGAGAAAAAGATGTGCGGGTCAGCGGATCTTCAGTGTCGCCAGACCGATCAGCGCGAGGATCAGCGAGATGATCCAGAAACGGATGACGATCTGCGGCTCCGACCACCCCTTCTTTTCGAAATGGTGGTGGATCGGGGCCATCAGGAAGACCCGTTTGCCGGTGCGTTTGAAATAGGCGACCTGGATGATCACCGAGAGCGCCTCGACCACGAAGAGCCCGCCGACGATGCCGAGGACGATCTCGTGCTGGGTGCAGACCGCGATCGCGCCGATCGCGCCGCCAAGCGCGAGGCTGCCGGTGTCGCCCATGAAGACCGCCGCCGGCGGCGCGTTGTACCACAGAAAGCCCAGACCGCCCCCCATCAGCGCCGCGGTGAAGATCACCAGTTCCCCGGTGCCGGGCACGAATTGCACGCCGAGATAATCGGTGAAGTCGGTGCGGCCCACGACATAGGCGATCGCGCCCAGCGTACCCGCGGCGATCATCACCGGCATGATCGCGAGCCCGTCGAGCCCGTCGGTCAGGTTCACCGCATTGGCCGCGCCCACGATCACGATCATCGCGAAGGGGATGTAGAAATAGCCTAGGTTCAGCACCAGATCCTTGAAGAACGGGATCGACAGCCGCCCTTCCAGATCGGACGGGTGCAGATACCACGTCAGGAGCGACGCCAGAAGCGCGAGCAGGAAGCCGAGCGCGAGCCGCGCCTTGCTGCTGACCCCTTTGGTGTTCTGCTTGGAAACCTTGGCGTAATCGTCGGCGAAGCCGATTGCGGCGTAGCCGTAGGTCACCATCAGCACGACCCAGATATATCCGTTGTCGAGCCGCGCCCAGAGGAGCGTCGACACCAACAACGCGGTGAGGATCAGGATACCGCCCATCGTGGGCGTCCCGGCCTTGGAGATATGCCCCTCGGGCCCGTCATCGCGGATCGGCTGCCCCTTGCCCTGAGTGCGGCGCAGGATCCCGATCAGCCAGGGTCCGAAAATGAACCCCACCAGCAGCGCCGTGAAGAACGCCGCCCCTGCACGGAAGGTGATGTAGCGGAACAGGTTGAAGACGCCCCCGCCATCGGAGAAGTCGGTCAGCCAATACAACATTAGTCTTTTCCCTTATGGGCCTCGGCCGCTCCGGGCTGGCCGAGTTTTCTCAATACGCTCACGACGAGGCTCACCTTGGAGCCCTTCGAGCCTTTGACCAGCACCACGTCGCCGGGGTCGATCAGGTGGCGGGCGCGCTCTGCCAGCTTGTCCGCCGTTTCATACCATTCTCCCCGCTTGGTGCGCGGCAGGGCTTCGCGAAGCGCCGCCATGCGCGGTCCCGCGAGATGCACGAGGTCGACCTTCGCCATGGCCGGGTGATCGGCGATGGCCGCGTGCAGCGCCGTTTCGTCCTCGCCCAGCTCCAGCATGTCGCCAAGGATCGCGATGCGGCGCCCTTTCGCGGTGCGCCCAACACCGTCGCGTGGCTTGGCGCCTGCCAGAACTTCGAGCGCTGCGGCCATCGAGGCGGGGTTCGCGTTGAACGCGTCGTCGAAGAGGTCGAAGCTCTCGGCCTCGTCCACCACATCCATATAGACCCGCTCGCGCTGACCGCGCCCGGCGGGGGGCTGCCAGTTGCCCAGATCCATCGCGGCAATGGTCGGATCGCAACCCGCGGCTTCGGCCAAGGCCAGCACGCCGAGCGCGTTGGCCGCGAAATGCCGCCCCGGGGTCATCACCTTGAACAGGATCGACGTGCCATGGTGGTCCGCCTGAACGACGGTTGCGTCGCCCGAGATGCGGGCCTCGACAAGACGGTAGTCCGAGCCCGGCTCGGGGCCGAAGGTGACCATTGTTCCTGCCTGCTGGGCGGCCTCGCGCAGGATGTCGGAGGTCTCCAGCCCGGTCGGCACGATCGCGGTGCCGCCCTCGACGAGGCCCTGGAAGATCGACGCCTTCTCATGCGCGATACCTTCGATACTCTCGAAGGCCGCGAGATGCGCGGGCGCGACGGTCGTTATCATCGCGGCATGGGGCTGCGCCAGTTTCGCCAGCGGCGCGATCTCGCCCGGATTGCTCATCCCGATCTCGATCACGGCGAAATCGGCATCCTGCGGCAGGCGCGCCAGCGTGATCGGGACACCCCAGTGATTGTTGAAGCTCGCCTCGGCCGCGTGAACCTTGCCTTGAGCGGAGAGGACAGCGCGCAGCATCTCTTTGCTCGACGTCTTGCCGACCGAGCCGGTGACGGCGAGCACACGGGCCCGCGCCCTTGCGCGCCCCGCCCGCGCCAATGCTTCTAGGCCCGCGAGGACGTCATCCACGATCAGCAGCGGGTCGTCTTTCGAGCAGCCCTCGGGAATGCGACTGACCATCGCAGCCGCCGCGCCTTTGTCGAGCGCCTGTCGCACGAAGTCATGGCCGTCTCGCACATCTTTGAGCGCGACGAAAAGATCGCCCGGATGTATGGTCCGGGTGTCGATTGAAATTCCGGTCGCGGCGAAAGCCTGCGTGGCCTCACCATCGGTGGCGGCAGCCGCGTCGCTCGAGGTCCAGAGAACGGCCATCAGATTTTCCCGTCCAGCGCGGCAACAGCGACCGAGGCCTGCTCGGCGTCGTCGAACGGGTAGGTGTCCGAGCCGATGATCTGTCCGCTCTCATGGCCCTTGCCCATTACCAGCAGCGCATCGCCGGGCTGCAGCAGATCGACGCCGCGCAGGATCGCCTCGGCCCGGTCGCCCACTTCGAGCGCCTTTGGCGCGCCTTCCAGCACTGCAGCGCGGATCGTTGCGGGATCTTCCGAGCGCGGATTGTCGTCGGTCACGATGACAATGTCGGCATTCTCGGCGGCGGCCTTGCCCATCAGCGGGCGCTTCGTCGCGTCCCGATCCCCGCCTGCGCCGACGATGGCGATCAGGCGGCCCATCACATGCGGGCGCAGCGCCTTCAGCGCGGTCTGCACCGCATCCGGCGTGTGGGCGTAATCGACGAAGACCGTCGCGCCGTTGTCGCGGGTGGCAGCCAGTTGCATCCGCCCGCGCACGGTGGATAGCTTCGGCAGTGTCGCGAAGACCTCCTCGGGGTCGGCGCCGCACGCGATGGCGAGCGCCGCGCCGGTAAGCACATTCATCGCCTGGAACCCGCCGATCAGCGGCAGGCGAGTCATCTGGGTCCAGCCTTCCCAGGCGAAGCGCACATCCTGACCGGTTGCATCGAACCGCTGCCCGAGAATCTGCATCTCGCAGCGTTCGGTATGGCCGATCCCGATCAGCTCCTGACCGCGCGCAGTGATATAGCGCGCGAGTTCCTCCCCCTTGGGATCGTCGAGATTGATCACCGCCGCTCCGTCTTCGGGCAGGACCCGGGTGAAGAGCCCAGCTTTGGCCGCGAAATACTCCTCGAAGCTCGCGTGGTAATCGAGGTGATCTTGCGAGAAGTTGGTGAAAGCGGCCGCCGAGAGCGTCACACCATCCAACCGACGCTGCGCGAGCCCGTGCGACGAGGCCTCCATCGCGGCATGGGTCACGCCGACGGCAGCCATATCCGAGAGCAAGCGATGCAGGGTGATCGGCTCGGGCGTCGTATGCGGCGAAGGTGCGGCATAGCTGCCCTCAACGCCTGTCGTGCCGATATTCGCGGCCTCGAATCCCAGCAACTGCCAGATCTGGCGGGTAAAGGTCGCGACAGAAGTCTTGCCGTTGGTGCCGGTCACCGCGATCATCGTCTCGGGCTGGCGCTCGAACCACAGCGCTGCCGCGAAAGCGAGCGCCTGACGCGGATCTTGCGTGACGACAATGGCCGTATCGGTGCCCGCAAGCGCCTCGCGCGCGGTTTGCTCGCCCGCGCGATCGGTCAGCACCGCGGCTGCGCCCATGCGCAATGCGTAAGGAATGAACTCGGCCCCGTGGATCTGCGTGCCCGGCAGCGCGGCAAAAAGATGGCCCGGTTTGACCTGCCGACTGTCGACCGACAGTCCCGAGATCGCGCAGTCTGCGCCCTGCAGCGGCGTCAGCCCCAATTCGCTCAGCATTTTGGTGCCCGCAGCCATCGTATCCGTCCTTTATTCAGCTCGCCGCACTTATCCGGCGACACGTCTGCGAGGTCAAGGCGACAGGCCCTGCCCCCTGTCTCTATGCGCGGGTTCATGCACGTGGCGTGACACCCGCCTTCCGACCCCGAAAACGTCAGTCTTTCTTGACCAGACTGATGCCGTCGAGCGTGTTGGGTGTCGTCGGTTCGGGGCGCAGACCCAGAAGCGGCGCGACACGGCGGATCGTCTCGGCCGCAACCGGTACGGCGGTCCAGCCTGCGGTACGGCGCGGAGTGTCGCCGGAGGTATCCGTCGGCTCGTCCAGCGTCAGAACCAGCACATATTCGGGATTGGTCACCGGGAAGACGCCCGCGAAGGTCGAGATCACCTTCTTGTCGTAATAGCCGCCCTGCGGATCGGGCTTGTCGGCGGTGCCGGTCTTCCCCGCGACCTGATAGCCCTCGACATTGCCGTAGCTTGCGGTGCCGCGCGTCACAACGGCGCGCATCATCGCGAGCGCCTTATGGGCGACCTCCGGGGACACGACCTGCGCGCCTTCCGGGGCGCCGAATTCCTGCTTGTGCGGCTTGCGCGGGCCGCCATTGGCGATCAGCGTCGGCAGCACGCGCCGCCCGTCATTGGCGATCGTCGCATAGGCCGTCGCAAGCTGCAGCGGGCTGTCGGAGAGACCGTGCCCGTAGCCGATTGTCATCGCGGACAGCTCCGACCAGTTCTTCGGCAGGATCGGACGGCCCGTCGGCGCCTCGATCAGTTCCACCGGCGAAGGCTCCAGAAGGCCCAGCTTGCCGAGGAACTCGCGCTGCTTCTCGGGGCCGATCTTCTGGACGATCCGCGCGGTGCCGATATTCGAGCTGTGCACGATCACGTCCGTGACCGACAACTGCTTGCCGTAATTGTGGAAATCGTGGATTCGGAACTTGCCCCAGCGCAGTGGGCCCTTAGTGTCGATCATCGTCTCGGGCGTGACCAGACCATCCTGCATCGCCTGCGACACCGCGAAAATCTTGAAGGTGGAGCCGAGCTCGTACATCCCCTGAACCGCGCGGTTGAACAGCGGGCTGTCGGAGGGGTCGCCCTTCAGAAGCGGCGCGGGGCGGTCGTTCGGGTCGAAATCGGGCAGGCTCGCCATCGCGACGATCTCGCCGGTGTGGACCTTCATCAGTACCGCGGTCGCGCCCTTGGCGTTCATCAGCTTCATGCCACCCGACAGCACATCCTCTAGCGCCGATTGCACGGTCAGATCGAGCGAGAGCTTGAGCGGCTGCCCGCCATTGGCCGGATCGCGCAGCCAGCTGTCATATTCCTTCTCGATCCCTGCCACGCCGAGAATCTCGGCGGAGTTCACGCCTTCTGTGCCGTAGCGCGCGCCGCCAAGAATATGCGAGGCGAGATGGCCGTTGGGATAAAGCCGCATCTCCCGCGGGCCGAACAGAAGGCCGGGATCGCCGATATCGTGAACAGCCTGCATCTGCTCCGGGCTGATGCGGCGCTTGATCCAGACGAACTTGCGATGGCCGGTGAAGTCCTTCTTCAGTCGGTCGCGGTCGAGATCGGGGAAAATCTTCACCAGCTTGTCCACCGTGCCCAGCGGGTCGATCATCATCGGCGGCTGCGCGTAGAGCGAGTGGGTCAGCAGGTTCGTCGCGAGCACCCTGCCCTTGCGGTCGACGATATCGGCGCGTTGGGCGTGAATCTGCTCGGTCGTGGAATCGGTCTGCGGCTCTTCGGGGCGCGCGGCGGCGAAGGAACCCATGCGCAGTCCCACCGTCAGGAAGGCCGCGAGGAAGATCACCGACATGACCAGCAGACGGCCTTCGGCGCTCTGACGCGCCTTGTCACGGGTGGCCTCGCCGCGCAGACGGCGGTTCTCGCGTTCGATCGCGTCGGGGTTCTCACCTTTTTCGCGGGCATCGAGGATACGGGCGAGCGGGCGAAGGGGCGTGCGCATCAGTTCCCTCCCTCAGGATCGGCCTTGACCTCGACAGGATCGGAAAGGCCGGCCAGATCGGTGCCGGACGCGCCAGTATCATCGGCCTGCGGTGTCGGGTAGGCAATCTGGGCGACGGTTCCGAATTGCTCTGGCGTCATCGGCAGAAGATGCAACGAGGTGAAGTTGAGATTGACCAGTTCGCGCAGGCGCTGCGGGCGATTGAGATAAGCCCATTCGGCGTTGAGCACGGTCAGGCCCTCGTTCAGCGAGGCGATTTCCCGATTGAGGTCGCGCAGCTCGTCGATCCGGTCCTGGGTGTCGTAATTGACGTGATAGGCCCAGAAGGCGAGCGCGAGCACACAGGCAGAGGCGGCAAGATAGGCAAGCAGTCTCAACGGCGTTTCCCCTTCTTTTCCCCGGTGACAAGCTTCGGAAGCCCCAGTTGCGTGCGATCGGCCTTGCCGGCGGGCGCATCCGTGCGCCGCCCCACCCGCAACCGAGCCGAGCGTGCACGCGGGTTTTCCGCCAGTTCCTCTTCGTCGGGCCCGTCGCCTTTCACGGTAATTTCAAACGCGGGATCAAGGGTTTGCTGAACCGGCGCGTGGCGCGAACCGCCCCCGCCCGTCGACGAGCGCGCAGCGAAGAAGCGCTTCACAACCCGGTCTTCGAGCGAGTGGAAGCTGACCACCGCCAGCAGCCCGCCGGGTTTCAGCGCACGTTCCGCGGCCTCCAGCCCCTCGATCAACTGGCCGAATTCGTCGTTCACCGCGATGCGCAGGCCCTGAAAGCTGCGCGTTGCGGGATGGCTTTGCCCCGGTTTCGGGCGCGGCAGGCAGCGCTCGATCACCTTGACGAGCTGTTGCGTGGTCTCGAATGGCTGAACCTTGCGCGCCTCGACGATGGCCTTGGCGATCCGGCGCGAGGCGCGCTCCTCGCCATATTGATAAAGGATATCAGCGAGTTCGCCCTCATCCGTCTCGTTGACCAGATCGGCAGCCGACGGCCCTTCCTGCGACATCCGCATGTCGAGCGGCCCGTCGCGCATGAAGGAAAAGCCACGATCGGCCTGATCGAGTTGCATCGAGGAGACGCCGAGATCCAGCACCACCCCGTCGAGCAATTCGTCGGAATAGGTATCGAGTTCGGAGAACGTGCCTTCGACCAACTCCAGCCGGTCGCCGTATTCGCCGCGCCACGCCTCGGCCATCTCGAAAACCGCCGGATCGCGATCCACGCCGATCACCTTGTCGGCACCCGCCTCAAGCAAACCGCGCGCATAGCCGCCCGCGCCGAAGGTTCCGTCAAGCCAGGTCCCAGAGACAGGCGCGACCGCCCGAAGGAGCGGCCGCAGCAAAACCGGGACGTGGGGGGCGTCTGGCAGGGCGTCCCGATCCGTCATGGCTCACCCCTGCGACAAAAGGCTGAGAGGGTCGAAATCTTCGCCCTGCTCTTCGATCCACTGATCGATATTGGCTTCATCGGCAGCGGCGAAGGTCTCGGGGTTCCAGATTTCGAAGGTCTCGCCCACGCCGGAGAAATAGGCCTCCTTGTCGAGACCGATCTTCGTACGCAAGGCCGCCGGGAGAACGAGGCGGCCGTCGGGATCGACTTCGGTCGGATGCGATTTGGACAGAACCATCCGCTGGAGGATCGTGCGCTGCTTCGAGCCGCGCGGCAGCGCCGCGATATCGGCAGCCAGCGCCTCGAAAGCGGCCTGCGTGTAGATCTGAAGCATTTTCTGAGTATCGGCACCGTAGACGATGACCATTCGGGGGCGATCTTTGTTCGGGCGCTCGGGGTCACCCTCTTCGAGCTCACGACGAAACAGCGCGGGGATCGACACGCGACCCTTACTGTCCACCTTGAAGGTGTATTCGCCTATGAACATGCCCGCCAAAGCGCGCTCCTATCACCTGTCCCGCCGGGCCGGGCCCGGAATGAAAACGGCGGATTGGGCTGCTGCCACTGCCCAATCCGCCGCCCTCGTTCCCATCACTGGGTATGTCCGACTGCACGCGCCACCTGGGGGGATGGGATGTCTGCTCGCTCGCGCGCCGGATCTCTTTGTTTTCGTGAAGCGATGGCCTGTATGAAACCTGCTTTTCGCCGTGAGGTCTTGGTGCCTCTATTTGCATTCGCTTCCGATGAATTAGGGATGCCACGGGAATTCATGGCACGCAAGAAAAAATTTGCCGAAGATTGGGTAGATCTTGTCCGCAGCAGCACCCCGCCCCAAGGCCCTGCGCGCCTTATCGCATACCCCTAGGCATCATGAAGAAAAAATTTACCATATCTGGTAGCTGCGAACGCAGACCAAGCTTTCCCACGAAATCCCAAAAAATTTCAATCAAGATGGAACCTGTGATTTTTAAGCCGCAATTGGAGCCACCTGAGGCACCATTTTCCGCGCTCACCGCGGCGTGATTTTGCGCGAGCCGATGTGAATACGCCGTGATTCCACCAAGAATCTCTGCGAATCCCGGCTCACGCGCTCTCTACGCCCTCGTGAAGTTCCATGGAAGGTGCCATGATTTCCCATGACCTTCCCGCGAACATGAAAAAGGCGTCCGTTGAGGACGCCTTTCCCAGAGCAACCTTCGCCGCCAGATCAGATCAGATCGCGGTCGATCAGCCCACGCGCAAGAGTGGCGTAGCCTTCGGCTGCCGGCCCCTCGCTCGCGGCGACCGGGGTGCCCGCGTCACCCGCGAGCCGCACGTCCAGGTCAACGGGCAGCGCACCGAGGAACGGCAACCCCAGCGATTTCGCCTCCGCTGCGACGCCGCCATGACCAAAGAGATGCGCCTCGTGGCCACAATTCGGACAGACGTAAGAGGACATATTCTCGACCAGCCCATGGATCGGCGTCTTCAGCCGCTGGAACATGTCGATCGCCTTCTTCGCATCGAGGAGTGCCACGTCCTGCGGGGTCGAGACGATGATCGCCCCGTCCAGCTCGGTTTTCTGACACAGCGTGAGCTGCACATCCCCCGTCCCCGGCGGCAGATCGATCAAAAGCACGTCGAGCGGGCCGTATTCGTCCCATTTCACCTGGAACAGCATCTGCTGCATCGCACCCATCAGCATCGGGCCGCGCCAGATCACCGCTTCACTCTCTTTCAGCATGAGGCCGACCGACATCAGCGTGACGCCATGCGCCTGCAACGGCAGGATCGTCTGGCCATCCGGCGAGGCCGGCCGCTTGCTCGCCCCCATCATGCGCGGCAGCGAGGGACCATAGATGTCGGCATCCAGCAGCCCAACCCGCTTGCCCGCGCGCGTCAGCGCCACGGCGAGGTTAGAGGCGACGGTAGATTTGCCCACGCCCCCCTTGCCCGAACCCACGGCGATGATCTTCTTCACACCCGGCACCTTTTGCGGGCCCTGCTGGGGCTTGGGATGCCCTCCGATCGCGGGACCACGCTGTTGCGACTGTTGCGCCGTGCCGCCGAGGCCGCGCGGAGGGCCCGAAGGCACGACGACCGTCACGCTCGTCACCTCTGGGAGCGCCTTGATCGCCGCTTCCAGCGTGGGGCGCATCGCCTCCAGTTCGGGTTGCGGCGCGCCTTCGAGCACGAAGCGCACCACGCCGTCTTGCACCGCGAGCGCGCGCACGAGATCGCGGCTGACAGCGGTCCCGCCGCCCGGCACTTCCACCGTTTGCAACGTCGCAAGAACCGTTTCCTTGCTCAGAGCCATGCAGATTCCTCCATTCCCAGGTCCATTATCCGCCCGCATACTCGCTATTTGGCCGGAACTGTGGCGTTTTTGCCGCGCAGTTCAAGTCGAGAACTGCCCATACGGTCAGGAATCCCCCATGCCCCGCGAGGGGAGCGCAAATATCTTGCGCCTCTCTCCCGAAAATAGGTCAGAATCATTCATGCATTTTCTGCATGGCGGCATTGAGGCTTCCCGGCATTGTGCAACCGCAGCATTAGCGCCATCTTTGCTCCAACGACGACGGAACACGAAGTAACGAAATGGGTCGACAAGCTGGAACCAGCAGCGACCCGCGCAAGTAGATAGATGAGGCTGATACGATGGCACTCGCACAAGACATCCAACTGAACGACAGCGGCTTCGCCGCAATGAAATCGAAACTGTTCGAAGCCCTGGCCCGCCGCAAGGTGTATCGCCAGACGCTCAACGAGCTTCGCTCGCTCAGCAGCCGCGAACTGAACGACCTCGGGCTGCACAGCTCGATGATCACCCGCGTGGCCTATGAGGCCGCATACGGCAAGTAATTCTCTTCCTGAGCCCCTCTCCTCCTCCCTGGGGCTCGGAACTTGGGCGGCGCTCTCTCTCCTCCTCCCTGAGAGCGCCGCCACACCAAGACATACCGGCCCCAAGCGGCGAGACGCCGCGATGCCGGACCAAAGCTGCCCGGATCTCTCCTCCTCCTCCCTGAGGGATCCGCGCCGAGCAGGCGGCGACCTCTCTCCTCCTCCCTGAGGTCGCCGCCTATCATCGGCGGAAATATGCGACAGGCTGTCGCATGCTGCAGTGCAGCACTTGATATCCGGACCGGCAGGTCCAATTTGATACGAAAGGCCCTCTCCTCCTCCCTGGGCCAATCGTTTCGGCGGCGCCCTCCTCCTCCTCCCTGAGGGTGCCGCCAACCAGATACCGAGGGTCCTCTCCTCCTCCCTGGACCCGAGGGTGTGACGCCGCTTCCTCCTCCTCCCTGAAGCGGTGTCGACAGTGCCGAAGGGTCTCTCTCCTCCTCCCTGAGACCTGACGGCAGAAAAGAGACGGCGGCGCCCCTCCTCCTCCCTGGGCGCCGTCGTTTTCTTTTATCCCCCTGCCAGATGAACCTTCGGAGAGGCTCCGCCCCGCACTCCTCGCGCACCCCCGGGATACGTCTCCCGAGAAGAAGAGCATTGCCCTCGCGCGCGCTGACCGGCAGGAAGGGCCCAAGGAGACCGAACCGATGCTGTCTTACCAACACGCCTATCACGCCGGAAATCTGGCCGATGTGCACAAGCATGCGCTGCTTGCGTCTGCGCTCGATTACCTCACGCGCAAGGACAAGCCGCTGAGCTACCTCGAAACCCATGCCGGGCGCGGGCTTTACGCGCTTGACGGGGCGGAAGCGGCGAAGACGGGCGAGGCCGCCGCCGGGATCGCCCGGGTGGAAGGCTTGGGCTGGTTCGCCCCCGATCATCCCTACATGCGCGCGCTGGCAGCGGTGCGGGCGCAACACGGGGCGCAGGCCTATCCGGGCTCGCCTTTGGTGGCAGAGGCGCTGTTGCGCCCGATGGACACGATTCAACTATGTGAACTGCACCCGCAGGAGTTTTCCGCCCTGCGAAGCGCAACACGACGCAGCGGGGCGGTCCTGCACAAGGCAGACGGGCGCGAGATGGCGCTCGCGCTGACGCCCCCCACCCCGCGCCGCGGGATGATGCTGATCGATCCGAGCTTCGAGGAGAAAGCCGATTACACGGCGATGCCAAAGCTGATCGGTCATATCGCGAAGAAATGGAACGTCGGCATCATCGCGCTTTGGTATCCGATGCTGGCTTCGGGCGCACAGGAGGCGATGGTCCGCACCCTGCGCCGCGATTTCCCCGAAGCGCTGAGCCACGAGGTACGTTTCCCGCCTGCCCGCGAAGGCCACGGCATGATCGGCTCTGGGATGTTCATCGTGAACCCGCCCTGGGGGCTCGTCGGCGAGGCCGAGCGGCTCTCGGCGCTATTTGCCAGCCTTTGAAGCGAGGAAAGCCTCGAACGCCTCCAGCGTACGGGACGAGACATGATGCTCGATCCCTTCGGCATCGAGCTCCGCGACCTCTTCCGGCACGCCCACGGCGCGCAATAGGGCCACAACGGTGCGATGGCGTTCGCGCACCTGGGCGGCCAGCGCCTCCCCCGCCTCCGTCAGGAACACCCCGCGATAGGGCCGCGACACTGCGAGCCCTTCGCGCTTGAGTCGCGCGACCGCCTTGGTCGCGGTCGGATGGGCCACCCCGAGTCGTGCGGCGATCTCGGTGATACGGGCCTCGCCGAATTCCGCCGTCAGATCGGCGATCATCTCGACATAGTCTTCCAGCAGCGCGCGCGCCGCACGCTCTCGGGCCCGGTTGAACCCCTTGATCTGGGAGGGATCGGTGTCAGTCATTCGCCTGCCTTGACGGTCTCGGTCTCAGTGCCTGTCGGGGCCAGTCGGGCGCCATTTCCAGAGCGGACCGGATAACCTGTCGCGCCCGATATGCCAAGCAAAGCTTCGCGCGAGGCGCGTCGAGCTGTCAACGAAAATTAGCCACTTGCGAATCTTGTAGCCACGGCTACATTTCGCCGAAGAAGTATCCACGAGGAGCCCCATGACCGAACTTATCCGCAAGGAAAACATGACCAGCCGCACCCGCACGGCCATGGAAGCGGTGCTGTCGGGCAACCGGCGCGGCGGGTTTCTGTTGTTCTTCGGGCCGGCGGTGATCGCCTCGGTCGCCTATATGGACCCGGGCAACTACGCGACGAACATCCAAGCGGGCGCGGGCTACGGCTATGCGCTTTTGTGGGTCGTTCTCGGCGCGAACCTGATCGCGATGCTGTTTCAGGCGATCTCGGCGCGCGTCGGCATCGTGACCGGCAAGAACCTCGCGGAACTGTCGCGCGAGAATTTCTCGAAACCCGTGACGATCGCGATGTGGATCGTCTCGGAGATTGCGGCGATGGCCACCGATCTGGCGGAGTTTCTGGGCGGCGCCTTGGGGCTTTCGCTCCTGTTCGGCTGGCCGCTGATCTGGGGAATGGGCGTCACCGCCGTCGTCACCTATGCGATCTTGCTGTTCGAGCGCGGCGGCTTCCGCCCGATGGAGATCGTGATCGGCGCGCTCGTGGCGCTGATCGGGGCGTGCTACCTCGCGGAGATGTTCGTAGCGCCGGTCGACTGGTCCGGGGCCGTGCAAGGGTTGATCACACCCGCGATGCCCGACGCCAAAGCGCTCACGATCGCGGTGGGCATCATCGGCGCGACCGTTATGCCGCATGCGATCTTCCTGCATTCCGGTCTGACGCAGAACCGCGCGCTGACCCCCGACCCGGTGCAGAAGGCACGGCTAGTGAAATTCTCCAACCTTGAGGTGATCATCGCGCTCGCGATTGCGGGGATGGTCAACATGGCGATGGTGATCATGGCGGCCTCGGCCTTCCATAGCGGCCATTCCGAAGTGGCCGAGATCGAGAGCGCCTATCATACGCTGACGCCGCTCTTGGGCGGTTTCGCCGCCGCCGCCTTCCTGACCTCGTTGATCGCCTCAGGAGTATCCTCTTCGGTCGTCGGTACGATGGCGGGGCAGATGATCATGCAGGGCTTCATCCGCCGGCGCATCCCGGTCTGGCTGCGCCGGGTCATCACGATGGCACCTGCCTTCGTCGTGGTATGGCTCGGGGTAAACACCACCGACGCCCTGGTGATGAGCCAGGTCGTCCTGTCGATCGCCCTGCCCGTCCCCATGGTGGCACTCCTGATCTTCGCGCGGCGGAGCGACCTCATGGGCAAGTTCGCCCTGCGCGGGCCGCTTCTCTGGCTCGCTGTTCTGGGCGCGCTCATGGTGCTGGGGCTGAACTTCGTGCTGCTCTGGCAATCGGCGGGGCTGCCGGTGCCGGGTCTGGTGAGCTAAGGCCTAAGCGCGAGGGGGCGCTGCCCCCTCGGGATATTTGCGCCACGGCGAGGGGTTAAAACGGCACGTCGTCGGCATCTGCGGCGGGCACGACAAAGCTCGACAGCAGACGTTTCTCGCCCGCCTTGTCGAATTCGACGACGAGCTTGTCGCCTTCCGAGCCCATTACCTCGCCATAGCCGAATTTCTTGTGGAAGACCCGGTCGCCGATCTCGTAATCGCTCTCGCCCTTGGCGTCGATCACCATGTGGCGGGCCTCGCGCGGCTGGCTGACCCCGCGCGATTGCGCATTTTGCAGCCGCCGCCAGCCGGGCGAGTTGTAGACATCGGCGCGCGAGACGCGGTCTTCCATCGCGCTGGAGCCACCAAAGCCGCCCCCGTTCATGCCGCCGCCATAGAGACCCGGAGGGGTCAGCACGTCGATATGGGCGGGCGGTAGTTCGTCGATGAAGCGCGAGGGCATCTGGCTTTGCCATTGGCCGTAGACCCGCCGGTTTCCAGCGAAGGAAATCGTGCACAGCTCCTCGGCGCGGGTGATGCCGACATAGGCCAGACGGCGCTCTTCCTCGAGGCCCTTCAATCCGCTCTCGTCCATCGAGCGCTGCGACGGGAACAGCCCGTCCTCCCAACCCGGCAGGAAGACCACGGGGAATTCCAGCCCCTTGGCCGCGTGCAGCGTCATGATCGAGACCTTCTCCTCGGTCTCGGCCTTGTCATTGTCCATGATCAGCGCGACGTGTTCGAGGAAGCCCTGCAGATTGTCGAACTGCTCCAACGCCTTGACGAGTTCCTTGAGGTTCTCGAGCCGCCCCGGTGCTTCCGGCGTCTTGTCGTTCTGCCACATCTCGACATAGCCGGATTCCTCGAGGATCCGTTCGGCCAGACGCACATGGCTGAGGTCATTTGCGGGCGCCACACCATCCTCGGCGGGCTCGATCAGCAGCTCGTCATCCTCGGCCCGTGTCACGGCGGTCGCAGGCGAGGCCTGCACAACCTCCTCGTGCCAGCGCGCGACATTCTCGACGAAGAGCCGCAGCTGCCCGGCCGCCTTGCCCGAAAGCGCACCCTCGGCCACCAGCATCCGCGCGCCGTCCAGCAGGCTCAGTCCGTTCTCGCGCGCAGCCACCTGAATGCGCTGCTGCGCCTTGTCGCCAAGGCCGCGCTTGGGCGTGTTGATGATCCGCTCGAAAGCCAGATCATCATCGGGCGAGGTCACGAGGCGGAAATAGGCCATCGCGTCGCGAATTTCGAGCCGCTCGTAGAAGCGCGGGCCGCCGATGACGCGATAGGGCAAACCGATGGTCAGGAAGCGGTCCTCGAAGGCCCGCATCTGATGCGAGGCGCGCACGAGAATCGCCTGCGAATTCAGACTGATCGGCGGATTGCCACGGGTGCCGCGCTGAATCGCCTCAACCTCCTCGCCGATCCAGCGCGCCTCTTCCTCGCCGTCCCAATGGCCGATCAGGCGCACCTTTTCGCCGCCCTCGGCTTCGGTCCAGAGCTCCTTGCCCAGACGGCCCTCATTGGCCGTGATCAACCCGGACGCGGCGGAGAGGATATGTTCGGTCGAGCGGTAATTCTGCTCCAGCCGGATCACCGCCGCGCCCGGGAAATCCTTCTCGAACTTCAGGATGTTGCCGACCTCGGCGCCGCGCCAGCCATAGATCGACTGGTCGTCATCGCCCACGCAGCAGATGTTCTTATGCCCCTGCGCCAGAAGCCGCAGCCACAGGTATTGCGCGACGTTGGTGTCCTGATACTCGTCCACGAGGATGTAACGGAACCAGCGTTGATATTGCGCCAATACGTCCGGCTGGGTCTGGAAGATCGTGACCATGTGCAGCAGCAGATCGCCGAAATCGACCGCGTTGAGCGTCTTCAACCGTGCCTGGTAGGCGGCGTAAAGCTCGGATCCGCGATTGTCGAAGGCCGCGGTCTCGCGGCCCGAGACCTTCTCGGGCGTAAGCGCCTTGTTCTTCCAGCCGTCGATCAGCCCCGCCAGTTGCCGTGCCGGCCAGCGTTTCTCGTCCATATTCGCGGCGACGATCAGCTGCTTGAGCAGCCGGATCTGGTCGTCCGTGTCGAGAATGGTGAAATTCGACTTCAGCCCCACCAGCTCGGCATGGCGGCGCAACAGCTTCACGCAGACCGAGTGAAAGGTGCCGAGCCACGGCATCCCCTCGATCGCACCGCCCAGGTGGCGCCCCACACGCTCTTTCATCTCGCGCGCGGCCTTGTTGGTGAAGGTCACCGCCAAGACCTCGTTCGGGCGTGCCCGGCCGGTGTGGATCAGATGCGCGATCCGCGCGGTCAGCGCCGAGGTCTTGCCCGTGCCCGCGCCTGCCAGCATCAACACCGGCCCGTCGAGCGTCTCGACGGCCTGCCGCTGTTGGGGGTTCAGTTTATCGAGATACGGCGCCGCGCGCGCTTGCATGGCGCCCGCCATGGCACGTTGCGACAGGCTCGCAGCCCCTTCATACGGATCGTCGTCATCAGCCCAATTCATGGGAGGCAATCTAGCGGTTCGGCCCCCTGAGGGAAAGGGGCATGTTCAGCATCTGTTCGCCTAACGTGCGCCTCTGCGCCCGGCTTTGCTCTTGCGAAAATATTCACCGGGAGCCCGAAGGGCGGGGACAGCGCCCCCCTGCGCCAATAGCGATGCGCCCTGGCCCTTGGGGCAGCGTCCCTACCCGTCTTCAGCCCTGATGGATCAGCGTGGCGAAGAGCTTCGGATCGACGCTGGCCGATGCGAAGGTCTCGCCCTCGGTCAGCATGGCCACGGCGTCATGGCTGTGCAGGCTTTCCTGATGGCTGGCCACGATGCGGAAGTCACCGACGCGCGGTTCGGCCAGAAGGCGCTCGGCGAAGGCGCGCACAGCATCCTCGACGAAAATCGGGTTGGCTGCGTTCAATTCGGCGAAAGCCTGTTCGTCCTCACGCTTGACCATCACCTGCGTCTCGGTCGGCACAGCGGCACGGGCGAGATCGATCATGTCCTCGAACCAGAGAACGTTGCCGGGCTCGACCACCGCCGAAATCCGCGCGACGGAACGCTGCGAATGCGGCGTGGCCAGCTGGCCGCGGCTGGCACGAGCATGCTCTGACAGCTCCAGCGAGCACGGACACGTGGAGGAATAAACGTAATCGAGGTGAATAACCTTGGTGCGCACACCAGCCGTCTCGATCAGCTCCAGCGCGATGTCGTAATACTGCCAGCCCTCCAGCCCCGAACGCAGCGACGGCCGCTTTACCGGGAAGGAGACGCGCATCATCAGGCGCGCGTCGAAGCTTTCGAGATCGTCCATGTAGTCGTCGAGCGCGGATTCCATCACTTCGAAGGAGAAGGTCTTCTCCGCATGGGCGTAGAAGCTGCGCATGACGCGGGACATGTTGATGCCCTTCTTCTCCGCCTCGAGGCTCACCGTGCCCGTGACCGACGCCTCCAGCGTCAGATCGCCGTTGTCGCGGGTATGAAACCGCACCGGCAGCCGGAAGTTCGAGATACCGACATGTTCGATCCGGGTATGGGCGCCCACGATCAGCGAGGACGGACCGTTCTGCAGGTCGGGCAGCGTCGCCTTGTAAGCCGCGTCGGCTTCGAAGCTGTCGTCATATTCGCGGCTCAGATCGGGGTAGTTCGAGAGCTCGCGGTCCGGCAGGAGCCGCGCGATGGCCGGGTCAAGCTGCGCCACCTCGACCGGATCGGCCTTCGCGGCCCATGCGCGCAGCACCTCGAGCGCGGCGCGGGCGTCGTTATCGTCGGGGGTCTCGATCCTGCCTTGCACGTTCATATCCTGTCCTCCGGTATGCCCGGTCCCGCCAGATATGGGGGTTTTGGGGCTGATGTCCAAGACAATACGCCGGTTCGCGGAAATCGGTTCACCCCGATCAGGCGGCGTCGAGCGCCTCCTTGATATCGGCGATCAGGTCACCCCCGTCCTCGATCCCCATCGAAACGCGGATCAGACCGGGGGTAATCGCGATCGCCGCCCGCTCCTCTTCAGACAGATTCTTGTGGGTCGTCGTCGCCGGATGGGTCGCGATGGATTTCGCGTCGCCGAGGTTGTTCGAGATAGACACGATCTGCAGCGCGTTGAGGAAGCGGAACGCCGCCTCCTTGCCGCCCTTCAGGTCGAGCGCGAGCATGGTTCCGCCCGAGCCCATCTGCTCCATCGCCAATGCATGTTGTGGATGGTCCATCAGACCGGGATAGACTGTGCGGGCGAGTTTCTCATGGCCGGCCACGGCGCTCGCCACCGCAGCGGCGTTCGCGGCCTGCGCGCGCACCCGCAGATCGAGCGTCTGCAACCCGCTCAGCAGAACCCATGCGTGGAACGGGCTCATGGCGCCGCCGGTGTGTTTGACGTAAGTTTCCAGCGGGCCACGGATATACTCTTTCGACCCCAGCACGACACCGCCAAGTACGCGCCCGCCGCCATCGATATGCTTGGTCGCGGAATAAACGATCACATCTGCGCCAAGCTCCACCGCGCGCGAGAAGATCGGCGAGGCGAAGACATTGTCGACCACCACCGTCGCGCCGCCCTCATGAGCGATCTTCACGATACCCGCGACATCCATCACTTCGAGGCCGGGGTTCGAGACGCTCTCGAAGAAACAGATCTTCGTCTCGGGACGCATCGCGGCGCGCCAGGCGTCGAGATCGGTCCCGTCGACCAGCGTCACATCCACGCCGAAGCCCTGCAGCACTTTCAGCACATGCAGGCAGGATCCGAACATCTGGCGCGCGGCCACGATGTGATCGCCCGCCTTCACGAGGCAGGTCAGCGCGCCGTTGATCGCAGCCATGCCGGAGGCGCAGGCGAAGGCGTCCTCGGTGCCTTCGATCGACGCCATCCGGTCCTCGAACATCCGCGTCGTGGGGTTGCCGTAACGGGCATAGATGAACTCGTCGTCGGAGGCCTTGAGGAACCGTGCCTCTGCGGCTTCGGCCGAGGGGTAGGCAAAGCCCTGCGTCAGAAACATCGCCTCGGCCATCTCGCCATACTGGCTACGGCGAATGCCGTCATGGACGAGTTTGGTGCGGGTCTTGCGCTCGGTCATCGGTGCCTCCTGCGGCGGTCTGTCGCGACTTGGGGCTGCGATACCGCGCAGGGGGCGTAGCGTCAACGCATAGCGGCGATGTCCCGTTCGCACCAAAGGAGGCCCGGCGCGCGTCGCGTTCCATGCCCCGCCGCGGCGCGCTCACGCGAAGGCAAGGGAACTTTCGGGCGAAAAACCGCGTTCGATTTAAAACATCAACCCGCGCCTGCGCCCCTCCCCCGAGGCCCCAATGCCGCTTCTCAAGGTCCATGCCAGCTCCGAGCTGCCCGCCGATGTCCTCGCTCAGGCGCGCGCCCTGCCGGAGGGCGCCCCGATCGTGGTGATGATCCACGGCTACAGCTACGCGGCAGGGGTCGAGGGCCGCGATCCCTACGAGCACATCTTCGCGATGGAGCCGACCTTCAATCTGCATACCGCGATCAGCTGGCCGCGTGCGCTTGGCTTCGACGGGACCAATCCCGGCGAGGGCCTCGGCATCGCGTTCAGTTGGCAATCGACGGGACGGTTGACCCGGATTTACGACATGGCCGAGATCGCCGCCCAGCGCCTTGCCCGCCTGATCGGCGCACTGAATGCCGCGACCGGGCGTCCCGTGGGGATCATCGGCCATTCGATGGGCGCGCGGGTCGCCCTGCGGGCGCTCCGCCACGCCCATGCCGGGCAAGTAGCTCGGATGGTTCTGCTGGCCGCCGCCGAATTTCAAAATCGCGCCGAGGAAGCGATGGCGAGCCCTGCGGGCCGGACCTGCGAAGTGCTCAACGTCACGAGCCGCGACAACGACCTTTTCGACTTCCTCTTCGAGTGGGGTGTAGCCCGCGGGCGCGAACGCTCGCTCGGCAACGGCCTGACGCGCCCCTTGCGCAACTGGCTCGATCTGCAGATCGACGCGCCCGAGGTGATCGAGGTGCTCGACGATCTGGGCTATCCCGTCGCCCCGCCCGAAAAACGCGTCTGCCATTTCGCCTGCTACATGCGCGAGGGGCTGTTCGACCTCTACCGTCAAGTGCTGCGTCAGCCCGACCGGCTGCCGCTTCCGTTCCTCGCCGAAGCGCTGCCCAAGGCGCAAGACCCCCGCTGGTCGCGGCTGTTTGCGCGTCCGCGCACATCGGGTTTCGCATTGCCCTCGTTCCAGCGCACGGCAAAGTAGAGCGGACCCTGCCGCCTAACCCGACGGAGACCCCATGATCGACCTCTATTTTTGGCCCACGCCGAACGGCTGGAAGATTTCCATCGCCCTCGAAGAGATGGGCCTGCCCTACGAGACCCACTTGGTCGATATCGGCAAGGGGGAGCAATTCGAGCCGGAGTTCCTGAAGATCTCGCCCAACAACCGGATGCCCGCGATCATCGACCGCGACGGCCCGGATGGCGAACCCGTCTCGATCTTCGAGAGCGGCGCGATCCTGCAGTATCTCGCCCGCAAGACCGGCCAATTCTATGGCGAGACCGAGCGCGACCGGATCGCGGTCGACGAATGGCTGTTTTGGCAGGTCGGCGGGCTGGGCCCGATGGCCGGTCAGGCGCACCACTTCCTGAAATATGCACCCAAGCTCGAACCCTCGCAGGACCTACCCTATGCCAAGGACCGTTACCGCGCCGAGACGGGACGGCTCTATGGCGTGATGGATCGTCGTCTGGCGGAGAACCGCTACCTCGCGGGCGATTTTTACTCGATCGCGGATATGGCGTCCTGGGGTTGGGCCTCGCTCTGGGAAGGGCAGGAGCAAACGCTCGACGACAAGCCGAACCTCAAACGCTGGCTCGATGAGTTAGGCGAGCGCCCCGCCGTCAAGGCGGGCCGCGCTCTGGCCGCCGAAAAGCGCAACGACAATTCGAGCCGTGACGCGCAGAAGCACCTCTTCAAGCGCTGAGCACGTCCGCCGAACCACGAAAAAGGGCGCCTCACCGGGCGCCCTTTTGCTTTGACCGCTGAGGACCGGATCAGTTGACCGTCAGGTCGAGCGTGATCTCGCAATTCAACAGCTTCGAGATTGGGCAGCCTTCTTTCGCGCCCTCGGCGGCCTTGCGGATCGCCTCCTCGTCGCCGGTTCCCTTCACGGTCGAGGTCAGCGCGGATTTCTTAACCGCGAAACCGTCGCCTTCCTTGTCGAGCGAGATTTCCGCCTTGGTGTCGATCACCACGTCCGAGACGCCCGCCTCTTCGAGCTGAAGCGACAGCGCCATCGAGAAACAGGACGCATGAGCCGCGCCGATCAGCTCTTCCGGGTTCGATCCGGGCTCACCCTCGAACCGGGTATTGAAGCCGTAGGGCTGCGCCTTCAGCGCGCCACTCTCGGTCGAAATCGTGCCTTTGCCGCCCTTGATGGTGCCTTCCCAATGGGCCGATGCGTGCTTGCGGATCATGAATCCCTCCTATGCGTTGCATTCGCGAGCACAACGAGACGGAGGGCCAGTGGTTCCGCCTCAGCGCCCGCGCCCGACCAGCCTATCATATTCCTGGATGGCGAAACGATCCGTCATACCCGCCACGTAATCGAGCACGACCCGCGCGAGAGCCTGCTTCGATTCCGGCCGCGTGCAGTCGCCGCCGAGGATACGGGCCCGCGAGACTTCTTCCTGCCATTCCTCGGGCAAAAGCTCCGGGCGTTCCATGAACAGGGGGAAGAGCGCGTTGATCATCTCGGTCACGCGCTTGCGCTCCACCACGACGGAGGGCGCGCGATACATGCGCTCGAACAGGAACTGCTTTAGCACCTTGAGGCTTTGATAGAGCGGCTTCGAGAAGCGGATGATCGGCCCGTCCATCTGCCTGATATCATCGACCGATTGCGGCCCGAGCGAGGTCAACCGGTTCTCGGCCACCGCGATCACGTCCTCCACCATCACGCCGAAGACCCGGCGCAGCGCCTCGTGCTGGCGCCGCGTGCGGTCGAGACCGGGATGCAGTTTGTCGACCTCGGCGAAACAGGCCCCGATCACCGGCAATTCGCACAGGTCGTCCTCGTCGAAGAGCCCCGCGCGCAGCCCGTCGTGCAGATCGTGGTGATTATAAGCCACGTCATCGGCCACGGCCGCCACCTGCGCCTCGGCGCTGGCGTTGGTCTCCAGCTCCAGGTCCCAGGCCGCATCGACCTCGGCCAGCGCATAGGGCAGTTCCTCGCGGCTCGGGAAGCTGTGCGAAACGCCCTTGTCGGAAATCGCGGGCCCGTTGTGCTTGGCGATGCCTTCCAGCGTCTCCCATGTCAGGTTCAGCCCGTCGAAGCCCGCGTAATGCTTCTCCAGCTTGGTCACGATCCGGAGCGCCTGCGCATTGTGATCGAAGCCCCCATAGGGCTTCATCAGCTCGGCCAGCGCGTCCTCGCCGGTATGCCCGAAGGGCGGATGGCCCAGATCATGGGCCAGCGCCACCGCCTCGGCCAGATCGGTGTTCAGCCCCAATGTCCCTGCAATCGTGCGCGCGACCTGCGCCACCTCGATCGTGTGGGTCAGGCGCGTGCGGTAGTAATCGCCCTCATGTTCGACGAAAACCTGCGTCTTGTGCTTGAGCCGTCGGAAGGCCGAAGAATGGATGATCCGGTCCCGATCGCGCTGGAACGGCGAGCGGAAAGTGGACATGCTTTCGGGGTGAAGCCGCCCGCGGCTCTCGCCGGGCTGGCAGGCATAGGGCTTGAGCACTGGTAAAACCTCGTCTTGTCGGCACGCTTCGGCCCTCCTATATCTCGGATGTGACGGAAATACAGGCCCCGAGGGGTCAGGAAGGCCAATCCGATGCAACTCCCTCCGAAAGTGACCGAACGCGCCTTTGCGCGACTGGCGGAAATCAATGAAGGTCGCGAGGCGCCACAGGCGCTGCGCGTGGCCGTCGAGGGCGGCGGCTGTTCTGGTTTCCAGTATGATATCAAGCTCGAAGAGGCGCCTGCGGGCGACGACATCGTGCTCGAAGGCGCGGGCCAGAAGGTGCTGATTGACCCGGTTTCTCTGCCCTTCCTCGAGAACGCCACGATCGACTTCACCGAAGAACTGATCGGCGCGCGTTTCGTGATCGAGAACCCGAACGCGTCGAGCTCCTGCGGCTGCGGCGTCTCCTTCGCGATGTAACGACGCAGGCGATGCGCCTTATCTGAAAGGCGCATTCTCGCTTCCTCTTGATATAAATATCCCCGCCGGAGGCGCCCTTCCTCCGGCGTCACTCCGCCAGTTGCAATTGGCGAAAATCGAACCCGCCTTCTAGCGTCGGCTTGATCACGGCGAAATAGGGCGAGAGATCGAAATCGCGCGGCGTGAACAGCGACGAGTGCCGGATATGCAGAATTTCTCCCTGGCTGTCGGCGCTGCCCATCACGACATCCGGCAGGATCGGGTAGTGGACCGCGTGAAACGCCTCGGCGATCACGGTCGAACAGATCGCCCGCGTCGGGTCGCCCGATCCGAGCGCCAGCATCCGCCGCCGAAACCGATGCGGCACGGGCGGGCGCGGCAGCAGGTACCGCGCGAGATCGACCACGTTTCTCAGGTCATACTGCCGCCCGACCGCGCCTTGCATGTAGTTAATCACGAGCTCAAGCTGATCGTGGCCAAGCCCGACGGGCCGACAGATGCGTGTGTTGAGATGCGCATAGGCCGAAAGCCCGGTGATCCTGACGCCTTCCTCCAGGTCCGCCTCGATCAGCTCGCCTCCGGGCGGGCCGCCGGAATAGAAGGCTGCATGGGACCAAGTGGAATGGGTAAGATACTTGATCGCCGCCGAAATCCGCCGGTCGCCCTCCACCAACAGCACATCGCCCGGCCGAAGCGTCGCGCGCAAGGCAGGGGTCGGGATGACCCCGAAAGGCTGGTAGAAGCGGGTCTGCTTTTGCAAAAACCGCGCGATTGCCTTGCCGGGCAGACGAGAGACATGCGCCATGATCTCCTCCTTGTTCAGAGGTAGGTGTGGCGCGCACAGATGCACAGCCCAGGCGCAAAGATGTGATTTTCGTTACCTGATGCGCGATGCGCTGCGCTCATTTCGGCGGTAGCGGTCCACCCATGTCGAGCCCGGTATCCATCGCCGGGGCGCGTGCCTTCTCGATACGCGACCAGAGCGCGGTATTGCCCTCTCCCTGCTGCGGCCAGACGCCCGTCAGCGCAAAGCGGAACCGCGCGGAATGGCGCGCCTCGCGCTCGATCCGGTCGATGAACTCGTCGCCATGCTCCGCGACCAGATCTTCCAGCGGCCCGGCGGCGAGCATCACCACCTGCCAGATCGTCGTCGCCCCGGTCAGCGCCTTGCGGATGAAGGTCCAGAGCACCTCGGGATATTCGCGCAGCTCGAAAACACACAGCACCGACCAAGGGAAGTCCTCGCCCTCGGGCTCCTCGGCATTGTCGGCAAGCCACAGATCGACCAGCGCCTCGACCGTGCGCACGTCTTCCGGGGCACTCGCTTCGTTGCACAGGATCGAGACGAGTTCGGGGGGCAGTGGGGTTGTCATTGCATCATTTCCTTGGTCGCCGAGAGCGTCACGCCCTCGTAGTCGCGCTCGACCCGGTCGATGTCCCATTGCAGGCGCGTGAGGAACACCACGTCGCCGTCATGATCATAAGAGATGTGCTGCTTGTTGGCGTTGACCAGCTTCTCGACCGCCGCCTTGTCGCCCAACACCCAGCGGGCGGAGGTGAACTGCGAGGCCTCGAAGCGTACGGGGATGCCGTATTCCAGCTCGATCCGGCTCGCCAGCACGTCGAATTGCAGCGCGCCGACGACGCCCACGATGAAGCCCGAGCCGATCGCGGGCTTGAACACCTTGGCCGCGCCCTCTTCGGCGAATTGCATCAACGCCTTCTCGAGGTGCTTGCCCTTCATCGGGTCGGTCGCACGCACGGATTGCAGCAGTTCCGGCGCGAAGCTCGGGATGCCGGTGAAGCGCAGCGCCTCGCCCTCGGTCAGCGCGTCGCCGATGCGCAATTGCCCGTGGTTCGGAATACCGATGATATCGCCGCCCCAGGCCTCTTCCGCCAGTTCGCGGTCGGCTGCGAGGAACAGAACCGGGTTCGACACCGCCATCTGTTTCTTCGAGCGCACATGCAGCAGCTTCTGCCCGCGGGTGAAATGCCCCGAGACGAGGCGCACGAAGGCCACGCGGTCGCGGTGCTTGGGGTCCATGTTCGCCTGCACCTTGAAGACGAAACCCGCGACCTTCTTCTCCTCGGGCGCCACGTCACGCTCGGCGGATTTGAAGACCTCCGGCTCGGGTCCGAATTCCCCGATCCCGTCCATCAACTCCTTCACGCCGAAGCTGTTGATCGCCGAGCCGAACCAGATCGGTGTCAGGTGACCTTCGAGGAAACTCTGGCGGTCGAAGGTGGGCAACAGTTCGCGCGCCATCTCGACCTCTTCCTTCAGTTTCTCAAGCAGATCGGCCGGAACATGTTCGGCCAGCTTGGGATCATCCAAACCACTGATCTTGATCGACTCGGCCACCTTGTTGCGGTCGGCGCGATCCATCAGTTCCAGCCGGTCGTGCAGCATGTCGTAGCAACCGAGGAAATCGCGGCCCATCCCGATCGGCCAAGAAGCCGGGGCCACGTCGATCGCGAGATTTTCCTGAATCTCGTCGATGATCTCGAACGTGTCGCGGCTCTCGCGGTCCATCTTGTTACAGAAGGTCAGGATCGGCAGATCGCGCAGGCGGCAGACCTCGAAGAGCTTGCGTGTCTGGCTCTCCACGCCCTTCGCGCCGTCGATCACCATGATCGCCGCATCCACCGCCGTCAGCGTTCGGTAAGTATCTTCCGAGAAATCCGAGTGGCCGGGCGTGTCGACGAGGTTGTAGCGGAACTCGCGATACTCGAAGGACATGGCAGAGGCCGAGACCGAAATCCCGCGATCCTGTTCGAGCTTCATGAAGTCCGAGCGAGTCCGCCGCGCCTCGCCCTTGGCACGCACCTGCCCCGCCATCTGGATGGCGCCGCCGAAAAGCAGGAACTTCTCGGTCAAGGTGGTCTTGCCCGCATCCGGGTGCGAGATGATCGCAAAGGTGCGGCGACGGGCGATTTCGGGCGGGAGCGCGGGACGGTTCATCATGCGCGCTCGTTTAGCCTGCCCGCGCGCGCCTTGCAATCGCGGCGATGGGGGCTCCGCCCCCCGCGCTGACGCGCTCCCCCGGGATATTTCGACCAAGGCGAAGTTCAATCCCACGCGCCCCTTCCTCTTGGCGGAAATATCCCGGGGGTGAATTGGCGCAGCCAAGAGGGGGCAGCGCCCCTTCCCCGACCGTTAGTTGTCGCTGTTCAAAAGGCCACAAGCCGATGCTGTCTTTTTCGCAGGGACTATTCGCTGGCTCAATGGCGAGGCGAAGTCAGAGACCGAGAGCGCGGCAGTAAAAATCGCGCTTCGCAGCCCGCAGGCCGTCAGCTCCGGCCGGGTAGTCGCGCGTCGCGCCTTCGAGATACCATTTCGTCTGGTAACCTGCCGGATGCGGCAATGCCATGACCCGGTCTGCGCCAATGACTTCCTGCTTGACGGCAACACCATATATTTTGGCGGCAGCCTTGCCGCCAAGGGCGACGATCCGAACGGGTTGAACCTGCGCGATCTCCTCCGCAAGGATCTCACTGCAGACCCGCCCGCCTCGTTTATCCTTCAAAAGCAAGTTGCCGGGACCAGCGAAAACCTTCACCGCATCTGTGAGCCAGACGTCGTAGTCGGCATCGAGACAAGCTCGGACGACATCCCACATCGCCGGGTGGTGTGGTTTGACCTGTTTGCCCGGGTTGATGTAGTGGCGGTATCTCTCGCTGTCAGTTCCAAAGAAAGTTCCGATAGTTACTACACCAGGCGCTCCCGTTTTTCGGAGCGGATCCTGAGCGCAAAGCATGATCCTGCCACGCGTGGGGCGATCGCGAGAGATCAGGCAGGGCAGGTCGTAGCCGATAGGATAGTCGGTGAATGCCTCAAGGAGATCGGTTGCCCACTCCGACCTCTGAAAACTCGGCATTCGTCGGCCTTCGGCGTGACCACTGTAAAACTCTTCGCGTAGCCCGTCCGACACACGCGTCAGGCTCTCCCGGGAAAAGAGCTTTTGCTGTGATTGGATGAGATCCGGCCATTCACCCTCGTTGAACAAAACATCTGCATCGAAAGCTCGAGAGCTGGAATTCGGCTTGGTCATATAAAGTCCCTGAGATCAAAAATGGATATTCGGCCTTTGAGTGCGCCAGCACCTTCGAAAGCGAACGGCGGGTCCGTTTTTGATAATCGTGAGTTTCGGTTAGGGCAATCGCGGCGGTCGCCTCACGGCGACTGCCCCTGCGCTTTGTCCTCATCCCATACCCTCGAACGCAAACTGCCGAGATCCAGTTGGATCTCGGCAGCCAGGCCGTCTTCGGACTTGGGGTCCGGTATGAGGGTGATAGATCGTATGAGGGTGCCGAGCTCTTCGTTTGCGCGGGCGACGAGATCCGGATCGCCGAGGAGCGCTTCGAGATCCTGGAGCGCCGCCTCGAAGATCGCAGGGATGTCGGGCGGCGTGGCGTCTTTCCTTTCCTGCTGCGCCTCCAGTTGCGCGACCCGGTCTTCGAGTTCCTGGGCCTCTGCTTTGAGCTCCTTGTCGCGCGCGCCGTAGTCGGCGAAGTCGGCGCCGTTCTCGATCGCGCTCATGATGCTGCGGCGGGCTTTGCGCACCTTGGCGAGCTGGGCATTCGCGGCCTTGATGGAGGCCCCCAGATCGGTGCCTTCCAGAATGCGCATCTCAGCCAAGAACGCAGCTTCGAACTCAGCGATCAGTTCAGCGCTGCGCAGATTGGAGCGCAAAGCGGTGAAGACGCGCGGTTCGATCCGGGTTTGGCGGATCGTGACGCTGTTCTCGCAAACACTTTTGCGGTTCTCACGACACTGGAAGCGGTTCCTGCTCGTCTTGATATAAGGCGCGCCGCAGCAACCGCAGACCATCAGGCCGCTCAGCAGGTGCTTCGAGCGACGCGCCGCCTGCGGATTGCCGGTGCTGGCCGCACGCTGCGTGCGCGTCGCGAGCTCGGCTTCGACCTGATCCCAGAGGTCTTGCGGGATGATCCGCAGCGCGTCGAAGGTTTCCGTCACCGTGTCATCTTCGGTCGCGAAGACGGCCTTGGCTCCAGTCTCCGGATGATAGCGACGGCCGAACCGGCAAACCGATGCCTCGCCGACGTAGAGGCGGTTGTTCAGAATGCCTTCGCAGCGATCCTTGCGGCCGCGGATCGACGAGGCGTCCCAGGTGCCGCCCTTGGGGGCCGGAATCCGATCGGCGTTCAGCGCCTTGGCAATGGCGGTGGCGGAGCGGCCATCCGCAGTCTCCCGAAAGATCCGGCGCACGACCTCGGCCTGTTCCGGGTCGATCTCGCGGTTCAGCCCCTCAGCGGCCTCGCGCTTGCGATACCCGTAGGCGCTGGTGTGCAGCCGCCCGCGCGAGACCGCGCCTCGCATACCGCGCCGCGTATGTGCGCCGATCATCTCCGAGAACTGCTGGGCGCCGATGCCTCCGACCAGAACCGAAAAAAATTCCAGCGCGCCCTCTTTCACGGAGTGCAGCTCGACGCCCTGGAACTGGAGAAGGTCGAACTGCGAAAGAGCATCGACGACCTTGCGCGTCAGGCGGTCCAAGGCCTCGATCACGACGACATCGATCTCGCCCCGCGCGACCGCAGCCTTCATCGCCTGGAAACCGGGACGGCGCATATTGCGCCCGGTCTTCTCGCGGTCTTCAAAAATCTCGACCACGGTCCAGCCGTTGCGCTCGCATTCGCGGCGCGCCATGGCGATCTGATCCTCGATCGAGGTGGCCTTTTGCAGGCTCGACGAGTAGCGGGCATAGATGGCGGCGCGTTTCACTGGGCGGTCCTTTCGGTCGGGGCGGTGGTCATGTTGGCGGGCGCGGACGCCTCGACGAAGCGCCGAGCGGCGGCGCGGCCGAGAAGCGAGATGAGCCCGGTCGGTGCGGTCTCGATCCGGGTCGTGCCGCCCGGGTTTTCGTTGGCTGCGGTCAGCGTCTGGGTGGTTGCCTGCATGTCTGCTCCTTGCGGTCTGATTTTTTCGACGCAGGAAGAGTGGATAAGAGCAGGAAAAATACCCCATCGGATTTCGGAAGAAACTTTCAAGTCATTGCTTTCGAACGAAAGAAAGCCTCTTCCGGATCACGATTTCCGGTTGGAAAGGTCTCAAAAAGGGGGCGCAGATCCCGTTCGGACCCGCGCCCCAAGTTGGGTGGCTGGCTTACTTGCCGAGCCACCGAAGGCGGCGGATTTCTTGATCCGCCGCGATCAGATCGGCGACGCGCTCCGAGTGGTTCAGCGCCACCCTCAGTTCGTCGCGAAACACCTCGACCGTGTCGTCGGGGAGGAAGGCCCCGAGCTGCTCGATGCAGAGCGCGATTTCGGCGCGAGCGCCGTCGCCGATCGTGTCGCGCCGCTCCAGCCTGCGCTCGAGCGCGGTGAGTTCCGTGCGGATATCCTCGGCGATGCCTTGGGAGAGGTCGGAAGCCGATTGCAGGGCAAGGCGCAGGGCGCCGGTCGCATCGGCGGCGATGTCCTGAATCCGGTCGAGATCGGGCGTTTTCTGTTCGGGCGAGGACACGATGATCCGATGCGTGTTGCCGCTCGGGATCATGTTGGGAACGAGCATTGTTGTAACTCCTGTTGAGATTGGGAAAGGCGGCAGCGCCGGCGAACTGACGCTGCCGAAAGGCTTCAGCGTCAGGTGCCGGTGATGACCGCCCGCGCCGCAGCCCGGGCCCGGGCCTCGATCACCGACTTGCGGTCATCGATGCGCGCACGGCGGCGCTCGGCGCGCGCCTCGGCGGCGATGTCGGCCTCGGCCTGAAGTCGCGCCCGGATCGCGTGCATCCGCTCCAGCGGACGCCCGGTCAGACGGCCAAGCACAGGCGTGCGCAGGATCGGACTGACAGCGAAGGCGCGATTGTTGGGGCGCACGATCACGATGCGATCGCCGCGAAAGGCCGTCGCGCGCTCGAGCCCGGCCACCCGCGCATCGTGCGAGCCGAGCGGGATCGCGTAACCTTTGCGGACCTTCTCGGTGACGGAGGTGCCGTAGGCGATGGTGAGCCAGCGCTGCCCGGAGATCAGGGCCGAGGCGAGAACGAGACAAGGACGGGCCTTCGGTTCAGGGCCGGTCTTGCCTTCGTTCGTGGGGAAGCGGAACGAGACGATGTCGCCGGAGCGCAAGGTCTCGGACCACGCGTGCGGCTTGGTCTCGACGGTCGAGGGAACATTGTCGAACATGGGATTCTCCATTTTGGGAAAAGATCGACACGCTCCCGTTCTGGCCCCCTGCGGGGTGTCCGGGTTTCGGTCGCGCGTCATATCGACCGCGCGACCGAAACCCGGACGCCTCAGCGGCCATTCACGCGAAACCGCTCGGGCCCTGGCCCGCGGTCGGTCGAGAGGAGGCACAATGCTGGAGGGGGTTCGGGGGAGGCGCGCCCAAGCGGCCTCCCCCGGGCGCAGGGGGTGTCCAGAGGGGGAGTGCAGAACGACGACCCTTTGGTCCCGCGGAAGGCGGCCGGGGTAGTCCAGAGGGGGTGGCGAGCGCCCCTATGGTCCGTCGGAGGACGCCAGGGGGAGGCCGGAGGGGGCGCGGCGAGCGACCGCCCTTCGGTCCCGCGGAAGGCGCGGGGTCCGGGGCAGCGCCCCGGCGAACGGCTTCTGACAGGGAGGGCCAACGGCCCGGAATGTCAGATGCTTAGTGAGTAATGGTGTGGCGAGGCAAGTCGATGTCTTTTCCCGAGTTAGCAATGGCGATCAAGGACATCTCTGATCTCGGCGGGTCGGAGTGCAACATCTGCCGCCCATTCACCAAAACCACCAACCGAATTGATGGCGGAAACCCATTCCTCGAGCGCGGCGCGTTTCGCCTTGTTCTGAGGACTGTCAACGCCTTTGATTTCTAGCGCGAGGATCTTGCCTGATTTGAACTGCACGAGAAAGTCCGGCAGAAAACGCCGCTTCGATCCTTGCCAGAGGTAGTGGATTTGGAAGCCAAGGTGATCGTTTTTGGCGTAGGCAACAATCTCATCGTGTCTCTCGAGCAAATCAGCAGCGTGACCTTCCCAAGCAGAATCACCCACGACGTGACTGATATGCGACTTCACGGTCTCCCTGCAGGGCTTCGATGTATACCAGGTTCGCATATTTCCGGTGCTACCGATCGGATCGTCTTCGTCAAAGACGGGCGTGAGTTCGGTGCGGTTTTGCTCAACAATACCACGCATCAGATGCTGAACGATCAAGTCAATGTTCAGCGCAACCAAGATACGGCGCCGGAGCGGATCGGAATGGAAGATCGACGGGATCTCGATCCGATCTGAGGCGAGAAACTCCTCCGTGATCCGAACCAGTTGCGATGCCAAAAAGCCCTCATGGCTTTTGAAACCGTGCTTCATTGTCGCAAATACCTTGCGTGTCGCTTGGAAAACGAGGCGTTGCAACCGGAAGCCATCCGGGATTAACTCGAGATCGATGGCCTCAACCATCGACAAGTGGGTCGCGCCGCCAAGTGCAGGGGCAAGCTCGGCCGAGATCGGGGTCGATGCCGGATCAAGGGTCAGGTTCGAAACCTTCGACCAATCCACTTCAAGCCGCTGCCGAACGACAGTCTCTACCCGCAAGACGTTGGGCCAGCGAATTTCGAGATCAGCGCGGTCCTGCAGCACTTCGATCTGAGTTGAGGGCTTTGGCGGCGGCGGGGGTTCACCGCCTCCACCCGCTTCGGAAATGGTAAGAGGCACGCCAAAGACGTTGACATATTCGGGCACAAACAGCCCTTTCTCGTCAGTTTCATATGACACGCGGCGCAATCCTCGCCCAACCACCTGTTCACAGAGCAACTGCGAAGTGAATGCACGCAGCCCCATGATGTGTGTGACGTTCTTCGCGTCCCAGCCTTCAGAAAGCATCGCGACCGAGATGACATTCTGAAGATCCTGCCCAGCTTGTCCGCGCTTGCCAACATTGTCGATGATCTCACGCAGCAACTCTTCTTTCTTGAGTTCGCCGAGTTGCTCCTTTCGTGTCGACGGGATGTCAGCGGCGTCAACGATCTCTTTCAGGTGCTCTTCATAGCTCTTGTCGGAAGCGGCAGTATCGCCCACTTCCGCCTTGTCGAGTATTTTCGAGTCAACTCGAAGGGTCTTGTTGGGCGCGTGAAGCTCTGGCCAATGGGCATCGCCTTGATTGAAGTAATACTCGATCCGCGCTGCAGTTTCGGTGCGGTTGCAAACGGTAAGCATCACCGGCGGCGATTTGTGACCCGCCTCAGCCCAAGCTTGCATCGCCACACGCCAGTCCGCACCAAGAAGGGTGTAGGCATCCTGCACCAGCTTCGGCAAAGGTTCGTGAGGTTCAGCTTTTGAGCGATTTAGATCCTCTGATACAGAGGGATCGCGATAGATGTGATACAGCTTCGAGCGCAGCGTCTGCGCATCCGGCACGGCATCGTCGCGGACAACTACGCGCGGCGTTTTCACCAGACCAGCCTCAATAGCATCGTTCAGCCCGAAATCCGAGATGATCCACCCGAACAGCGCCGTATCAGTGCTTTTCTTACCGGTGGGCGCGAACGGCGTCGCCGACAGGTCGAAACATCGCTGGATGCGACGCACTTTATGGATTCGGTCCAGTCCTTCGACCCAACGGGTGGCCTCCTCCAGATCGATGCCGTGTTCTGCGGCATCCTTTTTGCTGATCTTCACCTCAGGCGGCTTGCGATAAGCGTGGTGCGCCTCGTCGTTGATGACAATGATGTCCTTGTAGGGCGACAGCTTGCCCAGCACACGCCGGGCGAAGGCCTCGTCACTCTCGGAGCCCTTCTTGACGACCGAGCGTTGCTGATCTTTCAGCGGCATCAGTGTGTGCCAGTTCTCAATCAGGACCTCTGCCTGATTGAGCTTCTGCCGCATTGCCTCTGAGGGGCACAAGTTGAACTCGTCGTAATAGCTGCCTTCGCTCGGGATGAGCACCTGAAGGCGCCCCTTCACGGTTAAGCCCGGAGCGACAATGAATACGGCGCGGCTGAACTCTTTGTTTCGCTTGGGGTAGGTGACAGCGTTGAGCACTTGCCAAGTGATTAGCATCGCCATCACAGTGGTCTTGCCTGAACCGGTGGCCATCTTGTTACACAGCCGTTCCCAGTCACCTCCATCGCCGGGCACATTGATCCCCTGCTTGTAGGCGGCTGCGCCCTCGACCCACCAGATCAGTGTCTCGATTGCTTCGAGCTGACAGAAATAGAATGGCAACTGCCGTGCGGTGTTGTCGTGCCAATGCTCCAAGAGTTTGCGTGTGACGATGGTTACGCCAGGCCAACCATCTGCACGCCATTGATCGACCCGACCGCGGATCGTATTTACCAGATCCAGTGTCTCGACGCGTTTAGTATTGTTGCGAACATCGAAGACCTCATAGCTCGCGGGGCGTCGTTCGGGCTTGATTTCCAGCTTGCCGCCTGTGCCTTCGACCCAATGCTGCTGCGGGCAGCCATAGGGCTTGTTAATAATCAGCGACATGGATCAGCCCTCCAGCGGGATGATCTTGAGCGACTCGATCCCACGATCATCCACGATTTTGACCGCGATGCGCTTATGTTCCCCGGCCTCGAAGGGCAGCGACTCCGTGCCGTGGAACCGCTCCAGTAGGTCTTCGTCCAGCTCGGACCGCACAGTCTTCTTCAGACGGTTCCATCCGCCTTTGCCATCTGCCATCGGGAAAAACACTTGGTGCGGGAAGAGCGAGCGCTGATCATAGTCTGTATCCAGCGACCACATCGCGATCTGCTTCTTACCGCCGCCTTCGATCTCGCCGGTCTTCGGATTGAAATAGTCAAAGCCGTTCACCTCGACTTCCCACAGCCCGTCCTTGCGCTTGCGCAGGTCAACCTCAGGCTGGCCCATGAGCCAGAACGACTGGTTCGAGGAGCGGTTCTTCTTCAGGTCTTCGGTCAAGAGGTCGGTGTTCATCTGGACCTTCAGGAAGGTCATCCCGGGAACCGCCATCTCGTCTATGTCCTTCGCCGCCTCGGGGTCGAAGGTGAAGGCACAGAACAAAATGAACTTCGGGCGCGGCATCAGGCCGTAAGCCTCGTTCATAGCCTCTTCGACCTGCCGCTGTTCCAGTGCCGCGTGTTCGGGGCCAAAACTGACGACGACGCGATCGCCAGTGTCCGAGACGGAGCCGCTGGCGTGCAGAAACTTGCAGCTAGGCAGGGTTTCGAACTCGGCGAAGGTCATCATATTCCCGCCCTTGCCGCGCACACCTGTTTTCAACAGCTCCGAACGCCACGCACTTTGGCGCGAGGTTTCACCCGAGCGTGCGACGGTGGTGTCGGCTTGGGCCATGGGCAGGCTTTCGTCGAGCGACAGAACCGTCGGTGCCGGCACCGCCTCGACTGAGAAGGGGCCGGCGATGCGCAAGCGGTTCGGGTCCTTCTTGGGTTTGTCATAAAGCGTTTCTTGATCGGCGTGATCGGCGATGGACTGGTCCATCCGGCGCTGCATCGCTTGGCGTGCTGCGTGGAAGGCGTCAAACGCCGCCTTGGCGGATGCGGGCCAGAGCGGTTTTTCGTCGTTATCCAACGGCCAGTCGAAGGGCACCTCCCATTCGTGCAGTATGTCGCCCTGGGCGAAATCGACCACCTTGCCCTTGCGCACGCCTTGGGTGGGTTTCATGGCTCTGGGGGGAGTCGCCGTCAGGGCTGCGTTGAGTTCGGCTAGTGCCGCTTCGATCCTGGGATGACCCTCATCCCAGATAGTGTCGATATCGGGATTATTGGCAATGGATTTCAGCGTGATATGCGGGACGGTGTCGTAATCGAAGCCGCCTTTCAGCCCGTCGTGCGGATAGCGCAGGATGTAATAATCGAAGGCTGCCGTCATCAGCCGCTGCTTGGCCAGCGTGACCGCCACGCGCGAGGTGTCGCAGGTGATCCAGCGCCGCCCCCATTTCTCGGCAACAAAGGCGGTGGTGCCGGAACCGCAGGTGGGATCGAGCACCAGATCGCCGGGATCGGTGGTCATCAGTAGGCAACGTTCGATGACGCGAGTGTATGTTTGAACAACATAGTCTTTCTCGATTGCGAATGTGCTCTGGACGGTGTCTTCCCACCAGTTCGTTATGGCCTTCACCGGAAAATCATCACTGAAGCGCTTGTAGGTCAGCGTATTCCCCACCGGTAGCAGACGCCCAGCCTTCGCGAGTCTCATCATGCCACTCTGATTGGTCTTCCAGTATGAGTTTGCAGACGGTTTCAAAGACTGCCCGAATATCTCCACGGGGAAACCCGTCTTCTCACCGCCACTCTGCGACGTGATGTTTGAGGTGCGGAATAGCTTTCCGTCATATTCGCCGGTCCGCTTCTCTGCCGCTGTGAGCCTACGCCATTCCCCGCTTACTGCCTCAACAGCAGGAAATGAGTATGTGTCGCCCTCGACGCTCTGAAAGAGCTGCCGATACCTCATCGCATCGGATTTCGAATACCAAACAAGGTAATCATTGATCTGGTCCAAGCCGGCGCTGCCGACAGAAGATGTCTTTTTGAATGGTATGATTGCGCGAAAGTTCTCCGCGCCCATTACCTCGTCCATCAATTCTCGAATATGGTGCAGGTTCTCATCCGAAATCTGCACGAAAACCGAACCCGTCTCGGTCAGAAGTTCGCGCGCCAGCATCAGCCGGTCGCGCAAGTAAGTCAGGTAGGAATGGATGCCCAGCTCCCAAGTGTCGCGAAACGCCTTGATCATCTCGGGCTCTTGCGTCAGGTCAGCGTCTGAGCGGTCCTTCACGTCGCGCTTATTCGTGAACGGCTGGAAGTTCGACCCGTATTTGATGCCGTATGGCGGGTCGATGTAGATCATCTGCACCTTCCCAGCCATGCTTTCCTTGGTCAGCAAGGAGTTCATCACCAGAAGGCTGTCACCCGCCACCAAGCGGTTCGACCAGCCCTTTTCATGGCTATAGAAATCCATTGCTTTTCGCAGCGGCAGGCTCTCGAACGGAGCCTCGAAAAGATGTCCCTGCCGCCATTGCTCGGCGGCATCTTTCCCTTTCAGCTTCTTCGCCACGTGGGCGAGGATCGTCGCCGGATCAACCCGTTCGTGAACATGCAGCGAAACAGTATCTACTTCGACGCACGTCCTCTCGGCCTTGCCCGTCCAGTTCAGATAGGGTGCTTGCATCCGCTTCAGTTCGACCAGCGCCTCTTTCATCACATCGAGATCGCCGGAGGCCAACGCACCGTCTATGATCCCCTCAATCGCCCCGCGCGCAGAATCGAAGTTAAGCACTGGATCCAGATGGGGATCATAGGCCCACGTGGCCTTCTGGCCATCGGGATCGGTGTCGGCGTGCACCATCCCGACCTCGGGGTTGTTCACCCGAGTGTCCTTGTGGCGATAGGACAGAACCTGCACCGGTTCATCCGATTTACGCGCGGCTTTCTTCTTCCGCGGAGCCGTGGATTTCGGGCGATCTTCGGGCTCGTCGGTGTAATCGAGTTCGAAATCGTCTTCGTCTTCGTCGTCATTCTCGACGAGGAGAGCGAGCGAACCACCGCGCCCTTTGCCCTTTTGAACGAGGCCTTCGTCGATCAATCGCTCTTTCGCTTCTTCGTATTGTGCCACCGTCAGATCGGGCCACAGTTCCTGAAGCCTGGAAAATATGGCGCCATTTCCGACCGAAGATCCGTCTTCGGGCAGAATGGAAATAATCAGGTCATTCAAATCAGAAGGCATATGCGGTCACCGAGGTCAAAGCGTCGGCCGGATAGTCGTGGAATCCCTTTTGCTTAGCAACCAGAAAGGGCGAAGCTCATGGGTCGTCTGAGCCTTCCGGCCCAGGGAACTACGCCATGAGGAGCAGCGACCCACATCCCTGGCCGTCATCGACCGAGGAGGACTAAATGCTCGGTCGTCGGCCCAAGAGCGTCAGGGGCTACTGCGTCTCGATAGGAGGTTTCTGAGAAAGCCGCTTGAAGCTCGTCCCGCGTTTAGGTCGATCAAGGCCCGGAACCATTTTGGCGACGGTTCCAGCTCAAGCCTGCGCGTCACACGTAAAATGAACACTCACCTATCGGTCCAATCGAGCTTTCACTTCCTCCGCCTCCGCCCACTTTTCGACGGCAACCCCAACCGGAGGCCGTCATGTCACTGCATCAACCTATCGACACAGCTGCTGCTGCGTCGGTGTCCTCAACCCATCCCGTCGTGCTACGCTTCGCGGAGCTCTACCCCCAGCAGCTCTATCGCTATCGGATGCACGGTGAGCGCAAGCAGCAAGAAGATCGACTGGATCATGTCGATCTGAGCCGCACACAGCTGAACGAACAGATCCTCGGCTCACCTAATTGGCACAAAGAGCTTATGCAGGCGGTGCGCCTCGCGAGCCTTCAGAATATCAATCAACAGGTCGAAGGGCTTCGTGCGGCCAAGCGGCACAAGGAAGCGGACCGTTGCTTGATCGAGGGGCCGAGCGACCCGTGGCGTAAGTCGAAATCCGGTCCGTTGCGCGAGTTCATCATCACCGCAAACCGCGAGTGGTTTGTGCCCTCTGAGGCTGAAAGCCGCTTTATCGGGACCGACGCAGAGAAAGCATCTGCACGGCAGCAGCTGATCCAGGAGCGCGAAGCGCAGTTTCAGGCAAGGGTAATCGAATGGCTGAGATCGCGCTTCGGCGATCAGGTTCTGCATGCCCGTGCAGATCGCGACGAGACGACGTTCCACATCCACGGGGTGATCGCGCCTTGGACCGAGAAACACTCGAAGCGCAGCGGCACGCAGCGCCTCATCCAGCCATCCTCCCATCCGCTCCTGAAGGATTATGAGAAGGCGCAGGACGACATTGGGGAGTTCTTTGCCTCCTTGGGGCTGGCACGCGGAGAACGACAGGCAGCGGCCCGTCGCAAAGCGAAGAAAAAGCAGAAGACTGACCCGACCGTGATCATTCCGGGTCGCAAGAAACATGTCCCGGCTCATGTCTGGCGCGCGAATGAGGAGGTCCGCTTGGCCCGCGAAAGAGCCAAGATCGCGGCCGAGACGAAGAAGCTCGAAGCAGAGCAGACGCGCGCCGAGCGACTGCAGCGTGATGCCAAAGACCAACGAAAAACTCTGAACGCCGCAAACAAGCGCGCCGAAGCGCGCGAGGCCGAGGCGAATGAAGTGATCGAAATCGCCACACACGCGGCGACGGGGAGCCTCATCCCGGCGCATGGCGACCGACTGGCGGTGGCGCCGCGCCTTCCGAAGGAGTCGCGGGAGCGGGAGCGGCTGGAACGCCTATTGACCGCGCCTGGTGCCTCGGCGCGCAAGCTACTGATCCATCTGGGCGGCGCCTATCGAGCCCTCCGGCTGGGGGCAGCCCGAAAAGCCGAGAACGATGTTGCCGCACGGGTGGCTGCGGTCACGCAGAAAGAAACAGCTCTCGAAAAGCTGCGGGCCAAGATGATCGCCGCTCTCCCGTCGAACCTGCGCAGCCATTTCATCGCAGATACGCAAATCGAAAAACGAGAGGTCGAAGATGCAACCAAGGCGCTGAAAGGAAAGAGCAAAAATGGCGATCAAAGAAGTCGATAAATCCGCTTCTTGTCGAACCCCGGAGGTCCACATTCATTCCTCACCCCGTCGCAAGCATAGGAGCACGACATGACCGTTCAAATCCCCCAAACCCAGCAAGACCGCATCTTCCAGCAGTATCTGAACCTCCAGAACAAAGTCGCTCAGCTAGCCGAAAAAGAGCACAAGGCGCAACTGCGCCGCCGGCGCTATGTCCTCGACGCCTTCGGCAAGTGGCTGGACAAGGCGCCCCGCAGTGAGGTCGGCGTGTTCCTCGAAACGCTCTCGGAGGCATCGAGCTCTGCTGACAGCAAGCGGATCGCAGACTATCTCGCGAAACTGCCTCTCGAGCCGGAGGCTCCCGCTTCGGCTCCGGCCACGGCACCTAAGCTCTCGAGCAGGGAAAAGCCTCAGGGGGGAGAAGCGGACCGCCACAGCAACTAATCAGCGATCGCCCCTCGTCAGCGTTTCTGATAGCGCGCGTCAATCTCAAAAGCCCGCCAGTCTTCTGGCGGGCTTTCAGTAATGCGGATAGCGTTAGAAAAAAGACGATCCCGTTTGACAACTAACGGTCGGGCAGCGCCCCCTCCCCCTCGTGGCTCGCGTGGCGCTGTGGCAGATTTACCCGGTATTCCGATGCATGCCGTCAAACGCTTGATCGGCGGGAAATTTCGCCGCAGCTAGAAGGTCACACCCGCGTGAGCGAGACCTATGAGATGACCGCCGATCCCAAACCCCATCTGCCCGACCATCCGCAGCGCTATGCGCTTGTGAACGAATTGCACGCCCGCCCCTACCCGAAGCTCGGCGTCCCGGGCCACGCGGTCTATGTCGCCTTCAAGGAGCCGCGCGACGCCGCCAATCGCGACCGCAGCAAGGATCACGACCATCTCGTCGATCTTCTGACGCGCAACGGCGCGGCGCAGCCTCAGGCGGGGATCACCCATTACGCCGGCAAGATCGGGCGGCACGAGGTGAAGTGGGAGAGCCATACCGAATTCACCACTTATCTCGCTTTCGGCAAAGGCGTGTCGTCGCGCGCCTTCGACCCGGCGGAGACCGAGATCTACCCCGATAGCTGGATCGATGCGGGCCCCGGCGGGCGGATCGCCGCGGTGCAGATCCGCATCGAGGAGTTGCCCGAGAACCCCGACGACATCGCGCCGCTTCTGGAGCAATGGTTCGTCACCGAGAGCCTCGTCTGCACCTGGGTGCTCGACGGGGCTGCGGTGGTCGCGGGCGATTTCCGGATCGATCCGAACGGGCAGATGCGCTTCGCTATCTTCGCGCGGCCCGGGACCGGGTCGGGACGGATCGGGCGCACGGTGCAACGGCTCTGCGAGCTGGAGACCTACCGGGCGATGTCGATGCTCGGATTGGCGCGGGCGCGCGACCTGTCGCAGCGGCTCAATGCGCTCGACCCGAGGCTGACCGAGATCGTGGACGGGATGGGCGACGACGCGCACTCCGCAGAAGAAACGCTGCACGACCTGCTGGAAATCTCGGCCGAGCTGGAGAGCCTCGCGGTCGCGCATTCCTTCCGGTTCTCGGCGACCGGGGCCTATGAGGCGATCGTCCGAGAGCGGGTGGAGTCCTTGCGCGAAAGCCGCTTCGAGGGGCGCCAGAAACTCAGCGAGTTCATCGCCCGGCGCTACGACCCGGCGGTGCGCACGGTGAAATCGGCGGAGACGCGGCTGCAGCAGATGGTGACGCGGGCGGCGCGGGCGGGCGAGTTGCTGCGCACGCGGGTCGATGTGGAGCGCTCGGCGCAGAACCAGAAAGTGCTGGAAAGCATGGATCGCCGCTCGGACCTGCAGCTGCGCCTGCAGCACACGGTCGAAGGGCTGTCGGTGGTCGCGATCAGCTACTACGCGATCTCGGTCGCGGGCTACCTGGCTTATCCGCTCTCGAAGAAGATCGGACTGACGAAAGAGATCATGATGGCAGGGCTGACGCCGATCGTGATCCTCGCGGTCTGGCTGATGATCCGGCGTATCCGCAAGGGTGTGGGGGGGCATTGAGGGGAGGCGTTATGCCTCCCCTCGTGTCGTACCGCCTCAGAGACAGAGAAACAGGTGCGCGTTGGTGTATTCCGCGACTTGGCGCGACGAGGCGTATTCTGCTCTCTTGCCTTTCTTGGCACAGATACGGTCCGCCTCGGCCTGGGCGTTCACCTTCACCTCAGCCTGATCGGCAAGCATTGATGTCTGGATGGTGACGCTATCCCCGTTGTAGTCGCTCACGATCGGCGTCGCAGGCACGCATCCAGCAAGAAATGGCAGCAACAATAAAGCTTTACGCATTTAGATCTCCTCCACAAAACAAACTCACTAAACCGTGAGTGTCGTGTGAAGATCAACTCTCGCGGCCCGTCCCGAGCGGCGCGGTCAGCGCAAGGGTGACATTTAAGTCACCCTCAGAAATCCGCCGTCGCCGGGTTCGGCCCGATCCGGCCCGCAGCAGTGTCGATCTGCTTGATCTGCGCCATCTCATGCTCGCTCAGCTCGAAATCGAACACGTCGATATTCTCGCGCATCCGCTCGTGATTGGCGGATTTGGGGATCGTCACGAGGCCCAGCTGGATCTGCCAACGCAAGGTGACTTGTGCGGCGGAGACGCCGTGGCGGGCGGCGATCTCGGTGAGGATCGGGTTCGCGAGCGCCTCGCCCTGACCCAACGGCGACCAGCATTCGGTGGTAATGCCGAGCTTTTCATGCGCCGCGCGCTGGTCGGCCTGCTGGAAGCGTGGATGCAGCTCGATCTGGTTGATCGCGGGTGCCTCGCCGGTCTCCTCGATCAGCCGCTCGAGATGGTCGGGCAAGAAGTTCGACACGCCGATCGCGCGGATTCGGCCGGCGTCGCGCAACTCGATCATGGCCCGCCACGTCTCGACATATTTGTCCTTGGCGGGCATCGGCCAGTGGATCAGGTAGAGATCGAGATAGTCGAAGCCCAGCTTGTCCAACGTCTCGTCGAAGGCGCGCTTGGTTTCGTCATAACCCTGCCGGTCATTCCAGAGCTTTGAGGTCACGAAGATGTCTTCTCGTGCGACGTCGCTGTCCGCGACACCACGGCCCACGCCCGCCTCGTTGCCATAGGCCGCGGCGGTGTCGATGTGGCGATAGCCCGCATCCAGCGCATTACGGATGATGCGCGGTGTCTCGGCATCCTCCATCTTCCAGACGCCGAGGCCAAGTTGCGGGATCTTGATGCCGTCGTTGAGGGTAAGGGTCGGAACGCTCATGGTCGATCTCCTGATTGCCTATTCGGTTGGGCAACAGGTTAGGGCGGCGCCGCGTTCCGGAAAGGCTGTCACGGCGCGGTGAGGTGCAGCGCCGCGCCCCGGGACCGAGCCGCCCCGGGGGTCACTCGATACCTTATTCGCCGCGCGGGAAGCGCTTGTTTTCTTCCAGAACGTTGAGGTTCATGTGATTGCGCATATAGGCCTCGGAGGCTTTTTTCAGCGGTTGATAGTCCCACGGGTACTGGCCGCCCTGACTGAGCGCCTCGTAGACGACCCAGCGGCGGGCCTGACTTGCCCGGACCTCTGCGTCGAAGCGATCCAGATCCCAGCGCTGAGCCGCCTCGGCTTTCAGCGCGGCATAGGCCTCGGCATGGGCAGGGTCGCCCGCGAGGTTCGTCAACTCATGCGGATCGGCCTCGACATCGAAAAGCTGATCGGGATCGAGATTGCACAGATTCAGCTTGTAGCGTCCCTTGCGCAGGCTCACGAGCGGCGCGTAGGACGCTTCGGCCGCGTATTCCATCGCCACCGCCTCTTTCCGGGGTTCGCGGCGGGCTTGCGGCAGCAGGGTCTGCCCGTCGATCCAGGGCGCGATCTCGTCCATCGAGATGCCAGCCAGATCGCAGAGCGTCGGCGTGACGTCGATCGTCGAGACCGGATCGGAGATAAGCCCGGGCTCCAGGCCCGGCGCGGAGATCATCAGCGGCACGCGGGCCGAGCCCTCGTAGAAGCTCATCTTGAACCACAGCCCCCGCGCGCCCAGCATATCGCCGTGATCGGAGACGAAGAGGATCGTGGCCTCCTGGCGCGTGTCTTCGAGCACCTGCAGCAGCTCGCCGATCTTGTCGTCGAGATAGGACAGGTTCGCGAAATAGGCGCGGCGCGACCGGCGGATATCCTCGGTCGTGATGTCGAACTCGCGCCAGTCATTCGCGTCGAAGATCCGCTTCGAATGGTTGTCCTGCTCCTCGTAGTGGATCGTCCCGACCTCGGGTTCGAGATGCGCGCAATCCTCGTAGAGGTCCCAGTATTTCCTCCGCGCGACGTAAGGGTCGTGCGGATGGGTGAAGCTGACGGTCAGCATCCACGGCCGCGCGTCGTTACCCCGCGCCAGATCGTAGAGCTTCATCTTCGCCTCATGGGCGACGTTGTCGTCATATTCCATCTGGTTGGAAATCTCGGCCACCCCTGCCCCGGTGACCGAGCCCATGTTGTGATACCACCAGTCGATCCGCTCGCCGGGCTTGCGGTAATCCGGCGTCCAGCCGAAATCGGCAGGGTAGATATCCGTGGTCAGTCGCTCCTCGAAGCCGTGCAGCTGATCGGGGCCCACGAAATGCATCTTGCCCGAGAGGCAGGTCTGGTAGCCCGCGCGGCGCAGGTGGTGGGCATAGGTGGGAATGTCCGAGCGGAACTCGGCCGCGTTGTCATAGACGCCGTTGCGCGAGGGAAGCTGGCCCGACATGAAGGCCGCGCGTCCAGGCGCGCAGAGCGGCGAGCCGGTATAGGCGTTCTCGAACCGCACCGAACGTTCCGCCAGCTTGCGCAGGTTGGGCGTGTGCAGCCATTCCGCCGGACCATCGGGAAATAGCGTCCCGTTGAGCTGATCGACCATCAGGATCAGGATGTTCGGGCGCGGCCTGCTGTCGTCCTTGGGGGAGGTTTCGAGGTCAGACATTGCGGCGCGCTCCTTTTATTGATCCACGGGTCAACAACCCTGTAGCGATCCAGAGCGGGCAAACGCAAGGGCGCGCCAAGTCAGGCGGCCGCGATGATCCGGGCTTCGTGGCGCTTCAAGCTGGGGCGCGCGGCGAGGTAGCTTTCGGTTCCACAGCTCAATTCCGGGAACAGCGCGAACAGTTCGTCCCGCTGTGCGCGGTCCATATCCTGCATCGTCGCCTGCCCCGGTTGAAAACTTTCGGTCCAGAGTCCGTCGGAGAAGACGATCTCGTGATTGTCGAACATCACGTGGATATAGGTAACCGCCTCGGCCTCTTCGTCGATCTCGATCCCCGGCAGCCCGACGAGATGGCGCGCCGCGGCCAGCACCTCCGGCTCGCCTGCGATCAGCTGCGCGCGCGGCCCGGTCAGCAGAATGCGGTGCTGCGGCGAGACGCGCATCTCGCGCTCGGGCTGGTTCGCGCCCAGCGCGCCCGGTGCGATCTTGATGGAGCGGAATTCCGGCTTGGCCAGAAGTTCCGCAGTGCTGAGTGCGCGGATGCCGATCCAGCGGATGGGCTGGAAGCCGCTGTCGCGAGTCAGGATGCGATCACCGACCTGCAGGCTTTCGACCGGGCAGGGACCGCTATGTGTCGCGATCAGCGTGCCCGGGGTGAAGCAGGGGATGACCTTTTCGATATTCGAGAAACTGACCGTGCCGACGACCGCGCCATTGCCGTCGAAGAAATCGATCGTGCCGTTCTCCGGGTTCGTCGCGTCGCGATGCACGGCGACATTGTTCCAACCCCAGTCGCTGAGGTCGATGATGTCGAAATCATCGCCCGTCTCCGAGCCGTCGATCGTGTCGCCGGGAATGAGATCGATGAACCTGTCGGCATCGGCGCCGCCGACGAGGGTGTCGCCGCCACCGCCCGAGAGCGTATCGTTGCCCGCTCCGCCGTGGAGTTGGTCGCTGCCGACGCCGCCTTGCAAGACGTCGTTCCCGTCGCCACCGGACAGCGTGTCATTGCCGGTGCCGCCGGCAAGACTGTCATTGCCTGCGTCGCCATAGAGCGAGTCATTGCCCGACCCGCCCAGCATGGTGTCGTTACCGGTGCCGCCGTAGAGGATGTCATCCGCGCCCGCGCCGTCGATATAGTCGTCCCCGCCGTTGCCATAGAAGACGTTGGTGTAGCCATCCGTCGGGTCCGAGGAGGCGCCGTCGAAGCCGATCAGCGTATCGTTTCCCGCCGAGCCGTAGATCCCGTCGACGCCGCTGAGCGTGTCGCCCGTCGCATCGCCCCCCGTAGCGGTCCCGGCGCCGAGGTTGATGTTCACAGCGCTCGCGGAGTCGGAATAGTCGACATAGTCCATGCCGGTTCCGCCCGACAGGACGTCGCCGCCCGCGCCGCCATGCAGCGTGTCATTCCCGGTACCGCCCTCGAGCGTATCGGCCCCCGCCCCGCCCTCGAGCGAGTCGCTGCCAGCGCCGCCGATCAGTCGGTCGTTACCCGTCCCGCCAATCAGCGTATCGTTCCCGATACCACCGTCGAGCCAGTCGTTATTCGCGCCGCCATCGAGGGAATCGTTGCCGTCGTTCCCGGTGAGCGTGTCGTTTCCGCTACCGCCGAGGAGCGTGTCATTGCCGGCGCCCCCGATCAGCGAGTTGTTGCCCGACCCGCCGTCGATCAGATCGTCGCCCGTGCCGCCATCGACCGTGTCGTTGCCGAGGCCGGCCAGCACGGTATCGTTGCCGCCATAGGCGCGAATGTAGTCGTCATTGCCGCTGCTGCCCGCGAGGCCCGCATCGTTATTGTCCACGCGGTCTGAGCCATTCGCGATCGGCTCGACATAGTTCACGTCGATCCGGTCCGCCCCAGAGGTGCCGTCGACATAGCCGTCGTCGAAGCCGGTGACGTAGCGGTCCTGCGCGAGGTTCGCGCCGTCGTCGCTGATCACACGCCCTATGGCCATGGACTGGATCGGCTTGGCCTCGTAGGCCGCCGTGGTCGCATCGTTGGACATCTCGGGTGCGAGGAACAGGTGGCCCGAGTTGGTCTGAACGAGGACCGACTGGACTGTCGCGGTCGTGCCGTCCGTATAGGTGAGGGTCGTTTCGTAGATGACGAGGCTGTCGAAGGTGAAATTCGAAACGCCGTTACCGATATCCGTGCGGATCGTATCGTTCGAGGTTGCGTTTCGGGTATCGAGAGCGCCGGACGCCCCGCCGTTATCTATTAGCGTCGCTTCGGTGATATTGCTGAAAAGAGGATCGGTCGAATCCCCAATCGTCATCCCTTCAAGGACACGCGAGTTTTCGACCTTCCAGTTCGACTCGTCGGGATCGAGGTCAAAGGGCGTCCCATTTTGATCAACAACCTGCCCGAGATATATCCAGTTGAACGTCGTGGCCATGTCGCCGCTGCTTTACCTTGTTTTCCGTCAACCGGGCCCAAGCGGGACCGGTCTCCAACCCTCGAAGACTGTGCAAAAACTATCGGGGCCTATGACGTGGCTGCTCGATTTTTATAGTTACTGGTACGCTGACACGGCCCTCATTTGGCGCGGGTTCGTGAACGCCTCGGGGCGCAAATTGGGCGAAACAAGGGCTTTCCGGGCAGGCCGACACGTATAGGGAGAGTAACGGCCACTGGCCGTGAAGGCGCGGAAACTTCGGGAGAAAACTGGTAGGCCCGGCAGGACTTGAACCCGCAACCAAGGCGTTATGAGCGCCCTGCTCTAACCAATTGAGCTACAGGCCCACCATTGCATCTTCCTCTAGTGAGACGACGCGCGGGCGTCAAGAAAGCGCGAACACCCCGCCCCTTCGACGTTGCGGGGGGCGTGCGGTTACGCTAGGGCTTCGGCCAAGAGTTTACTTGCCGGAGTGCGCCGCGATGACCGAGAAAACACAGGGCCTGACCTATGCCGATGCGGGCGTCGATATCGACGCGGGCAATGCGTTGGTGGACCGGATCAAACCCGCGGCCAAGCGCACGCAGCGCTCGGGCACGATGTCGGGTCTGGGCGGCTTCGGGGCGCTCTTCGACCTGAAGGCGGCGGGCTACAACGATCCGATCCTCGTCGGCGCGACCGATGGCGTGGGCACCAAGCTGCGCATCGCGATCGACACCGGAAATGTCGACACGATCGGCATCGACCTCGTGGCGATGTGCGTCAACGATCTGGTCTGCCAAGGCGCCGAGCCTTTGTTCTTCCTGGATTATTTCGCGACCGGCAAGCTCGAGATCGATCAGGCTGCGCGCATCATCGAAGGCATCGCGGAAGGCTGCGCACAATCGGGTTGCGCGCTGATCGGCGGTGAGACGGCGGAGATGCCGGGCATGTATTCCAAGGGCGATTTCGACCTCGCGGGCTTCGCGGTCGGCGCGATGGAACGCGGCTCGGACCTGCCCGCTGGCGTGGCCGAGGGTGACGTGCTTCTGGGCCTCGGCTCGAACGGCGTGCATTCCAACGGCTATTCCTTCGTACGCAAGGTGGTCGAGATGTCCGGCCTTGGCTGGGACGCTGACTGTCCCTTCGGTGAGGGCTCGCTTGGCGAGGCACTGCTGGCGCCAACCCGCCTCTACGTCAAACAATGCCTGGCCGCGGTGCGCGCAGGTGGCGTTCATGCGCTCGCCCATATCACCGGCGGCGGTCTGACCGAGAACCTGCCCCGCGTTCTGCCCGAGGGCATGGGCGCCACGATCGACCTCAATGCCTGGGAACTGCCCGGCGTGTTCCGCTGGCTCGCCGAAACCGCTTCGATGGAAGAGCGTGAGCTGCTCAAGACCTTCAATTGCGGCATCGGCATGATCGTCGTCGTCGCAGCTGACAAGGCCGACGAGATCGCCACCCTGCTGGCGAGTGAAGGCGAAACCGTCACCCGCATCGGCACCGTCACCTCCGAACAGGGCATCGCCTACGAGGGCGCACTGCTGTGATCCGTGTCGCGATCCTGATCTCGGGCGGCGGCTCGAACATGGTCCGTCTGGTCGAGAGCATGGCAGAGGACCACCCTGCCCGCCCGGTGCTGGTCGCGTCGAACGATGCGAAAGCCGGGGGGCTGGAGAAGGCCGCGCGGATGGGCGTGCCGACCGCCGCCATCGACCACCGCCCCTATGGCAAGGACCGCGCCGGCTTCGAGGCCGAGCTGCTGAAGCCGATCCTCGCCGCGAAACCCGATGTGCTTTGCCTTGCGGGCTTCATGCGGGTGCTGACGCCGGAATTCGTGGCGCGGTTCGAGGGTCGGATGCTGAACATCCACCCCTCGCTTTTGCCGAAATATCCCGGCCTGCACACCCATAAGCGCGCGATCGAGGCAGGCGATGCGGTGGCGGGCTGCACGGTGCACGAGGTGACGCCGGTGCTCGACGAGGGGCCGATCCTCGGCCAGGCGCGCGTTCCGATCGAGGCAGGCGACACCCCCGACGACCTCGCGGCCCGCGTGCTGGTGCAGGAACATCGCCTCTACCCGGCCGTGCTGCGTCGCTTCGCCGAGGGCGACCGCACCCCAGTCTATCTCTGAACGCGCCCCCAAGCGTTTCCCGGTAAGCACGCTCACGCCGAAATGCGCCGCACCCGCTTGCGAGCAGCCGCCGCTTCGCGCATGACAAGCACATGGAAACGAACCCGGATACGGCCCCGCGCGGGCGCATGATCGCCCCAGACCTGATCCGGGCCATAGCACTGATCGGGATGGCGATCTTCCACCTGACATACGATCTCGAGAATTTCGGCTTCGTGCCGCGCGGCACGGTCTTCCATCCGGCCTTTCTCGATTTCGCGCGTGTCGTTGCCAGTACGTTCATCTTCATGGCCGGCGTCAGCCTCGTCCTCGCCCATCGCCACGGTTTCCGGGCGGCCCCGTTCTGGCGGCGGCTGGGGAAGGTGGTGGTTGCGGCGGCGCTGGTGAGCGCGGCGACCTACGTGATGATGCCGGAATATTTCATCTATTACGGCATCCTGCATTCCATCGCGGTCAGCTCGCTCATCGGCGCGGCGCTGTTGTTCCTACCGTGGATCCTGCTCGCGGCGCTTGGCGTGATCGCGGTCTGGGTGCATCTGAACTACGCCTTCGAGTTGTTCAACCAGCCGTGGCTCTGGTGGCTGGGTCTCTCGACCCACTGGCGCCCGTCGATGGATTTCGAGCCGGTCTTCCCGTGGATCGGGCCGTTCCTTGTCGGGATGGGGGCTGCGAAACTGCTCGACCGTCTGGGGTACTGGAAACGGGCCGCGCGCTACCAGCCCGATCAGACCCGCGGGGTGATGAAAATCGCGTTGTTCGCGGGCCGCCACACCCTGCCGATCTATCTGATCCACCAGCCCATCCTCTACGGGCTAACCTGGGCCGCGTTCCTTCTGCAGCACTGAAACTTGCGCTTCTGCCACGCTATCAGGGCCGCGACGCGCCCGACCCTTCCCTTTTGTCCTATGAAGGTCTAGGGAATTTGCACCTGCGCGGGATGAGCCCGCACCGAATTGAAAGCGCGATATGCAGACTATCACCACGACCGAGGCCCTCGCGGCCTTCTGCGAAAAGGCCAAGCAAGAGCCCTACGTCACCGTCGACACCGAATTTTTGCGCGAGCGGACCTACTGGTCCAAGCTTTGCCTCGTGCAGATGGCGCTCCCCGATCATGGCGAGACCGAAGGCGAGGCCGTTCTGGTCGATCCGCTGTCCGACGACCTCTCGCTCGAGCCGCTCTACGATCTTTTCCGCCACAAGGAGACCGTGAAGGTCTTCCACGCAGCCCGGCAGGATCTGGAGATTTTCTACACCGACGCGCAGGTCTTTCCCGATCCGCTGTTCGACACGCAAATCGCCGCGATGGTCTGCGGCTTTGGCGAGCAGGTGGGTTACGAGACGCTGGTGCGCAAGATCGCCAAGCAGTCGCTCGACAAATCCTCGCGCTTCACCGACTGGTCGCGCCGTCCGCTGACCGAGGCACAGAAGAAATACGCGATCGCCGATGTCACCCATCTGCGCGTGATCTACGAATTCCTCGACGAACAGCTGAAGAAAACGGGACGCGATGCCTGGGTCGAAGAGGAAGAGGCGGTTCTGCTGAACCCCGAGACCTATATCAACCGCCCCGCAGAGGCGTGGAAGCGCGTGAAGACGCGGACCAATTCGGGCCGTTTCCTCGCCATCGTGCGCGAGCTGGCGCAGTTCCGTGAAGGTTACGCCCAGAACCGCAACATCCCGCGGAGCCGTATCTTCAAGGATGACGCGCTGCTGGAGCTGGCCTCGACCAAGCCGACCTCGATCGACGAGTTGGGCAAGTCGCGGTTGTTGCTGCGCGAGGCCCGCAAGGGCGAGATCGCCGAGGGCATCCTTACGGCGGTGCGCGAAGGGCTCGAGATGCCCAACGAGAAGCTGCCCCGCCCCGACAATCAGGCCCAACAACTGCAAGTCGACACCGCGCTTGGCGATCTGCTGCGCGTGCTGCTGAAGGCGAAATCGCAGCAGGCGGGCGTCGCCGCGAAGCTGATCGCGACCTCGTCCGATCTCGACCGCATCGCCGCTGGCAAGCGCGACGTGGCCGCCCTGCAGGGCTGGCGCGCCGAGGTCTTCGGGCATGACGCGCTGCGTCTGGCCAAAGGCGAAGTGGCCCTGACCGCCGATAGCGGCGCGGTAAAGCTGGTCGACGTTTAAGGGGCACCGGAGGCGCTGCGCCTGAACGCCGGGTGGGCGCCCACTTCTTTGGTAGTCTTCGAAAGTTTCGGAAGCATTCAATGCGCGCGTTGAATCCACCAAAGCGCCCGCCCGAGGGGCGGTCGGGCGCTGCCCGGGCCGCTGAAGCGGCTGATCCGGACAAGGCGACAAGAGAAAGGCCCGGGTTCTCCCGAGCCTCATCTAAATCAACTGAAGTGACGATCAGCGTGCCACGGACCGCGCGTTGGACACACCCTGCACCACGATCTTCCGCACGCCCTGCAGCTTGTAATTGTTGAGAAACGCTGCCGCCGAGACCTCGCGCGATTGCGGGTTCATCACGCGGCGCGCATCGGGGCTGTCGGCGGGCGGCGGCGAGACCATGAAGACATAGGTCACCGTGCCGTTCTCATCCGGTGCGCCGCTGTTCAGCGGAACCAGATCGGTGTCCCAGTAGCCTTGCGTCGGCGGCAGCCCCATCGCGGTGATGATCGCACCCGAAGGGATCTTCTCGACTGAGAGCGAGGAGACCTGCGCGACCTGCTGCTGGTTCGGCTTGCCGACCTTCACGGGGTAGCCGCCCCGCGGGGCGAGTGTCTGCACCGGCGCGGCCGTGTCGCGCCCGAACCAGTTGAACGGGTTGAGCTTGCTGTCACGGATGGTGCCGCAGCCTGCGGTGGTGAGCGTCAGGGCAAGTGCCGCGATCAGGGCTTTGTTCATGATGGCTCCGATACTGTCCCGGGTCTGGACCCGATTTCGTGGTAGCCCATTGCGGCGCTTTTGAAAAGCCGCGTCTGGACCCTCGGGCGCGAACCCGTTACCCAAGAGACAATTCCCTGTCCCAAGGAGCGAGTGACCATGGCGCGCGAAGCCTTTGAAGAGATTGCCGAGACCTTCGAATTTCTCGACGACTGGGAGGACCGCTACCGTCACGTGATCGAGCTGGGCCGCGAATTGCCGCCCCTCGACGATGCGGTGAAGGTGCCTGCGACCAAGGTGGAGGGCTGTGCGAGCCAGGTCTGGCTGCTGCCCCGGATCGAGGGGACCGGCCCGAATGCGGTGTTCGACTTTCAGGGCGAGAGCGATGCGATGATCGTGCAGGGCCTCATCGCGATCCTGCATGCGCTCTATTCGGGGCTGACCGCCGAAGAGGTGCTGGAGGTCGACGCTCCCGCCGAGCTGGGCCGTCTGGGCCTCAACGACCACCTATCGGCACAGCGCTCGAACGGGTTGCGCGCGATGGTGGAGCGTATCCGCAAGCTGGCCGGTGAGGCTGCGGGGTCGTAAGGCCCTAGGTTTCCAAGTGAGACGACGCCCGGGGCTGCCAGCCCCGCGCCGATCACCCCAAACGAAAACGGCCGGTCCAGCGACCGGCCGTTTCCCATTTCCCTGCCCTGCTGATCAGTCGATCAGCGGCAGCAGCTGGTTCACCGAGTCCTTGGCGTCGCCATAGAACATCCGGGTGTTCTCCTTGTAGAACAGCGGGTTCTCGATACCCGAATAACCGGTACCCTGACCGCGCTTCGAGACGAAGACCTGCTTGGCCCTCCAGACTTCCAGAACCGGCATGCCAGCGATCGGCGAGTTCGGATCTTCCTGTGCGGCGGGGTTCACGATGTCGTTCGAGCCGATGACGATCACTACGTCGGTATCGGGGAAGTCCTCGTTGATCTCGTCCATTTCCAGAACGATGTCGTAAGGCACTTTCGCCTCGGCCAGCAGCACGTTCATGTGCCCCGGCAGACGACCCGCGACCGGGTGGATCGCGAAGCGGACTTCCTTGCCCTGGCTGCGCAGCTTGCGGGTCAGTTCCGACACCGCCTGCTGAGCCTGCGCCACCGCCATGCCGTAGCCCGGCACGATGATCACGCTGTCCGCGTCGCGCAGAGCGGAGGCCACGCCGTCCGCGTCGATCGCGATCTGCTCGCCCTCGACTTCCATCGCGGGACCGGAGGTACCGCCGAAGCCGCCGAGGATAACGCTGATGAACGAGCGGTTCATCGCCTTGCACATGATGTAGGACAGGATCGCACCCGAGGAGCCGACCAGCGCGCCGACCACGATCAGAAGATCGTTGCCCAGCGAGAAGCCGATCGCCGCCGCAGCCCAGCCCGAATAGGAGTTCAGCATCGACACCACGACCGGCATATCGGCGCCGCCGATGCCCATGATCAGGTGGTAGCCGATGAAGAACGCCAGAAGGGTCATCAGGATCAGCGCCCAGGCCCCTGCCCCGTTGATGAACGCGATCAGCAGGATCACCGAGAGGATCGCGGCAGTCGCATTGAGGATATGCCCGCCCGGCAGCTTGGTGGCCTTCGAGGTCACCTTGCCCGCGAGCTTGCCGAACGCGACCACAGACCCGGTGAAGGTCACGGCCCCGATGAACACGCCGAGGAACAGTTCGACGCGCAGGATCGACAGTTCGACCGGCGTCTTGTGCGCGATCAGAGCGGCGAAGCCCTTCAGCGCGTGCTGCTCTTCCACGCCCATCGCGCCGACGCGCGCCATCTCGATATAGGCGTTATAGCCCACGAAGACGGCGGCAAGACCGACCAGCGAGTGCATCGCGGCAACCAGCTGCGGCATTTCCGTCATCTGCACCCGGTTCGCCACGAACCAGCCGATGATGCCACCAGCCGCGATCAGGATCACCGAGAGAAGCCACAGACCCGAGCCGGGGCCGATCAGCGTCGCCAGAACCGCAAGTCCCATGCCGACGATGCCATACCACACCGCCCGTTTCGCGCTTTCCTGCCCCGAAAGGCCGCCCAGCGAGAGGATGAAGAGAACTGCCGCGACGACATAGGCGGCGGTCGAGAATCCGTTTTCCATTACGCTCTCCCCCTCTTACGACTTCTGGAACATGGCGAGCATGCGCCGGGTGACCATGAAGCCACCGAAGATGTTGATCCCGGCCATGAACACCGACAGCGCTGCGAGCACGATCACGAGCCACGAGCCCGAACCGATCTGCAACAGTGCGCCGAGGATGATGATCGACGATATCGCGTTGGTCACAGCCATCAGCGGCGTGTGCAGCGAGTGCGAGACGTTCCAGATCACCTGGAAGCCCACGAAACAGCTGAGCACGAAGACGATGAAGTGCTGCATGAAGCTGGCCGGTGCGACGAGGCCCACGCCCAGAAGCACGATCGCGCCCACGGCGAGCAGCGTCACCTGATTGCGGGTCTGCTTCCTGAACGCAGCGACCTCATTGGCGCGCTTTTCCTCCGGCGTCAGCTCCTTGGCCTTTTCCTTCGGCTTCTGCGCCGCAATCGCGGCCACCTTGGGTTTCGGCGGCGGGAAGGTGATCTCGCCCTGATAGGCCACGGTCGCGCCGCGGATCACGTCGTCTTCCATGTCATGGACGACGACACCGTCCTTCTCGGGCGTCAGATCCGTCATCATGTGACGGATATTGGTCGCGTAGAGCGTCGAGCTCTGCGTCGCCATGCGGCTCGGGAAATCGGTGTAGCCGACGATGGTCACGCCATTGTCGCTCACGATCTTCTGGTCCGGCACGGTCAGTTCGCAGTTGCCGCCACGCTCGGCGGCGAGGTCGACGATCACCGAGCCCGGCTTCATCGCCTCGACCATGTCCTTGGTCCAAAGCACGGGCGCATCGCGGCCCGGGATCAGCGCGGTGGTGATGACGATGTCGATATCGGGCGCCAGTTCGCGGAATTTCGCGAGCTGCGCTTCGCGGAATTCCGGACTGGAAGGCTTGGCGTAGCCGCCCGTCTCCGCGCCGTCGGTCTGGCTTTCCTCGAAATCAAGATAGACGAATTCCGCGCCCATCGACTCGATCTGCTCGGCCACTTCGGGACGCACGTCGAACGCATAGGTGATCGCACCCAGCGAGGTCGAAGCCCCGATCGCGGCAAGACCGGCCACACCGGCACCAACAACGAGCACTTTCGCCGGCGGAACCTTACCTGCCGCCGTCACCTGACCGGTGAAGAAGCGGCCGAAATTGTTGCCTGCCTCGAGCACCGCACGGTAGCCTGCGATATTGGCCATGGAGGACAGCGCATCCATCTTCTGCGCGCGCGAAATCCGCGGGACCATGTCCATCGCGATCACGTTCGCACCGGTCTTCTCGGCGGCTTTCAGAAGCTCTTCGTTCTGGGCCGGGTAGAAGAACGAGATCAGGGTCTGGCCGGGCTTGAGGCGCTTGACCTCCGTATCGCTCGGCGGCCGAACCTTGATGACGAAATCCACGTCCTTGAACAGCGCGGCGGCGGTTTTGACGACGGTCACATTCGCGGCCTCGTAAGCCTCGTCTGTGAAGCCGGCACGGACGCCTGCTCCGGTCTCGATGAAGCACTCATGGCCCAGCTTTTGCAGCTGCAAAGCCGAGTCGGGCGTCATGGCGACCCGCGCCTCGCCCTCGAAAATCTCCTTTGGAGCTCCGATTTTCACTCTAACTCCCCCTTGGATAGCGGTGCGTTTAGCCGCTGGCCTGCGCACCCGGAATCTTGCGACGTACTCCTTAGCATCGCGCAATAATGTTTCACAAGCAGCTATGGCTCGTAAAACCTTCTTAATCGCTCACAGCGCCACCCACCGGTTCGTGTATACCATAGAATACCGAAATTCGGGGTAATTTATTTAGCTAGATCAGGGTGTTATGGCGCGCCTTTTCAGCTGCTGCGCGATTGCGGCAACATCAGATTTTTTTGCGCCCGCAGCACTTTGCCGCGGCCCGATCAGAGCCAGCGACGGGTCCGGGCACGATAGGCGGTGTAGGTTTCGCCGAAATGCGCCGCGATCCTTGCTTCTTCGCCAAGAATGTAGCGCCGTGTGATGAACCACATGAAAACTGGCACCAGCAGAAGCCCCAAAGGCGCGTGCCAGATCAGCGCAAGCCCGGCCAGCACCAGCGCATCGCCCAGATAGATCGGGTTGCGCGACAGCGCGAAGACGCCGGAGGTCACAAGCTCGGACGGGTCACGGCGCGGAATGAAGGTGGTGCGGCGGAGCAGCATCTGACCCACCGCGACCAGCATCAACGCGAGCCCGAGCGCGATCGCGATCAGCCCGAGCGCGCGGTCATATCGAAAAGGCATCGGCACGACCTGCCCCAGCGCCCAGACCAGCGCCGCGAACAGCACGAGCCAGAGCGGCGGGATATCGATCTCGCGCAGAGGGTTCATCGCGAACAGCTCAGAGCTTGTACACGGTGAGTTCGGGCAGATCGGTCAGCGGCACCTCGAGCAGACGCAGCGCAGGCAGCGACACTTCCGAACCAGAGCCTGCCGCCTTGCCCGACGGGATCAGCGTGACCTTCGCCGACTTCCCGGTCTTCGGGTCCTCGACCCGGCCGGGGGTCTCGCTTTTCACCAGCCCGGTCTTTACCCAGAAGCCCGGATCGGCGGGATCGCCGAGGCTCGCGATGGTTGTGCCGAGCTTGGTCTCGCCGCCCACGGGTTTCTTCGCAGCCTCGGCACGCTGTTCCGCCGTGGTGGTGTCGAGGGAATCGGCAGATTTCGCACTGGGCTTCGGGATCGGGGCCGCATCCGGCACGGTCGCGGGGCCGCGCGCTGTCGCAGAATTCGGGGCGGCTGCGTTGGGACCGTTGAGCCCCAGCGTGGCGCAGCCCGCAATCGGCATCATCAATACGAGCGCGAGGATCGGGCGAGCGAGGGGTTTGCGCATTCGAAATCTCCTTGAAATCTCACCGAGCCTATGCCCAGTCCGCGCCCGGTGTCACCCCCTCGCACAATCGCCTGCCCGGCGACCGATCCGCTTCGATCCGCGCGACGGCCCTTGCCGCCCCCCGTCACGCGCCTTACCTTCCGCAACATGGAAAACACGCCCCTCATCGACCCCTTCGCCCGCCCGATCGACTATTTGCGGGTCTCGGTCACCGATCGCTGCGATTTTCGCTGCACCTATTGCATGGCCGAACACATGCAGTTCCTGCCGAAAAAGGAACTGCTGACCCTCGAGGAACTGGACCGGCTCTGCTCTACCTTCATCCGCCTCGGCGTGAAGAAGCTGCGCATCACCGGGGGCGAGCCGCTGGTACGGCGTGACATCATGACCTTCTTCCGCTCGATCGCGCGCCATCTCGACACCGGCGACCTGCGCGAGCTTACGCTGACCACCAATGGCTCGCAGCTTGCGAAATTCGCCGATGATCTCGCAGCTTTGGGGATGAAGCGGATCAACGTCTCGCTCGACACGCTGGATGCCGACAAATTCGCGAAGATCACCCGCTGGGGGCGGCTCGAACAGGTTCTGAAGGGGCTGGAGGCCGCGAAACGCGCTGGCCTCAAGGTCAAGATCAACACCGTCGCGCTGAAGGGCTTCAACGAGGACGAGCTGTTCACCCTGATCGACTGGTGCGCGGCGGAAGGCTTCGATCTGACCTTCATCGAAGTGATGCCGATGGGCGAGATGGGTGACGACCTGCGGCTCGATCAATACTGGCCGCTGTCAGATGTGCGCAAGGCGATGGCCGAACGCTTCACCCTGACCGATCTGGCGGAATCGACCGGCGGACCTGCGCGCTACGTCCGGCTGGAAGAAAGCGGCCAGAAGATCGGCTTCATCACGCCGCTGACGCATAACTTCTGTGAGAACTGCAACCGTGTGCGGGTGACCTGCACGGGCGAGCTGTTCATGTGCCTCGGCCAGGAGGACAACGCCGATCTGCGCGCACCCCTGCGGGCCAGCGAGGACGACGCGGCACTGGAAGCGGCGATCCGCGAGGCAATCTCGCGCAAACCCAAGGGCCATGATTTCGACTATTCGCGCCAGACCGTCTCGGGCCAGATGTCGCGCCACATGAGCCATACCGGCGGTTGACAGTTACCGGCCTGCGTTCGCCGTAAACGCAGCGCAGGTCTCGGGCAACTCACGGGAATTTGGTGTCGGGGGCCAACTCCGGCGTGACTCAAATCAATGCGCGACGGCACTCCTTCTGGCAGGCTCCCTACAAAGAAAGGGAGCCAAACCAATGTATTCCAACATTCTCGTGCCCGTCGCCTTCGACGAAGATCATAACCCCGACGCCGCGCTCAATGTCGCGCGAGCGCTGGCTGGCGACGGGGCGCGCGTCACCCTGCTGCACGTGATGGAAGACGTCCCCGCCTATGCGATCAATTACATGCCGGAGGGCTATGCCGAGGAACTGCGCAAGACGCTGGAACGCGACCTCGCCACGCGCGCAGCGGAGTTCGACAATGGTGACTGGGCGATCGTCGAGGGCCAGCCTGGCCATGAAATCCTGAGCTACGCCGAGCATATCGGGGCGGATTGCATCGTGATCGCGTCGCACCGTCCGGGCTTTGGCGACTACCTGATCGGCTCGACCGCCTCGCGCGTCGTGCGCCATGCAAAATGCGCGGTTATGGTCATGCGCTGACGCTCACTCGGCAGGCAGCCGCGCCTCGATCATGCCGACGAACCAGCTTGCGCCAGCCGGAAGGATCGCGTCGTTGAAGTCGTATTCCGCGTGATGAAGGGGCGCGCTGGGGCCGTTGCCGATGAAGCCGTAGGCCCCGGGGCGCACCTCGAGCATATAGGCGAAATCCTCCGCCCCCATCATCGGATCGACATTGCGGTCGCAGGCGCCTGCCACGGCCTCGGCCACCTGTGCTGCGACCTCGGCCGCCGCCGGGTCGTTGCGCGTGACCGGATAGCCGCGCCGGTAGTCGACCTCTGCCGTCGCCTCATGGGTCGCAGCCACTCCCTGCGCGATCTCGCGCAGGCGACGCTCGGCCAGATCGCGGGTCTCGGCGCTCATCGTGCGCACCGTCCCGCCGAGGCTCACCGAATTGCCGATCACGTTGAGCGCCTTCGAGTCGGTCTCCAGCGTAGTGACCGAGAGTACGATCTCCTCCAGCGGATCGGTCGCGCGCGACACGATGCTTTGCAACGCAAGGATCAGATGCGCGGAGATCGGCACCGGATCGATCACCTCCTGCGGTTTCGCCGCATGGCCGCCCTTGCCGGTCACCACGATGTCGAAGAAATCCGCCGCCGCCATCATCGCGTCAGGCCGGATGCCGAAACTGCCGGGTTCCATCCCCGGCATGTTGTGCAGCGCGTAGACCTCCTCGATGCCGAAGCGCTCCATCAGGCCGTCCTCGATCATCGCCTTGGCCCCGGCCCCGCCCTCCTCGGCGGGCTGGAAGATCACCACCGCACGCCCCGCGAAATTTCGTGTCTCGCAGAGGTATTTCGCCGCAGCGAGCAGGGTCGACGTGTGCCCGTCATGGCCGCAGGCATGCATCTTGCCTTCGACCTCTGAGGCATGCTCGGCCCCGGTCTTCTCGTGGATCGGCAGCGCATCCATATCGGCGCGCAGCCCAACGCAGCGCAGCCCGCCCTGGCGCGCGCCCTGCCCTTCGATCACGCCGACGACGCCAGAGCGCCCAATCCCCTCGACCACCTCATCGCAGCCACATTCCCGCAGTAGGTCGGCCACGCGGCCCGATGTTCGCGGCAGATCGTAAAGCAGTTCGGGATTACGGTGAAAATCGTGCCGCCATGCGGTGGCTTCCGCGTGCATCTCGGCAAAACGGTTCTTGATCGGCATGCTCGCTCCTTGGTTGGCGCTACCCTGCCTCGCGGCGCGCACGGGTGCAAGCCGCGCTCAGCGGAAGGCCATCGGCAAGGAGAAGCTGTAGCTCGGTTTGCCCAAGCCTTGCGGCGCTGCGGGGAAGCGGCCCGCGCGCCGCACCGCCTCGAGCGCCGCCCGGTCGAGCGTCGCATTGCCCGAGCTTTGCGCAACCGAGGCGCCGATGAGCCGCCCGTCGCGCGCTATATTCAACGCCACGATAACGCGGCCTGCACCTGCCCCGCTGGGCGTTTGCTTGGCACGCTCGATCCGGGCGCGAATGTCTCCGCCCCACGATCCCATCAGCGAGCGGATCTGCCCAGCCGACAGCGTCGCCGCGGGGGCCGTGCGGCGGTCGCCTGCGGCCCCTCTGTCGCCCTGCCCCTTCGCCTGCTGCTTGGGCTTTGCCGGGGCGGGTTGCGAGGCCTGTTGCTTCGCGGGCGCTTTCGGCTGCGCTGGCTTCGGCGCAGGCGGCGTCGGTTTAGCCTTCGGTCGCGGAGTGTCTAGCGGCGCGGGATCGGCCTGTTCGGGCAACGCCGCATCGGGCGCAGGCGGCGCGGTCATCGTAGGCGCGGCGACTTGTGGGGCGAGTTCGATTGGCTCGTTCGGAGCCTTCGACGCATTGGGCGCAGTCGGAGCCTCAGGCTGCGTCGCCGCGACCTCCGTTTCGACCTCTGGCGGGCGCTCCCACTCCTCCACGCGCGCGGCCATGGACGGGGAAGACGGCGCGAGCGAGACGAGCGCGTCGCCCCCGTCGCCCGCCGATTGCGCCCCGCCCGCAGGCGCAGGCTCCCAGACCAACAGCACGCCCGCATGGACCGCGAGCGCCGCGCCGAGCGCACCTGCAAAGGCGAGCCTCCGCGCGGTCATTTGCCCCGCACCACGAGTTTGAGATCGGTGAAGCCAAGCTCCGCCAGCTGTGGCATCAGCCGCGCCAGCGCGTCGCCGGGAAGCTGCCCGTCCGCACGCAGGGTCAGACCGTCGGCGCAGGCGCCGCACTCCGCTCGCGCGTTCTGCGCTGCCGCCCCCAGCGCGGCCAGCGCCGCATCGCCCCGCGCCTCTCCATAGGCGATCTCGCCTTCGGAGTTCGCAAACAGGACCAGCGCGCCGGGATTGGTCTTTCCCTCACCCGCAGCCTCGGGCGGGGTCACTTCGAAGGGCGTCGGCTGCGCCAGCGTCGCCGCCAGCAGAAAGAAGATCAGCAGCAGGAAGACCACGTTGATCATCGGCAAAAGCGGCTCGGGCAGACTGCGCCGGGGCGGATCGGTGAAGAGCCTCATGGCACCAGCACCAGATTGCCGAGCCCCGCGCCGCGCAACGCCTCGATCACCTGCGTCAGCGCGCTCAGATCGCCTTCTTTCGGACGCAGCACGACCGGATCGGAGGGCTGATCCATCAGCGGCTGCAGCGCGCCTGCCAGATCGGAGAGCGCGACCCTCTGCCCGTTCAGACTGACCGTGCCGCCTTCGCCCACATCCACCAGGCGCGGCGGCCCGGACCACTCAGCGCCCGCCGTTCCGCCGCCCAAGGTCAGGTCCAATGTGCGCTCCACCCCGAAACGCGAGGCGAGCATGAAGAACACCAGAAGCAGAAAGACCACGTCGATCATCGGCGTCAGGGCCGGGCGACGGCGCGGGCGCGGCTGACCGAAAGCGAACATCGCGCGCCTCACTCGGCGGCGGCGCGTGGCCGCTCGGAGAGCGTGGCGGGCGCGCGGGCGAAAATGCGGGTCGCGGCGTCCTCCATGTCGTGGCGCAGGCGGTCCACCACGGCGTCGAAGCCCGACAGAGCGATCTGCGCCGGGATCGCCACAGCCATGCCCGCCGCCGTCGTCAGAAGCGCCTCCCAGATGCCCCCCGCCAGCGTCGCCGGATCGGCCTGGACCCCCGCCTCCTGCAGCGCGCGGAAAGCCGCGATCATGCCCGCGACCGTGCCCAGAAGCCCCAGAAGCGGGCCGATCACCACGGCCAGTTCCAGTGCCCGAAGCCCCGAGCGCGCCCGTGCCAGCAGATCGCGCGCGACGCGGCCCGTCTCGGCCTCGGCCCCGGCCCGATCGAGCTGCGGATCGCGCAGGCTCGCCATCGCCGCTCGGACCAGCTGCGCGCGCAACGATCGCCGCCCGGCCACAGCCGCCTGGGCCCCGTCGGGATCGCCTGCCGCCCAGGCCGCGATCGCCGCCTGGCTATGCGCCCCGCCCGACCACGCACCCGCGGCCAGCAAATCCCAGATTTTCCAGATAATCACCGCGAGCGAGATCACGGACAGAGCCGCAATCGCCCACATCGCCGGACCTCCCAGCACGAGCGCATCGAACATGCGCCCCGGAAGCCCTCCGGAAATCTGAGCGGTGCCGTCCATCGCGCCCTCCAATTCGCGCCCGCGGGCGCGGTGAGGTGGTGCCGGCGGAGGGACTCGAACCCCCGACCCCCTGATTACAAATCAGACGCTCTACCAACTGAGCTACGCCGGCGTGACCGGCCCGCAATAGCGCGGCTGAGAAATTCGTGCAAGACGCCGCTCAGCGGGAACGCGCAAGATCTGCGCGCGCCGCATCCGCGCGGGCGAGGATCGCGACGGCGACAAGGCCCACCGCGCAGACCAGAAGCGCGGCGGGGGAGGCATCGCCCAGATTCTCGAGGCTCGCCTTTTCCTGCGTGCGCGTGGCCAGCGTCTCGAAGTTGAACGGGCGCAGCAGCAGCGTCGCGGGCAGCTCCTTCACGCAATCCACGAAGACCAGAAGCAGCGCCGAGCCGACCGACCCGCGCATCAGGGGCAGGTAGAGGCTACGCAGAACGCCCCCTGGCGTGCGCCCCAGAGACCGCGCGGCCATCGGCAACGATGGCGGCACGCGCCCGAAGGCGGCGTCGCTCGCGCCTTGGGCGATGGCGAAGAATCGCACGACATAGGCGAGGATGATCGCGAAGGCCGAGCCCGTCAGCAGCAAGCCCGGATCATAGCCGGTCAGCGCCAGTACGGTGTCGGCCAGGGCATGATCGAGACCGGCGAGCGGGATCAGGATGCCGACCGCCAGCACAGCCCCCGGCGCGGCATAGCCGAGTGTCGTCAGCGGCAGCACGGCACGCGGCAGGCGCTGCCCCGAGAGGCGCACCCCATAGACCATGAACAGCGCGAGCGTCACAGTGATCGCAGCGGCCGCGCCCCCGGTCAGGATCGTGTGCCATAGCGCGAGCCCGAGCCCCCGGCCGAACCACGCCTCGGGATTGGCGAGCGCATGCCCGCCCATCACTGCGACCGGCAGCACGAAGCCCAAAGCCACCGGGAGCACGCAGGCTAGCGTCGCCACCCAGCCAGCCGCACCCTTCAGGCGCTGCGCCTGAACCGGACGGGCCTGACGCGCGCTTTGGTAATACTGGACACGACGGCGCGAGAGTTTCTCGACCATAAGGAGCGCGAGCACGATCCCGAGGATCACCAGCGCGAGCTGCGCCGCCCCGCCTGCATTGCCGCCCGAAAGCCATGTCGAGAAGATGCCCGTGGTCAGGGTCTGCATGCCGAAATGATCCACGACGCCGAAATCCGCCACCGTCTCCATCATGGCGATCGCGGCCCCTGCGGCGATGGCTGGACGGGCGAGCGGCAGGCCTACGCGCCAGACCAGCCCCCACGGCCCGGTGCCGAGCGCGCGGGCGACCTCGTAGCTGGCGCCGGATTGCTCGCGCAGGGCCGCACGGGTGATCAAATAGATATAGGGGTACAGCGCGGCAGACAGCACGACGACCGCCGCCTCGCGCGAGCGGATTTCGGGAAACCAGTAATCGCGCGCCGAGGCCCAGCCGAAAGCGCCGCGCATGGCGGTTTGCACCGGGCCGGAATAGTCGAGGAAATCGGTGAGGGCGTAGGCTCCGACATAGGCCGGGATCGCGAGCGGCAGCAGGAGCAACCATTGCAATATGCGATGCCCCGGAAAGCGATACATCACCACGAGCCACGCGGCCCCCGCCCCGATGGCGGATGCCAGAAGCCCCACGCCGCCCGTCAGCACTGCCGTGTTGATCAGGTAGCGCGGCAGCACGGTCGCGATCAGATGCGGCCAGATATTGTCGCGCGGATCGAGCGCCATCCATCCAACGGCCAGGATCGGCGCAAGCACCAGCACCGCGATCACTACGGCCCCGAGCGACCACAGCCCACCAGCCGGACGCAAGCGCCCGCGCGATGCAGAGATGGGGCGGGCCGGGAGGGATGGGGCGGATTTTGGCACGGGCTTTCCCGATCAGTTTTGTCGGAATTGTCCCGACCTCCTACCCCGAAACGGGTTTGCCTGTCCAGAACGGAGCGGCTAGAGTGAGCGCCAACAATAAGGGCTTGACCCGGCAGACGATATTGAGGCGCGCAGAATGAAAGTCGTTTTCCATCTCGGAGCGCATTCGACCGATGAAGATCGTATCGTTGGCGCGCTTTCGAGCAATGATCGGCTTCTCGAATCTCATCGCATCGCCGTGCCCGCGCCCCGCAGCTACCGAATGGTTCTGCGCGATGCGCTGGTCTCTTTGAAAGGCGGACCGGCCCCGCAGGAAGTGCAGGACGCGATCATCGAAGCGAGCACCGACGCGCCGGTCCTCGACCGGCTGGTGTTCAGCCACGCATTCTTCCTCTGCATCCCCGAGCGGGTGATCACCAAGCGCGGGTTCTACGCGATGGCGCCGAGCAAGCTCGCGCCGCTGGCGAACCTGTTTCCCGACGCGGAGACCGAGTTCCACCTCGCGCTGATCAACCCCGCGAGCCTGATCCCGCAACTGGTCGCGCGGCTACCCAAGCGCAACTACGAGCAGATCATGGAAGGCCACGACCCGCGCGAGCTGCGCTGGGAGCCGCTCATCCGACAGATGGTGGAGGCCGCGGGCGGCCGGCGCTTCGTGATCTGGTGCAACGAGGACCTGCCGCTGATCTGGCCCGAGGTGCTGCGCTCTGTCGGCGGGCTGCCGGAGGATCAGGCGCTCAAGGGCGACATGATGGTCCTGCGCCAGATCATGCCCGAAGAGGGGATCGAACGGTTGCGGAGCTATTTCGACGCGAACCCGCCGAAATCGGTGCTGCATCGGCGCAAGATCGTGGCGGCGTTTCTCGACAAATACGCCAAGCCCGAAGCGCTCGAGATCGAGGCACCGCTGCCGGGCTGGACCGATGAACTGGTCGAGGAAATCACCGCGCAATACGACGCCGACGTCGCCGCGATCGCGCGGATGCCCGGTGTGGAATTCATCGCGCCCTGAGCACAGGGCGGGTCGCGCCGGACCATCGCCCGGCGCGCGGTGGCGCTCAGCCCATCCCCAGCGCCGACTTTATGTATACCTTACCATTGCTCATTGTCATTTTTATCATTTATTCCTCGCGACTTACAAGACATAATCTACCGAATTTGTTCATGTTCACGCCCGTTTGTTCACGCTGCCAAGAGTAGCGCATCTAGTAGCAGAGAACTCCAAACAAAACCGAGAAACGCGCTGCGCTATGTGGAGAGCTTCGCGCGTTTCTCGGTTGCTCCCTTCTGCTCATAAGCATTTAGAAACAGAGTTTTTGAACAGAGACCAAGCAAATCGAAGACGCATTAGCGAACTAAATACTGCTAACATTCCCTATGTTCGCAGGGGAGGCTCTCGATCGGATCGGGAAACTCTATGATGTTGAACGGCAGATTGCCGGTCAGTCGCCCGAGCTTCGACAAGCCGCGCGACAACAGCATTCCAGACCCAAGGTCGACGCCTTCAGGGCGTGGGCCGAGGCCCAGCTCACGCGCCTTCCCGGCAAGGGTGATCTCGCCAAAGCGTTCCGCTATGGGCTCTCCCGCTGGTCGTCCTTCGAACTCTATCTCGAAGACGGAAGGATCGGCATCGACAACAATCCCGCCGAGCGCGCCATGCGCCCGATTGGCATCGGAAAGAAGAACTGGCTGTTTGCCGGGTCAGACAGCGGCGGCGAGACCCTGGCGCGGGCTATGACACTGATCGAGACGGCAAAGATGAACGGACTTGATCCACAGTCTTGGCTGACCGACGTGCTCGACCGCATCCATGATCACAAGATCAACCGGCTCGACGAATTGTTGCCGTGGAACTGGACCCCGTAGGTTCAAGCCGCGGTATCAACCGGGCGGTTACACTTGGCGGAGATACGCAGACGTTGCTGTTGTAGCAATTCACCGAACTCGTCCACGAGGGGCGCTGGGCGCGCCTGCCGGGCCTCGAGCCGCTGTCCCGGCGCCGTGCCGCGGATGTCGGCCTCGACCTTGTAGAATTCGGCGATGCGGCGCAGCCCCTCGGCGGCGATCTCGGAGCCGTCGCGGTCGAAGACCTCCTTCAGCTTACGCCGCGCGTGGGCCCAGCAATGCGCCACGCGGACCGGGTCGCGACGCTTGCGGGTGGGACGCGTCAAACGGTTGTAACCCTGGTAGCCATCGAGTTGCAGGATGCCGTCGAAGCCGCGCAAAATCTTCTCCGCGTTCTCCCCGGCGCGGTCGGGCCGCCATGCGCATCAGCGTGCAAAGCCGCGTTGCCAACTCGCCCTTTTCACCCGAGATGTCGCGACAGAACCCTTGTGTTTGCAGCCGGGGCGTGGGCCTCCGATGCATGCGCCCGCACAGCGATCATGCGCAGGATACGGTGCTGCGCGCGCGCGTCTGTGTCCTTCGCAAGCAGGTCATGCAATCCGACATGTGCACCGGCATCAATAACGCGGTCTATGCCGCAATCATGATAGAAACGGTTCAGCGTCGCGACCGTATTCCCGTCTAAAGAGCGCATGAGCATCAGGGCATGACTCTGAACTGCATTTCCATCCGCCATCGGGCGCCAGCGTTGTGCAGTTCCCGCGAACTTTCGCCCCGCTATCGTGATGTTGAATCGTCCGTCACAAAAGGCCCCCGGCACGGCCCCATATCTCGCGCTTATGCCTGCATCAGAAAGAGCCTCGCAAATCGGCGAGGTTAGTTGCCTATAGGCATCCTCAAGCCCGAAAGCTGCGCCCGGAGGCGCGCGGAACAACAGCGACAAGTTCACAATATCAGGGCCCTGCGGCACCAGATCGCCGCCTGTGGCGCGCAGATGAACCGGCCAGCCTGCGTCATTGGCGCGTGAACATGCGCGCTTGAACCCGGGTTGTCGGCTGAGGCTTGCGGGCGCAACCAGCGCGCGCTCGCAAGACCAAAGCAGGGCAGCGGCACCGCAACGCCCGGCCGCAATGTCGCCCAAGCGTGCGGCCTCCCAGTCCAGTGCGTCGGCAAGCGCCAGTTCTCGCACCGGACTGTCCGGCGCTGTCATGGTCACGCGATCGTCCCGATCACGTCCCCCTTGCGCACGATGTCGTTGGCCTGTTTCGTGATCGTCAGAACGCCATCGGCGGGCGCGGTCACTTCAAACTGCGATTTCTCGACCATGATTTCAGCGATCAACGCCCCCTTTCGCACGGTCGCTCCGTCGCTTGCCAGCCAGTTGGTAATAACGGCTTCCATACCGTCGTCCTGCCACAAATCCTGCGGCACCTTCACCTCGGTCGCCATGCGCCCACTCCTAAATTTGATTGTCCCGAATTACATTTTGCGGTATGCGGCGATGATCTTGTCGGGATTGGGCAGACAGAGTTGCTCCATATGTCTGGCATAAGGGATCGGCACGTCCGGATAGGTGACGCGTGCCGGAGACGCCTTGAGCTTTGAGATGTCATGCTCGGTCACGGTGGCTATGATCTCGCCCGAGACGCCATAGCTGTGATAATCCTCGTCGACCACGATCAGACGCCCGGTTTTGGCGACCGAATTGATCACCGTCTCACGATCAAGCGGAACCAGCGACACGAGATCAACCACCTCGGCGCTCACGCCCTCTTCGGCGAGCCTGTCGGCGGCCTTCAGCGCATTATGGACCCCCATTGCAAGGCCCACCAGCGTCACATCGCGGCCCTCGCGCACGACCTTCGCCTTGCCGATCTCGACGCTATAATCGCTTTCGGGCGTGTTGACGGTGGCGCCGGGTTCGGTGCTCAACCAGCCCATCCCCTGCAACCCCTTGTGAAACATATAGATCACAGGGTTGTCGTCGCGGACCGCAGCGGTCATCAGCCCCTTGGCGTCATAGGCATTCGAGGGCGAGACGACCTTCATGCCCGGCAGATGCGCGAAGGTGCCGTAAAGACATTGCGAATGCTGGCCCGCATCCGAATAACCGCCCCCCGTCGAAGTCATCAGCACCATTGGAACGGATGCGTTTCCGCCCGAGAAATAGGTGTTCTTGGCCATCTGATTGTAGATCGCGTCAAAGCAGACGCCGAAGAAATCGACGAACATCAGTTCGACGACAGGCCGCATCCCGTCCATCGCCGCGCCAACGGCGGCGCTGATAAAGCCGGTTTCGGAAATCGGGGTGTCGCGCACGCGCTCCTTGCCGAATTCCTCGAACAGGCCGCGGGTATTGCCGAAGATGCCGCCGAAGCCGCCGATATCCTCGCCCATCAAAAAGACAGTGGGGTCACGTTGCATCTCTTGCTGCATCGCCTCGGCCATCGCACGCGCTATGGTCAGACGGCGTTCGTTTGTTGGCTGGTCAAGCATGGGTCAAATCCTTTCATGCCACAGATTTGTGGAGGTCGGAAAATCAAACAAAAACGGCGGTCAACGCATCGGTTTCCGGCGCATATTCGCTGTCGCGGGCAAAAGAGATCGCTTCGGCCACGCGGGCCTCGGCGCGCTTTTCCAGCGTGTCCAGGCTCTCGGCAGCGTGGCCCTCGGCGATCAGGCGTTCGCGCATTTTGGGGATCGGATCCTTGGCAAACAGCGCTTCCTTCTCACCCTTCGGGCGATATTGCTCTGCATCGCCCATGAAATGCCCCGCCAACCGATAGGTTTCGATTTCGATCAGCGTTGGGCCCTCGCCATCGCGGGCGCGCGCGATGGCCTGCCCCGCGATGTCAAAGATCGCATAGGGATCGTTGCCGGGGATGTAATGACCGGGCATACCGTAGCCCGCCGCGCGCACATCATTGCGCGCCACGGCTGTCGCCTCGGATTTGGGAACCGAAATGCCCCAGGAATTATCCTCAATCACGAAAACAACCGGAAGTTTCCAGACGCCCGCGAGATTGAGAGCCTCGTGAAACGCGCCTTGGTTGGCCGCACCCTCGCCCAGAAAGGCGACCGCAATCCCCGGCTTTTTCTGCAGCTTGCGTGACAGCGCGGCACCACACGCCGGACCACAGCTTTCGGCGATAATGCCCGAACAGGCGAAATTCACCGCCGGATCGAACAGGTGCATGTGGCCACCCCGGCCACCCGACAATCCGGTCGCTTTGCCAAATATCTCGGCGGCCATCCTGTTTAGATCCACCCCTTTGGCAATCGCCTGATGATGCGGACGGTGGGTTGCTGTCACGGTGTCCCTAGCGTCCAGATGTGCACAAACGCCGACTGCGACCGGTTCTTGGCCGTTCGACAGGTGCATCTCGCCCGGTATCGGGCCGCTGGCCATGTTGAACGCCGGGGTCTTGCCTTCAAGATAAACCTTCTCGATCGCTTCTTCGAAGCGGCGGCTGACCACCATGGTTTCATACATCCATAGTAATTGCTCTTTCGTCGGTTTCATGTGAGTCCTCCGATCGGTAACTTTCGTGCGAGCGCGCGAACCCGTTAACGCTAACCGGGATCCGGCAGCCTGCTTTGATATAGGTCATTGCAGACTGCCGCCGTGTCATCTCTTTCGAGCTACAACGCGTATTGCTCGCGCGCGAATTTTCCGATGCCGGCTGCGTCCAATGCAGACAGCGGCGCAAGGAATGTCACCTGAATGACGCCCGGCGCACGACCGATTTCGATAGCCCCGTTGATGGTGGCGCGGTTTCGCACTTCGGGGACCGTCATGCCAAGCAGGTCGGCGGCGCGACCCAGCCCGTTTTCGATCGCCTGATTGAGTGTCGGGCCAGTGCCGATAACCGAAATCGGAGCCGTTTCCTCCAACTGGTCGATATCCCATTCCCGCGCCAGTGCGATGGCTTTCGCCTTTTCATCGGCGCTGAAGGGTCGCGCCATGGGGGGCAGATCGTCAAGCCGGGGAAACAGCACCGGACCGGCAAGGGTGCGCCCCTTGATCACCTCGACCTGCAATGTGACGCTGCCAGCCACATCCATCGTGTGCCCCGCGATCTCACCATCGCCCTGCCCCGCATGCATGTCGCCGATATAAACGCCCGCCCCCGGCACTTTGACCGGAGTCAGCAGGATCGCGCCGTCGCGCACCGCATCGATATCCATGTGTCCGTCTGTGCGATGCTCATCCAACTGCTCAGCCGTCACCGCGTATTGGTGCGGGGCGCCAATCAAGGCCGAGCCGAAATCACCCGCATTATGCGAGTCTGGCAACGGCATCGACGGCGTCGTGCCCAGTTGCCCGAGAAACGGTCGCATCCGCACTATCACTGCGGGCATGTCAGAGGGCGCATAGACGAGGATGGGGTGCTGAACCGAATGATCGGGCAGCGCTGCGTAATGTTCGGCATTATGCGCAATCTTCTCGGCCGCCTTCTTGGGCATGGTCACCCCGACACTGCGGGTCTCGTCGAACACGACGGTATATCCGTGAACCACCTCGAACGGCTTGACGGGATTGCCGCAATTGTCGCAGCGCACCGCGTCCGGTCCGATCCCTTCGACATGGGTTTCAGGCCAGAGCGTGTCGCAATGCGGGCAGCGGGCCGCCACATAGGGATCGCCAAGACAGAACCCTTCGGGTGAGGAATCGTGACCCGAAGCCGTGGCGATGGCGGTTACGGTGATGTCGCGGATCCGGATCGCCAGCGCATCGCCGGGCTCTGCACCGTTCACGTAAACGGGCTTCGTCACCTCGTGTCCGCCGCGCAGACGCGGAGTAATCATCGGCCCCCAGCATCCCGGTGCGGTATTGGCGATGATCGTGCCGTCATCTTCAACCGGGCCAAGCATTGGCTGGGATGGGTCCAAAATGCCGTTGGTAAACTCCTGCACGACAAGACTGCGCTGCGCTGTGCGGGGGCCGTCTTCGGTTTGATCTTTTGCCACGGGTGTCTCCTATCTCGGATAGGTGCCGGTCAGGTCGCGACCAGCACCTGGTTGAACGGAATCTGTGACAGCGGCGTTCGCAGCAAGCATGAGTGTCCAAAGACTGCGACCACGAAAAGCGACTCGTGACCTAGAACGGCGCTACCAGTCAGCTTCATCCTCGGACTGAAATAACGGCGAGTCAATTGGTTTGACCGGCTGCGCATGTTAACAAGGCTAGAGACATCGCGCCGCCGTGGTGATCCAACGGACACCATCCCCCATCGGTCGGCCCTGCTACCCTCAGGCCCCCTGTCAGCAGGCCCTCTCACACCAGGGAAAGCTCTTGCCGCCGCGACAGCCGGTTTATTTAGCAAGCATTGGAAAGCGATCGGTTGCATAGCGTGTGTGGCAGGCGGTGCAGGCCCCGATCATTTGGCTGAATGTCGCATTTTGCGCCTCCCGGTCGCCATCGCGGCCCACTTGAGCAAGATCGGTCGAAAGTTGGTGAAAGGCTTGGTCCCGGGTAACGAATTCCTTGGGAACGGCAGCCTTCAGATCCTGCTTGTCTTGCGGCGTCATGGATTGCTGCAGGATGAAACTGTCATGGATCTGTTGTGCCAGACTCGCGACGCGGGCGTCGTCTCCAGCGATCAGGGCCGAAATAATATCCTTGCTGGCCTGCTCGATCGACGTAAGCGGTGTCTGAGCGGCACGTTGTCTGCGCCGGCGCGGACTGCGAGGTGATACCCATCTCAAGATGGGAGTGCGTTTCGCAATGGATGCTCAGACTGCGTTTCTCAGTTCGCTGGGAGTTGAGATCTTCGAGAGCGGGCACCGCCGGTGGCCGGAGAAGGTGAAGGCACAGGCTGTCGCGGAGACACTTGAGCCGGGCGCGACGGTCAACGCCGTGGCGGCGCGTTACGGGATGAAGCCGAACCAGTTGTCGGCGTGGCGATGCCTGGCCAAACAGGGCAAGCTGGTCCTGCCGGCCGCCGAGATGTCGGATGAGCCGACGGCCTTCGCGCCGGTTGTCCTGTGCGAGCCGAAGCCCCCGCAGGCGCCGCAGCCCTCGAGGCAGTCGGACGACAGCCTGCGCCTCGTCTTCGGTGACGTGACGATCGCGCTTGCCGCCGACACCCCGGCGGTGCGGATTGCCGAGATCGTCCATGCGCTCGGGGCGTCCTCGTGATGATGCCGTCCCACACCGTCCGTATCCTCGTGGCGACCCAGCCGGTCGACTTCAGGAAGGGCCACGACGGGCTCGCCGCGCTGGTCGCATCGGTCCTGAAGGAGGACCCGTTCACCGGCACCGTGTTTTTGTTCCGGGCGAAGCGTGCTGACAGGCTCAAGATCCTGTTCTGGGACGGCACCGGGCTGGTGATGGCCTACAAGCGGCTTGAGGAGAGTTCCTTCATCTGGCCGGCGGTTCGGGA
>NZ_NBNX01000010.1:0-58756 GCF_002213225.1 Thioclava sp. IC9
TGATCAGGCAGGCGGTCGTCTCCGCCCAGGCCCCGGTCGCCATCAGACCAAGCGCCGTCGCTCCCAGAATCGCGGTTGTCTTCTTCATGTCAGGTCTCCTCCCTTGCTGAGATGCATTCAGTGCATCCATTGAAACTTCATGGAAAAGTTTTCTCGCGTCCGATCGGGATGCGCGTCGCACCCGCATTCACGATGCCGCAGCATCGCCGGCGAAGCCTCTTCCTTTCCCCGAAGTCACCAAGAGCTAGCGCCCGGAGCTTCCATCTGTCAATAAAAACTTCCGGATGAATTTTTATTTAGGTCAAATTTTCGATGTCGCTTGCGCCCCTCCGGGCCGCCGCGTAGCATCCGATCACCCACGAACCACGCAGGACTAAGCTGCGTGACCTTCCCCGCCGGTGAGAGATGACGACAGCACGCCCCGACAAAACCCTGAATGCCGTTCCGCTCATGGGCACCAACCAGCTCACGGTAAGGGACCTTAACGAGCGTCTCGTGCTCCATCTGATCCGCCGCCACGGCACGCTGACGAAAGCCGAGGCGACCCGCGCGACCGGGCTGTCCGCCAACGCGGTCTCGGAGATATTCAAGGCGCTCGAGCAGGACGACCTGTTGCTGCGCGGCGATCCGGTCCGGGGCCGCGTGGGCCAGCCCTCCGTGCCGATGCGCCTCAACCCAGACGCGAAACACTACCTCGGCCTGAAGATCGGCCGAAGCAGCTTCGACATGGTCGTGGTCGACTTTACCGGCGCCGTCTTGGCCCGCCGCTCGGCGCGCCACGGCTTCCCGACCCGGACGGCGCTGGTCACCTTCATAAAGGACAATCTCCGCCCGCTGCTGCGCTCGGCAAAACTGAAGCGCGAGGACGTGGATGCCAGCGGAATCGCGATCCCCTCCGAGCTGTGGCACTGGGCCGAGGACTTCGACGCTCCGACCGACGAGCTGGAGAAATGGCGCAGTTTCGACGCCCGCACCGAGCTCGCATTGCTGCTTCCCGGGCCGATCTCGGTCGAGAATGACGGCACCGCGGCCTGTCGCGGAGAGCTGGTTTTCGCCCCCCCCACCGACAAGCAGGACTACATCTATTTCTTCGTCGGCACCTTCATCGGGGGCGGCGTCGTTCTCAATGGCAGCGTGTTTTCCGGGCGGTCGGGAAACTCCGGCGGCTTCGGGCCGCTGCGAATTCCCGACGAGCCCGGCGGCCACCGCCTGATCGACCATGCCTCGCTCTCTGTGCTCGAGCGCCTTCTGGCGGAACGGCAGAGCGACCCCGAGCGGCTTCACGACGACCGTGCCGACTGGTCGCCTCTCGAGCCTGCGCTCTCGCTCTGGATCACGCGCGCGGCGAGAAGCCTCGCCCATGCGATTGTCTCCGCCCAGGCTGTGATCGATTTCGAAGCCGTCATCATCGACGGCGCGTTTCCGCAAGATATCCGCGACAGGCTGGTGGCGGAGGTCGACCGGCATTTCTCGCGCCTCGATCTGCAAGGAGTCTATCACCCCGAAATCCGCGCAGGGCATTTCGGCTCGGTCATCCGCGCCATGGGCGCCGCGGCTTACGCAATTTCGACCGAATTCATGATCGACCAGAATACCTTGCTCCGGAAAGCGCCTCCCGGGCAGTTGGCGCGGTAAACCCCCATCGCATGACGCGGTCACCCGCGAGCCGGCACGAGCGGCCCCGGGCAAACATTGTTTGCCGCCGCAGACGCAACGCGGAACCGGCATCCCGAATTCTGCGTGGCGCGCGGATCAGCGTCCTTTTCCGCGGGAGCGCCCGTTCCCTTCCCGTCCATTTCTGACGCATACACACGCGATTCGACTGATTTTCGGCCAGCTGGAAGGGCTTTCCCATGCGGGCATGGCATCATCTCGCTCCGGCGCTGCCGGCATTCCACTGGCGCGAACAGATCCGGGCGGGCCTCGGGGCGCTGCTCGGCATCAGCCTCTGCGCCCTCGTGGTGAGCCTCGGCGCACGGTTCGGGCTTTCCTCGCTCTATCTCGTGGCCCCTCTCGGGGCGACGGCGGTGCTGGTGTTCGGCGTTCCGAACTCGCCCCTTGCGCAGCCGTGGTCGGCGATCGTCAGCAACGTCACCTCGGCCTTGGTCGCGCTGCTCGTGGTCCGCAGCCTGCCCGGCTCATGGTCGGTGGGGATTGCCGTCGGCGCCGCGATCACCGCTATGATGTTCGTGCGCGCGCTGCACCCGCCGGGCGGTGCCGTCGCCTTGCTGACCGCGCTCGATCCGACACATGCGCTCGAGATCGGACCGCTCTTTGCGTTGGTGCCGGTCGGACTGACGACCGCCACGCTGGTCCTTGCCGCGATCGTCTATAACCGGGCCACCGGGCGGGTCTACCCGTTCCGCCAGCCCGAGACGGAGCCGGCGCCGGATGCGCCGCCGCGGCTGGGACTATCGAGCGCGCAGCTGGGCGAACTGCTCGACCGGTTCAATCAGACGGCCAATCTCGGGGTGGCGGATCTCGGGCGGCTGCTGGCCGCCGCAGAGGCCGAGGCGGCGCAGCACCGCTTCGACGGCACGACCTGCGCGGACATCATGACCACCGATCTCATCACGGTGCGCCCTGACACACCGCTGCCGGAGGCCGCGCGCCTGTTTCGCGCCCATGCCATCAAGAGCCTTCCTGTCATCGACGCCGAGACCCGGCTCTGCGGCCTCGTGCTTCAAGCGGATCTTCTCGACGAGGTCGCCGCGCAGGGCCGGCCGCGCGCCCTGCCCCAGCGGGCGCGGCCCCGCACCGTCTCGGAGGTGATGCGTTCGCCCGACCGCGCGGTCGCCCATGACCTGCCCGTCGGCACCCTTCTCAACCGTCTCGCGGCGCAGGGAACCGAGGTCGTGCCGGTGACGCGGGAGGGCCGTCTCGCAGGTATCCTAACCCGCTCCGATATCATCCGTCTGCTGCTGGAGGGGGCCGACGACCGAGCGGCGGTGTAGGCGCGCCTGAAAAGCAGGGCGCAATCGCGCGGGAGCGGCGGAGCCCCCCCGCCCGTCCGACACGTTCATTGGTTGGTAATATCGCCCTTGAGCGAATAGCCGATCATCAGCACGTCCTTGCGGGTCATCTCGTCGACCTCATGCGCCGCAAGGACCGACATGATGTCGTCGATTGCGGCCATGTATTCGCTAGTGCTGATATTCATGCCGCGATGCGCCGCCACCATGTCGCGCCCGGTATATTGCTCGGGGCCGCCGCTGCCCGCGCCGAAGAACGCACAGAGTTGCGCCTTGGCGTCGTTCAGGTCGTCCGGCCTTTCGCGGTATGGCAGGAAACGGGCGCTGATTGCGGGGTTTACCATATGCGCCTCGAGGACATCGTCGACGAGCGCCTTGATCCCGGGCTTTCCACCGAGCCGTTCGTAGAGAGTCTGTTCCATCGTTCTAGCTCCTTGCTGTCTGGAGGCCGTGGCCCCGGGGCGCATTCGCGTCCGGGGCGCGACGGCTCATTGCGCGGCCTGCCGCACCTGCTGCGGCTGGATGTTGTGATTCACCCGGAAGAGGTTCGTCGGGTCGTAGCGCGCCTTGATCTCCTGCAACCGGTTCAGGTTTCCGCCATAGGCCTCGGCGAGGCGATCCGCGTCATCCGCGGGCAGGAAATTCACATAGACGCTCGGCGCAGCATCCGCCGCCGTGGCGTCGAACAGGTCGCGCGCCCAGCCGATGCAGTCCGCATCCTTCGCCGGGTCGTCCCAGCGGGTGTGGACGTTCATGGTGAAGTGGCTGTCGCGCTGCGGATAGGCGGTCGCGTCCGACGGGACGCGGGCCATTGCGCCGCCGACATGGGCGATGAAGATCTCGCATTGCGGATCGGGAAGCTCCTCAACCGCGCCGAGTATCGCCTCGATCGTGCCGCGGCCGAGCTTCAGGAAGTCCCGGCTCTTCCAGTAATTGCGCGCGCCGGGCGTCAGCAGCGGATCGAAGGCCGCCTGCCATCCGGTGAAGGGATGCGGGCCGATCACGTCGACGATGGGCGTGCCGAGGACGCGCAGCTCCCGCATCGCCTCTTCGCCCTTGGCCATATCGCCCACGTAACAGGCCGCGAAGATCAGCACCTCGCGCCCGTGCCAGTCCTCCGGCAGGAACGGCAGCGGCGGCGCCTTGCGCAGGACCGACCAGACCGTCAGCTCGTCCGGCGCTTTGTCGCATATCTCCTGGAACTTCGGCAGCAGAGTGGCGGCCGCCGCGAAGGGATGGATCACGAGCCCGGACAGAACCTCGGTGCCTATGGCGTGAGCTTGGAATTCGAAGGAGGACACCACCCCGAAATTCCCGCCCCCGCCGCACAGCGCCCAGAAGAGGTCCGGATGCTCCGTCTTCGAGGCCCGGATGCAGCGCCCGTCGGCGAGCACCACATCAGCCGACAACAAATTGTCCACGGTCATCCCGTATTTCCGGGTGATCCAGCCGAAGCCACCGCCAAGCGTCAGTCCCGCGATCCCGGTGGTCGAGTTCACGCCGACGGGCACGGCAAGCCCATGCACCTGCGACTCGCGATCGACGTCGCCCAGCGTCGCACCCGGCTCGGCCCGGACGGTCGCGGCTTCGGGATCGACATGAACCGAGCGCATGCCCGACAGGTCCAGCATCAGCGAGCCCTCCTCGACCGCGAGACCGGCGATCTGGTGGCCGCCGGACCGCACGGCCATCCGAAGTCCCTTTTCCTTGGCAAAGGCGACCGCGCTCTGGATGTCGCTGGCCCCCATCGCATGCACGACCAACCCCGGCTTGCGGTCGATCATCCCGTTCCAGATCGACCGCGCGGCGTCATAGCCTGCGTCTCCCTCGATCAGGGTTTCGCCACGCAAGGCGGCGGCAAGGGCCTCCCGGTCCGCGCCGGTGATCTTCTTGCGCGTGCCGTCCAGCCCGTTCATTTCAATGATATCCGACATGTCTTCCTCCCTCTGAGACCATGGCGCACGGCGACGCGCTCTACCCCTTGCGCGTCTGCCGCGTTTCGATTGCTTGCGGTTCTGAAAGGATGAGCGCGCGGCGTGTCTCAAACCAGTGGCGAAACTGGACCGGCCCGCCCGAGCGGAGAGCATGGGCACGAAGCCGAATAAAGGAATCGCAATTCGTGCTATGCTGGGAACAGCCATGGAGGAGATCTCCGATGTCCAACGCCAGCTACTTCCAGTTTTGCCCCGTCGCGATGGCGGCCGAAATCCTCTGCACCCGATGGACGATCGTCCTCGTGCGCGAGCTCGTGGCGGGATCGACGCGCTTCAACGATATCAGGCGCGGCGTTCCGCGGATGTCGCGCACCCTGCTCGCACAGCGCCTGCGGGAACTGGAAGCGGCCGGGATCGTCGAACGGCATCCTGTCGAAGGCTCTCAGGCTGTCGACTATCTCCTGACCGACGCAGGAAAGGACCTTCTGCCGGTTGTCGAGGCCTTCGGGATGTGGGGCCAGAAATGGGTGGAATCCGAGCCGTCTCTGGAACGGCTCGACGTATCTTTGCTGATGTGGGACATGCGCCGCAATCTCGATCCGGCGCCGCTTCCGCCGGGGCGCACCGTCCTCAATTTCCGGTTCCCCGAGCTCGCGGCGTCGAAATCCTCATGGTGGCTGATCGTGGAGGCGAGCGGCGATGTCGATCTGTGTCAGGTCGATCCGGGCTTCGACGTGGATCTTTTCGTCACGACGGATCTGCGCACGATGACAGAGATCTGGATGGGCCTCACCACCGTGTCGAAAGCCGCCCGGAAACTCGATCTCGACGGGTCTCGAGACGTTGTGGCCTCGATGCAGAGCTGGCTGGGCCTCAGCCCCTTCGCGACCGAGCGAAAACTGGCCTCCTGAGCCGCGTCGCCCTGCGCGGGCATGCCCAGGGCGCGCGGCGCACCCTCGCTTGAGCGAAGCCATCTCGACAGCGCTCCGCCGTTTTCGGCCCGGCCGTCACAGTGGCGTGAGACGTGATCTGGGTCAAAACGGCCCCTTCACCAAACACGTTATCCCTCTTCTCGAAGGTCGAAACCTCAACACCGAGAAGGGAATAGAAGATGAAACTCACACGACGCACCACCCTCGCACTCGCCCTCGCGGCTCTGCCGACGCTGACGATCACGCCCGCAATGGCCGCCGATCCCGCCACCGTGCAGGTCTCGCTCTGGGACAAGGGCGACAACGCGATGGACGATCTGGGACAATTGCCGCCCATGGGCTTCAACATGGCTGGCGCCGGCGAGCGGGTCTCGAAGGCGACGATGGGCGTCACCGCGACACCGGCGGTCGTGCCTGCGGGCAAGGTCACCTTCGAGGTCAAGAACGACTCGAAGGGCACCGTGCACGAGATGATCGTGGCCCCGGTCAAGAGCGCGACCGAGGAACTGCCCTATAACAAGGACGAAATGCGGGTCGACGAAGAGAAGGCCGGCCATCTCGGCGAGGTCTCCGAGCTCGATCCCGGTCAGAGCGGTTCGCTCACGGTGACGCTGAAACCGGGCGAATACATCCTCTACTGCAACATCCCCGGCCACTACGTCATGGGGATGTGGACGCTGGTCCGTGTAGAATAACTTCGACAGGTCAGGCCAACGTCATGCAAAGGCACTGCCCCGGGGCGAGGCTCTAAGACTAAACCCCGAGGCCGGGACGCGGCGAAGGTCAGCCGCGCCCGCGATAGGGCGGAACACCCTGATCGGGAATCCAGACACCCTCGGGCATCGCCCCGGTTTGCCAGAATACGTCGATCGGGATACCGCCGCGCGGATACCAGTAGCCACCGATGCGCAGCCATTGCGGCTTGAGGAAATCCGCCAGCCGCCGCGCGATGGAGATCGTGCAATCCTCGTGGAACGCGCCGTGATTTCGGAACGACGTCAGATAGAGCTTCAGCGATTTCGACTCCACCAGCCACTGTCCGGGCACGTAGTCGATCACCAGATGCGCGAAGTCGGGCTGCCCCGTCATCGGGCAGAGCGAGGTGAACTCCGGCGCCGTGAAGCGGACGTTGTAGCTGATATCGGCCTGCGGGTTGCTCACCCGTTCGAGCTCGGCCTCCTCGGGGCTTGCCGGGATGCGGGTCGCGCCGCCGAGTTGCTTGAGATCGCTGTAGATCGAGTTGGTCATTTGGGTCTCCGATGGATCAGACGCCGCGCTTGTTGCCCCAGATCAGGACATGCAGCTGCGGCAAAATACGGGGGGCGAACCAGTTGTCCGCCATGGCGGTTTCCGTCAGCCAGCCAAGCCGGTCGGCCAGCGCCTGCGGATCGACCGGAACCTCCGGATCGACCTCGGGATTGCCCGGCTGAAGATAGAGCGGCAGATCGGGGTGACGGGCATGGGCGTCCTTGGCCCAATCATAATCCGCACGGTCGAAGATCACGATCTTCATCACGGTGCTGCGGGCAGAGCGTCCGGCCGCCACGCAATCGGCGAAGACCTCCCAATCGACCTGCTCCCCGCTCGAGGGCGGCTTCGGCGACAGCACCAGCGTATCCAGATCGCCGAACCACGGCCGCGCGACAGAACCCTGCGTCTCGCAGGCGAAGCGGTAGCCGGCGGCTCGCCCAAGCGCGATCAGCGGTCCGAAATCCTGAATGGCCGGGTTCCCGCCGCTGAGCGAGATCGTCAGCGGGCGGTCGCCCGACAGGCGGCGCAGCTCTGCCCAGACTTCCTCGGAACTCATCGGAGCCCACGTATGGCGATAGGCGCTCTCGACCGCGTGGAGACTGTCGCACCACGAACAGCGGTAGTCGCAGCCGCCCGCGCGCACGAAGAGTGTGGGCGCGCCAATCAGCGCGCCTTCGCCCTGAATGGTCGGGCCGAAAATCTCGGCGATGCGCAGCGTCGTCATGGACGGTATTCCGCCCAGGTCTTGGGCGTCTCGCTGACCAGCGCCGCGCTGGTCTCGGGCCACCGCGCCTTGCACCAGTCGTAGAAATGCTTGGCCATGTTCTCGGCGGTCGAAGGCACCTCCATCACATCGTTGAGGTGCCGATGATCGAAACTCTCGTCGATATAGGTCTTGAGCGGTTTCAGATCATGATAGTCGCGCACGAACCCGTTCGCATCGAGCGTCGCGGCAGCCAGCTCGACGACGACGATGTAATTATGCCCATGCAACCGCGCGCACTGGTGATCGTCGGGCAGATGGGCAAGCTGGTGCGAGGCGGAGAAGTGGAATTCCTTACGGATGCGAAACATCAGCGGGCCTCCTTGTCGGCGACGGCCTTGGCCCAGAAATCGGGATCGGCATAGACGGTCGGGTCTTCGACGCCCGCCAGATGGAACGCCTCGCGCCGCTCGACGCAGGTGCCGCAACGCCCGCAATGCACCTCGCCTCCCTTGTAGCAAGACCAGGTCTCGGCAAATGGCGTGCCGTGTCTGGCGCCCTCCGCCACGATGTCGGTCTTGGAGCGATGCACGAAAGGCGTATCCAGCCGCACATCGGCATAACCGTCGAGCGCCATGCGCTGCATCGCATCGAAAGCCTCGGTGAAGGCAGGCCGGCAATCGGGGTAGATGAAGTGATCGCCTCCATGGACCGCGGTCGCCACCGCTTCGTCGCCATTCGCCGCGGCTACGCCGAAGCCGATTGCCAGCATGATCGCGTTGCGGTTCGGGACGACAGTGATGCGCATCGTCTCTTCGGCGTAATGCCCGTCGGGCACGTCGATATCGTCGGTCAGCGCCGAACCTGTCAGCGCGGCCCCGATCGGACGCATGTCGATAAGGTGATGCGGCACGCCCAGACGGCGCGCGGCGGCGGCGGCGTAATCAAGCTCCTTGCGGTGCCGTTGGCCGTAGTCGAAGGAAACGAGCCGTGTGAGATTGCCCTCAGCGGCGACGATATGGGCGAGCGACACGGAGTCGAGGCCGCCCGAGCAGATGACGAGAGTCTTCATTTTTGAACCCTTGTTTTGATGACCGGGTAGGCTGCGACCGGTTGAGCGGGCCTCTAAAGGAAGGACCGCTCCGCCGCAAGGGCGCGCGCGTTGGTCCGTCAGATGGAAATCCGGGCGCACAAAGAGGGCAGCGCCCCGCAAACTGGGCAAATTTGAACCGGCGTTTTACCCCAATTTTTCTTGGCTTCGAGCGATGCGGAGGCGATTAGCGTTCCTCCTGAATCCGGGCGAAGATCGCATCCCAGTCTCGACGCCTCGAGATCACACAGGCTCAACTTCTGGCGCGCGCTCGCAAAAGGGCAGGCAATCGCTTCCGTCGTTCAAAAGGAGGCGGTAGCGTTATCTTCATGCGCGCTCGAACAGACACATTCCCTGACTGGGTTCCCCGAATTGAGACGGATCGGCTCTTGCTGAGGGCTCCGGTCGAAGAGGATTTCCCGGTCTATTGCGATTTCTTCAGCGACGCGGAGGCCTCCCGCTTCTATGGCGGGCCGCTGTCGCCCGCTGCGGCTTGGGTGAAACTGACGGCGGATGTCGGGCACTGGGTGCTTCGGGGTCACGGTGTCTGGGCGATCGACCTCGTCGAAGAACGGCGATGTGTCGGAACATGCGGCATCGTTCACGCCAACGGCTGGCCTCGCCACGAGCTGACATGGTGGATCGCGCGCGATGCCCGGCGCCGCGGGATCGCCGCCGAGGCGTCGCGAGGGGTGATCACATGGGCGTTGGATAATGGCTGGGACGCGGTGGAAACGCATATGCGAGACGAGAACGAAGCCGCTCAGCGCCTGACCGAAAAGCTCGGTGGCGAGCAGGTCGCCAGAGAGAGATTCCCCGATGGTATCGAGAGAAGCGTGTATCGGTTTCCCCGGCCCCGCGCTTGAAGCCCGGGCTCCGTTGACCACCCGACCGCGCGGCGAGGGGCCGCTTTTTTCCGAGCGATAGCAAAAGGCGCCGCGCACCAGAGGCCGCGAGGCGGTGCCCATCCGCACATCGCGGCACCGCCGGCCTGATTATAGATAATAGTTAGCGTTTACGCCTCCCTGCACCTCGACCGCTCAGAGACTTCATTGATTTTTATTTTATTTCATACTATTAGACGACCCCCTAAGCGCGTCGACAATAGATTTCTTTGCAAATTGAGATATGCCGCGCCGCGTCATCTTCTGACCACCACAGTCAAGAGATGGGTCGTCATGAAAGATCGCGCACATAAAATCTATAATCTTCCGCTGATGGACTTGCTGTCCCGCGCCCATGGCGTGCACAGGGCGAATTTCGATCCGAACAGGATCCAATGCGCCAAGCTGCTTTCGATCAAGACCGGAGGCTGCCCCGAGGATTGCGCCTATTGCGCACAGTCGGCGCGCAACGGCTCCGAGCTCAGCGCATCGAAATTGATGGAAGTGGAGAGGGTTCTTGCAGAAGCGCGCGAGGCCAAGGCGGCAGGCGCCACGCGCTACTGCATGGGGGCGGCGTGGCGCTCGCCAAAGCCACGCGACATGCCCGCGGTCATCGCCATGGTCGAGGGCGTCAAGGCGATGGGGCTGGAGACCTGCATGACCCTCGGGATGCTGGACGACGAACAGGTGGTACAGCTCAGGCAGGCGGGGCTCGATTACTACAACCACAACATCGACACCTCCGAGGAGTTCTATTCCGCCATCGTCTCGACCCGCAGCTTCGCCGACAGGATCGAGACGCTCGAGCGCGTGCGGCAGGCCGGGATCAATGTCTGCTCGGGCGGCATTCTGGGCATGGGCGAGACGGCGGAAGATCGCATCAGCATGATCCAGACCCTCGCCGATCTGCCGGAGCCGCCGAAATCCATCCCGATCAACCTCCTGATCCCGATGCCCGGCACTCCGATGGCCGACACGCCGCCGCTCGATCCGTTCGAGCTCGTGCGGGCCATCGCCACGACGCGGATACTCGCGCCGAGCTCCTATGTCCGTCTCTCTGCGGGGCGCAGCGCGATGTCCGATGAGCTGCAGGCGATGTGCTTCTTCGCGGGGGCGAACTCGATCTTCGTGGGCGACACGTTGTTGACGGCTGACAACCCCGAGGACAGCAAGGACGCGTTGCTCTTCGCCCGTCTCGGACTGGTCCCCGAGGCGCTGCCAGAGACTGCGGATCAGCCATGAACCCCTATCCTCGTCATGCCTCGCGCCTCGCGCAGCTCGAGGCGAGAGGGCGGCTTCGGGAGCTGATCCCCAGCAAAGGTCTCGATTTCGCGTCGAACGACTATCTGGGACTGCGCGACTCCGCGGAACTCGCCCAAAGCATCACGGACGCGCTGGCACGAGGTATCCCGGTGGGATCGGGCGGCTCGCGGCTGCTGCGGGGCAATGACGCGGAATTCGAGCGGCTCGAAACCGAAGCCGCCGCGTTCTTCGGGGCGGACGCCTGTCTCTACATGGGCGGCGGCTTTCAGGCCAATCAGGCGATCCTGACCTGTCTGCCGATGAGCGGCGATCTGGTGCTGCACGATGCGCTGGTCCACGCCAGCATGCATGAGGGCATGCGGCTCGGCGCGGCGGACCTGCGCAGCTTTCGCCACAACGACGCCCAGGACGCCGCCGCCCAGATCCGGAGCTGGCGTGAGCATGGCGGCAAAGGCCGGGTCTGGCTGGCCCTGGAGACGCTCTATTCGATGGATGGCGACTTCGCGCCGCTGGCGGATTTCGTCGCGATCGCCCGGGACCATGACGCCACCCTGATCCTCGACGAAGCCCACGCGACGGGTCTCTACGGCGTCGATGGCCGGGGGCTCGCCCCGATGGGCTGCGACGTGCCGATGATCGTGATCCACACCTGCGGCAAGGCGCTCGGCGCGAGCGGGGCGCTGATCTGCGCCGACAGCGTGATCATCCGAACCCTGATCAACCGGGCGCGGCCCTTCATTTATGCCACAGCGCCCTCGCCGCTGATGGCGGCGGCCGTCCGGCACTCGCTGCATATGCTGCAAACCCAGCCGCGATGGGGAAACCATGCCGCAGCGCTCCGCCAGCACGCCCATCATGCGGCGGAAAGCATCGGCCTGGACCATCACGGCAGTCAGATCATACCGCTGATCGTCGGCGAAGATCATGCCGCTACCCGTCTCGCGCAGGGGCTGCAGGCGGCGGGGCTCGACCTGCGGGCCGTGCGCCCGCCGACGGTCCCCAAAGGCACGGCACGGCTGCGCATCTCGCTGACGGGCGGGTTGCAGCCTCGCGACATCGACACCCTGTTCGGCACCCTGTCCACCCTTGCACCGGAGCTTACCCCATGACCTCACCCATCGTCGTCACCGGCACCGATACCGGCATCGGCAAGACCGTCTTCAGCGCGGCGCTGACACTCACGCTTCAGGCGAGCTACTGGAAGCCTGTGCAGGCCGGGCTGGACGAGGAAACCGACAGCGAAACCGTCGCGCGGCTCACGGGGCGGCCCACCCTGCCGGAGGCATGCCGTCTGCGCACCCCGGCCTCTCCCCATCTCGCGGCGAGGCTGGACCGGGTTGAGATCGGTTCTCTGAAGCTGCCCGAGGTGAAAGGCCCGCTCGTCATCGAAGGCGCGGGCGGTGCGCTGGTGCCCTTGAACAGCAACCGTCTCTATGCCGACCAGATGGCGGACTGGGGCGCGCCCGTGATCGTCGTCGCGCGGACCACGCTCGGCACGATCAATCACAGCCTGCTGACAATCGAAGCCCTGCGCGCCCGGGGAGTGCCCCTCGTCGGTATCGCCTTCGTCGGCGACGAGGTGGCCGACAGTCAGGACACCATTTGCCGCATCGCCGAGCTGCCGTCGCTGGGCCGCCTACCCTTCATGTCCGATCTGACGACACAAGGATTGCGCGATGCGGCCCGGCGGCTCGATCTCGATCGCATCCAGGGAGCACTGTGATGAAGGATATGGCTTTCGAACAGGCGCATGTCTGGCATCCCTATACCGAACGCGCCCGCCCGCAGCGCCTGCACAGGATCGTTGCGGCGGAGGGAATCTGGCTGACCCGCGACGACGGGGGACGGATGATCGACGCCATGTCCTCGTGGTGGGCCGCGGCCTTTGGCCATGCGCCGGCGCCCCTCGTTCAGGCGCTGAAGGATCAGGCCGAGGTTCTCCCGCATGTGATGTTCGCAGGCCTCACCCATCAGCCCGTGATCGATCTCACCAGACAGCTCGTCGCGGCGATGCCCGCCGGGCTCGATCAGATCTTCTATTCCGACAGCGGGTCGGTCGCGGTCGAAGTGGCGGTGAAAATGGCCGCCCAGTCGCAGGTGAACCGAGGCCATCCCCACCGCACGGACCTCGCAACCGCGCGGGGCGGCTATCATGGCGACACGTGGAAGGCGATGAGCCTGAGCGATCCCGAGACCGGCATGCACGCCCAGTTCGGACGCGCCCTCTCGGCGCAGCACTTCGTCTCGCGCCCGCCGATCCCCTTCGAAGCGCAGTGGAGCGAGGATCCCGTGCGCAACGGGCTGGCAGAAGTGGAGACGCTGTTCCGCACCCACGGCGACCGCATCGCGGCCTTCATCATCGAACCCGTCGTTCAGGGAGCCGGCGGAATGCATTTCCATCACCCCGGCTACCTGCGCGGATTGCGCGCCCTGTGCGACCACTTCGGCATCCACCTGATCTTCGACGAGATCGCCACCGGATTCAGCCGCACGGGGGCCGATTTCGCGATGGAGACGGCAGGCGTCACCCCCGACATCCTCTGCCTCGGCAAGGCGCTCACCGGCGGCATGATGACCCTCGCCGCCACGATCACGACCAAGGAGCTGGCCGCGACTGTCGGCGCCCTGATGCACGGCCCGACCTTCATGGCCAATCCGCTGGCCTGCGCCGTTGCCTCGGCGGCCATGGATCTGTGGAAAGGCCGCGACTGGTCGGCCCGAGCCCGCGCCATCGAGACACAGCTCGCCACCGAACTGGCCCCAGCCCGAGCCATGACGGGCGTTCGCGACCTGCGCACGCTCGGCGCGATCGGCGTCATCGAGATGGAGGCCCCGCTGCCCGTCGGTCGCGTGCACCGGTTCTGCATGGAAAGCGGTGTCTGGCTGCGTCCCTTGGGACGGCTCCTCTACGCCATGCCGCCCCTGAGCATCGAACCCGACGAGCTGAGCCGCGTCACCCATGCCATGCTCACCATTGCGAAGGGGCTTTGATGCGAGCGCGTTGGACCAGGCAGCGGGGGCATCCGCATCTGGTGATGTTCTATTCCGGCTGGGCCACTGAGACCGCCGAGATCGAACTTCTGGCAGGCGACAGTGACCTGTTGATCCTGAGCGATTACCGTAACGAAACCTTCGATCCCGCATGGATAGAGAGGCATGACCGGATCACGCTCGTCGCCTATTCGATGGGGGTGGCAGTGGCGGCGCGGCATCTGGGTGGTCTGCGCCCCGAGCGTGCCATCGCGATCTGCGGCGCGACCGACCCACGCCGCACCATCGGCGCGGACATTTATGACGGCACCCTCGCCGGCCTTGACCGCCAGAGCCTTGCCCGCTTCGCGCGCCGCGCAGGGCTGCCGCAACCGCAGGCGCCCGACATTGCCGCATTGGGCGACGAGCTGCGCGCGCTCAGGGCTCGGCCCCCGGCGCCGGTCGGCGCATTCGACCGGATCATCGCGGCGCGCAAGGATCGCATCTTCCCCGCCGACGCGATGACCGCTGCCTGGCCAGGCCAGCCGATCGACTGGGTCGACACGGGCCATTTCCCGTTCGCCCACTGGCGGAACTGGCAGGAGATCATCGAATGAAAGAGCGTATCGCCGCAGCCTTCTCGCGCCATTTGGCAAGCTATGACGGGGCAGCCTCGGTTCAGGCCCGGATCGCGGCACGGTTGAGCGAACGCCTGACCCCGATGATGCAACGCGGGGCGCGGGTTATCGAGCTTGGCCATGGCACCGGCCTTCTGACGCGCCACCTTCTGCAGCTCGAGCCACGGGAAATCTGGCTCAACGACCTCGCAGCGCCGCTGCCCCATCTGCACTGGCCAGAGCGGACCCGCGTCCACGCCCTCGGGGGGGATGCGACCGAAATCGATTTGCCGGATCGCCTTGATCTGGTCGCCTCGACGTCGATGCTGCAATGGTTGGCCGCGCCGCGTAAACTCCTTCGCAAGGCGTCCGACACCCTCGTCCCCGGCGGGCTTCTCGCCGTCACCAGTTTCGGTCCCGGGAATTTCCCGGAACTCGCACGGCTGGGGCTTGCCGCGGGTGCCCCCTCCTATCGTGACGCGGACGGACTGAGCCACGACATGCCCCGGCACATGGAGGTGATCGCCGCGTGGGACGAGACCATCCGTCTGGATTTCCCCGATGCGCGGGCACTGTTCGGGCATCTTCGCGCGACCGGGGTCAACGGGCTGATGGGCGGGCAACTGTCGGCGCCGCGCCTGCGTCACCTGATGAAGCGGATGGACCGAGACGGCCCTCTGACTTTGACCTACCATCCGTCCTGCTGTATTGCCCGCATGCCCTGACCTTCGGCCCACACGCCCCCTTGAAAGTCCGAGACCATTCCTGCCGCGCCCACCCCCGACCTGATCGCCGACGAACTGGCCCGCCGCATCATTCGCGGCGAATTGATTGCGGGCGAACGTCTCCGGCAGGATTATGTCGCCGCAGAGTTCAACGTGAGCCATGTGCCGGTCCGCGAAGCCCTGCTCAAGCTGTCCGCGCGCGGGCTGGTGGTGTCCCGGCCCAACAAGGGGGTTCACGTCGCGCCGCTGGATCCGCTGGCGCAGCGCGAGCTGAAACTTATGCGGCTGGCGCTCGAACCGCTCACGCTTCTGCACTCGGTGCCCAACCTGACGCCCGCACAGGTGCAACAGGCAGACGAGCTGCGTCAGGCCTGCGATCAGGCCTCCAACATCTACGACTGGGAAGAGCAGAATCGCGCGTTCCACATCAAGATCTACGAGGCCTGCGAGATGCCGCGCCTGCTGGAATCGGTCGAGAACATGCAGAACCTCGCGGCCCGCTACATCCTCGTCCATTACCGCGCGCGCTGGCGCCCGCGCATCGACAAGGATCACCACGGCATCATGAGCGCGATCCGGCGTCAGGACGCCAAGTCCGCCGCCGCAATTCTGACGCGCCATCTGCAGCGGCTGAACTGAACCGGCCGCGCCGCACGCGACCTCGACGCGGAAACCTCCGGCGCTGCATCACCCATCCGCCTTGGCGGCGAGCAAGGCGAGCGCCTCGAAACCGCGTTCTTGAAGATCGCGCGCGGCCCGCCACGCCCGCAGGCCCGAGGCGCAGCACAGAACGACCCGCTGACCGGAGGCGGGCTCCAGCGCCGTCAGTTCCGAACCGGGCAGCCTGACGGCCCCGGCGGAAATCGGCGAGCGCGCTTCGTCTTCACCGCGCAGGTCGACCACAAGATCGCCTTCACACAGCATGTCGGCCGACACAAACCGCAGCGGCCTTTCCGGCTCGGGCGTGCCGAGAAAGCTGAACCCGCCGAAGCAAAGCTCCGCCAGATCGGCGGTGAGCATCCGGCCCAAGGCGGGCGGGTCGGCCCCAAGGAGCACGCGCAGCGCGATCTGCGCCTGCAGCGAGCCGATCACACCAACCACCGGGCCCAGCACGCCCGCGGTGGCACAGCTCGCGCCGGAAGCGGGAAGGTCCGGGAAGACCGCGCGCAGCGAGGGTGCCTCACCGCAAAAGCCGCCGACATAGCCGGTCTGGCCCAGAACGCTCGCGGAGATCAGCGGGGTCCGCGCCCTCAGGCAAGCATCGGAAAGGATGTAGGACACCGCGAAACTATCGGCGGCATCGATCACCAGATCTGCCTCCGCCGCGATCTTCTCCGCCCGTTGCGGCCCGAGCGCGGTAGCGCGCGCCTCGACCGCGATCTGCGGGTTGAGGGCGCGCAGCGCGTCGCGCGCGGCTTCGACCTTGGGGCGTCCGAGATCGGCCATCCGATAGAGCGGCTGGCGGTGCAGGTTGCTTTCCTCGACCATGTCGGGATCGAAGATCGTCAGCCGTCCCACGCCCGCCCCGGCGAGATATTGCAGCACCGGACAGCCCAAGCCCCCGGCCCCGATGACGGCAACATGCGCGGCAGTCAGCTTCGCCTGCCCCGCCGCGCCGATCTCGGGCAGGATCATCTGGCGGGCATAGCGGCTCATGGCGCGCAGGCCCTCAGCCACGCGCGCACGCGCGCCTCCGGGTCGGGCGCCTGCTGGATATCGGTGACGACCGCGAGGCTGTCGGCGCCTGCCGCGAACACACCGGGCGCGCGCTCTGGCGTCAGCCCCCCGATCGCGACCAGCGGCACGCCCCCCGTCAGCGCCTTCCGGCGGGTCACGCGCTCCAGCCCCTGCGGCGCCCATTTCATCTTCTTCAGCTTCGTCGGATAGACCGGCCCGAGCGCCACATAGGCAGGGTCCTGCCCTAGCGCCCGGTCCAGCTCTGCCTCGTCATGGGTCGACAGGCCAAAGCGTATCCCGGCGCGGCGCAGCGCGGGCAAGTCCGCCGTGTCCATGTCTTCCTGCCCGAGATGGACGAAACGGCAGCCCAGGTCGAGCGCCTCTTGCCAATAGTCGTTCACCACAAGCTGCGCGCCGTGGCGGGCGCAGACATCCCGCGCCCGCGCAATCTGGCGGCGGGTCTCGGCGGGCGGGACGTCCTTGAGCCGCAGCTGCACCAGCCGGACGCCCTGCGGCACCAGACGCTCCAGCTGCGCGACATTCGAGGTGATCAGGTAGAACCGCTCCATCACATCAACTCCGCCAGCCCCAGAACCGGGGTCGAGGGCACGGCCATGTCGCGCCGCTCCATCGGATCGGCAAGATGCCCCGCGCGGCCCGCCTGCACCGCGAGCGCCATCGCGCGTGCCATGCCGACCGGGTCGCCGGCTTTCGCCACAGCGGTGTTCAAGAGCACCCCGTCCATCCCCAGCTCCATCGCCTGCGCCGCATCCGAGGGTCGCCCGACCCCCGCATCGACGATCAGCGGCAGGGTCGGGAAATGCGCCCGCATCGCGCGCAGCGCATCGGGGTTGCGCAGCCCCTGCCCCGAACCGATCGGCGCGCCCCATGGCATCAGCACCTCGCACCCGGCCTCCAGCAACCGCTCGCCGACGACCAGATCGTCGGTCGTGTAGGGAAAGACCTTGAAGCCATCGCGCGCGAGGGCCCCCGCCGCCTCGACGAGCGCGAAGACATCGGGTTGCAGCGTGTCGGCATGGCCGATCACCTCCAGCTTGATCCAATCGGTGCCGAAGACCTCGCGCGCCATCCGCGCGGTGGTGACGGCCTCCTGCGCGGAATGGCAACCCGCGGTGTTGGGAAGCACCCGCATCCCGGTCTCGCGCAGCATGTCCCAGAACTGCGTGCCCGCGCCGTCCGTGGCCTCGCGGCGCAGGCTTACGGTGATGACCTCGCAGCCGCTGGCGCGGATCGCCTCGCACAAGATCGCGGGCGAGGGATATTGCGCCGTGCCCAGAAGCAGCGCCGAGGTGAGTTCGGTGTCATAGAGTTTCATCTCAGCCTCCCTGCATCGGCGCGAGCACTTCGAGCCGGTCGCCCTCGGCAAGCCGCGTGTCCGCGCGGTTGGCCCGGGGCACGAACTGTCCGTTCAGCGCGGTGGCGATGGCGGGATTGGCAAAGCCCAGCTCCGCCAGCGCGGCTGCGAGGTCCTGCGCGGCAATCTCATGCGGTTTCGCGTTGACGATGATCTGCATCGGAGCCCTCCGGAAAGAAATGTTGCGTGACACGGGCCGCCATCGCAGGCGCAAGCAGGAAGCCGTGGCGATAAAGCCCGTTGAGATGAAGCGTCCCGCCGTGCCTCTCGAGGCGGGGCAGGTTGTCGGGATAGGCCGGGCGCAGCCCTGCCCCGGTCTCGATCACGCTCGCCTCGGCAAAGCCGGGATGCAGCGTGAAAGCGGCGCTGAGCATTTCGGTCAGCGAGCGCAGCGTAATCGGGCGCGTCGCGGCGCTTTCGATCATCGTCGCGCCAATCATGTAGACGCCCTGCCCGCGCGGCACGAGATAGAGCGGGATGCGCGGGTGCAGCAGACGCAGGGTGCGGGTGATCTCGACCTCCGGGCAGTGCAGGATGGCCATCTCGCCGCGCACCGGGCGCAGGTCGGGCAGGTCGGCGGCAAAGCCGGTGCAATCGAGATCCACCTGCGCGGGGGCCTTGGTTCCCAGCTCAATATCGACCCCGGCGTCACGCGCGGCCCGCGCCAGATCGCGCAGCGCGCGGCGCGGGTCGAGATGCGCCTCGTCCACGAAATACAGCCCGCGTGCGAACCGCCCCGCGAGGGACGGCTCCATCTCGGTGATCGCCGCCTGATCGAGCGTGCGATGGCCCGAGGTGCGGCGGGCGAAGCGCGTCAGTTCCGCACTGTCGCGCGGTGGGGCGAGGACCAGCGTGCCGCGCCGCGTGACCGGCGTGATCTCGGCCCACCAGTCTGCCGCGCGCGCGCCCAGCGTGACCACCGCCTCCTCGGCGCTTTCGGCTTCGCACCACGGCGCCAGCATCCCGCCCGCATAGCGTGACACGCTGCCCGCCCCGATCTCCTCTGCCGCCTCGAAGACCCGCACCGCAGCCCCGGCGCGCGCCAGTTCGAGCGCCGAGGACAGCCCCGCGAGGCCGCCGCCTGCGATGGTGATCATTCGCCCGATCCCTTGAGGGGCACATAAAGCTCCCCGCCTTCGCGGAACTTGGCGGCCATGCTCTCCATCCCCTCTTTCTGCGCCTCGGCGCGGATGTCGTGCGAAATCCGCATCGAGCAGAATTTCGGCCCGCACATGGAGCAGAAATGCGCGACCTTGTGCGCCTCTTTCGGCATCGTCTCGTCGTGGAATTCGCGGGCGGTATCGGGGTCGAGCGAGAGGTTGAACTGGTCTTCCCAGCGGAACTCGAAACGCGCACGGCTCAGCGCATCGTCGCGCCGCTGCGCCCCGGGCAGCCCCTTGGCCAGATCGGCGGCATGGGCGGCGATCTTGTAGGTGATCACGCCGGTCTTCACGTCGTCGCGGTCGGGCAGGCCCAGATGTTCCTTCGGCGTGACGTAGCACAGCATCGCGCAGCCGAACCAACCGATCATCGCCGCCCCGATCCCCGAGGTGATGTGGTCGTAACCCGGCGCGATATCCGTGGTCAGCGGACCGAGCGTGTAGAACGGCGCTTCGTGGCAGCACTCCAGCTGCTTGTCCATGTTCTCCTTGATCTTGTGCATGGCCACATGACCGGGCCCCTCGATCATCACCTGACAGTCCTTCGCCCAGGCGATCTTCGTCAGTTCGCCCAGCGTCTCCAGCTCGGCAAATTGCGCAGCGTCATTGGCATCCGCGATCGAGCCCGGCCGCAGCCCGTCGCCGAGGCTGAACGAGACGTCGTAGCGGCGGCAGATGTCGCAGATCTCTTCGAAATGCTCGTAGAGGAAGCTCTCCTTGTGGTGATGCAGGCACCATTTCGCCATGATCGAGCCGCCCCGGCTGACGATCCCGGTCACGCGCTCCACCGTCATTGGCACCATGTGCAAACGCACCCCTGCATGGATCGTGAAGTAGTCGACGCCCTGCTCGGCCTGTTCGATCAGCGTGTCGCGGAAGACCTCCCATGTCAGGTCCTCGGCGATCCCGTTCACCTTCTCCAGCGCCTGATAGATCGGCACGGTCCCGATCGGCACGGGGCTGTTTCGGATGATCCATTCGCGGGTGTTGTGGATGTTGCGCCCGGTCGAGAGGTCCATCACCGTGTCGGCGCCCCAGCGGATCGCCCAGACAAGCTTGTCGACCTCTTCCTCCATCGAGGAGGTGACGGCGGAAGTGCCCATATTGGCGTTGATCTTCACGAGGAAATTGCGCCCGATAATCATCGGCTCGGATTCCGGGTGGTTGATATTGGCCGGAATGATCGCGCGGCCCGCTGCGATCTCGTCGCGCACGAAATCCGGCGTCACGTAATCGGGCAGGTTTGCACCCCAGTCCTGCCCGTCGCGCGGTCCCACGTCCTCGCGCAACTGGTTCTCGCGGATCGCGACGAACTCCATCTCGGGCGTGATGATCCCGGCGCGGGCGTAGGCCAGCTGCGTTACCGCGCGGTCGCCCTTGGCCCGCATCGGTTGCCGCCTGACCGGGAATTCCGGCGTCAGCCGCGCCCCTTGGGCAAAGCCGTTATCCTCGGGTCGGACATCGCGCCCGGTATATCTCTCGACATCGCCGCGCGCCTCGATCCATGCCCGGCGCAGCGGCGCGAGACCGGCATTGATATCGGTCGTGACCTCGGGGTCGGTGTAAGGGCCCGAACTGTCATAGACCGGCAGCGGTGCTTCCCCGGCAGTGGGGTGCACGGCGATCTCGCGCATCGGCACGCGCAGACCTTCATGCAAAGCGCCCTCGACGTAGATCTTGCGCGACGCCGGCAGCGGACCGGTGGTGATCTTGGGGTTGGGAATGTTCATCGTTTCGGTGCTCCTCAAGCATTCGATCTCAAAGGACACCAATTGAGAGACGCTTGGGAAACCAAAGGCCGAACGGCCTTTTGTCATGGCTCGCAACGAGAGAAAGACTCTTCCCGGTCTGCTCGCCTAGCTTCCTACGCCAGTATCAACTGGGTCAGGTTCAAAGGGTCGCGTCACCGGGTTTTCACCCTGTCAGCCTCTCAGTCCCCTAAGCGGGACTCCCCTGCGTGATCCTGTTGTAGGAGCGAAGTGCGAACCTGGCAAGGCGCGTCCGCGTGGCATCCGGCGGTCGTGATCGGCGCGCCCGGCGTCAGCGGTTCAAAAGCGCGCCGTCCATCCCAGCGAAACCCCCACCGCGGAACGCTTCCCGGGTTCGTAGACAAGCCCCGCGCCGAGACGACCGATCCCCGCCGTGCGCGAATAGCCGAACTGAAGGTCGGGCTGAGGTGCTGCGCTTTCGATATTCACCGAGGAGGTCGTCATCACCACCTTGTCGGAGCGCGTGTTTCCGACGGCGGCCCCGACGGCGGTCGGCACGCTCATCGTCATCTTGCCCGAGGCAAGCGAGATCGGCGTCGAAATCCCGATGGAGACACGATCATCGCCGGACAGAAACCCTGTCTTGCTCAGGCCCACGGCATAGGCGTTCGAGTGCAGCCCGCTGCCGGAGCGAAGCAAACCGTCTCCGGAGAAGTTCGAACTGCCATTGGCCGCGGTGAACGCGAGAGAGGTGCCGTCACCGAGGGCGACGTTCATGCCGAGCTGAACGAAGCGGGTATCGCTGGACAGGCCGCCACCGAACGCGCCGCCCACCGAGGTTCCCAGGAAGCCGCCGTCTTCATGCAGGCTGCCGACGGTCATCGAGAGCTTGCCAACGCCAAACCGGGCACTGAGCGAGCCGGCGATGTAATGCGAGGTGATATCTCCAGCCCCGCCGCCTGCCTGCGAAATCGACGCCGACAGCCCGTCGCCGAGGCCGATTTCGTAATGCAGCGCGGATGTGGCATCGAAAGATTTCAGGTATGGCGCGGCCATCGCGGCGCTGTCGACCCAGCCTGTTCCGGCAATCGCAGAACCGTCGCCGCGCGACAGTGACAAGGTGCCGGTGCCCGCGCTCAGATTGATCGCATCCGTCCGTCCCATCGCGAAGGCTTCCGTCGCGGCTCGGGCGGCGCTGGCATCCGCGTAATCCGCCACGAAGCTGCTGGTCGGCACATGATAGCCCCGATCATAGGCATCGGTGACGATCATCCGCTGGTTGGAGAGCGTCGCGCGCAGGGCCCCGGCGACGCCGCGGCTTGCGCTGATCGCGCTTCGGGCGGCAGGCACGGAGGGGCCGTCGAGAGAGCTGGTCGTCTCGACCTTCAGCGTCCCGGCAGGTGCCTGTGCCTGCCGCAGATTGAGCTCTCCCCAGCCATAAACCGGGTCGATTCCGACCGCGCCGAGATCGGTCGCGCTGGTCTCGAGGATCTGCACGATTTGCTGACCTGTCAGCTCGGGGAATTCGCTCTTGAGCACCGCGACCGCGCCGGTGACATAGGGCGTCGCCATGGAAGTCCCGCTCATGTAGGCGTAATCGCCGCCGAGATCGCTCGGATAGGTCGAGAGGATGCTCACGCCGGGCGCCGCGAGGCAGTAATTCATCGCCTCGCCGCAGCGGTTGGAAAAGCTCGCGATCTGATGGTTGTTGTCGACGGCCACGACGCCGAGGATCGAGCCGTCCATTTCCGGGAAGTATTCCGGCAGGCCGGCCATCACGCTGGGATTGGCGCCGCCGTCGTTACCCGCGGCGAACACGCTGACCATGCCCGCTTTCGCGGCTGCATCGAGCGCGTCGATCGTGGCCGATCCGAGCTGCAGACGGATCTGGTCGGCGCTCGAAAACTGGTCGATCGTAAGCGTCTTGTCCGTGCTGTCCACATAGGACCAGCTGTTGTTCATCGAGGCGGCCCCGGCCTTGACCGACCGCGTGATCGCATCCGCATAGCTGCCCGCAGGCACCGAGCCTCCGACGCCTTTCAGGATCATCAGCTTGGACCCCCAGGCGATCCCCTCGATCCCCTGCCCGTTCTGCACACCGGCGATGACCCCGGCCACGTGCGTGCCGTGCCCGTCCCTGTCGGTGACATCGGAACTGTTGTCGAAATAGCTGTAGGAGAGGGCACCATCGATATTGTCGGCGAGATCGGGATGGGTCACATCCGCCCCGGTGTCGTAGACCGACACGAGTGTGCCGAGCCCGTAGGCCCCTTCAGCATAACGATACGCCGCCTCGGTCTGAGCGAGACCGCCGCTCGCGTAATATTCCTTGGTCTCGAAGCTGCTGACGCTGCCGCCGGTCCCAAGACGCGGCGCAATGCCCGGCGATGGCGGCTGTGTGTCGCTCGCGCCCGAAGAACCCGAGGAACCTCCGCCGCCCGCCCCCGCAGCCGCGGCCAGCCCCACCGCACCGAGACCCAAGAGAAGCAGCATGCTGTTGGAGCCGGTCACCGTAGTGGAATTCGCGGCGATTCCCTGCGAAGAGATGTCGGCCGCGCCGGGCGCCGCGGGACGGTCCTGCACCAGCCCGTAGGAGACTGTTGCACGACCTGCCAGCCGGATGTGCTCGCTGAGGTCCCGCGCATGGGCCGGGGTCACGACAAGCGACGACAAAGCCGTCGCCGCCAGAAAGTATCCGCCTTTCATCAAAAGCCCTTTCGCTGAAAATTCAGCCCGTTGAGAGGATATTCCGGTCATCTTTGCCTGCATGGGAGCTGCGTTCCTGTACGTCCCCACGCGCGTCGACAGCGCCTGTTTCCGGTGCCAATCCAACACGTCGGGATTTGTTGACGGCGATCTATCGCGCCACCGAGAACTCGTAAGGGGGGTCACTTTGAGGCGAACGAGGTGCCGACGATCCTTCGCCGAATGTCCCGATGTCGCCTTCGCGAACGCCTTATGACCGAAATCGCGAAAGGGTGCCTGTCGGAAAAACGCCGAACACGAATAATTGAAGCCCGTCGCCAGTGGTCAGCAGGTCTGAACGGTGCCCTTCCGGCGCGGTCGCCGCGAGGCGTGCTTGAAAATCCGGCGCGCGGGTCCGACTATCGAGGGCGCAGCACGCAGGGATGGCTTGACGATGGAAGAGGACAGCGCCGGAGGCAGCCCCGCCTGCTTCGCCCATCTGCTGGTCGACGGACACCCCCTCGATCCCGAGACCGCCCGCGACGTGGCGCGGTTCAGACGGGCCGAGCGCGCGCGGCTGCTCAAGTTACGCACCCTGTGCGCGGACGATCGAGAGCGCGCGACCGCCTGCCTGATCGAAGGTCTCGACCGGCTCGTCGCCCCCCGAGCGGGCCAGACCGTCGCCGTCTACTGGCCGATCAGGGGCGAGCCGGACCTGCGGTCGTGGATGTGCAGGGTCCACGAGGCGGGGACGCAGATCCTGTTGCCCGTCGTCACCGCGAAAGATGCGCCGCTGGAATTCCACACTTGGAGCCCGGACTGCCGGATGGCGCGCGGCATCTGGAACATCCTCGTGCCGGCTTCTGGCGAACCCAGACGCCCGGACGTGGTAATCGCGCCGCTCGTGGGTGTCGACGAGACCCTTCACCGCCTCGGCAACGGCGGCGGCTATTACGACCGGACGCTGGCACGGATCGAGACGCCGCCGCGGACCATCGGCGTTGGGTTTGCGGGCTGCCAACTGCCCACGATCTATCCGATGCCCTGGGACGTGCCGATGGACGAGGCGCTCTTGTCGGACGGGACGCACCTGAAGAGGTAGCGCGCTGAAGTATCTGCCTGTCAGGTGACAAAAAAGCTCCCCTCAACGTTCACCGATCGCCACGATCGGCAGCCCGCGACATTCAGTGCTCTCAGCGGGGACGTGCGCAGCCATGGCGCTTGACAGCGTCGGCGCGCGCGAGCATTCGGTCTAAAAAAATGAAAATGCCGGAGGGTTTGCATCTTGCAGTTGACCAGACTTGTCTATTCATCCAGGCACCGCGATCTGCAGCCTGAAACCGTCGACGATATCCTCGAGAAATCCCGCATCAATAATTTGCGTGATGGCATCACGGGCGCCCTGATCGTCAGTGATCGCAGTTTCATGCAACTTCTCGAGGGTGAGCGGGACGCGGTCGCAAAATGTCTGCTCCGCCTGCTGGGCGATCCTCGGCACGACGATATCCGTATCTTATGTGCAGGGGACGCGGAACATCGCCTCTTCGCGGAATGGAGCATGCACCTGATCCAGACGTCCGGGATAAAACGGGAGATCCTGAGCCGCTACGAAATCGACGGCAGCTTCGCACCGGAAAAGATGACACAAGCGGCCATTGAGGATCTCTGCAAGGTTCTCTCGAAAGACGACTGGGAAGAAATCGCCGCCTAGCAGGAAACGACCTCGCCGATCGTTCCGAAGATACCAGCCTTCGTTGAGGCGTCCGCGCCTGCATCTCCAAAGGTTCGTCACGCCCCAGTGAGCGACATCCGCAGACCGGGGCCACCGCCCCGAGGAAGGTCATAGCGCCCGGATCACACGGATCTTCCCGGCTCTTTCCTTGGACAGCGCCAAAGTCCCGCTATGTCTACGAGGACTCTTCGAGGCGATGCGAAGGCGGAGAGACAGAAACGGGGCGCCGGTCGGAAGATCGTCGTGCCGATGGAATTGCGGCGTCCGGCTGTGCATTGCCGAGCCTGACGCACCAACAAGACGGAGATTTCAAGGTGAGTGATAGCGACGATTACGTGCCTCCCCGGGTATGGACTTGGTCTCAGGAAAGCGGCGGACGTTTCGCCAGCATCAACCGCCCCATTGCGGGGCCGACCCATGACAAGTCGCTGCCCGTGGGCAAGCATCCCTTCCAGCTCTATTCCCTCGCGACCCCCAACGGTCAGAAGGTGACGATCATGTTCGAGGAGCTTCTCGAACTTGGTCACGAGGACGCGGAATACGACGCCTGGCTGATCGATATCAGCAAGGGTGACCAGTTCAGCTCCGGCTTCGTCGAGATCAACCCGAACTCCAAGATCCCGGCCCTGATGGACCGCTCCGGCCCCGAGCCGATCCGCGTCTTCGAATCCGGTGCGATCCTGACCTATCTGGCCGAGAAATTCGGGGCGTTCCTGCCGACCGAGCCGGCCAAGCGCGCCGAGTGCCTGTCCTGGCTGTTCTGGCAGATGGGCAGCGGGCCCTATCTGGGCGGCGGCTTCGGGCATTTCTACGCCTACGCGCCGACCAAGATGGAATACCCGATCAACCGCTTCGCGATGGAGGTCAAACGCCAGCTCGACGTTCTCGACCGCCGCCTCGCCGAAACGCCTTATCTGGGAGGCGACGACTACACCATCGCCGATATCGCGGTCTTCCCGTGGTATGGCGGGCTGGTGAAGGGATGGCTCTATGACGCGGCGGAGTTCCTGTCGGTGCATGAATACAAGAACGTGCTGCGTTGGGCCGACACGATTTTCGAGCGTCCTGCGGTGAAGCGGGGCCGAATGGTCAACCGCACGAACGGCGATCCGGCGGAACAACTCCACGAACGCCATTCCGCGCGCGACTTCGAGACGAAGACGCAAGACAAGGTCTGAGCGACCGACCCGTTTTGGATGATTTGGCCCCGGCGCAACTGTCGCGCCGGGGCCTTTGCATGAAGCGATATGAACGCGATCGCGACGAAACCGACCGGCACGAGGCCTGTCTTCGGGAACACGCGGCCTCCGGACCTGTTGTTTCTGAATGAGCAAGAAGATCGAACCATCGGCAAGCCACGCGGACGGGTCCGCGGCGACCTCGAATGACGCTCAAGCGGGGCCCGAAGCTGTCCCGACAATGATCGAGCGGCTGCAGCGGCTCACCGAGGGGCAAGAAACCATTACGCTCGGCGAACTGACCAGGGAAATCGGCTCGCAGGGCCATGCGCCGCTGCTGATGATCGCCGCGATCTTCATGATCCTCCCGGTCGGCATGATCCCCGGCATTGGCGGTGCGCTCGGGACACTGGTCGCGCTTATCGGGTTCTACACGCTCCTCGGTCGAAACGGCATCTGGTTGCCGGGCTTCTTGGCCAAACGCGAGATCCCGGCGGACCGCGTTCGCAAGGCGGCCGAAAGACTGCGTCCGGCCGCTGACTGGCTGCGCAGGCATATGCATCGCAGATGGGAGCCCCTCGCCCGCGGCAACGTCTCGATCTCCGCGATCGCGGTGATCCTCATCGTGACCGGGGGATCCTTGCTTATCCTCGGGGCCATCCCGGTAACGGTTCCCTTGGTCGGGCTTCCGATCGCGGCGTTTTCTCTTGGGATTCTGGCGCGTGACGGGGTGATCGTGGCCGTCGGTTACGCATTGCTCCTGATCGCTGGCTGCGCCGTCTGGCTGATGCTCTGAGCCGCAATCGCAGCACCAGTTCGGGCCAAGGATCGCTTGATCCGGCCTCCCCCGCCTCCGCCTACACCACATCCTCGGGCGCAAGGCGACAGGCCTTGGCGGGGTCGGTCTCGACTTGCAAGGTAGCGTGTCCGATCCCGTGATGTTCGTGCAGCTCATCGGCCGCGTTCAGCAGGAAAGCGTCATCGGGCCGACCCTCCGGCATCACCAGGTGGCAGGTGAGGGCCGTGTCCGTCGTGCTCAACGCCCAGACGTGCAGATCGTGCAGGCTGGCGACGCCGGGCAGGTTCTCCAGCCGGGCCCGCACATCCTCCAGATCGATCCCCGGAGGCACGGTATCCATCGCCAGCTTCACGCTGTCGCGCAGCAGGCCCCATGTGCCCACCAGGATCACCGCAGCGATCACCAAGCTGAAAACCGGGTCCAGCCATTGCCAGCCGAACCACATGATCAGCAGCGCCGCGACGATCACACCTGCGGTGACTGCGGCGTCGGCGGCCATGTGCAGGAAGGCGCCCTTGATGTTGAGGTCGCTGTTGCGACCGCGCATGAACAGAAGGGCGGTGCCGGTGTTGACGATCAGCCCCACCACGGCGACCCAGAGGATGGTGTCGCTGCCCACAGGCTGCGGGTCGAGCAGGCGGCGAACGGCCTCCCAGACGATGGCGCCGACCGCGACCAGAAGGATGGCCGCATTCGCCAGGGAGGCGAGGATCGGCGCGCGTTTGTAGCCATAGGTCTTGCGTCCCGAGGGCGGCTTGCGCTCCAGCCAGGTCGCGAACCAGGCGATGGCGAGGCCGAACACGTCCGACAGGTTATGCCCGGCATCGGCCAGCAGCGCGAGCGAGCCCGAGATCAGGCCGAAGGCGGCCTCGAGACAGACGTAGAGCGTATTCAGTGCAATGCCGATGGCAAACGCCTTGCCGAATGTCGCCGGCGCATGGGAATGCCCCGGTCCGCCATGTCCATGGTCGTGGCTGTGACTGTGGTCGTGTGCCATGTCGGCGCGTGTTCCGGTGTTGCTGCTGAGGTCGTGGAGGCAACGACGGAAGGGGCCGAAGGTTCCTTGGCCTTGGTCCGGCCCCGTGGCGCATCGGGCGCGGAGCCGTGGCAAAGGTTCGCATAGCCTGGCGGAGACTTCGACCGAAGCCTCGCGATGACGCCACTTTGCGAAAGGCGTGCTGCAGGCGGAGGCTCCGTGGTCATTTCGTCCCGCGGAGCCTTCCGCGAGCATAGCATAGACCCGCGAGACAGCCGCGCCTCACGCCCTGCCCCGCCTGCCCGGATTCAGCGCCGGTTCATCGCATCGCGCAGCGCCGCGCCGAAGGCACCATTGCCGCTGTCTTTTGCTGGCGCCTTGCCTTGCCCCTTGCCGGCCCCTTTGCCACGGGGGCCTTGCGGGCCGGGTTTACCCCGATCCTGCCGCTTGTCTTGCCGCGCCGGGCCGTTGCCCCGCGCAGGAGCGCCGCCCTCGGATTGCTTGCGCATCGACAGGCCGATCCGTTTGCGCGGGATGTCGACCTCGGTCACGCGCACGCGCACCACGTCGCCCGCCTTCACCACCTCATGCGGATCCTTCACGAAGCGATCTGCGAGCTGGCTGACATGCACCAGACCGTCCTGATGCACGCCGATATCCACGAAAGCGCCAAAGGCTGCGACGTTGGTCACGGTGCCCTCGAGGCTCATCCCCGGCTTGAGATCCTTGATGTCCTCGACCCCGTCGGTGAATTGCGCGGTCTTGAAGGTGGGGCGCGGATCGCGACCGGGTTTTTCCAGTTCCGCGAAGATATCGCGAATGGTGGGCAGGCCGAACTCGTCGGTCACGAACTGCTCTGCACGCAGGCCTTTCAACGCCGTCGGCTGGCCCATGATCTCGCGGATGTCGCGGCCGCAGCTTTGCACGATCTTGCGCGCGACCGCGTAGGCTTCGGGGTGGACGGACGAGGCATCGAGCGGCTCTTCGCCATCGCGGATACGCAGGAAGCCCGCGCATTGCTCGAAGGCCTTGGGGCCGAGCCCCGCCACTTCCATCAGCGCGCGCCGCGAGGGGAAGGCGCCATGCGCGTCGCGATGCGCGACGATGGCCTGCGCCAGCGCGGGCCCAAGCCCCGCCACCTGCGCCAGAAGCGGTGCGGAGGCCATGTTCAGGTCCACGCCCACCGCGTTCACCGCATCTTCGACGACCGCCTCCAGCGCTTGCGACAGGCGGCGCTGATCCACGTCGTGCTGATATTGCCCGACGCCGATGCTCTGCGGTTCGATCTTCACGAGTTCCGCGAGCGGGTCCTGCAAGCGCCGCGCGATCGAGACCGCGCCGCGCAAGCTGACATCCAGATCGGGGAATTCGCGCGCGGCCAGTTCCGAAGCCGAATAGACCGACGCCCCGGCTTCCGAGACCACCACTTTCGTCGGCGCGCGCACCCCCGGCGGCAGCAGCTTCAGGGTATCCGCGACCATCCGTTCGGTCTCGCGGCTGGCGGTGCCGTTGCCGATCGCGATCAGCTCGATCCCGTGGCGCTTGACCATGTCGATGATCTTCGCCTCGGCGCCGCGCAGGTCCATCTTCGGCTGGAACGGGTAGAGCGTCGCGGTCTCCAGAAGCTTGCCGGTCGCATCGACCACCGCCGCCTTCACCCCGGTGCGGATGCCCGGATCGAGGCCGAGCGTCGCGCGCGGACCGGCCGGGGCAGCCAGAAGCAGGTCATGCAGGTTGCGCGCGAAGACTTTGATAGCCTCGTCATGGGCGCGCTGACGCAGCTCGCCCAGCAGATCGACATAGAGTGAGACCGAGAATTTCACCCGCCACGCCCACCGCGCCACGTCGCGCAGCCACAGATCGCCCGGGCGTCCGGCCTGCGTGTCTAGGGTCGCTGCGATCTTGCCGATCGCGCGGTCTTCACCGGTCTCTGGATCGGGCGCGATCTCCATCGTCACGATCTCTTCCTTCGCGGCGCGCAGGATGGCGAGCGCCCGGTGGCCGGGAATGTCGGCCCATTTCTCGCGATGGTCGAAATAATCCGAGAACTTCGCGCCCGCCTCTTCTTTGCCCGGCACGACGCGCGCGGCGATGAAGGCCTCGGCGCGCATGAAGTCGCGCAAATTGCCAAGCAGCTCGGCGTTTTCCGACAGTTCCTCGGTCAGGATGTCGCGCGCGCCGGTCAGGGCGTCCTTCACCGTCGGCACCGCCTCGGTCACGTATTCTTCCGCCAGCTCTTCAGGCGCGGCGTGCCGGTCTTCCTGAATGGCGCGCAACAGCGGCTCCAACCCGTTCTCGCGCGCGATCATCGCCTTGGTGCGGCGCTTGGGCTTGAAGGGCAGGTAGATATCCTCGAGCGCCGCCTTGCTTTCGGCCCGCGCGATCGAGCGCGCCAGATCGTCGGTCAGCTTGCCCTGCTCGCGGATCGAGTTGAGGATCGTCTCGCGCCGCGCCTCCATCTCGCGCAGGTAACCCAGCCGTTCCGAGAGCGTCCGCAGCTGCGTATCGTCGAGCCCGCCCGTGACCTCCTTGCGGTAGCGGGCCACGAAGGGCACGGTCGCCCCGCCATCGAGAAGCCCGATCGCCGCGGTCACCTGCGCGGGCTGCGCCGCGATATCCGTGGCAATGGTCTGCGCGATGCGGGCTTGGACGGGGGCGGAATCGGTGTGGGCCAAGGCTGTCTCCTGAAAGTCGGGCCGCCAGCAATACCCGCCTCCTCGAGCGGGGAAAAGGGGCAAGGCCGGGGGCGGGCCGGATTGCGCTGGTCTGTTGACGGACGGATCGGTTCGATATGGGTGTTTGCAGGGAGATTGGCTGCGCCTCTTGTCGCGAAGGCTCTCCATCCGACGGAGTTAGCGTGGTTCGGGACCCCGCCTCAGGCCTTGAGACGAAAATCGGACAGGAAAGCGGCGAGCGCGGAGACTGCCTGCCCCATATCGCCGGCGCTCGCATATTCGGCCGGGTTATGGCTGATCCCGCCCTTGCAGCGCAAAAACAGCATCGCGATCGGGCAGAGATCGGCCATGGCGGAAGCGTCATGCGTGGCCCCCGAGGGCAGCTCCGGCGCGGCCTCTCCGGTCACGTTGCGCACAGCTGCGGCGAGCCCCTCTCGCAGCGCTGCATCGCAGGCTTGGGCGGGCTGCGCATAGGTCTTCTCGATCTCGATCTGCGTAGCCGTCGCCTCCGCGATCAGCGCGCAGAGCGGGCCAAGCGCCGCGCCCATTGCGGCACGGGCCGGGTCTTCGGCGGCGCGGATCTCGATGGTCAGATCGACCCGCGCGGGAATCGCGTTGACCACGTTGGGCGAGACATCGAGCTGCCCGACCGTCGCCCGGATACCGTGATCGCGCGCCACATCGTGCACGCCGCGCACCAGATCCGAGGCGGCCAGCAGCGCGTCGTGGCGCATCTCCATCGGCACGGTGCCCGCATGTCCCGCCTCGCCGGTGATCGTGACACGATGCCGCTCGATCCCGGAAATCGCGGTGACGACGCCGAGCGGCTTGTCTTCGCCCTCAAGCACCGGGCCCTGTTCGATATGCAACTCCACATAGCCCGCGACACTGACCGGATCGCGCGCGAGCGCCGCGGTGCCCTCCGGGTCTCCGCCAAAGGCCTCGAGCGCCGCGCCGAGGCTTACGCCCGTCTTGTCCACCATCGCGAAAACGGACGGGTCGAGCGTGCCGGCCAAGGCGCGCGGTCCGATCAGCGCGGTCGGGAAACGCACGCCTTCCTCATCAGCGAAGGCCAGCACTTCCACGGAAAACGGCAGAGCGCGATCGCCAATCGCCTCGAGCGCCAGGCATCCCAGCGCCACCCCCATGATCCCGTCGAACGCACCACCGGCACGCACGCTGTCCTGATGAGAGCCGATCAGCAGCGTGGGTGCCCCCTCAGGCCCTTCCCTCCGCCCGATCAGCGTGCCCGCCGCATCGAGCGTGACCTTGCAGCGCGCTTTCTGCATCCAATCCGTGATGATCTCCAGCGCCGCCTCGTGCTCGGGACCGAAAGGCAGCCGGGTCACGCCGGGACCCGGCTCGGAGACTTTCGCGATCGTCTCCAGCCGCTCTTGCGCTACTGCACCCCAATCCTGCATGGCACCCCCCCTATTTATCATGATAAATAGTTGTCTACTCTTTTGACGTGAATTGGTCTAGGAGAAACGCCAGTGTGTTTCCCCAACAGAGATCCGATGCCCCGCAAGCCCGCCACCGAACCGAGACGCTCTCGCCCCGCCCGCGTCGCCGATCAGATCAAGGACTGGGTTGTCGCGCAGCGCCTGAAGAAGGGAGATCGCCTGCCTGGCGAGACGGAGATGATCGAACGGTTCGGCATGGCCAAGGGCACGATCCGGGAGGCGATGCGACTGCTGGAGGCCCAGGGACTGGTGACCACGCGCACCGGGCCGGGCGGCGGTTCCTTCGTGGGGGAAGTCAGCGAAGAACGCGCCAGAGCGCTTCTCGGCAACTACTTCTATTTCAAGGATCTCACCGTCGCGGATATCTACCAGATCCGCCGTGCGCTGGAGCCCGAGGTGGCGGCGAGTCTTGCCGGCAGGCTGTCCGCCGACGAGCTGGCCGAGCTGGAAGCGCTGGTCGCGCGCTACTCCGTCCCTGCATCCACGCCCGAGGAAGAACGCGAGCAGCATGTGCAATCTCTGCAGTTCCACGCAGCGCTGGCAAGGCATTCAGACAATCCGCTCCTGTCCTTCCTGATCCGCTTCATGGCGCAGATCCTGTCGGACCTGACGGTCTACAAAAAGCTATACGCCCCGCCCAATCGCGAGCTTTGGGAGAGCGGGCGCAACCACCAGATCGCCCTGATCGACGCCCTGCGCGAGGGCCGCGCCGAGGACGCCCGCAAGATCATGGCCGATCACATGGCCACCGCCCAGCGCTTCATGGAGGCGCAGGAGGCGGAGGTGATGAAACGGTTCATCGCCGAGTGACCCTCGCCACCGTCCGTTAGACAGAGAGTGCTTGCCTCAAGCTACTCCGTCCCCGTCTCGGGGGAGCGGAAGCGCTTCCGGCTCGACCAGATCGGGCGCGCGATAAGGGTCGTCGAGGGTCGGCACGACACGCGTCCAGCCGTGATAGGGCTCGGCCCGGGCGGCGGCGAGCAGGTCGGCCAGATCTTCGAGCGGTTTGGCGGAGCGGTCGATGCGCAGCGTCAGCGGCGTGACTGCACGCGAGGCAACCAGCAACGCTGCCGAGAGCAAGCCGCGACTGTCGCCCCCTGCCCGCGCGCCCGCGACGAGGGCCGCCATCAACCGGTCGGGCATCGCGCCCTTCGTTGACAGGTAGGTATCGCGCACCGCGGCGATTACCGACCAATCGGCGAGCATATTGCCCGAGACCACCACGCCCGGCCCTTCCAGCGCACCACAGACCGGAACCGACATTTCCCCGGTAAAATGGCCCGTGTCCCCGTGCAGATCGATCGCGGCCAGTTGGCGGTGGGCGCGTCCGGTATCCGGGTCCGTCACCTGGGCCACGGCGTCGCCGGCGGACATCCCGGTCTTCATCTTCTCCAGCACATCCTCGCCCCAGAGCGTGGATGGCGCGGTGCCCTGGCTTGCCGACAATCCCGATTCGGCCCCGCCGCGCAGCACCCAGCCGCCGACGCACAGGCTACCCGTCATGGCCGCCCCGCCAAAGGTGCCTGATTTTTCGTCATATGCCAGAATTGATACCGTCACGGCGGAACTCCGTTGATCTGCGCTCTTGCATTTATCATGATAATTTGCCCTCATGCAATCATCACCAATAAAAATCAGCCATGCTGAACAGGAGAGGTAACATGACGAAACTCACCCTTACGCGGCGCGGTCTTCTGATCTCGGGCGTGGCGACGGGCGTCCTGATGGGAACCGGTCTGCCCTCGATGGCGGCGACCCCGCCAGGCGTTCTGGTCGTCGGCCAGATCGCGGAACCCAAGGCGCTCGATCCGGCGGCCGTCACCGCTGTGAACGACTTCCGCATCCTGATGAATCTCTATGACGGGCTGGTGCGCTACAAATCCGGCACGCTCGAAGTCGAACCGGCCCTCGCCAAGAGCTGGGACATCTCCGACGATGGCAAGACCTACACGTTCCATCTGCGTCAGGGCGTGAAATTCTATGACGGCTCGGATTTCGACGCCGAGGCGGTGAAGTTCAACTTCGAGCGGATGCTCGACGAGAACCACCCCTATTACCACACCGGCCCCTTCCCGCTCGCCTTCTTCTTCTCAAGCGTGGACACGATCGACGCGAAAGACCCCCAAACCGTGGTGTTCACGCTGAAAGAGCCCTATGCGCCCTTCCTGTCGAACCTCGCCTATCCGACGGGGCTGATCGTCTCGCCGACGGCGGTGAAGAAATTCGACAAGGATTTCGGCCGCAACCCGGTCGGCACCGGACCCTTCACCTTCAAGGAATGGCGCCCGAACGAGGCCGTCGTGGTCGAGGGCAACCCCGATTACTGGGACACGCCCACCTCGCTCAAGGCGGTCATCTTCCGCCCGATCACGGATGCCAATACCCGCGTGGCCGAGATGCTGGCCGGCGGGATCGACCTGATGGTCGAGGTGCCGCCCGTGGCGCTCAAGGAGTTCCAGAACGACAAGTATCACCTTGTCGAGCAGGCGGGGCCGCATCTGTGGTTCCTGATCCTCGATTGCGCCAAGGGGCCGTTCAAGGACAAGAAGGCCCGTCAGGCCGCGAACTACGCGATCAACAAGGAAGCGATCGTCAACGACGTGCTCGAAGGCACGGCGACGGTCGCCAACGGCCCGACGCCCGCCGCCTTCGCCTGGGCGCATGACGACAGCCTCGACCCCTATCCCTACGATCCGGAGAAAGCCAAGGCGCTTCTGAAAGAGGCTGGCGTGGCCGAGGGCACGGAGGTGACCTTCTACGTCACCGATGGCGGCTCGGGGATGCTCGACCCGGTGGCGATGGGCACCGCGATCCAGGCCGACCTGAAGGCGGTGGGGCTGAACGCAAAGATCGAGACTTTCGAGTGGAACACCTTCCTAGGCAAGGTGAACCCGGGGCTCGACTCGAACGGGCAACATGTCGACATGGCCGAGATGGCATGGATGACGAACGACCCCGACACCCTGCCCTATCTTGCGCTGCGCACCGATGCCTGGCCCGACAAGGGCGGGTTCAACTCGGGCTATTACTCGAACCCTGAGGTCGACAAGCTGCTCGAAGAGGCGCGCACCGCGACCGATCAGTCCAAGCGCGCCGAGCTCTACAAGAAGATGCAGCAGATCGTGCATGACGACGCGCCTTGGGTCTTCGTGGCGAACTGGAAGCAGAACGCGGTGACCAACGACAAAGTGTCGGACTTCACGCTGCAGCCCTCGTTCTTCCTGCTCCTCAAGGACGTGACGAAGGCCTGATCTTTCCGGGGTGCGCGGGCCACGACAGGCCCGCGCACCCCTTTTTCCATCCTTTGCGCGTCACCCAAAGGGAGACCAATGGGCAGCTATATCCTCAAACGGCTCTTGCTCGCGGTGCCCGTGATCCTCGGGATCACGGTGATCGTTTTCCTGATCATGGCGATGATCCCGGGCGACCCGGCCACCGCGATCCTTGGAAGCTATGCCACCCCCGAGAACGTGGCGCGGCTGAACCGCGATCTGGGCCTCGATCAGCCCTTGGTGGCGCGCTACTTCATCTGGCTGGGGAACATGCTCCACGGCGATTTCGGGCAGAGCTTCTCGCTCAACCGTCCCGTTATCGACGAGGTGCTGGAGCGGTTCAACAACACGCTGATCCTTGCGGGCACCTCCTTCGTTCTATGCACGGTTTTCGGCATTCTCGCAGGCGTAATTTCGGCCGCGCGTCAGTATGGGTTCGCAGACAAGGCAATCACCTTCGTGGTGCTTCTGGGCATCTCGATCCCGTCCTTCTTCCTCGGAATGATGATGATCCTGATCTTCGCGGTGGACCTGCAATGGCTGCCGGTCTCGGGGATGTATGCGATCTATGGCGGCGGCGACCTGCCCGACCTGATCCATCATCTCACGATGCCCGCGCTGGCACTTGCGGTAGTGGCGACCGGCGTGGTGGCGCGGCTGTCGCGCTCGGCCATGCTGGAGGTGCTGCGGCAGGATTTCATCCGCACCGCGCGCGCCAAGGGTGTGAAAGAGGGCCGCGTGATCTGGGGCCATGCGCTCCGTGCCGCGATGGTCTCGATCATTCCGGTGCTGGGCATTCAGGCGGGCTTCGTGCTGTCGGGCGCGGTCTATATCGAGATCGTGTTCCAGTGGCCCGGCATCGGGCGGATGCTGGTCGATGCGATCTTGCAGCGTGATATCCTGCTCGTCCAAGGCGGCGTCGTCTTCGTTGCCAGCTGCTATGTCATCTTCAACATCATCGTCGATGTCGCCCAGAGCCTTCTAGACCCGAGGATCAAGACATGAGCGCGTTCTTCAAACTTCTCGCGCGCAACCGTCTGGCGCTGGGGGGGCTGATCGTGATGGGACTGGTGGTTCTGATGGCGCTGATCACGCCGCTCCTGCCGCTCACCGATCCGGATGCGACGAACACCGCGAACCGCTTCCTGCCGCCGTTTTCCGAGGGCGCGTTTCTGGGCACGGATGCGTTGGGGCGCGATCTGCTTTCGCGGCTTCTATGGGGCACGCGGCTGTCGCTGGCCGTGGGCTTTGCAGCCGCGCTTTTCGCGGCCGTCGCGGGCGCTGCGGTCGGCATCATCGCGGGCTTCTATGGCGGGCGGACCGACAACATCATCATGCGCGCCGTCGATATGCTGATGGCGTTCCCGTATATCCTGCTGGCGCTGGCGATCGTGGCCGCTCTCGGCCCCGGCCTCGTGAATGCGTTGATCGCGGTGGCGGTGGTCAATATCCCCTTCTTTGCGCGCAACATCCGCGGCATCACCGTGGGCCTCGCACATAAGGAATTCGTCGATGCGGCGAAGCTCGCGGGCATGTCCAATGCGCGCATCATCACCTCGGAGATTCTGCCCAACGTGGTGCCCGTCATCGTGATCGCGATGTCCACAACGATCGGCTGGATGATCCTCGAGACCGCCGGCCTGAGCTTCCTCGGCCTCGGCTCGCAGCCGCCGCAGGCCGATCTCGGGAGCATGCTGGGCGAGGCGCGCTCGGCGCTGATTACCAACCCGCATACCTCGGTCATTCCCGGCCTCATGATCCTGATCATTGTGATGAGCATCAACCTGCTGGGCGACGGCGTGCGCGACGCGCTCGACCCGCGGCTGAAATCGGGCGCGCTGAGCCGCCCCATGGCCGCGACCCGCGTTGAACGCAAGGACCGTCCTGCGCCCGAACAGCCGACCGACGGCGTCCTGAGCCTTGAGGACCTGCACACCCAGTTCCAAGTGAAGGACCGCATCTACAAGGCTGTTTCGGGCGTCTCGCTTTCGGTCAAACCTGGCGAATGTCTCGGGGTGATCGGCGAGAGCGGCTCGGGGAAATCGGTGACGGCACTGTCGATCATGGGGCTCGTGGCGTCACCGCCCGGCGTCATCACCGGGGGCGCTGCACGCCTTGAAGGCCGCGACATGATCGGCGCGCGCTATGGCGATCTGCGAAGTCTACGCGGTCGCCGCGTCGCCTATATCTTCCAGGACCCGCTGGCGACGCTCCACCCGCTCTACAAGGTTGGCGATCAACTGGTGGAAGCGATCTCGTGCCATCACCCGATCTCGAAATCCGAAGGGCGCGAAAAGGCGATCGACCTCCTGAAATCCGTGCGCATCCCCAATGCGGAGAGCCGCGTGGACAGCTATCCGCATGAGATGTCGGGCGGCATGCGTCAGCGCGTCGGCATCGCGATGGCGCTGGCCAACGACCCGGACGTGATCATCGCGGACGAGCCCACCACCGCGCTCGACGTGACGGTGCAGGCGCAGATCCTTTCGCTGCTCGACGATCTGCGGCGGGAACGCGGGCTCGCGATCATCTTCATTACCCATGATTTCGGCGTGGTGGCCCAGCTGTGCGACCGCGTGGCGGTGATGTATGCGGGCCGGATCGTCGAGGAAGGCCCGACGATGGAGATCCTGCGCGCGCCCGCCCACCCCTACACGTCGCGCCTGATCGCCTGCGTGCCTGAACTGGGCGAGGGCAAACGCAAGCTCGAGGCGATCCCGGGCCTGCCGCCTTCGGTTGACAATCTGCCGGCAGGCTGTGCCTTTGCGGATCGCTGTCTGAAGGCGCAACCAGCCTGCAAAGAAGGCGAGATACTGCTCGAGGGGACCGGATCGCGCACCGTGCGCTGCCTCTATCCCGAGCCCCGTTTCGCGGAGGAGACCGCATGAGCATCGCCCTGCAGATCACCGACCTGTCGAAGACCTTTCCTGTCGGCAAGAAGCTATTCGGCGGCATGAAAGGAGCCGTGAAAGCGGTCCACCCGATGACGCTGAGCGTGCAGACAGGCGAGACGCTCGGCATCGTGGGCGAGTCCGGCTGCGGCAAGTCCACGCTGGCGCGGATGTTGGTGGGCCTCCTGCCGCCGACCACCGGCACGATCGAAATCGAGGGCTCGGCCCTCGACAACGCGGACCCGGCCGAATTCGGCAAGCGCATCCAATATGTATTTCAGGACCCGATCAGCAGTCTCAACCCGCGCAAGACGATCCGGCAGATCATGGATGCGCCGCTGAAGCTATTGCACGGAATGGACCGCGCCGCGCGCGAGAAACGTATTCTCGAGATTTTCGACAGCGTGAACCTGCGCGCCGATTTCCTCGACCGGTATCCGCATGAGTTCTCCGGCGGTCAGGCGCAGCGCATCGGCATCGCACGCGCGCTTGCAGCGCAGGCCCGCATCCTGATCCTCGATGAACCCGTCTCCGCGCTCGATGTCTCGGTGCAGGCGCAGGTGCTGAACCTGCTGGCCGATCTGAAACGCGAATTCGGACTGACCTACCTGTTCATCAGCCACGATCTGGCAGTGGTCGAGGCGGTCAGCGACCGGATCGCGGTTCTCTATTTTGGCTCGGTGGTCGAGGAAGGCAGGGCCGAGGAGATTTTCGCCCATCCGCGCCACCCCTACACGAAGCTGCTGGCGGAAAGTGCGCCCGTAGTCGGTCGCGCGTTATCGGACCCGGAGCAGGGCCAAGCGGAACTGCCGAACCCGCTCAATCCGCCGAAGGGCTGCGCCTTCGCAAAACGCTGTCCTTACGCGAGCGAGCAATGCCTCGGCGCTCCCCCGCCCCTGACCGAAATGGGCGCCGATCAGAGGGTCGCCTGCTATCACCCCCTGCCGCCACCCGGGCACCTCTGACATTACCCTGATCGGGTAGCGGCGTTGATTTCCAGAATTTCCGCAGGCGAGTAGGGCTGACCAGTGTGGTCCACGAGGTCGTGGAACCAAGCGCCGTCCTCGCCAATCTTGGCCGTGCCTGACACACCGTCGGGCCAAGGCAGCCAGGTTTGACTGCGCCCGCGCACGAAGCCCCATTGCAGCGCTCCGACGCCGGTTTCGCGAAACAGCGGGATCTGCTCGGCGATCGTGCTGTCGAGGCTGCGTGCCATCCATTCAGTGCAGATCAAGGGCCGCTTCAGCGCGCTGAGCGCCGCGATCGTCGCCTCCATTCTCGCGCGCGGCACATAGGCGTGGAAGGTCACGACATCGGAGAGCGCGAGCGCGGTTCGGTCAATCTCCGTCGCGTAGGATGTGCCCTCTCCAGGCACCGACCACGCGGCCACGGTAAGCGGCTGGCTCGGGGCGCACTCCCGCGCCCAGGCGAAGCAATCACGCATCAGCGACAGGCTCGCTTGCTCAAGCCTATCTGGGTAGCTCTCATAGCGACCGGAGCGAAAAATCATCCGGTTTCCCGGCTCGTTATAGAGATCCCACAAGATGACGCGGGAATCTGCGCGGAACCGCATGACGATCGCGCGCAGATAGGTTTCCAGCTGGGGCCGACGGGACGGATCCTCGACGATCGCTCTGCCGGGGCTACCCACGGCGCGACTGTTGTGGACGGCGGGCACGGGGTCTGGCTGTGGCCCGGGAGTGGCCGGCTCGCCAGAGAATTCGCAATCGTCAAACGGGCAGAGGATGACGCCAAGACCGTGCGAAGCCGCGATGGCCAGAAAGCGGTCCACCCGGTCGAGCAGCCCGACCCCCTCGGCCTGCCAGACGACGAAGGGCAGGTTGACGCGCACGACGTTGAACCCGATCTCGCGCGCCCAGCCCAGCTCGCGTTCGATGACCTCGGGGGCGAAATCCGCGCCGCGCCAGAACTCGACGAAGTTGACCGCGACGCTCGGCAGGTAGTTGAAGCCACAAAGCCATCCGATCTCGCGGCGCCATGCCCAGGCGCGTTCAACGCTCCACCGGTCTGCCTGCTCAAGCCTGTCGTCTTTCATCATATCCTCATGGGGCTGGGAGGTCCGGAGGCGTGCCGGTCGGACGCCTCCGGGGGTGACTGCGAACGCAGCCGGTTACTGGTCGAGGATGTCCTGCACCTCGTTCTGCGCTTCGGCGAGGGCCTTCTTCGGGTCCTTTCCGGTCAGCCAGATCGATTGCAGGTTGCGGTTCAGCGCGTCCTGAATCTTGCTGTATTCCGGCGACGCCGGCGTATCGCGCGCGATCTTCTCGGTGCCCACGTATTCGGCACGGTGCGGCAGATCGCGATAGGCCTTACTCTCGAGCACCGACTTACGCACCGCCATGTGGCCCGTGCGCGCCCAATCCGCGTCGTGATTGTAGATGAAGGCTGCGACCTTCAGCGCGGCCTTGTATTTCTCGGGGTTCCGATCCTTCAGCGTCGAGGGGATCGCCCAGGTGTGGTTGTCAGCCCAGGTGGCGGGCTGGTCGAAGAGCTGCGGGAAATCGGAGACGTAGTAGTCCTTCAGCCCGGTATCGGGGTTCTCAGCCTGCTTGGTATATTCGTTGACCACCCAAGTGCCGTTGACCAGCACCGCCGCATTGCCATTGAGGAATTCCTGCTGGCTGTCGGCATAGTTCAGCTTGGGGTTGGCATAGCCGCCATCGAAGAGCTGGGTGATCGCCTTGACCGCGTTGAGGGCCTCGGGCGTATCGATCGTCGCAGTATCGCCGTCGAAAATGTTCGAGCCCTGCTGCCAGATCAGAGACAGGACCAGCCGCACACCGATCGGGAATTGCGAGAAATCGGCGGCGAGATAGTCCTTGCCGGTCGCTTCCTTCACCTTCTTGGCTTGGGCGAGCAGTTCCTCGGGGCTGTGGGGAAGGATAGGCTTGCCGTCCTTCACGAGGCCCGCCTTCTTCATGATGTCCATGTTCACGTGCCAGAGGTTGGCGTGGAAATCCATCGGCACGGCGACGATCTTGCCGTCATATGTCACGGCCTTTTTCGCCCCCTCGGTCCAGTCGGACGCGTCGATGCCCGCGGCTTCGAGGTCCGGCCCGATATCGGCCAGAGCGCCCAGCGAGGCGAATTCGGGGATCGAGGAGCGGTGAATGACGAAGATATCGGGCGGATCGCCCGCCGCGAACATCGCCTTCACGTGGTCGTAGTAATTTCCCCAATCGGTCGGCAGAGTCTTCACCGTCACATCGGGAATTTCCTGGCTGGCCGCATTGATGATCGACTGGATGATGCAGGCTTCGCCGACGCTGGTATGCGTGTCGGTTCCCGCATCCTCGCAGGCGCCGAAGAACCGCGCGAGATTGACGGTGACGGGCTCGGCCGCAGCCGGGCTTGCCAGCCCCGCCGCAAGCGCCAGGCCCAGAGCAAGATGTTTCATGATTTCCTCCCGTTTGAATGGGGCAAGCGCGCCCCGGTTATCCCTTGCTTCCGCCTACGGTCATCGCTTGCACGACGTAGCGCTGGAAGATCAGGAAAAGGACGACGACCGGAAGCGAGGCGATCACACCCGAGGCCATCACGCGGCCCAGCCCTTCCGATTGCGCGAAGTTCGATTGCAGGCTCGCAAGGCCCAGCGTGATGGTGAACATCTCCTTGTGGCTCGCCGAAACCAGCGGCCAGAGATAGTCGTTCCACGCGTAGAGAAACGTCAGGATCGCGAGCGTCATCATCGCGGGCCGCGCGAGGGGCAGCATCACGAACCAGAAGATTTGGAACGGCCCTACCCCGTCGATGCGCGCAGCATCCTCGATATCCTTCGGCGCGGCCTTGAAGAACTGCATCATCAGAAAGACGCCGATCGGCACTGCCACCCGCGGCAGGATCAGCGCGCCATAGCTGTTGTGCCAACCGAAATTGGCAAACATCGTATAGAGCGGAATGAAGATCGCCTGTTCCGGCACCATCAGACCGAGCAGGATGAAGATGGTGATGGCCGTCTTGAACCGAAATTGGAGCCGTGCGAGCGCATAACCTGCAGTCGTCGAGACGGCGAGCACAGCGAAGGTCATGCCCCCCGCTACGACGATCGAATTGAGAAACCAACGCGGCGTATCCCCGAAGGAAAAGAGCTTTGCGTAATTGTCCCACGTGAAGGGGATCGGAATCATCCCCAGCCAAGTCGAAGCGGTTGTTCGCGCCAGAACCTCGTTCGGCTGGAACGAGAGCGATACCATCCAGAGCGTCGGCACGAGCCAGATAAAGGCGGGAACGGCGAGCGCTATGCAAAGCCAGTAATAGCTACGTTTCGACGTCATTCGCTTTTCTCCCGACCGATGAGGAACTGGATCACGGCGAAGACGCTCATGATCGCGAAGAGAAAGACCGCCATGGCCGAGGCGCGCCCGATCTCGCTGTCGCGGAAAGCCGACTGGTAGATGTAGCGCACCAGCACCTGCGTGCGGTCATCCGGGCCGCCCTGCGTCATCAGGTGCGACTGCCCGAAGACCTGGAAATGCAGGATGATCTGCAAGACGACGACGAGCGTGATGGTCCGTTTGAGGTTCGGCAGGGTGATGAACCAGAACGATTTCCATCCTCGCGCGTTGTCGAGGGCCGCCGCCTCGTAGATTTCGCGGTTGATGTCTTGCATCCCGGCGAGGAACAGGATCATGGCGATGCCGAGCGACCACCAGATCGTCGTGACCACGATCGCCAGCATCGCGAAATGCGGATCCGTGAGCCAGCTGACCGGAGACCCGCCGAATACCTTGATCACGTTGTCGATCAGCCCCTGCGTAGGCGAGAACATGATCTGCCAGATCAGGGTTACGACCGTCACCGAGAGAACCTGGCTCAGGAAGAACAAGGTGCGGAACACGGCCATCATCCGGGTCTCGCGATTGAGCGCTGCCGCCAGCAGAAGCGCCGCAATCGTGGTGCCGGGGGCTGCGAGCGCCACGAACAGCACCGTGTTGCCGACGGTCGGCCAGAACCTGCGATCGAACCAGCGACCGCCTTCACCGGGCGTGAAGCCGAGGAGGAGAAAGATGAGTAGCGCCGCGATCGCGATCGGGATCGCGCTGCGGCCACTCAAACGACCCGCCCGGTGAAGTCCAAACGCACCGGCCAGAACGGCAAGCGCGAGAAGCTGAATGAGGGGGTGCGAGACCGGCCCCCAGGTGATGTTTCGTCCCCAGAGCATGTGAACGTAATTGTGCAGCCCGACCCATTTCGCCGCCGCGGGGTTCATCGCCACTGCGAGGAGGTTCCAGTCATGCAGGCTGATCCAGACGCCTTTGAAGAAAGGGTAGACGAGAAAGGCGCAATAGGTGGCGAGAAATGGGGCCAGAAGCGCCCATGCCGCCTGCTGCTGCGAGAGCGTCCTTTTGCGTTTCCCGATCGTTTGCCGTGCCATGCGCCTCCTCCCAAAGCTCGCATTAGCCCTTGTGCTAATAATATTAGCAATGTCAGATAGAGACCGTCGCCTGTCAACAAATTTTCCTCGGACCCTGGATTTCCCCGATGCAAGAGCCTGAAAAGAAAAAGCAAAAAAAAGCGAAAGTGACGATGAAAGACGTGGCTCTCGCAGCCGGGGTGTCGCAATCGACGGTATCGTTCGTGCTGAACGGGCAGGAAGACATGCGGATCGGCAAGGAGACTCGGGATCGGGTTCTCAAGGCCGCCGAGACATTGGATTACCGATACCGTTCTGCCGGGCGCCCGCCGTCGCGCAGCCGCCCGACGACTTACGGCTTCATGATCGACGAAATCGCGACGAGCCCCTTCGCGTCCATCTCCATCGAGGCGTTCCAGGAGCAGGCCTGGTCCGACGGCGCGCTCGTCGAGATAGCAATGACCGGTGGCGATCCGGGCTACGAGCAGCAGGTCCTGCAGAAATGGCAACGCGACGGAATCGACGGGGTGGTCTATGCCTCGATCCTGACGCGCGAGGTGTCACCACATCTCGCGCTTCGCAAGCATCGCGCTGTGCTGCTCAATTGCCATGACAAGGAAGGACTGTTCCGCGCGGTGGTGCCTGCGGAGCGGCGCGGCGGCCACGCCGCGACCATGGCTCTGATCGGCGAGGGCTATCGACGGATCGCCTTCATCGCGGGCGAAGCCTGGATGGAGGCGTCCGAGCAGCGTCAGGAGGGTTTCATCCGCGCAATGCACGAAAGCGGATTGGAGCCTGAACCCGAGTTGATCCGACAGGGGAATTTCATGCCGAGCGGCGGCTACCGCGAAACCCGCGAGTTGCTCTCCCTCGATGCGCCCCCCGAGGCGATTTTCTGCGCCAACGACCTGACCGCACTCGGGTGTTATGAAGCGCTGAAGGAACACGGCGTGCACGTCGGAGCGGATATCGCCGTGGTCGGCTACGACGACCAAGAGATTGCGCAGCACCTCTCGCCCGCGCTCTCGACGGTGCTTCTTCCGCATGGCGAGATGGGACGATGGTGCGCCCGGCAGCTGCGGGCGAAATCGACCCTGCTTCCGCGCGTCGAGCGCATGGCCTGTCCTTTCGTTGCGCGGCAGTCGCATTTGAGAGCGCCACTTACGACCGATTAAAGCCTCGCTTCGGCTGGCATCACGCTTCCATGGAGCCTTCGCTTCGGTCTGACCCTCTCGGCCACATCCCTCCGACGGTGGAAGCTGGCATTCAAGCACCGACCTCGGGCGCCTATTGACGGAGCGATATCAAAGGTGTGTCCGGCGTCCGCCGAGCCGGTGCAGGCCGGCTTTCGACGAAGACGCCATTCATGACCTTTCAGACCAGTGGGACCGCTTTCAAGACGATGTCGTCCAGCCCCTCGCCGCCGGCGGCTGCATAGTCCCGCAACTGCGCGCGCATGCGCGGCTCCCAGAAGTCGGTGATGTGCGCGGCAACTTTGGCGGGGGCATCGTCGCCCGGCTGGGTCTTGAAGAAGGTGGCGATCTGGTTCGCCATGCGGATCATCTTGTCAGGCGACATTTGCAGCCTCTTCATTGATACGATTTGGATGGGAATAAAGGCCAGCCACCGGCCGCGGGTGAACGCGGCAAGTGTGATCCCAGCCCGCTCGACAGAGAACTGGGAGCTGATTGCAACCGCGCCGTGGCCCGCCTGGATCAGCGCCGCTTTGCGCGGGCGCCCGGCCCGGCGCCCCGACATGCGTCCACATACTCATTCCGCCGCGGGCAGGATGCGGCGCGAGCGTTCGGCCTGTGCCGCGTAATCCTCCTGCCAGTCCGTCGGCCCGTTCGAGGGCGAGACCTGCACCGCCGTTACCTTGTATTCCGGGCAGTTGGTGGCCCAGTCGGAATAGTCGGTGGTGATGACGTTGGCCTGCGTATCGGGGTGGTGGAAGGTCGTGTAGACAACGCCAGGGCTGACGCGATCTGTCACCTTTGCCTTCAACGTCGTCTCGCCCGACCGCGAGGCCAGCTTTACCCAGTCACCATCGTTCAGGCCACGGTTCTCGGCGTCATGCGGGTGGATCTCCAGCACGTCGCCGTCATGCCACACCACGTTGTCGGTGCGCCGGGTCTGGGCCCCCACATTGTATTGCGACAGGATGCGCCCGGTGGTCAGCAGCAGCGGGAAGCGCGGGCCGGTCTTCTCGTCTGTGGCCACGTATTCGGTGACGATGAAACGCCCCTTACCCCGCACGAAGCCGTCGACATGCATCAACGGTGTGCCCTCCCGGTGGTCTTCGTTGCAGGGCCATTGGATGGAGCCCTTTTCCTCCAGAAGGGCGTAGTCCACACCCGCAAAAGAGGGCGTCGTCGCAGCGATCTCGTCCATGATCTGGCTGGGATGGGTATAAGACCACCCTGCCCCCATGGCATTCGCCAAGAGTTGCGTGACTTCCCAGTCAGCGTAGCCATTCTTGGGTGCCATGACCCGACGCACGCGATTGATGCGGCGTTCGGCGTTGGTGAAGGTTCCGTCCTTCTCGAGGAAGGTCGATCCCGGCAGGAAGACATGGGCGTAATTCGCCGTCTCGTTCAGGAAGAGGTCATGCACGATAACGCAGTCCATAGCCGCCAACCCGGCCGCCACATGTTTGGTGTCGGGGTCGGATTGCAGGATGTCCTCGCCCTGACAATAGAGCCCCTTGAAGCTGCCCTCGACTGCCGCATCCAGCATGTTGGGGATGCGCAGGCCGGGCTCCGGGTCGATCTGAACGCCCCAGGTGGTTTCGAAAATCTCGCGCACCTCGGGCAGTTTCACGTGGCGATAGCCCGGCAGCTCATGCGGGAAGGACCCCATGTCGCACGAGCCCTGCACGTTGTTCTGCCCGCGCAGCGGATTCACGCCCACACCGGGACGGCCGATATTGCCGGTCAGCATTGCGAGGTTGGCAATCCCCATAACGGTGGTCGAGCCCTGCGAATGCTCGGTCACGCCCAGCCCGTAATAGATCGCGCCGTTGCCGCCACGGGCAAAGGTGCGGGCCGCAGCACGCAGTTCCTCGGCGGGAACGCCGGTCAGAAGCTGGGTCGCCTCGGGGCTGTGTCGGGCCTCCGAGACGAACTCGGCATAGACCTGGAATTCGTCCCAGTCACACCGTTCGCGGATGAACGCCTCGTCCATCAGGCCTTCGGTGACGATCACGTGTGCCAGGGCGGTGACGACGGCAACGTTGGTGCCCGGCGTCAGGGCCAGATGATGAGAGGCCTCGATATGCGCCGATTTCACAAGGTCGATGCGGCGTGGGTCGATCACGATCAGCTTGGCCCCGGCGCGCAGGCGCTTTTTCAGGCGGCTGGCGAAGACCGGATGGCCATCGGTCGGGTTCGCGCCGATGACGATCACCACATCGGTTTGCTCGACGCTGTCGAAATCCTGTGTGCCAGCGCTGGTGCCAAAGGTCTGGCCCAGCCCGTAGCCGGTCGGCGAATGGCAGACTCGGGCGCAGGTGTCGGTGTTGTTGTTGCCAAACACCGCGCGGGTCAGTTTCTGCACGAGGAAGGTTTCCTCGTTGGTGCAGCGGCTGGAGGTGATCACTCCGATGGACTTCTTGCCATAGGTGTCCTGCAACGCGCGCAGGCGGTTCGCGGCAAAGGTCAGCGCCTCGTCCCAGCTGACTTCGCGCCACGGCTCGTCGATGGTGTCGCGGATCATCGGGTTGAGGATGCGGTCGCGGTGGTTGGCATAGCCATAGGCAAAGCGGCCCTTGACGCAGCTGTGCCCGCGATTGGCCTTGCCGTGCTTGTAGGGGACCATCCGGACCAGATCGTCACCCTGCATTTCCGCCTTGAACGAGCAGCCCACGCCGCAATAGGCGCAGGTGGTCACAACGGACCGATCCGGCGTGCCCATCTCGATGATGGATTTTTCCTGCAAGGTCGCGGTGGGGCAGGCCTGCACGCAGGCTCCGCAGGACACGCAATCCGACGACAGGAAGTCATCGCCGGCGCCACCCGCCGACACGCGGCTGTCAAACCCGCGCCCCGCGATGGTCAGAGCAAAGGTGCCCTGCACCTCTTCGCAGGCGCGGACGCAGCGGTTGCAGACGATGCACTTGGACGGATCGTAGCTGAAATAGGGGTTGGAGTCGTCCTTGGGCAGCCATTCGGGATTGGCTTCGCCGCTGGTGTTGCGGGCGGAGAAGTGATTGGCCAAGCCGCCGTTTTCCGGCGCCTTGTAGCGCACGTCGCGCAGCCCGACAGCGCCCGCCATGTCCTGCAACTCGCAGTCGCCATTGGCCGAGCAGGTCAGGCAGTCCAGCGGATGGTCGGAGATATAAAGCTCCATCACACCCTTGCGGATCTTGCGCACCTTGGTCGAGTTGGTGTCCACCACCATGCCCGGCGCGACCGGCGTCGTGCAGGAGGCCGGGGTGCCCCGGCGGCCTTCGATTTCCACAGCGCAAAGGCGGCAGGATCCGAACGCCTCAAGATTGTCCGAAGCACAGAGTTTGGGAATTTGGATGCCGATTTCGGCAGCGGCGCGCAGCACCGACGTGCCCTCGGGCACCGTGACCTCGAACCCGTCGATGGTCAGGGTGACCGGCTTGCCCTTTCTGGCGGGCGTGCCCATGTCGCGGTCGACTGGAATGATGAAATCCTTCATTCGGCGGCCTCCTTCAGGCGAGCGAAATCGTCGGGGAAATGGGTGACGGCGGACATGACCGGAAACGGCGTAAAGCCTCCCAGCGCGCAGAGCGAACCGTCCTTCATCGTCTCGCACAGGTCGGCCAGCAGCGGCAGCGCGTCGGCGTCGCCCTGTGCGATGCGGTCGATGGTTTCGACACCGCGCACCGCGCCGATCCGGCAGGGGGTGCATTTGCCACAGCTTTCGACGGCGCAGAACTCCATCGCGAAGCGCGCCATGCCCAGCATGTCGGTGGTGTCGTCAAAGACGGTCAGGCCCGCATGGCCGATCAACCCGCCCGCCGCGTCGAACTCCTCGTAGCCCAGCAGTGTGTCGAACTTGCTGAGCGGCATGTAGGCCCCCAGCGGCCCGCCAACCTGCACCGCCTTGACCGGACGGCCCGATAGAGTGCCGCCCCCGAGCTCGTTGACCACCTCTCCGAGGCTGATGCCAAAGGCGGTTTCGAACAGCCCGCCGCGCGCCACGTTGCCTGCGATCTGCAGCGTCACGGTCCCACGCGACCGGCCAAGGCCGAAATCGGCGTAAGCCTGCGCGCCCTTTTCGAAGATTACCGGCACCGTAGCGAGGCTGATGACGTTGTTAACCACGGTCGGGCGTCCAAGGAACCCCTCGAGCGCGGGCAGCGGCGGCTTGGCACGGACTACGCCGCGCTTACCTTCGAGCGAGTTGAGCAATGACGTTTCCTCGCCGCAGACATAGGCGCCCGCGCCTTTGCGGATTTCCATGTCGAAGGCGCGGCCAGAGCCCAGAACGTCAGGGCCCAGCAGCCCCTCGGCCCGGGCGACCTCCACCGCACGGGTCATCACGGCAATCGCGTCAGGATATTCCGAGCGCAGGTAGACGTAGCCCTTGGTGGCACCGACGCCGATCCCGGCGATGGTCATGCCCTCGATCAGGGTAAAGGGGTCGCCTTCCATCAGCATGCGGTCGGCAAAGGTCGCGCTGTCGCCTTCGTCAGCGTTGCAGACGATGTATTTCTGCGGCGCGTCAGCATCGTGCACGGTCTGCCACTTGATGCCGGTTGGGAAGCCAGCGCCACCCCTTCCGCGCAGGCCGGACGTCTTGACTTCGTCAACGATCTCCTGCCCGGTCATCGCCAGCGCGCGGCGCAGCCCGGCAAGGCCACCATGCGCCCGATAATCGGCCAGCGACAGCGGATCGATCACGCCGACACGGGCAAAGGTGAGGCGGGTCTGGCGCTTCATCCAGTCAAGGTTTTCGACCGGGCCAAGCGCCTTGGCGCTGCTACCATCCAGAATACCCGCCACATCGGACGGCTCGGCAGGACCAAAACCGTGGCGCACGCCAGCCACTTCGACCTCGACCAGCGGTTCCAGCCAGATCATCCCGCGTGAGCCGGTCCGCACGATCTGTGCCTCGGGGGCCGCAGCGCGCAGGGCGCAAACCACTTCCTCGGCCCCAAGTGCCTTGGCCGCGCTGTCCATCGGAACGTAAATTTTCATGCGTCCATCTCCGCCAGCAGCTTGTCCAGTTTCGCGGCATCGACGCGCCCCACCACCCGGTCATCCACCATCGCGGCGGGCGCACAGGCACACATCCCAAGGCAATAGACCGGCTCGATCGTTACCGCGCCATTGGCGGTGGTGTCGTGCCATTCGAGCCCCAGCTTGGCCAGCAGCGCATCGGCCACCCCCGCGCCGCCAACCGATTGGCAGGCCTCGGCGCGACAGATTTTCAGAACATGACGCCCGGCGGGCTTTTCGCGGAAGTCATGGTAAAAAGTGATCACGCCATGCAATTCGGCGCGGGTGATGTTCAGGGCATCACAGATCGCCCCGTGAGCCTGCGTGGGGATATACCCGAACGCCTCCTGCAAAGCATGCAGCATCGGCAGAAGCGGCCCTTCGAGGGCGCGGTGGGCGTCGACGATCCGAGCGATCTCGTCGCCGTCGATAACGGTGGCAGGCTGGGCCATGGCTGTCGTCCTCCAATTTGGCATACGTTGGCACACGGTGGGGAGCCCTGATCAATAACGGCGTTCCGTGGGGCGATAGGGATTTTGGATCAAGCGGCGGGCAGGCGCCGGGCTTCGGCTAGAAGCGCCGACAGAACGGGGGTTCGCGGGTCACGCTGCGGCAGGATCAGCGCGACCTTCTGTGGCCGCGACGCGCCTTCGAGCGGCACCAGCGCGACGTCTTTTCCGCCTGCGACGAACTCGGCCACGTCCTGGGGCAGCACGGTCATGCAGTGGCCCGACGCCACGCTCGCGACCAGCGCGATGATGGAATTCGCCTCGATACAGGTCGGCGGGGTCACGCCGCTTTCGGCAAAGAGCCGATTGATGATCCGCCGGTTCTGCATGTCAGGTGTCAGCAGTGCCAGCGTCTGCCCTTCCAGGTCGGACCAAGACATCTTGGGCTTATCCGCAAATGGAGAATTGCGGGCACAGACGAGTATATAGCTTTCGTCATAGAGTTCTGCGGTATCGACCCGGCCGAGAGGCTCGTTTTCCAAGTAGGAAATCCCGGCATCGGCCTCGAAATCGTCGAGCATTTGCAGGATCTCGCGCGAGTTGCGCGACAGTATGGTGAAGCGCACGCCCGGATGACGCTTGGCGAAGGTGGTGCAAAGCCGCCCGGCCCAGGTCTGCGCGGTGGGGATCACCGCCAGCCGCACCTCGCCAGTCAAGCCGTGCCGACTGTTCCGCATCTCGTCCTGCAATTGCCGCGCATCCTCGACGATGCGCTTGGCCCAGGACAAGGCGGTCTGGCCTTCAGGTGTCAGCCCGCCAAACCGCGAGCCACGATGCACCAGCTGCACGCCCAGCTGCGCTTCCAGCTGCTTGATCCCAGCGGACAGCGTCGGTTGCGCGATATTCATCCGCTCGGCCGCACGCCCGAAATGCCCCTCTTTGGCCAGCGCGATGAACATTTCCAGCTTGTCCAGCATCGGCGGTCTTTCCTGCGGCGCTCTCGTAGAAGGCCGGGGCGCGCAACGCACGCCCCGGCCCGATTTCATCATTCACCCGGAACGGCTTGCAGTTCCGGTTCGTCGTGGTGGTGGTGTTCCTTGACGGGCTTCATCATCAGGTTGGCGAAGAACGCCACGACCAACAGCGCCGCCATGCAATACATGGTGGTGTTGTAGAGCGACGGGGTCGGGTCAATCGTGCCGGCGGGCGCGATTTCCATCAGCTTGGCGATAGTCACGGTCTTGGCCGCGGCCAGCTGATCCAATTGCGTCAACGGGGCGCCGAATTTCTCGGCAAAGGCCGCCGGATCGACCTTGGCGGCCAGATCCTGGATCGCGTTCGTCACCGACATCTGCCGCAGCGAGGTGATGGCCAGTGGCCCCAGCACGCCTGCGGTGGACCACGCCGTCAGCAGCCGCCCGTGGATGCCGCCCACATGCATGGTTCCGAACATGTCCGCGAGGTATGCCGGGATCGTCGCGAACCCGCCGCCATACATCGAGAAGATGATCATCGTCGCGGCGTAGAAGCCGATCAGGTAGACGATCGACGGGTTGGTGGCCACGGCTGTGGCGAAATAGGGGATCGACAGATACAGGATCGTGCCCAAGACGAAGAAGCACATGTATGTCGCCTTGCGCCCGATGTAGTCCGAGGTCGACGCCCAGAAGAAGCGCCCCACCATATTGAAGACCGAGATCATCAGCACGTAGGTCGAGGCGAACGCTGCCGTGACCACCAACGGCATCACCGTGCCGAAGATTTCCGACATCATGGTTTTGGCCACGCCGATCACGCCGATACCGGCGGTCACGTTGAAGCACAGCATGAGCCACATCTGCCAGAACTGCGGCGTTTTCAGCGACTGATCGATATGGACGTTGTTTTGAGACACCATGCCCGAGGCGACGGGCTTGGGCTGCCATCCGGCGGGCTTCCAGTCTTCGGCAGGCACGCGATACTGGAACGAGGCCAGGATCATGACGATGAAATAGACGATGCCCAGCGTCATGAAAGTCTGTGCCGCACCCGTATTGCCGGTGCCCACGACATAGACACCCGCCTGACCGCCGAAATCCGCTGCTTGCGCGGCACTGGCCACCACGACCTCGACCTTGCCCGCGGCGGTTTCGGCAAAGACACGACCGTTCTCGACCACGGTCGCGACAGCGTCTCGCGCGCCGAGGAAGTCGGGGGCTTTCTGGAACACGCCCAACAGCCAGCCTTGAACCGGAGCCGCGATCATCGCGCCGCCGCCGAAGCCCATGATCGCCATGCCCGTCGCCATGCCCCGCCGGTCGGGGAACCAGCGGATCAGCGTCGACACCGGCGAGACATAGCCCAGCCCCAGCCCGCAGCCGCCCAGCACGCCGTAACCCAGATAGATCAGCCAAAGCTGGTGCGCGGCGATGCCGAACGAGCCGATGATGAAACCGCCGCCCCAAAGGAACGCGGCCACCACGCCGACCATGCGCGGCCCGACGTCTTCCAGCCACTTGCCCGCGAAGGCCGCGGCGAGGCCCAGAAACACGATCGCGACCGAGAAGATCCAGACGACCGAGCTCAGCGACCAGTCTTCGGCGGCGGGCGCGACCACGCCCAACGCGCGGGTCAGCGCCGGGTTGAACACCGACCAGGCGTAGACGGAGCCGATGCACAGATGAATGGCGATGGATGCCGGCGGAACCCGCCAGCGGTTGAAACCGGGTTCGGCGACGATGTGGCTTTTGTGCAGAAAGCCCAGCGCCCCGCCAGAAGCGTTGCTCATGTAGTTTCCTCCCATGTTCTTGACGGAACGCCCCGGTCTCCTCCCCGGGCCGCTCCGGCGGCATGCAACGGCATGCGCGGACATAAGCAGGCAATTCAGCCCTTGCGTTGTCAAGAAAATTATTATTTGTTATCAATTACTTATACGGACATAATGTCCTGCCGCGCTCTCTCGCTTTCGAATAAGTTGGACATTTTGTCCCGACCCACGCGACGCGGGTCCGCGAAATCTGGTCATTGTGTCCGGATCAGTCGGCAACAGCGGCGGGCAGGACGATTTCAAACCGGCTGCCACCTCCGGGTATCGAGCGCACGGAAATCCGTCCGCCGGCGCGACTCACGAGTTGCTGGCTGATCGACAGGCCCAGTCCCGTGCCCTGCGCCTGCTTGGTGGTGAAGAACGGGTCGAAGATGCGCGGCAGGACCGACGGGTCGATGCCGGTGCCGGTATCCTCTACGCTCAGAATGACCTCGCCGGCCTCCTCGGCCGTGGCCACGCGAAGTGTCCCGCCGCCAGGCATGGCTTGGACTGCGTTCAGAATCAGGTTGACGATGACCTGCTGCAATTCCGTCCGCGACATATGTACTTGCGACTTGCTCTCGGTCTCAACCACACTCGTGATGCCCGCCGCCTGAATCTGGTGCCGGGTCAAGACGAGGCAATCACGGGCTACTTGCGAGAGGTCCACCAGCCTGTCTGCGCCGGAATATTCCTCGGGGCGCGCGAAATGCAGCAGCTTCGAGACGATGACACCGATGCGATAGACTTGGTCGTCGATCAGGCGGAACTCTTCTTCGGCCCGGCGGCCATCCTCGCCAAGGTTGCTGCGCGCAAGGTCCAAATTGCCTTGGATCACCGCGACCGGATTGTTGATTTCATGCGCGACAGAAGCCGTGATCTCGCCCACGGCGGCCAGTTTCTCGGAGATGATCAGGCGTTCGGTAGTTCGCTCCAGCCGCTGGTTGGCCTCGTGCAACTCGCGGGTGCGCTCCTCCACGCGGTGCTCCAGCCTCTCACCCCATTGTCGCAGCTCGCGGTCGCGTTGTTGGAGCCGGTCTAGCAGGCTGTCGAAATGTCGTGCGACCTGTGCGATCTCGCCATCCGTTTCGACCGGAGCGTTGCGTGCCCCCAGATCGCCGCTTTCCACCCGGTCGATAGTGCGGGTCATTCCTTCGAGCGGGCGAAAGATTCGCCGGGCCCATCGCAGGAAAACTGGAACCGACGCCAGTGCGATGAACAGGAACGCAAGGCTCAGCGTGATGACCGAATTGCGCTTGGCCGCGCTGAACGGCGCTTCGAGAAATCCGACATAAAGCATCCCGACCGGTGTGCCGAAACTGTCGAGAATGGGTTCATAGGCCGAGATATACCAGTCATTGACGACGAAGGCGCGATCCAGCCAGATGTATCCTTCGCCCAGAACCCGTGCGCGGACCGCGGCAGAGACACGCGTTCCCAGCGCCCGCACATTCTCAAAGAGGCGGACATTGGTGGAAATACGCACGTCATCCAGAAACAGCGTCGCCGTGCCTTGGCTGCCCTCGGGCAGGCTTTCGGCGCGGTAGACGAGTGCGTTGATCGTGTCGATGAAACCGAGGTTTCGGTTCAGCAGGACGCCCCCCGCCAAGGCCACCCGCGTCCCGTCCGGAAGCGTCAGCGGGGCGGCTGAATGAATGACCATGCCGCGCGTCTCGACGGTGCGCTCCGTGGGCACCGCGCCGCGGGTGGGAACCAAGGGAATTTCCGCTTGCGCAGCCAGATCGGGGGATATCGCTGCCAAGGTATCTGCATCGAACACGTCGATCTTGCTTTGCCACTTCCCATCGAGCGCATCTTTTACGACGGGCCACGTCGTATCCCGCGTGATATGCAGGAAATCGAGCCCGAGCCGCGCACGCTCCTGCTCCAGGAAGGCGTCGGTCGTGCCGTTCTCGAGCGCGGTTTGCAGCGCCACAGACCGCGCGACGGCATCGATATGCTCACCAGAGGTCTCAACCAGCCGCCCGAGATATTGATCCGCGATGGTCAGGTCGCCAGTGACCTTGTTGAGCAGGATCGCATCCACCTTGCCCGACCAGCGCCAGATGGTGCCGCCCAGCAAGACCGGCAAGAGCACAAGCATCGGCAGCAGCGCGATCACCAGCAAGCGCACGCGGACCGATCGCAAGGCTTTGGGCGCGCGCAGCATTACCTACAGGCCCCAGGCCGCGCATTTTCGGTCAATCGTCTTGCGCGAGACACCCAAGCGCCGCGCGGCCTCGGCCCTGTTACCGCCAAGCGCCTCGAGAGCGCGAAGAATTTCGCGCTTTTCCATGTCCTCCAGAGGCGCGATTTCGCCCGGCGCAATGGCGTCCCCGAGCGTTTCCAGCGGGAACCGCCCAAAGATCAGCGCGCGCTCGACGAAATTGTGCAGCTCACGAATATTTCCAGGCCAGTCGTGGCGCAGCATGGCCGACCTGACTGCGGAGGTCATCTCGACCATCGGTAGGTTGAGCGCTGCCGCGATTTCGGTCTGGAACAGCTCGGCGAGGTCCAGAACATCGGTGCCGCGATCCTTGAGAGGGGGCATGGCCACCTCGATGACGTTGATGCGAAACAGCAGGTCCTCGCGGAAATGACCCTCTTGGACAGCCTTTTGCAGCGACTTGCTGGACGCGATGACAAAACGCAGATCCAGTTGCACGTCGCGGCCGGTGCCGATGGGTCGGATCATGCCGTCTTCAAGCACGCGCAGAAGCGCCGTCTGCGCGTTTGCGCTCAACTCGCTGACATCGTCGAGGAAAACGGTCCCTCCCGAGGCCTGAGCAAGCAATCCCTCGCGTCCGGCCTGTGCGCCGTTAAAGGCTCCGGCGCCGTGACCGAACAATTCGTATTCGATCATGTCCGCCGGGATGGCGCCGCACTGGATCGCGACGAATGGGGACGCGCCGCGCCCGGACCGGCCATGCAGATGGCGCGCGGCGACTTCTTTGCCCGACCCGGACGGGCCGGTGATGAGCACCGGCGTCGACAAGGGTGCCACGCGCTCCAACAGCGCTCGGACCTCAGCAATTACAGGCGAGGCCCCGATCAGTTCCTTGCGGCGATTGCCGCTGGCGGCCGTCTCCAGTTCCCGCCGCAAAAGTGCATTTTCGCGTCTCAACTTCGCCAGTTCCAGACACTTGCGCAGCGCGTTCAGGATCTGGTTCGAGCGGAAAGGTTTGATCAGGAAGTCAGAGGCACCCGCACGCATGGCTTCGATCGCCGTCTGCAAATCGGCATAGGCCGTTATCAGGATCGTATCGGTAAAGCCGCCCTTGGAGCGCTGCGCCTGAAGCCAGTCGAGACCTTTCTGCCCCGGCATGATATTGTCGAGAACCATTATGTCATATTGGCGCGCCGCGAGCATCGCTTCGGCGGCGCGGGTGTCTTCTGCGCTGTCCACATGGCGTGCGAGGGGATTCAGCGTGTTGACGAGGAAATGTCGCATCCCCGGCTCGTCATCGACGATGAGAATACGCGCCCCCCTGAGCGGATCGCTCCCGTCCTCGGGCGCTTGCAGCATGCATTCCTCCCAATTGCTGCGGCCAGAAGACTATGCAATTTCCTGCAAGTTTTCCCGCACACTATATCTCATGCGCCAAACGGTCAGAAATTCAAGGCTGGCATTCCGTTTTTCGGAAGCGCATTTATCGGCAAGCTTTACCTTTCGCGGCGAATGTCGGCACACTACGGATATTTCATGACACGTATTCTCCTTCTTGCTGCGGCTTTGTCCGGCCTGCTGGCCGGACCGGCTGCGGCCGAAAAGCAAATCTACAATGTCACGCTGGGCCGCCGCCCCTTGGGCTCGCTGCAATTCGAAGGACAAGGCAGCAATGCGACGCTGCGGCTATCGCTCGACAACACGCCGTTCGGCTTGGACGACGGAACCTTCGAGGCGGTGACGCAGGACAAAGGTAATGAGGTCGATTACCTTGGGACGAGCCGGGGCAGCGAAACACGCGATATCGCGATCGTCCGTAAAGCGGACACCGTGACGGCCGTGACGATCACCCCACACTCTGAAATGACCGAGATGACGGACGCTGGAAAAGTTCCCCCCGGCGTGATCTCCCCGACCGAATTCTTCGCAAAGCTGGCAAACGGTAAAACCTGTCCTTCGCCGATGGCCATGTATGATGGCCGACGCGTGGTTCAGATGGCCACGACGGCGAAGAAGCAAAACGATAACACGGTGATCTGCGACATGTCCTACAAAGTTGCGATGGGGCCTGGGTATGTCTTTCCGTTTTACTTCAAGTCGTTCGATGTGCAGCTTGCTTATACCGCCCGCAAGCTCGCCACATTCGCCATGAGTGCCGGTGGGTTCACGGTGCGCCTGATCCGGCAGTAGCCACAAGCCGCAGAAAGTTCAGCCCATAGAAACCTAGAAGTCTTCGGCGCATGGCAGCTGTGGGCGCTATGAACGGCGGCCCAAATAATCAGATCGCTATAGCCTCGGAAATCGCGAGGTCTTCTTCGAGTTCGAAACCAGACTATCGAGTGCGGTCCATCTTCGTGCGACCGAGCAGTCGAACCGCGCGCTGATTTCCTGTCTTACGGTGGAACCGGGCAACTTTGGTCCGGCGGAAAGAATGCGTGCCGAATGAAGCAGGCTGCGCAGATCTGACAATCTCGCTTTCGACGTGCCGCGCAAGGGAAGCGAACTCCTCAGAAGATTCGCTGCCCGACCCGCATGACGTGTCGGATATCTGGTAGTTTTGGGGAAAGGAGCCCCGGCGGGGTCCCAGGCCGATTTCGACCGAAATGCCAGCAGACCCAACGCAAGACAAGGCAAAAGTTTCGCTAAAAATCAGGTATTTAAGTGGTGCCCGGAGGCTCCGTCTGCATTGGGTTGTGTTCCCGTTACAGGCACCTTCGCCGCTGATAGCCTTGACCTGCCACTGAACTTTCATCCAGCCGCGACCGGAGCCCGGTTGGTGTTGATCCGCACCCCAGAGCTCTACCGCCCTTAGGCAGAGTTTCCCGGCTTTGCTCAGGGTGACGGGCTGGTGACGCCC
>NZ_NBNX01000011.1:0-48123 GCF_002213225.1 Thioclava sp. IC9
ATGCACGTATCCGAAATATCCGTCAGGACGGGTTGCACAAGCTCACGACCAAGCTGTCGCGTGAAGCCAGCACAGTGGTCATCGAGGACCTCAATGTCCGCGGCATGATGGCGAACCGGCATCTTGCCCGTGCCATTTCGGATATGGGGTTTTTCGAGTTCCGCCGGCAGCTGAGCTACAAGCTCGCGCGCCTTGGCGGCACTCTTGTTGCCGCCGACAGGTTCTTTGCATCCAGCAAGACCTGTTCGGCATGTCACACCAAAGCGGAGGTTCTTCCGCTCTCGGTCCGCTCATGGACCTGCGCCAATTGCGGCGCGCAGCACGATCGCGACATCAATGCGGCGATCAACCTCAAGAATTTGGCCGGTAGCGAGGACCTCAAGGTCCGTCCGGTGTCAGCTTGTGGAGTGGAAGGCTCTGGCGGCGGGACTGATCCTGTCGTGAAACCGGCCATGATGAAGCAGGAAAATGGACCTGATCAGGAAAGATCGGCTCCATGAAAGCGGTAAAGTGGTTGATCAAGCTGCCAGGGGGTCTACGGGGGTTGACGGTCTCGACGAAGTTCTGAGGGAAGGCTACCGCGCTGGGCGGATCATGCTCGTCGAGGGGGCTCCCGGCACCGGCAAGACCACCCTCGCGCTACATTTCCTTGCCGAAGGGGTCGCCGACGGGAAGCGCGCGCTCTTTATCAGAGTGGCGCAATCCCGGCCTGAAATCGAGATGATCGCGAAGTCCCACGGGTTCGATCTGTCCGGCGTCAAGGTCTACACGCCCGAACTCGGCGGAGGCGAGCGGAGCATCTCGGTCGAGAGCGACGAGGCCGATCTTGTCGAATTGACGGAGGGGGTGCGCGGCGAACTTGAAAACTCCGACCCCGAAATTGTCGTGTTCGACTCCCTGCTGGAGTTGCGAATGCTTTCCTCGACCGATTCAGCTTACCGGCGCGAGCTTCTCACACTCCGCAGCGACTTGCGCGAGCGCGGTTGCACGGCGTTGCTGATTGACCATCTCGATCATCCGGATGGGGAACGTCACGCCGAGGGCGTGGTCCACGGCGTCATCAAACTCGACAGCACGACGCCGCCCATCGGGATCACCCAGCGGCGGCTGACAATCGTCAAACTGCGCGGCGCCCCGTTCCGGGAGGGCTGGCATGATTTCCGCATTGACACTGGCGGGCTCGAGGTTTTCCCGCGTGTCATCCCGCATGAGGCGCAACCTGCCACCCTTGAGGACCGGCTTGAGCCGCCGCACGAACCGCTCGCTCAACTTCTGGGCGGCGGGCTGGAATTCGGCACCACCACGCTGATCTCGGGCCAGTCCGGCACCGGCAAGTCGACCATCGCCACCCTGTTGGCGCGCGCGGCATCCGAGCGTGGACTGCTTGCGGCCATGTTCCTTTTCGAGGAGCGCCCCGAAGTGCTGCGCAACCGCTCCGCAGGCGTCGGGCTTGACGTGGAGGGTTACGAGGACACTGACCACCTCAGGTTGCGACACTTCGATCCCGCCGAGGTCTCTCCGGGCGAGTTTGCGAATGCGGTGCTGAGCGCTGTGGATGACGGCGCCCGCGTCGCGGTCATCGATAGTCTCAGCGGTTACCTCGAGGCACTGCCGGAGCGCAGCCATGTGATGACGCATATGCAGGCGCTGCTACAGCATCTTACCCGCCGTGAAGTGCTGGTCACCATTACCATGACCCAGCACGGCCTCTTGGGTGAGCCGCCAAGGACGACCATCGATGCCAGTTTTCTCGCCGATTCCATTATCCTTCTGCGCCAATACGAGGCGCACTCGGAAATCCGACGGTCCATCGCCGTGCTCAAAAAAACGTCACAGCGAACACCGGCGCAATATCGAACAGCTGATCATCCGGTCCGGCGCTGTGGAAATCATTCCCTTGTCCGAGGAAGCCGAGCAGCGTGCCAGAGATGCATCCGATCTCAGCGCAGAGTGAAGCGATGTCCGAGCCCTGTTCCGAGATGCCGCCGGTCCTGATCCTCGCGCCGCTCAAGGACGATGCTCGAGCCCTGGCGCGGGTTGTCGAGCGGTGCGGCTTTGCCGTCCGAACCTGCATCACCGCGCGCGCCTTCGCCGCCGCCTTAAATGCGCAGGACCCTGATGGCGTTCTTTTTGTCGTCATTAGCCAGGAGGGCGCGGGCCGTGAGACCGGTGAGGCTCTGAACGCCACTTTCGCGGCCGAACCCGCGTGGGCGCGGCTGCCGTCGGTGTTTCTTCTCAGTCAGATCAGCCGCCTTCCGCCCGCGATTCAGATCATCAACCGCAAGGAAAACGGGCCTCCGCCGATACTTCTCGAGCGCCCGGTCAAGGCCGCCGTGTTGCAAAGCGTCTTCGAAGCTCAGGCCGACGCGCGTCAGCTGCAGTTCGAGACCCGCGACCTGATCGATCGGCTTTACCAGGAGGAGGAACGGGGCCGCTTTCTGCTCAGCGAGCTACGCCACCGAACGCGCAACAGCCTGTCGGTTCTGCAGTCGCTATTCTCAATGACGGTGCGCCGCGCCGCCGATCTCGAAAGCTTTTCGAAGACCTTTTCGGGCCGGCTCCGCGCGCTCACCGATGCGCATGTCAAACTCGCGCAAGAAGGGACCACGGCCCGTCCGCTCGATGCCTTGGTGAGAGATCACGTGACGCCCTACACCAGCGCTGCCGGACAACTTGTGACCGAGGGGCCTGCGGTGCTCGTGGCTGAAAAGCCCTCCTTCGACCTTGCTCTGGTGATCCATGAACTGGCCACCAATGCGGCTAAATACGGTGCGCTCTCGATCCCCGACGGTCGGGTCGCGGTGCGCTGGCGCGTGGTTCCGGACAGCGGAGCGCTCGCGTTCTCCTGGGAGGAGCGTGATGGTCCGCCGGTCGAGCCGCCCTCGCGTCAGGGGCTCGGCACTCAGGTCATCGAAAATTTCCAGCGCGGTGAGGCAGAGACCGAACTGCGTCACGATCCCGACGGGGTCACTTGGCATGCCAAACTCAGCCCCCGCCACTTCACACTCTTGAGCGAAACCGTTCGGGTTGACGATTAGGGGCGAGCGCCCCCCTCAGGCCGTCGCGGAGTATCTGATGACACAGTGAAGCAGTTCGTCGCGCCGACGACACCGAACTGTGCGCTCTCTTCGCGCTGCGGACCTTCGTGGCTCGCTCAACGAATGATGGCTAGCCGCCAAGAAACGGCATGTGACCCGATTTAGCCACCAGCTCGATCAGCGGACTGATAGTGCGCGTGACACCGCACTGCTGGTCGAAAGTGCGCCGGTGGTGGGTCGTGCGCTCTAGGATCCCGAACAAGGATAGGCGGAACTGCACAATCCGTTGTGGCCGCGGAAGGCTACGCCCTTTCAGAGCGCTGCCAATGCACCACCGAGATTTATCGCGCGACGCCCTCACCACTGACCGAGATTCGCGAGATCAGCGGGTCGCCAGCTGACACGCGTTCGACCGATGCGCTTGACAGTCGCGCCAGGGCACCGCTTAGCATCGCGTCATGTTCGGTTTTCGCGACATCGAGATCATCCGCTCCGTGGTGCGCTACGGCGGCTTCCGCGCGGCGTCCGATGCAACGGGACTCGCGCAATCGGCGATTTCGCGGCGGATCCGGCATCTCGAGGACCGAATGGGGATCACCATCTTCGAGCGCGACGGACGCGGCGTCCGTCTCAGTGCGACGGGGCGGCGGCTTGTCGACGAGGCGGAGGTTCTGATCGCGCAGCGCGATCGGATCCTGAGTGAGCTGACCCATGGCGTGATGGCGGGGGTGGTGCGGCTCGGCGTGGCGGAGACGATGACCCACACGATCCTGCCCCGGATGCTGACGTCGTTGCGGCAGGATCACCCGCTGCTGCGCTTCGAGATTTCGGTCGATACATCGGACCAGATGGGGCAGGCGCTGCGCGACGATGCGCTCGACGTGGTGATCATGCTCCGCGATCAGGCGCCCCGGGGGATCGCGCTGACGCCGCTGCCGCCGGTGACGATGGGCTGGTTCGTCTCTCCTGCGCATTTCACCCTGCCGCAGCCCGCGGAGATCGATGACCTGACCGCCTTGCCGATCGTGTCCTTCCCGAAGACGACGAGCCCGCACCGGCAGGTGATCGAGACCCTCAGCCCCGGACGGCGAAAGCCCGCGACTGTGCATGGATCGGCCTCGCTGGCGACGGTGCTGCACTTGGTGCAACAGGGATTCGGGATTGGCACGATTCCGCACTCCATCGTCGAGGCGTGGCCGCACGCGATGCTGCGTGAGATCGACGTCACCCCCGAGGCGCGCCTGCCGTCATTGGAGTTCGTGATCTGCTATGATGCTGAACGCAATGAGGAAATCGGTCGTGCCGTGACGCAGGCGGCGGTAGCAGCTGGGCGGGAATGATCCTGTGAGAGCATCAATAATGAAGAAAATTGAACTATTGATCTAATCGGTCGTGGCGCGGGATCATCATCCAAACCGGAGGACCAGATGAACGCACCGAAATCCGTGATCGCTTCGCCAGCCGCTTTGCGTGCCGAAATCCGCGCTGGGCGGTTCACCGCGCCGACGGCCGGACAGGGGGGCGAGGCGCTGCAGGCGAACCTGGTCATGCTACGCGGAACCGATGCAGCGGAATTCCTTCGCTACTGTCAGGCCAACCCACGCCCCTGTCCTCTGCTGGCTGTGGGCGAGCCGGGCGATCCGTCGCTCCCCAGCCTCGGCGATATCGATCTACGCCACGATGTGCCGCGCTACCGGGTCTGGCGCGACGGCGAATTGGTGGACGAGCCGAGCGATATTGCCGATCTGTGGACCGAGGACATGGTCTCCTTCGCGCTGGGCTGCTCGTTCAGCTTCGAGGATGCGCTGATCCGCGCGGGGCTTCCGGTGCGCCACATCACCGCGGATCGTAACGTGCCGATGTATCGCACGTCATTGCCCACGCGCCCCGCGGGGCAGTTCTCGGGACCGCTTGTGGTCAGCATGCGGGCGATGCCTGCGGCGGACGCGATCGAGGCGATCTCGATCTGCCAGCGGTTCCCGCTCGCCCATGGCGCGCCGGTGCATCTGGGCGATCCGAGCCAAATCGGGATCGCGGATATCGACGCGCCCGATTATGGTGATCCGCCTGTTATCGAGCCCGGCGATATCCCCGTCTTCTGGGCCTGTGGCGTTACCCCGCAAGCCGCGATCGCGACCGCGAAACCCGGGCTCGCGATCACCCACGCGCCGGGCCACATGCTGGTCACGGACATCCCCGCAAGCCACGCGGAACGGCGTCTGACGGGAGTCTATCCGGTCTGACACGCCGACCGAAAACCAAAAGAAAACCCAACAGGAGTTAAACAATGAAAAAGATCATGATGACCGCGATGACGGCCGCGCTGCTGGCCGGGCCAGCCCTCGCCGAGGAACAGCTTGCCGTGGTCGGGAGCTGGTCGAGCCTGCCGCTCTACAAGCAGTTCACCACGCCGTTCTGGACCGAGGAACTGCCGAAGCTGACCAATGGCGATTTCTCGGCCCAGCTGACCAGCTTCGACCAGATGGGGATCGCCGGCGGCGACGTCTACCGGATGCTGGGCGATGGCGTGTTCGACGTGGGCCAGACGGTCGCCGATTACACCGTGGGCGATGCGCCCGAGCTGGAAGGGCTCGACGTGCCGCTGGTCGCAACGACCGCCGACGAGGCCAAGGCGATGGTCGATGCGGCCCGCCCGATGGTCGTCGACATCATGCATGACCGCTTCAACTCCGAGCTTCTGGGCATCGCGCCCTATCCGCCGCAGGTCGTGTTCTGCAAAGGCGAGATCAATTCGCTCGCCGATCTCAAGGGCAAGAAGGTGCGCGGCTCGGGTCGGATGACCACCAAGCTTCTCGAGGCGCTTGGTGCAGAGGGCGTTAACATCGCCTTCTCCGAAGTTCCCGGTTCGTTGCAGCGTGGCGTGATCGATTGCGCCGTCACCGGAGCAGGTTCGGGCTATTCGGCCGGCTGGTGGGAAGTGTCCGACCATCTCATGACCTTGCCGCTGGGTGGCTGGGATCCGGTGGTGATCGCGATGAACAAGGATCGTTACGACGAACTGTCCCCCGAGATGCAGACCGAGCTGAAGGATGCGGTGAAAACCGGTCTGGAAGACAAGGCCTGGGCCGCGGCGGAAGGCGGTCTCGCCAATGACATCGCCTGCCTCACGGGCGACGGTGAATGCAAATCGGGCGATCCGGCGTCGATGACGCTGGTCGAGGCGACCGATGCCGACATGAAGACCGCCCGTGACGCGCTCGAGAAGCAGGTGTTGCCCGATTGGGCCGAGCGTGCCGGTCCGGAATGGGCCAAGCGCTGGAACGATACCGTCGGCAAGACCGTGGGCGTGACCGTCCCGGTCGCGAACTGAGAGCGCCCGACGTGAAATTCCTCACAACATTGGAAGGCGCGCTCAGGCGCGCCAACCGCCTCGTCGCGCTGATCCTTGGTGCGGCGCTGGTGGCGACCGTGCTCTTCGTGCTGGTCGACGTGGTCGGTCGCAAGACCGGCTGGGGCAGCCTGGGCGGCTCCGACGAGATTTCCGGCTACGTGATGGCCGCGGTCGCCAGCTGGGGGCTTGGCTGCGCGCTTCTCGACCGCGCCCATGTTCGCATCGACCTGATCCGCCAACGTCTTGCGCCGGTGGGGCAAGGACTGATGGACCTGTTCGCGATGATCGTCACCAACGGGGTCGTCCTGCTGATCGCCTGGTATTGCTGGCCGGTCCTGCAAAAGACGATCGAGCGCGGCTCGCGCGCCAATACACCCCTTGAAACCCCGCTGTGGATTCCGCAGGGCATCTGGTTCGCGGGCTGGGCGTGGTTCGCGCTCAGCGCCACCGCCCTGAGCCTGATCGGCATCGCCTATCTCGCCTCCGGGCGCCGCACGGAACTGGCCAATGCGATCGGCCTCGGATCGGAGCTTGACCAATGATCTGGACCGTCGCTTTCTCTCTTCTGGGGCTGATGGCCCTGTCGATCCCCGTTGGCATCGTGCTGTTCATCCTCGGCATCGGCGTGGGTGAGTTCTATTCCGCATTCCCGCTCCTGCGCGGGCTGGGGCAGGTGATCTGGTCGGCCTCTTCCTCCTCGACTCTGATCGCGATTCCGCTCTTCGTGCTCCTGGGCGAAATCCTCGTCCGGGGCGGCGTGGCCGCGCGCACCTATGCCGCGCTCGACAAATGGCTGAGCTGGCTGCCCGGCGGGCTGATCCATGCCAATATCGCCACCGCGACGATGTTCTCGGCCACCTCGGGCTCGTCGGTCGCGACCGCCGCCACGGTGGCGACCGTCGCGATGCCGCAGGCCGACAAGCTGGGCTATGATCCGAAGCTGTTTTCAGGCGCGATCGCCGCGGGCGGCACTTTGGGCATTCTGATCCCGCCCTCGATCAACCTGATCGTCTACGGCTTCCTCACCGAGACCTCGATCCCGCAGCTTTTTTCCGCCGGGCTTCTGCCGGGCCTCCTGATGGCTCTCGCATTCGTCGTCGTCACCGCGCTGATCTGCCGGGCGCGCCCCGCGCTTGGCGGTCCGTCGCGCAGCTTCACCTGGGGTGAGCGCCTTCGCAGCCTGATCCAGCTGATCCCGATCATCATTCTCTTCACCGTCGTCATCGGCTCGATCTACGCGGGCTGGGCGACCCCCACGGAATCCGCGGCCATCGGCGTGGTGATCGCGAGCCTCATCGCGATCACGCTGGGCAACGGGCTGGGACTCGCGACTATCGGCGAGGCCCTGCATGGCACGATCCGGATTTCGGCGATGATCATGCTGGTGATCACCGGCGCCTATTTCCTGAACTTCGCGATGACCTCCGCCGGGCTCGGGCGACAACTGACCGACCTGCTGGAAAACACCGGTCTGCCGCCGCTTGGCACGCTGTTGCTGGTTGTTCTGCTCTATCTCGTGCTGGGCTTCTTCATCGAGACGCTTTCGCTGATGGTCGCGACGATCCCGATCATCGTGCCGATCATCGCGGGTCTGGGCTATGACAAGGTCTGGTTCGGTGTGCTGATGATCGTGCTGATCGAGATGGCGCTGATCACGCCGCCGGTCGGTCTCAACCTCTTCGTGGTGCAGAGCACACGCGGCAAGGGCTCGATGAACGAGGTGATCCTCGGCGTCATTCCTTACGTGCTGGTGATGCTCGCGATGATTGCATTGCTGATTGCGGTTCCCGGGCTCGCGCTCTGGCTGCCGTCCATTCTCTGACAGGAGTTCCCATGACCCTCAATTTTCGCGCTGAAGGCGCGCCGCTTTCGCTGGACCTCTCGCATCTCATCGTCGCTGGCTGGACCGGGCGCGACGCCGATGCCATCGCCCACCACATCGAGGAACTGGCGGCGCTTGGGGTCCCCGCGCCTTCGGCCACACCGCTTTACTATCGCGTGGCGGCGCAGCTTCTGACGCAAGCCCCGGTGCTTGAGGCGGTGGGGAACGAGACTTCGGGCGAGGTCGAACCGCTGATCGTCGCGGTCGAGGGCCGCACCTATCTCGGGTTGGCCTCGGACCATACTGACCGCGCGCTTGAAGCGCATTCGGTGGCGCTGTCGAAACAGGTCTGCGCCAAGCCCTGCGCATCTGATCTGTGGTCGTGGGAGAGTGTCTCCGACCACCTCGAAGAGATCGTGCTGCGCAGCTGGATCGAAGAGGGGGGCGAGTGGGTGCCGTATCAGGAAGGCACGCTCGCCGCGATCCGCCCTCTGACCGATCTGATTGCCGGTGCCGGTCTTGCCGATCTGGGCGAGGACGGCCCTGTCGCGATGCTCTGCGGCACGTTCGGCGCGAAGGGAGGGGTGCGTTCGGCGGCCCGTTTTCGTATGCAGATGGAAGATCCGCGCAACGGGCGCGCGATCGCCCATGAATACGAGACGCGCAATCTGCCGGAGGTCGCATGACATCACCATTTCTCATCAAGGTCGAAACTGCCATCTCCAAGGTCGAGGCTTTGCCAGAGTCGGAGCGACGCGCGATCTTCACTGAGTTCGCCCCGGCGCGAATCCGTGCCGAGGCGGAGGCGCTAGAGGCGCGTCACGAAGCGGGCGAGGAGATGCCGCTTTTGGGCACGCTGGTTTCGGTGAAAGATCTCTATGACGAGGCCGGGCAGGTCACGAGCGCGGGCTCGCGCCTGTTGCAGGACCGCGCGCCGGCAGAGGCGGATGCGGTCTCGGTCGCGCGGCTCAAGGCCGCGGGGGCGTTGATGTTCGGGCGGTCTTCGATGTCCGAATTCGCCTATTCCGGGGTGGGCCTCAACCCGCATCACGGCACGCCCTCGGGCGCGCTGGTGCCGGGCGGGATGCCCGGAGGGTCAAGCTCGGGTGCGGCGGTCTGCGTGGGCCTCGGGATCACCGATGCCGCGATCGGCACGGATACCGGCGGCTCGCTGCGCATCCCGGCGGCGGCGAACGGCATCTGGGGCTATAAGCCCAGCCAAGGGCTCATCGACGATACCGGGGTGCATCCGCTCGCCCCGACCTATGACGTGGCGGGGCCGATGGCGCGCGATCTTGGTCTGCTGCGCCAAATGGTCGACGTCATGGCGGGCGCGCCGCTTTCCGCGGCAGAAGACGGCCCGCTGCGCTTCGTGGTGCCCGAAGGCGCCTTCACCAATGGTCTGTCCGACGAGGTCGCGGCGCTGTTCGAGGCGGAGAAAGCCCGGATCGCAGGTCTGGGCCATGAGATCGTGCCGGTCGACATGACGGAAATCGCAAAGGCGGTGGTGCTCAACAAGATTATCGTCGCCGTCGAAGCGCTCGAGATTTACCGCGACGATTTGGAAAAGCTCGACGTGGTGGGTGATCCGCGCGTGCTGTCGCGCATCCGTTTCGCGCTCACGCTTACGCCTGAGGAAATCGAGAAAGCCTATGCCGCGCGCGCTGATATCGTCACGCTTTTCGAACGGCTGATGGAGCCTTTCGATGCGCTGCTGAGCCCGACGCTGATGCGCCTGCCGCCCAGCGTTGCCGAGGTCGAAGCCGAATTCGACCGCCTCAATGTCGAGATGCTGCGTAACACCTCGTTGATCAACCTCGTGGATGGCTGCGCGATTGCCATGCCTACGCCGGGCTTGAACCCGGCTTATGCGATGACAATGCTGGCTGCGCCGAAAGGGGCGGATGCGCGTGTGCTTGCCATCGCGGAGCAGGTGGCGGGATGAGTGATGCGCTCCACGCGTCGTTTCGCGGACCGGCTGGAGGCTGACCTGCCCTCGGGGGGCGCGGAAATCGCTGCGGCGCGGGTCTCCGTGCTGCTGCGCTTCGATCCGCTGGGTGTAGACCGCGAGCAGCTAGGGGTCGTTGAAGCGGCTCGCCGATGAGATCGCGCAGGGTCCGCTGGAGATGCCAGACCCTGCGCGGCGTGGGACGATCCCGGTCGCTTTTGGTGGCGACGACTGCCCGCAACTAAGAGATGTCGCAAAGGCGACGGGCCAGAGCGAAGCTTCGGCGATTCGGGAGAACTGCTACAGCGACCTGAGGGTTCTTTCGCTTTCAAGAGGCTTGCCCTCTTTCTTTCCTCCGCCGGGCGGCTGCGATGATCGAGGTCATTCTGATCTTCTCACTACCCGTAAGGCTGCGGAAGAAGTCTTCGTCGAGCTTCGATGGTGAGCTACGGACAGAGAGTATTAACGCTTACTGGTGTATGAACCATACTGATGCCGGCGCAAAGCTGGGAAATTGGCGATGATACGACGAGGATAACCGCCGATATGCCCTGATCGGAAACGACGTCGCGCCGACCGTATATGAACTCGCGGACACTTCGAAAGTTCATAGGACAGATGGGCTTCAGATCAGTAAGACGCTGCGCCGCGGCCTTTAGTAAGTGACCCGTCGGGAAGCGCGCCTTCGAAGAAATTCTTCACTGTAGCGCGCACAGTTGCCTCGACATCGATTTCCACTGGCATGTTGTAGACGTATTTCCGAATGGCGATATAGAATACCGCGCCGTGGAGGCCCCAAAGAAGCTCCACTTCGTCGGCAACAGGCGTAGCGTGGCCTTTGCGTCGAGATGACCTCAGTTCCACTGCGGCCGGCTCGATGATCTTTGTGCGAATGATATCAAGGTAGCGCTCGGTCAGGCCGTAAGACTTAAGCCCCGACGACACGAAAATTCGAACCCAATCATAGTCGAACACCCGTTCTGAGTATTCGATGTAGAATTGTGTCAGGCGGTCCTGAAGAGAGCGGTCGCCTTCAAGCACGAGCTGGTCCCAGTCCGGGTTCCAGCGCTCGAGAAAAACATGCTCGTAGACGCGTTCGATCAGGGCGTCCTTGCTCTCGAAATGTCGGTAGATGACGGCGTGGGATACGCCCATGCGCTTGGCCAGTTCGCGTGTCTGTCCCTCGAAACCGGATTCCGCAAAGAACCTAACCGCCTCGGAAACGATCAGCTTTTCGCGTTCCTCCCCGCGCATATTTTTGCGGCGCGGCCTTTGATTTCCTGTCTTTTTCTCTGAGGTCATACCGGTCTCTTTCCTCTCCTCTCGAACTTAATGCAAACCAATGTAGTAACCAACTGGTCATTTTATCTTGACCGATCGCGATACTCCTGCATTATAGAAGTTACCAAATGGTCACTTTGTAGCTGGGGAGAGCTGCAGACCAGAGGAGGACAAGTGAAATTACCATCGTTCGAATATCTGCGTGCGCGCAGTCTTGCAGAGGCGTGGGCGCTGCATTCCGAGGCGGAAGGCGATGCGGTCTATCTGTCGGGCGGGCACAGCGTTGTGCCTTCGATGGCGCTGCGTCTGCAAGCGCCGTCGCGGCTGATCGACATCTCGCACATTGCCGAGCTTCACGGTGTCGATTTGCAGGGGGAAACGCTACGCATCGGTGCGATGACCCGCCATTCCGAAGTCCTCGCCAATCCTCTGATCGCGCGCCATGCGCCACTGCTCTCCCGCGCGGCGCCCCATGTCGCGCACCCGGCAATTCGCAATCGTGGCACGATCGGAGGCAATCTGGCGCTCGCCGATCCGGCGTCGGAATTCCCGGCAGCTGTGCTGGCCATGCGGGCGGATCTCGAGGTCACGGGTCCTGACGGCCAGCGGATGATCTCTGCAGACGATTTCTTTATTGACCTATACGAAACCGCGCTCACTCTTGGCGAAGTGCTGACCGCGATCCATGTGCCGCTGCCTCCGGAAGGCCGCGTCTACGGCTTCGACGAGATCGCACGCCGCCGGGGCGACTACGCGATGGTGGGGGTTGCTGCGCAAGCCGATGTGCAGGACGGAGTGATTTCCGAGGCTTCGATCTCGCTGTTTTCGGTGAGCGTTACTCCGGTGCGCGCCGCTGCGACACAAGAGGCTTTGAAAGGCAGTCCGCTTTCGCCGGACACCATCGCCCGCGCGCAAGCTGCTTTGGCCACCGATCTCGACCCGCCCGACGATCCCGGTTTCCCGGCAGAGCGTCGCCTGCAACTCGCGCGCGTCCTTCTCGGACGGGTGCTGAACCGGATGGAGGCTGTTCAATGAAGGTTATTTTGAACACGACCGTGAACGGCGAACAGGTTCAGGAAGCCGTTCTTCCCCGCACCAGTCTCGCCGATTTTCTGCGAGAGGATCTGGGTTTGACCGGCACGCATCTGGGGTGTGAAATGGGCGCGTGCGGGGCCTGTCTGGTGCGCATGGATGGCGTGCCGGTGCATGCTTGCCTGGTGCTGGCGGTGCAGGCCGAGGGCAGCACGATTGAGACGATCGAGGGGCTGAACGAGACGGGGGCCGCTGCCGATCTTCAGGCGCGGTTTCACGACCGCAACGCGCTGCAGTGCGGTTTCTGCACGAATGGGATGCTGATGAGCGCCCAATCGTTGCTCGAGGCAAATCCTGCGCCCACGCGAGACGAAATCCGAGACGCACTGTCGGGCAATTACTGCCGCTGCACAGGTTATGAAGCCATCGTGGACGCCATTCACGCCACGGCTCGCGACCGCGCGGCTGAGACGGAGGCGGTGAAATGACCCTGCATATCGGCCAGTCCCAGCGACGCGAGAATGCGCGGCGCCATCTCGCAGGTCGGGGCCGCTTCGTGAGCGATCTCGCCCTGCCGCGCATGCTGCATGCGGTCTTCGTTCGTAGTCCTATGGCAAAGGGACGCCTGTTGGAAATCGACACGAGCGAAGCTGAACAATCCCCCGGCGTGGTGCGGATCCTGACTGCCGCCGAGTTGAACGCCCGCTGCAAGCCGTGGGTCGGCACGCTCGAGCATTTCGCAGGCATGCAGAGCCCGCCGATGAACATCCTTGCCGAGGAGGAAGTGCTCTGGACCGGGCAACCGGTGGCGATGATCCTCGCCAAGAGCCGGGCCGAGGCCGAGGATGCCGCTGACCTGGTGATGGTGGAAATCGAGGATTCCGAGCCGGTGACCGATGGCGCCCTCGCCCTGCAGGACGGAGCGCCCTTGGCGAATGGCGCCGCGCGGGACAACCTTTGCTACGAGGCGCTGTTGGAAACGCCAGCGGTGAACGAGGCCTTCGCCCATGCCGCGCATGTGGTCGAGGCCAGCTTCACCTTTGGCCGCCACACCGCGGTCACGCTCGAGCCGCGCGCTGTGATCGCTGATTTTGACCCCTCGAGTGGCGCGCTCACCGTGCATCACGGCACGCAGACCCCCTACCAGTTTCAGGATGTCTATGCTCGTCACTTCGGTCTGCCGGAGGGCAAGGTCCGGGTCATCGCGCCTGATGTGGGCGGTTCGTTCGGTATGAAGCTGCATGTGTATAACGAGGAGATGGGGGTCGTCGCGGCGAGCCTGATCCTCGAGCGCCCGGTGCGTTATGTGGCCGACCGGCTGGAAAGCTTCGTTTCCGATATCCACGCTCGTGATCACATCGTGAAAGGCCGTATGGCTTTGGACGAGGACGGCACGATCCTTGCAATGGACGTCGATGATCTCGCGCCGGTCGGCGCGGTTTCGGCCTATCCCCGGACCAGCGCGGCCGAGGGCAACCAAGTGATCCGCCTCATGGGCGCACCCTACAAAATGCCCCATTATCGCGGCCGGCTTTCGGTCGCTTTTCAGAACAAGGTGCAAACGAGCCAGTATCGCGCGGTCGGGCACCCCATCGCCTGTGCTGTGACCGAAGCGCTGGTCGAGCGGGCGGCAGAGGCCACGGGCCTCGACTCGTTCGAGATCCGCGCCCGCAACCTGATTGCCGATGATGCCTATCCGCACGTGTCGGCAACCGGTTACCAGTTCGAGAAACTCTCGCATCAGGCCTGTCTTGCGAAGCTGCGGGAGATGATGAATCCCGACGCGCTACGTGCCGACCAAGAGCGCCTTCGCGAAAAGGGCATCTATCGCGGGTTCGGCATTGCCTCCTTTGTCGAGATCACCAATCCCGGCGCTGCCTTCTATGGCGTCGGCGGGGCGCGGATTTCGGCGCAGGACGGTGCGGTGGTGCGGATGACGCCCTCTGGCGACATCCATTGTGCCATCTCTGTCACCGAGCAGGGGCAGGGGACCGAGACGATCATCGCGCAGGTGGTTGCCGATCAATTGGGTGTTTCGCCCGAGCGGGTGAGCGTCGCCACGGGCGACACCGCGACCACGCCCAGCGGTGGCGCTACCTGGGCCTGCCGGGGCGCGGGCATAGGCGGCGAGACGGCGCTGCGGGCCGGCCGCAAGCTGCGTGAGCGGATTCTGACCTTGGCGGGTGCGTTGATGCAGGCCGATCCGGCGACACTACGGCTCGAAGATGGCGCGGTTGTCGATGTCGCCACGGGCGAGGCGCGCATAACGCTCGAAGAGATTGGCCGCGTCGCCACCTATCGACCCGACACGCTGCCCGACGGGGTCGATCATTCGCTGACCGTCGCGCATCATTTCGCACCTTCTGGCTATCCGTTCGACTTTACCAACGGCATCCAGGGAAGTCTGGTCGAGGTCGACGTCGAAACCGGCATCGTCCGAATCCTGAAACATTGGGTCGTCGAGGATTGCGGTCGCATCATCAACCCGCTTTTGGTCGACGAACAAATTCGGGGCGGCGTCGTGCAGGGCCTCGGACCGGCCTTCTTCGAGGAATGCCAATACGACGCGGACGGTCAGCTCACCAACGGGTCGCTCGCCGATTATCTCGTGCCCATGGCTTGCGAGATGCCCGATATCGAAATCGCCCATATCGAAACGCCCACTGGGGACACGATCCTTGGCGCCAAAGGCGTGGGCGAAGCGGGAACCGCCGCTGCCGGCGCCGCCGCGATGAATGCGGTGAACGACGCGCTGCGCCCCTTCGGCGCACGGATCACCCAGACCCCCATGACGCCGTTGCGCATTCTCGATGCGCTCGACGCGGCCCGTAAGTAAAGGACTGATTCATGAAGCTTGAAGGAGACCAGCTCCTGAGCGCCGATCCCCAGACTGTCTGGGCGGCTCTCTTCGACCGCGACGTGCTGGCCGAAGCCATTCCCGGCTGTGAAAGCCTCGAACAGCTGAGCGAAACCGAATTCACCGCCGTGGTGAAGCTCAAGATCGGTCCGGTCTCGGCCCGCTTTAAAGGCGCGGTGACGCTGAGTGATATCGTGCCCGGCCAATCTTGCACATTGTCCGGCAAGGGTTCGGGCGGGGTTGCCGGGTTTGCCAAGGGAGCGGCACAGGTGATGCTGGTGCCCGAGGAGGACGGCACGCGCCTAAGTTACGATGCTGATATCGCGGTGGGTGGAAAGCTCGCCTCTCTCGGCAACCGACTACTAGGCGCCACGGCGCAGAAGCTGACCGAAGCCTTTTTCAGAAACTTTTCCGACGCGTTGGCCCAACCTGAGGAGGCACGGCCAACCTGATCCGCTGGCGCGCAGCGAGGTCAGGCCAGACACGAGACAAGCGCGCATGACAAGAACCATCCTTGGGAGGAGGATACCAATGACAACCACGCGCAGGGCCTTTGTGGCCATGTCCTCGGCAGCCTTGGCGCTGCCCTTTCTGAACACCCGAAGCATCGCGGCGCAAAACATCTCGATTCAGATCGGGTCGAGCCACCCGACCAACAATATCTGGGTCTACGCCATGCAGAACACGCTGCAACCGGCCCTCGACAAGCTGTTGGCGGACGCGGGCGGCGAGTATTCCGTGACCTGGAACGAGAATTACGGCGGCACGCTCTACAAGTTCAAGGATACCCGAACGGCTGTGCGCGACGGCATCGTCGATGTGGGGATGGTGGGGACGGTCTGGGAAGGCTCGGCCATGCCGCTGCAGAACGTGACCTATTTCACCCCGTTCGCGAATGTCGATCACAACGTCACAATCGACATCTTCGACAAACTGACCAACGAACTCCCGGAACTGCGCGCCGGTTGGACCGATCAGAACATGGTGCATCTGTCCTCGCTGGTGACCGACAGCTACGATGTCTATGCGAACTTCCCCATCAACTCGGTCGATGACGTCCGGAACCGCCGCCTGAACGCGCCGGGCACTTCGGCCAATTGGCTGGCGGAGACCGGCTGCACGCCGGTAGATGGCGCGCTGACTACCTACTATACCGACATCCAGACCGGCGTCTCCGAAGGCACGCTCTCCTTCGCGAGCGGCATCCAGCCCACACGCGTCTACGAGGTTGCGCCGCAGCTGACCCGGGTCGGCTTCGGTTCGATGTATTTCGGCGGGATCGCGGTGAACAAGGACTTCTACGAAAGTCTGCCCGAGCCCGTCCAAGCCGCTCTGAAAGAGGCGGGACGTATCACCTCGCGCGCGCATGGCGACTACATCACGAAGCGCACTACCGAGGCGATCACCGAGATGAAGGGCGCCGGCCTGCAGATCACCGAAATGGCCCCGGCAGAACGCGAACGCTGGGCCGAGACGCTCCCCAATGTCGCCCAACCTTGGCTCGATGCCAACGGCACGTCGGCGGCCACGGTGCTCAAGGCGTATTTTGGCGAACTCGCCGCTCGTGGAATCAAACCTGCGCGCGACTGGACCGTCGGGATCTGAAGCCATGGCTTCGATCCCGCGCGCAAATGACGGAGGCTCTATGCAACGCGCCAGTCTCCTAGCTACCAGCCTGCCCGCGCTTCGGCGCGGGCTCCAGCTTGCCCTGAACGCGATGGCGGCGGTGGGTGTGCTGTGGATTTTTGCCATCATGCTGCTGATCGTCGCCGATGTGGCCGGTCGCAATTTTCTGGCCGCGCCGATCATTGGCGTCGCGGAGATCGCGGCCCGCTCGGTTGTAGCCATCGTCTTTCTGCTTTTACCGGCAGCCGCGCTGAATGGCACGCTGATCCGCTCAGATTTCGTCATGCGCGGCCTCCAGCGCCTGTCGCCCCGCGCCGTGCAAATACTGGACGGCATGTTTGGACTCGCCGGAGCGGTCATCTTCGGCCTGGTGGCGTTGGCCGCTTGGCCCGATACGCATGATGCCTGGGTCAGCTCCGAGTTTTTCGGGGTGCGCGGCGTCTGGACGCTGCCGACATTCCCTTTTCACCTCTTGGTGGTTTTGGGGGCTTCGGTCACCAGTCTCGCCTCCGTGTTTTCGGCAGTCGAAACCCTGCTAAGCCGTCGGACCGAGGAGAACTTCTGATATGAGCAGCATCACTATCGGGCTGATCCTCATCGGCGTGCTCTTCGCACTCGTGCTTTTGGGGATGCGGATCGCCGTCGCACTTTTGGTCGTAGCCTTTGCCGGCGTCTGGATTCTCCGCGGCAACTTCGATCTTTCCATGCGGCTCATGTCTATCGCCGCATATAACGGCGTTGCCAACTATCTCTTCGCGACGATCCCGCTCTTTGTTCTGATGGGGCACCTCGTGAGCATCTCGAATGTCGGGAAGGATACGTTCGACGTCGCCGAGACGCTGCTGCGCCGTCTGCTTGGCGGGCTGGGCATTGCAACGGTGGCGGCCAATACCGTCTTTGCCGCCGTAACCGGCGTTTCCATCGCCTCGGCGGCAGTGTTCACCAAGGTCGCCGTGCCCGAGATGACGCGCCACGGTTATTCGCCCTCTTTCTCCGCAGGCACCGTCGCGGGCAGTTCGGTTCTCGGCATGCTCATCCCACCGAGCCTGCTGTTGATCATCTACGGCGTGCTGGCCGAACAATCCATCGGCCGGATGTTCATAGCGGGGCTGGTGCCTGGCGCGCTGCTGGCGACGGGGTTCGTGCTCTGGATCCTATTGGCCGCGAAATTCGCGCCGGGCATCGTCTTCGCCTCATCTAAACGCGAGACTACCGAACCCGGGGCGCAGGCCTATGATGACCTGTCGACGGGACAGCTTCTGAGAAAGATCGTCCCAATCATCGTTCTGGTGACCTTCGTTTTGGGCGGGCTCTATTCCGGATTCTTTACTCCAACTGAGGCCGGGGGCGTCGGAGCCTTCGCGGCGCTGGTCATTGCAGTCTTCCGACGCAGCCTCAACCTGCGCGGATGTTGGGCGGTCCTCAGCCAGACCGGGACGATCTCTGTCGGAATTCTTGCGCTGCTGGTTGCCGCCGGATTTTACAGCCAGATGCTGGCCGTCGCGGGTATCCCCGCGGCTATCGGTGCCTTCGTGAGCGGCAGCGGCTTCGGTCCAGTTGGCTTCTTGGTTGTCTATGTGCTGCTGGTGCTGCTTCTGGGGATGATCCTGGACAGCAGTTCGATCCTGTTGATCGTGGTTCCTATTGCTGCTCCCATTGCGCAGCATCTCGGTTACGACTTGATCCAATTCGGCATCATCACGGTGATTGCGGTCGAGGTCGGGTTGCTCACGCCGCCATTCGGAATTTCGATCTTCACGGTTCATTCGACGCTTGGAGACAGGAGTGTCTCCTTGGAATCCATCTTCGCCGGTGCGCTGCCTTATGTCGGCGTGATGCTGGGTGTCCTGATCCTAGTGGCCGCATTTCCAGTGCTGATCATCGGTTAAGAGGTATCAGGGCGCTTTGACTGATCTTCTCCTCTCTCCCAGGGCAAAGCGCGGCGCGTAGGGCCTGGAGGGAGGAGTAGACGTGAGCCCGTGGTGCAAACCGTCCGAAGAAGTCACGGTAGGCCGCGGGGGCCGGACGTAACGGGATTGGATGAGCTTGGTCGCACGGATGACGGCGCAAGCTGAGCCGCCGATCCGCGATCGAGATATGCAGAGAAACGCCCCCCTTCCTAAGAGGATAAATGGCATGGATCAGTCGACGACAGTTCTATGCGAGACCGAATGGCCCTTGGCCCGGCTCATGGGGCCGGCGCCAATGTGTCTATGTTTCATCAGTCATGTCGAGGGTCCGTCATATCGCCCGCTCGGGTCGGGCATGGCCGTCGATGGCGCCGGGCGGCGGTTCGGTAATTTGTCGTCGGGATGTATCGATGAGGACGTCGCGCTTCATGCGGTGGAGGCTTTGAAATCAGGCGCTCCGAAAGTGCTGCGTTACGGGCGTGGGTCGCCTTTCATGGATATTCAATTGCCTTGTGGGGGCGGGCTGGAAGTCACCTTGCTGCCGGCCTCGGAACGTGAGATTCTGGACGTGGCGCGACGCCGTCTGGTCGCGCGTGAAAATGTGACGCTGACGGTGCTGCCGGATGGTCAGATCGAAAACGGCGCGACGCCTGGCGGTCTGACAATAACGTTGCGCCCCAAGGTGCGCGTTCTGGTCTTTGGCGATGGTCCCGAGCCTCGAGGATTTTCCGCGCTTGCGCAGGCAGCGGGATTGCCGGTCGCGCTATATGCCGGAGCCAAGGAGACGCGCGACGGCATCGCAGGCGCATGCGCGTTTTCCGGCAAGACCTGGCCCGACACGGCACATGTCGATCATCGCACTGCCGTCACGCTTTTCTTCCACGACCATGAGCGCGAAACCCGGCTTTTGAGGCATGCCTTGGAGACGCCCGCTTTCTACATTGGGGCTCAGGGAAGCCTTCGAGCGCGTCAATTGCGCGAAGCGGCGTTGAGCGCCGCCGGAGTGGGGGACGCGGAAATTGCGCGGCTCGTCGAACCCTTCGGATATGTCGCGCATGCGAGGTCTGCACTAGAGATGGCCGCTGGAGTGCTGGCTCAGGTTGTCGATCACGCCCGCCGACTCTGAACGGAGGGCGGGGTAATCTTATGAGCATTTCTCAGGGCTTATTGTCGGAATTCCTCTCCGACATATCCACCTCGATTTTCAATTAGAAATCGTATCCAAATATAAATAAATCAATTATTTACGTTGAATTCGCTTCCCTAGGGAAGGCTTTTGTGCTACACATGGCGATACACAAGGCTCTTTACCGGAGATGTGCGATGAATATCACCAAGCGTGGCGAAGTCTGGCATCTGCGTCGGCGAGTTCCCAAGGGGTATGCCGCTGTCGATCCGCGCCGCGAGGTGGTGATCAGCCTTCGAACTGGGTCTGAGACGGTGGCGCGACAAAAGGCGCCGGTGCTCTGGGCCGAGCAGATCGAGGTCTGGGAGGCGATGCTCGATGGCGACACGGAAGACGCGGAGGCGCGGTTTGCTGCGGCCAAGCGGTTTGCCAAGGCGCGAGGCTACCGGTTTCTCGATGCGCGCAAGGTGGCGCGTCTGCCTGTGCAAGAGCTGCTCGCGCGTATCGATCTGGTCACCAGTGACGAGATGCGCGACCCGCTTGGAGCGGACTCCCTTCTTGGTGGGGCGGAGCTGCCGTTGATCACCGTATCGCGGGCGCTCGAGCTGTTCTGGGGGCTCGCACGCGACAAGACATTGGGCAAGAGCGCGGATCAGGTGCGGCGCTGGCGCTATCCGCATCTCAAGGCGGTGCAGAATTTCATCGCGGTTGTCGGGGACAAGCCGCTTGATGATCTGACGCGCGATGATTTCCTCGATTTTCGCGATTGGTGGGCAGTGCGGATGGCGTGCGAAGGGCTCACCGCGAATTCCGCGAATAAGGACCTGACGCATCTAAGTGCGGTGTTGAGGCGCGTGATCCGCGACAAGCGGCTCGGGCTCGAACTGCCGCTCGAGGATCTCGGCTTCCGGCAGGGGAAAGCAGCGCGGCGGCCTTCCTTCTCCGATCCGTGGGTCCGGGATCGCTTGCTGGCCCCCGGTGCGCTCGATGGGCTGGAGCCGCAGGCACGGGCGATCTTGCTCGTGATGGTGAATACCGGGCTGCGTCCGAGCGAGATTGCAGCGCTACGACCCGAGGAAATCCGGCTCGAGGATCCGATCCCGCATTTGCTGTTGCAGCCGATCGGGCGGGTTCTGAAGACGCAGAATGCGGAACGGGTGATGCCGCTGCACGGGGTGTCGCTCGAGGCGATGCGAGCGTTCCCGGATGGGTTTTCGCGTTATCGCGAAAGCTCGGCCACGCTGAGTGCCACTGTGAACACCTATCTGCGGGATGCAGGCCTGCTCGAGAGCGAGCGGCATTCTCTCTACAGCTTGCGGCATGCGTTTGAAGATCGGATGCTTGCAGCTGAGATCGATGAGCGGATCCGGCGCGATATCATGGGGCATGCTCTGGGGCGCGAGCGCTACGGGGAAGGGGGGCGACTTGCAATGATTGCGGATCTACTTGAGCCGATCGCTTTCTGAGTTGTTGTCCTCGCGATGCCGCTGGTCGCTGAGTTGGCTTTGCTCGAACTGTCAAATTTTCTTCTTACTCACTCAACTTTATGAAAAGAAAATTTGACATAGAGCGCCGCTCACAACTCAGAGCCACGCTTCGGTAATGATCATCATGACCCTTGAGGGTTTCATTCAACGTTTGCGGGGCTACCGCAGTCACTGCGCGGTCTTTCGGGTGGGGCGCCTCTTGTCCGTTGCGCCCGGTCTTCCTCAATGAAGGTCTCAGGGTCTTAAGTGCGCAAACCTTGAACGCGCAAACCTTGTCGCTGGTGGGCGGAACTTCGCACTTAGCTGCTAGAAATATGTATTTCGCTTGCCTATCGGGAAGCGGCGCGCCATTAGATGGCCAGCGCTGGGCGGTCCTCTGCTGACATAGACGAAAGGTCCACGCCGCTTCCTCCTCCTCGGTTGTGCATTCTCAGGCGATGAGCTACGTTCAAAATTGAACGTCATGCTTGCCATGTATTCAAAAAAACAAACCATTGCCACGAGGCGGACCGCGGTCCGCTCTCGTGCGGTAGCAATTGATGATGGGGCGCGGCGATGAGCGAGGTTCAGGAGCGAGCTCGCGAAGATGCAAGGTATCGCATCCTGCGCCTTATCGAAGAGAAGCCTTCAATCAGCCAGCGTGAGCTCTCCCAACATGTCGGCATCAGCGTTGGAGCGATCAACTACGTCCTCAAGGCGTTTGTCGATAAAGGGTTAGTCAAGCTCGGCAACTTCTCGGCTTCAAAACACAAGCATCGTTACGCTTATATTTTGACGCCGAAAGGGGTTGCCGAAAAAAGTTCTCTTACGCGTCGTTTTCTCGAGCGTAAGGTTGCCGAGTATGAGGCGCTCAAATCTGAAATCGAAGATCTGCGTGGGGAGCTGAGCAAGAAAGGAGGTATCACTTTTTCGGAAAAAACGCATTCGGAAAAGGAGATAAAGGAATGAGCGGTCGCTTCATCATTTCGCTCGACTTTGAGCTGCTTTGGGGGGTTCGGGATCATTCTGATCGCAACGCCTACGGTCAGAATATAATTGGTGCTCGCGAGGCAATTCCGAGAATACTCGATCTTTTTGCTGAATATGGAATCTACGCGACTTGGGCTACCGTTGGTTTTGCGATGTGCGCAGACCGCGATGAGTTAATGGCGTGTTTGCCGCCAGTGGACGAACGGCCCCTCTATTCGAATCCACGTTTGTCAAGTTATAGGTATCTTGATGAGGTCGGGTCAAAAGAAAGCCGAGATCCGTATTATTTTGGCGCTTCTTTGGTTGATCGAATTGTCAGAACACCCTGCCAGGAAATAGGCACTCATACTTTATCTCACTATTACTGCCTCGAGGATGGTCAGAAAACTGAGGATTTTGAGGCCGATCTTCGCGCAGCATGTTTCCTTGCTCGGACTCGAAATATCGAACTTAAATCGATTGTTTTCCCTCGTAATCAATTTGGACCCGAACATCTTAAAATATGCGAGAGCTATGGGATTTCATCGTTTAGAGGGAACCCCCAAAAATGGGCCTATCGTTCCGCGAAGAGTTCGGAGCAAACTCGGGTGCGCCGCGCGTTACGGTTGGCAGATGCATACACAGGCCTTCTGGGTCCACACGTTGCCAGAGCAGAATCCGGTATATGCACGAACCTTCCCGCTAGTCGATTCCTACGTCCTGCGAGCGGAAAACTAGCACTATTTCATCCGTTACACATCGGAAACATTGAACGCGGGATGACCGCCGCTGCGCAGTCAGGAGCAGACTACCACCTTTGGTGGCATCCACATAATTTTGGCCGTGGCTTGGACGCTAGCCTCGGTGGTTTGATCGCGGTTCTTCAGCATTACCGCAGCCTGCACGACGCTTACGGTTGGGAAACGAGTAGTATGACGAAGGCTGCCACATGCGTTTAACTATTCTTGGTGGATCAGGGCCATCGACCGAAATCTTACTCAACTGGCTTCAAAGCTCTGGATATAACGAAATCGAGGTTATCATCGAAGCTCCTGTGCCACGCAAGACTATCCTCCGCAGCCGGGTGCGGCGCTTAGGGTTGGCGGCAGTGGCCGGACAGGTAGCATTCATTGCGCTGGTCTTGCCATGGTTGCGCCGCACTAGTCGCGGGCGATTAGACGAGATATTGAGGACCAATGGCCTGAGCCTCGCCACCGACGTCCGTGCAAACCGTATCCATGTGGCCAACGTCAACAGCACTGAGGTAGCTGAGCGCCTGCGCGCGCGCGCGCCTGACGTGGTTATCGTTAATGGCACCCGCATTCTTCGACCGATCGTTATGAACGCTGTGGATTCGCCATTCATTAATACTCATGTTGGCATTACCCCAGCCTATCGCGGCGTCCACGGCGGCTATTGGGCGCTATGGAATGATGATAAAAGTAATTTCGGTGTAACATTGCACTTGGTGGACGAGGGGGTCGATACAGGCGACATTCTCGCTCAGGAGCGTACGACACCGACACGAGCTGACAATTTTGCAACCTACCCGTTGCTTCAGCAGGCGGTGGCCCTCCCTGCTCTCAATAAGATTCTTCAAATGGTGGCGCGAGGTGAACGACTCATGCCCAACCCTGTTCCTGAAAGTGCGACAAGCAGGCAGTGGTATCACCCGACGATTTTTCAATATGCTTCGGGTCGGATGCGTGACGTAAAATAGAAGAAAAGGAAAAAATTTGAAACGTATCCTTATTACCGGGACGGCCGGTTTTATCGGCTTCCATCTTGCGAAGTTTCTTCTAGGAGAAGGTTTTCGCGTTCACGGCTATGATGGAATAACAGATTACTACGACGTTAATCTCAAGCAACGCCGCCATGCGATGCTGCTGCAAAACCAAAGTTTCTCGGCAACGGAAGGGATGCTCGAAGATCAGATCCTGTTCGATCAAGTCGCGGATGAGTTCAAACCCGATGTGATCGTCCATCTCGCAGCGCAGGCGGGTGTGCGATACAGCTTGGAAAACCCGCGGGCCTATATCGATGCGAATGTGATTGGCACTTTCAATGTCATGGAGGCGGCGCGCCGGTTGGAAGTGCAGCATCTCCTGATGGCCTCGACCTCGTCGGTCTACGGCGCGAATGAAGAGATGCCCTTCACCGAGACCGAGAAGGCCGATACCCAGCTTACGATCTACGCCGCGACAAAGAAGGCGACCGAGGCGATGGGACATTCTTATGCCCATTTGTGGAATTTGCCGACGACAATGTTCCGCTTCTTCACGGTCTACGGCACCTGGGGCCGACCGGATCTCGCGCTTTACAAGTTTGTGGATGCGATCCTCGATGGTCGCCCGATTGATATCTACAACCACGGCGACATGTATCGCGACTTTACCTATGTCGATGATCTTGTGCGCGGTATCCGTTTGCTAATTGATGCGGTGCCAGTGCGTCCAGCGTCGCGCGACGAGATCCCGGAATGGGATAGTCTGTCTCCGGTCGCGCCATACCGTGTGGTGAATATCGGTAATTCCGACAAAGTGCGCCTTTTGGACTTCATCGATGCGATCGAGGACTGCCTCGGGCAGAAAGCCGAACGCAACTACATGCCAATGCAGATGGGCGATGTGCCCGCGACTTGGGCCGACGCGACTCTGCTTCAGAACCTGACAGGCTATTGCCCCCAGACTGATTTCAAAGATGGGATCGCGCAATTTGTCGAGTGGTTCCGAGACTATTACCGGAAATGAAGGACAGTTTAAGATGAAATTGACTGCAGATAGCCCAATTGCGGTGATCGGCCTTGGTTATGTTGGTCTCCCGCTTGCCGTGGAACTCGGCAAGCTCCGTCCAGTGATCGGCTTTGACGTCAACTCCGACCGCATCGCCGAGCTGTGCGCTGGACGTGATCACACGCGCGAAATTTCGACCGAGGAATTGGCCGAGGCATCCCATCTGGAATTCATCGACGACCCGACGCGGTTGGCGGAGGCGACGATTTTCATCGTCACCGTGCCGACGCCGATCGATGCGCATAGGCGCCCCGATCTGACGCCCTTGATCAAGGCCTCGGAAACTGTGGGCCGAGCGCTGAAGCGTGGAGATATCGTGATCTATGAGAGCACGGTGTATCCTGGGGCAACCGAAGAGGATTGTGTGCCCGTGCTCGAACAGGTTTCAGGTTTGAAATTCAACGAGGATTTCTTCTGCGGCTACTCCCCCGAGCGGATCAACCCGGGCGACAAAGAGCACCGGCTGACTACAATCAAGAAGGTTACTGCGGGCTCGACCCCGGAGGCTGCGGATGTGGTAGATGCGCTCTATGCTTCGATCGTCACGGCTGGCACGCATAAGGCCGAAAGCATCCGTGTAGCCGAAGCTGCAAAAGTCATCGAGAACACTCAACGTGACCTCAATATCGCGTTGGTCAACGAGCTCGCGAAGATCTTCAACCGCCTTGAGATTGATACCGACGCGGTGTTGCGTGCTGCTGGGACCAAGTGGAACTTCCTACCGTTCCGTCCGGGCCTGGTTGGTGGGCATTGTATCGGCGTCGATCCTTACTACCTGACCCATAAGGCTGAGGCGATCGGTTATCATCCCGAAGTCATCCTCGCTGGACGCAGGATCAACGACGGGATGGGTGCTTATGTCGCGGGACAACTCGTCAAAGCGATGCTGAGGCGCGGTGTTCCGGTTGCGGGGTCTCGGGTGTTGGTGCTCGGGCTGACCTTTAAAGAGAACTGCCCAGATCTGCGCAACACGCGGGTTGTCGATGTAATGGCAGAGTTGTGCGATTATGGAATGCATGTAGATGTCCATGATCCTTGGGTCGACGCGGATGAGGCTCAGGCGGAATACGGTATTTCGCCAGTCGCCGAGCCTACCTTCGCCACTTACGACGCTGTTGTTCTCGCTGTTGCCCATCAAGAGTTCCGCGAGATGGGGGAGGGCGGATTGCGCGCGTTCGGAAAAGACGGGCATGTGCTGTTCGACCTAAAGAGCGTTCTTCCCGCAGGGGCAAGCGAGGTTCGTTTGTGAGGCCGCTGGCTCCTTTGGAGGTTTCGGGGCCCCGGCTGAAGTTGCGGGCGGTGAAGTCCGATGATGCTGGATACATTCATGCATTGCGGACGGATTCTGCCTATAACGCGCATCTGTCTGCCGTTACCGGCACGGTTGAGGATCAGCGCCGCTGGATCGAGGACTACAAGCTTCGTGAAGCGGAGGGAGCTGAGTATTACTACGTAGCCGAGCGGCTTGACGATGGTAGGCGCTGTGGCGTGGTTCGCCTTTACGATATTGAGGACGATCATTTCACTTGGGGTAGCTGGATCCTTGATAAAAACAAGCCGCAGAAAGCGGCACTCGAAAGCGCGGTTCTTTCGTTCGGCATAGGCTTTCATGCGCTGGGCAAAACGATGGCCCTAATCGACGTTCGTCATGGCAATAACCATGCTGCGGCATTCTATCGTCGGCTTGGGATGGATGAATTAGGACGTGACGACGAAAATTTTTATTTTCAATACCTAAGAGGCCGCTACGAAGCCGATTTGGGACAACATCTTGCGGTATTGGAGGAACAAAAATGATCGGTAATACCGAAGGTAATGATATTGGCTCTGTCCGTATGGTAGACTTACCGCAAATTCACGATCCACGGGGTGATCTGACATTTATTGAGGGCGGTAATCATCTGCCGTTTGACATCAAGAGAGTATATTATCTCTACAACGTTCCGGTAGATGCAGAGCGTGGAGGGCACGCGCACAGGGAGTTGGAGCAGGTCGTTTTCGCTCTGTCCGGAAGCTTTCGAATGAAGATCGACGACGGCCAAACCAAATCGGAATATTGGCTGCGCGATCCGCGAAAGGGCCTTTATATCAACCGCATGATCTGGCGTGAGATGGATGCCTTCAGCCAAGGAGCCGTTTGCATGGTTCTTGCTTCGCACCGCTATGATGAGGCTGATTACTACCGCGACTATGACGAGTTCATCGCGGCTGTCCGGGGGGGGCAGGCATGAATGTGCCCTTCCTAGACCTCGGCGCCGCTTACCGAGAGTTGAAGGCTGAGATCGACGCCGCCGTCACTCGTGTTCTCGAGAGTGGCTGGTATGTCCTCGGCCCCGAAGTCGAGGCTTTCGAAGCCGAATGGGCAAGGTATTGCGGTGCATCTCATGCAGTCGGGCTTGGCAATGGTCTCGATGCGTTAATTCTTTCGCTACGCGCCCTTGACGTCGGCCCCGGTGACGAGGTCATCGTGCCATCGAACACTTACATCGCCACCTGGCTAGCTGTTAGCGCGGTCGGGGCGAACCCGGTCCCTGTCGAGCCCGATCCCGCGACATATAATATCGACCCGGCACGGCTTGCGGCGGCGATCACCGATCGGACCAAGGTGCTCCTGCCTGTCCACCTCTATGGGCAACCGGCTGATCTCGATCCGATCGTGAAGCTCGCTCGGGAAAAGGGGATCGCAGTTGTCGAAGACGCGGCCCAAGCCCACGGTGCGCGTTACAAAGGCCAGCGTATTGGCGCACATGGCGACGTAGTGTGCTGGAGCTTCTATCCAGGCAAGAACCTCGGCGCGCTCGGTGATGGCGGCGCGATCACAACCAATCGCGAGGATCTCGCAGATCGCATCCGTGTTCTGCGAAATTATGGTAGCCGAGAGAAATACGTGAACGAGGTCAAAGGCGTAAATTCGCGCCTCGACCCTGTGCAGGCCGCCGTTCTACGGGTGAAGCTTCCGCATCTCGACGTATGGACGAAGCGGCGTCGCGACATCGCTACTGCGTATACCGAAGGCCTCGCTGACAGCGGGTTGATCCTGCCGCATGTTCCCGATTGGGCCGAGCCAGCTTGGCATCTCTACGTCGTTCGTTCGGCTGAGCGCGATGTCTTGCAGGCGCGGCTGAAAGAAGCCGGGATCGGCACGTTGATCCACTACCCGATTCCGCCGCATATGCAGGAGGCCTATGTAGAGATGGGGTTCGCACCCGAAGCGTTACCGCTCGCGAAATGTTTGGCGGAGGAAGTGTTGAGCCTGCCGATGGGGCCGCAGCTAGGCCATGAGGATGCCGCCTGTGGCATCGAAGCTATTCGCGATTCTCTCACGTGAGTACGACGAGTTCTTATCGGACGATTCTGCGCTCCTCGTCGATTATCGGCGCGGCGCAGGTGGTCAATATCCTAGTTGGCCTGATCCGGATGAAAATTGTCGCCGTCCTGATCGGGCCGGCGGGCGTGGGGCTTATCGGGCTTTATGCCAACCTGATTCAGACTGCGACGACGGTTGCGGGGCTCGGGATCGGCAATGTCGGCACCCGGCGCATCGCGACCGCGCATGCGGAAGGCGGCGCGGCCGAAATTGGACGAACCCGTCGTATTCTGTTCTGGGGGGCGCTGATTCTTGCGTCGCTTGGCGCATTAGGCTTCTGGCTTTTGCGCGGGGTCATCGCCGAGCAAATGCTAGACGAACCGGAAAAGTCCAAATATGTCGGGTGGCTCGCGATCGGTGTGGCGCTCAATGTCGGCGCGGTCTCACAGAGTGCGCTTCTCACCGGCATGCGCAGGATCGGCGATCTCGCTCGGGTTAATGTCCTTGCCGGGATACTCGGGACGATCGCGAATATCTTCATCCTTTGGGTCTGGGGAATGCAAGGCCTGATTGCTGTCGTGCTTGTTTCGCCAGCAGTGACTTTCATGCTTGGCCATCTCTTCGTGTCGCGCCTCGGACCGCTCGAGGGGCGTCAGCCGATCCTGCGCGAAATGATGAGCGAGTGGGGCGAGATGGCGCGGCTTGGATTCGCGTTCATGCTGAGTGGCGTTGTCGCGACCGTCGGCGCGCTCGCGGTAAGGACACTGGTGCAGCGCGAACTCGGGCCTGATGCTCTGGGGCAATTTCAGGCGGCATGGGTTATCGGAATGACCTATCTTGGCGCTGTGCTCGGCGCGATGGGGGCCGACTATTTTCCCCGTTTGACAGCCGTGATCAACGATCCCAAGGCGGCAACACGAATGGTGAACGAGCAAACCGAAGTCGCCTTGCTGCTCACGGCGCCGATCCTTTTGATGATGCTCGGCTTCGTGCCCTGGGTGATCAGCCTGCTCTATACCAGCGATTTTGCGCCTGCGGTCGAGATCCTGCGCTGGCAATTGTTGGGCGATATTCTGAAGGTCATGAGCTGGCCGTTGGGATTTGTCATCATGGCGTCGGGGGCGGGCAAGACCTTTGTTGGAACCGAGACTGCGGGAATGTCGGCTTTCGCTCTTGGCACGTTCATTGGACTTCCGATCCTCGGTGTGACCGCGACAGGTATCGCATTTCTTGCCATGTATGTTATCTACTTGCCTCTGGTCTATTGGCAGGCGCGCTCGCGAATTGATTTTCGGCTGAGCGCGGCCGTGCGCAGACAGGCAATCGTCTTACTGCTGACGGCGGTTTCCGTGGACATCGCCAGCCGCTGGTCTGCGCCGCTTGGCGCGACAATCGGAACTCTGGGCGCTGTCGCAATGGGGTTCTGGACGCTCACGCGCCTGTCGAAGCTGACCGAGGCAAAGGGCAAGCTCGGCCGCATCGCGGCCTTCGGCGAAAAGGTAAGAGCATGGATGATCAGGCAACGCTGAAAACCTACGGCAACCCGGAACTCTCCGAAGACACCAAAGAGCGCCAGCTCGTCACTTTCGCGCTCTTTGCCTACAATCAAGAGAAATGCAGCCGTCAAGCGGTCAAAGTCACGTTTCCGCTGGCTTATTCGCTGCGAGAGAATGCTCTTTCGGATGACTGCTCGCCCAAGGGGGCATTCGAAATTATGGAAAAAATGGCGAAGGGGCAAAAAGGATCATATCTGGTAACGGTGAGGCGAGCATCTGCGAAAAAACTGTTGCCAAGCGAGGCCCGCGCGCCTTTTCGCTTCAATCAGCTGTTCCATTCAGAGTTGAATTGATATGCGCAAACGCGACTTCAGTGAACGTGCAAGTCTCGCAAACTTCTTACGGTCGCGGGCTCTTTCCTCTAACTCTCAGAGCGAAGCAAGGGCGCTCGCCTACCTATACGGTGATTTTCTGAGTCATAATCTGACAGATATTTTTGTTGATTCAGATTTTCAGATCCGCATGACACAAAGATACTCAAAAAGTAAGCCCAAGCGAGAGCTTTTGGGAGCGGTTCATTATATCACTAATCCGCTTGAAACCGGAGGGCATACCCAGCTTTTTTCCCGTATGGTCGAAAGTCAAATAAAATCAGGTGACAAGGTTTCTGTCATTTCAAGGGTGCCCCATACGATTATTGATACGTTGCGTGATATTGGTGTATCGACATATATAGCAAGTGACCTCGATGAACTATTTGAAGTTCTCCCGACGGAAACGCTGTACTTGCACAATCATCCTCGTGACCTTGATGCTTGTATTTTTGCAGATAGAGCCAGCGCCGCGGGATGCAAAGTGAATTTCGTTAATCATGCTGATCATACATTTTCGTTTCAGCCACTTCATAGGGTGAATTTTCTCGAAGTTAGTGGTTACGGAGCGGCAATCACGAAAAGGTATCGGATCGCCGATTCCCAGAGCTTTATTGGTATACCTTCGCCAATTTTAGAGGAAATTCATTGGAAGCCGTCGGCCGAACGTTTTCTTGTAACTATGGCGCGACGAGATAAGGTGCGCCCATATGGTGATCTGAATTATCCACGTTTCGTAAATAGCCTGACGCTCAGACACGAGATTCCCCTCATTATCTTTGGCCAAACAGGGGCGGAGCCTTGGTGGTCGGAGTATAAAAGGAACGATTTTTTGGAGTTCCGTGGCTATCAGCCTTTAGAAAACATAATTCCATTCATCCAGAGAAGTTTTGGATATATTGATAGCTTTCCTTTGACGGGGGGGACCGTCCTAACCCTTGTTGGGTCGATTGGCGTTCCGATTTTTTCGCTTAAACATGGAGCTGTCGGATACAATGTTTTGGAGCAGGTCCGTCAGTCAACTTTGGTTGATTTGAATGCTTCATTAGATAAGTACCTCACCAATGGAATTCTGCCTTACGACCTTAATCTAATGAAAGAAACAGTGGATATGTGGCATTCTGATTCAAAGTTTCAGGAGCGTGTCGAAAAAACACATCTCAATAAACCCTTAGACATTCCCACTTGGGCGTTACTCAAAGATGGTGACGTGGATATTTTTGATGTGCGCAGCCAGCTTTTCCCTGTTACCCGGTTTCCATTCGAATTAGAATCCGCAATTATGCTCTCTACACGCATCCGAATACTTTTCAAGATTTTTCCTGTAGCCAATTTTTATTCAGATTTGACGTGCCGATCGTTTTTTGTGTCATTGATTGGAAGGGGCGGATCAATCTATAAAAAAATGCGGAATATCATCAAATTTTTTCAGCGGAGCTCAAGTTGACAAGAATATCTGTAGCTATGGCTACCTACAATGGTTCCGGCTTTTTGTCCGAGCAGCTGGATAGTTTAGCTGCTCAATCGCGTCTGCCTGATGAGCTTGTTGTTGGTGATGACGGCTCGACTGACAGCACTCTCGAGATCGTTGAAAATTTTCGAAGGAATGCCCCGTTTCCGGTTCATATTCATAGGAACGAAGTAAATCTCGGCTTCGCCGGGAACTTCCTTTCTACAGCGCAGCGGTGTAATGGGGATTGGATCGCCTTTTGCGATCAAGATGATGTTTGGCTGCCAAATAAGTTATCGGATGCTGTAACAGCTATTGAAGTGACGCCGAACTGTTGTATGGTTCTTCAGAATGCTTGGCTAAGTGATAAAATGCTCAGCGCGCGGGGGCGTAAGTTTCCTGATAAGATTTCGCCAGGTAGCTACGGCGCGAACACTCAATACGGATTTTGGGTCTGGCTTGGCTGTCTTCAAACCGTCGATCGACGGATTTTGCAGCTTTGGGATAGGAAATCCCTTCCTAGGAATTACTTCGCCGCGCACCCTCAAATATCTCACGACAAGTGGACTTGCATTATTGCAAACGCAATCGGCGGGATTGTTGTTCTGGATGAGCCGGCAGCACTTTACAGGCGACATGATGATGCGTTGACGGGCGATTACGCTCAGCAATCGCTCGTAGAACGAGTAAGCAAGGCACGATCTGTGTCGGCCGATCACTACGATTTTCTCGCCGATGTCGCTGGGGAATATTCAGGATATATGGAGTATTTGTCTAAGTATGTGGATGACTTAAAATGGTCTTCGGCGTTTCGTAATGGTGCATACAGTTTTCGCGAGCTCGAAGTGATTCAACGCTTGCGTGCCGACCTTTACAATGGCAATCGGTTATCGTCTCGATTAAGATCTTTCGAGACTATCTTCCGGAAAGGTGGGTATTTCGGTTCACCTTTCTTTGCCATGGGGGCGCGTAGTGCTACCAAAGACGCCTTTTGCGTCATGTTCGGGGCATAATGCGAATTTCTATTTTACTACCTGACTTACGCGGTGGAGGCGCGGAACGGGTTATGCTCGATCTTGCCCATGAGTTTGCTCGTGCTGGTCATCAAGTGGAGTTTGTGTTGATGCGAGCGGAAGGTGAGTTTCTTTTTGAAGCTCAGCGCAAATTCGGCATCGTCGATCTCGCGAGCCCGCGAGCGCGCAACGTCCCTTTCGCCCTCGCCCGTTACCTTCGTCGCCGCCGTCCCGCTGCGTTGATTGTCGCAATGTGGCCACTCACCGTGATAGCGCCCGTGGCCGCACGTCTCGCGCGATTTCGGGGGAAGGTGCTTATCAGCGAACATGCGATCTTGTCACAGCAGTATGCGCCGCGCGGCGCGATCCACAGGCTCGCATTGCGGGGCTCCACCTTTATTGGCTATCGGCTCGCGACGACGCGTATCGGCGTCTCGCGCGGGACGTGTTCCGATATGGCCGTCCTATCGCGAATGGGGAGCGAGAGCTTTGTTCCAATCCATAACCCTATCCGACCTAGTGCCAACCCCGCACCCAAAGAACTGGATACAGCGAACGTCGCATGGGGGGCAACTGGACCACGCATCCTGTCCGTCGGAAATCTCAAGCCAGTAAAAAACCATGACCTTCTTCTCCGCGCGTTTGCGATGTTGGAGCATCCCGAGGCTCGATTGATGCTATTAGGAAGGGGCCAGAACGAAGCTAACTTGCGGGCGCTCGCGCAAAAATTAGGTGTCGCAGATAAGGTGATCTTCGCAGGTTTTCAACCCGACCCTTCGCCGTTTTATTCAACCGCCGATTTGTTCGTTCTGTCCTCGGACCATGAAGGCTTCGGCAATGTGATTGTTGAGGCGCTTTCTTTTGGTCTGCCTGTTGTGTCAACGGACTGTCCTTCGGGGCCCGCAGAAATCCTTGAGAACGGGCAACTTGGCTACCTCGTCCCGGTTGGCGACGCGCATGCGCTGGCTTCAGCCATTGATGCTGCGTTGTCAGCGCCAGCGAACGCCGAAGCGCTGAAGCGCCGCGCTGCTGATTTCGCACCTGAGATCGCCGCTCGCAAATATCTCAAACTATTGGGCCTTTCATGACACCCACGCTTTACCTGACGCGCAACGGGCTTATGGAGCCACTTGGGCAGAGCCAAGTGCTGGCCTATCTGCGAGGGCTTTCTACAGATTGTCGAATAACTCTGATAACATACGAAAAGGACGAGGACAGGAACGATATAGCGCGCTTTACCGCGTTGCGGACTGAGTGTGAGCGGCTAGGCATTCGCTGGTTACCCCAGCGGTTTCGACCCCGGCCAAAGGTAATCGCGCCTGCTTTGTCGATGCTGCGGATGGTGTGGCTTGTTCGCCGCGAGGTGCGCGGCCAACAAGCGCAATTAATTCATGCCCGTTCCTACATTCCGGCCGCTGTTGCGATGATCGTATCGCGCACGACCGGCGTGCCGTTCATTTTTGACATGCGTGCGCTTTGGCCCGAGGAATTGATTACTGCCGGAAGGCTTCGTCGCGGATCCTTTCTTTATCGCTCGATTGTCATGGCTGAGCGGGCCTGCCTGAAGTCAGCTGCAGGGGTCGTGTCGCTAACCGATGCAGCGGTCAAGCACCTTCGTCAGATTTATTCTTCAGAGCTCGCCAATCAGTGTATTGTTGTCATTCCGACTTGCGCCGATCTCGACCGGTTCGTGCCTGCCGAGAATAAGCCTGACGCGATTGAGATCGGTTGTCTGGGAACAGTCCTAAGCGGTTGGTTCAAGTTGGATTGGCTCGTAAGCTTTTTGTCCGTTGCGGTTGAGCGAAGGCCAAATATCAGGATCGCTCTCACAACGCGCGATGACCCTGAAGAGGTGCGCGCCGCGTTTCGCGGCAACGAGGCGGCTCTCGAGCGACTTGAGATCGCGCCGAGTCCGTCAGAACAAGTCCCGGATATCTTGCGTGATCAGACGGCATCGGTGATGTTTTTCACAAATGGGCTTTCAAAGCTTGGAAGCAGCCCAACCCGCATGGGGGAAATTCTCGGCTGTGGCATGCCTGTTGTTGCGAATGATGGCGTCGGCGATGTTGCCGCAATTATTCGCAAGTACGACGTCGGTGTGCTCGTCGAGAGTGCTTCAAAAGAAGATATGAATGTGGCCTGGGACAAGCTCCAGTCGCTGCTTGAAGATCCTGATTTACCCGATCGCTGCCGGCGAGCCGCTGAAGAGGTCTTTTCGCTAAAGAGCGGCATCGCGGCTTATCGCAATCTTTACGAAGACATCCTGCATAGGCCGTCGCAATGATGTGTCTGCGACCCGAAAGCAAACCTAAACCAATTCGCATTCATGCGCTTTCGCGCTATGGCCGGCTCGGGGCATCCAGCCGTTTACGAATAATGCAATTTTCTCCATATTTGGAAGCCGCTGGTATATATCTAGAGGTATTGCCTTTTTTTGGGGATTTGTATCTTCAGAGAAGGTATGCGGGCGAGAACACGTCGGCCCAGTCTGTTTTCGCATTTTGGCGGCGTTTCACGGCCTTCAAAGTCCTTCGTGATACGAATCTGGTGTGGATCGAAAAAGAAGCCTTGCCGTGGCTTCCCTGGCTGATTGAGCGCGCATTTTTGCCAGAGCACGTGCCGATTGTGAGCGACTATGATGACGCCATATTTCACAATTATGATATTCATCGTTCCGCGATCGTGCGCCGGGTCATGGGGCACAAGATCGATCGAGTAATGGCAATTTCTTCTCTTGTGGCCGCAGGCAATTCCTATCTTGCCGATCGTGCGCAAAAAGCTGGAGCGTCCGAGGTGAGAGTGGTTCCGACTGTCGTCGACTCCGAAGTATATTCACCGAGGGAGAAGGACGCTGAAGCAAGAAAAAGTGTTTCTGTTGGGTGGATTGGGACCCCGAACACTTGGGGATTATTTCTAGAGCCCATGATGCCAATGCTTCAACATACGATTTCCCGGATGTCCGCGCGCTTGCGCGTGATCGGTGCCGGCGCGACGGCATCGCGATATCCCTGTGTCGATAATTTTGCTTGGTCTGAGGAAGAAGAGGTTTCCGAGATCCAAAAAATGGATATTGGCATCATGCCTTTGACGGATACTCCCTGGGCGCGCGGAAAATGCGGCTACAAGCTCATCCAATACATGGCCTGTGGCTTGCCGGTGATCGCCTCCCCTGTGGGCGTGAATTCCGAAATCGTGGAGCACGGTGTGAACGGGTTCCTTGCCTCAAATGAGGCGGAATGGCGGGAGGCACTTGACGCGCTTCTGACCGATCGCAAGTTGCGTGCCCGTATGGGAGCGGCGGGGCGCAAAAAGGTCGAAGAGCAGTATTCGCTTCAGGTCTGGGGCCCCCGCGTTGCCCAGATGCTTCGAGATGTCGCCGTGACGCATTCAAAAAAACGCCGCGGCCACTGAGCCATTCGCGATGCTGGTCTATTACTCGATCTACAGTTTCCTGATCTTGCTCGGGCGCGCGGCTAAGCGGGGCGGGCTCTACTGGCTCGCTCTCGTGAGCCTCTTTGTTGTTGCCGGATTTAGATATGAAGTCGGCTGCGACTGGAGCGGATATCTCGCGAATTGGTATATTATGGACGGCCGTTCGCTAGATTCTGCCTTTCAATATAGCGAGCCTGCTCATTGGGCGATCATCGCGCTCTTGCAGCAAGCGGGACAGAGTTACACCTACCTTCTTGTCATCGCGTCGGGGGTCTTTTTCTGGGGGCTCCACTCCCTCGCACGGCGGCAACCAAATCCGCTCGCTGTTCTCGTGCTCGCCTTTCCGATCCTCGTCATCAACATGCCGATGTCGGCGATCCGCCAAGCTGAGGCGATTGGTATCATGTGCTTCGCATTCGCCGCATTTGTGGATCGGAAGCTACTTCGCTACGTCGCGCTCGTGGGACTCGCGGTTCTGTTTCATCGCAGTGCGATGATCTTTCTGGCGTTTGCGCCGTTCATTCATCTTCAATTCACGAAACGCAATGTGGCGTTCTCGATGCTGCTGGCTCTGCCCGGTCTCTATTTGATGACGCAAACTGCTGCGGCGGATGAGGCGATGGGCCGTTATGTCGGAACGGGCGTCGACGCAGCGGGGGCGGCTTTTCGACTTCTTGTCCTCGTCTTGTCCGGGGCGCTTTACCTGTTGAAAATTCGGCCCCTTTGGAAGCGTCAGTTTCCGCAAGACTATAAATTGGTGACGATCGCAGCGTGGCTGATGGTCGCCTCCTTTGGGCTTTTCTTTGTGTCTTCCGTGATTGGCGATCGTTTTGGGTATTACCTCATTCCGTTGCAGCTCGTGATTTTCGTGAGGATTCCCTATCTGCAGGGACTGCGCAATCGGCAGCTCTGGACCTTCGCGCCCTATGCCTTGCTCACGACTGTCTTCTTCGTCTGGACACAGCTCTCCTGGCATTTCCAGCAATGCTACGTTCCTTACCAATTCGGCATCTATTCAGATAGCTGAACAAACTTCACAGGTTTCCTATTCATGATGATTGAGAAGACCAGCCTCGATGGGCTGTTGCTGATCACCCCGAAGCGATTCAGCGATCGCCGCGGATTTTTCTCCGAGAGCTATTCGGCGAAGCGATTTGCCGAAGCCGGGATCGAGATTGGTTTCGTGCAGGACAATCATTCGGTCTCGGAGGCCGTGGGCACGGTGCGCGGGCTGCACTTTCAGGCGCCTCCCCACGCTCAGGCGAAACTGGTGCGCTGCGGGCGCGGGCGGCTCTGGGATGTCGCGGTCGATATCCGCAAGGGCAGCCCGACCTACGGGCAATGGTTCGGCACCGAGCTGAGCTTCGAGAACGGCAAGCAGCTACTGATCCCGGCCGGGTTTGCGCATGGGTTCGTAACGCTCGAGCCGGGCACCGAGATCGTCTACAAATGCTCGGATTACTACGCGCCCGAGTGTGAAGGCGCGATCCGCTGGGACGATCCCGATCTGGGCATAGTCTGGCCGCTTTCCGCAGGAACAGAGCCTGTTTTGTCCGGCAAGGATGCCGAGGCACCTCTGTTCGCTACTTTCGATAGCCCCTTCACCTGGGAGGGCGCAGCATGAAGATCCTCGTCACCGGCGGGGCCGGGTTCATCGGCTCCGCCGTCGTCCGCCTCGCCGTCTCGCGCGGCCATGAGGTGGTGAACCTCGACGCGTTGACCTATGCCGCCTGCCTCGAGAATGTCGCGCCCGTCGCCGACAGCCCGCTTTATGCGTTCGAGCAGGCCGATATCCGCGACCCCGAGGCTTTGGCGGCGATCTTCGCCCGTCACAAGCCCGACGCGGTAATGCATCTCGCCGCCGAAAGCCATGTGGACCGCTCGATCGACGGTCCCGGCGCCTTTATTGAGACGAACGTGATGGGCACCTACAACATGCTGCAGGCGGCGCGTGCCTACTGGGAGGGTGAAGGCCGCCCCGAGAGTTTCCGCTTCCATCACATCTCGACTGACGAGGTTTATGGCACGCTCGGCGCCACCGGCCAGTTCACCGAAGAGACGCCCTACGCCCCGAACAGTCCCTATTCTGCCTCGAAAGCGGGCTCGGACCATCTCGTGCGCGCTTGGCACGAGACCTACGGCTTGCCCGTCGTGCTCACCAATTGCTCGAACAATTACGGCCCCTATCACTTCCCGGAAAAGCTGATCCCAGTCGTGATCCTGAACGCGCTCGCGGGCAAACCGCTGCCGATCTACGGCGACGGGTCCAACGTGCGCGACTGGCTCTATGTCGAGGACCACGCCGATGCGCTGCTGCTGGTGCTGGAGAAGGGCGCCTTGGGTCGCAGCTACAATATCGGCGGCGAGAACGAGCGGTCGAACCTCGAACTGGTCCAGACGATCTGCACCATTCTCGATAAACTGCGTCCGGGCGATGCGCCCTATGCCGATCTGATCACCTTCGTCACCGATCGCCCCGGCCACGATGCGCGCTACGCGATCGACCCAACCCGCATCCGCGAGGAGCTGGGCTGGCGCCCGAGCGTCACCGTCGAGGAGGGGCTGGAGCGCACCGTGCGCTGGTATCTCGAGAATGAGGACTGGTGGCGCCCGCTGCTGGAGCGGCACGGCGTCGGTGAAAGGTTGGGCAAGGCATGATCCTCGTCTTCGGACAGACCGGCCAAGTCGCGCAGGAGCTACGGCGCCTCGTGCCCGATGCGGCGTTCTTAGGCCGGAATAGGGTCGATTTGAATGATCCCGGCGCTACAGCAAAGGCGATCCGGGAGGCCAAGCCCGAGGCGGTGATCAATGCCGCGGCCTACACGGCTGTCGACAAGGCCGAAGAAGAAGAGGCGCTCGCCCAAACCGTCAACGGTGACGCGCCCGCGGCGATGGCCGAAGCCTGCCGCGACCTCGGCATTCCCGTCGTTCACATCTCCACCGATTACGTCTTCGACGGCTCGGGCGACGCGCCGTTCAAGCCCACCGATCCGACCCGCCCGCTGGGCGCCTATGGCCGCACCAAGCTCACAGGCGAAGAGGCGATCCGCGCTGCAGGCGGCCCCTTCGCCATTCTGCGCACCAGCTGGGTCTTCTCGGCCCATGGCGGGAATTTCGTGAAGACGATGCTGCGCCTGTCGGAAAGCCGCGATCACCTGACGATCGTCGCCGACCAGATCGGGGGACCGACGCCCGCCAAGGCGATCGCCGAGGCCTGCCTGACGATGGCGCAAGAGTTGCAGCGCGCGCCCGAGAAGAGCGGCGTTTACCATTTCGCAGGCTCTCCCGATGTAAGCTGGGCAGGCTTCGCGCGGGAGATCTTCGCGCAGGCCGGGCGCAGCGTGACGGTGGTGGATATCCCTACCGCCGAGTATCCGACGCCCGCAAAACGGCCGCTCAACTCGCGGCTCGACTGCAGCGACCTGGCCGTATTTGGCCTGAATAGACCCGATTGGATATCGGGATTGAATGAAGTGTTAACTGAATTGGAAGCGGTATGACGAAACGCAAAGGCATTATTCTGGCGGGCGGCTCCGGCACGCGGCTTTATCCTGTAACCATGGGCGTCTCAAAACAGCTTCTTCCGGTTTATGACAAGCCAATGATTTACTACCCGCTAACCACGTTGATGCTGGCGGGCATTCGCGAGATCGCGGTGATTACTACTCCGGAAGATCAGGCGCAATTCCAGCGCGTCCTTGGTGACGGTAGCCAGTGGGGCGTTGCGTTTACCTGGATTGAGCAGCCATCGCCCGATGGGCTGGCTCAGGCATACATTCTAGCCGAAGAGTTTCTTGATGGTGCGCCTTCGGCGATGGTTCTGGGCGATAACGTTTTCTTTGGCCATGGTTTGCCAGAATTGCTCGCCGAGGCGGATGCGCGCAGGACAGGCGGATCCGTATTCGGCTACCGGGTGAGCGATCCCGAGCGTTACGGCGTTGTTGCTTTCGACAAGGATGACCGCGCGCAGTCGATCGTCGAAAAGCCGGAAAAGCCTGCTTCGAATTACGCGGTCACGGGCCTCTATTTCCTCGACGGGAAAGCCTCTGAGCGCGCACGCGCGGTCGAGCCGTCCGCGCGCGGGGAGTTGGAGATCACGGACCTGCTTGAACAGTATCTGCAAGAGGGCACGTTGACGGTTGGTCGGATGGGGCGCGGTTATGCGTGGCTCGACACCGGCACCCATGCGAGCCTGCTCGATGCCGGGAATTTCGTGCGCACTCTGCAGGCGCGCCAAGGCCTTCAGGTTGGTTCTCCCGATGAGATCGCCTTTCAGAAAGGCTGGATTTCAGTCGACGCGCTTCGTGAGCGTGCAAAGACTTTCGGTAAGAACGGTTACGGCGCCTATCTCGAAGATGTCGCGCGCGGTGCGGGCAACTGAGATGCTGACCGGTTCGAACTCCTGCAGGGAAAGTCCTAAGTCATGTGCGGCATAGCAGGTCTTCTCGGTCCCTCAGGGGACCACGCGGCAGTCTCGCTTCAGGCGATGACCGACGCGATCACCTATCGCGGACCGGATGCAGAAGGCCATTGGTTCGATGAGGCCAGATCTGTCGGTCTCGGCCACCGTCGCCTCTCGATCCTCGATCTGAGCGAGGCCGGGGCGCAGCCCATGCAGTCGGCTTGCGGACGGTTCGTCATCGCGTTCAATGGCGAAATCTACAATCATTTGCGGCTGCGGCGGGAGCTTGAAGCCGGATCTGATGAGGTTTGGCGCGGGCATTCCGATACCGAAACGCTTCTTGCCGGGATCGTCGCTTGGGGGCTCGCGGAAACGCTTCGCCGCGCAAAGGGCATGTTCGCTCTGGCGCTTTGGGATCGGCAAACCAACAGCTTGTCGCTTGCCCGCGACCGGATGGGGGAGAAGCCTCTTTATTTCAGTCGGCTTGCCTCGGGATGGGCGTTTGCCTCGGAATTGAAAGCCTTGCTTGAGGCCCCAGGACTGGAGCCCCAGCTCAGTGCGAGCGGGATCCATGATTATCTCGAGTTCGGCTACGTTCCCGAGGGCGCGTGTATCTTCAAGGGTGTCGAGAAAGTCGCGCCCGGTCAGATCGTCACCCTGTCCAAGGAGAGCTCCGAGGCGACGCGGCTTTCTTTCGAAGTTTTCGCTGATCTCGCCGAAAAGGGGCTCTCACAGAGAGGGTATTCCGAAGGACAATCCGAGACCGTTCTCCTCGACAAGTTGGCGGCGCGTCTCGAAGAGGTGGTGGACGAGCAGAGCCTGAGTGACGTGCCACTTGGCGCCTTTCTCTCAGGCGGCGTGGATAGCTCCCTCATCACCAGCTTAATGCAGGCGCAAAGCCAAACGCAGGTGCGCAGTTTCTCGATCGGGTTCGGAGAGTCCCGCTTCAACGAGGCGCCTTATGCCGCCGCTGTCGCCAAGCATTTGGGGACGGCGCATACGGAATTCATCCTGTCCCAACAGGACGCGCTCGATCTGGTGCCGAGCCTGCCGCAAATCTATGACGAGCCTTTCGCTGACTCTTCGCAGATCCCGACGGCGCTTCTGTGTCGCGAGGCGCGCAAGGCTGTTACGGTCGCGCTATCCGGTGACGGTGGGGACGAAGTATTTGGCGGGTATAACCGGCATGTCGTCGGCCCGGGGCTCTGGGCGCGCGCACAACGCGTGCCTAAGATCGGTCGGAAGGCCGGGGCTGGGCTCGCTGCGGCTATCGGGCCGTTTCTCGTGTCCGAGGAGAGCCCCGCGCGCAAGATCGCCAAGCGGTTCCGTTTGCCGATTACGGCCGTCGATAAGCTGGCGCGACTGGCTCCCGGCATCGCTGCAGCGGAGAGTTTTGAAGATTTCTATCGCACTTTTTCGACGACATTCGCGCAGCCGAGCGAGGTCATACCAGATAGAGCGAAGTCTGATGGTCAAGCGATCCTACATGATGAGTTCCTCGCAAGGGTCACCCCGGCTGAGCAGATGATGGCATGGGATAGCGTTAGCTACCTCCCTGGAGATATTCTTGTGAAAGTCGATCGCGCAGCTATGCATGCCTCTCTCGAGACGCGCGCTCCATTTCTTGATGCACGTGTTGTCGAGACGGCCTGGGCGCTCCCCATGTCGATGAAGATAAAAGACGGTGTTGGGAAAGTCGCATTGCGACGATTGCTCGACCGGCATGTTCCGAGATCGCTCATTGATCGACCAAAACAGGGCTTCTCGATCCCGCTCGATCAGTGGCTCCGGATGGAGTTGCGCGGTTGGGCCGAGCGGCTTCTGTCGCAGCGCCATCTTTTTGCGCTCGCCAGCCTCTCTTTCGATCCGATCGAGCGGCTCTGGCAACAGCACCTCAAAGGGCGGGCAAATAATGGTCAGAAGCTCTGGACGGTGTTGATGCTGCTCGCATGGCTTGAGGCAAATGAGACATGGCTGTCCGAGGGGCAGGGGCGTCGCGCCGCGTGATATCCTGGCGCGAGGCTTGGGTGGATCAGCCTCGCGTAACCCTGCCAATCGCCTCGCGATAGGCCTTCACCACAATCCGCTGATCGTATTCCCGCTCCATCTTGGCGCGACCTTCACAGCCCATCTGAGCGCGTTGCTCAGGGCGGAGCGCGAGAAACTCTTGCATCGCGTCGGCTAGGCTCGCCGCGTTGCGAACCTCGCACAGATAACCCGAGACGCCGCGATCCACGACGGCGCGGCAGCCGGGCACATCGGTTGCGATAAGAGGACGGGCCATGGCGGCGGCCTCGATCAGGGTGCGCGGCGCACCTTCTCGGTAGGAGGGGAGCACGACGCAACTGGCCGCCTTGATCGCTGGGCGCACGTCTGGGGTCGTGCCCAGATATTCCACCACACCTTCGGCGACCCAGCCTTCGACGGTCTCGACATCGATCGCGGTCCGGTTCTCAGAGCCCACCGCCCCAAGCAATTGAAAGCGCGCCTCGGGATGGCGCGCTTTTGTCGTTCTGGCGGCCTCGACGAATTCCAGCACGCCTTTGTCCCGCAACAGGCGCGCGATCATCAGGAAGGTGGGCGGGCTATCTTCGGTGGGCATTTCTTGCGCGGCGAAGCGCTCGAGATCGATCCCCGAGCCTGGCAGGAGCTTCGCTTGGTCGCTTTTAATCAAGCGCCGGTCGAGGAAAAGTGCCGCATCGTCTTCGTTCTGAAAAAAGATCACCGGAAGCTTCGCGAAAGCGCGCCGATAGAGCATCTCCGCGACGCGCTGGAGTAGCCCGCCGGACAGGAAGGCCGTGCCCAAGCCCGTGACATTCGGTATGAAGGGCACGCCCGCAGCTTTTGCCGCCAGGGCCCCGAAGATGTTATTCTTGATCGTGTAGCTCAGGCCTATATCGGGCCGCTCTTTGCGTAAAATGCGCTTGTAGCGTCGCATCAGCTTGAAGTCTTCTGCCGGGTTCAAACCCTTCACGCTCATCTCGAGCGGGATGAAGCGGCAGCCGAGCGCCTCGAGGTCCGGCACAGTGTCATCGCGCGGGGCAAGCAGGGTGATCCTGTGACCGTCAGCAATGAGAGCTTCAACGATAGGGCGTCGGAAATTCCAGATATTCCAAGCCGCGTTCACCGTCATGAGAATATGCATGCCGCGCTTTGCCCCGCTCTTCGATCCGGTCGCGAGCCTCCTATCGGATCGGCAGAGGGAGGGAAAGGTCGGGCTGAGTTGAGTGCTCTTGGCTCGGCAAGATAGCGCACCGCTATTCGAGCACACATGTCCTTCAAGCGCGTTGCGGGCGAGGGAGGAGAACTTCTTTTTTGGGCGACGGCCCGGGAAAAATCTGTTTGACCCGTCTATAGATGCTCCCTCCGGAGGATGAAACAAGTCGTGCTTTCGTTACCACCCGGATAACCTATCTCCCGCTCGCGGCGTAAGCCGCGATGCCAACCCATTCCTTGATCGCGAGATCCAGCGTGTCGAGATGGCCCGCGAGATCCCAGCCGATGCCATCGAGAAACCCCTCTGCGCGATAATCGACAGGGTAGGGGACGAGCCCGTCCCATCCGGCGCGCTCAAAGCTCGCCATCGCACGTCTCATGTGGAAGGCGCTCGTGACGAGCACCCAGATCTCGCCCGGTTTGGGCTGCGCGAGATCGTGGCTGAGGCGCGCGTTCTCACTGGTGTTGCGCGAGCGGCTCTCGAGAAGGAGCCGCGTTTGCGGGATACCCGTTTCCCGAAAGGCGGCTGCCATGACCTCGGCGCCGGGCATGCTTTCTCTTGCCAGGTCGCGCAGGGCGCCGCTGCCGCCAGAGAGCAGGATCCTTGCATCTGGAAAGCGATGCGCCAGGGCGAGCCCAGCGGTAACGCGCTCGGCGGCGGCGTTGAGTTGGACTTGATGGTGGCGGGCCGTGCCGTCGCCATCCTCCGCGCCGCCCAGGAGGATGATCCCGTCGACGTGAGAAAGTCGTGGGTTGGTCGGATAGGTTCGCTCCAACGGGGCGATCAGGAGATCGCCGAGAGGAAAGATGCCCAGAGCGAGCAGGGCTGCCAGCGCTAGAGAAAGCATCCTGCGCGACGCGCGTATGCGACTCCTCACGAGCGCAAGGAGAGCGCCTGCGAGCAAAAGCGCTTCCCAAGTTTCCGCGCGCAGCAGGAGGGCTGCGAGCTTGGAGGCGATGAAGAAGATCGTGTCCATGAAGCTCTTGTCGGTGCTTCGGCGCTGATCCGCAATCGCCATTGTTGCCTGGCCCTGATGCGCAGCATGGCTCAATAGTGAAATGCTTCGCCGCCCATGGCGGATTGGCCGTTTTGACTTGGATAGAGGTCCTGAGAATGTTAACCGGCTTTTAATTAATAAGTTTAAATTCTCCGAACGTCAGTTCGCGCGCATCGCGCTTCGCCAGGCTCTAGGGGATTGATTGAAGGAATTGGTGCATTGCCTTCTTATCTCGACGCTGCCTTTGCCATCTCCTTCCTTCTCTCCGGCCTCATCGTCGTCTCTCAGAAATTTCACGGCACGCTGACACATGACGGCAGCGATGGCGTGCAGAAGATTCATGATGCTCCGACGCCGCGGATCGGCGGAATCGCAGTGTTGTTGGGCGCCTGTCTCGCTGCAGTCATGTTGCCGGTTGAGGCGCGCAGGCTTTGGTGGATGATTTGCCTCTGCGCGCTCCCCGCGTTTCTCTCCGGCGTGATCGAGGACATCACCAAGAAAGTTTCGGCGAAATGGCGCCTGGTGGCGACGGTTCTTGCCGGGCTGATATTCTGTTTGGTGTCTGGCTATCATATCGAGCGCGCGGATATCCCGGGGCTCGATTTCCTGTTGAGCTATCCGGCCTTCGGAATCGCACTGAGTGTTCTGGCGATCGGCGGCATCGCCAATTCGTTGAACATCATCGATGGAGTCAACGGGCTCGCGTCGGGCACCGCCCTCATTGTCTTGAGCTGTTTTGCGATCCTTGCGGCGCGCTCGGACGACGTAGCGCTTCTCGCGATATGCCTGCTAATGATCGGCGCAATCGCGGGTTTCTTCGTGCTGAACTTTCCCGCTGGAAAGCTCTTTTTCGGCGATGCCGGGGCCTATACGACGGGGTTCGTGCTTGCGGTAATCGGGATCATCCTGCCTGTGCGTAATCCGGAATACTCGCCGCTGATCGCGGTTCTAGCCTTATCCTATCCTTGGATCGAGACGCTTGTGTCGATCCGTCGACGCGCGAAACGCAATGGGACGACCCCCGGAGAAGCGGATCGGCTCCATTTGCACAGTCTTGTCTATCGTAGCCGCGCCAAGCGAATAGCGGAGGTGATCGGTGTGCCTCGGATGCGCAATCCGATTACGAGTGTTTTTCTCTGGCCGCTCTCGTTGATCGCCTGCACGATCACGGTCGTCGCGCCCGGCGATCCCGTGGCGCTTGGCTGCGGGGTCGGAGTGGTCTTCCTGATCTACCTGCTGATCTATCGCCGCGTCGCGCTGCTGAGCCGCCTGCGTCGCGCGCTGTTCGAGCAACTCGCTCAGCGCGCCTGATTGTCGGACGAATGCCCGCTTCTCGCGCAGACCATGTCGTGCGTCGGCGGGCTTAGGCAGATCCAGCTGGTCAGCGCCGGATGCTCCTCGCATTTCTTCTTGGAGGGACTTTCCGGCCCGCAACCCGAACCAATGAAATGGGCGTCAGGAGCGAGCCTGACGCGCCCGGATGCCAGGGGTGAGCAGGGGACGCAAATCTTCGAAAGTTTCGCCGCCGCGAAACCGCCCGAAGGCAAGCGCCAATCGCTTCACATGCTTGGCTTCGTCGACGTCGAAGAGCTCGGCGCAATGATCGGCGGTCCGGGCAGCGAGCATTTGGGAGAATGGCCAGGCAGCCGAAGGCGCGCGGCAAAACGTGACGGCAATCGTGCGTTCGGCAGCGAAGAAGCGCCCGCGATGATCGAAGTCTCCGGGAGGGTTGGTGCGCCGTTCCTTGCGGTCGAGATATTCGAACGCCGCCGCGATTTCGGCGCTGGTATAGGCGAGGCTGGTTGCGAAGACCGCGAAGTCATGACGCGGGCCCGAGTTGGGGAGGATGTCGAGCATGATGTTGTCCTTTGCTTTCTGAGTGATCTCAGTTTAGCCGAGGCGAGTGAAAAATCGGTTTTGAAAAATCTCGATAATCTCTCGGTTTGGTCGAATTATGTGGACAACTCGGGCAGTCACCTCGGAAAGTGCTCATAAGCACACGGACATCCGACGACACGACACGAGAAGAGATCGATGACAACGGCAAGATAGGCGAAGCCTTCCTGCGTGCGGATATAGGTGATGTCACTCGACCATTGTTCTTGAACCAATGGCGAACAAGGTCTCGTCCCAGACGCTGTCCGGTGTCGCTACGTCAAACCGCCGGTCCAGTGTGTTGTCGACGACCACCGAGGGCTTGCCGCCATACTTCCCCGGTCGACGCTTGTAACCGATCTGCGCCTTGATGCCGGCCAGCTTGGTCAGGCGGGCAACACGGTTCAGGCAGACGCTTTCGCCTTGCTCGGGAAGGTCGTCATGCAGTTTGCGGTGACCGTAGACCTTGCCACTTTCTACCCAGCCTCCTTCAGCAGAGCAATCTGCCGCTCCTCTTCTTGAGCTCGCTTGCTCAGTGGGGCCTTCAGCCACGCGTAGAAGCCACTCGGCTGAACACGTAAGCAGCGACACATCGCCCGAATGTAAGCGGTGTCTGAGCGGCACGTTGTCTACGCCGGCGCGGACTGCGAGGTGATACCCATCTCAAGATGGGAGTGCGTTTCGCAATGGATGCTCAGACTGCGTTTCTCAGATCGCTGGGAGTTGAGATCTTCGAGAGCGGGCACCGCCGGTGGCCGGAGAAGGTGAAGGCACAGGCTGTCGCGGAGACACTTGAGCCGGGCGCGACGGTGAACGCCGTGGCGGCGCGTTACGGGATGAAGCCGAACCAGTTGTCGGCGTGGCGATGCCTGGCCAAACAGGGCAAGCTGGTCCTGCCCGCCGCCGAGATGTCGGATGAGCCGACTGCCTTCGCGCCGGTTGTCCTGTGCGAGCCGAAGCCCCCGCAGGCGCCGCAGCCCTCGGGGCAGTCGGACGACAGCCTCCACCTCGTCTTCGGTGACGTGACGATCGCGCTTGCCGCCGACACCCCGGCAGTGCGGATTGCCGAGATCGTCCATGCGCTCGGGTCGTCCTCGTGATGATGCCGTCCCACACCGTCCGTATCCTCGTGGCGACCCAGCCGGTCGACTTCAGGAAAGGCCACGACGGTCTCGCCGCGCAGGTCGCATCGGTCCTGAAGGAGGATCCGTTCACTGGCACCGTGTTTTTGTTCCGCGCGAAGCGTGCAGACAGGCTGAAGATCCTCTTCTGGGACGGCACCGGGCTGGTGATGGCCTACAAGCGGCTTGAGGAGAGTTCCTTCATCTGGCCGGCGGTTCGGGA
>NZ_NBNX01000012.1:0-43491 GCF_002213225.1 Thioclava sp. IC9
ATGCACGCATCCGCAACATCCGCCAGGACGGGTTGCACAAGCTCACGACCAAGCTGTCGCGTGAAGCCAGCACAGTGATCATCGAGGACCTCAATGTCCGCGGCATGATGGCGAACCGGCATCTTGCCCGTGCCATTTCCGATATGGGTTTTTTCGAGTTCCGTCGTCAGCTTAGCTACAAGCTCGCGCGCCTTGGTGGCACTCTTGTTGCCGCCGGCAGGTTCTTTGCATCCAGCAAGACCTGTTCGGCATGTCACACCAAAGCGGAGGTTCTTCCGCTCTCGGTCCGCTCCTGGACCTGCGCCAATTGCGGCGCGCACCACGATCGCGACATCAATGCCGCGATAAACCTCAAGAATTTGGCCGGTAGCGAGGACCTCAAGGTCCGTCCGGTTTCAGCTTGTGGAGTGGAAGGCTCTGGCGGCGGGACTGATCCTGTCGTGAAACCGGCCACGATGAAGCAGGAAAATGGACCTGATCAGAAAAGATCAGCTCCATGAAAGCGGTGCTCGTTCAACGACATGGCATGTCGCGAATGACCTGCCCCCTTGGGGCCCTCGTTCACAACGAGAGTCTGCAGGTTTGTGATCTGCACCGCAGAGTTCTACTGCCCTTAGGCAGAGTTTCCCGGCTTTGCTCAGGGTGACGGGCTGGTGACGCCCCCCGATTTCGTCAATGTGATCGGCGGCTTGCAAAGCTCTCAAGTCTTGAGGAGCGCCGAATAGTTCGGGTCGAAGCTTCTGCTGATAGGCTCCGCTGCCGCCCCGGTAGCGACTATCCACGGGTCACTGTGACCCGTCAGAAGCCTTAGCCCGACGGCGCCGCCCTCAGACGTCTCCCGTATTCGATTAACGCGCGATACCAGGTTATCAAGCAGAACTGCGGGCGACGTGCCGCAAAGAATTATCGCCTCGGGGTCAATGATCAGCTCGAGGATCCTGGCGAGATGCGAGAGGCGATCTGCGGCTTGAGAAAGCCAGTCTTCTACATCGGAGCGGCGATCGGCCAGCAGATCCTCGATCTTGTCGAACAAGTTCTCGTCTGCATGATCAAGCCCAAAGCGCGCGCAGAAGCCACCGAGTGCCACACTTCGCTCCATGACGGCGCCGGGTGTTCGGGAGGCAAGGTCGCTGATCATACCGATTTCGCCGGCATTCCCATGACGTCCACCGAAGACCTCGCGGTTCAGGATCAATCCCGCGCCAAGACCATAGCCGAGATACAAGCAGACTGCGTGACGAAGTCCATGCGCTTTCCCGGTCATTTTCTCAGCAGTCGCGGCAGCTGACGCATCGTTTTGGATGCTCACGGGCAGCCCGATGGCTGTTGAGAGACGATCCACCAGCGGGAAGTCTTGCCAGCGCGCCATGGTATATTCGTCTTCGGCGCGATTTTTGAGGTTGGGATCAAACGGCCCGGGCATTGCGACACCCAAGCCTACGGTGCGCTCTGCCGCACTTGGATGCATCTTCGCCAAATCATCGCGTGTTTGCGCGATTAGCTCGATCAAGTGATCGAGGCCCGCTTCAGGGTCGGTCGGACGAATGTTGGAGTCTCGGCGCAAGACAATCTCGCCAACGAGGTTCATCACCACAGTGCGCGCGACGTGACGGTCAATCTGCAACCCGATCGAAAATGCACCACTCGGTGCAAGGTCGTAAGGCGTTGCGGGCTTGCCGCGTCCCGCCTTGACCGTCTCGCGAGCAATCACCAGCCCGTCTCTCTCCAGCTCGTCGATGATGTTGGAAAGAGTTTGCTTCGCAAGCCGCGTGGCGCGCGAAAGTTCTGCACGCGACAGCGCCCCGTTGAGGCGAATGGCGTCGATGACGACGCGTCGATTATGCACCCCCGCGGCACCCGCACTGGAGCCTGACAAGGCACGAATTTCCGGCGTTTTCGATCTCATGAAAAAGATATTGACAGGAGACAGTGCTCGCCGCAATCATTAAGTCCATCACTTGGACTAAATAGCCGAAGAGCTTTCTCCAGGCGATGCGATCCACCGAAGGTCCCTCTCCGCATTCTGCGGCGGGCGCCCTGATCCGACAGGAGAGAGAAATGAAAATTGCATTGCACGCCCCCCTTCTTGCCGCGACGGCTCTGATGGGGGTCACGGCCAGCGCAGCGCAGGCGGAAACCACGCTGAACGCGCTGTTCATGGCGCAGGCTGCCTATAGCGAAGACGACATCCGCTCGATGACCTCTGCCTATGAGGAAGCGCATCCGGATGTGAAGGTGAACCTCGAGTTCGTCCCCTACGAAGGGCTCCACGACAAGACAGTGCTCTCGATGGGGGCTGGCGGTGGATATGACGTCGTGCTGTTCGACGTTATCTGGCCCGCGGAATACGCTCAGAACAACGTGCTGGTCGATGTCACGGACAAGATCACGCCCGAGATGAAGGACGGGGTCCTGCCGGGTGCCTGGACCACCGTGCAATATGACGGCAAGAGCTATGGTATGCCGTGGATTCTGGATACGAAATATCTCTTCTACAACAAGGCAATGCTGAAAAAGGCCGGGATCGATACGCCTCCCGCCACCTGGGCTGAACTCAAAGAGGACGCGCAAAAAATCAAGGATGCGGGAATCGTCGAATACCCGATCGCCTGGAGCTGGGCTCAGGCCGAAGCCGCCGTTTGCGATTACACGACACTCCTGAGCGCATATGGTGGCGATTTCATCAAAGACGGCGCGCCCGATTTTCAGAACGGCGGTGGGCTCAAAGCTCTGCAATATATGGTCGACACCTACGACGCAGGGTTGACGAACCCCAATTCAAAGGAATTCCTGGAAGAGGACGTGCGCAACGTGTTCCAGAACGGAGACGCGGCTTTCGCGCTCAACTGGACCTACATGTATAATCTCGCCAACGACCCGAAGGAGAGCAAGGTTGCCGGGGATGTCGGCGTTGTGCCCGCGCCCGGTGTCGATGGCGTCTCCAAGGCTTCGGCGGTGAATGGGTCCATGGGCCTCGGTATCACCACGACGTCGAAGCACCCCGATGAGGCTTGGGACTACATCACCTTCATGACCTCGCAGAAAGAACAGAATGCCTATGCGAAGCTGAGCCTGCCGATCTGGGCAAGCTCCTACAACGACCCGGAGGTCACGAAAGGCCAGGAAGAACTGATCCAAGCGGCCCAGACCGGCCTCGCCGTGATGTATCCGCGCCCGATGACGCCGCATTATCAAGAGATGTCGATGGCGCTTCAGCAAGCAATCCAGGAAGCTCTGCTCGGCACCAACAGCCCGGAAGACGCTTTGCAGGCGGCAGCGGAAAATAGCGGCCTCTGATTTCGCCTCTGCTATTCAATGTGCCGCGCCAAGGTGCGGCACATTTCCCTCCCGCCTGACTTCGACATTGCGACGCCTCCATTTGCCGTCGCGCATACACTCTCTGACCACAAGGCTTGACGCCATGTTCACAGAACGCCTCTCTTTGCGTGTCTGGTTGCTTATGCTGCCGCTGCTTGTCGTGATGATGGCGGTGATCGGGTGGCCCCTGATCGACACGGTCCGACTTTCACTGAGCGATGCTAGGCTCGTCGGTAGCGGCGGTCACTTCGTTGGTTTGCAGAATTTCACGAAAATGCTGTCGAACAGCTATTTTCACGCGGCCTTCTTCACGACCCTTAAATTCAGCGTCTGGTCTGTCACGATGGAGTTGGTGATCGGGGTGCTCGTCGCCCTGCTGCTCAACGAACAATTCTACGGTCGCACCTTCCTGCGCGCATTGATGATCTTGCCTTGGGCGCTACCGACAGTGGTGAATGCGACGCTCTGGCGGCTCATTTACAACCCCGAATATGGCGCGCTGAACGCAGCCCTCACGCAGCTTGGTTTGATCGACGCCTATCGTTCTTGGCTAGGTCAGCCAGGCTCGGCGATGGCGGCGCTGATCGTGGCGGATGTATGGAAGAACTTTCCGCTCGTTTCGCTGATCGCCTTGGCGGCTTTACAGGCGATTCCGAATGATATCCGCGCCGCGGCAATTTCCGACGGTGCAAATGTCTGGCGGCGGTTCCGTCATGTCACTCTGCCATACTTGCTCGGGCCGCTTATGGTGGCGCTGGTCCTGCGCACGATCGAAGCGTTCAAGGTTTTCGACCTTATCTGGATCATGACCCGTGGGGGACCGGCAAACTCGACACGCAGCTTGTCGATCCTGGTCTACCAAGAGGCCTTTGCGTTCCAGCGGGCAGGGTCGGGCGCATCGCTTGCGCTCATGATTACCCTGATGATTACGGTTCTTGCCGTTGCCTATCTGTTCATCATGCGGCGGCTCGCCGGGGAGGGCCGGTGATGGAACACCAATCGCCCGCCTTTCGAATTTTCATTCATGTCGCTGCCTTGCTGGTTGCACTCGTCATCCTCGCGCCGCTCGCATGGTTGTTCATCATGAGCGTGTCATCCAACGCTGATCTGTCAGCAAAGCCTTTGCATTGGTGGCCGGACACGCTCGATTTTTCCCGCTATGCGACGCTTTTCAGCCGCGCCGAGAACTCGGTCGGCGAGGCCTTCATGGCCTCGCTGGGCAACAGCGTCAAAGTTGCCGGCATGGCGACGCTCGCGGCTCTGTCGGTCGGGATTCCCGCCGGTTGGGCGGCATCCCGCCATCCACAAATCGGCTGGACCCTTGGCGGTATCATCGCAACCTACATGTTGCCGCCTGTCGCACTGTCGGTGCCGCTCTATCTACTGCTTGCGAAATTCGGGTTGCTGAACAACGTTTTCGGCCTGGCGCTTGTTTATCTGAGCATCCTTGCGCCCTTCGTCACATGGCTACTCAAGGCCGGCTTCGATCCGATCCCACAGGAGTTGGAGCAGGCAGCGGCGATCGACGGGGCGCGTCTCGATCAGATGTTGCGGATCGTGATCTTGCCGCTTGCGCTTCCGGTAATCGCGACGGCTCTTATCTTCGCGTTTTTGCTCGCGTGGGACGAGTTCTTCTACGCGCTTCTTTTCACTTCAAACCAGGATGCCAAAACCCTGACAGTGGCGATCGCCGATCTGGCTGGGGGGCGGGTATCCGATTACGGGCTGATCGCGACGGCGGGCGTCATTGCCTCTCTGCCTCCCGTCGCCATCGGCATTCTCATGCAACGCGCCCTGATCTCTGGGCTGACCAACGGAGGTGTCAAAGGATGACCACCGCGCTCGAAACCCGAAACGAAGTGCTCGATGCTCTTTACGCAGAGATGGGCCGTCAGATGCGGGACAGCCGCGACAGCATCACGGAAAATGCCGAACTGGCGCGGACTATCGCGGCAAGTATCAAGAGAAACCGCTCGCTTGTCCTTCTGGGGATGGGTGGCTCGCATGCTGTGGGCCGCGCGCTTGAGCCCTGCTATCGCGCGGTCGGGGTCGATGCGATCGCTGTGACGCTTTCCGAACAACTGGACGCGCCTTTGCCGCTCGAACATCGCACCGTCATAGTGACCTCACAATCTGGTGAGAGCGCGGAAGTGCTACGGTGGTTTGACGAAGGGCATGCGCACGAGGACACGTTCGGCCTGACCATGGAACCGGCCTCTTCACTTGCGAAACTCACCCGCTGTCTGATTGGCGAAGGTGGATCGGAAATTCCCTTTGCCGCAACCCGATCGCTCACGGTGACGTTGGCCCTTCACGCCGCTGTGTTGCGCGAATTGGGATCTGATATCTCTGCGGCTCTGGAAGTGATGGGTGCGGTCAGTCCCGCGGATGTCACTCCGGCAATCGCCAAGCTTGCGGATGTGCGAACCATCGTCACATCGGGTCGCACACAGCAAGGTGTTGCGGAGGCGATCGCCTTGGGTTTGACCGAGCTCTCTCGCCTTCCTTGTTTCAGCCTCGAGGGCGGCCAGTTGCGTCACGGACCGGTCGAGATGCTCGCGCCGGATGTCGGGGTCGTCATGTTCCGAGATGCTGACGCTTCGGCGAGCTACGTCACCAGCCTTGCAGAATTCATCCTGACAACGAGCGACTCGCCATTGGTGATTTTCGACGCGTCGGGGCTGGATGCAGTTCCTGGCGCGGAGACGATTGTCTGCCCGACCTCTTCCGGCTTGGCCGCCTGTTTTGCCCTATTGCCGTCCGCACAAAGGTTCATGGTCGATTTCGCCGCCTCTAGAGTGCCTGATGTCGGCACGCCTCTTCGCTGCTCAAAAGTGACGAAGGTCGAATGAGAATGGGGACAGCTTTAGCGACCGTCGGCAACGTGAATGTCGACCTGATCATGGGCCCTCTCGCGCCGTGGCCAAAACCGGGCTCCGAGGTGATATGCCCGAACGACGAATTGCGAGTTGGCGGGGCAGCCGGAAATGTCGCCCTCGCGTGGCAAGCAATGGGACTTGATTTCCAATCCGCGGCCAATACGGGAAGCGATCACTTTGGCGACTGGCTGCGTTCGAATTTCGGGGCCATCGCAGCGGGTTGGCCGCGGTGCTCTGAAAGCACCACCGTCTCGGTTGGCATCACCCATCCTGATGACGAGCGCACCTTTTTGACCACGACAGGGCACTTGCCGAAGCTGAGTTGGTCCGAGGTAGATGCGCAGATCGACTGGGAGAATTTGCGCGGGGGCACGCTGGTCCTGTGCGGCAGCTTTCTCACGGAGCGCCTTAGTGCGGAATATGATCACCTTTTCGACCGGGCCGACCGGGCGGATGTCACGGTCGCGCTCGACACCGGCTGGCCGATCGACGGTTGGACCCAGGAGGTCCGCGAACGTGCCCTGAATTGGGTCGCTCGCAGCGGCATCGTGCTGTTGAACGCGGTCGAGGCCACATGCCTGACCGATACGAAGTCGCCGGAGCAGGCGCTCGTCGCCCTTTCGGACCTTTTGAAATCAGACGGGGTCGCAGTGATCAAACTCGGCCCCGCGGGTGCGATCGCGCGGCAGAACGGACAGACCTTTCGCGCAAGTGCCCCGAAAGTGACGGTGAAGGACACGATTGGGGCAGGTGACGTGTTCAATGCGGCTTTCATAGCGGCGCTTTCGCAAGGCAGCATCTTACAAAAAGCGCTGGAGCAAGCCGTCGCGACGGCTTCGCTCGCGATCTCAAGCTCTCCGCGCCGCTACATCCCTGAGGAGGTTTCCGTATGAGCACCCTCGAACTGCACGATATTCGAAAATCTTTCGGCGCGTTGGAAATGCTCAAAGGGATCGATCTCTCGCTGGAGACCGGCGAGTTCCTCGTTCTGCTTGGCGCGTCGGGCTGCGGCAAATCCACATTGCTCAGCATCATATCGGGGCTGTCAGAGCCAAGCTCGGGCGAGGTCGTTCTCGATGGGCGCACGCTGAACGGCGTTCATCCCAAGAACCGCGATATCGCGATGGTCTTTCAGTCTTATGCGCTCTACCCCAACCTGACGGTCGCACGGAACATCGGCTTCGGTCTCGAGATGCGCAATGTCGACAAAGCGACCCGTGAAGAGGCGGTTCGAAAAGCCGCGAAGATGTTGCAGATCGAAGCGTTGCTAGATCGCAAACCTGCGGATCTATCAGGCGGGCAACGACAGCGTGTGGCGATCGGGCGTGCGATGGTGCGTGAGCCAAAGCTGTTCTTGTTCGACGAACCATTATCCAACCTCGACGCCAAGCTGCGGATGGAAATGCGCAGCGAGCTAAAGCGCCTTCATCAAATGTTGGGCGTGACCATCGTTTATGTGACCCATGACCAAATCGAGGCGATGACGCTCGCGACCCGGATCGCCGTGATGAATGGCGGCCGCATCGAGCAAATCGGCACACCTGCCGAGATTTACAATCGACCCAATTCCCGGTTCGTGGCCGAGTTCATGGGCGCGCCGCCGATGAACATGCTCCCCGCTACCGCCTGCGCCCAAGGACTGCAGTTTGGCTCGACTCAAACCGTCTGGCCATGCCGCGCACCGGATACGCGCGTCACGGTCGGCATTCGTCCCGAGGCACTAAAGACTACCGAAATCACGGGAGGGCTCAGCCTCACCGGCAGGGTCGATCTAATTGAACTGACTGGGCCGGAGCAGATCGTTTCGCTGGATCTGGGTGAGAACAAACTCACGGCAACGCTTCCGGCCGAGGAGACGTTATCTCTCGGGCAGTCTCTGACGGTTTACGTCGATCCGGCGCGGCTTTCGGTTTTTGACGCTGAGACGGGCCTCCGCGTGGAAGTCGCGTCTGAAGTTGAGCGTAGCTGAGAGCCTAAACTTGTAGCGAACATTCCCTAGAGAAAACTCAGTATTACTTCTCTCGCCGGTTTCCGGCCACCAATCTCGATCGCGGAGGGGGTGCTCGTTTTACTGTATTTCATAAACGCCGCTTTCAAATCATATCAATGCCTTACGGTGGGGTGGGGGTGCTCGATAAACGGTATGCCACGGTGTGAACCGCGCGCGCCCATGCGGTTTATCGAGCACCTGCACGCGCTATGCATTGCCTGCTCGATAATATGCATTTCGGGTTTCATGTGTCGTTTATCGAGCACCGAAGCCGAGCGGCAGCGGCTATTGCGACGGTTCGCGACTTCGGGCAACTGAGGTGCCAGATGCCCGTCCATCCCTGACCTTGCCGCGCGAACCTTTACGCATCGGCGTCGTCATCGCCATCTTCGAAGTAGGCCTCGCCGGAGATCGGTTGGCTCTTGAGCCATTGCACTTCTTCCTCGGTGAGGTCACCAAAATCAGCCGCGAGACGTTTGTAGTCGCGAGCGCGTTCAATCAAGACAGGAATGATCGCCGCCGCGCCAAAAGCGACGAGCCCGAGCATGCCGACGATCTCATGTGCGCCCATGGCGACCTCCATTGAGGGCTTCAATTCCACAAGGAAAGTCCGGAAAAGTCAAATTTTCCGGCCTTTGGCTTCACCGGTATCCCAGCTTCGCCATCGACAGCTTCGTCCTCCCGCACGCGTGGCGCCGCGACGCTGGCTTGCTGTTCTTCGCCTTGCCCATGAATTGCGGAAGCCGCTTCCGCCGAGGCACCGTAAGTGGGCTCTCGGAAAGTGAACAGCGATAGCGACGGATGAGCCACGCTGTTCACGAGCGCCTGGCTCGCGCCGGGGGAGGTCGAGGACGACTGCCTGCAGGAGTCTTGCCATGATGAAAACACGGGCCTGGGCCTCGGGTGTGTGAAGTCTGCGGCCCTTGGGCGAACGCCGTCTTCGCCCCGGGTGAACCGACTCAGAAATCCAGCGAGTTTCGTTCGCGGTAACCTTGCAGAAAGCTTGCGAGCCGCGGGTCGGAGGGGGCGTCGAACACCTCGCGGGGCGAACCTGATGCGACGATTTCTCCGCGTTCCATGAACACGACGCGGTCGGCGACATGCGCGGCAAAGCCCATCTCGTGGGTCACGACGACCATCGTCATGCCCTCGGCTGCAAGCTGCTTCATGACCGCGAGCACCTCGCCGACGAGCTCGGGATCAAGCGCGCTCGTGGGTTCGTCGAAGAGCATGATCCGCGGTTCCATCGCGATCGTCCGGGCGATCGCTACGCGCTGCTGCTGGCCGCCAGAGAGATGACTGGGATGGTTGCCTTCCTTATCGGCCAAGCCGACTTTTTTCAGCGCCTCGCGGGCCCGCTCGCGGGCTTCGCTACGGGACAGGCCGCGCACACGCTCCAACCCCTCGGCCACGTTCTGAAGCGCGCTCATGTGCGGCCAGAGATTGAACTGCTGGAACACCATGCCGATGTCGCGTCGCATTTCTCGCAATTGCCGTGCGGCCATCTTTTTGCCGCCCGGTGTTTCGTAACCGATCAGTTGATCGTCGATGCGCACTTCGCCGCTGTCGTATTCCTCCAGGAAGTTGATGCAGCGCAGGAGAGTGGATTTGCCAGAGCCCGAAGGGCCGATCAGGCAGGTCACCTTGCCGGGCGGAATGTCGAGGCTGACCTCGCGCAGGGCCTGGAACGTGCCGTAGAACTTGGAGACATTGCGCAGGTGGGCTGCGGCGGGGGCAGGGCTGGATTGGGTCATCGTTCAGCTCCGATCAAGCAGGTAATAGGTGAAACGGCGCTCCAGCCTCCGCCCGAGCCGCGAGATCAGCTCGACGAAGCCCCAGAAGAACAAAGCGAGGATCAGGATCGGGGTAAAGAAGGCGAAGGTCTCGCTCATCATCGTCTGGGTCTGGAACATGATTTCGGGCACGGTGATCATCGAAAGGATCACCGTTTCCTTGGTAAGAATGATCGCGAAGTTCACCATGGGGGGCAGGGCGGAGACCATCATGATCGGCACCATGATGCGGCGCACGATCGTCATGTTCGCAAAGCCGATGGCGCGGGCAGCTTCGATCTGTCCTTTTGGGACGGCATCGAAACCGGCACGCAGGATCTCGGTGAAATAGGCGCTGCCGTAGATCGTCAGCCCGAGGATCCCGGCAGGCAGGGCGTCGAGGCGCAAGCCAAGCAGGGGGCCACCGTAATAGAGCACGAAGATCTGCACGAGGAACGGGGTGCCACGGATGAATTCCACGTAAGCACGGATCGGATAACCAAGCAAGCTGGGACCGAAACGCCGCACGATCTCGATCACGAAGCCCAGGACGAGGCCGAAAACCGTGCCGAGTGTCCAGCTCAGCAAGGTGACGCCGAAACCGGTCAGCAGGTCCGGGCCGTAATGTTGGAGCATCTCGAACATCAGAGCGTGAGCCTCCGTTCCAAGGCGCGACCGGCCTGCGCGATCACGAGGTTGATCGCAAGATAGATGAAGGCGGCGGCAAGGTAGATTTCGAGCGGGCGATAGGTCGCTGCGGCGACCGACTGGCTCATCCGGGTGATCTCGACGATACCAACCACGGTCACCAGCGAACTGGCTTTCACCAGCAGGATCAGCTCGTTGACGATGGATGGCAACCCGATCTTGAGCGCTTGCGGCAGGAGGATGCGGATCCAGATGTTGCGCGAGCTCATACCGATCGCCAGAGCAGCCTCGGCTTGGCCTTTCGGGATCGCGTTGAGCGAACCGCGCAGCACCTCCGAAAGATAGGCGGCGGCGCAGAGGCCCACGGTCAGGACAGCAGCGACCAGTGCCGGCACGTTCAACCCGATCACCGGAAGAAGGTAATAGGCGACAAGCAATTGAATGAGCAGCGGCACCCCACGAAAGAAACTCACGTAAATCGCGGCGGCCCGCCTGAGGCCCGGTCTTGCCGACAGGGCGGCGGCGCAGATCACCGCACCGAGTATCAGCCCCTCAAGGCACCCCAGAACCGAGATCAGGAGTGTATTGCGCGCGGCCCACAGAAGGACCGGGAAATTGTCGATGATCACCTGGAAGGAGAACATGGCCAGCCCCGTGAATGCGAGAAAGGGAGGGACGGGCCGATGCGTGACCGGCCCGTCATAGCGTCGATTACAATTTGGGCATGGTCTCGGGCAAGTCGGTCGCGGCGCCGAACCATTTTTCCTGCAACGTCTTCATGCGGCCATCGGCCTCGATCTTCTTGATTGCGTCATTGACGGCGGCAACCAGGCTGTCGCCTTCCCCCTTGCGCGCGACATAACCGAAATAGGTCGGAGTGCCGAAAGGCGGGTTGACCACGGCAAAGTCATCGGGCCGCGTCTTGGCGAGATAGTTGAGCAGCGGGGCGGAGCCCGCGACCGCGTCGAGGCGCCCGGTCATCAGGTCGGCATATGCCTCGTCGGTGGTGCCGTAGCCTTTGATGGTGATGCCGCCGATCTTGTCGCTATAGGCTTCGAGCTGTTTCTCCTGCGCGGTGCCTTTTTGAACGCCGACGGTCATGCCCTTGGCGTCGGCCGGTTTCGTCATCTTGCCGCCCTTGCGTTGCACGAAGGCCACCGTCGCATCCGCAATGGGCAGAGTGAAGCTGTAGCGTTTTGCACGTTCGGACGTCATCGTGACGGGCGCGAGCACGAAATCGAATTTCTTCACTTCGAGGCCTGGGAGGATCGAGGTCCAGGGCAGATCCTCGTAGACGGGCTTGACGCCGAGCTCCTTGGCGATCGCGTCGAACAGGTCGCGGTCGAAGCCTACATATTCGCCCTGATCGAGCATGTCGAAGGGGGCGTAGTGCATCTCGGTCGCGGCCACGATCTTGCCGGCCGACTTGATGTCGGCCAGATCGTCAGCCATCGCTCCCGTTGCGGTCAGGGCAATCGTGCTCAGACCGAACAGCGCGGATTTCAGCGTAGTGGAAAAGGTCATAGTCTTCTCTCCTGTTGGCGGGGCTGTCTGTCTCCGGCGCCGTGCCCCTTGTGGCACCGGACTGTTGGCCCCGGCGCCGACCCGTGTCGGCACTGGGGAGCTAATCGTGTCGTCGCAGCGTAAGCGCGTAGATCGGTCGAGCGGCGGCCAGCCCCGCGAGATCGCCGTCTTCGGCGAGGAGAACCTCGCCTGGCTTGAGTTCGATGTCCCCGAGGCGAGCGGAGGCTTCGCGAACAAACAGAGCTAAGGTGCGCTCAGGCGCGGGGTGACCGGCATCAAGCAATTCGACGAGGTGCGAGAAAGAGTCTCGCCGTGTCATTATGTTGAGATCGATTACGGCCTCTTCGCCCACGCGCGCATCTACAGCGGCTTCGCCGGGAAAGGCGAGCGGGACGGAGCACGCGTCCAGACGAACCAAACCGCCTTGCGAAAACCGCAGCTCCATGGACCCGCCAGAGAGCACCGTAAGCGTCCTGTCGATCCCGTCGAACCGCGAAAATGGCCCGTCGCGCGCAACTTCGGCCATGCTCAGGCGCCACAGCATGCCCTCGAAACCTGCGCCCTCGGGGAAGGTCGCAAGTTCCCAGGTGCGGCCGCCGCCATTCTTCCATGGCTGTGCTGTCGCTTCGCTGCGGCGCAGCAGCTTCATTTCAGGATCCCGGGAAGGTCGAGACCATGCTCGACCGCGCAGTCCTGCGCGATCTCGTAGCCCGCATCCGCGTGGCGCATCACCCCGGTGGCCGGATCGTTCCAAAGCACCCTCTCGATCCGGCGATCGGCCGCTTCGGTGCCGTCGCAACAGATCACCATGCCAGCATGCTGCGAAAAGCCCATGCCGACGCCGCCGCCGTGGTGCAGCGAGACCCAGGTCGCGCCCGATGCGGTGTTGAGTAGTGCGTTGAGCAGCGGCCAGTCCGAAACTGCATCCGAGCCGTCCTTCATCGCCTCGGTCTCGCGGTTGGGCGAGGCGACCGAGCCGCTGTCGAGGTGATCGCGACCGATCACCACCGGAGCCTTGAGTTCACCGTTGCGCACCATCTCATTGATCGCGAGCCCCGCCTTGTGTCGTTCGCCGAGGCCGATCCACATGATCCGCGCGGGAAGCCCCTGGAAGTCGATCCGCTCGCGCGCCATGTCGAGCCAGCGATGAAGGTGTTCGTTCTCAGGGAACAGCTCCTTCATCCGCGCGTCGGTCTTGTAGATATCCTCCGGATCGCCGGACAGTGCAGCCCAGCGGAACGGACCGACCCCGCGGCAGAATAGCGGGCGGATATAGGCAGGCACGAAACCGGGGAAAGCGAAGGCATTCTCCAGCCCTTCTTCCTGTGCGACCTGACGGATGTTATTGCCGTAATCGAGCGTCGGCACGCCCGCGTTCCAGAACCCGACCATCGCCGCAACGTGCTCGCGCATCGAGGCGCGGGCGGCGGTCGAAACCTTCGCGGGATCGCTCTCCTGGGTCGCGCGCCATTGCGCCACCGACCAGCCTTTTGGCAGGTAGCCGTGATAGGGGTCGTGGGCCGAGGTCTGGTCGGTCACGATGTCCGGACGCCCGTTCGGCAGATCCTCGCCCGCTTGCATCCGGCGCAGGATCTCGGGGAAAATCTCGGCCGCGTTCCCGATCAGAGCGACCGATTTCGCTTCGCCTGCGGTGGTCCAGCGGGCGATCATCGCAAGCGCCTCGTCGAGCGAATGAGTCTTCTCGTCGCAATACCGGGTGCGGATGCGGAAGTCGGCGCGGCTCTCGTCGCATTCAACCGCAAGGCAACAGGCGCCTGCCATGACAGCGGCCAGCGGCTGCGCGCCTCCCATGCCGCCAAGCCCGCCGGTCAGGATCCACTTGCCGCGCAGATCCCCATCGTAATGCTGCCGCCCTGCTTCGGCGAAAGTTTCGTAGGTGCCCTGAACGATGCCTTGCGCGCCGATGTAGATCCACGACCCCGCGGTCATCTGGCCATACATTGCCAGACCCTTCTTATCGAGCTCGTTGAAATGGTCCCAATTGGCCCAGTGCGGCACGAGATTGGAGTTGGCGATCAGCACGCGTGGTGCATCCGCGTGGGTTCTGAAGACGCCGACCGGCTTGCCCGATTGCACGAGCAGCGTTTGATCCGCTTCGAGCTTTCGTAGCGAGTCGCAGATCAGGTCGAAATCTTCCCAGGTGCGTGCGGCGCGGCCGATCCCGCCATAGACCACTAGCTCGTGCGGTTTTTCGGCGACGTCCGGGTGCAAGTTGTTCATCAGCATCCGCAGCGGAGCCTCGGTCAGCCAACTCTTGGCGGTGATCTCGGTCCCGGTGGCGGGGTAGATGTCGCGCATGTTGTGACGGGGATTGTTCATCATTTCGGTCCTTCTTGGCAGGTCAGGCGAGCATCCGGCCCGCGATGATGTTGCGTTGAATTTCGGAGGAGCCTTCGTAGATGCGCATGATGCGCAGGTCGCGGAGTTGGCGCTCGAGTGGGAAATCTCGTGTGAAGCCGTAGCCGCCGTGGATCTGCAAAGCCTGATCGGTAATGCGCCCTGCGGCTTCGGACGCGAAGAGTTTGGCCTTAGAGGCTGCGGTGGTGAACCGCTCTCCGGCCTGTCGCTGGCGTGCGGCCTCATGGCCCAGAAGTTCGGCGGCCGACAAATCGGTCGCCATGTCCGCAAGCATCCACTGGATGCCTTGCCGGTTCGAGAGCGCCTCGCCCCCGATGACGCGTGCGCGGGCCCAATCGCGGGCGGCGGCCAATGCGGAGCGCGCGATCCCGACAGCCATCGCCGCCACCTCGGCGCGCCCGTTGTCGAGCACTTTCATCGCGGTGCGGAAACCGGTGCCCTCCTCGCCGAGACGGTTTGCATCGGGCACCATGACATCGACATCGAGTTCCCAGACATGGCCGCCCCGCAGACCCATGGTCTGTTCGACCCGGCCCGGAATGAGGCCGGGTGTGCCCTTCTCGACGACGAAGGCCGAGATGCCCCGATGACCTGCCTGTGGATCGGTCACGCAGTAGAGGATAATGAAATCGGCGACACCGCCATTCGAGATGAAGCACTTCTTGCCCTTGATGTGCCATTCGTCGCCCTGACGCACTGCGCGGCTGCGCATGTCCGCGGGATCGGACCCCGCATTGGGTTCGGTCAGGCCGAACGCGCCGAGTATCTTCCCCTCGGCCGCGGCAGGCAGAAAGCGCGCGCGTAACGCATCATCGCCCCCGAGCAACAGGCTGTCGGTCGCGAGGAAATGCGCCGTCAGCGCCGAGACGGTGGAGCCGCAGCCGCCTGCGATCGTCGCGACCGCCTCGAAGAGCGCATGGGCCGAGATGTCGGCCCCGCCCCAGCGTTCGGGCAGATTAGCTCCCATCATTCCGGTCTCTGACAGCGCAGAGAGTTGATCATGGACGAACGTTCCGGTTCGATCGGTCTCGCCTGCGCGCGGGACAAGCTCGTCGCGGGCGAAGCACTCCAGCATGTCGAGGAACTGTCGCTCTTCCGCGCTCAAAAGGTGGTCAAAGGCTGTCATTGGCTTGCTTCCTTTACGACGCCGGCCGCGATCAGCCGGGAAATCTGGGCGGCGCTCAGGCCGGCTTCCTGCAGAATCTTCCGGGTCTCTCCTCCAAGCGCAGGCGCTCCAGTCTCAGCGAGTGGCGCTGCGCCTTCGAACCGGATGGGTTGGCCCACGACCGGGCTTTCCCCGAGCGAATGGTGCGGTAGCTGGCGCACGAGAGCGCGCGCATGCGCATGGTGCGAAGCCAGCTGTTGGGCGAGGGTCATGATTGGCGCGCTGGGCACCTGCGCCTCGGCGAGTGCCGCAACAACCTTTTCGGTGGGGTGACGGGTGGTCCAGCCTTCGATCACCGCGCGTAGAGCCGGCTCGTTTTGCGTGCGCGTCTCATCGGTGAGGAAGCGGGGGTCCTCCGCAATATCAGGAGCGCCGATCACCTGGCAGAGCGCGGTGAATTGGCGATCGCTCAGGGCCGCAATGATCGCGAGGCCATCCTGCGTGCGATAGGTCCCGAACGGCGTGGAGAGGGGGTGACGGTTGCCGACCCGCTCCACAGGGCGGTTTGCATAGAGATGCACTGCATGGCTGGTCGGCAGCATCGCGACGAGACTGTCGAGCATCGCGACGTCGAGCGACGCGCCGCGCCCGGTTTTCTCCTTCCCGACGAGCGCGGCAAGGATCGCGATCACCGCGTAGAGCCCGGCCGCTATGTCGCCCAGGGCCTCGCCGACCTTCAACGGGCCACCGGCCTCTTCGCCCGTCGCATCCATCCAGCCCGACATTGCCTGCACCACGAGGTCATAGGCGGGCAGGCCGGAGGCCGGGCTGTCCTGTCCGAAGCCCGAGATCGCGCAATATACGAGGCCGGGATTGTCCATGCGCAACTCCGCCGGGTCGAGCCCTAACCGAGCGGCCACACCGGGGCGGAAATTCTCTATCACGACATCGCATTGGCCGGCCAGCTGGCGCGCAAGCGCTTGTCCTTCGGGCACTCTCAGATCGATCACGATCGAACTCTTGCCGCGGTTCGTCAGCGCAAAGAGCGCGGACTCCCCGTCGCGAAACGGGCCGATATGTCGGTAGTCGTCCCCTCGCGGCGGTTCGATCTTGATTACTTGCGCCCCGAGATCCGCCAGTAAGGCGGTCGCGAACGGGCCCGAGAGGACACGGGTCAGGTCAAGGATTCGAAGCCCTTCGAGCGGTTTCATGCGACAAGCTCCGAGGCCAGCATTTCGAGCGCGCGCAGGATCTCGCCCAAATGGGGACGCAGACGCGCGGCTTTCTCGGCGCTGATATCCCAAGGCGGAGCTTCCGCGGCGAGGTGGGTCGATTGGGCCAGTTCCATCTGGATGGCGTGGACACCGCTTTCAGGCTGACCGTAGTTACGTGTTGTCCAGCCGCCACGGAATCGGCCATTGATGACATGGCTGAACCCATCTGCGCGCGCGCATATCTCCGCCGTTACGGTCTCGATGCGCGGATCGCAGCTGGTGCCATTCGCGGTGCCGATATTGAAATCGGGCAGCTTTCCGTCGAACAGGAAGGGGATGTGCGAGCGGATCGAATGGCAATCGTAGAGGATCGCCACGCCGTGGCGCGCGCGCACCCGCTCGATCTGAGTGCGCAGGGCGGCGTGATAGGGCGTGTGGAACTCAGCGAGCCGGTGGGTGATCTCCTCAGCGGCTGGCTCTGTCGTCCAGATCGGCGCGCCATCGAAATCAGTGAGCGGAACGAGCCCGGTCGTGTTTTGCCCGGGATAGAGGCTCTCGTTTTCTGGGCCGCGGTTCGCGTCGATCACATAGCGGTGGAAGGTTGCACGCACCGAGGTCGCGCCCGGCAGAAGCCCTGCATAGAGCTCATGGATATTCCAGTCGGTATCCGCCAGCGCGCGGCCACGGTCATTGAGCGCCTCTCGCACGTCCGCAGGAACCCAGGTTCCGGTATGGGGAAGACCGAGGATGACGGGGCTCTCTCCTTCGGTGATTTCGACGGGATCAGGGGCGATCGAAGTCATGCTGCGACCCCCAGTCCGGCGGCGGTGACGAGCGTCGAGTCTTCAACCAGCCTGCGGGCCTTTTCGAGATCAGGTGCGAGGTAGCGATCGGCGCCCATCGTTTCGACATGGCGCCGTAAGACCTCGATTGTTCGCGCGAGCGGGGCGGATGTCACCAAGGGCGCGCGGAACTCGATGCCCTGCGCGCCGCACAGCGCCTCCACTCCGAGTATCACCGAGAGGTTACGCGTCATCAGCCCCAAGCGCCGTGCGCCATGGGCTGCCATGCTGACATGGTCCTCCTGATTGGCGCTGGTTGGTGTGCTGTCTACCGAACATGGGGCGGCGAGATGCTTGTTCTCGCTCATCAGGGCGGCAGTGGTCACCTCGGCGATCATCAAGCCGCTGTTGAGCCCCGCTTGAGGTGTGAGAAAGGGCGGCAGCCCGAAACTGAGCGCGGGATCGACCATCAGTGCAATGCGACGCTGCGCAATCGCGCCAATCTCGGCAACGGCCAGCGCGATCTGGTCCGCAGCAAAAGCTACGGGCTCGGCGTGGAAGTTCCCTCCCGACACGATCGTGCCGTCGGAGAGAACGAGCGGGTTGTCGGTCACTGCGTTGGCCTCGGTGATCAGGGTCTGGCCGGCGAAGCGTAACAGGTCGAGTGCCGCACCGGTCACTTGCGGCTGGCAGCGGATGCAGTAGGGATCCTGCACCCGGTCGTCCCCTTCGCGATGGCTCTCGCGAATTTCGCTGCCGTCGAGCAGTTCGCGCATCGCCTTCGCGACTTCGATCTGGCCCGCATGACCGCGGAGGCTATGAATTTCGGCCCTTGTGGGCGCTGTCGACCCCATGATCGCATCCGTCGACATCGCGCCGGTCACGATGGCCGTGCGCAGGCAGGTCATCGCGCGGAAGAGCCCCACAAGCCCAAGTGCGGTTGAAAATTGCGTTCCGTTGATGAGCGCGAGACCTTCCTTTGCGCCGAGCGTAACAGGGGAGAGACCCGCTGCGGTGAGCGCATCCGCGCCGGGCTGTCGCTGGCCATTGAAGACGGCTTCCCCTTCGCCGATCATGACAGCGGCCATATGTGCGAGCGGCGCGAGGTCGCCCGAGGCGCCGACGCTGCCTTGTTCGGGCACAACCGGCGTGACGCCGTGCTCCAGCATCCCCTCGATCAGAGCAATGATTTCGGGACGAACCCCCGAGGCGCCGCGTCCAAGGCTGAGTAGCTTTAGCGCCATCATGAGACGTGTCGTCTCCACCGGCAGGGGATCGCCGACGCCGCAACAGTGAGACAGGATCAGGTTGCGCTGGAGGGTCGCGGTATCCTCGGACGCGATGCGCACCGAGGACAGCTTGCCGAAGCCAGTATTTACCCCGTAGACGGCGTCCTCGCCCTTGGCCGCTGAGGCAATCCGTGCGGCCGAGGTCGCGATCGCGCTCGCGGTGCTCGGATCGAGCCGCGCGGCCGCGCCGGTGCGCCAGAGGTTTTCGAGCTGCTCGAGGGTGACCTCGCCCGGCATCAATGTCAGCATTTGCGGCCTCCGAAGTAGCGGCAGTGAAGGGGGTTGAAGCCGATCCGATAGGTCAGCTCGGCGGGATCGGTGACGTCCCAGACCGCGAGGTCTGCCCGCATACCGACGCCGAGCCGTCCGCAATCCTCAAGGCCGAGTGCCTGCGCCGCATGGCGGGTGACCCCGTCGAGGCATTCGGTTGGCGTCATGCGAAAGAGCGTCGCGCCCATGTTCATGGTCAAAAGGAGCGACGTGAGCGGTGAGGTCCCGGGATTGCAGTCGGTGGCGAGCGCCATCGCGGCACCTGCTGCACGGAACTCGGCGATCGGCGGCATTCTGGTCTCGCGCAGTGTGTAGAAGGCCCCGGGCAGAAGCACGGCGACGCTGCCCGCGCGTGCCAGCGCTTCGGCGTCGTCCGCGGTCGCATATTCGACGTGATCTGCAGAGAGCCCACCGCGCGCGGCGACGAGCCGGGTGCCACCTTGGTGGCTGAGCTGTTCCGCATGAAGCTTGACCGGGAGGCCCAGTTCCTGCGCGACATCGAAGACCCGCGCCATCTGCTCGGCAGAAAAGGCAATCGACTCGCAGAACCCGTCGACCGCATCGACAAGTCCCTCGGCATGGGCGGCCCTCAGACCTGCGATGACAACCTCATCGAGATAGACTTCCGCGCGTCCGACATAGTCTGGAGGCAAAGCGTGTGCGGCGAGCCAGGTCGTCATGATGCGGACGGGACGCTCCTTTTCGAGCCGACGCGCCGCGCGCAGCATCTTGATCTCGTCTTCAACGCTCAGCCCATAGCCCGACTTGATTTCGACCGCCGCCACGCCTTCTGCCAGCAGCGCATCGAGCCGGGGCAGGGCGGAGGCGACCAGATCGTCCTCGCTGGCGGCGCGTGTGGCATTGACTGTGGAAAGGATGCCTCCGCCGCTGCGGGCAATTTCCTCGTAGCTCACACCTTCCAGGCGTTGCTCGAATTCGCGCGCTCGACTGCCGCCATAGACGAGATGGGTATGGCAATCGATCAGGGCGGGGGTGACCAGTCGCCCGCCGAGGTCCTGACCGTCTGCCGAACCTTCCCCGAATTCGGCGATGCGCCCGTTTTCGATACGCAGCCATCCTTTGAAGACACGGTTCTCTGTGGCTCCGTCGCAGGGGGCCAGTGTCGCATTGGTGAGGGTGATCTCTGTCATGAACTCGATTCGTGCTTGATTTGCGGTTAATATGTCTGCACATAAAAAACCTGTCAACACGGAGGGCAACCATGCAGACGATCTGGGCGCATAGGGCGCTGGTGGGGAATTCCTGGGTGGAACGGGTGAGAATTGACCTCGATGAGGACGGTCGCATCGGTGCGATCGCACCGGGGACGACTTGCCCCGAGGGCGCGAAGCGAGTTGAAATCCTGCTGCCTGCTCCGGCCAATCTGCACAGCCACGCATTTCAACGTGCAATGGCGGGCCTCTCCGAACGGCGCGGCGCAGACCCGCATGACAGCTTCTGGACCTGGCGACGGCTGATGTATCGGTTCCTCGATCGGCTCACTCCCGAGGACATTCAAGCGATCGCGGCTTTCGTTCAGATGGAGATGCTCGAGGCTGGTTACGCGACCAATGTCGAGTTTCACTACCTGCACCACGCTCCGGGTGGTCAGCCCTATGAGGATTTGGCCGAGATGGCCGGGCGAATAGCGGCGGCGGCGGCCCAGACCGGGATCGGGCTGACGCTATTGCCAGTGCTCTATACCTATGGCGGCCTCGATCGGCGCGCGCTTGTCTCGGGACAGGACCGCTTCGGCAATGATCCCGAGCGCTTCGCGCGTCTGGTCGACGCGGCGCGTCGCCATGTTGCAGAGCTTGGTGCAGATAGCGGATTGGGGATCGCTCCGCACAGCCTGCGGGCGGTAGACAAGAGAGGGCTTGAGACGGCGGTCTCGCTCGCAGGCGATGCACCGATCCACATTCATCTGGCCGAACAAATTGCCGAGGTTGATGAGGTCCGGGCCGCGACAGGTGCTCGACCCGTTGAATGGCTGATTGGGAATGTCCCTGTGGATCGACGATGGTGCCTGATTCATGCGACCCAGATGGAGCCCGCGGAAACCGAGGCGCTCGCCGCGACGGGCGCCGTGGCCGGTCTCTGTCCGATCACCGAGTCGAGTCTCGGAGACGGAATTTTCGATGGTGTGCGCTGGCGGGCCGCGGGCGGGGTGTTCGGTGTCGGGTCGGATAGCAATATTCGGATTTCCCTCACCGAGGAATTGCGCACGCTCGAGTATTCCCAGCGTTTGCGCGATCATTCGCGGGCCGCGCTTGCCGATCCGGACCGCTCGACTGGACGGGTGCTGTTTCAGGGGGCGGTCGAGGGAGGCGCGCAAGCGGCCGGACGCGCCAGCGGAGCCATCGCGACCGGGCTTTGGGCAGATCTTCTCGCGCTTGACGATCTTGGGCCGGACGGTCAAGGGAGGCTTGGCGACGTCCTGCTCGATACCTGGATTTTCGCGCGTGATGATCGCGCGGTGTGCGATGTATGGTCGGCCGGACGTCACGTGGTGCAGGAGGGGCGTCACGTTCAACGCGATGCGATCGCGCGGGCTTACGCGCGTGTTACGGAGCGGTTGGGGTATGAGGTGTGACGGTGACGAGAGAGGATGGGGCTGACAATTCGATCAGCTGGCAGTCGATCCGCGACGAGATGATGGCGCGGATCCGCGCGCAGGTCTATGCGCCCGGCGAATTGATCCCCAATGAGGTGGATCTCGCTGCGGAATTCGGCTGTGCTCGGGCCACGGTGAACCGCGCGTTACGCGATCTCGCGACATCGGGTTTTCTCGACCGGCGCCGAAAGGCTGGCACCCGGGTGCGCGAAGCGCCGCGCCGCAAGGCCACGCTCACGATCCCGCTGACTCATGTCGAGGTCGAGGCCAGCGGGGCGCGCTACGAATACCGCTTGCTGGAGCGCAAAATCGAAGCTCCGCCGCCGCTGGTGCGCGAGAAGTTGAGGCTATCGGGAAGCGAGCGCCTGCTCCATGTCAGCAGTCTTCACCTGGCCGATGATGTGCCGCACATGTTCGAAAATCGCTGGATAGTGCTCGATACCGTGCCCGAGATAGAAGACGTGGACTTGTCCAAGACCAGCCCGAATGTCTGGCTCGTGCGGCAGGCACCTTATACTCACGGCACCATGGAATTCCTGGCGGAAGCCGCTGGGGCGGCTGCAAAACATCTTGTCTGCGCGCCCGACGACCCGGTTCTCACGATGCTCCGGGTGACCTGGCTCGATGCGCAACCGATCACATATGCGCGGCAATCCTTCTCGCCGTCCCATCGGATGCGTCTGGAACTTTAGGAGCGTGAGACAGCCGCATAGGAAGCGGGGCCGAAAATGGGGCTTGCCTCTGAGCATTTGGAGCGTCTGCAAAGCATTCGTTCGCTCGCTGTGCGCCGCCGTGACAAAGATGAATCTGAAAATTTCAAAAGCGTGATCGCTATTTGACTTCAGCGTGAGGCCCGCGAAATGTCGCCGAGCGCTTCGCCGCCGCGAACAAGACGAAAGCGCGCTCCGAGCGACCGGGGAATGAGCAGGATATTCGCCGCGACTGCAGGTCAGCTACGTCGCGGAGCACCAGCTGTCTTACACCGATAGCCTGTCCAACCGAGTGCCTGAGCAGACCGTGCAGCAAAGCGAAGTGTCGGTAGGGATCGATTTCGAGATGCCGCTCCGGCCGGATGACGAAAACCAGCTGGTGACCTGGGGGCTTGCCGGGATCTGGTCGCATGTCGATGGCAAAGGCGCGGCGCGTAATTACGTCGATCAGGAAGATGGCGGGCGGGCGCGTTTCGACATCGGCTATCTCTTCGACAACGCGGATGGTCTGGAGGCTTCGGCGAAAATGTTCGTGGACGGTGTCGGCAGCGGGAATTTCGCGACCTACGGCCTCTCGCTCCGTATGTCGCTGAAGTTCTGATCCGTTGCGGAAGCCCGAAAGACCCGTTCCCGTCATCTGCTTGTTTTAACGGGCTGATGACGGGTGCCAATTGCGCGCGAGCTCTCTCGCGTATTTCTTCAATCGGCGTTCTTCTCAATTCCGGCAACCTTCTCGAAGCACAAATCCGACCGAACGACGGAGGTAACTGTTCCAGAGTCCCGCGAGCCGTAGCACTGATGGCTCAAAGGCGGCCGTGGGCCGGCAATCGAGCTGAAAAACCCAGAGGGGTTTTCGAGTGCCAGTTCCAGCTGATTTATCTCGCGCTCGATCGTTGCCGGGCAAGCTGATCTAGGAAGTATTGGCGATATGCGGAAGGTTCATCGAATGGTTCCAGATAGTTTTCTGTTAAGGCATCAACTATGCTTGGTGCCCAAATGTTTTTTTCACGTCTGGTGAACTCCGGAATTGCACCCCTATTGATTGTCCATAGACGGTAGGTGTATTCAAACGGGCTTATTTTGTGAGGTTCTGGTAGCGGAGGCATGAATTTGGAAAGAACATGTTGGGCAAAGGAAATCGGAAGTTTGTAGGGTGAGTTTTTCGGGTCTTTCCATGCAAAATAAGGTAAAGGGTCTCGGTGTTGCTGATTTGAGAGCTTGATTGGAAGGTTGTTGTAGGCGCATATTGTACTTAATGCGCGTATGCACAGCTTTTCTGCCAATATGCAAAGTTGGTAGTATTGTCCTTCTTCTCGAATTGAAACGTTATCCTCATTGAAAAAAATCACCTCCGTTCCAAAGCCTTGTTCTCTAATGCTTTGCCGTACTCTTTGGTTCAGATTTCTTCCTCTGCCACAGTAAATTGCCCCCCTTCCAAATGGTTCTTTCTCACGTATAGCATAAACTCCGGGTTTGGGGGGGATAAGATGCTTATTTTTTGCGTCAACTGCGTAGACCCGTCCCGTGGAATTGAAATGGATGCCTCCCGGAAAAAGTAAGGGGTAGTCGCTCTCTGGTAGAAAGCCGCTGAACGGTTCTGATTCGGAGAAAGTGCCCCAATCGAATACGTGTGTTCCTGTCATTTTGGATATCCTTTCGAAACATTCTTCAGCTGCGTGCGCCCAACCTGAAATTCCGCAGCATGGTGGGTATGGCCGAAAAGCCATCTCTCGGGCTGGTATTCCTCGATGAGCGCAGTCAGGTCTGAAGCGTAGCACCAGGGAAGCGGCGCGCCCGGAGGGAGTGCGGTCGGGTGCGGGGCATGATGCGTGACGACGACGGTTTCGCCATCGAAGGGTGTCGCCAGTTGTCCTCGCAACCAAACGAGATGTTCATGGTGCTTCGCGATGGTGTCGGCTGGCCGCGCCTTGCGGTAGCCGCTTCCTGCGACGCGAATATAGCGATAGTCATTCATCACCCAGTCGTTGCGGGACGACTTTTCCGCAACGCTTCCCGGTCCGAGCGCGAAGTCAGTCCAGAGCGTGGCGCAGAGAAATCGCGTGCGCTCATGTATGAGCACTCGTTTCTGCGCGAGATGCGCGCCGGCTTCATGCGCGAGATCCGCGAGGCGGTCGTCGCCATCGAGCCGAAAATCGTAATAGTCATGATTGCCCGGGATGATATGAACCCGATCGAGATCGACGTGCTGGCCGATCAGCTGAAGCGCCGGACGCCAACGGATCTTGGGCTTGTTGGCGAGGTCGCCAGCTATGATGAGAAGCTCAGCGTTCTCGAGCTCAAGGTCATCGAATGGGTCGCGGTGTTTCTGCATCCAGAGATCGAGATGCAGGTCCGCCAAGATAAGCACCTTGGACATGATCAGGATCTCCGATCGGCGCGTAGGAGCTTTGCGCTCGCAGAAAGGCGTCCGTCTTCTTGCAGGGTTTTCAGGAAACTTGGATCGTGTAAGCCCAAGCGATAGAAGCGGTTACAACTTCGAGCCCAGCCCGCCTTCGGCTGGAGATTCATGAGAGGCGAAGTTCGAACCCGCGCACCCTCACGCAGATGCGGGTGGCCGGAGACCTGCCCGACAAGCAGGGGCACGGCGCCTTCAACTATCGCGCACCATGAGTCGAGCAGAGGCGCGGCTGATAGCTCCCCGGTCGCTACGCGATCCCCGATTGCGGGAGCCTGGTTGCTGAGCACTAGGACCCATTTTATAAAGAGCGTGGCGTCGAAGGTTCCGTCCGCGCTCAATCCGCCTTGTCCGCCGAGGGCGCGATCTGCGAGATAGGTCTGCAGGAGCGGAGCAAGCGCCGGATGTTCTCGAATGCGCTGCTGGGTGCCGCCGAGATCGATCATTGCAATCGGCGTGACCGGGAGAATACCTTCAATGATCTCAAGATAAGGTTGGAGCGGGCTTGTTTCGTGAACCATTTGCTTCTTTCCTTTGCTTCGAGCCAAGCGCCTAACTGGACCATGGGCATGCGTCAGCCGTGCCCGGACAGGCGAATGTCCGAGTGAGTTTCAATAATGAAGGGCGCAGGCCGACAGCGTGTCGACCCGGGTGCCGGGTGTGAATATTCAATATCTAGTTCGGAGCGCGTCCTTCGAGGAGGACGCGGGCCGCTAAAGCGGCGTGGTTAGGCCTGTCTGCATCGGGCTGCCTCTAACGACTAGGAAGTGAATCTGTCTCGATCAAGCATATCCCATGACGTCGAGGAAGGCTAGGAGTATTTCGATTAAGCGCCTGTTTTCGCACGGAATTTTTAGGTTTTTTCGCACCGCGCGTCGTTGGCCGTGGGGTGGGCATTGTGCTTTGAAAAATAGGAATATCTTCGCGCTGGGCCGGGATTTGGCCGATGATTTTCGCATCGCCTGCACTCGAGCCGCATGCTGGGGCGCGGGGTCTGATACTACGAGCCAAACTCTAAATCCGGACATTGCGTGTCATCAAACGTGGGAAATGCACGATCGTTTCTCTCCGATCGATCCTTGATTCGCGCTGGCAAATAGCAGGCGATTTCCGAACGAGTTCTAGGCCCTCGCGAGCGGAAATGGGCGCCCTAAGGCCGAGATGCATAGGCGCGCAGAGGTCTGCCCTGGACTGCTATCAGATCCCGGTGGTTCGGCTCAAAAAAATCGACATGACATGCGCCGGTGCCGAAACAGGAGGCCTATGCCCAAGATGGCTTGCCCAAGTAGACCGCCCGCCTCCGGTGGCTACCGGTCTCTGCGCTGTCGTCGCGGTCGTTTTTCGCATCGGGATGGTCCGCATCACGGCCGACGATACCGTCACCGTCCAGGACCTTCAGCAGATCCCGTTCGCTGGCTGGCTGGTGAGTAACCTTATTGAGCGTGCGATGCTATCGGTAAATCCCTCTAGGCTGCCCGGCTCTCGCCCGTCCTTACGCCTTGCGACTTCCCAAGGCTCTCGGCACGGATCCTACCCCGGGATACGGGGGGATAGGAAGCCGGGGCGGCGGCGAGGGCGGGAAAGAAAGCTCGCGCAATGGGGCAATCTGCGCCCGTTCGCCGTCCGTTTTTCGTATGAGCATAGTGGCCGGCTTTTCGCGGGGCGCGGCCGAGTCTCGCTTCACCTTTCGTCGCACGAGGGCGATCGCTTGCGGCTGTCGAAGGCTCGCATTGTTTCTGAAGGCGCCGGTCCCATTCTGTCGAGAGCATCGCCATGTTGCCTTTGCAAATCTTTTTCGCACGCGTTCGCGGATGTTCTCGATTTTCTGCATGCTTGGCGCTGCCGCAGGGTAATCAGACGATGCTTGTTTTGAATTTTTGGATTTTTGTGCAGTTTCGCTTCATGTTTATTGGATAGAAGGCGTTTGGGGATTTTTGCCTTTCGCTTTTCGCATGACGGCTGAGCTGTTCGCTGCGTTCGGGATTCTTGCGGCATCGACAGGTGAGATAGTCAAACCTACCAAGGCTCTGGCATATCGTCTTGATCGTCGGACGGGGAGGTCGCGTCACTTGGCAGTCCACGCAGGATCGCTCTCGCGCGGGCCAGTGGATCCTCGATTCGGCGCGCCTCGATGGCCGCGATTTCGCGCTCCAGTCTCTCGAAAATCGGGGCATAAATTGGTTTTTCCAGCATCAGATCGGCGATTTGCAGCCGAGCCTTTACGAGCCGCGCGAGAAGCTCTTCATCGTCCTTGGTGAACCCAGTTGCGCGATGAGATTTTCGCATGTTCTGCGTGAAGGGGCGCTGGGCCATGGCATGCAGCTCCTAAGGCCGCGCGAGCGAGGCTCGGCGGGGACGGGTAAGGTGATCCGGGGCGGATCTGGTAATGCGTTCAGTCTAAGTGCCGAGGCTGAAAAAAACGGGTTCCCGATTTTTTAGGAAGTAGAGAAAATTTCGCCGGAGCACATTGTCCCTAGTTTTCGGGAGCGCCTAGGGTGCAGCGCAAGCGGTTGCGCTTTGTCGCTATTTCTTTCTATCTGTGAGCCTTCTATGGAAAGATTTTCGCATATGTCATTTTTCGAGATCCTCAGAGCCGAACGCCTAGCGCGCGGACTCACGCAGGCCGAACTCGCATCCCGCGCCAATATCAGCATCCCGACGGTGCGCGCCCTGGAGAGCGGGGCAGGCACGATCCTTTCGCTAGAGGCCGTCTTGCCGGTCCTTTGCCTGCGCTGGCGTGTTGCCAAGGCGGGTGAGCATATGGGACGCGTGCTCGCGGAGTGAAGGCGTGCGCGCGGTTTTTCGCAGCAGGCTCTCGCGCGCCGGATCGGTTGCAGCCGCGTCACGGTCATTGCCTTGGAAGCGGAGTTTTCCGGGCGTGTAGCGACGCTTTCCGCAGCATTGCGGCTGTTCCGCATCCGAGCGCCCCTGGAACGGAGCGATCTGGCGAAGGGGCGCGGGTTGGTGCCGCCTAAGAATTACGCGGAACAGGACCGGGTCATGACACCGCTTAACCTCGCCAAGGCGATCATCGAACATTTTTCGTATGCGATGGCCGGGCGAGTCCTCGATCCGTCGCGCGGGGAAGGGGCGTTCTTTGATCATTTCCCGGATCACGTGGAGCGCCATTGGTGCGAGATCAGTGAAGGGCGTGACTTTCTGTCTTGGACCGATCGGGTGGATTGGGTCATCACAAATCCGCCTTGGTCAGAGCTGCGGGCGTTCACGCGGCACGCAATGCGCGTCTCGGAAAATATCGTCTGGCTTTCGCCACTCACGAACCTGACGACGAAGGCGCGGTTGCGGGATCTCCAGGAGGCCGGATTCGGAATTGCGGAATTGCTCTTCGTCGACACACCGAAGAGCTGGCCACAGAGCGGCTTTCAGATCGTCGCAGCGCATTTGAAAAGAGGCTATACGGGGCATTGGAGGGTCACCCAACTTCGAGATGGAGGAGGCGCGCGTAAGCCTCTTAGTGTGCCCTGCACTTTGTCTTTTGCCGATCCTCGTTCGAGCGCTTTCAGATCTCGTCCAGAGATCCCATATCTTGAGTTGTGCCCCCACGGGCCTCGCGCCATGGACGAATGTCATAGAGGTCGCGTCCCTCCTGAGGCTCGATCGATATGCCGCGCTCCAGGAGCCAGGCTGTCGCAAATTTCATCAGGCGGGATCTACGTTCGCGGTCGCCCTCGACGCCATGGAGATGGAGTTGGGCCAATCCAGGCTCGCCATAATGGGCGAGGGCCGAGACGAAGAGATCGAGGTCCGGATTGCCTGCTCGCAGCAGTGTCTCCAGCTCGCCGAGGATCCTTGGGAGTTGAGTTCTTGCTTCCGCCAGTTCCTGATCGTTAGACATAGCAGCCTCAAAGGCTAAGGAATTTGACGGATTTCGGTTCTCGGCTCTTCACGAAGCCGACCCGGTCGGCTCGGACTTTCTTGAATACTAAATTCTGATGTTGCAACTCGCTGGGACTGACCTCGCCTCTCGCCAGGCGCTCTTCATCCTTCGCGCGGCTTCGCGCCTTTTCCTCTTGTCGTTTCCTGAAAAGATCTTCCATGCGTGGTCCTCCGTAAAACTTAATTATAGCCTGAAAGTGTGGGCTTTGTCTCGTTTGATCAGGGACGCTGACGGCGCTTGTTTGAGCTGCGCGACGGCGCGCTCCTTGTAAGCAGCTATAGCTGTTCTCGCGGACGTGCCGATACGGCAGGTGACCTGCCCTCGGTGCTGCGGCGGAATTCGGCAAGGATCGGCGTCCTGCGCTGCCTCCTGAAGGTGCTTCTGGTAAAGCGATAACCGTGGTCCCGTTTGACTTTGATTACCCTCCTCGGTCTAATTCAAGGTTAGGGAGCACGATATGGACTGGAATGTGACAGCCGGTATGATCCTGATGGGCGTGTTCGCTGCGGCGGCCTTCTGGATTGTGATGCGTGAGCGCCGGTATATCAAAGATGTGGCGAGCCTGAGCGCGGAAGACATCCGTTGGTTCAATTCGCAGCCTCTGTCCGGCGATGCCTATTTCGGCGAAAAGGCGGATGAAGACCGCGAAGCGGGGGATGATCCTTCGAGTGGCGCGACCTGAAAGCGATGCAGATCACGTCGGACGCTTAGCATCGTGACCTCGCAGAAGGCATCTTCTCGCAGATATGCAAGCCGCCGCGCAGTTGCGGGCGGATTTCTCGCTTGCGAGCCGAGCAATTCCGAGTTTGAACTTTTTGATGTTTCGTCGCTACAGTTCCCACGAAAGAACGTGTCATGGATCTGGCCGAATACATCATTATGGGCGTGCTCTCCGGCGGAGCGGCGGTGGCTGCTTATGTCTTGCGAGCCACTCTTTCGGAGCCAGCGAAGATGACGGAAGAGGATCTCAGGGCACTTGAGGCCTGTGACCTTCCCGAACCTCGATGCATCAAGATTGATGGCCAACTCAAAGCTTCGCGCACCCGTCTTACGCCTCAGCCAACAGGCCCTAACAGACGTCTGTGCCTGACGGGGCCTCGCCGGACCAAGAAAAAGCCACGCCCAGTGTAGGTCCTTTTGCCTTTCCGGCCAGGCCGACGATCATGGTTGTGCGCCCGTGTGCCTCACATTTCGCAAGTGAAATCTGCTCGGAGGTAGTCGTTGCTCAGCAGTTTTCGCGCTGTTTGTTGGCGGGCTCGACAATATACATTCGAGCGCTTTGATGCCGTTGGTCGAGCACCTTCAGACCGGGAAGTGTGCCTGCTCGCACGAAAGGGGTGCGGCTTATTGTGTGCGTGCCGTGGTTCGAGGCCGGTGGATGTAACCCAGTCAAGATTTAGGCGGGCGCATTGCCGTGTTTAGATCTGAAGCGCTCATGGAACCGCGCAGGCTACCCTCGGCATAGGGGCGGACCATTTCGATCAAGCGCATTTGGGCGCGCATCCGCACACTAAGAAGCGCGGTGCCGCTGATCTTGCGTTGCACGAACAGGGTTTGCGCGGGCGGCAGATGCCAGTTCGCCCGATCCGCCATGATTGGGGCCGCGCGTTCGCGCAACGCCTCGACGAAACTGCGGTCGGAGAAGTCGAAGAGCGCCCCCTCGGGCCGGCTTCGCGCGACATGCGCGAGCAAAATTTCGATCATCTCGTCGAAGGTGCCACCGTGCCGGGTCAGCTGTGCCTCAGACACGAAGCCAATCTCCAGAAGGGCCATGCGCAGCTTTGCCGGATCTTCGTCGAGCCCCGCACGCAGCAAGCGGCGGTAGGAGGCCGTCGTCTCGGGCGGGATCGCCCGGGCGGCGCCGAAATCCAGCAGCACGATCCGGCCTTGCTCTTTCTGCCAGCGGAAATTGCCGAAATTCGGATCGGTCTGCATGTAGCCGAATTCGAACAGCTCACGCAGGACCAATGCGAGCAGCGCCGAGGTCACCTCGTCGCGCGTCGCCTGATCGGCCTCGGCCAGGGTTTCGATCGGGGCGCCTGCGACGAAATCCATTGGAAGGATCGTCGGGCGGAGTAGCTCTTCGATCGGTTCGGGGATCACGAAGCGCGGGTCTTCCTCCATCAGGGTGCGGTAGCGGCGCATCTGCTCCGCCTCGCGGAGGTAATCGGCCTCCTCATGAAGCTGCCGCTTGGCCTCGGCCAGAAGCGGCCGGATATCGAGCCCGGCCGGCAGGAGCCCCGAATAGCGCAGCAGCGCCGCGACATTGTCGATATCGGCGTCGATGCTCGTCGCGACGCCGGGATATTGCACCTTCACCGCCAGCTCGCGCCCCGAATGGAGCACCGCCCGATGAACCTGGCCTATCGAGGCTGCCGCAATCGGGCGCGTCTCGAAACGCGCGAATTTTTTGCGCCAGTCCGGTCCCCATTGTGCCGCCAGAACCCGGTCCAGCTGTTTGGGCGGCATCACATTCGCCGCTTCGCGCAGACGCGCAAGGATTTCGGTCAACTCGGGCGGTAGCACATCGCCTGCATCGAGCGAAATCATCTGCCCGAGTTTCATCGCCGCCCCGCGCAGCCGCGCCAGCTGATCGGTGACGCGGCGCGCATTTGCGGGTGTCAGGATAAGGTCGGAAAGCTGCGGGCGCTCGCCCTTGGCTAGTTTGCGCGCCCCTTCACCCAACGCCCCCGCCGCGATCCCGCCCGCCATCTGACCGAAGGCGGCGAACCGCGTGAGGCGCGTCTTGGGCACCCGGCGCGAACGGTCGGTCATCGGGCGCGCACCGGATCAGGCGCGGACGAACCAGGTGGGAAAGTCGGGGTGGGGCGCAGGCGCATCGCGCGGGGTCTCCTGAGATCGGGTTAGTCTTTGTCTATACGCGCGCGCTCAGAAACGGGCTCACTCGCGGGGCGGAGCCGCCTCACGCAGATCGCCGATCCGCTGTTCGATCGCCTCGAGCCGTAGCAGCACCTCGTCGCGATAGGCGTCGGTGCGCGTGGTCTCCTCTTCGGAATGGGCATCCTGCATCGAGTTCACGATCAGGCCCACCAGAAGGTTCACCACAGCGAAGGTCGTGACCATGATGAAGGGCACGAAGAATGCCCAAGCCAGAGGGTGGGTTTCCATCACCGGGCGCACAATGCCCATCGACCAGCTCTCGAGCGTCATGATCTGGAACAGCGAATAGGCCGATTGTCCGAGCGAGCCGAACCAGTCCGGAAAGCTCGTGCCGAAGAGTTTCGTCGCCATGACGCTCGCGATGTAGAAGATGATGCCCATCAGCAGGAATACGCTACCCATGCCCGGCAGCGCATTGATCAGCCCCTCGACCACCCTGCGCAGGCGCGGCGCGACCGAAATGATGCGCAGCAGACGCAACACGCGCAGCGCCCGCAGCACACTGAAGACCTGTGCGCCGGGCAGAAGCGACACGCCGACGATGGTGAAATCAAAGAGGTTCCAACCCGAGCGGAAGAAGCCCAGTCGCTGCACGAACAGCTTCAGCCCGATCTCGAGCACGAAGACCGACAGGCATAGCATATCGAGCAGCCGGATCAGATCGCCAGCGAGGGCCATCGCGCGTTCTGAAGTCTCCAGTCCAAGAAGCAACGCGTTGAACAGGATCACGCCCGTGATCGTGTTCCTAAAAGTCGACGTGTCGAGCGTCATCGCGATCCGGTCGCGCAAAGTCATGCAGTCCCCCCGTCTTATTGGCCGGTGGGATATGGTCCCTGGGCAGGGCTCGCGCAACCTTACCCTTCAGCAATGAGTGCCTTGGAGAAAACGTTGCGCGCCGTGCCGCGACCTACCTCGGCGAATGTGACCTGACCAAGCCGATGGTGCGAATGACCTGGCCGCGCTGGAGTGGACGAGGCCAAGTCGTCATGAGGTTCGCCGACGTCGGACCCACAGTCTAGGGAGGCAAGCTGCGCCCCTGCGCTTGCGTTCCAGCACGTGTTGCGCCGAGAACTCCTGCGAGATTGGCAAGGCGCTGGCCCGGCGGCGGGTGACTTGCGTCAACACGTTCCCCGGCCTAGGCGGTGTAGCGCGGAAAGAGTGCAACTGGCGCAACGTTGGTTCAAGCAGATCATCCGTGGGATATCCGACCGAAACCTCTTAACAGCATTACTTCATGAGAGGTCTGCATGAGCCGACCGGAGAACTGTATCCAGAGGTAGGTATCCAGCCAAATCGGGGGTCGTTTCGCGACATCCAGACACATCTGGATTCTATATTCGTCAATTCCTTGCAGACGGTGTTGGGTGCGCTGAAACCCCAACGCGCATCGGCATTCCGCAAATGGGGGGATTTGAAAACTCAAGCGCAGGCAGAGGAGCCTCGTTCCCTCAAATCTCTACGCCGGCACACAGCGCGGTATTGCGGATATGCTCTCGCATCGCATCCGCGGCATCGCTCGCATTCTGCCGCGTGAGGGCTTCCAGGATCGCCCTGTGCTCTTTGATCGACGCGTTCATGCGGCCGACTTCGGTATTCGGGATTGGCACGCGCTGAGTCTCGGTCAGAAGGTCGCGCACGGATTGGTGCAGGCGGCGCAGCATGGCGTTGGGGCAGGTTTGCGCGATGATATTGTGGAAGGTGAGATCGGCTTCGACATGGGTCACGAGATCTTCCTTGCGCCATGCCTGCTCGAATTCCTCCGTCGCACGCCGCAGTTCGTCCGCAATCTCGGGCGTCACGTGGGGGGCGGCGAGGCGGCAGAGTTCCGCTTCGATCAGAAGGCGAGACTGGAAGACGTCGAGGATGGAATACTGCTCCTCGAAACGCCACTGATCCATCGCGGCGGGCTTGCCTGTCTGAGCGCCGGTCACGAAAGTGCCGCGAGCGGGGTAGGTGCGCACAAGACCGATCGTTTCCAGCGTCAGCAGGGCTTCGCGAAGGGATGCGCGCGACACGCCCAGCTGTTCTGACAGCACGCGCTGCGAGGGCAAGCGCTCGTCTTTTTTCAGCGCTCCGGTGCGGATCATTTCTTGCAGCTGGCGCGCGACCGTCTGGGTGACGGGGCTTTTGTCGTTCGTGAAATCCATGCGGCGCCTCTTAAGCTGGCAGTTATTAAATCTATAGCCCCCCGCGCCCGCCAACATCAAAGAAGTTCCTTGTCAGATCGGGGAAAGCATGTTTCAAAAGGTCAGACCGGTCTGACCGGTCATGCCAGTTAAGCAAAATAAAACGACGATCAACAGGGAAAACGAACATGTCTGGAAAATTTGGAAAGATCGCCGCGATGGCCTTCGTTGCAGTGACTGCCCTCGGGACGAGCGCCTGGGCGGAGACGCTCACCGTCGGCGCCAATATCGGGAACGTGCCGTGGGAGTTTCAGGACGAGACGGGCAAGAACGTCGGCTTCGAGGTCGATCTGGTCGATGCGGTCGCCGCAAAACTCGGGCGCGACGTCGAAATCGTGAACATCCCCTTCAACGGTCTCTTCTCGGCCGTGCAGTCGGGCCGGATCGATGCGGCGATCTCGTCGATCACCATCACCGACGAGCGCCTGAAATCGGTCTCCTTCGCGCAGCCCTATTACGATAGCGACCAGTCGCTGACCGCGCTCGCGAGCGGGCCGCAATCGCTCGAAGAGATGAAGGGCAAGATCGTCGGTGTCGACACTGGCTCTACCGGCGACATGTGGGCGACCGAGCATAACGCAGAATACGGCTTCTCCGAGATCAAGCGCTATGAGGGTCTGGCGCCTGCGATGCTCGACCTCACGGCGGGGCGGATCGACGGCTACATCTCCGATATTCCGGCGCTTCTCTACTACGTGAAGGACAAGCCGCAGCTGAAGGTCGTCCAGCGGATCGCGACGGGCGAGAAATACTCGATGATGTTCGCCAAGGACGCGCCGCTGGCCAGCGAAGTGAACGACATCATCACCGAGCTCAAGAAGGATGGCACGATCGCCAAGCTGCATGAGAAGTGGTTCGGCGTCGCCCCTGAGGCGGACACCTCCACCGTCACGGTCATGGACATGCCCTCGCTGAAGTAACGACCTCGGGCGCGTCTCCGTTCAGCGGGGGCGCGCTTCTCACCGAAAGAGTCTCATGACGTTTTTTGACACATTCCTGAACTTCGAGGTCTTGCAGCGAAGCGTGCCTATGCTTCTGAGCGGCCTCTGGCTGACGCTTCAGCTGGGCGTGGCGAGCATCGTGGTGGGTCTGGTCCTCGGCCTGATCCTCTCCATGCTTCGACTCTACGGCGTGGCGCCGGTGCGTCTGCTGACGAAGATCTATATCGACGTGTTCCGCTCGATCCCCCTTCTGGTGTTGCTGATCGTTGTCTATTACGCGTTGCCCTTCCTCGGCGTGCGCCTGTCGTCCTTTGCTTCGGCGATGACCGCGCTGACGCTTGTCTCCGGCGCCTATACGGCGGAGATTTTTCGTGCCGGTATCGAGGCGATCCCGAACGGCCAGTTCGAGGCCTCCGAGGCGCTGGGGCTGAGCCACCGCCAGACGATGGTCGACGTGATCCTGCCGCAGGCGATCCGGATCGTGATCCCGCCGCTGACCAACAACTCGATCAACGTGATGAAGGACACAGCGCTCGCCTCCGTGGTCGCGATGCCGGACCTTCTGAAACAGGCGACACAGGCGCAGGCGCTCGCGGCGAACCCCTCGCCGCTGATCGGCGCCGCGCTGATCTATATCGTTTTCCTCTGGCCGGCGGTGCTGCTGGTGTCGCGTCTGGAGAACCGTTTCAATTCCGGGAGGCGCGTATGAAGGGCTATGTGAGCATCCGAGATCTGCGCAAATATTACGGCAGCTACGAAGCGCTGCGCGGGATCAATCTGGAGATCGAAAAAGGCGAAGTAGTTTGCGTGATCGGTCCCTCGGGGTCGGGCAAGTCAACGCTGATCCGCTGCATCAACCGCCTGGAGGATTTCGACCGCGCGAGCGAAATCCGCGTCGACGGCATCCCGGTCCTTCCGGGGCGGGCCTTGGCGAAGGTGCGCGCCGAAGTCGGCATGGTGTTCCAGAGCTTCAACCTCTTCCCGCATCTCACCGTCCTCGAGAACGTCATGCTGGCCCCACGCCGCGTGCGCCGCACGTCGCGAGCCAACGCTGCGGCGCAGGCCGAGACACTTCTGCGCCGGGTCGGCATCGTCGAGCAGGCCGACAAGTATCCGGGCCAGCTTTCGGGCGGGCAGCAACAGCGGGTGGCGATTGCCCGGGCGCTCGCGATGGAGCCGCAGGTGCTGCTGTTCGACGAGCCGACCTCCGCGCTCGATCCCGAGATGGTGGGCGAGGTGCTCGACGTGATGAAGTCGCTCGCCGGCACCGGTGTCACGATGATCGTTGTCACGCACGAGATGGGCTTCGCCCGTCAGGTCGCCGACCGGGTGATCTTCATGGATGGGGGCGAGGTCATCGAGACCGGCACGCCCGAACAGGTGCTTGGCGCGCCGCGTGAAGTCCGCACCCAGAATTTTCTCAGCGCTGTGCTGAGCCATTGATCAAAGAGTAGGATAGCAAGATGAACACAGCGCAGGACGCGATCGATCTCGACTTCGTTCGGGGACATTTTCCGGGGCTCGCCGCCGATTGGGTGTTTTTCGACAACGCGGGCGGCAGCCAGATCGTTCAGGGCGCGGTCGACAAGATCAGCGAGTTCCTGATCCATCGCAACGTGCAGACCGGTGGTAGCTACGCCGTCTCGAAAGCGGCGGCCGAAGGGCTGATGTTGGGGCGCGACGCCGCGAAGACCCTCGTCAATGCCGCGCGCCCCGAAGAGATCGTTTTTGGCCCCTCGACCACGCAACTCGTGCGCACGCTCGCCTCGGCCATGCGCGGCCAGTTGCAGCCCGGCGACGAGATTATCGTCAGCCACGCGGATCACGAGTCCAATATCGGACCGTGGGACGCGCTGCGCGAATTCGGGGTCGTCATCAAGAACTGGCCGCTAGATCAGGCCTCGATGTCAATGCGTCTCGAGGATCTCGATCCGTTGATGACCCCGCGCACGAAGCTGGTCTGCATCCATCACGTCTCCAACATCCTCGGCTCGATCAACCCGGTGAAGGAGTTTGCGGCCTTCGTGCATGAGCGCGGCGCGCGTATCTGCGTCGACGGGGTGGCTTATGCGCCGCATCGCGCGATCGACGTGCAGGACTGGGATGTCGATTACTACATCTTCAGCATCTACAAGTGCTACGGGCCGCATATGGCGATCATGTATGGAAAATATGATCTGCTGGGCGAGCTCGACGGCCAGTATCACTATTTCTACGGCAAGGACAAAGTCCCGGGCAAGCTCGAGCCCGGCAATCCAAATTACGAGCTGGCCTACAGCACCGTCGGCGTCGTCGATTACCTGATCGCTCTCGGCACCCATCTGGGCGGCGAGGGAAGCGATCGCGCACGCCTCGAGGCCGCCTATGCAGGCATAGCCCGGCAGGAGGATGTCTTGGCCGGTCGCCTGATTTCCTGGCTCGAGGCGCGAAACGACTGCCACATCATCGGGCGCGGGATGGAAGAGGGGCGGGTTCCCACGATCGCCTTCAAGTTCGACGATCTGAACTCGGAGATGGTGGCCCGCGAGATGGACAAGTTCGGCATCGCGATCCGCTTTGGCGATTTCCATTCGCGCCGTCTGGTCGAGGATCTGAAGGAAACCGGGCAGAGCGGCTGCCTTCGCGTCTCGATGGTTCATTACAATTCGGTGGCGCAGGTCGACGCGCTGACCGAGGCGCTTGCGAGTATCACCTGCCAGATGCGGATGGCGTCGTGAGGGCGGGGTGCGATCTCGCGATCCGGGGCGGCACGCTGGTGACCGCCTCGGATCAGTTCCGCGCCGATCTGGGCATTCGCGACGGCAAGATCGTTGAAATCGCATCGGAAATCACGGATGCGCGCGAAGAGATCGACGCCACTGGTCTGATGGTGCTGCCGGGCGGGATCGACGCCCATGTCCATCTCGCGCAGCCCACCTCGGACGGCACGGTGATGGCCGATGACTTCCTGACCGGCACCCGGTCGGCGGCGGCAGGCGGCAATACCACGGTTTTGCCTTTCGCGCTGCAGGTCAAAGGCAGCTCTCTGCGGGAATGTCTGATGGCCTATCACGAGAAGGCCGAAGGCGCGTGCTATACGGATGTCTCCTTCCATCTGATCGTATCCGCCCCGACGCCGCAGGTTCTGGGGCAGGAACTCCCGGCGCTCGTGCGCGATGGTTACACCTCGTTCAAGGTCTTCATGACCTATGACGATCTGGTGCTGAACGACGCGGAGCTTCTCGATGTCTTCGACGTTGCCCGTCGCGAGCGCGCACTCGTTATGGTCCATGCCGAAGGCCACGACGCGATCAAGCACATGACCCGCAGGCTCGAGGAAGAGGGCAAGACCGCGCCCTATTACCATGCCGTGGCGCATCACCAGATTGCCGAGCGAGAGGCGACCCATCGCGCGATCAGCCACGCGCAGTTGACCGACGTGCCGGTGATGATCGTGCATGTCTCGGGGCGCGACCCGATGGAGCAGATCCAATGGGCGAAGAAGCGTGGCATGAAGGTCTTCGCCGAAACCTGCCCGCAATACATCGTCCTGACCCGAGATGATCTCAAAGGGCTGAACATGGATTTCGAGGGCGCGAAATATGTGTGCTCGCCGCCGCCGCGCGACACCGACAGCCAGGACGCGATCTGGGAGGGGCTGCGTGACGGCACCTTCGACATCTTTTCGTCTGATCACTGTCCGTTCTATTTCGACGGCGTTAACGAGACCGGCAAGGATAATCCCCGCGCACGCACCTCGTTCAAGTGGGTGCCGAACGGCATCCCCGGCGTGGAGACGCGGCTGCCCATCCTGTTCTCGGAAGGGGTGCGCAAGGGTCGGATCAGTATCGAGCGTTTTGTGGCGCTCACCTCGACCAACCCTGCCAAGCTCTACGGCCTCTACCCGCAAAAAGGTGCGCTGGTGATCGGCGCAGATGCGGATATCACGCTCTGGGATCCGCAACGCAAGGCGGTGATCCGCCAAGCGAGCCTGAACCACGGCGCCGATTACACGCCCTATGAGGGCATGGAGATCGAGGGTTGGCCCGTCCGCACGATCCTTCGCGGCCAGACAATCGCCGCCGACGGAGGGGTTCTAGAGCAGGGCCGGGCCGGGCGGTATCTGTCGCGGGCGACCAGTTCGGCCTGGTAGGTGGTTGTCTGGCCAAATCAGGGCGCGCGTTTCGCAGCATCCAGACATTCCTCGATTCCGGAATTTTCAATGCTTTGCTGGCGGCATGGGGTGCTCGACCGACAACACGCAATATCGCGATCCGAGCCCCCTGAAGGCACGCCCATGTCGTTGGTCGAGCAACCAGGGGTGGTCAGGATCGCCTGTGCATGACCGGGCCGGGCCGAACCTCTACGAAATGAGCGCGAAGAATTATCTGCAGGCGGCGCTTTATCCCGGCAGGCACAAGCGGATAAGAAGCGCGAGGATCAGCGCCGGTGGCATGACCTTGAGCCCGACGCCCAAAAACTGGGCTGCGGAGACGTGAAGCCCGGACCGGCGCAGGGTCGCGAGCCATAGGAGTGTTGCAAGCGACCCGGTCACCGAAAGGTTCGGTCCGAGATCCACACCAATCATCAGGCAGTCGCGCATGAGATCTCCGAGCTCTCCTGCTGCCGCAGCCGCAGCGGCAGCCAGCCCGACAGGCAAGTTGTTGGCGAGGTTGCTCGCGATGCCGACTGCGGTCCCGCTCAGCCCCGCGGTTGCCCGCGGCGAGGTTGCTGACATCTGCCCGAGCCATTGGCCCAGGGTCGACAGGGCCCCAGCGCGGTCCAGCATGGCGACCAGCACGAAAAGCCCGGCGACGAGTGGCAGCACGCCCCAAGTCAGGTGCCGCAACAGGGGCAAGGGAGACCGCCGGGTGCCCAGCGCGACCGCCAGCGCCACGGCGACCCCGGCGCTGAGTGTCGCAAGGCCAAGGCCGCCGCCCCAGGATGAGACCGTCACCAGTGCCACCGCCGAAAGGCTCAGCCCTGTCGCCGCGATCCAGCCGCCCCGCGAAAGCGTGGGGACGTCGGTTGTCGTGGGCTCTGTGTCCAGATCATGGCGCATCGCCCAGCGCAGGGAGAGGTAGCTGACCACGATCGCGGCAAGAGCGGGGAGGGCGAGCCGCGCGAGCCAATCGCCAAGTGGCGGCATGGCACCATGGAAGATTACGAGATTTGCCGGGTTCGAGATCGGCAGGACGAAACTCGCCGCATTTGCCACGATGGCGCAGGTGAAGAGATAGGGTAGGGGCGGAACGCGCGCATGGCGTGTCACCGCGAGAACGGCAGGCGTCAGCACAACGACCGTGGTGTCGTTCGACAGGAAAACCGTCACGCCCGCGCCGACCAGGTAGAGGATGAAAAACAGGCGCCGTGCGGACCCAGCGGCTGCCTGCACCGCGCGGGCGGCAAGATGGTCGAAAAGGCCCTCACGACCGGCGACTTCGGCGAGAAGCATCATGCCGAGCAGGAAGAAATAGACCTCTCGGCCTTCGCCGATGGCATGCAAGGCATCGGAGAGTGGCAGTGCCCCCAGAAGAACCACCGCTGCGGCGCCGCTCACGGCAAAGATCCAGTCAGCCCAGCCAAAGGGGCGCAGGATCACGCCCGCCGTCGCGAGAGCCGCGATACAAAGACCGATAATCTCGACCATCACCAACGTGTCCGACGCATCAAGTCGTTCCCATTCGCTCCTAGGCCCAATGCAATGGCCGATCTGGCGATAGCTGTCGATGGCTCCGCATAAAGATGACGCAAAGATGGCTCAGTGGCCAAATTTCGCCTTAAAGTTGTCTTAAATGTTGAACTCGAAGCACGTGGATGCTTCCGAAAATTTCTGAAGATTCTTTGGATTTGATATGGCTCGGAAATTTGGCAGAGGTGTAACTGCGAAAGCGCAATCTCCAAGCGCATTCATCCAGGATCAAATGGATCGCGTTTCGACCGGCGAGCAGTTGCATTTCGCCGCCCCCCTCCTTCTTCCGAAGCGCTGCATTATTTACTGTGGCGCAGGAGGTCTGATCGGCGCTGAGCTCTCTGAACTTTGTGAGCGTGAGGACGCAAGATTACTTGTGTGGCCGGAAGGGGTGTTGCCCGAAATTTGGCTGGCGCTTCATACTGACGAGATCGACGTGCTGATGGTCGACGGCGATCATTTGGGAGACATTGAAGACACGATTGATTTTTGCATGCGCGTAAGGCGCGCTTGCCCCTCGCTCCCCTTGATATTGGTCTCCAGCGAAATGCGCGGGGACGACCTTACTTGCGAACGTATGCAAGCCTGCGATGTGACCCTCAAAGTTCCTGTTTCGCAAGTTCGCTTGGAAGGCGCGATTCAAGCGGCTCGTCAGAACAACGCATATTTTCTGTCACGCCGGCATTGGGAGAACTCGTAGCAACTTATTATCGAGCGCGCTGGAGAGGTTGGGGGTTGGGCGATGCGGCCTTCACAGGATCGTGGTAATGATCGGCCGGGATGGGCTGATGTTAGGCGGCGAGGGCCAGCGGGAAGGCGCAAGCGGCCTGAACAGTCGCGGCCAAGCTGCGCACCTTGGCTGCGCACGAGCCACCTCTGTCACGACCTCATTCTAGAATTTCGGCGCTCGGAGAAGGCCACCTTTCCTGCATCGCACCGTAATATGTTCCTGTCTTGAGTTTCAGCGTGTCCTTCGAGCCATCGCAATAGACCGGGGCGCCGTCGTTACAAAGCCATATTGCTCATAGAGCCGATCCGCAGGAACGTCCGCGATCAAACTCACGAGTGCCGGCTCGCATAGGTTGAGACAAATCAATGACGCTGCCGCCATCTCGGCCGAGTGTAAAAGCATGTTCTGAAGAAACCGCTTTGAGAAGCCTCGCTGGGGAGTCCCGATCCAATGCCAACCAAGAAAAAAGACGTCGAGGACGATACGCCCCTGACGACTGGCATGCTGGCGAAGTCTCGCGAAACCCTGCGGGCGGCCTGCGAGCGGCTCAACATCCATCCCGACGTCTACGAAGAGCTGAAATGGCCCCGCGAGACTTTGGCCGCAACGCTTCTTATCAGGATGGATGACGGGAGCCGCAGGGCGTTCCAGTCATGGCGGTGCCGCTATAACGATCGACGGGGGCCGACCAAGGGTGGCGTTCGCTTCCATCCAAACGTCTCGCTCGACGAAATCGAGACCCTTTCCTTCTGGATGACCTTCAAATGCGCCGTCGCCAACCTGCCGTTCGGCGGCGGAAAGGGCGGGGTCTGCGTGGATACGAAGACGCTCTCGGCCAACGAGCTGGAGCATTTGAGCCGCGCCTATGTCGAAGCCTTCGCTCCGTTCATCGGCCCCGATCGCGATATTCTGGCGCCGGACATGTATACGAACGGGATCGTCATCGCGTGGATGGCGGACCAATACAGCTGGATTTCCGGGCAAGCCTCTCCGAGCGCGATTACCGGCAAACCTCTCGCTTTCGGGGGCACGAACGGGCGCGTCGATGCGACGGCACGCGGCGGATATTATGCCCTGCGCTATCTGGAATCCGCACTCGCTCTCGACCCGAATACGGCCACGGTCGCGATCCAGGGGTTTGGAAATGTCGGTTTTCACTGCGCGAAGCTGCTGCACGCGGATGGGTATAAAATCGTCGCCATTTCGGATTCCGGCGGCGGCGTATACGACCCGGGCGGTTTGGACCCGCTGGCCGTCATGCAGCACAAGCATCAGACGGGCGGCGTGAAAGGCGCGAAAGGTCAAGGCAAGACCAAAGAGATTTCAAACGCCGAACTCCTGGAGCTTGATTGCGAGGTGCTGGTGCCTGCCGCATTGGAACGGCAGATCACGCTTGAGAATTGCGACAGGATCAAAGCCCGCATCATTCTGGAAATGGCGAACGGACCGGTGTCTCCCGAGGCCGACAAGAAGCTGACGGAAGCGGGACATATCGTCGTGCCCGATATCCTCGCGAATTCCGGCGGCGTTACGGTTTCGCATTTGGAATGGGTTCAGAACAGATCGGGTTTTTATTGGGACAGTTCGCGTGTCCGGGATCACCTTAAAACGACGATGGAAACCGAGACGCAATCGATCTGGACGTTGCACAACGAGATGGAACTCTCGATGCGCGATGCCGCCTACATCCATGGCCTGCGTCGGATCGCGGAATCCGTGGAAGCCCGGGGCACTCCCGCTTATTTCGAGGGATCTTAGCAGGCGCTGTCGACCGGCTGGGTTGGGGGTTAACCACGAGGCCGCGTTGGCGCGCAACGAAGCCCAGCTTTTGCGCTGGGCTCGGCGCTCGGGTTCTGCCCGGCCCGACCCTGACCCCAAAAGACCTCACCACAAGCCCCTTCCAACCTGCGGGATTGGTGGGGGAGCCCGCAGGGCTGGTGAGGTCAGTCCGGTCGCTCCTGCGAGCGGAGATACTCCTTGATCGCTTCCAGCGGGGCGCCGCCACAACTGCTCACGAAGTAGCTCGGAGACCAGAGGGCACCGCCAAGGCGTTTCAGGCTCGGGAAGTCCCTCCGGAGACGCCGCGAGGTGCTGGTCTTCACCGCATTCGCAAAATCGGCAACCGCCTCGGCGGGCGGCAACGAGAACAGGATGTGGATGTGGTCGGCCTCCGCGCAGAACTCCTCCAGCGCGCCGCCGCGAACATCGCAGCGCTCCCGGATCGCGACCTCTGCCGCCTTCAGCATTTCGGATG